>NZ_FOPZ01000001.1 GCF_900113615.1 Halorubrum aquaticum
ATGTACGCGCCGAGGCAACGAGGCGTTGAGTCCACGAGCACTAACAGACCGAAGCCACAATCATATGGTCACTAGATATTCCACACTCGCATGAGTTCAGGCGGTAGCTGGATCGCACGTATACACGGTAGTCATTACCGAGACAGGCGTCTCTCCGTCATGGAGAGTTCCGGTTCGAGTCCGGGAGTCGGCATGAAGGCGGCCAGAGCGGTGGGGGCACACCCGTACCCATTCCGAACACGGAAGTTAAGCCCACCCGCGTACCGGGAAGTACTGGAGTGAGCGATCCTCTGGGAACCGCGGCACGCCGCCTCACCATTCATCGGGATCATTCCCGTCCAAGCCCACGGACACCGTGTCCGTGGGCTTTTTTTCAGTTATATTGTGAGCCGAACGGCCGTCGATCGGTCGGGTCCTGGACGCTCGCTCGTGACGGATCCACTCCGTTCATCCGGATCCCGCTCGATGACCGCGAGACCGTCGTCGGACACGGCTGGCGTTACGTCCGGGTTTGAGCGCCCGGATCCGGACTGAGACGCCGTTTATCGGATGTACGTCGCCCTTGAAGGTCTCAATATTGATTGTTTCACCAATAAGTTTATGGTATTTCTGTTTGAAGACAAGACGTTAATGACCGTCCCGACGACACGTGAGAGCGACGTTACGATCCGGGTCGCGTCTACCGGATCGCCGTCCGTTCGGGACGGGTTAACGGATCGATCGGTCGTCTCGGTCCTGCTGGAGACGGACCTCGAGGCGTGGAGACGTAGCTGGCGCGAACGCGCCGGGGAAACTCCACGACGGGAGTCCGTCGTCGTCGCGAGTGACGTCTCCCGTAGTGCGGCCGAAACGGCGACTACACAGGTCCTCCCGGAACGGCGTCTCGCGTACACGGTCCTCGGATCGGGCGTCGGGGTCGACCTGATTCTGGAGACGGTTTCCGGGAGTCTCGCGGAGTTCGAGGGTTCCGAGCCGCGAGTGATACTCGACGACCTCGCGCCGTTCGCGGCCGAACGCGGGGCAGTCGAGGCGGTCGAGGCGGTCGAGGAGCTCGCGACGGCGGCCGCCGAAGTCGACGCGCCGGTCACGATCGGCTGGTCGCTCACGGCCGAGTCGGCGTCCGTGCTGCCGTCGGTTCTCCAACGGGCCGACGGCATCGAGGGAGTCGATCCGGAGTCGATGGCGGCGATCGACAGGCTCCAGAACGAGGACCCGACCACGTTCGGATACACGCGACGGTATTGGACCGAGGCCCAGCGCGGTATCGAGTCCTGTTCCCGGAATTACCCGCAATCGAAGCAGGTCCATGCCGTCCTCTCCGACCCGGAGACGACGCCGAGAACGCTCGGAGCCACGCTGTCCGGGCTCGTTTCGCTGGGGGTGCTCGACACGTGGGCGGAAACGGTCGGATCGACGCGATACGACCTCACGGCGTACGATCCGTCCCGAATGGCGACCGTCGGCGTCGCGTTCGCGGCGGTCTCCGACGACGAGTCGGCCCGGCTCCCCGAGGAGTGACGTGCGCCCGGCGGTTATCGCCCGTTTCGGTCGCGTCCTCCCGGAACCGTCAGGTCGTGATCGACGACCGAGCCGTCGGGATCGAGCGTGACCGTTCCCAGCGTCACCGTGTCGCCGGTGTCGTACTCGTTCGCGATCGTCTCGAGGACCGACCGTCTGTCGAGGCGCTCCCAGACGACCTCCGCGACGAGCGACTGGAACGCCTCCGGGTCGGTCCATCCCGAATCGACGTCCGTCGGGACGCGGACGAGAAACCGTAGTTCCTCCTCGGTGACGCGCACGCCGACTCCGAAGGTGTCCGAACACATGTCGATCCGTTCGGTCCCGCGGTTCAAACCTCCGTCGACCTCCCGAAAACGGTAACCGGGTTCGCCGGAAAGCGGTCGTGTGACCTCGAGCAGAACCGCTCCGCGCGTGTCTCCGGAGGTGGGACTCGTTACCGCAGTTCTCGCCGTCAGTACGGGGGCCATCCTCGTCAGGTGGAGCGACGCGCCGAGTTCGGTCGCCGCGTTCTATCGAGTGCTCTTCACCACGCTCCCGCTGCTTCCGGTCGCCGCGTGGCGGTATCGCGATCAGTTCGGTCGCATCGACCGGCGCGACCTCGGATTCGCGACGCTGTCGGGGGTCGCGCTGGCGCTACACTTCGCCTCGTGGTTCGAGAGCCTTGAGTGGACGAGCGTCGCGGCGAGCGTCACGCTCGTTCAGGCACAGCCGGTGTTCGTCGCGCTCGGCGCGTGGCTTTTGCTCCGTGAGCGGGTGACTCGACGGATCGCCGTCGGGATCGGGGTCGCCGTGGGCGGGATCGTGGCGATGTCGCTCGGTGACTTCCTCGGGGGGGTCCTCGTCGGACCGGCCCCGCTTTACGGCAACGGGTTGGCGCTCTTCGGGGCGGTGACGGCGGCCGGCTACGTCCTCGCCGGCCGGTCGCTGCGTCAGCGACTCGCGCTGGTCCCGTACGTGGTCGTCGTCTACGGCGTCTGTACGGTGTCGCTGCTCGCGCTCGTGCTCGCACAGGGACATCCGCTCTCCGGGTACCCGCCCCGCGAGTGGGCGGTCTTCCTCGGTCTGGCGGTCGGTCCGGGACTGTTCGGACACACCGTGATCAACTGGGTGCTCGGGTACCTCGAATCGAGCGTCGTCTCGGTGTCGCTGCTCGGCGAGCCCGTCGGGGCGACGGTCCTCGCGTTGGTGCTCCTCGGCGAGGCTCCGACCCGCTTCACGGTCGTCGGCGGCGTGATCGTCCTCTCGGGGATCTACTTTACGACCACGGGAACGGATCGGTGAGCCGATCAGGCCCTGCCGAACCGCTCCTTCGTCCGCCGGTGTCGGTCCCGGAACATGCCCTCGAAGCCGACCTTCGCGAACGGTCCCGCGGCGTCGCCGACCGCGCCGAACGGGAGCCGGTACTCGACGGCGTCGACGAGAACCGTCTCGTCCCCGTCGGCGTAGAAGGCGTGGGTGTGTTCCCAGGTCCGGAACGGCCCGTCGACCATGTCGTCGACGAAGTACGCGCTTCCTTCGACGGGGGCGTCTCCGTCGGGTTCGCGCTCGACGATCCGGGAGATCCACCGCTGGCGGGGTACGACGCCGAACGGCCGGATCGACATCCGGATCCGTGAGCCCGCGGTCAGCACCTCGGGATCACGCTCGCCGTCCGGCCCCTCGACGGCTTCGATCCGCATGTCCATCCACTCGGGCGTCAACTCGAGCAACCCGTCGACCGTCGAGTGGAACGCCCACACGTCCCCGATGGGGGCGGCTATCCGGGTTCTCCGGCGGTACGTCGGCATACCCGCTTTACGGTGTCGACGGGGGAAAGCCCCTTCGCCGCTTCGCCCGGGCGTCGTTCCCGATCCCGCGGCCTCCGCTTCCTCCGTCGTCGGTACCGAAACCCGGATACGCTCGCGTCGCCTCCACGGATCCGATGGAACGAGGAGCGATCGACGTCGCCGACCTCTCGGGTCCCTTCGACCTCCAGGCGACCGTCGAGAGCGGACAGAGCTACCTGTGGAACCGCGCCGACGGTCGGACCTACGAGGAGCTTCACGCCCACGGCGGCGACGAGTGGTACGAGACCGTCGTCTCCCCGATCCCGGGCGTCACCGACGAACGCGTTCCCCTGCGGGTCCGGCAGGTCGGCGGCGTTCGTGACGGGACGATCGAGTGGGAGGCGTCGACGGACGCGGTTCCGCTTCTCACCCACCTGCTCCGGCTCGACGACGACCTCGACGCGATCCGCGATTCGATGCCGAACCTTTCCCTGTTGGATCGTGCCTACGACCGGTACGAGGGGATGCGTCTGGTTCGGGACCCGACGTTTCCCTGCCTCGTCTCGTTCATCTGCTCCGCCCAGATGCGCGTCGCCCGGATCCATGGGATGCAACGGAGGCTTCGGGAGACGTACGGGGACGCCGTCGAGCTCGACGGGGAGACGTATCACGCGTTCCCGACGCCGGAAGGGCTCGCGGCTCGGAGCGAGTCCGACCTCCGTGACCTCTCGCTCGGGTACCGAGCGCCCTACGTCCGACGGACTGCGGAGATGGTCGCGTCCGGAGAGGCGGACCCGAGGGAAGCGCTCGGTCTCCCGTACGAGGAGGCGCGGGAGTCGCTGACGCGGTTCATCGGCGTCGGCGACAAGGTGGCCGACTGCGTCGCGCTGTTCTCGTTGGGGTTCCTCGAGGCGGTGCCGCTCGACACGTGGATCCACACGACGATCGAGGAGTACTACCCCGACTGCGACCGCGGATCGTACGCGGAGACGTCCCGTGCCATTCGCGAGCGGTTCGGCGGGGAGCACGCCGGATACGCCCAGACCTACGTGTTCCATCACCTCCGCGCCGGCGGGGAGTGACCTCGGCCGAAGCTTCATACTCGTTCGCACGGTACGTCTTCACGTGATGGACTGTCGAGTCGTCGTGGAGGCCGCCGTTCCCGTTTACGACGTGGAGACCGTCGACGAGGCGGTCCGGATCGCGGTCTCGAAGACGGGAGAGATGTTGAATCCCGACCTCAACTACGTGGAGATCGACATGGGAAGTCGTACCTCCCCGACGGGAGAGGAGCTCCCGCCGGCGTTCATCGCGGCCGACGAGGCGCTCGTCGCGCTCGAACTCCGGATGGACGTGTTCAACGTCGACCGCGCCGAACACGCCAGGCGGGTCGCGAGAAAGGAGATCGGCCAACGCCTCCGGAACATCCCGCTCAAGGTACTCTCGGTCGAGGAGATCGACGAGGAGGGCGAGACGGATGCGTCGTCGTCGACCGACGAGAGGGAGTGACGTCTCCGATTCGCAGGCGTGGTCGTCACTCGGGACGTAACGAACGACGGTAGGCTACTCGACGAATCTCAGTCCGCGGTGGGGGCCAGCGGCTCCGATTCCGTCTCCTCCATCGGCTCCGTGATCCCCTCGGTCAGTTTAAAAACGGCCGCCTTGTGGTCCGTCTTCGATTTGTGAATCGATGTCGGTTTCACGCCGAGCTCCTCGTACGCGTCGAGGTCGAGGTCGTCGTTCCAGAATTCGCACTGTTTTCGTACCTCGGCCAGAAGGCCGTGAAGGTGGATGAGCTCCTGTTTCTTCATGAGTAACGGTCCTTTGCTACCGGAGGCTTATATTACTATCCTGAGTCTAGTTACCATACCTCCCGTCTATATAGCCCTCGGAAGCCCCGTCACTGGAACTGTCGAACCGCCTCGAGGTCCCGCTCGGTCCGCATGAACTCCGTGAGCCGTCGAGTCGCGTGACAATTGGAACAGCTGAAGTTCGTGCGCAGCTCCGGCAGTTCGGCCGGATTCTCCTGCCACTCCTTGGTACACTCCGGACACACCAGCCTGACGAACGCTTCGACCATACGGCCACGTACAGCCCGTCGGATTAAAAACGTACGTGACGAGGTCACGTTCCGCACGGTCGTCCCGGAGTCGCGATCCACCCTCGTCGCCGGGGTCCCTCCCCGTCCCTCTCGCCGTCGTCGAGACGAGTTCTTCGTCGAGCCGCTATGCGGTCATGTGGTCGCTGGCCTCGAGCAGCTCCTTGTACCGGTTTCGGATCGTCACTTCCGAGATGTCGGCGACCTCGCTCACCTGGCTCTGGGTCACCTTTCGGTTCGACAGGAGGGCGGCGGCGTAGACGGCCGAGGCCGCGAGGCCGACCGGCGACTTGCCGCTCGTGATCCCCGCGTCCTTCGCGCTCTTCAGGAGCTCCCGCGCGAGCCGTTCGACCTCCTCGGGGAGGTCGAGTCGCGAGACGAACCGGGGCACGTAGCTCTCGGGGTCCGCCGGCTGTACCTCCAAGCCGAGTTCGCGCACGACGTAGCGGTACGTCCGCGTGAGTTCCATCTTGTCGACGCGCGAGACCGCGGTGAACTCGTCGAGACTCCGCGGGTTGCCGACCTGCCGGGCGGCCGCGTACAGCGCGGCGGTCGCGACGCCCTCGATGGAGCGGCCGGGAAGCAGGTTCTCGCTCAGCGCGCGGCGGTAGATGACGGAGGCGGTCTCGCGGACGTTGTCCGGGAGCCCTAACGCCGAGGCCATCCGGTCGATCTCGCCGAGGGCCTGTTTCAGGTTGCGCTCCTTCGAGTTCCGGGTACGGAAGCGCTCGTTCCAGGTGCGGAGCCGCTGCATCTGTCGCCGCTGTCGGCTGGAAAGCGACTTCCCGTAGCCGTCGCGGTCCTGCCAGCCGATGTTGGTCGACAGGCCCTTGTCGTGCATCATGTTCGTCGTGGGCGCGCCCACGCGGGACTTGCTGTCCCGCTCCGCGGAATCGAACGCGCGCCACTCCGGTCCACGGTCGACCGAGTCCTCCTCGACGACGAGCCCGCAGTCTTCACACACCGTCTCGCCGTGTTCGGTGTCCGTCACGAGACGGCCCGTACACTCCGGACAGCTCGTCACCCGTTCGTTTTCGACGGACTCGCTCTCGGAGTGCTGCTCATCCGTCCGCTCTGAAGCGGCGGATCGATCGACCGTCTCGTCTCGCTCGTAACTTCGAATGCGTGTCTCTGTCATGGGTGTTCTCCGATCGAACTCCCGACGAAAATGCGAGGGCCGGGTGTGCCCGATTCGTTAACTAACAGTAAGCGTCTTCTATATTTAAACTTGTCGTTATTGGAGTGCGCTGTGTACTCTGAGAACTTCGCTACCGCCCGTTATCGACCGTTATAGTTTCCTTTCGTCGATCGTCGTGTGGCCGTGACACTCGGTAACTCGACCCTGATAGTATATAAATCATTCAGGTAGCGAGGCGGATCCGGTCCGGCGTCTCCACCTCCCGATCCGACCCTCTCCATCCCTCGATCCGAGCCTTCTCCAGTTTCCGGTTCAGTCCCACGTGATCCACACGAGAAACACCAGACCGACCGTCTGAAGGAGGTGAAGTGCCATCATGGCGCGCCACGCGACCGACGGGACCGCCTCCGAGGCGAACCACGCCGACAACATCGGGTCGACGAGGTAGATGTAGAGGGCGAGCGCGTTCTCCCCGAGCAGGAACCCACCGAACATCACGAGTCCGAGGGTGTGTTTCGACCGGAACTGGAGGTAGTTCCGTCCCCACACCCAGACGAGCGCGAGGAGCAGGGCTACGTTCAACCCTGCGGAGACCCGTGCCACGTCGAACCAGAGACCCATCGTATGCCTGCTACCGGGTGCGGGTGTATAATGACTTTCCCAAATGCGTCCCGGTTTCCCCGTCCGGTCACCCCTCGACTACCGGCTCCGACTCACCGGGAACGCGACCCGCTCGGGGTGATCGTTGAACCGGTCGAGGATCCGCTCGTACAGCTCGTTTTTCACTCGCTGACCGCGGCGCGGGTGTGTGAGGTACCGGAGGCGAAGCTCGACCCACGACTCTCCCTGTGTCACGTTGACGCTCGGCCCGTCGTGGACCTCCAACTCGACGGGCGTCTCCGAGAGCGCGTCCCGATAGGCGGCGATCCCCGCAGCCATCTCCTCGCCGAGCAGCTCCGCGGCCTCCTCACGCATGAGCCCGCGTGCGAACTCCAGGTCGGTCTCGTAGGCGACCTGGATCGCGACCTCGTTCCACACGTACGGCGAGCCGCCGCCCCCGAAGTTGACCACGTTCGAGGAGAGCACGACGCTGTTCGGGACGGTCACGACCCGGCCCGACGGCTGGTTCGTGCTGACGAGTTCGCCGTTGATCTCCCAGAGGGTCGTCACGAGGAACTCCACCTCGATCACGTCGCCCTTGGCGTCGCCGATCCGGACCCGGTCGCCGACGCCGTACGGCTGCTTGACCGTGATGTACACCCACGCGATGAGCGAGAGCAGCGGCTGTTGGAGCGCGAACGTGATCGCGAACCCGATGACGCCAAGAGAGAACAACAATCCGAGCCAGTTGTCTGTCAACACCGCGAGCGTTCCGACGGTTCCGACGAACCCGAACGCGAGCCGCAGGAGGTTCCGCGTGTTGTACGCCCGGCGTTTGTTCGACGAGCGCATCAACACGTCCGCGAGCAGCCGATAGGAGCCGAAGAGCAGCGCGAACAGCGCAAGCACGAACGCCGCCCGCTCGACGACGAGGTTCGCGGGGTAGTCGCCGACCGCGGGCCACCCGGCGAGGGGCTCGGCGGTGCCGACGAACAGACCGATCGCGGCGGCGACGGTCCCGAGGAGCACGGAGCCGAGCGGGATCGATCGTCTCACGACGGGTTGTCGGCGGGCGGCGGCAAAACCGTTGCGACCGACCTCCTCGCCCCTGACCTCGACCGGCCTCTCCGTCTCCGAGTTCGACCGACCGCCGTCAGTCGTCGTCGCGGGCGATCACTCGTTTCCGCCGGCGACCAGCGCGACCGCGCCCGCGAGGACCTCGGTCGCGGCCGCACAGTCCGCCCAGTCGGTCCACTCGCGGGGGTTGTGGGAGACCCCGTCACGGGAGGGCGCGAACAGCAGCGAGGCGTCGGTGACCCGTGCGACCCGCATCGCGTCGTGTGCGGCCCCCGAGTGGAGGTCGATGGCCGACCGGCCCGCCGCCTCCGCGGAGTCGTGAGCGATCTCCCGGAGTCGGTCGCTCATCGGCTCCGGCAGGACGGTGGACGGGCGCGCGAACTCGGTGTCGACCCCGCGCTCGCGTTCCAGGCGATCGAGCGACTCGCGGGCCGCCTCCGCGATCGTCTCCATCGACTCGGCCTTCACGTCGCGGACGTCGACGCCGGCCTCGACGCGGCCGGGCACCACGTTCGTCGCGTTCGGCGAGACCGACAGCGCCCCGACGGTGCCGACGGCGGTCTCGGAGGACTCCGCGACCACGTCGTTGGCGGCGGCCTCGACGTCGAGCACGAACTCGCTCGCGGCCGCGAGCGCGTCCGTCCGGTCGTCCATCGCGGTCGCGCCCGCGTGGTTCGCCTCCCCGAGGATCGTCGCCTCGCAGTGGCCGATCCCCGTGATCGTCGTGACGATCCCGGCGTCGACGCCCGCCTCCTCGAGCGTGGTGTCCTGTTCGACGTGGAGCTCGTAGAAGGCGTCCCAGCCCGCCGGGTCGAGCGTCTCCGTTCCCTCGCCGCGGTAGCCGATCGACTCGAGCGCATCGCCGAGGGCCTCGCCGTCGTCGTTCTCGTAGGCGAGCGCCTCCTCGAGGTCGGTCTCGCCGGTCGCGACGCTCGAACCCAGCAGCCCGTTCCCGTAGGTCGCGCCCTCCTCCTCGGTGAAGCTGACGACGACGACCGGGCGGTCGGGCTCGACGCCGGCGTCGCGCATCGCGCGCACGGACTCGAGCGCGGCGTACACGCCGAGCGGGCCGTCGAAGATCCCGCCCTCGGGCACGCTGTCGAGGTGGCTGCCGCAGGCGACGGGCGCGGCGTCGGGGTCCGCGGAGTCCGGGACCCACTCGCCGGCGACGTTGCCGATCGCGTCCACGGTCACCTCCATGCCGGCGTCCTCGAGCCGCTCGACGAAGCGATCGCGGGCCTTCCGGTTCGCCTCGCTGCCGGTGCGGTTCGTTCGACCGTGTGCCTCGGGGTCCTCGAGGTCGAGCTGTCCGAACGCCGCGTTCGCCTCGATGTCCGCTCTGAGCCGGTCCGCGTCGACTGGGAGTTCCATACGCTTACCGTTCCCCGCCGGAATAAAAACGGTTCGTCGCTGGCCCGTGCTCGAGTCGGGGAGTCGTCGTCGGTCTGGCGGGTCGCGGTCTCGCCTTCGAGGGAAAAGCACTTGTCGTCGGGAGTCGACCGCGGTCGTATGGTACCAGTCGTCCCGCTGCAGGGTGGGATCGTCGCGATCGTCTCCCTGCTCTTCGCCCTCCTGATGTTCGCGGCGCACATCGCGATGATCGTCTGGACGTACAGCGACGCACAAAAGCGGAGCGGGCATCCCGCGTTCCTGTGGGCCATCGTGGTCTTCTTCGCGCCGCTGCTCGGCATCGTGCTCTACCTGATCCTCGGTCGAGACGGCGGATACTGAGGGTCGCGGGTACCGGGATCCGCCCCCATCCCCCCGTCTCGGTACCCTCCCGCACCATCCTCTCACACCTCACCCTCCCACACCTCACCCTCCCCAGCCTCGCACCCGCCGGGCCGCCGGCTCCGCTCGGCGGCCCGGCCGGCGCTCCCTCGCGCGCGACTCGCTGGCGCTCGTTTCGCGCGCGCCGACGACGAAGGGACCCAGCCTCGCGAAACAAAGGACCCGGCCTCGTGATCACCGCACGTGGAACTCGCCGAGTTCGCGGAGCCGCCCGGCGAGGTCGTCGCTCAGCGCGTCGCGCTCGACGCGCCACTCCCAGTTGCCGTCGACGGTTCCGGGCTCGTTGAAGCGCGCGTCGCTGCCGAGCCCGAGCAGGTCCTGGACGGTCGTCATCGCGAGGATCGCCTCCGAACTCCACACCTCCTCGACGATCGCCCACTCGATCGGCCGGTCGCCGCCGTAGCCGAGGTTGTAGTGGAGCGCGTCGCGCTGCGCGGGCGCGAGGTCCTCGTAGTAGCCGACCCAGGTGTCGGTGTCGTGCGTGGAGGTGTAGCCGACGACGGACTCGGGATAGTGCATCGGCTGGTACGGGTTGCCCCCTTCGGTCCAGTTCGCGTACTGCGGCACCCGCATCCCGGGGAAGCCGAACTCGGCCATCAGGTCGTCCATCCGCGCGTCCTCGAACCCGAGGTCCTCCGCGATGAAGGGAGCCTCGCCGAACTCGCGCTCGACCGCCTCGAAGAGCGCCCGCCCCGGCCCGTCGTTCCACTCGCCCGCGGCCGGGTCGTCGGCGTCGGCGGGGATGGCCCAGTACCGAACGAACCCGAGGAAGTGGTCGAGCCGGGCGACGTCCGCCAGATCGAACAGCCGGCGGAACCGGTCCATCCACCAGCCGTAGTCGTTCTCGGCGAGCCGCTCCCAGTCGTACACCGGGTTCCCCCAGCGCTGCCCGTCGTCGCCGGCGTTCGGCGGCACACCCGCGACCGCGGCCGGACGGTTCCCCTCGTCGAGCCGGAAGGCCTCGGGGTTCGCCCACACGTCCGCGGAGTCGAGCGCCACGTAGATCGGCACGTCGCCGACGATCTCGACGCCCGCCTCGGCGGCGCGGTCGCGGAGCGCCGCCCACTGCCGGTCGAACGTCCACTGGAGGAACTCGTGGTACCGGATCTCCTCGGCGTGTTCCTCCCGCGCCGCCGCGAGCGCGTCCGGGTCCCGCGTGCGGAGCGGTTCGGGCCACTCGACCCAGGTGTCCTCCGGTCTGGCGGCCGAGAGCGCCCGGAACAGCGCGTACTCCTCGACCCACGGCTCGCGCTCGCGGAAGGCGTCGAACGTCCCCCCCGCTCCCGTCTCCTCCGCCGCCTCGAACCGATCGAACGCGGTTCGCAATAGCGGGAGCTTGTACTCCCGGACCGCCTCGTAATCGACCCGATCGGTCGGGAACTCGGGAACCGGCTCCAGGTCGTCCGCCTCGAGCCAACCGTCGTCGACGAGTCCTCGGAGGTCGATCAGGAGCGGGTTGCCGGCGAACGCGGAGGGCGACTGGTACGGCGACTCCCCGGCGGCCCCGATGGTCGGTCCGAGCGGGCACACCTGCCAGTAGTCGACGCCGGCCTCCCCGAGAAACGAGAGGAAGGCCGCCGCGCCGTCGCCGAGGTCGCCGATCCCGTGTGGCCCCGGCAGCGACGTGACGTGACAGAACACTCCGTCGGAGCGGTCGAATCGCATGGCTACGCCTGCGACGGCCACCGACTCAAGCGTTGCGTCCGCGGTCGGGGGGCTGCCGGCTCCAAGCGGTCACGGCTCCGTCGACACGATCGCCACGTCGTCGACGCGGATCCGTTCTTCCCCCTCGGCGTCGGACACGACGCAGGGGTCCCCCGTGACGACGTTCAACCGCCCGTGGTCGGCGTCGACCGCGACGAGCGCCTCGCCCGGCGCGAAGTTGAGGACGACCACGAGCGCCTCGGACCCGTGCTCGCGGCGGAACGCCACCACGTCGTCGGGATGGACCTCGTCGCCGTCGGCGGCGATCGGCCGCTCCCCGGAACCGCCGCCGGCGACGCGGTAGTCCACCCGCTCGAGGTCGCCCGCGGGCCCGAGCGCCGAGTGGGCGTCGTGGGCGGCCGACAGCCGCGCGTAGCGCTCGCGGACCTCCTCGCGGGCGTGGTCCCAGGCTATCGGGTCGCGTCGGCCGCGCTGGCCGATCTCCTGGCCCGCGTACACCATCGGCACGCCCGGCAGGGTGAACGTCGCCGCGGCGGCGGCCGCCGCCGCGGCGTCGCCGCATTCCACGCGATACCGGGTCTCGTCGTGGTTCTCGACGTACTGGAGGAACCCGGCGTGGTCGGGGAAGCCGACCGCGGCGCGCTTCTCGACCGCGTCGATCACGGACTCCGCCGGCGCGGCCCCGCGGCCGATCTGCCGGAGTTGGAAGTACAGCGTCGCGTCGAAGTGGACGTCGAACATCCCCTCGTGGAACCGGGGGACGTACGGGATCGTCTCGTCCAGCAACAGGAAGTCCGGGTCGGCCGCCTTCGCTCGGTCCCTGATCTCCCGCCAGAACGAGTCGGGGACCGCCCACGCCATGTCACAGCGGAAGCCGTCGACGAGCGGGGCCCACTCGTCGACCACGTCGAGGAGGTACCGTCGGACCGTCAGGTTCGCGTGGTTCAGGTTCGCGATCAGCTCCCAGTCGAAGTAGGTGCCGGGTTCGCCGGAGTCCTGCCACTCGTAGCGGTCGCGGTACGGCGAGTCGGGGTTCCGGTAGGCGTCGCGGAACCACTCGTGGTCGCGGGCGGTGTGGTTCAACACCAGGTCGAAGAGCACCCGCATCCCGTTGTCGTGGGCGGTCTCGACCAGACGCTCGTAGTCGTCGCGGTCGCCGAGGTCGTCGGCGATCGCGAAGAAGTCCGTGATGTTGTAGCCGTGCGGCTTCCCGTCGTTCTCGAGCACGGGCGTGAGCCACAGCGTGTCCACGCCCGACTCGGCGAGTTCGGGGAGCCGCCCCTCGATCGCGGCGAGCGTCTCGCCCTCCTCCGCGTCGGCGAAGGTCCGGACGTACACCTCGTAGACGGTCGCGTCCGCGGTCCACGCCGGCGGCTGGTTCGGCCGCGTCGTCTCGAAGGCCTCGCCCGCCGTGGGGTCGCCGAACGAGTCGGGTCCCCCGGCGTCGACCCGATCGATCGAGACGGCGTCGGCGACGCTGACCCGGGCGTCCTCCCCGGGATCGCGGGCGACGGCGACGGCGTGGACGCGGAGCCGGTCCGGAACGGACCCGGTCGGCAGCCGGATGGTCGCCCCCGTCGGGTTCTCGGTCACGGTCAACGCGTCTCGCGGGTTCGTCCGTCCGTCCGCGACCGCCGCGGCGACGTCGCGGTCGTCGATCACGAACCGCACGGCGAGGTCGTCGGCCGCGAGCGACGAGTCGGGGTTCGGCGTCGCGACCGCGCGCACGACCGCCTCCGTCCCCTCGATCTCGGCGTCGAGCCGGATCCGTGGGGGGCCGCCCTCACCCGCGAGCCGGCCGGCCCCGTAGTCGATCCCCGCGCGGTCGACGTCGCGATCGCGGATCGCCTCGCCGCTGCCGCCGGCGACGTCCACCCCCTCGTAGGCCGCCGGAAACGCCAGCACGGTCAGGAGGTGGTCCCCGTCGGGGGCCGCGAGTCCGATCCGGTACTGTCCCGGCACGTCGGGCGTGAACTCGGTCACGGGCTCGGAACCGACCGTCGAGTCGCTCGTCGGCGGGGCGTCCGCGATCCGCCACTCGTAGCTCCCGGTCGGCTCCGGGTCCCGCGGCGCGAGCTGTACCGTCTCGCCGGTGGAGACGAACCGTGGGGGTCCGGGATGGTGCATGCCGGCCCATCGCCGCCGGGGGTCTTCGGTGTTGCTCTCGACGCCAAACTGGCGCGCGCTCTCGGGGGTCGAACCGGTCGCCGCGATCGGCCGAGCAGCTTCGCCCGGTCCGTCAAGGCTTTTGCTCCCGCGACCGGCAGGACTTGCATGCGACTGCGAACCGCGATCACGGAACACAAACGTCGCCGCGGGGAACGCTACTCGACGGAGCGGCCGACCACCGTCGGGGCGTTCACCGGCGACGGCGGTCGGCTGGTCCACGTCGGGCCGGACGGCGACGCTCACGACTGTTCGTACGCGCTCTCCGGCGTGGGCGGCACCGACCGGGTCCGGATCGGGATCGCCGGCAGCGGCGGGGTTCGGTGGCTCGCGGACCTCGAGACCACCCGTCAGCACTACGACGGGGACACCCCGCTCGTCGAGACCGAATACGACGCCGGTCGGTACACGGTCCACCAGTTCGACCTCGTCGTTGGGGACGCCCACCTCACGCACGTCGTCCTCCGCGGGTCGCCGCCGGCGAACGCCGACCTCGTCGCCAGCTGCGCGTTCGCGCCCGACATGGTCGAAGGACGCGTCGGCAACCTCGTCCACGAGGGGTCCGGTCCCGAGGGCGGGGACGTGATCGAGGTGTTCCACCGCCGGGAGCACGACTTCCTCACCGCCTCCACCGGCCTCTCGGCGGCACACGGACAACGGCAGGAGACGATCCCCCAACTGCTCGGCGAGGACGACGGGCGGACGCCCCATCGCGGCGAGATCGACGAACGCGAGGACACGAGCCTCACGCCCGACGTCGTCGTGCGGGCCCCCTTCGAGCGCGACGGGCGGACCGAGCGCGTCACCCTCGTCAGCCGACCCGTCCTCGACGAGAACGGGCCGGGATCGGGCGAATCCGGCGACGGAACGCGGCTCGCGGAGGAGGCCGACCGCGCCGACCGGCTCGAGGCGGTCTCGCGGATCGCGACCGCCCACGCGGACACCGACAGCGTCCGCGAGGCGGCCGAGGCGCGCGCTCCGGGAGTCCCCGACTCGGTGCCGCGGGCGTCGACGGTGGCGAGCGACCTCCGCGCGCTCGACCTCCTCGAGTCGGCGTCCGGCGGCCGGATCGCCGGTCCGGAGTTCGACCACTTCTACGCGACCTCCGGCGGGTACGGCTACACCTGGTTCCGCGACGAGGCGGAGGCCTCGAGCGCCCTGCTCGCCGCGAGCGAGGAGCTCGATCTGGACGCGCGGGAGGACCTCCTCGCGTCGGCCGCGTTCCTCTGTCGCACCCAGGACGCCGACGGGAGCTGGCCCCACCGCGTCTGGGCCGACTCCGGCAAGGTCGCGCCGGGGTGGGCGAACGCCCGGATCGAGTCGGGCGACGGGGCGAGCCCCAACGACCAGCTCGACCAGCCGGCGTCGGTCGTCGCGTTCCTCGCCGAGCTTCGACGGACGACGGACGTGCCCGAGCCCCTCCGCTCCCGGATCGACGAGGCGATCGGCGACGCGGTCGCGTTCCTCCGGGAGACGACCCGTGAGGACGGGCTCCCCCGCCGCTGTCAGAACTGCTGGGAGAACGCGATCGGACGGTTCACGCACACGGGCGCGGCGTACCTCGGTGCCTTCGCGTCCGTCGCGCGCGCGCCGCTCGACGCGGACCTACGGGCCGCCGCCGCGAGCGCCGCCGACGACGCGGCCGCCGGCCTCCAGAGCCGCTGGATCCCCGAACTCGAGCGGTTCCCGCAGCGCGCCAGCGACGGCGACGGCGACGAGCGCGCGGACGCCAGCACGTTCGCGCTCGCGGACGCGCTCGCCGAGTACGTCGCGCTCGCCGAGGAACGCCCGAACGTCGCCGGCGGCGACGCGACCGAGGCGGATCCGTCGCTCGACCCGATCCCCGACGCGGTCGACCTCGACGCGTTCGTCTCGCAGGTGTCGACGCACGTCCGGACGTCGATCGACTCGCTGGGCCGGGAGACCGAACACGTCGAGGGGCTGGTCCGGTTCGTCGGCGACGACTGGCGGACGGCCGAACAGGGCGGCGCGAAGGTGTGGTCGATCGCGACGCTGTGGGGCGCGGTCGCCGCCGGGACCGTCGGCGGGATCCTCGAGTCACGGGGCGACGAGCCGGAGCCGCTCTTCTCCGCGGCCCGGCGGCTGTACTCGCTTTGTGAGTCCGACGGCCCCTTCGCGAACGGCTCCGGGCTGCTCGCTGAGCAGGTCTTCGACGACGGCGACCTCGACAGCGCGACTCCGATCGCGTGGGCGCACGCGCTCCGACTGGACGCGACCGCGACGCTCGCGCGACACGGGACGCTTCCGGTGCCGCACGACCGGCCGAGCGGGCCGGAGGCCCCGCGGTGGACGACCGGACGGAAGTTCGGCGTCGGCACGCCCGCGGACCACGCCGAGGACGACCCGGTCCCGGTCTGGTTCACGCTGACCGAGGGGGCGTTGACGGAGGCGCGGTTCCCCCGGATCGACGTGATGAACCTCCGGACGTTCGACTTCCTGATCGCCGACCCGGAGACGGGCCACACGGTCCGGACCTTCGACGAGACGGGCCACGTGACGACGACGGAGACGATCACGCGGTCCACGGAGCCGAGCGCCGAGGACGCGCTCGCGTACAGACAGACGATCCGCGAGTCGGGCGACGGACACGGACACAGCTGGACGCTCTCGGTCGAATACGCGGTCGACACCGCGGGCGACGCGATCCTCGCGGACGTCGAGTTCGAGGGCGCCCGCGCCTACGACGTGTACGCGCTCGCGGACACCACGCTCGCGAACGTCGGGACCGACGACCGCGGGAGCCGCGTCGGCGACGGCCCGTTCCACCTGCTCGCCCACAGCGACCGCGGGAACCGCCCGCCGGGCAAGCTGGTCGACGACGACGGCGATCCCTTCGACGTCGCGGCCGCGCTCACGGCCGGCGGCGGGTTCGACTGGGCCAGCGCCCTCGCGGCCGGCGACGACGCGCTGGAGTCGCTGTTCGGGAGCGGCGACCGCGGGGAGGCAAGCGAGACGGCGAGCGGGAACGTCGTGCTCGCCGGGCTCCTCGGCAGCGGAACGACCGTCTCCGACACGGTCGCGCTCGGGTTCGCGGAGCAGGGGGACACCGCGGCGGCGCTCGGCGAGGCGGAGGGCGCGCTCTCGCGCGGCTTCGAGGCGGTCGAGTCGGCGTACGTCGACACGTGGCGCGACTGGCTCGACGGTCGGGAGTACCCGGACGCCGTGAGTTCCGACCCCGACCTCGAGGCACAGTACCTGTTCGCGCTGATGACGCTCGCCGCCGTCGAGGACAAGCGTCACGACGGGGCGGGGATCGCCAGCCCCTCGGTCCCGTGGGGCGAGACGGAGTTCGCCGAGGAGGACCGCGGGTACGGCTACAACTTCGTCTGGTCGCGCGACCTCTATCAGGTGTTCACCGCGCTGATCGAGGTCGGCGAGGTGGAGCGCGGCGCGGACGCGCTCGCGTACCTCTACAACACCCAACAGGACGACTCCGGCTTCCTCCCGCAGAACACCTACATCGACGGCCGGACTCGCTGGGGCGGCGAGCAGATGGACAACATCGCGTTCCCCTCGGTGATGGCGTGGCAGCTGTACGAACACGGGGTGACGCTCTCGGACGCCGAGTACGACTACGACCAGGTGCGCCGGTCGGTCGGCTACGTGGCGACGAACGGCCCCCAGACCGCCCAGGAGCGCTGGGAGGAGGAGGCGGGCTACTCGCCCTCGAGCATCGCCGCCGAGATCGCGGGGCTGACGTGTGCGGCCGCGCTCGCGCTCGCGGAGGCCGACCGGCTCGAGGCCGACGGCGGCGACGCGTCCGGTGCGGTCGACGCGCCGGACTCGGAAGACGACGCGCCGGACCCGGAAGACGACGCGCCGGACCCGGAAGACGACGCGCCGGACCCGGAGTCCCTCCGCGCCGACGCGCTCGCGTGGCTCGCGCTCGCCGACGACTGGGCCGACCGCGTCGAGGAGTGGTGTGCGACCGACGCCGGCACGGACCGCCACGACGAGACGCCCTACTACATCCGGATAACCGCCGACGGCGACCCGAACGCCGGCCGACCGCGGACGATCGCCAACGACGGACCGACCTACGACGAGCGCGAGATCGTCGACGGCGGCTTCCTCGAGCTCGTCCGGCTCGGCGTGAAGCCCGCCGACGACCCGGTCGTCCGCAACTCGGTCGCCGTCGTCGACGACTCCATCCGGGTCGACACCCCGCACGGCCCCGCCTGGTACCGCTACATCGGCGACGCCTACGGCGAGCTCGGCTACGGCGACCCCGGCGGCCCGTGGGCGGGCACCGGCGACGGGAAGGGACGCCTCTGGCCCATCTTCACCGGCGAGCGCGGCGAGTACGAGCTCCGAGCCCGTGCCGACGGCTCGGACGCCTTCGGCGGCACCGACGAGGACGCGTTGGAGCCGGCCTCGCTGCTCGAGACGATGGCCGGGTTCGGCAACGAGGGCCGGATGCTCCCCGAGCAGGTGTGGGACCGCGAGCACCCGACCGACTACGGCTGGGAGTTCGGCGAGGGGACCGGGGGGGCGACGCCGCTGGCCTGGTCGATGGCGGGGTTCATCCGGCTGGCACACGGCGTCGACGCCGGCGAGCCCGTCGAGACGCCGACGGTCGTCCGCGACCGCTTCGTCGAGCGCGACCTGCCCGCGGGCCCGGAGCTGACGGCGACCGCCGAATTCGAGGACGACGGAGTCGTCGTCTCCGGCGAGACGACCGGCGAGCGGGTCGCAGTCTTCACCGCCGACGGCTCGGCGATCGCGACGCCGACCGACGGCGAGTTCGAGGTCCGCCTCGCGGACGACGACGCCCGGACCGTCGTGGTCGCCGCCGCCAGCGACGGCGACTTCGAGGCCGCGGGCACGGCCGTCGAGCGGATACGGTTGTAGGCGGCTAGCCGAGCGCGACCACGTCGACCTCGTGGGTCCGTTCGCCCACCGTGTCGCCGTCGGCGATGGCGATCTCCACCGTCCCACCGACCGCCTCGCGGACGGCCTCCCGCCACTCGGCGACCGCCTCGGCGTGTCGCTCGCGGCGGGTCTCCACGTCGGCGTCGGGGAACTCTGCCGCGGTCTCGTCGACCTCTGGATACGGGGGAACCGTCTCGAGGAACGCGGCCGCATCGACGTGGATCGCTCCGTCGGATCCGTCCATCGAGGCGTCGTCGACCCGGTGGATCCGCGCGCGCATCCGACCGGAGTACGGCGGCGTCACCCGCAGGACGACCCGCTTTTCGGTCCGCAGCGTCGCCTCGAGGGCGTTCGCCACGTCCTCGCGATGGACCGCGATCGACCGGATCCGGGTCGGGTCGGTTCCCTCTCCGGAACGGTCGGGATCAGTCATCCGCCGATCGGTCGTCCTCCGGCGTCCAGCGCGCGTCCGAGAGGGTCCGCTGGACGGCCTCCTCGCCGACCGCGGCCGCGAGGTGTTCGAACCCGCCGCGGACCGACCGGTCGGTCGCGTTCGCGACGAGCCGCGAGACGATGAACTCCGGGGTCGACTTCCCGACCGTGCCGAACCGCGGCTGGTAGTCCACGCGCAACTCGAGGTCGTTCGTGAGTCCCTCCGCGAAGATCCCGTCGATCCGGGCCGTCTCGGGCAGCGGGCTGAGGTCCTCCGCCAGGTGGGTGACGTAGACGCCGAGCGCGCCGCGGTCGACGGTGAGGTCGACGAGGCCGTTGAGGAGGTCCGCGGCCCGCCCCGGCTCCGTGATCGCCTCGAACTCGTCGACGAGCATCAGGGTCCGCCCCTCCTCGACGAGCGGCGGGACGACGGAGCGCAGCGTCGACTCCAACACCCCGGCGTTGAACGAGGCGTGCCGGCGGTGGAAGACGATCCGGTCGAACGACCCGACCTCCGCCTCCTCGGCCGGCACCGGGAGCCCCATCGACGCCAGCAGCGTCACCGCACACAGCGTCTCCAGAAGCGTCGTCTTCCCGCCGGAGTTCGCCCCGGTGAGGACGCTCACCCGGTCGCCCGTCGGCGGCGACTCGGCGTTCGAGACGCCCGCGTCGCCGGCGAGCGAGTGGGTCCCGACCGCGTACGACACCGGCTGGACGGGGTCGTCGACGAAGGGGCTCCGGGCGTTCCGGACCGCGAGGCCGTCCTCGACGAGTCGCGGACGGACGAGGTCGTACTCTGCGGCGAACCGGCCGAGCGAGAGGTCGACCGCGACGTCGGAGACGACCTCCACGGCCCGGTCGACGTCGCCGCCGGCGTCGCCGATACGGTCGCGGAGGTCGGCCGCGACGGTCGCCTCCCGGTCGTCGACCGCGGCCGAAAGCTCGTCGACGAGCCCCCGGAGGGTGGCCGAGACGAAGTCGGCCGCGTCGAGCGCGTCGTCGGGGGCCGCCGCCCGGACCGTCGCCGGGTCGACGCCCGTCTCCGTCGCGACGTGGTCGACGGTCGCGGCCTCCAGCGCCTCGAAGTCGCGAAGGGAGCCGTCCCGAACCGTCTCGAGCACGTCGAACGCCGAGTCCGCGAGTTCCTCGGCCGCCGCGAGCCGCTCGCGGAGCCGGTCGAGCTCGTCGTCCGCGCCGGGTGCCACCTCGACGTCGTCGTCGCCGAGGGAGCCGCGCACGTTCCCGAGCGCGTCCGCGGCCTCCCGGAGCGCGTCGTCGTCGAGGCCGGAGAGCGCATCGAAGGTTCCGCCGGTCAGCCCGACCTCCCGGAGCGCGATCGCGGTCTCGACGGCCGCCCGGTCGGTGCCGCCGGCCTCGTCGTAGGCGGTGAACGCGCCGACCACGCGCTCGCGGGCGTCGTCGTCGAGACTGCGCCAGGCGTCGCGGGCGGCCACGACCTCCTCGAGCCGAGCCTCGATCGCGTCCCGGTCGAGCGAGGGCGTGAGGACGCGGATCCGGTCGGCGGCGTGTTCGGTGAGCGCGTACCCCGCCGCGAGCGTCAGGAGGTCGTCGTACACCTCGCGCGTGTCGCCGGTCGCGAGGACGCCCATCCCGGCCTCCCCGTTCGCCCGGCGGAGGATCCGCGTCGCGCGCCCGCGGTGGAGCCCGGCGTCGACGAGCGCCCGAACGTCGGCCGACTCGATCGCCTCGACGGCCCGCTCGACCCCGAGCTCGGCGGTCAGCAGCTCGCTCGTCTTCGGGCCGATCCCCCAGTAGTCCTCGAGTCGCATGGGTGGACGTCTCGGCGGGGCCGCTTGGTGTTTTCGTCCGTCCGGTTCGATCGCGACGACGCCGTCCGAGTCGCGCTCCGTTCCATTCCGGTCGACGAGCCGTGACGCCCGGGATTTTCACGTCTGATACTCCGACGCTCGCTTTTATCCGTGGAAAATCCCTTCGTATCCACTATCGATGGGATTCGAACCGCTATCTCGACTCCGAGCCAGTTACGGCGTGAAGCTCGCGTCGTCGCTGGTCGGGGTGATGGGTGTCTCGGTCGCGTACGGGGTCGTCGTTTACGCTCGTACGGGGGATCTCGGTCCCGCGGGGGAGGAGGTCAGGTCCGGGCTGGTCGGCATGACGTTACTCGCCGTGATAGGGATCGCGCTGATCGGGGTGACCGTGGGGTCGAACACGGTCGTCTCGCTGCGACAGCTCACCCGGAAGGCCGAGCGGATGGCCGACGGCGACCTCGACGTCGCTCTCGACACGGGACGGAGCGACGAGATCGGTCGCCTCTTTTCGGCCTTCGACGAGATGCGCGGATCGCTCAAACGCGAGATCCGCGAGGCCGAGGAGGCGCGGGCGGACGCGGAGGCCGCTCGGCGCGAGGCCGACGAGCGGGCGGCGACGATCGAGCGCAAGGCGACCGCCTACGAGGAGGCGATGCGGGCGCTCGCCGACGGCGACCTCACCCGCCGGGTCGACCCCGACTGCGAGAGCGACCCGATCCGACGCGTCGGCACCGCGTTCAACGAGATGGCGGCGGAACTCGAGGGGACGGTCGCGTCGGTCGCGTCGGTCGCGGAGGACACCGCGACCGTCGCCGGGACCGTCGACGACCGGACCGAGAACCTGCGGTCGACGACCGGGACCGTCTCCGGCGCCGTCTCCGAGATCGCCGACGGGGCACGAACCCAGCGCGACGACCTCCGGGCGACGACCGACGAGGCCGAGTCGCTCGCCTCCTCGGCGGAGGAGGTGGCGGCGACGGTCACGGAAGTGGCCGAGACGGCCGAACACGCCGCGGCGGTCGGCGAGGAGGGACAGGAGGCGGCGGAGGCCGCCCTCGCGGAGATGGACGCGGTCGAGGAGGTCACCTCGGAGACGACGGAGGACATCGAGGCGCTGGCCGAGGAGATCGAGGAGATCGGCGAGGTCGTCGACACGATCGCCGAGATCGCGGAACAGACCAACATGCTCGCGCTCAACGCCTCGATCGAGGCGGCGCGTTCGGACGCCGACGGCGCGGGCTTCGCGGTCGTCGCCGAGGAGGTCAAGAGCCTCGCCGAGCGGACCCAGGAGTCCGCCGCCGAGATCGAAGACCGGATCCACGCGGTTCAGGCGCGCGCGGAGGCGGGCGTCGACTCGATAGCGGAGACCGAAGACCGGATCGAGACCGGCGTCGAGACGGTCGAGACCTCGATCGACGCGCTCGAGCGCCTCGCGGAGGCCTCGGAGCGGACCGACGACAGTATGACCGAGATCACCCGCGCGACGGAGTCGCAGGCGGACACGGTCGACACCGTCGTCGGCCACGTCGAGGACGTCGCCGCCATCAGCGCACAGACCGCGAGCGCGGCCGGCGACGTCACCGGCGCGGTCGACGAACAGGAACGGACCCTCGCCGCCGTCGAGAACGCCGCCGAGGCGCTCTCGAGCCGCGCAGGGCGGCTCCGAAGCACCGTCGGGAGCTTCGAGTACGACGTCGACGAGGCGGAGGAGATCGAGGGGGCGGAACTCGACCTCGACGGGGATCACGACGCGTCGACGGCGACGCCGCCCCCCGACGATCCGGCCTCGCGAGGAACGACGGCCCCCGAGGGAGTGGCGACCTCCGACGGCGGTCGGGACCTTGACCCCGGCGATGGCTCGGACCCTCGCGACGATGGATCCGCCTTCGACTTCGCCGACGACGGTCCGGAGGGGGTGAACTGAGATGTTCGCGAACGTGACCGTCTGGGCGTGGATCGGCGCCATCGGGATGCTCGCCGGGACGGCTCCCTCGCTGTGGCTGTGGTACCGGCGGCCCTCGGAGGCGAGGTACTACGCGACGCTCGCCGGGGTCACGGGGATCGCCGCGGTCGCGTACACCGCGATGGGACTCGGCGTCGGCAACGTCGCCACGCCCGGCGGGACGCTACCGGCCGCGCGGTACGCGGACTGGCTGCTCACGACGCCGCTTCTGATCGCGTATCTCGCGCTGCTCGTCAGGACCGACCGGCGAACCATCGCGACGCTGATCGCCGTCGACGTGGTCGTCATCGCGGGCGGCGTCGTCGCCGTCGCGACCACCGGAACCGTCTCGTGGGCGGCGTTCGCCGTCGCCTCGGTCGCGTACCTCGGGCTCGTGTACGGGCTGCTCGTGAAGCTTCCGCGATCGGCCGCGGCGCGGGCGGACCGGGTGCGCGCCGTCTTCTACACGCTCCGGAACATCACCGTCGTCCTCTGGACGCTGTACCCCGTCGTCTGGCTGCTCGCGCCGACCGGGTTCGGCCTGCTCACGCCCGCGACGGAGATGCTGGTGTTCGTCTATCTCGATTTCGTCTCGAAGGTCGGGTTCGCGATCGTCGCCGTCGCGGGGGCGGACGCGGTCGCGTACGTCGAGGGCGACGCGGCCCGCGAGATCGACGCCGAGACCGAGCGGTCTCGGACGGGCGGGGAAACGGCGGACTGAGCGGTCGGCCTCGACGACCGTTCACCGCGACCGTCGCTCGGTCGCGACCGTCGATCAGCGCGACTGTCGATAGATGAGGTTTCGCTGGATGTCGTTCGCGCCCTCGTAGATCACCGGGATCCGGGCGTCGCGGTAGACGCGGGCGATCCGGCGGTCGGTGAGGACCGAGCGCCCGCCGTGGAGCTTCATCCCCTTCTCGGCGCAGTCGACCGCGACCTCGGTGGACTTCGTCTTGGTGAGCGCGGCCCAGTAACCCGCGTCCTCGCCGTTCGCGACCTTCTCGCAGGCGCGCCAGTTGAGCGCGCGGGCCGACTCGAAGCCGATCCGCATGTCCGAGAGCGTGTGTTGGACCGCCTGGAACTCGTTGACCGTGCGGCCGAACGCGTTGCGGTCGTGGACGAACTCCTCCGCCTCCTCGATGGCGGCCGCCGCGAGCCCGAGCCCGTGCCCGCCGACGATCACCCGACCGTGGTTGAAGAAGTCCGCGAGCACGTAGAAGCCGCCGCCCTCGCTGCCGACGACGTTCTCCTCGGGGACGAAGCAGTCCTCGAGGACGATGTGTCCCTGCTTGGAGGCGCGCATTCCCATCTTCTCCGGGATGTGTTCGGCCTCGTAGCCCTCCCGGTCGGTCTCGACGATGAACAGAGTGTAGTTGGAGTAGCGGTCGTCGCTCTCGCCCGTCTTCGCGTAGACGGTGAGCCAGTCGGCCTCGACCGCGTTGCCGACCCAGTACTTCTCGCCGGTGAGCTCGTAGCCCCCCTCGACTTTTTCGGCTTTCGTCGTCATTCCCGCGAGATCGGAGCCGGTCTCCGGCTCCGAGACTGCGAGCCCCGATATCTGGTCGTTCTCGGCGACCGGCCGGAGGTACGTCTCCTTCTGTTCGTCGGTCCCGTACTGCTCGAGCATCTCACAGCCGAAGCTGGCGAGCTGGAGGGTGAGGGCGATGCCGGCGTCGGCGCGGTAGAACTCCTCGGCGATCGCGAGCACCTGCGCGAGGTCGAACCCCTTCCCGCCGTACTCCTCGCCGATGTCCTGTGCGACCAGCCCGGCGTCCATCCCGGCCTCGAGGACCTCCCAGGGGTACTCGCCCGACTCGTAGTACGCCTCGGCGTTCGGCGCGATGTGTTCGTCGGCGAAGGCCCGCGCCTCGCGTTTGACGTCTCTCGCTCGTTCCGGCACGACGCTCTCGTCGAGTAGGTCCATGTCCGCACTCCACCCTCCCGGGGCAAAACCTTCGTGGAACAACGAAGAACGCGGGGTACGTTTATTCGTCCGACGCCGCGAACGGGTTCGCCAGCTCGATCGTCTCCTCGCGGTCCGGCCCGACGCCCACCGCGTACACCGCCGCGTCAGTCTCCTCGGCGACGAACTCCACGTAGGTCCGCGTCGCCTCGGGGAGCGCCTCGTACCCCTCCGCCGCGACCGCGGTCCAGTCGACTTCCGACCAGGTGTCGAACTCGCGGTAGACCGGCTCACACCGCTCCCACCGCTGGGTCGTCGTCGGCACGGTGTCGATCCGCTCGCCGTCGAGCTCGTAGCCGACACAGACCTGAAGCTCCTCGAGGTCGGCGAGCACGTCGACGTGGTTGATCGCGACGCCCGTGAACCCGGAGACGCGCGAGGCGTGGCGTAACATCGGGAGGTCGAGCCAGCCGATCCGCCGCGGCCGCCCGGTGACCGTCCCGAACTCGCCGCCCTTCTCGCGGATCTCGTCGGCGAGCGCCGCCTCGTGGTCGTCGCCGTCGAGTTCGGTCGGCAGCGGCCCCGCGCCGACCCGCGAGAGGTACGCCTTCACGATGCCGACGACCTCGCCCGACCCGACGGTCGTGACGCCGACGCCGGAGCCGACGACCGCGCCGCCGGCGGTCGGGTTCGAGGACGTGACGAACGGGTAGTTGCCGTGGTCGACGTCGATCGAGGTCCCCTGTGCGCCCTCGAAGAGGATCCGGTCGCCCGCCTCTCGACGGCGGTGGAGGAAGTCGCTACAGTTGACGGTCATCCCGTCGTCGGCGAGCCGCTCGCCGATCGCGAGGTACTCCTCGTAGAGCGCGTCCACGTCGAAGGCGTCCGCGTGCTCGGAATCGGCCACGTCGAGTCCGTAGACGTTCTCGGCGACGGCCCGGTTGTGCGAGACGGCGTACTCGAGCCGCTCGCGAAGCACGTCCGGCTCGAGCAGGTCGCCGATCCGGATCCCGCGCCGGCCCGCCTTGTCCTCGTAGGTGGGGCCGATCCCGCGGCCGGTGGTGCCGACCTCGTCGCCGGCGTCGTCGTCGGCTTTGACCTCCTCCTCGATGCCGTCGAGGACCCGGTGGTACGGGAGGATGACGTGTGCCCGGCGCGCGACCCGGACGTCGGGATCGAGCCCGCGATCGCGGAGCTCATCGATCTCCGAGAAGAGCGTCCGCGGGTTGACCACGCAGCCGTTGCCCAACACGCCGATCGTGCCCCGAACCGCTCCGCTCGGAACCAGCGATAGCTTGTACTCCTCGCCGCCTTCGACGACGGTGTGGCCGGCGTTGTCGCCGCCCTGATAACGGACCACGACGTCCGCGTCCCCTCCCCACCGGTCGACGAGCGCGCCCTTGCCCTCGTCCCCGAGTTGGGAGCCGACGATGGTGACTGTCATACCGCTACCCCCTTCCGACCGGGGGGTAAAACAGATTACGGTCCATCGGCGCGATCACCTCACAAACGTGGATCGTTTTCGGACCAACTCCGGGAAGATGTCGTCGTTCGTGCGCTTCTCGACCGAGCCGCGGCCTCGTCGACGACCGATCGTCGATCCGAACCGTTAACTACTCGCATGTCAAACCCTAAGCCGGTATTCGCCCCCCGCTTCTCGACAGCAACTTTTAAAAAGGGGCATGACGAGTTAACATATGGCATGATAGATCGACTCGAAAAAGAGGTAGATATGCTGGAGCGGCACCTTCAGGTGCTGCGGATGGTCATCGAGAACGAACCGATCGGGATCGTGAAGATGTCCAACGAGACGGGCTACCCCCACCACAAGGTCCGATACTCCCTTCGGGTCCTCGAGGAGGAGAACCTCATCGAGCCCTCCAGTCAGGGAGCCATCACGACCGAGCGCACCCACGAGTTCGTCGACGAACTCGACGAGAAGCTCGACGACACGGTCGAGAAGCTCGGTTCGATGCGGATCGACGACGCCGCCGAAGTGGAGAACTGATCGCCTGAACCGATTCGACGCGACGTTCGCCCGCCCGGACGACTGACCGTTTTCCGTCGCCGAGAGCCGCGTTTCCGATACTCCGACCCGGTTACAGATCCGGGACCGTCAGGTGGAACCCGCCCTCGCGCGACTCCACGAGACACAGGTGGTAGCCGCGCTTGCGCGAGAGCTTCACGAAGCTCTTCCGCTTCGATCGGTTGAACAGTCCGCCGCCGACCGCGTCGCTCGCGGCCTCCAACGCGTCGGGTTCGAAGAAGCTCGCCGTCACCGCGAACGCCCCGGCGAACGCCTCGTTCGACTCCGCTATCACCCCGCCGCTCGCGACGAGCGACTCCAGGGTCGCACCCGCCGTCGGCTCCCGCGAGTCGTTGAGCTCGGCGACGAAGAGCGGGTTGCCCATGCGGTCGCGCAACACCAAGTCGAACGAGCGCTGCTCGCGGGTCTCCTCGCCGTTCTCCCGGATCACGACGGAAACGGAGCCGCCGATCTCGGCGCGATCCACCTCGGGAAGGGCATCGTAGAGGTCGCGCAGCGCGCTCCCGTTGCCCGTCTCGCCCACCTCGAAGGGGAGCTCCTCGACGAGCCAGCGGGTGAACCCGTACTCCATCGTCCCCCGCAGGAACGACTCGAACGGCTCGCCGTCGACGAGGAGTCCCTCCGTCTCGAAGCTCGTGTGGTGTTCGATCCGGAGGTTCTCCCGAAGCTCGTCGCGGCCCACGGCCCCGTCGTGAGCGTCCTCGAGCGTCGCGCCACCCTTCGAGTCGTACCTGATGAACAGGTTGGTCCCGTCGCGTGCCTCCGCCGGCGACAGGCTCCGCTCGCCCTCGGGGAGCCGTGACTCCGCCTGATCGAGCCGATCGCGGAGACGGTCCACCTCGGTGCGGAGCCGCTCGAGTTCGTCCTCGAGCCGGTCACGCTCGGCTTCGAGTTCGTCCCGCTCGGCCGTCACCTCCTCCAGTTCCTCGCGGATCCGGTCGCGCTCGGATTCGAGCTCGTCCCGCTCGGTCGCGATCTCCTCGCGAGCGGACTCGGCCGTCGAGAGCGCCGACTCGAGCTCCTCGATCCGCTCGCGAACCTCGTTCGGGGACCGTCCGGAGACGGCGGCCCGTCCCGAGCCGGACCGCTCCGTCGAGCGGGGACTCGGAGGCGATCCCCCGCGGCCGGCCGCCGACCCGTCCGAGGAAGTCCCGTCGGCTCGCGATCGGCTTCCCGACCCCTCCCTCGACCCGCCGGTTCGGTTGGAGGGGTCGCCGGTTCGATTCGGGGGGCCGCCCGTCCGATTCGATGAACCGCCGGTCTGTCGATTCGTGCGCTGGGACGACCCGGTCGGGTCCTCGCCACGCTCGTTGGTCTCGGACGGATCGAGCGCCGGGATCGACTTCGCCTCGCGCCACTGCGCCTCCTCGGAGAAGACGTCGTCGTCCGGGGATCCGTTCGACCCGGCCGACTCGGTCGACGCAGTCGCCCCGGTCGACGCCTCCGATCGTCGATCGGTCGGCCGGCCCGTCGTGTCGTCCCGGTTTTCCGTCCCGGCGTCCCGATTCCTCGCCGGGGCGTTCTCCGATCCGGCGGTCGACCGGGACCGGTCGTCGCGGTCGCCGGACTCGGTCGTGGCCGACGACGGGGTGGACGGTCTCTCGTCGTCGTCCGCGTCGGTCCGTTCCTCGCCTCGGTCCGGCTCCGCCGACGACGAGTCGTCGGGTTCCCTCGCGGTCGGATCGGTCGAGTCCGCCCGTCTCGGATCGTCGGGTTCCGTCGCGGCAGGTCCGGTTCCCGGTTCCTGTGGCTGCTCGGTGCGATCGGTGCGATCGGTGCGGTCGGTGCGGTCGTCGTCGTCGGTCCTGCCGGAGGCGTTCGCCCGGTCCGGGTCTCCGTCGTTGCCGCCCGTGTCCACGTCCTCGTCGTCCGCATCCGCCCCTTCGGCGGCCCCTGCCTTGACGCCGGCGGCGGCCTCGGATCGGGTCTCGTCGGGTCGCTCGCTCGCGTCTGACCGGGTCTCGTCGGCACGATTCTCGTCGGCACTTTCCTTCTCGGCCGCGCCAGCGCCGGCGCCTCGATCCGTCTCGGGGACTTCCCGGACGTCGAGGTCGACCTCGTAGACGGTGTAGATCCCGACCTCGTCGTTCGCGAGGTCGAACGCGTCCTCGCCGGTCTCGAGCCGTCGCGCGTTCCCGACGAACGCGGCCGCCATCGACTCGCCGGCGGTGTAGGTGACGTAGTAGTCGCCGGAGAGCACGTTCTCCGAGAGCTCGACGTAGCCGGTGAAGCCGCCCTCCGAGAGCTTCCGGTCCGCCGCCGAGAGCGGCGTGTCCTTCGTGTAGTACTGTGCGCGCTGTTCGCCGCCCCGTTCCTGCATCGCGAAAAGCACCGGAAGCGCCTCGTGTGGCGCTTCGTAAACCGTTCCGGAGGCGTCCGCGAACGCGTCGAGATCCGCGTCGACGGTCCCGACGACGCGACCGTCGAGCATGAACAACCACCCGGTGCCGTCGGTCGCCGCGCCGGAGAAGCCGCGGTCCGCGAACCGACGGAGCCCGTCGAACCCGCCGTCGAACTCCCGCGCGTCCCACCCGGTGATGTCCTCTCTTCGCTGTGCGTCCATTCTTACCGCTAGTTCGCCAGCACCGACCCAAATACTTTCCGGACCGTGAGACGGCCGTCAGACGCCGGATCGGCCGGATCGGCCGGATCCGATCAGTCGGGTCGGACCCGCTTCGGTCGGTCGGATCGGCTGCTTGTGTCGGTCGGGTCAGCCGCTTGTGTCGGTCGGGTCAGCCGCTTGTGTCGGTCGGTTCGACCGCCGAAACGCGATGATCGTCCCCGATCACTCCGCGTCCGTCACGGTCTCTATCGCCTCACTGCCCAGGGCGATCACGTCGGCGTCGAACTCGCCCGCCCACAGGTCCTCGGGAGTGTACCACGACCACGCCTCGGGGTCCGCCTCGTCGTCGCCGGCCGGATCGATCCGGCGGGTCGGGACTCGCGCGTAGAAGAGGTGGTCGATGTGCTGGTGGCTCACCGACCCGTCGGGATGGACGTCGATGTCGTGGAGCATCTGGTGGGCCGGTTCCGGGAGCGGCCGCCCGTTCGGCGTCTCCACGTCCGCGCGGTCGGCGACGAGCTCGGCTTCGAGTCCCGTCTCCTCGCGGACCTCCCGTAACGCCGCCTCGTGCGGCAGCTCGTCCCGCTCGATGTGGCCGCCCGGCGGGAGGCGGATCCCCAGTCGGTCGTGCTCGTGAAGCGCCGTGGCGCCGTCGTTGACGACGTAGGTGGTCGCCGTGAAGTGGCGGGTCGTCTCCATAGCGATCCGCTCGCACCGGGACGATTTGTGCGTTCGGGACGCGACCGACGCGGGTTGTCGTCTCCCCGACGCGTACCACCGGGTTCTTTGACCGCGGTGCTCGAACGCCCGGCGATGACCGATTTGGACGACGTCGAGGCCGTCGCCCGCGCGGCGGTACTGGCCGGCGGCGCGGAGCTTCGGGAGCGGTACCGGAACGGCGACGCCGCCGGCGAGTACGGCGCGACCGACGTGAAGGCGGCCGCCGACGAGGCGGCGGAGGCGCGGATGCTCCCGGTGGTTCGCCGGGCGTTCCCCGACCACCCGGTCTTCGCCGAGGAGGCCGGCCGCTTCGACGGGACCGGCCCCTACCGCTGGGTGATCGACCCGCTGGACGGCACGAACGACTTCACGGCGGGGCTGCCGACCTTCGCCGCGTCAGTTGCGGTTCTCGAGGACGACGAGCCGGCGCTCGCGGCCATCAGACAGCCGGCGACCGAGGAGACGTATCTCGCGCGTCGGGACGCCGGCGTCACCTACGAGGGCGAACGAGCGACCGCCGAGAGCGACGTCGCCCTCGAGGCCGGCACGGTCGCGACGATCGTCGGACGCGACGTTCCTCGGGAACCCGACCTCTCCCGGCAGGCCGACGCGATCCGGGAGGCGGTCTCGGGCGAGGTGAAGCGGGTCGTCGACAGCTGGGCCCCGACGGTCCACTCCGGGCTCCTCGCGCGCGGTCGGCTTCAGGGTCTCGTCCAGTTCCATCCCGACGAGGAGGAGCGCGCGGTGACCGAGCTGTTCGCGGCGGAGGCCGGTGCGGCGGTCCGTCGGGACGGGCCGCTGTACGTCGCGGCGTCCGACGCGGAGCGGCTGGACGCGTTGTGGGCGGCGATCGACGACGCGCGATGAAGCGTACGAACGGGTTTCGAGGATGAGGGAGCGGGGTCAGTTCACGGTGATGCCGTCCTCGGCCTCGAGCAGCTCGTGGTAGCGGTTGCGGATGGTGACCTCGGAGATGTTCGCGACCTCGCTCACCTGGCTCTGGGTCACCTTCTCGTTGGTGAGGAGGGCGGCGGCGTAGACGGCGGCGGCCGCGAGCCCGACCGGCGACTTCCCGGAGTGGATCCCCTGTGACTTCGCGGTGTCGAGGAGCTGTCGAGCGCGACGCTCCGACTCGTCGGAGAGCCCGAGATCGGAGGCGAACCGGGGCACGTAGCTCTCGGGGTCGGCGGGCTGGATCTCCAGTTTGAGCTCGCGGACGACGTAGCGGTACGTCCGGGCGATCTCGTCCTTCTCGACGCGGGAGACGCCGGCGATCTCGTCGAGGCTGCGGGGCGTTCCGGCCTGCCGGGCGGCCGCGTACAGCGCCGAGGTCGCGACCCCCTCGATGGAGCGGCCGGGGAGGAGGTCCTCGTCGAGCGCGCGGCGGTAGATGACCGAGGCGGTCTCGCGGACGTTGTCGGGAAGCCCTAACGCGGAGGCCATCCGGTCGATCTCGCCGAGCGCCTGTTTGAGGTTGCGCTCCTTCGAGTCGCGCGTGCGGAAGCGCTCGTTCCAGGTGCGGAGCCGCTGCATCTTCTCGCGCTGCCGACCGGAGAGCGACTTGCCGTAGGCGTCCTTGTCCTGCCAGCCGATGTTGGTCGACAGGCCCTTGTCGTGCATCATGTTCGTCGTGGGCGCGCCCACGCGGGACTTGCTGTCCCGCTCGGCCGAGTCGAACGCGCGCCACTCCGGCCCGCGGTCGATCTCGTCCGCCTCGACGACGAGCCCGCAGTCCGCACACACCGTCTCGCCGTGTTCGGTGTCGGTCGCGAGTTGACCGCCACACTCCGGACAGCGGAGCTCCTCGTCGGCCGACGTTTCGGTCTCCTGTTCGTCTTCGACCTGCTCGGTCGTGTAGGTTCGAACGTTGTCGCTCATTGTGTTTGGTACTCGTGGAGGGACCGCGGGACCGAGAGATGGATCTCGATTTCGTTTTCCTCACCCGTCGGTAAGGACGCGAAACATATAAACATTCTCCTCGATCTCGAACCTGAAAAGGCCGTCAAACGGGAATGAAACGCCGATACGCTCCGGTTTCGAGAGGTATCGACCGTCGTGTTCTTTCGTGACCGTTCGCGCCGCGCCTTCCGGAAGTTCCGGTATATATCGTTTTCGTCCACGAGCGGTTCCGCGAGGACAACCGATTTGATGTTCCGTCCGACAGGATCCGCATGGACCGAACGCGACTCGACCGCCTCCTCGGCGACGTCGACACGGACGGATACTTGCTCGACGCCTCACAGGACGACGCGAACCAACTGTACCTCTCGGGATTCACCGGCCCCGACCCCTTCCTCACCCTGTACGCGGACGGGGAGATCCACGCGCTCGTCTCCGGACTCGAGTACGGTCGCGCGCGGACGGAGGCCGCCGTCGACACGGTCGAGCGCCACGCCGACTACGACTACGAGTACGGTGGACACGAGGAACGGTACGACATGTACGCTCGGTTCGTCCGCGAGAAGGGCGTGGAGTCGGTCTCCGTCCCGCCGCGCGGTCCGGTCGGCACCGCGGACGCGCTCCGCGACCGGGGGATCGACGTCGTCGTCGACGGCGAGGACACGCTCGGGGAGGTCCGGGCGGTCAAGACCGACGAGGAGATCGACGCGATCCGGGATGCCCAGCGAGCGAACGAGGCGGCGATGCGCGCCGCGGAGTCGCTGCTCGCCGAGGCCGACGTGCTCGTCGATCCCGACGACGACGCGCTCGAGCCGGGAACGCTCCGTCACGACGGCGAGCCGCTCACCAGCGAGCGGGTCGCCGAGGAGATCGAGGTCGCGCTGTTGCGGCACGGGTGCGCGCTCGACGAGACCATCGTCGCCGGCGGCGCGCAGGCGGCGGACCCCCACGACCGCGGATCGGGGCCGCTCCGGGCGAACGAGCCGATCATCGTCGACGTCTTCCCGCGTTCGAAGGCGACGAAGTACCACGCGGACATGACGCGGACGTTCTGCGTCGGCGAGCCCGACGCCGCGGCCCGCGAGTGGTACGACCTCACCGAGCGAGCGCTCGAGACCGCACTCGACGCGGTCGAGCCCGGTGCGACCGGCGAGGACGTCCACGCCGCCGCCTGCGAGGTGTACGAGTCGGCGGGCGAGCCCACGTTCCGGACCGACCCCGAGACCGAGACCGGGTTCATCCACTCGACGGGCCACGGGATCGGCCTCGATGTCCACGAGTCCCCCAGGCTCGCGAGCGGTGCCGGCGAGCTGGAGCCGGGCCACGTCGTCACCGTCGAGCCCGGCCTCTACGACCCGGCCGTCGGCGGCGTCCGGCTCGAGGACCTCGTCGTCGTCACCGAGGACGGCCACGAAAACCTCACCGAGTACCCGCTCGAGTTCGTCGTCTGATCGGGCTCGTCCGAGTCGGCTCGTTTCCGGACCGTCGCTCACGCCGAACCCGGCGACCGCCGCCGAGATCGGAACCCGCTTAGACGCGGGTCCGGTAGGGCCGCCGTGAACTGGCGGTACGCACACACGGCGCTCGCGCTCTGTACCCTCGCGTTCACCGCGACGATGGTCGCGCGGCTGGCGATCAGCCCGCTCGTCCCGGAGATAACCGCGGCCTTCGAGGTCACGAACGCGACCGTCGGGCTCGCGCTCTCGGGGATGTGGGTCGCGTACGCGCTCTCGCAGTTCCCCTCGGGGATCCTCGGCGACCGCTACGGCGAGCGGACCGTGATCCTCGTCGCCGTCGGCTCGACCGCGGTCGCCTCGCTGCTCATCGCCACCTCGCCGTCGATCCTCGCGTTCATGCTCTTCACCGTCGTCCTCGGCGCGGGTGCCGGGCTCCACTACTCGGTCGCGACCACGTTCCTGACCCGGCAGTTCGACGACATCGGGCGCGCGATCGGCGTCCACGTCGCCGGCGGCCCGATCGCCGGGCTCGCCGCCCCGCCCGCGGCCGCGCTCGTCGGCGCGCGCCACGGCTGGCGGGCCGGCGTCCTGCTCGGCGTCGCCGTCGCGGTCCCCGTGTTCGCGCTGTTCGCGTGGAAGATCCGGCCGACCGAGCCGCGCCGACCCGACCAACCCATGCGCGAGCGGTTCGCGGTCGGGCCGCTCGCCGAGTTACTCTCGCGGCCGTCGATCCTCTACACGACCGGCTTGGCGACGCTCGGGGCGTTCACCTGGCAGGCCACCGCCTCCTTCCTGCCGACGTTCCTCGAGGTCGGCGGCGGGCTCTCGGGCGCACTGTCGGCGCTCCTGTTCTCGCTGTACTTCCTGGTCCACGGCGGGACCCAGCCGCTGACCGGGTCACTCTCCGACCGTATCGGCCGCGACGAGACGGTGATCCTCACGATGGCGTCCGGCGTCGTCGGGTACGCGCTCCTCGTCGTCGCGACCCGCGACGGGACCGGGCTCGCACCGATCGTCCTCGGCGTCCTCTTCGTCGGCCTGGCGATGTCGTGGGGGGCCCCGCTCCAGTCGCGGTTCATGGACCTGCTCTCTGACGCCGAGCGCGGGGCCGGATTCGGGCTCGTGCGCACCGTCTACATGGTGTTCGGCGCGTCCGGCAGCGTCGTCGTCGGGGCGGTCTCCGACGTCGCGGGGTGGACCGTCGCGTTCGGGCTGCTCGCGGCGGTGATGACGCTCGGGCTCGTCACGCTGCTGGCGAACCGCACGCTCGGGTTGGGGTACTGAAAGGGAGTGAAGGCGGTCGGGGAGCCGGCCTACAGCCGGTCGTCCTCGAGGCTGCCCGGGTCCTGTGCGGTGTCGAACATGTTGTTCTCCGCCCCGTCGAGCATCTCGTCGCGGGGGTCGTCGTCGACGACGCTGACGTTGTACGCCTCGATCCCGGAGGCGATCAGTTCCTCTGCGGCCTGTTCTTCAGTGACGAACTCGGAGTCGGCGAGCTGCTGGAAATCGGCGTACACGTCGTCCGAGAGGTTCAGTTCGAAGGTCGGCATGACTCATCCTTTCGGGCGGACACTTTTAAACCCGGTGGCCGGAGCCGGTCGACCGCGATGTGACTCGGTACCCCAAAACACCTATTCAGGTGTGCGTCGACGACCACGCATGCGCGGGTTCAGTCCTCGAACCGAGACGGTGGCGGCGTCCCGCAGTGGGGCGGCCATGACTCGGTGGAGGCGATGCGGATGAAGCGACGGCTCCGGGGCACGGCTCTCGCCGTCCTCCTCCTCGTCGGGGTGGCCGCCGGCGTCGGGGCCGCACAGGAGGACCGATACGTTCGTGGAGAGCCCGAGCTCGACGTGTACGCTCCAGAGCCGACCCTCGCGCCGGGAAGCACGACGGAACTGATCGTACAGGTCGCGAACGACGGCGAGGTTCACTCCGGCGCGGCGACGAACCGGGACGTGGTGACGACGGCTCGGAGCGTCACCGTCGAGGTTGCGGACGAGGACGTTCCGTTCACCGTCGAGACGCGCCGACGGTCGATCGGCTCGGTCGACGACGGAGCCGTTCGGAACGTCCCGATCACGGTCACCACGCCGGAGGACGTCGAGCGGGGCGAGTACACTCTCGACGTGGACCTCGAGTACTCGTATACGTCCCAGTACGCGCCGGAAAGCAACGTCGTTCAGGAGCGGTCACGAAGCGTGACCAGGTCGATCGACGTGGTCGTCGACGACGGCCCCGCGTTCGACCTCCGAACCGTCGACAGCGACGTTCGGATCGGTGACTCCGGGACCATCGCCGCCGAGATAACGAACCGGGGCGACGGGACGGCTCGCAACCTCTCCGTCGAACTCGAGGCGACCAGCAGCGACCTCACCCTCGGGGAGACCGCACGCAACACGGTCTACGTCGATCGACTCGAACCCGGAGAGAACGTGACGCTCAGATACGAGGCGAACGTTCGGTCCGGCGCCGCGCTTCGGGACCTCGCCGTCACGGGAACGGTCCGGTTCACCGACCCGGACGGGGTGCGCGACGCCCGAACGGGGCTGATCGCCGGCTTACGGCCGGGACCCGAACAGGCCTTCTCGGTGTCGCTGACCGACGCGACCCTCCGAGTCGGCGGCACGGGGACCGTGCGGGGCGAGATACGGAACGACGGGCCCGCCGACGTGAGCGACGTCGTCGTCGACCTCGACGGGGCACGGCTCGTGTCGTCGAGTCCGACCTACGCGGTGGGAGACCTCGCGGTCGGCGAATCCGCGACCTTCCGGTTCCGGGGGACCCTGCCTCCCGACACTGCCGCGGTTCCCCGACGGGTGAACGTAACGACCCGATACCGGGATCGGGCCGGCGACGAGCGGTCGAGAGGGAGCGCGCTGTACGTCCCCGTCGCGCCCGAACAGGACTTCGTCGTGTCGGTCACCGAGTCGTCGCTTCGCGTCGGGGAGACCGGCACGGTACGGGGAACGATCCGGAACGCCGGTCCGGTCAACGCCAGCGACGTCGAACTGGTCCTCGGGGAGGCACGGTTCGATCCCCGAAACCCGACCTACGCGATCGGCGACCTCGCGGTCGGCGACACCGCGTCCTTCCGGTTCCGTGGAACGGTCCCGTCCGAAGCCGACGCGGTCCCACAACGGATCGACATCGAGACGCGGTATCGCGGGTCCGTCGGGGACGAGCTGGCGGCCGAGGACTCGCTGTACGTCCCGGTCGCGGCACGTCGAGACGCGGTCGCGGTGACGGCGATCGATCCCGGATTCGCCGCCGGAGAGGACGGCGTTCTCGAGCTGGAGGTCGCGAACCGGCGAGACGTCGAGATCCGCGACGTGTCCCTCAGGTTGGCCGTCGACGAACCGCTGGAGAGCCAGTTCCGGACGGCGGTGGTCCCGTCGTTACGACCCGGAGAGACCGCCCGCGTCGCGTTCGACCTCGAGGTCGACGGCGCCGCACCGGCGAGCCGGTTCCCGGCGACGGTCGAGATAGCGTACGTCGACGGGGACGGGGCCCGCAACACGGCTCGCCCAGCGACGGTCGCGGTCCCGGTGACCGACGCGGGCGGCGAGGACCTCCCCGTGGAGATCGCCATCTTCGGCGTGCTGCTGCTCCTCGTCGCCGCCGGCGGGTGGTGGTACTATGCGAGGTGATCGCGGAGCCGCCCCGCCGATCGAGACGCACGACCTCACCAAGGAGTACGGCAGCGTGCTCGCGAACGACGCGCTGTCGTTCGCCGTCGAACGGGGGGAGGTGTTCGGGTTCCTCGGGCCGAACGGCGCCGGGAAGTCGACCACGATCCGGATGCTGCTGGGCCTGATACGGCCGACCTCGGGCACGGCGACCGTTCTCGGGGCGGACGTCCACGACGAGCCCGCGCTGATCGACGCGAAACGACGCGTCGGGTACCTGCCCGCCCACCTCGGGTTCGACGGCGAGGTGACCGGCGCGGACGTCCTCGAGTACCACGCGTCGGTCAAGGGCGACGGGCGACTGCCCGAGCTCCTCGAGCTGTTCACGCCGCCCCTCGACCGTCCGATACGGGAGTACTCGACCGGGAACGAACGGATGCTCGGGTTGATCCAGGCCTTCATGCACGACCCGGACCTCGTGATCATGGACGAGCCCACGTCGGGACTGGACCCGCTCAAACAGGAGGAGTTCAACGAGTTCGTCAGGGACGAACGGGATCGAGGGACGACCGTGTTCTTCTCGTCGCACGTGCTGAGCGAGGTGCGACGCATCTGTGACCGGGTCGGGATCATTCGAGAGGGACGCCTCGTGGAACTCGAGAGCGTCGAGACGCTCTTGAGCCAGGGCGGAAAACGGGTCCGGGTCGTGACGGCGGACGACGCGTACGCCCAGTTGGCGTCGCTCGACGGCGTCGTCGACGTCCGACGTCTCTCCGACGGCGTTCAGTTCATCTACACCGGGGAGTACAACGCGCTGCTCGCGGCGCTCGTCGAACACGACGTCCGAGAGATAGACGTCTCCGAGCCGCCGCTCGAAGACGTGTTCATCCACTATTACGGGGAGCACGAGCCGGCGTACGCAGACGAAACGGACGGGACGGATGCTTGAGACCGCCCGGTACGAGGTCGCCCGACGCGTCCGAGGAACGGCGTTTCTGTCGGTCGGCATCAGCCTCTATGCCGCGTTCATCGTCTGGTATTTCACCGTCCTGGAGGGGGTGGCGGTCGAGGAGGTGTTCGAGGAGCTCCCCCCAGCGATGATGGAGGCGTTCGGGATCGAGACGCTGTCGACGATCGAGGGCTTCCTCGGGGCGCAGATCTACAACTTCGTCTGGCTGCTCGGCTTGGGCCTGTACTTCGCGTACGCCGCAGGTGGGCTCGTCGCGAACGACGTCGAGAGCGGCCGGATGGAGCTCCTGTTGTCGTTCCCGATCGCTCGGTCGCGGCTCCTCGTGGAGAAGTTCGCCTCGCTCCTCGTCCCCATCGTCGTCGTCAACGCGGTCGCCGGCGGCGTCATCTACCTCCTGGCGGCGTCGATCGGCGAGCGACTGGACGCGACGCACCTCGTGTTGACGCACGTGCTGTCGGTTCCGTACTTCCTCGTCTGTGCGGCGATCGGATTGACCTTCTCCGTCGCCGTCGATCGCGCAGCCGTCGCGGAGCGGGGTGCCGTCGGCGTCGTGTTCGTGCTGTTCCTCGTCGAATCCGTCGTGAGCGGTGCCGGCGACTACGACTGGATCCGGTACGTCAGCCCGACGCACTACTACGAGCCGACGCCGCTCCTGATCGACGGGACGCACGACCCGATCGATGCCGGAATACTCCTAGTGGCGTTCCTCGGGCTGGTCCTTCTCAGCCAGGTCCTCTTCGACCGCCGGGACATCTGACGGCCGTGAGCGATCCCGTCGGTCCGAGGACGCCGACCCACGCGCAAGTGGTAAGCCGGTGAGCGTCGATGGCACGGGCATGAGCGACGCGAGAAAGGTCGCCGTCGAGGAGTTGCCGGACGCGCCGAACCCCACCCGCCACAAGAAGGAGGTCGACGAGGCCCTCGGCGTGACCGAGTTCGGGTTCAACTACTACGTCGCCGAGCCCGGCCAGCGGCTCCCGTGGGCCACCCACCGACACCCGGACCACGAGGAGCTGTTCTACGTCCTCGAGGGGGAACTCGCGGTCGAACTGTCCGACGGCGTCCTCCCCGTGACGGCCGGCGAGGCGGTCTTCGTCCCGCCCGAGACGACGAACCTGGCGCGCGCGACCGGCGAGGGTCCGGCACGCGTCATCGCCGTCGGCGCGCCGAAGGAGGACGACGGCGCGGTCATCGAGGAGGAGTGTCCCGCCTGCGGGGCGGCAAGCGACCGGAGCTACGAGGTCGACGGCGACGACTACGTGCTCTCGTGTGCGGCCTGCGGGGCGACCGTCGACCGGCTCACGCCCGGCCCGGAGTGAGTCGAACCCGCGTCGGCGAAGCGGCCGCCGCTCACAGGTCCCGCCACGCACCGAAAAAGCGCTGGAGCGCGGTCAGGTGGCCGACGACTGCGAACAGCGCCAACAACAGGCCGACGACGTTCAGCCCGGCGACGATCGGGTCGGGGTAGACCGCGGCGACGACGCCGACGATCCCCATCAGCGCGAGCCGGTCCGCGCGTCCGAGCAGCCCGCCGTACTCGCGGCCGATCCCGACCGCCTGGATCTGCGTGCCCATGTACGACGTCATCAACACGCCGGTCACCGCGAGAAAGCCGAGCGCGTACGCGTCGATCCCGGCGGTGAAACCCGCGATGACGGCGATGTCGGCGTAACGGTCGAGGACGTGATCCAGCAGGTCGCCGCCGTCGGAGTCGACGCCCTGATCGCGGGCGAGCGCGCCGTCGACGAGGTCGAGCCAGCCGTTGAGCAACACGAGGAGCGACCCGAGGACGTAGAACGCGGGGTCGGCGACCGCGAACGCGCCGGCCGCGAGGAGGGCCGCGACGAACGCGAGCACGCTCACCTGGTCGGGCGAGAGGCCGATCCGGTCGGCGGCGGCCACCCACGGGCCGAGCAGCCGGTCCGCGACCGACCGGAACCGATCCAGCGTCACGCGGGGATCCCCTCCGAGGTCGGGGCCGGGCTCCGGATCGGGGTCGCGATCATGGTTCGACCGTCCGCAACGCCCGCCCGGTTCATAAGTAGTCGGTGAAGTCGACCGTTCCGGCGCTGGGTTCGACCGCGCCCTCGATCGCCTCGCGGACCGCGTCGGCGACGGCCTCCGGCTCCCGGTCGGTCGTGTCCACCTCGTAGACGTTCTCCATGCCGTGGGCCGCGACGGCCTCCGAGAGGATCACGTCGAGCGCCTCCGATTCGGCGTTCTCCGCCGCGGTCGCCTCCGACTCGCCGCGCTCGCGGAGTCGCCGCTCGACCGTCTCGGGGTGACACCGCAGGACGACGACCCGGTCGATGTCGAAGTGATGTGCGAGGTGCGAGTCGAGCACGCCGGTCCAGTCGCCGAGGTGGTCGGCCACCGCGTCGAGGTCGGCGACGAGGGTGTCGCGCTCGTCGTCGCGCTCGGTCCAGAGCTCCTCGCGCTCCTTGATCCGGTCGTTGAGGTGGACCACGTCGTACTCCGCCTCGAGCAGGGCGGTCGCGGTCGACTTCCCGGTTCCCGGCGTGCCCGTGACGGCGACGCGATCGGGGTCGTCGGCCTCCGCGCTCGCGGGTCTGTCGGGGCGGTCGTCCGTCGCGTCGCCCGTCTCTCCCGTCACGCTTCCGCCCCGAGTTCGAGGTCAGCGAGCACCTCGTTGAGCCGCTCGACCGCCTCCCGCGTGTCCTCGCGGGTCCCGGTGGAGATCCGCACGCAGTCGGGGAGGCCGAACGAGGTACAGTCCCTGATGATGACGCCCCGCTCCCGGGCGGCCTCCGCGACCGCGCTCCCGTCGCCGACCCGCGCGAGCACGAAGTTGCCGGCCGATTCGAACGTCTCCGCGTCGAGTTCGGCGGCGATGTGCTCGCGAGCCCACCGGGCGGTCTCGACGGACTCCTCGACGTGTGCTTGGTCCTCCAGCGCGGCCAGCGCGGCCCGACACGCCAGCTCGCTCGCCGCGAACGGGGTGTTGACCCGGGCGTACGCCTCGCCCCACTCCTCGGGGACGACGCTGTAGCCGATCCGGAGGCCGGCGAGGCCGTACGCCTTCGAGAACGTCCGGAGGACGGCGACGTCGTCGCGGTCGTTCACGAGCGGGATCGCGCTGTCGACGTCCGCGAACTCGCCGTAGGCTTCGTCGACGACGACGAGGGTCTCCTCGGCGGTCGCGTCCGCGATGGTCTCGATCTCCTCGAGGGGGATCACGGAGCCCGACGGGTTGTGCGGCGAGGTGAGGTAGACGATCCGCTCGCCGCCGTACGCGCTCAGGACGCGCTCCGCGGTCTGCGTGAACCCGTCGTCGATCGAGAGGTCGTACGTCTCGACGCCCGCGTGGTGGTACCGGGCGGACATCGCGTAGTACGCGAAGCCGGGATCGGGGACCAACACCCGGTCGTCGGGCTCCAGGGCGGCCCGCGAGAGGTAGTCGATCGAGCCGTCGGCCCCCGGCGACACCCACACCTGTTCGGGCGTCACGTCCCACTCCTCGGCGATCCGGTCGGTGAGGTCCGCGTGCGAGGACTTCGGGTAGGCGTTCACCCGCTCTGCGTGCTCGCGGATCGCCTCGACGGCCGCCGGACTCGGGCCGTTGGGGTTCTCGTTCGAGGAGAGTTTGATGAGCTCCGACCGGTCGATCCCGAGCTCGCGGGCGACCTCCTCGACGCCCCTGCCGGGCACGTACGGGGAGTGCTCCGAGAGATCCCGTGGTTGCATGCCCGTGGGTCGGCGGCGGCCGGACTTAAGGATGACCGAACCGGCCCTCCGCCGACGAACCGAACGTCCGATTCACCGGAAACGTGGTGTGCGATCGGTCCGCATCGTGGGGCGAATCCCCGGCCGGCGAACCGGGATCCCCTCTCAGGGGATCCGGACGTCGTGTTCGAGCGTTCCGACGCCCTCGACGGTGACCTCCACCGTGTCGCCGTCGGAGAGCGGGCCGACGCCGTCCGGGGTGCCCGTGGCGATCACGTCGCCCTCCTCCAGCGTCAGGTACGTCGTGATCTCCTCGATCAGCGTCGGCACGTCGAAGATCAGCTGGCCGAGGTGGCCGTCCTGTTTCTGCTCGCCGTTCACGTGGAGCTCGACGCTCGCCTCCTCCGGCACCTCGTCGGGCGTCGCGACGACGGGACCGAGCGGGGCCGAGTTGTCGAACGCCTTCCCGCGCACCCAGTTCTGCTCGCGGTTCTGGTCGTCCCGGTTCGAGACGTCGTTCATACAGGTGAACCCCTCGACGACGTCCATCGCGTCCTCGGCGGCGACGTCCTTACACGACTCGCCGATCACGACGACGAACTCCGCCTCCCAGTCGATCCGGTCCTTGCCCTCGGGGGCGGTGACGGTGTCGCCGTGGCCCGCGAGCGCGTTCGGTCCCTTCAAGAAGAGCAGCGGTCGGTCCGGCACGTCGTTGCCGAGCTCAGCGGCGTGTTCGGCGTAGTTGCGGCCGATACAGACGATCTTCGAGGGATCGACCGGCGGCAGTACGTCGATCTCGGGGTCGTCGAAGTCGTACACGTCGTCGCCGAACGCGACCGTCTCGGTCTCGGGGTCGTAGCGTCCTTTCCGAACCGATCCGGCCGGGTCACGGAACCGTGCGTAATGCATGACCCGATCATCGAAAGTGATGGTTAAAGTCTTCGTGAATGGCTCCGTTGTTGCCGGCAGGGAATCCACCCGTGACCGAGGCCGTCCTCAACGCTCACGCGCCGCTCCCGTCGTCTCCTTACCCGTCTCCCCGTCCTTCCGGTCTCGATCCACTCCCGTCGCGTCGTCCGACTCGGTGGCATCCTCCCCGACCTGATCCGCTTCGATGTCGTCCACTTCGATGTCGTCCACCTCGACGTCGTCAGCCCCGAACAGTTCCCGTCGGGCGCAGTCGGCACAGTAGTGGTTGTACCGCTCGTCGTGAGTCAGGACCGGAACGCCCGCGAGGACGGTCTCGTCGCGCCGCCGGCGGACGAGCCCCCGGTCGAACGTCTCCCCGCAGACGACGCAGGGTTCCTCGATCCGCTCGGTCGGCCGGACCACCCGGTGGTCGACGCTCCGGAGCCGGCCGAAGTCCCTGACGCCGTGTCGGCGGTCGAGCCGCCGTCGGACCGGTGGTGCCATGCCGGCGCCGAGCAGGGCGAACCCGACGCCGATCGCCGCGAACGCCGGCGATCCGCCCGTCGCCGCCACCGCCGCGATCCAGCCACCGATCAACAACAACAGCCCGCTCAACAGATAGGTGGAAACGGTCTCGGCCGTCCCTCCACCGACGTTCGACGGGGGACGAGGCGTCGTCGAGTCGCCCCGCACGAGCCGGAGCCGTTCGGCCAGTTCGGCGTAGTGCCACCAGCCGTACAGGAGGTTTCCGATGCCGCCGGTGGTCAGGAACAGGAGGACGTGGATCCCCGTGGATCCGATCCCCCTGTCGACGAGGACGACGCGATCGCCGTCGTCCCGCTCGATCTCCCAGCCCGCGTCGAGGTGCTCTTGGACCCGCCGGCGGAAGGCGCGCTGGCTCTCGCGTTCGTTCGAGGACGGGGTCGAGCGGGACGCGGACGAGCCGGTGTCGGTCCCTCGTCGGGACGTGGACGAGTCACCTCTCGACCGCGCCGCGCCGCAGTTCGAGCAGAACCGGTCGTCGTCGTCGAACCGCTCGCCGCAGTCTGGGCAGTGCGCGGGGACGGACCGGTCTTCGAGATCGACGCCGCAGTCGGGACAGAAACTCGCGTCGGCCGGCACCGGCTCGCCGCAATCCGGACACGCGAACGGCGTACCGTGGTCGCTGGTCTCGGAGGGCATCCGCTCGACGTTCGCGCTCGCGTCGGATAATCGCTTTCGTCCCGAGGATCGCTTTCGTCCCGAGGATCGCTTTCGTCTCGAGGATCGCTTTCGTCTCGAGGGTCTCGACGGCGCGTATCCCGGAGGGCTCGGTGGGTTCACGTCCCGCGTGTCGGGCCGCGGATCCGTCTTCCGCGGCGTCGAGGTTTATTAGTCTTCGCCGTGACGTGGCTCACGCATCATGGAGCTCACTTGGCACGGCCACTCGACGTGGCACGTCGTCGTCGACGAGACCGAACTACTGATCGACCCGCACTTCGACAACCCGAAGACGGACGTCGACCCCGAGGAGCTCGACCCGGACTACCTCCTCTTGACGCACGGACACACCGACCACATCTCCGACGCGGACCGGTACGAGGGAGCGACGGTGGTCGCCACCCCGGAGCTGACGGGATACGTTCAGGACACCTTCGGCCACGAGGACGCCGTCGGCGGCATGGGGATGAACATCGGCGGCACCGTCGAGTGCGGCGACGCGTGGGTGACGATGGTGCGCGCGGACCACTCGAACGGGATCGACACCGGATACGGCACGTCCGCGGGGATGCCCGCCGGCTTCGTGATCGGCGACAAGAAGCCGACCCAGGAGTCGGACCCCGATTGTACGACGTTCTATCACGCCGGCGACACCGGCCTCATGTCCGAAATGGTCGACGTGATCGCGCCGTACCTCGAGCCCGACGCGGCCGCGCTGCCCGCCGGCGACCACTTCACGATGGGGCCCGCCGGGGCCGGCATCGCCGCCGACTGGGTGGGCGCCGACGTGGTGTTCCCGATGCACTACGACACCTTCCCGCCGATCGAGATCGACACCCGCGAGTTCGTCAACGAGGTGAAGGCGGCCGGCGCGGCCGCCGAGCCCGTGGTCCTGGAGGGTGACGAGACCTACACGCTCGAGCCCTGAAGCCGGGAGGATCCGATCCCGAAACGGATCGTATAGGAACCTTTAGGCCGGCGCGAGCCCACCTCGGAGACGACATGTCCGACATCGAGACCACCACCGTCTGTGAGGAGGGCTACGCGTGTACGAGCCAGGTCGGCGACTTCGACCTTCAGATCGACGCGACCGACGAGACCGGTCCGAACCCGAACGCCGCGCTCGTCGCGACGTACGCCTCCTGTTTCATCCCGGCGTTCCGCGTGGGCGGCAGCCAGCGCGGCGAGGACGAGCTCGGCAAGGTCCAGATCGACGCGAGCGCGGAGCTCGACGACGACGACGACCTCGCGTCGATCGCCTTCGACCTCCACGTCGAGGCCGACCTCGACGACGACACCGCCGCGGAGCTCGTCGAGCGCGGAGAGGACATCTGTCACGTCCACTCCGCGGTCCGCGAGGAGCTCCAGGCCGACATCGCGGTCCACTCCGACGCGTTCTGAGGCGGACCGACTCCCGTCCAGACCGATCTCTTCGAGACCGTCCGACTCGCTCAGCGTCCGGTCAGTCGCCCGATCCGCCGCCCGGTCAGCCACTCGATCAGCCCGATCTACCGCCCGCGTAGTCGACGACGGCGCTCGAGGCGACGTAGCCGATGACGCCGACCACGACGGCGGCGGCGACCGCCACGCCGGGCTCGCGGGCGACGACGTACGCCGCGAGGAACGCGACCATCGCGACCGTGTTCGCACACAGGAGTCGCAGGGTCCGATAGCTCGGTTCGACGACCGACATGTCCGAGAGAACGGTCGACCGCGGGATAAATCCCGGACCGACGCCGACAGCGGCCGCCACGCGACGCGTCACGGTCGTCTCGCCCGGATCGTCCGCTCGTCCGCCCGGAGCCACACGTTTATGTGCGATATCGCGGCCACCGGGCGTATGCCATCGAACGGATACGACGCGGAGTCTCGCAGGGGAAGGAGCGAGAGGGACCCATCCGGTACCGGGGCGTCCGGCGATCGACCGGTGAGGGTTGCCGAGCGCGTGACCGGTGCGGTCGATGCGGTGGATGCGGTCGACCCGGTCGGTATCGCCGACCCGGACGGGGGCGGTCGGCACGGCTCCCGCAACCGCTCGGGTCTCGGTGCGTACGGCTCCGACCGCTGGGCACGCGTCCTCTCGACCGTCACGCCGGCCGCGATGGTCGCGGCCGTCGGGATCCGGATCGGATCGGCCGGTCGGCGGTTCGCGCCCGACGTGGCCGCACGCTTCGCCGGCGTCCCGATCGGCGTCGACGCCGCCGTCCTCTCGAGGGTCGCGGGGACCGTTCACGGTCTCTCGGTTCTCCTCGCCGTCGGCGTCGCCTGTGCGGTCGGCTGGCTCGTCCTGTCGGCGACGGTGCGTCTCGCCGCGGGCACGGTCCGATAGGGGGACCTCGGAAGTGAGCTCGAATCCCGCCGGAACGGCTTTGGATCCGGCGACGCAATCACGCCGCATGGTCGCGATGGAATCCGACTCCGAGCTCGAGCGCGGCGACGCGGCGCCCGAATTCGAGCTACCCGGAACCGACGGCGAGACGTACTCGATCGACTCCTTCGACGTGGACGCGCTGCTCGTGGTGTTCACCTGTAACCACTGTCCGTACGCGAAGGCGAAGTTCGGCCTCCTCAACGATCTGGCGGCCGAGTACGACGACCTCGCGGTGGTCGGGGTCAACCCGAACGACGCCGAGGAGTACCCCGGCGACTCCTTCGAAACCATGCGCGAGCGGGTCGCGGACGGCACGATCGCCTACGACGCGTACCTCCGCGACGGGACCGCCGAGGCCGCCGCGGCCTACGGCGCGGTGTGTACCCCCGACCCGTTCCTGTTCGGCCGCGAGGACGGCGAGTGGCGGCTCCGGTATCACGGTCGGGTCGACGACGCGTTGAACCCCGACGACGAGCCGACGGAGTTCTACATCCGCGACGCGGTCGACGCCGTCCTCGCCGGCGAGGAGGTCCCGCACCCGGACCGGCCCTCGCGGGGCTGTTCGATCAAGTGGCCCGGGGAGTGAGACGGGGTGGGAGGAGCGGGACGAGGCCCGGGGGGACCCCTCAGGCCCGACGCCCCCGCAACGCCGAGCGCCCGCCCAGCAGCGACAGAACCGCGCCGATCCCGACCGCGAGGAACGGGGCGTTCGACCGCTGCCTCCTGAGGAACGCGTCGCCCGGCGAGTCGGGCGTCACGTACGCCGTGACCGTCTCGCCGGCTTGGTACTCCTCGATCGCCTCGCTCGCGGCCGACCGCGTGTCGTACGACCGCTGAACCGACGCCGGATACACGCCGGTCGCGGTGTGGGTCTCTCCGCGGTAGGCGTACTCGTAGCGAACGAACGGGTAGTAGTCCACGTCCGGGCTCGATCCCGAACTCGTGGAGTCGACGTCGGTCTCGAGGACGGTCGCCTCGACGGATTCCGCGGTCTCGATCGCCTGTTGCTGCTGGAGGTAGTCGTACCCGCCGTAGCCGGCGATCGCCAGCCCGACGACGAGGAACAACAGGCCGCCGCGGACGGGGTCGACCTCCCGCCCGGCGACGGTGATGTCGGTGTCCGGGGACATGCCCGGCGCTCCGCCGTCTCGATCCAAAGGACTGTCGGAACTTCGCCGCGGCATGGGTTGAAATGGCTCCCGCCCGAAGGGACCGTATGGGAATGAAGGAGGACGGCGAGCCGGAACTCCACGAGATCGACCGGTTCGACCGCGGCGTGGGATGGATCGCGTACCCCGGCGAGACGATGGAGCGGGCGAGCCACGCGCTCGCGGTGCCGAACGAGGAGGGCGGTGACGACGACGTGTGGGTGATCGACCCGGTCGACGCGCCCGGCCTCGACGACCTGCTCGCGGAGTTCGGCTCGGTCGCGGGCGTCGTCGTCGGGCTCGACCGGCATAAGCGCGACTCCGGGACGCTCGCGACCCGCCACGACGTGCCCGTCTACGTCCCCGAGTGGATGACGGGCGTGGCCGACGGGATCGACGCCCCGGTACGCCGGTTCGGCGACCGGCTGGCCGACTCCGGCTTCGAGTCGATCCGGATCCGCGACTCCACGCTGCCGCCCTGGCAGGAGGTCGGCCTCTTCGACGGGGAGACGCTCGTGGTTCCCGAGTCGCTCGGCTCGTCGTCGTACTTCCGCGGCGACCGCGAGCGGCTCGGCGTCCATCCGATGCTCCGGCTCACTCCGCCGCGGACGGCGCTCTCCGGGCTCGACCCCGAACGCGTCCTCGTCGGCCACGGCGTGGGCGTCCTCGAGGACGCGGGCGCGGCGGTCGAGGACGCGCTCGCGGGGTCCCGACGGAAGGCCCCGGGACTCTACGCGAAGACCCTCCGGTCCGCGTTCGGGATCTGAGTGCCCCGTGATCAACGTCGCCCTCCCGTGATCCACGTCACTCGCGACCTGTTGACGGTGCTTCTCGACCGCGCCGCCGAGCGCGACCCGGCCGCGGTGAGCCTCCGGCTGTCGGCCACTCGAGCGGGGGAGTTCGAGACGGACCTCGGGTTGGACCCGGAGACGCCCGTGCTGACGCACTTCACGCTGGAGGGAGTCGGCGGGTCGGTGAACGCGGTGTTCGGCGTCGACCTCGGGACGCCGGCGGGCCGGGGCGGGGCGCGGTTCCTCTCGCACCCGACCGGTCGACTCGAGGTCTCGAAGACCGACGACCTCGCGGCGGTCGTCGTCGTCGCGGTCCCGCCGTACGACGACGACTCCGTCGCCGCGTTCGACCGCGCCGGCGACGGGATCGAGTTGGTCGTCCTCGACGCGACGCCGCCGACGGAGTCCGTCCCCGAGTGACCCCCCGCTCCGTCCCGAAAACCCGAGTTTAAAGGCGGCCGAGCGGTTACGACACGGCGATGGGAGCACGTCCACCAGGCGGCGGCGGGTCCGCGGAACCGGAGGCGATCGAGTTCGGCATCGCCGCGCTCGACGCCCGGCTGGAGGAGTCGGACCTCACGTTCCCCGCGACGAGCCGGGAGGTCCTCCGGGCGCTGGATCACCCGGAGATCCCCTACGACTCGAAGGGACGAACGATCGAGCTGGCGACGGCGCTGGACGAGGTCTCCCGGTCGGAGTTCGAGAACGAGACGGAGCTGCTCGACGCGTTGTATCCCGTCTTCGACGAGGCACGGCGGGGCGGTCGCGGCTTCCTCGGCGGGATCAGGGACGCGCTTCCCTTCTGAGCCCGATTCCCGCTCCGGGGCGTGGGCCGGTCTAGGTCGCCTGCTGTTCCGTCTCGACCTCCGGCTCGTCGGTGCCGGTCTCGAGCCGCTCGATGACGTCGTTGATGAGCACCACGTCGCCGACCGCGCGGACCCAGCGGTAGGGGACGATCACGCCGGTGTTGCCGTCGACGCGTCCGGCGAACAGCTCGTGGTTGAGTTCGGCGAGCGCCAGCCCGGTCACCGACTGCGTGTCGAGATCGAGCCGGACGTCCTCCACCTCGCCGACGAAGACGCCGTTGTTCGAGTACACCTCTCTGCCGACCAGCGACGTGATCTCCTCGGGAGCAGCGTTCATGTCAGATACGGTCACGAGCGCGCCTATTAAGCGTTCGTTGTCGAACGACGCCCGTCTGACGCGGGAGCCCGTTCGCCCCGCCCGAAGACCGGCTCGGGCCGGGAGAACCCGCGTCACGCCGGGAGGAGTCCGCATCAGGCCGGGAGGACCCGCGTCACGCCCGCGGTCTCGGCGACGACCCACGCGACGAAGAGCAGGTACGCGGCGAGCAGGGCGTACGCCTCGAGGGTCGTCAGGGCCAGATCCGTCCGGAGCGCCCCGAAGAGCAGGACCGTCGCGAGCGTGAGGACGGCGAACATCGGCACGGCCGTCGAGAAGTTCACCGGAACCGCTCCCACGAGGAGCACGCCGACCGGGATGACCACGAGCAGGTCGAAGGTGTTCGACCCGAGGACGTTTCCCAGACTGGTCGCGCTGTTGTCGTCCTTGGCGGAGCGGACGCTGACGAGCGTGTCCGGGAGGCTCGTCGCCGCCGCGATGATCGTCATGCCGGCGAGGAACTCGGGGATCCCGAAGGTGTGTCCGAGCGACTCGATCGCCGACACCATCGCCTCGACGCTCACGAGGATGACGAGCAGGCCGGCGGCGAGTCTCCCCCACTCGCGGGGGACGTCGACGTCCGCCCCGCCCGGTTCGGCCTCGTAGTCGCCGGTGTCCTGCCACTGAATGAACAGGTACAGCCCGTAGACGAAGAGCGGGATCACCGCGAGCGGGCGGGTGATCGATCCCACGAGTCCCGACCCGCCGGAGACCGGCTCGTAGATGACCGCGAGCGCGAAGGTGATGACGAGCACGGAGACCGCGAGCATGTAGAACTGCGCCTCCTTGTACACGATCGTCCGGCTCGAGTCGAGGTCGTCGTCGGTCGCGAGCGACGAGAGCGCGGGGACCACGAGGACGTTGAAGATCGCGGAGCCGACGATCGCGCCGACCCCCATGTCGAAGATCCCGGCGAGCGCGGTGACGACCACGCTCGCGAACTCGGGAAAGCTCGACCCGACCGCAACGACGACCGTTCCCTGAACGACCGGCGGGAGGCCGTAGTGCGTCGAGAGGCCCTCCGCCGCCTCCTCGAGCCACCCGCTGCCGAGCCAGATCAGTCCGCTCGCGGCGACGACCACGAGGACGTTCACGGCCACCGTGTCGGGGAGGACGCCTCCGAGGACCATCGTTTCCCGGAGCATCGGCGAGCGCGCCGATGAAACCACCGGTGTCGGCCGTCGGTCGCCGCGCCGGAGGAATTCGCCGTGCCGGAGGTGCTCGTGTCGGGGGAACTCGCCGACCCCGGGGGACTTTTGTCGATCCGAGCGCGAGGGAGTCGCATGGCAACACACTCGAGCGGGTCGGAACTCGACCCGCGGGACGGGGGGGACTTCGAGTACACCGGCGGGGAGGTCGAACGCCCCGACCTCGTCGACGCGCTCGACGGTCGGATCGACGGCGACGTGCGGTTCGACGACTACTCCCGTCGGCTGTACGCCACCGACGCGTCCGCCTACGAAGTGACGCCGATCGGCGTGGTCTTCCCGGAGTCGACGGCCGACGTGGCCGCGGTCCAGGAGTACTGCTTCGAGGAGGGGATCCCGGTGTTGCCGCGCGGCGGCGGCACCTCGCTCGCGGGCCAGACGGTGAACGAGGCGGTTGTCCTCGACTTCTCCAAGGCGATGGACTCGGTGATCGACGCCGACCCGGAGGCGCGCACCGCCCGCGTGGAGGCCGGCGCGTACGTCGGCGACCTCAACGCGGCGGTCGAGCCGCACGGCCTGAAGTTCGCGCCCGACCCCGCCTGGCGCGACAAGTCCGCGGTCGGCGGCGCGATCGGGAACAACTCCACCGGGTCACACTCGCTGAAGTACGGGAAGACCGACCACTACGTCGAGGAGCTGGAGGTCGTGCTCGCGGACGGGACGGTCGCCACCTTCGGCGACGAGCGGGTCGACGACCTCCGCGAGTCCGCCGACCCCGAGAGCGACGAGCTCCTCCCGCGGATCCACGCCGAGGTCGTCCGGATCCTCGACGAGGAGGCCGACGCGGTCGACGACCGGTTCCCGGAGATGAAACGCAACGTCTCCGGGTACAACCTCGACCGGCTCCTCGCCGAGTACCGCGGCGAGTACGGCGAGGAGGGCGTCGTCAACCTCGGCCGACTCATGGCGGGCAGCGAGGGGACGCTCGCGACGGTGACCGAGGCGACCGTCTCGCTCGTGGAGATCCCCGAGACGAAGGCGGTGGCGCTTCTCACCTACGGCGACCTCCTCGACGCGATGGAGGACGTCGCGCCGATCCTGGAACACGACCCCGCCGCCGTCGAGGTGATGGACGACGTGCTGCTCGGACTGGCGGCCGACACGCCCGAGTTCGCGGAGGTCGTCGGCATGCTCCCCGACGGAACCGACTCGGTCCTCCTCGTCGAGTTCTACGCCGAGAGCGACGAGGCGGGCCGGCGGAAGGTCGCGGACCTCGTCGCCGACCGCGTCGACGGCGCGGAGACCGTCGCCGACCCGCGTCCCGACGCCGCGGGGACGACCGCCCAGCCCAAACGGGCGCTGGCGGCCATGGAGGCACACGACCCCGACGAGCGCGACCGCTTCTGGAAGATGCGGAAGTCGGGGCTCCCGATCCTGCTGTCGCGGACCTCCGACGCCAAGCACATCTCCTTCATCGAGGACTGCGCGATCCCGCCCGAACACCTCCCCGAGTACACCCGCGAGTTCCAGGAGATCCTCGAGGACACGGGGACGTTCGCGACGTTCTACGCGCACGCCGGCCCGGGCGTGCTCCACGTCCGGCCGCTGATCGACACGAAGCAGGTCGACGACGTGGAGACGATGGTGGAGATCGCGGACCGCGTGACCGACGCGGTCGTCCGCCTCGGCGGCTCCGTCTCCGGCGAGCACGGGGACGGCCACGCGCGGACCCAGTGGAACCGGAAGCTGTACGGCGAGGACCTCTGGGAGGCGTTCCGCGACCTCAAGACCGCCTTCGACCCGGACTGGCTGCTCAACCCCGGCAACGTCTGCGGCGACTTCGACATGAGCGAGAACCTCCGGTTCGACGCCGACTACGAGTTCGACGCCGGCTTCGACGCCGCGATGCAGTGGGACAACGAGAACGGGATGCAGGGGATGGTCGAGCTCTGTCACGGCTGCGGCGGCTGTCGGGGGCCACAGGAGACGACCGGCGGCGTGATGTGTCCGACCTTCCGCGCCGCGGAGGAGGAGATCCAGTCGACGCGGGGCCGGGCGAACATGCTTCGCGGCGCGATGAACGGGGAACTGCCCGACGACCCCACCGACGACGAGTTCGTCACCGAAGTGATGGACCTCTGTGTGGGGTGTAAGGGCTGTAAGGTGGACTGTCCGAGCGGCGTCGACATGGCGAAGCTGAAAGCCGAGGTCGAACACGCCCACCACGAGGAACACGGTGCGGGCCTGCGGACGCGGCTGCTCGGGAAGTTCGAGTCGCTCGCGCCGCTCGGCTCCCGGTTCGCCCCGCTGTCGAACCTGCCGGGGAAGCTCCCCGGCGCGGGGGTCGTCCTCGAGAAGACGCTTGGCATCGCGAGCGAGCGCGACCTCCCGACGTTCCGCTCGGAGAGCCTGATCGACTGGTTCGAGGCCCGCGGCGGCGCGGGCGTCCCGCGCGAGGCGGCCGACCGCGACGTGTTGTTGTTCCCCGACGTGTACACCACTTACACGAACCCGGGCGCGGGGAAGGCCGCGGTGCGCGTGCTCGAGGCCGCGAACTGCCACGTGGAGATCCCGGACGTGAAGGGGAGCGGGCGGCCGCCCCACTCGAAGGGCCTCATCGACGAGTCGCGCGCGATCGCCAGCGACACCGTCGAGGCGGTCGCGCCCGACGTCGAGGCGGGCTGGGACGTGGTCGTCGTCGAGCCCACCGACGCGGTGATGCTCCAGTCGGACTACGCCGACCTGCTCGGCGGCGACGCGAGCGACGTCTCCGATGAGGCGGTCACGACGGTCGCCGAGGGGACCTTCGGCGTGATGGAGTACGTCGACGCGCTCCGGCTCGACGAGGCGCTCGCCTTCGACGCGCCCGGAGAGCGGCTCGCCTACCACGGCCACTGCCACCAGAAGGCGACGAAGAAGGACCACCACGCGGTGGGCGTGCTCCGGCGCGCCGGCTACGGCGTCGACCCGCTCGACACCACCTGCTGCGGGATGGCCGGCTCGTTCGGCTACGAGGCGGAACACTACTCCATGAGCAAGGCGATCGGCGAGGACCTCTTCGAGCAGGTCGAGGCGAGCGACGCCGACGCCGTCGTCGCACCCGGCGCGTCCTGTAGCACGCAGCTGAAGGAACGGGACGACGCGGCCGAGGAGCCTCCGCACCCGGTCGAGAAACTGGCGGCGGCGCTCGCCTGAGTCGCTCGACCGTTACCCGTCCGGATCGATCCGGTCGCGCACGCGCTCTCGACGCCGCGACAGGAGCGCGCGGATCCCCTTTCCCGGCCCGCCCTCGATCGGCCACCCCTTCGTCCGCCACGCCGGCGGCTCCGGCGTGAACGACGGACACGAGCCCGAACACTCCCGGTCGGTGGGACAGCGGTCCTTGGCCGTACAGTGCGGGACGAGCGCCCGGCCGGCGCGTCGGAGCTCGAAGTGGCGGCAGTCCGGCCGCATCGTGTCGTGATAGGAGCGCCACCCCTTGCCGTAGGCGCGCTCCGCGATCTCCAGCCGGCGGGTAACCGTCTCCGGGTCGCGTCCCTCCGACCCGCTCGGTTCGAGGTCGCTCGGGAGCCAGTCGACGGTCGCGGCATCCGCGTCGACGGCGGCCCTCTCGCCCCCGGCGTCGCCGTCGGCGAACGCCGTGGTCAGGATCCCCGCCTCGACCGGCATCGACCGGAGGAGCGCGGGCTCGACGCGGTCCCCGGTCGCCTCCGTCGCGAGCCAGACCTCGTCGGCGAGGGCGGTCTCGACGTCGTGAGCGAGCTGGTCGGCGAGGGCGTCCGCCGCCGACCGGTCGAGGTCGGGCTTGTTCTCGATCGCGACGATCCGATCGACCCAGTCCGGATACGGTCTGACGCGACGGATCTCGATCCGGTTACCCCGTCGGCGCTTCTCGATCACGTCCCGGCCCGCGGCGCGGTGGACCGCCTGCCGGACGTAGCGCCAGGGGTAGCCCGGGTCCGGGAGCGCGTCGCGGTACCACGCCCACTCCGCCGGGGCGTCCCGGACGACGTGGAGGAGGTCCGAGTCGAGAGCGCGGTCGCCGAAGGCCCGCCGCGCGGCGTACGCTTCCGGGTCGACCTCGATCACGACGGTGTCCCAGCGCCGCCGCTTCGTGCCGAGCTGTCGGGAGACGATCGCCGGACGCGGGTCGCCGTCGGGGTACCACGTCAGCTCGACGAACCGACAGACGAGCAGCTCGTAGCCGAACTCCGCGTCGGGGATCACGGGTGTCGGCGTGTGGCGGATGAGCCGATCGGTCCTGACCGCTCGGTCGGCGTCACCGTCCCGGCTCAGACGTAGCCGTCGTCGGCCTCCTCCTGTAGCTCGTCGAGGTACTCGTGGGCCTCCTCGAGGATCTCCCGCGGGCCGTCCTGGGTGATCGTGTTGATCGCCTGGTCGTAATCGCGCCACTGGAGGTCGCGGTGCTCCTTCGAGAGCTCCGCGCTCGCCTCGAACGATCGGGCGATGAACAGGTGGACCGTCTTGTGGATCGTCTTCCCTCCGGCCTCGAACACGTAGTCGTACTCACGACGGAAGCCGTCGATGAGGCGGAAATCGTCGATCCCGGCCTCCTCGGACACCTCCCGTATCGCCGTCTGCTGGAGCTCCTCGTCGCCTTCGATCCCGCCTTTGGGGAACTCCCAGTCCCCCGGTCGGCTCTTCAGGAGCAGGTACTCCCGTTCGCCGCGGGTATCGCGGAAGAGGATGGCTCCGGAACTGATCGCTTCGACCGTCATTAGCCTCAGGTAAGCAACCACCAGTAAAGAGGGTGTCGGAATTGCCGGTTCCGAGCCCCTTTCGAGCGCTCTCGGGCGATCTGCGCGGTTCCGTCGAAACCGGCCGATGACGGCCCCCGGTACCGTCCCCCAGTAGATGTGTTTTTACGCCTCGGGGGACCATTCACCCACGACCCCCAGCCATGACCTTCGTCACGAAACTCTCCTTCGCCTCCGGCGACCGCGACGTGCTCGCCGAGACCGTCCAGGAGCTCAAAGACACCCTCGAGCGGAAGGGCGCGGAGTGTAAGGGCCCGCACGCCTCACCCCCCGAGACGGTCCGCGTTCCACAGTACAAGCGTCTCCGCGCCGGCGACGAGTTCTCGCCGTGGCGCTACGACGTGTACAAACGGTCGATGGAGATCCACGGCGCGGACGACATCGCGCGCGACGTCGTCGGCCGCGACTTCCCGGACTCGATCCACGTCGAGGTCGAGGTCGACCGGAAGAAGCCGCTCGGGCACCGCCGCGACTGAGTCGCCGTCCGCGTGACCGGACGGACCGGACGGACTTCCATCGAAGGGGGAGACGCCGACCGCCACTCGACCTTTTAAGACATCCGGCGGCGATCGGGGCGTATGAGCGTCCAAACCGACGACGAGTACAGCGAGTTCCGACGCGACCTCCACCGCCACCCCGAGCCGGCCTGGTGTGAGTTCTACACCACCGCCCGGATCGTCGAGGCGCTCCGCGAGCGCGACCTCGACGCGATCCACGTCGGGCCCGACGCCCTCGACGAGGGCTCCCGCCGGAACGTCCCCGATTCTGACGAGCTGGCGAAGTGGGCCGACCGCGCCCGCGAGGCCGGCGCGGACCCAGAGGTCCTCGATCGACTCGAGGGCGGGTACACCGGCTGCGTCGCGGTCGCGGAGCGCGGCGACGGCCCGGTCGTCGGGCTCAGAGTCGACATCGACGGGCTGCCGATCCTCGAGTCCGACGAGGGCGACCACGAGCCGGTCGCGGAGGGGTTCCGTTCGGAGAACGAGGGGTACATGCACGCCTGCGGCCACGACTCGCACGCGACCATCGGCCTCGGCACCATCGACGCGGTCCTCGACTCCGACTTCTCGGGCACGCTCAAGGTGTTCTTCCAGCCCGGCGAGGAGAAGATCGTGGGCGGGAAGCCGATGGCCGAGTCCGGCCTCCTCGACGACGTGGAGTACTTCTACGCGGTCCACATCGGGTTGGACCACCCCTCGGGCGAGGTCGTGAGCGGCATCGACGGCTTCCTCGCGGTGAACCACTTCCTCGCCGAGTTCGAGGGCGAGCCCTCGCACGCGGGCGCCCGGCCCGAACAGGGGCGGAACACGGTTCAGGCGATGGCGGCGGCGATACAGAACCTCTACTCGATCCCGCGACACGCCGACGGCGCGACCCGCGTGAACGCCGGGCTCGTCGGCGGCGGCACGGCGACGAACATCATCCCCGAGGAGTCCCACATCGAGGGCGAGGTCCGCGGCGAGAGCACGGAACTCGCCGACTACATGTTCGACCACGCCGAGCGGATCCTCCACTCGGCGGCGGAGATGCACGACTGCGAGGTCGACGTCACCACGATGGGAGCCGCGCCGAGCGCGACCAGCGACGCGGCGCTCTCGGACGTCATCGGCGAGGTCGCTCGCGACGTGGAAGGCGTGACGAACGTGGTCGAGAGCGCCGACCTCGGCGGCAGCGAGGACGCCACGTTCATGATGGACCACGTTCAGGACCGCGGCGGACTCGCGTGCTACGTCGGCGTCGGCACCGACCACCCCGGCGGCCACCACACCTCGACGTTCGACGTCGTCGAGAGCGACATCGGGATCGGGATCGACGTGCTCTCGGCGGCGATCCGACGGGTCGCCGAGACCCGGCCCTGAGACCGTTCGAGACGAGGCGATCCGCTCCCGTTCCGCCGCTGATCCAGCCGGCAGGACCCTCGCTCGACGGTAGGTTTAGGCGGCCGCAGCCCCTCGTATGGGGCATGGAGGCCGTCCTCTGGTACGTCCTCACCGGAACCCGAGGCGGCCCGAATCGGGTCCGGATCCTGCGGGCGATAGACGAGCGTCCGCGAAACGCCAACCAGCTCGCCGAGCGGCTCGATCTGGACTACACCACGGTCCGACACCACCTCGGCGTGTTGCGCGATCACGACGTGGTCGAGCGCACCGGCGACGGCTACGGAACGGTGTACTACCCGACGGAGGGAACCCGAAACCACTGGGAGGTCGTCGAGGAGATCGCCGACGCCTCGCCGGTGTGACCGACGGGGAACGATCCACAGCGTCGGCGGTCGAGCGGCTCAGTACTTGGCCTCCGCGCCGGTCGTCTCGTAGATCCGGTCCATGATCGCGTCCCGCTCGCGCGTCCAGTTGGCCATCGCGGCGGGGCTCGTCGGGTACGACTCGTAGTGGGAGAGCAGCTCGTCCGCCAGCGACTTCGTCTGGTAGAAGTTCCGGATGGTTCCCCAGTAGCCGAAGCTCTTGACGGCGGCCTTCAGTTTCAGGCCGAACGACATCGAGGTGGAGCCCTCGTACAGCGCCTCCGCGAGCTTCTCGCCCGGAAGCGACGCGAGAAGCCCCATCAGGTCGTCGACGTCGACGGCGGTCGAGAGGACGTTGTACACGTCGAGTCCGGCGTAGCGCCCGCCGAAGTGGTCCATCACGCGCGTGTTGTACCGCCAGAGGTTCTCCTCGCTCACGTCGCCGTCGGAGACGGCCTTGACCGCCTGCTCGCCCGCGTACTTCCCGGCGTAGGCCGCGCCCGCGATCCCGCCGCCCGTCGTCGGGTTCACGTGGCCGGCGGCGTCGCCGACGGCCATGTAGCCGGGCGCGACCGCCGAGTCGTACGGTCGTCGCGTCGGCAGCGCGGCTCCGAGCTTGTCTCGCACCTCCGCGCCCTCGAACTCGGGACGGTTCCGGAGGTCGCGTTTCAGCGCCTCGACGAGCTGCATCGGCTCCTCGTTCATCTGGAAGCCCAGCCCGGCGTTGATCTCCGTCGCCGTCCGCGGGAAGTACCAGAGGTATCCCGCGGCGCGGTCGGTCGCCTTGAACACGAGCGCGTCGTCCCACTCGACGGGTTCGGGGACCTCGACGATCTCGCGGTAGGCCGAACAGAACTGCGAGTATCGGACGTTCGTGTCGAAGGTGGTCTCCTCGAAGTCGGCCTTGTCCTGAAGCAGCGACAGCGACCCGGCGCCGTCGATGACGAGGTCGCCCTCGTACGTGACCGGGTCGCCCTTGCGTTTGGCCCGCAGGCCCGTGACCCGCCCGTCGTCGGTCTGGACCACGTCGTTGATGACGGTGTCGTAGTGGAAGTCGACGCCGGCGTCCTCCGCACCTGCGATGATCCGACGGCCGTACTCCCAGCGGTCGATGACGGCGAGCTCGCCCGGGACGGGGATCTCGAGGACCGTGTCCTCCTGTGGGATCTCGAACCGTCCGTGGTCGACACCGGTGTTCGTGAACGCCGGTTCGAGCCGTTCCTTCGGGATGGCCTCCGGGAAGGCGTCGGCGCCCTTCAGCGCGTCGCCGCAGGCGATGTGGCCCGCCTCCTCCTCGTCCTTTCGCTCGACGATGACGACGTCGAGCCCCTCGTTCGCGATCGTCGCGGCGGCGTAACAGCCGGCGGTGCCCGCGCCCGCCACGACGACGTCGTACTCGTCGATGCTCATTACCGTGTCGTCTCCCGCCGCCGGCAAAACTCTTTGTTCCCGTTTCGGTCGTGAAGGCAACGACGGAATGGGCGAGGAAACCGCCCCTCCGTCCCGGGTAGCTACTCCTCGGTCTCGTAGTGGTCGCCGGCGGCCGCGGGGATCCGGGTCCGCCCGACCAACGCGAGCACCACGATCACGACGACGTACGGGATCGTCTGGACCAACGTGTCGGGGATCGCGTACCCGAGCTGTTGGAGCCGGATCTGGGTCGCGTCGAGCCCCGCGAACAGCACGCCGGCCCCGAGCGTCCCGAGGGGGTTGTAGTTGCCGAACAGGTACGCGACGATGGCGATGAACCCCTTCCCCTGGACCATCGTCTCGCCGGAGCCGACGAACTGCCCGATCGAGAGCGCGAGCGCCGAGCCGCCGACGCCGGAGAGGACCCCCGAGAGCAACACGCCCGCGTACCGGACGCGGGAGACCGAGACGCCCACCGTGTCGAGCGCCTTCGGGTTCTCGCCGGACGCCTGGAGGTGCTTCCCGAAGGCGGTCCGGTTCAGCGTCCACCAGGAGGCGACGGTCGCGACGAGGACCATGACCGCGGAGTACCGCCACCCAACGCTCGCGCCGAGGTTCGGCGTGTTGACGCCGCCGAAGAAGACGGTCGACATGAACGGCGCGAGCCCCAAGGCGATCAGCCACACCGCCAGCCCGGCGATGATCTGGTCCGCCTTGAACTCGATACAGACGACGCCGAAGACGCCGGCGAGAAGCGTCGAGGCGACGATCCCGGCGAGGAAGCCGATCCAGATCGCCGGAACGCCGAGGACCGCGTTCCCGATCCCGATCACCGACGCGATGTAGACGGAGGCGAACGCCGAGATGATGAGGAGTCCCTCCAGTCCGATGTTGATCACGCCCGACTTCTCGGCGAAGATGCCGCCGAGCCCGGCGAGCACGATGGGCGCGGCGAGCCGCGCCGTCGACGCGGCGGTGCCCGTCGAGAAGACGATGCCCGCGAGGTCGCCGGCGACCGACCCCGGGAACAGGAGCCCGAGCAGCCCCAGAACCCCCAGAGTCCCGACGACCCCGACGACGAGCGAGCGCACGTACTCGTCGTCGATCAGGTCGTCGAGAAGCGGGACGGGGACGTCCGCGAGCGGGTTACGCATCGAGCTCACCCCCGTCGACCGCGGCGGCGCTGCCGGTCCCGTCGCCGGCAGTCCCCTTCGTGTCCGTCCCGTCGTCGGCCCCCTCGCTCCCGTCGTCGTTCCCGGTCGTTCCCGGGCCTCCCGGCCCGTCCGAGCCCAGCCCGGCGTATCGTCCGGCCATCCGGAAGAACTCCGGCATGGCCACGAAGAGGATGATCAGCCCGCGCAACACGCCGACGAGCTCGGTCGGCACGTCGGTCCGGAACCCGATCTCGAGTGCGCCCCCCTTCAGGATGCCGAACAGGAACGCGGCGGGTAACACGCCGAGCGGGTTGTTCCCCGCCAGGATCGAGACGGTGATCCCGTCGAAGCCGAGGTCGGGAACCGACTCGATCCACCGGCCCTCGGACATCAGCACCCACACCGCGCCGCCGACGCCGCCGAGCGCGCCCGAGAGCGTCATCGCGCGCACGGTCGTCAGTTTCGCGTTCACGCCGCCGTACTCCGCGGCGGCCGCCTGTACCCCGCTCGTGCGCAGGTCGTAGCCGAACGGCGTGTGCTCGACGAGGTAGTAGAGCCCGCCGATGGCTCCGACGCCGACGAGCAGCGCGAGCAGCGCGAAGTCGCTGGAGTCCGGGAACAGCCACGGCGAGAACTGCGCGTACTCGGGGACGTACCGCGTCGCGACGACGGAGGACCCCTCCGCGCGGAACACCTCCAACACCAGCACGTACGCGACGTTCGCGGCGACGAAGTTGAGCATGATCGTCGTGATCACCTCGTTGGCGTCGGCATACGCCTTCAACGCGCCGGGTATCGCGCCCCAGAGTCCGCCGCCGACCGCGCCGGCGAGGGTCCCGACGGCGACGATGACGACCCCGGAGATCGGTCCCGCCGGGAGCAGCGGTGCGAGCGCGAGCACCGTCAGCGCGGTCGCGAGCGCGCCGACGACGAGCTGGCCCTGCGTCCCGATGTTGAAGAGGCCGGCCCGGAACGCGACCGCGACCGAGAGCCCGGTGAATATCAGAAGCGTCGTCTCCGAGAGGGTGAGCCCCAGAGAGAGGTTGAACGGCGTCCACGACGGGTTGAAGATCCCCGGCTCGCCGACCGCGAACGGGTAGCCGAGCGCCCCGTTGAACAACACGACGTACACCTCGAAGGGGTCATAACAGAACCCCAAGCCGGTGACCGGCATCGTCCAGGCGGCGGTGCTACACTCGGCGATCCGCCCCGAGACGAGCACGATGGCGAAGCCGACGGCGATCGACAACAGGATCGCCGCGATGCTGATGAGGATCCGCTCGGCGACGCTGCGGTCGACGAACGGTTCGATCACGCGACGAGCGGCCGCCGGAAGCCGTCCACCGTCGCGTCGGCTCACGCGTCCACCCCTCCGTCCGCGGCGGTCTCACGGTCCGAACCGGCCCCGCCGTCGCCCCCGTCCGCACCGCCACCGCCGAGTCCGTCGTCGACCGAGTCGTGGATCGCCGCCCCCGAGACCGTCTCGTCGGCGAGCGTCTCCCCGGCCATCAGCAGGCCGATCTCCTCTTCGGTCACCGTGGCGGGGTCGACGACGCCGGAGAACTCGCCCTCGTGGATCACGGCGAGCCGGTCGGAGAGGCCCTGGACCTCGTCGAGCTTCGAGGAGACGAGCAGTATCGCCTTCCCCTCGGCACGCAGTTCGAGGAGACGCTCGTGGAGGAACTCCGTGGAGCCGATGTCGACGCCGCGGGTCGGGTGGGTCGCGACGACGAGGTCCGGGTTCCGCTCGAACTCCCGGCCCACGATGAACTTCTGCTGGTTGCCCCCGGAGAAGGACTCCGCGTCCGCGTCGGGGTTCGGCGGCCGAACGTCGTACGCCTCGATCACCGACTCGGCGTGTTCCGTCGACGCGTTCCAGTCGATCCGTCCGCCGGAGGCGAACGGCGGGTCGTGCTGGCTCCCCAAGATCCCGTTTTGAACCAGGTCGTAGGACATCACCAACCCCTTCTCGTGGCGGTCCTCCGGGACGAACGCCATGCCTCGGTCGATGTGTTCCCGACGGGTCGCGCCGGCCATCGACTCGCCGAGGTACTCGATCGACCCCGACGTCGGCTTCCGCATCCCCGTGATCGCCTCGACGAGCTGTGACTGTCCGTTCCCGTCGACGCCGGCGATCCCGAGCACCTCGCCCGCGCGGAGCTCGAAGGAGATCCCCGAGACCGCCTCGACGCCGCGGTCGTCCTCGACACGGAGGTCCGTCACGCCGAGCACGCGGTCGCCGGGCTCCTGCGGCGTCGTCGCCGGCTCCATCAGCACCTCGCGGCCGACCATCATCTCCGCGAGCTCCTCGCGGGTCACGTCTCCCGAGGCGACGGTGCCGACGTTGACGCCGTTGCGCAGGACCGTGATCTCGTCGGCGGCCGAGAGCGCCTCGCCGAGCTTGTGCGAGATGAAGATTATCGTCTTGCCCTGGTCTGTCAGCTCCTCGAAGACGCCGTACAGCTCCTCGACTTCCTGGGGGGTCAACACCGCGGTCGGCTCGTCCATGATCAGGACCTCCGCGCCCCGGTACAGCGCCTTCAGGATCTCGACGCGCTGTTGTTCGCCCACCGAGACGTCCGCGATGGTCGCGTCGGGGTCGACGTCGAAGCCGTAGCGCTCGCTCAGTTCGACCACCGCCTCGCGGGCGGCCTCCTCGTCGACGCGGAGTCCGCCCCACGTCCGCGGCTCGTTGCCCAAGACGACGTTCTCCCACACCGTCATGGGGTCGACGAGCATGAAGTGCTGGTGGATCATGCCGATCCCGGCGTCGATCGCGTCGCGCGGGGACGCGAACGAGCGCGGTTCGCCGTCGACGACGACCGTTCCCTCCGTCGGGCGGTAGAGGCCGTACAACACGTTCATCAGCGTGGTCTTGCCGGCCCCGTTCTCGCCGAGTAAGGCGTGGACGCTCCCCCGCTCTATCGCGAGGTCCACGTCGTCGTTGGCGACGACCCCGGGGAACCGCTTCGTGATACCGTCAAGGTGGACCGCCGGGTTCATTCACCCGTATCTCCGTGTGCGAGGCAAAAAGACCGCGGGTTCGTCTCCGAACCGGTCGTACGTCGCCGACACACGTACCGTTATCCATCCGGCAGCCGAGGCCGCCGTATGGTCTCGCGATTCTGGCGTATCGTGGCGGCCGTGACGGTCTGGCACGTCGCCGCCAGCGTCTGTTATTACACGGTGTACGCCGGGACCCCGCTCTTTCAGGACGCCTTCGATCTGACGGGGCTGGAGGTCGGAATCGTGATCGCCGCGTTGACGCTCGGCTACGCCGTCTCGCTTCTCCCCTTCGGGATCGCGACCGACCGGTTCGGCGAGAGACGCACGCTGACCGTCGGACTCGTCGGACTCTCCGTCGGCGTCTTCGGGGTCGCGATCGCGCCGACGTATCCGCTGTTGCTGATCGCCGCCTTCCTCCTCGGATCGATGTACGGGAGCGCGACGCCGGGGACGAACAAGGCGATCTTCGACCGGATCGACCCGGGGAGACAACACCGCGCGATCGGGATCAAACAGATCGGCCCGACGATCGGGAGCGCGGTCGGCGCGCTCTTAGTGACCGGAACCGCCGGCGTCCTCTTCCCGCGGTTCGGCTTTCTGGTCGCCGCCGCGGTCGGTTCCCTGGTCGCCGTCGTCTTCTTCAGCGTGTACCGCCGCGAGAGCCCGGGCGAGGCGACGTCCCCCGACTTCCGCGCGCTGTCGTCCAACTCGGCGTACCTCGTCCTGCTGCTCTCGGGGGTGTGTCTCGGGGCCGCGTTCTACACGACGACCGGCTACGTCACCCTCTTCGTCGGCGAGTCGATCGGCGCGTCCGTCGCGGTCGCCGGCGCGGTCCTCGCGTCCATGCAGGTCGTCAGCAGCGCCGGAAAGGTCGCCGTGGGGACGCTGGCGGACGTGCTTCCCGGATCGGCTCGAACGCGGACGGGCGGGATCCTCGCCGTTCAGGCGGCCGGTGGCGGGGTCCTTTACTTCGTGCTTCCGGCCTCGGAGTCCGTGCTCGCCGCCGGCGTCGTCTTCGCCGGGATCGGGGCGCTCGTCCTCGGGTCGACCGGCCTCTACTACTCCTGTCTCTCCACGCTCGTCGACGACGACGAACTCGGGGCCGCCTCGGCCGCCGGCCAGCTGGCGGTGACCGCGAGCGGACTGTTCGCGCCCCCGACGTTCGGCTACCTCGTCGACGTGAGCGGGTACTCGGCCGCCTGGTCCTTCCTCGGCGTCCTGTCGCTCGCCGCGGCCGGGCTCACGCTCGTCGTCGTCACCGACGCCGTGTAAACCGCGGTGCCGGCCGGGGACCACCGACCGTCGTCGCCGCGATCAGGTGTCGCCGGGCTCCGTCGGCACGTCGATGTCGCCGGCGATGATCGCGTCGCGGGCGTCCGAGACCGCGGTCACGATGTCGTCGGGGACCTCGCCGCCGATCTCGTCGCCGTAGACGCACTCGACCCCGTTGGACTCGAGTCCGAGCGCGATCGACTCGCCGCCCTGGTGGTCGTCGTCGATCACGTTCGAGACGGACTCGTAGACCGCGGTGTCGACGCGTTTCACCATCGACGCCAGGATCACGTCGGAGAACTCGGGCTCGGTGATCGACTGGTCGAGGTCGACGCCGAAGGCGAACCGGCCCTCCTCCTGTGCCGCCTGGAACACGCCGACGCCCGTCGCGCCCGAGGCGTGATAGACGATGTCCGCGCCGCTCTGGTACATCGAGAGCGCCGCCTCCTGTCCGCCCGAGGGGTCGGCGTAGCTGCCGACGTAGCTCGTGGTGACGTCGACGTCGTCGGCCGCGTAGTCGACGCCGGCCTCGAAGCCGGCTTGGAACCGGCGGATGACCGGGCTGTCGACGCCGCCGACGAACCCGAGGTTCGTCGAGTCGGGGTCCGTCGAGCCGGCCCCGGCGGAGAAGTCGGTCTCGGTCAGGTGTGCGGCGAGCACGCCCATCAGGAACGAGCCCTCGTGCTCGCGGAAGACGTAGCTCGCGACGTTGTCCTCCTCGACGACGGAGTCGACGAGCATGAAGTCCTGGTCGGGGAACTGCGGGGCGTTCTCCGCGAGGGCGTCGGTCTGGTTGAAGCCGATACACGACACCAGGTCGTAGTCGGGGTCCGTCGAGCTGGCGTACCGCTGCTGGAAGTCGCCGAACTCGCCGGTCCCCTCCGGCTGGGACTCGTCGTACTCGATGCCGAAGTCCTCCTCGGCCTGGATGAGACCCTGCTGGGCGGCGTCGTTGAACGAGTTGTCCCCGAGCCCGCCGTCGGAGTAGACGATCCCCACGGTCGCCGGGACGTCGCCGGACCCGTCGCCACTCGAGCCGTCGTCGGACCCGTCCGAGCCGTCGTCATCGGACCCGTCGCCGCTCGAGCCGTCGTCTCCAGAACCGCCGTCGCTCGGTCCGCCGCTACAACCCGCGAGACCGACGAGGCCCGCCGCACTCGCCGCCTTCAGGAACCGCCGCCGTTCGATGTCGGACGTCATAATCACCTACATACCCGGGCGAGCGGGGCATAAACGCGTCGCTCTCCGTTCCGACGTGTCCTTCCGAGGTCGACGGCCGGTCGCCGAGCCGGGAGTCAGCTCTCGGCTTCGGCGACCGCGGTCTCGACGACCTCGCGGACCGATTCGACCAGCTCGTCGACCGCGTCGCTCTCGGCGTACACCCTGACGTACGGCTCGGTCCCGGAGGGCCGGACCAGCGTCCACGACGCGTCGGGGAACTCCAAGCGGACCCCGTGGTCGGTGTCGACGGTCGCGTCCCCGAACGCCGCCGGGAGCCGATCGGTCAGTCGCTCCATGACCCGCTCCTTCCGGTCGTCGGGACAGTCGACGCTGACCTTCCGGTACGGGCGCTCCGTGACCGGCTCGCGGAGCGACTCGAGCCCCTCGGCCGCGACGAGTTCGGCGATCACCGCCGCCGAACAGACGCCGTCGATCCAGCCGCCGAAGGCGGTGTGGACGTGCTTCCACGGCTCCGCGGCGAAGACGACCTCCGTATCCTTGGCGTCCGCCTCCGCGCGAACCGCCGCGATCCCCTCGTGGAGCGCGCCGAGGCGGACGCGCTCGACGCGCCCGCCGGCCTCGCGGACGCGCTCGTCGATCCGGCCGGAGGCGTTCGGGGTCGTCACCACGACCGGGTCGGCGGCGTCGCTGGTCCGGACGTACCGCTCGGCGAGGACCGCTAAGACGGTGTCCTCGTGGACGACCTCCCCGTCGGCGTCGACGACGACGATCCGGTCCGCGTCGCCGTCGTGGCCGATCCCGAAGGCGTACCCCTCGCCGTCGCGGCCGGGCTCGTCGACGCCCTCGTTCGCGTCGGCCACGAACGCCCGCAGGTCCCGCAGCGTCTCCGGCGTGGGCTTGCTCCCGCGGCCGGGGAAGTGGCCGTCGACGTTCCCGTTGAGGGTGACGACGGTCGCGCCGAGCTCGCGGAGCACCGTCGGCGTCGCCGGGGCGGACATCCCGTTGCCGCAGTCGACGGCGATCCGGAGCCCGTCGAGGGAGCCGCCGGAGTCGTCGCCGGCGTCGGCGCCGTCGACCTCGAAGCCCGCCGCGTACTCGCGAACGTCCGCGAGGTACCCGTCGAGGGTGTCGACCCGATCGGGTTCGGTCCACGCGTCCCACGCCGCCGGCGGCTCCTCGGCCTCGACGCGCGCTTCCACGGCGAGTTCCAGCTCGCGGTCGAACTCGACGCCGTCGCGGAAGAGCTTGATCCCGTTGTCGGACGGCGGGTTGTGCGAGGCGGTGAGCATGACGCCGTACCGTCCCCGCGAGGCGTGTGCCAACGCCGGCGTCGGGAGCCGGCCCGCCCGGGAGACCTTCGCGCCGCCGGAGGCGAGCCCGGCCTCCGTCGCGGCCGCGATCGCCGGTCCGCTCACCCGTCCGTCGCGGGCGAGGACGACCTCCGGCGGGCCGGCCGGTCCGTCGGTTCCGCTCCCGGCCTCCAGTTCCCGCGCTTCCGCCGCCACCGCGCGACCGACCGCCAGCGCGAGTTCGGGCGTCACCCGTTCCTCGACGCGGCCGCGCACTCCCGCGGTTCCGAACAGTTCCATGTCGCCCCGATCGACCGCCGGTCGTTAGTACCCGTCGGTCCGGACGGCGGTCGATCCCGGCGGCCGTCGTCTGGATTGACGCCGAGTCCATCGATCTCGGTGGGGGTCCCGACGGAGGACCGCCATCAGAACGCCGCTTCGCGGGTCCGTGATTCTCGAGATCCGGTGAGAGAGGTCGGTGTTTATCTTCTCCCCGTGTGTTTCTGCTGGTATGAGTAACGCTTCGCTCGGGAAACGTCGCGACTTCCGGGCGTTGTTTGATCACCTCGACGGGGTCGCGCTTTGGGCGGCCACCGAACCTGGGACGTTCGATTACGTCAGCGACGGCTTCGAAGGGATTTGGGGGATCCCGTCCGAGGAGATCGAGGACGACGTCGACGAACTGCTCGCCACCATCCACCCGGAGGACCGCGACCGAGTACGGGCGAACATCGAGGGTTCGGACCAGGCGACCGCCGAGAACGCGTATGAGGGACGTGTCGTTCGACCGGACGGATCGATACGATGGGTGCTGACCAGACAGGTCCTCCTCCGGGATGACGAGGGTATCCCGACCGAGGCCATCGGCATCTGTACGGACATCACGGAACAGAAGCGTCGAGAACAGGAGCTCGAAATTCTGAACCGTCTCGTCCGACACGACATCAGGAACGACTTGGCGGTGGTCCTCGGCTGGATCGAGATACTCGAGGACCACGTCGACGACGAAGGACGGGGGTATCTCGAGAAAGTCCTCCACAGCGGCGAGCACGTCATCGAGCTGACGGAGATCGCTCGCGACTACGTGGAGATGACCGTCTCGAACGGAGATCTCGCCGTCGAGCCAACCCCGCTCTCGTCCGTCCTCGCGACCGAGGTCGCGCTTCGCGAGGAGTCCTTCCCGGACGCGGAGTTCGTGGTCCACGACCCGCTCCCCGAGGTCGACGTGGCCGCCAACGGCATGCTCGGCTCCGTGTTTCGGAACCTCCTGAACAACGCCGTCCAACACAACGACAAGGACGTCCCCGTCGTCGAGGTCTCCTGTGAGTCGCGGGACGAGGACGTGGAGGTCAGGATCGCGGACAACGGTCCGGGGATTCCGGACGACCGGAAGAACGAGGTCTTCGGGAAGGGGGAGAGGGACTTCGACAGCCCCGGGACCGGGATCGGACTCTACCTCGTTTACACGCTGGTCACGCAGTACGGCGGCGAGGTATGGGCCGAAGACGACGATCCGACCGGGACGGTCTTCGTCGTCCGACTGCCGAAAGCCACGGCGACGGGTGCGTGACTGCGGAGTCGTCGATCGCCTGCGAGCCGAACGTGTCGTCGGTCTGGAAGACGTAGCAGGTCCCCCCGCGGACGGTCTCCTCGGAAACTGGGGGAGCGAGGCCACCCGAGAGAACTGGCAGGGGATCGATGGAGGAGTCGAGCGGGCTCCTACGGGTCGAGAAGCTTCGATTCGGCCTTCCGGAGGTGTTCGAGCATCGTCGTCTTCGAGACGCCCAGGTCGTCGGCGAGTTCGCGCGTGGACGCCCCGCGGGGCCACTCGTAGTATCCCTGCTCGCGGGCGTGCTCGTACACCTCCCGCTGGGTCGTCGTGAGCGTGTCGAGGCGGTGTTCGCGGGCGGTCTTCTGGCCGGCTCCCGAGGACGACATCGACTCGATGCTCACCTCGGCGTCGGCCGTCTCGCGGACCGCGTCGAGCGACTCGCGGATCCCCGACCGCTCGCCGACGAAACACACCTGCCACTCCTCGTGGCCGTCCTCGATCCGGACCGGGGCGCTGTGGACGAACCCGTTCTCGAGGAGGGTCGGACACACCATGTCCGTCGGGTCGTACTCCACGAAGAACTCGCGGACCACGTTGCCCGGGGCGTCGCGTGCGCGACCGAACCGCTGTTGGAGCTCCATCAGGTCCCCCGAGTGTTCCGAGGCACGGATCGCGTCCAGCAACGCCTCCACCTCCTCGTTCGTGTCCGCGAAGGCGGTGAAGAGGCCGTTCACCGTGTTCGGGGTCTCGCCGTCCGTCTTCGGCGAGTTGTAGATCGCGTGAGCGAGGACGCCGCCGTCGGTTCGGCTCGTCGCCTCGATCGCCCAGCAGTTCGGGTGCCACAGGTCGAGCGTCAGCCGGGTCCCCGACCACCCGTCGGCATCGTTCGCCTCGAGCGCAGACATGGATCCTCCTAGACCCCCCTACGGTAAAGAATCTCCCGACCATGGTAGGGTGGGGAATTTGGCGTCCGGGGAGGAAAGGAACGCCCATGGCAGACGCCTACAAACACTACATCGACGGCGAGTGGGTCGAAGGCGAGGGAACGGAGACCTTCGAGAGCGAGAACCCCGCGACCGGCGAGACGCTCGGCGAGTTCCGGAAGGGGACGCCCGCCGACGTCGACCGCGCGGTCGACGCCGCCGACGAGGCGTTCGAGGAGTGGCGCGAACTCTCCCGGATCGACCGAGCGGAGTACCTCTGGGACGTCTACCACGAGCTCCGCGAGCGCACCGACGAGCTCGGCGAGATCGTCACCAAGGAGTGCGGCAAGGAGATAAGCGAGGGCAAAGCCGACGTGGTCGAGGCCGCCCACATGGTCGAATGGGCCGCCGGCGACGCCCGCCACCCCAAGGGCGACATCGTCCCCTCGGAGATCCCCGCGAAGGACGCCTACATGCGCCGGAAACCCCGCGGCGTCACCGGCTGTATCACGCCGTGGAACTTCCCCGTCGCCATCCCGTACTGGCACATGGCCATCGCGCTGGTCGAGGGGAACACGGTCGTGTTCAAGCCGGCCGAGCAGACCCCGTGGTGTGCGCAGGTCATCGCGGAGATGTTCGAGGACGCGGGCATCCCCGACGGCGTCTTCAACATGGTCCAGGGATACGGCGACGCCGGCAACGCGATCGTCGAGAACGACGACGTCGACACCGTCATCTTCACCGGATCGGCCGAGGTCGGCCACCTGATCCAGGACAAGCTCGGCGGCGTCGCCGGCAAGCGCGCGGCCTGTGAGATGGGCGGCAAGAACGCCATCGTGATCACCGAGGAGGCCGACCTCGACATCGCGGTCCACTCGGCGGTCATGTCATCCTTTAAGACCACCGGCCAGCGCTGTGTCTCCTCCGAGCGATTGATCGTCCACACGGACGTGTACGACGAGTTCAAGGAGCGCTTCGTCGAGGTCGCGGAGAGCGTCTCGGTCGGCGACCCGCTCGACGAGAACACCTTCATGGGCCCGCTCATCGAGGAGGAACACCACGAGAAGGTCACCCGGAACAACGAGCAGGCCCGGGAGGAGGGCGTGAACGTGCTCGTCGACCGGACCGAACTCGACGACGAGGAGATCCCGGACGGCCACGAGGACGGCTACTGGGTCGGTCCGTTCGTCTACGAGGCCGACGCCCACGCCGACCTGACGTGTACCCACGAGGAGGTCTTCGGCCCCCACGTCGCGCTCATGGAGTACGACGGCGACATCGAGGAGGCCGTCGAGATCCAGAACGACACCGACTACGGGCTCGCCGGCGCGATCATCTCGGAGGACTACCGTCAGATCAACTACTACCGCGACCGCGCCGAGATCGGCTTGGCGTACGGCAACCTGCCGTGTATCGGCGCGGAGGTCCAGTTGCCCTTCGGCGGCGTCAAGAAGTCCGGCAACGGGTACCCCTCCGCGCGTGAGGCCATCGAGGCCGTCACCGACCGAACCGCCTGGACGCTGAACAACTCCAAGGAGATCGAGATGGCACAGGGCCTCTCGGCGGACATCAAGACCGACGACTGATCGGCCGGAAAACGTGGAAACGCTCGGGAGATCCGGGCATCGTCGGCGAAACGTTCGGAACCTGTCTCGGTTCGACGATTCCCTGCCGCGGTCCTAGACGATGCTCGGCGTGTACGGGTACTCGTACACCTCGCCGTTGTTGGCTTTCACCGTGGCGATGAGCACCAGTACGAGGTCGATGATCGCGAAGATCGGGAGCAACAGGAGGCCGACGAGCACGATCGTCAGGATTCCGGAGACCACGAACGCGACGAACATCACGATCTGGAAGTTCAACGAGTTCTTCGCGTTCTCTCTCACCAGCTCGTCGTCGTCGTCCGCGAGCACCAGGAACAGGACAGGCCCGAGTATCGACGCAACGAGCGCCGATGCGTGTGCCAACGCCGCCAGGGTCGTGTCACCCTCGACCGTCCGAGACTCGCCGTCGTTGGATTCGACTGACATGTGTTCACCGATCAGACACGGCCCTGATAAATATTGCGTCGATATCCCTTCGATGCGGGATCTTTCGCAGCGTTCCCGCCGTTTTCAGGACTCCTCAGGCGGTTCGAGCATCCCGTTCTCCCACATCCAGCGGGCGACCAGGATCGTTCCGAAGACGGACACGATGATCACCACGTAGAGCGGGTATCCCGGCAGGAACCCGAGGAACCCTCCCTCGAGCAGCATCGTCATCGCCAGCGCCAGCACGAACCCGACGCCGGCCACCTTCGGGTAGTCCCGACCGAACTGCGCGAAGATCGCTCCGAACACCGCCGGAACGAGATACGACCCGAGCGCGGTCCGCCACAGCTCGGGAAGCGCCTGGAACGCGGACACGAGGGCGAACGCGCCCACGCCGAGAAGCGTCGTGTTGACGCCGATGGAGGCGGCGATCGCGATCGTCGAGATGATGCTCCCCTCCGAGGTCCCGGTCTGGACGTCGGCGCTCTCCTGTGCCGCGGCAGCGCAGGGGAGCCGAAGGTTCGAGATGTTCCCGGAGAGGAACGCCATGTACGTTCCCGGGATCCCCAACACGGGGTAGTACGATATCGGCTCGATGAACCAGAAGATGCCGTACGTCGCCGCGACCGCGACGAACGCGCTCGTGACGGCCTCCGTCGGCGGGGCGATGTCGAACACCGTCAACAGGACCACCGCGGGCCCGAACGAGAGCGCCACCGCGAGGAGGTTCGTCCTCCGGCCCCAGGCGTTGACGTACGGGATGAAACTGTCCTCGTAGACGTTCGTGCCGCCGTCGGTGGACGCGTGTGACTCGTTTCCGGACATCTACCACCAACTCCCTACCGTTACCTGGAGTGCCACGCCGACGACGAGGCCGACGATCATCGCGGTTCCGAGCGCCCACTCCCGGAGCCACTGGACGTCCCGCTCGTCCGCTATCCGTAACAGGATCAACATCACGATCCCTCCGGTCGCGACCGATCCGGTCTCGGGCGTTCCCGCCGCGACCTCCCCCGTCAGGAAGTACGCGAACGCGCCGAGCATCGCCGCGGAACTGATGACGGGAATGAGCTTCTCCCGGCCGTTCCCCATCTTCTGTCGCAGCTTTTCCATGTGAGGCGTCCCGAAGGCGGAGAACAGCAACCAGCCGGTTCCACCCAGGGTCATCGTCCAGACCGCCGTCGCGTACGCGGTCTCGGATATGTTCTCGTCGCCCAGGCTGTATCCGAACTGGCTCACGCCCAACTCGGCCGCCGGGAGCTCGAACGCGACCGACCCGATCACGGAGAGACGCATCCACGCGACCGGACCGCCGACGGTGGCGATCAGCGCCAACATCCCGACCAGCACCGCGACGGCGGGTCCGATCGCCGATATCACGCCCGTCTTGAATCCCGATCTCAACTGCTCTTCGGACAGTCCCATCTCCTTTCCGTCGCTCCACGCCCGTCGGAGGAAGATCGATGCCTGTAACAGAACGACCAGAACGACCGGAAGCGTCGAGAGCCACAACCAGTGGCTGTTGGCGACGTCCAGATACGCCGGGGTACTTGCCAGCGATAGCATTCTCGACCCTGAGACTCTCGTATCCTCATATAAAATCAGCGAGGATCGCGGCACTCGCCGTCTCCTCCGATCGTGCGGGCTCCGACGCCGAATCGACGCGATGTCGAACGGGATCCGACCCCGAACCGACCGCGCCCACACCGCCGTTTTTACCCGATGACGGGGCGAACCCCTGCCGTATGTCGTCACGAACGCGAGCACACGTGTACGTCTCCGGACGCGTTCAGGGCGTCTTCTACCGCGCGACGACGCGGGACACCGCCCGCGAGCGAGGCGTCGACGGCTGGGTCCGAAACCTCGACGACGGGCGCGTCGAGGCCGTCTTCGAGGGACCCGAGTCCGCCGTCGAGGCGATGGTCGAGTGGTGTCACACGGGAAGCCCGGCCGCCGAGGTCGACGACGTCGACGCGACCTACGGGGAGCCGGAGGGGATAGACGGGTTCGAGGTCCGCCGGTGAGCGGCGTCCGGAAGCCCCGATCTCAGACCCGCTCTTTGAGTTCGATCCGGTAGCCGAACGGGTCCCGGACGTACGCGGCCACAGCCTCTCCGGTCGCGCCGAGCGGCGACTCCAGCGTCCGCTCGAGTTCGACGCCGGCCTCGGCGAGTTCCGCTTCGATCGCCTCGAGCGACTCCTCGACGACGACGCAGACGTGGTCGTAGTTCGTCGCCTCCGGCGGGTCGAACTCCGCGGTCGGCCAGAGGTGGATCACGCCGGTCGCCGAGAGCCGCACGTCGAAGAAGGGCTTCTCGTCCGCCCGGAACGGCGCGTCCTCGATCCCGAAGCCGAGCCGATCGCCGTAGAACTCCCGGGCCGTCTCGACGCCGTCCTCGGGGATCCGGAGGTTGACGTGGTCGATGTGTCGTGCCTTCACGGACGAGGGTTCGGGACCGAGTCGCAAAAACCGTGGGGCCGAGAGCGTTCGGACCGAGTCACGGGGCTCAGGCGAACGCCTCGAGCATCCCCGCACCGTCGGTGCTCGTCGCCACGTCGGGCAGCGTCGCGCGCTCCGGATGGGGCATCAACACCGCGACCGTCTCGCGCTCGCCGAGGACGCCGGCGACGTTGTCGGTCGAGCCGTTCGGATTCGCCGCGTCGGTGACCGCCCCGGTCTCGTCGCAGTAGCGGAAGAGCACCCGGTTCTCGGCGACGAGCTCGTCGTGGGCGTCGGCCTCGATCTCGAAGCGCCCCTCACCGTGGGCGATCGGGACCTCGATGGTGTCGCCCTCGTCGTAGGCGGCGGTCCAGGGGGTGTCCGCGCGCTCGACGCGGAGGTGGACGGGCTCACACTGGAACCGCGCGGAGGCGTTGGTCGTGAACGCGCCGGGCGTGAGTCCGGACTCCGAACCGATCTGCGCGCCGTTACAGACGCCGAGCACGGGGACGCCCGACTCGGCCGCCTCCCGAACTTCCTCCATGACCGGCGCGCGCGCGGCCATCGCGCCCGCCCGGAGGTAGTCGCCGTACGAGAAGCCGCCCGGAAGGACGATCCCGTCGGGCTCGGCGGGGAGGCCGTCCTCGTGCCAGACGCGCTCGGCGTCGATCCCGAGGTGTCGGAGGGCGCGGACCGCGTCGCGGTCGCAGTTGGACCCGCCGAACTGGACGACGGAAACCGTCATCGCTCCGAGACCGCGACGTCGTAGTCGTGGATCGTGGGGTTCGCGAGCAGCCGCTCGGCCATCTCTTCGGCTCGCGCCTCGGCCGCGGCGGCGTCCTCGGCCTCGAGGTCGAGCTCGAACCGGTCGGCCGAGCGGAGCGCGGAGAGCTCGAACCCGAGGCGTTCGAGCGCCTGCTTCGTCGTCTCGGCCTCCGGGTCGAGCACCCCCCGTTTCAGCCGGACCGTCACGGTCGCGGTGAATTCGGTCATCGCGTGAGAGTGCGGAGTCGTGTGTAAAAACCGTTTTGGAACGCCTCGTCTATACACGAGCATGGATCTATTTCGGTCGATCGTCGGAAACCACGGCGGGACGGAACGAAAGGGGCAAACCCCTCCGTGGCTTGGCGTGAGTGTATGCCACCGTTCGAACCGGCGGAGGTGATCGGCGCATGACCCGCGAACTGACCGAGATCACGGTCGTCGGAGGAGACGAGACGGGACTCATCGCGCGGGTCACGTCCCTGCTGTTCGAGCGGGGGATCAACATCGAGGGGCTCGACCAGGCGGTCCGCGACGGCGTCTTCCGGATGACCACCCGGGTCGACGCCGCGGAGATGACCACCTCACGCGGCGAGCTTCGTCGCGCGCTCGCCGACCTCGGCCGCGACCTCGACGTCGACATCCAGGTGCGGTTCCCGAGCGACCGGGACGCCCGACGGGTCGCGCTGCTCGTCACGAAGGAGACCCACGTCCCCGAGGCGATGCTGGAGGCGGAGGCGAACGGCGAGCTCGCCGAGGACGGCGAGGCCGAGATCCCGGTCGTGATCGGCAACCGCGGCGACCTGCGCTCGCTCGCCGAGCGCTACGACAAGCCCTTCTACGACGTGGGCGACGGGAGCGGCAACACCGACGAGGGTCGGCTGCTCGACCTGTTGGCCGAGTACGACGTGGACCTGCTCGCGCTGGCCCGCTACATGCGCATCCTCTCGCCGGAGGTCGTCTTCCGCTACGAGGGTCGGATCGTCAACGTCCACCCCTCGCTCCTGCCGGCCTTCCCCGGCGCGGAGGCGTACCGGCAGGCGAAGGACGCCGGCGTCCGGATCGCGGGCGTCACCTCCCACTACGTGACGACCGACCTCGATCAGGGGCCGGTCATCGCCCAGCGCGCCTTCGACGTGCCCGACGGCGCGACCGTCGAGGAGATCAAACGCCGCGGGCAACCCCTCGAGGCCGAGGTCCTCTTGGAGGCGGTCCGGCTCCACCTGGCGGACGCGATCGCGGTCCACCGCGGCACCGTTCACGTGCGCGAGGGGACCGACGCGGAGCCGGACCTCGGGCTCCCCGCGGTCGCGAGCGAGGCCAACCCGGACGAGCCGGTCGACGGCGAGCCGCTGACGCGGCCCGACCCGCCGACGCCCGGATCCGACTGAGGGCGGATCGCTCGCCGCCCGGGCGATCCGATGTGCGACCCTGAACGACCACGGCGTTTTTATCCGCGATGTCGCCTACATCCACCGATGCGTGGACGTGACGGCGACCGACCGCTCGCGAACGACGCCCGAGCGACGATCCGGACCGACGACCGCGTGATCGTCGTCCTTCTCGTTCTCCTGTCGGCCGTCGTCCTCGTCGTCCTGCTCTACTACACCGTCTTCGTGCTCGAGGGGCTTCCGGAGGTTCCGCCCGGCGTCCTCGGCCTCGCGTGACCTCGGTGACGGGTCCGACTCGTCCGCCTCACTCCTCCCCGATCGCAGCCATCACGCTGGCGTGATACTCCCGGAGCACCGTCGACTCGTCCTCTTCGATCACCGCGTCGGAGTCGACGAGCGTCGCCAACCCGAACGACAGCGGCGTCGGGGAGTCCGTCGTGTGGTGGACGACCCGGATCCTCCCGCTCTCGATCCCCTCGAGCACGTCGCGGATCCCGGCCGCGTCGAGGTCGTCCTCCAGGAGTTCGCGGTAGGTCTCCTCCATCACGGCGAAGTCCTTGAGGTCGGCGACGAACGGGAGCAGCATCTCCGCGGATACTTGCTGTTGGGCGGCGGTCTTCTCGCGACCCTTGTAGCGTTTCAACAGCATGAGCGCCCGGCCGGCGACGATCCGGAAGGTGCGTTTCAGGAGGTCGGTCCCCTCGAGCGCGTCCCGGAGGTCCTTCCGGACCTCGGTCGGGTCGAGGTCCTCGAGGACGCCCGCCACGTCGACCTTGCGGTTCAACGGGACGGCGAGGCTGAACCCGGCGTCGTCGACCGCGCGGACGACGTCGGTATCGGTCCGGCGCGAGCACTCGGCGGCGACCAGCCGCGAGAGGCCCTCGGTGAACCGCCTGCCGTAGGGCGCGTGGACGTAGAACCGCCGCTTGTACGCCTCCCGATCGAGCTCCTCCTCGACGACGACCCGCGAGGGCGTCGGAACGCTCTCGACGCCGGCGTACCGCACCTGTTCGTCGTACATGCGGGCGATCGCTCGGACCGAGTTCCCGTCGAGGGAGTGCCCGCGGAGCCACGCGCGGACCGCTGGCGGGCCGCCGTCCTCCAACCGGTCGAGCAGCTCCTCCCGGAACGCGAGCACCTCGCGGGCGAGGTCGGCCGACAGCGGGAGCCGCTCGGCGTACCAGGTGGGGACCGTCGCCCGCTCCTCGGTCCGGTCGACGTACACCTTCGAGCCGCGGCGGTAGCGAAAGGCGAACCGCTCGCCGCCGAGCGCGAACACGTCGCCGGGCCCGATCGTGTCGAGGAACGCCTCGTCGAGGGTCCCGACCCGCTCGTCTCCACCGGCGTACACGTCGCAGCTGAACGAATCGGGGATGGTCCCGACGTTGGTCATGTAGATGACGCGGGCGAGCCGGCCGCGCTTGCCGACGAGCGTCTCGCCGACCGGGAACCCCTCGTGGTGGTGGTCGCCTCCCGGCGGGTCGTTCGCGTCCCGCCACACCTTCGGGTAGACGTTCCGGTCGATCAGCCCCTCGTAGTCCGCGGTGAGGTACCGCATCAGCGACTCGTAGCGCTCCGCGTCGAAGTTCCGGAAGGGCCACGCTCGCCGGAGAACCTCACGGATCTCCCGGTCGGGACGGATCCGGTTTATCGCCATCCCGTACACGTGTTGGGCGGCGACATCGGCGGCGTTCTCGGGGACGACGACCCGGTCGACGAACCCCGCCTCCGCGCGGGCGACCGTTGCCGCACACTCCACCAGCTCGTCGCGATCGAGCGCGAACACCCGTCCAGTGACGGTCTCGCCCGGACTGTGGCCCGCCCGCCCGACCCGCTGGAGGAGCGCCGCGACCGACTTCGGCGACCCGACCTGGACGACCAGATCGAGGTGGGGCATGTCGATGCCGAGTTCGAGGCTGGTCGAGGTGGTGACCACGTCGAGGTCGCCGGTCTTCAGTCCCCCCTCGATCCGGAGCCGCTGGGCCTCCCCGAGGCTCCCGTGGTGACAGCCGGAGTCCGACTCGTCGTAGTCGAACCGCTCCCTGAGCTCCCTGAGGACGCGTTCGGCTCCCGACCGGGAGTTCGTGAACACGAGGGTGTTCTCGTGGCCCTCGATCAGCTCCCGGAGCTCCGCGTAGAACCGGTCGGTGACGACCGACCGCGGCGTGTGGACGAGGTCGGCGGCCGGCGTCCGAAGCTCGAGGTCGAACTCCCGGCCGAACCGCGCGTCGACGACCTCGCACTCGCGGGCCGTGAACCCGTCGGGGTCGCCGACCGCGCCGGCGACCCGCTCGCGGCCGACGAGGAACTCCGCGACCCCCTCCAGGGGATCGACCGTCGCCGAACAGCCGATCCGGGTCGGCGAGCCGTCGGCGAGGGCTTCCAGGCGCTCGAGCGAGACGGAGAGGTGCGTCCCGCGTTCGTTCGCCGCCAGCGAGTGGATCTCGTCGACGATCACGTACTCGACGGTGCGGAGCTTCTCCTTGAACTTCGGCGCGTTGAGCAGGATCGCGAGGGTCTCCGGCGTGGTGTTGAGGACGTGCGGGGTCTCCTCGAGCATCGCCCGGCGGTCGGCGTCGTCGGTGTCGCCGTGGCGTATCGCCTGGCGCACGTCCGGCTCGCCGTCGTGGTCGTCGCTGCCGGCGGCGTCGTCGCCGTCGTCACGGTCGTCGTGGCCATCACGGCCGTCGCCCGCCGCGATCCGTTCCGAAAGCTCCGCGAGGGGCGTCTCGAGGTTGCGCTCGATGTCGTTCGCGAGGGACTTGAGCGGCGAGACGTACAGACAGTACACCGAGTTCTCCAGGTCGCCGGCGCGGTCGCGCGCGAAGAGGTCGTCGAGGACGGCGGTGAACGCCGCCAACGTCTTCCCGCTGCCCGTCGGTGCGGCCACGAGACAGTTCCGGTCGGCGGCGACGTGCGGGATCGCCCCGCGCTGTGGCGGGGTGAAGAGCCCGCCGTTCCCCGCGACGTACGCGCCGAACGTCTCGACCCACCACCGGCGAACGACGGGCGAGAGGTGCTCGAGGACGGCCGCGTCGTCGATCGGGACCGTCTCCGGGTCGAACGGCCAGTCCCGGTCCGCTCCGATCTCCCGAAGGAGCCGCCTCGCCCTCGCCTCGGCGTCGGATCCGGTCGCCTCATCGGCGGCTTCGGTCGCTTCGGGACTGGATCCTCCCGTCCCGCCCGCGTCGTCGGTCACGACCTGATCCGTGGTGACGCGGCCTGAAAGCGGTTGTGTCGGGTTCCGGATCGAACCCCTTCCGTCACGCTACTCAGAGAAGTCGGTCAGGGATCCCGTCGTGCTCGCGTCGCCCTCGTCGTTCGTCGTGCCGTCGTCCGCCGTGCCGTCGCCGCCCGTCTCGTCCTCGTCGTCTCCCGTCCCGTCACTCCCGTGACCCATCCCGTCGTCGCTACCGATCTCCTCGGGCTCCGTCCACGGGTCGTCAGGATCCACCGGCGCGACGGCGTGATCCAGTTCGGCGGCCGAGTAGTCGACGTCGTCGTCGAGCGACATCGCGAGCCGCTGCCAGCGGGCGCTCGTCTCCGCTTCGCCCTCGGGTCCGACGCGCGCGCCACGGGTCTTGAAGAAGCGCGTCCCGCGGTCGCGTTTGGCCCCCTCGCCGGTGTGGCCGTCGAGGGCGACGTCGAACTCGCCGCCGGCCTCGAGGTCGCCGGCGGGGAAGTCGTCGTCGGGTTCCTCGCCGCGTTCGCGGGCCTCGGCGCGCTCCTCGGCAACCGCCGAGAAGTAGGCGTCGGCGTTGCTCGCCTCGCGGGTCGATCGAGCGCGGGCGGCCGCGAGCGCGCCGTGGACCGCACACAGCCGGCCGCGCCACCCGTCGGGTTCCCAGCGCTCGGTGGCGAGTTCCTCGTAGCGCTCGATCGTCAGGGCGACCTCGCTTCCCGCACGGAGGTCCTCGACGACGTAGAGGTTCAGCCGGTCCCAGAGGTTCCAGGCGTATCCCGAGCGGGCGAGCTCCCAGGCGGCCCACGCCGCGACTTCCTCGTCGGAGCGGCGAACCGCCTTCTGGAGGAGGCTGGAGACGGCGTACCGGCTGTAGCCGCCGTCGGTCTCGTTTTCGGCCTTCCGCCCGCCGAAGTCGTTCTCGCCGGTCGCCTCCGGCGTGGTGTCGGTCTCGAGGCTGCCGTCGGCCCCGAAGGTGGCCTGTCGCTCCGGTCCGTCGTCGCTCATGTACACCGCTCCAGCCGCGACCGACTTAACGACGGCGCGCCGCGTTCGTGGTCGCGATCACGTGAGGAGTACGGTCGCCGCGGCGCTTCCGGCGTGCGATACTCCGGCCCGCACCGGCGTCGAAAGGGAACCCTTAAGTCGGATCCAGCGGCTAGAATTCAGTGACCGCCCTTAGCTCAGCCTGGTAGAGCAGCCGACTGTAGATCGGCTTGTCCCCCGTTCAATTCGGGGAGGGCGGACTTCCTCACGTAACGGATTGCAGCCGAGATGATCACGGGACAGCGCAGCGTCTCTCGTGTAATTACCGCAATCCGTCCGTGAGTTGAACAGCTGACCAAGCTCGAGGTGTGTCACTCGCCGTCGGTGTTTATCGAGACCGGAAGTGCGTTCTTTCACTCTGCTGAACTCCCCAGCCGATGACAGAATCGGCGTGCGAGATACAGAGGACGTAGTTAGTTGACGGCCTTCGAGAGTTCGGCACCCGCCTTGAATTTGACCACGGACTTCGCCGCGATCTGGATCTCCTTTCCGGTCTGCGGGTTCCGTCCGGTCCGGGCAGACCGCTTCGAGATGCTGAACGTGCCGAACCCCCTATTCTCGTCCTCTCTCCCACCCACCGACAGCCGATCACCTTTCTTCAGAGCCTTCGTCGTCACGTTGATGAACGCCTCGAGCGCCCGCTTCGCGTCGTCCTCCGATAACCCCTCGTGCGACCTGCGCCCAGTTTCACTCGCGATGTACTCCGCGTCGATCACCACGTCGGCGTCCCGGCACTTGGCGCTGGCCTCGTCACCCTTGCCGGGGTTGAGATCGAGGGCGGCCGCGAACTCCGGGCAGGCGTCGAACGTCACCGGCGAGTCGTCTACAGGCCCGTTTCGGGACCTCGGATTTCGCCCCGTCCGAGCGGAGCGCTTCGAGATACTGAACGACCCGAATCCGACTAGTACGGCGCTATCGCCCTTCTCCAAGGCTTTCGTCGTCGTGTCGGTGAACGCGTCGAGCGCCCGCTTCGCGTCCGACTTGCTCAGTCCGGACTCACTCGCCATCGACTCGATCAGTTCCGCTTTGTTCATCGCCGCGGTCTGACCGGTCATCGTTAACACGCCCAGCCCGAGGGACGTCGAGAGGATGGCACCCCTCCGCAGTACGGTTCGCCGCGAGAGATCGTTTTGGGACATGATACCTTTACTCACAGTCTTCTGATGCTCTATAACTATATAAACATATTTAAAATTTCACTTTAGTGTTATCATATTGTATCCTACATTTAGCTAACATCGAGCACGGACCGGAACGTTCTCCGTGGAACGGGGACACTCCGCGAAAACATACTTCACACCGGCACCGAGTTCACCCGGCGTACTAACCGATCCAAATCGATGACATCGTGCGTCGAACTGGTGACCGATACGCCCGCTGTATTCTATAGAATCGTTGAAACGTAACACGAGAGGAGAACGTACGGAAGGCCCACAGCCCTTATCAGTCAGGTGTCAGAACAGGTCGTAATGACTGGTCTACCGCACACGCGTCCCCTTGGTCGCCGAACCGTACTGGGACTATCGGTGACGGGAGTAGCCGCACTTGCTGGCTGTGGAGGCACGAACCACGCTGAGGAACCGAGCGAATCGGGTCCAGATAACAGTGAGGAGTCTACCGAATCGGAGACGGAGGACGAGGTGGTACGGGAACGGGACTCGACCGGACCGGACAGTGACGCGAAGCGCTCAGATGCGAGCACGTTGTTGGACATCAGAGAGACGCTCGACACCGATCATCCGTTGTTCGATCCGCAGAGTAAGACGTTCACTAGTGACGCCTCGGCCGGCATAGATGACGTTCCACTTCGATCGGCACTCACGGTCGTCGCGTTTGAACACGATGGTGAGGACGACTTCATCGTAGAGACTGATGGCTCGGTAGGAGGACTCGTAGTCAACAGCCCTGCTACGACCGGAGCCGCTTGCTTTGCGGCCGATAGCGGGGACTACGACTTCGCCGTTGCAACCGAAAGAGACTGGTCGATGACGGTCGGGCAGCCGTTTGCGCCGCCGGAGGAGATCCGGACCCCGAGCGTCAGTGCCGGTGGCGACGGACACGCAGTAGTCGGACCGGTCGAGCTCACGGAGACGACGACGTTTATCGGCGAGCACGAGTCTGACGGCGGGAATTTCGTCGTCGAGGTCTACAACCAAAACGCCAGCGGTGGGTCTCCGGACGAGGTCGTGTTCAATCAGATCGGCGAGTTCTCCGGCGAATCGCGTGCGGATCCGGCCGGCGTTGCGTGGATCGAGATCGAGGCTGACGGTGTCTGGCGGCTGGAGATCGAATAGCGGAGACACCCGTTCACCACGGCGGTTCCGTTCCGGACACTCCACGTCGCTAACTGCTCTTCGTACCCGTCACAGCTCCGCGATCGCGTACACGTCGCCGGGCTCCGTCGCAACGTACACGACACCATCGACTACGGCCGGACCGTCGACGACTCCGACGCGAGTGTAGTCCCCGAACAAGACGCTCCGCGTCTCGACGCGCCAGTTTTCCGTTCCGTCAGCTGCTGTGAGAGCGAGGACCGTTCCGTCGCTTCGGGACCCCACGTAGACGGTGTCGCCGGCCACCGTCGGTGAGCCGAGTCGTCTGACGTCGTCAAATTGCCGTTCCCACTCGATCGTCCCGTCTACAGTCGAGAGACGCGTTACGGTTCCGTCGGCCCCGGCCGCGAAGACCGCATCGGGCGTGGCCGCGACGGTCTCCTCCGACTCGTGACTGAGTCTCGTACGCCATCGTGGTTCCCCGTCCTCGGCACGGAGCGCGGTCGCTTCGCCGTCTCGTGAGCCGAAATACACCGTCCCATCGACGACGACCGGGGAACCGGACGTTCTGACAAACGTCGGCCGTCGCCACTCCTCGTCGCCCGTTTCGCCGTCGATGGCACACACCGTCCCGTCCTCGTCGACGAGATAGACGGTGTCGTCGGCGACCGCGAGCGGCGACCGGATCGAACCGACCTCGTCTCGGTCGGGAGTCCACCGCCACTCCTCTTCACCCGTTCCGACATCGATCGCATACACGAGCGGCCGTCCGAGTTTCCCCAGAACGTACGCCGTCTCGTTCGCGACGGTCACTCCCCCCAGTCCACCGGACCGTGAGTCGGGCTCGAACGTCCAATCGAGCTCGCCGGTCGCGGCGTCTCGTCCCTCGAGGTCGAACGTGGGAACGAAGAGCGTCCCGTCGGCGACTGTTGGAGTGCTCGTGTGGCCACCCCACTCCCCGCCGATCCGCTGGCCGGTCTCCCCGTCAAGGACTAATCCGCCGGCATACACTTGCTCGCCGGCAACAACGACGCCCGACTCCGCCTCAGTATGGGCACTGTACCGCCAAGCGACTGTAGCGTCATCTCTCGGACCCGAGACGCCGGGATCGTACCCGGTGTTGCGAGCATCACGCCTGTAACTCGGCCATGACGCCGTCGAATCGAGAGTGACGTCCGACTCGTGAAGCGTTCGTCCGGTCTCGTTCTCTTCGCCTTCCTCGTCTTGAGAGAATACACATCCCGCAAGACACGCCGTCGCTGTGACGAGACCGCCGCGGAGGACTCGGCGTCTCGAGCGAGAAGACATACGTGATGGCTTCGATCGGTCCGGTATAGGCTTTGTCTGTGAGAGGGGAAAAACGGGTGTCTCTGAACTCTCCACAGTGGTTCACACGGTAACGCTCCGTCGGATACGCGCCCCGTATTCAGCACACCCACGGAACTCCATCACCGATTGCGGGTCTCAACGAGGCCGGTCTTCCGAACCTGACGGTCGCTCGCTCGTCGAGCGGCTGAAGTTGTCGAACTACTCGGCGTCCGCGAGGTCGCGGGCGAGCGCCTCGGCGATGGAGACGTCCGCGTCCTCGACGAAGCGCGCGAGTTCCTCGCCGTCGGCGTCCTCGACGACGACCGTCGGGATCAGGTCGACGCCGTACTCCTCGACGCCGGGACCCTCCTTCCCGTTCGGCCCTTTGGTCACCGCGAACGACTCGATCCGGTCGTCGGGGACGCCCGCGGCCTCGAGCGCGGCCCCGAACGCCGGAAGCTGTCGCTGACAGTCGCCACACCAGTCTCCGCCCCACACCTTGTACCGGTAGTCGCCCGCGAGGGCGTCGAGAACGGTCGGATCGTGGGTATCGGGGTCGAACGACGAGTCGGGCGCGAGCGTTTCGAGGGTCATGCCCCCGTGTTGGGCGGCGAGGGTTATGAACGGCGCGGCGGCGGCGACGATGGCCGCGCTCGCCGATCGAACCCGACGGCTCGACCGTGACCGCCCGAGGACCTTGCCGGAGTCCGTCGGGCATTTGAGTCGTCGCGCCCTCCGGGAACACGATGGACGAGGACATCCTGGAGGGGCTCGGGTCGCCGCTGGTCCGAGTGGATTCGCCCCCGGGGACGACGGTCGCAGCGAAGGTCGAGTCGCGCAATCCGGGCGGGTCCGCGAAGGACCGCCCGGCGCTGTACATGATCGAGGCCGCGGAGCGGGACGGCGAGCTCGACCCGGGAGACGGCATCGTCGAGCCCACCTCGGGGAACACGGGCATCGGCATGGCGATGGTCGGCGCGGTGAAGGGATACGACGTGACCCTCGTGATCCCCGCGGGCAAGTCCGTCGAGCGCCGCCGGCTGATGCGGGCGTACGGCGCGACCGTCGAGGTCGTCGACGGCGACATCTCCGCGGCGAAGGCGCGCGCGGACGAACTCGAACGCGAGGAGGGAATGGTCCAGCTCCGGCAGTTCGAGAACCCCGCGAACCCGCGGGCCCACTACGAGACCACCGGCCCCGAGGTGGCGGAGCAGGTCGGCGACCGCACCGTCGACGCGTTCGTCGCCGGCGTCGGCACCGGCGGGACGCTCTCGGGGACCGGCCGTCACCTGTGCGAGACGTTCCCCGACGTGCGGATCGACGCGGTCGAGCCGGCCGGCAGCGCGGTCCTCTCCGGCGAGGAGGTCACCGGCGACGAGTTCCAGGGGATGGGACCGGGGTTCGTCGCGGAGAACCTCGACCGGGAGCTGATCGACGACGTCCACGTCGTCGACCTCGAGGCGGCCGAAGCCGAATGCCGCCGGCTGGCACGCGAGGAGGGGATCCTCGTCGGACAGTCCTCCGGCGGGTCGAACCTCGCCGCGAAGTCGGTCGCCGAGGAACTCCGCGAGTCGGAGGAGTACGCGGGCGACGAGCCGCTCGTGGTCACCGTCTTCTGGGACAGCGGGGAGCGATATCTCACTGCCGGGACGTTCGATTAGCCGAGCGGCACGGTCGGTGAGCCGGGTCGATCCCGACGCGATCCGGTAGAGCGGTTCGATCGACTAGGAGACGACGGTCGGTTCGGCCGCTAGCCGACGGTTTATTACTGGGTCTCGGTACGACCAACGTAGAGCGTGACCCGTATACTCGTCCCGTCGGACCGATCGGATCGACGGACCCGGAGGAACCGGAGGCAGTGGTCGCCGTGAACTGGCGATACCGCCACACGGTCCTGACGCTGTGTATGCTCGCCTTCTTCGTGACGTACTTCGCCCGGCTGGCGATCAGTCCGGTCGTTCCCTTCATCACCGCCGACTTCGCCGTCTCGAACACCGCGGTCGGCGTGGCGCTCTCGGGGATGTGGCTCGCCTACGGGATCTCGCAGTTCCCGAGCGGGATCCTGGCCGACCGGTACGGCGAGCGACGGGTGATCCTCGTCGCCGTCGGCGGGACGACGACGGCGAGCCTCCTGCTCGCGTTCGCGCCGGTCTTTCCCGCGTTCGTGCTGATCGCGTTCCTCCTCGGGCTCGTCGCCGGGCTCCACTACGCGGTGGCGACGACGCTGCTCTCGCGGACGTTCGACGACCTCGGCACCGCGGTGGGGCTCCACTCGATCGGCGGCCCGCTGGCGGGGCTCGTCGCGCCGGTCGCCGCCGCGTGGGTCGGCGTTCGGTACGGCTGGCGGCCGGGCGTGGCGCTCGCGGCGCTCGTCGGCGTCCCCATCTTCGTGCTGTTCGCCTGGCGTATCCGGCCGACCGAGCCGCGACGGCCCGAGCAGCCCATGCGCGACCGGTTGCGGCTCGGTCCGCTCGTCGAACTCCTCTCGCGGCCGAGCGTCCTCCTCCCGCTCGCGATCGCGACGATCGGCACCTACGTGGCGCAGGGCGTCATCTCGTTTCTGCCGACGTTCCTCGTCGACTTCCGGGGCTACTCGCCGTCGTTCGCGGGCGGCGTCTTCTCGGCGTTCTTCGTCGTCCGGGCGGGCGCACAGGTCGTCATCGGACGGGTTTCGGACCGGGCCGGCCGCGACGGCGCGATCGGGGCCGCGATGCTCTCCGGGGCCCTCGGTGCGGCCGGCTTCGTGGCGCTGCCCGGATACGCCGGCCTCGCGGTCGCCGTCCTGCTCGCGGGCTTCGGTTCGAGTTTCTTCTCCGCCATCGACCCGCGGTTCATGGACGCCATGAACGAGGCCGAGCGGGGCGCCGGATTCGGGCTCGTCCGAACCGTCTACACCGTCATCGGCTCCGCGGGGTCGGTCGGCGTCGGCCTCACCGCCGACCTGTTCGGCTGGGCGGTCTCCTTCGGCGTGCTCGCCGGCCTCTTCGCCGTCGCGTTCCTCGTCATCGCCGGCAACGCGGCCCTCGGGACCGGGTACTGAGCCCGCCGGTCCCCGCCCCCGACGCTCACGCCTCCGGGAAGATGCTCTCGGGGATGTACGCCGAGACGGTCCAGTTCGGCGCGTCGACGACCTCGCTCACCTTCAGGTCCATCGCGGCCGAACAGAGGATGTACGCCTCCCCGCGCGTGAGGTCGCGGTGCTCCGCAAGGTGGTCGATCATGTGTCGGGTCGCCTTCTTCGTCGCCTCCATCAGGTCGTCGCTGATCCCCGTCGTGCCGTACATCGGCTCGTCGTGACCGGTGGGGGTGAACGGCCCGGTCGTCTCGAACTGCGGCTGCTCGATCGACATGTCCTCCCTGAGCGTGAACCGCGCCGTGACGAACATCGGTGCCTCGACGCCGGTGACGCACACCTCGCCGTCGCCCTGGGCGGCGTGACAGTCGGCCGTCGAGAAGAGCCCGCCGGCGACCTCGACTGGGAGGTACACCGTCGACCCCGCGGTCATGTGTTTCACGTCCATGTTCCCGCCGACGGACCGCGGCGGGAGGGTGTCGTGTTCGCCGTCCTCGCCCGGGGCGAGGCCGATGACGCCCGGGAAGGGATCGAGCGGCACCTCGATCCCGTTCACGAAGTGGCCCACGTCGCCCTGGAGGTCCCAGACGTGGAGGTCGGCGTCGGGGAAGTCCTCGGGGAGCAGTCCGAGGCCCATCTCCCCCGGCATGAAGCCGGTGTACCCCCATCCCTTGTGCTGGAAGTCGAGGAGATCCACCTGGATCACGTCGCCCGGCTCCGCGCCCTCGACGGCGACGGGGCCCGTGAGGGGGTGGACCGGATCGAAGCTCACGTTCGCGAAGTCCTCGGCGGTCGACTCCGTGTCGAGCTGGCGGTCGACCGCGTCGCGGCACTCGAACCGGACCACGTCGCCGTCGGAGACCGTCAGGATCGGGTCCAGCGAGTTGTCCCAGACCCGGTGGACGTTCTCCTCGGCGTCCGAGAGGTGGTGGTCGATCGTGTACTCGCGTTTCTCGCTTCCGCCGTCGGTTCGCGCGCCGTCGCTCTCGCCGTCGCCGCCGTCCGTGCGTGTCATACACTATCGGAATTATTGCCGATCGACTTAAAATCGACCGACTCCGCGCACCCCGAGCGGGTCTCCGCGCCGCGGCGTCACCGCAAGGTACGTGTCTCCCGCCGCCCCACCTCCGGCATGTACGACTACCACGTCCACTCGACGTACTCGGACGGGTCGTTCCTCGAGGCGATGGTCTCTGCGGCGGAGACCGCCGGGCTGGACGGGATCGGGATCGCCGACCACTGCTCCGTGATCCCCGAGGAGGGCGCACGTCGACGGAAACGGCTGCTCGGGTTCAACCTCGACGCGACCTACGAGCGTCGCCGGGAGGCGATCGACGTCGCCCGCGACCGCGCCGGGATCCCCGTCTTCGACGCCGTCGAGATGGACTACCATCCCGACCACGAGGACGCCATCCGGACGTTCCTCGAGGAGGCGGGGTTCGACTACGCGATCGGGAGCGTCCACGACCTCGAGGGCGTCAACGTCCACGCGCGGTCGTACTTCGCGGAACGTTCGGCGGCCGAGCGCCGCGACCTCGTCGACCGCTACTTCGAGAAGCTGGTCGCGCTGGTCGACGCCGAGCTGTTCGCGATCGCGGCACACCCCGACCTGATCGAGCGGAACCCCCACTTGCGCGGGTTCGCGACGGTGGAGCACTACGAGCGGGTCGCGGCCGCCTTCGAGCGATCCCGGACGGTGCCGGAGATCAACGCGGGTCGGCTGCTCGACGAGTACGGCGAGTTCCACCCCGCGCCGGCGTTCCTCGACGCGCTCGTCGATCACGGGATCGAGGTAACCGTCGGGACGGACAGCCACGATCCGGACGCGATCGACCCGCGGGCGGTCGGGACCCGCGAGGAGCTCGACGACCGCGGGCTCGAACCGGTCGAGATCGACGCTCGGTGAGGCGGTCTCGACTTCGGCTTACGCCTCGTCGAACGACGCAGCGCTCCGCGCTGCTGGCTCGACTTCGCTTCGCTCAGTCGAACACCGCCTGACTCCGTCAGGCGAGCTTGACTTCGCTACCGCTCAGTCAAACACCGGAAATCAGAGATCTCCGAGCCCGACGAAGCTACGCCTCGTCAAACAACTCCTCGCCCTCGACCATGTGCTCCTCGACGGCGTCCATGTCCAGCGTGACGCCGAGACCGGGCTCCTCGGGCACCTCGATGTACCCGTCCTCGATGACGTCCTCCTCGACGAGGTCGCTCCACCAGCCGAGCTCGTAGGAGTGGTACTCGACGGCGAGCGAGTTCGGGATGGACGCGCCGACGTGGGCGGCCGCCATCGTCGCGACCGGCGAGGCGACGTTGTGCATCGCGACCGGCACGTAGTACTGGTTCGCCACGTCCGCGATCTTCCGCGTCTCGCGCATCCCGCCGACCTTCGGCAGGTCCGGCGCGACGATGTCGACCGCCTGGTTCTCGATGAGCCGGCGGAGCTCGGTGACGCGGTAGCGGTTCTCGCCCACCGCGATCGGCGTGGTCGTGTTCTTCGTGACCTCCTCTTGAACCTCCAGGTTCTCCGGCGGGACGGGGTCCTCGAGCCACCAGACGTCGTACTCCTCGATGGCGTCCGCCAGCCGCTTCGCGGAGCCGCCCGAGAACGTCCAGTGACAGTCGAAGGAGACGTCGGCCTCGTCCTTCACGCGCTCCGTGACCTTCTCGACGATCTCCGCCTTGTGGCGGATCTCCCCGGGACGGAGGTGGCGGTTCGCGCGGTCCTTCTCGAGCCCCGACGGAACGTCGAGGTCGAACTTGAGCGCGTCGTAGCCGAGCTCGTCGACGACGCGTTCGGCCTCGTCGGCACACGCCTCGGGGTCGGCCTCCTCCTCGGTGTGGCAGTCGCAGTAGACGCGCATCCGGTCGCGGTACTTCCCGCCGAGCAGCTGGTAGGCGGGCACCTCGAGGACCTTGCCCGCGAGGTCGTGAAGCGCCACCTCGATCCCGGAGATGGCCGTGACGGTGACACCCTCGACGGACCCCTCGCCGGACATCTTCTGGATCAGGTGCTCGTAGAGGCGGTCGATGTCGAGCGGGTTCTCGCCGACGACGAACGGCTTCATCCGCTCGATCAGCTCGGGTACGCCCGCGCCCCAGTAGGCCTCGCCGGTCCCGACCACGCCCGCGTCGGTGTAGACGCGCACGAGCGTCCACGGGAAGTTGCCGTCGACCATCGTCGTCTGGACGTCCGTGATCTCGAGGTCGCGACCGCCGCCGCGCGAACGGGTTGCGTCCATCGTCTCGGCGGAGAGCTCCCGCATCGTGTACTCCGCGTTCGGGTCGTGAAGCGACTCGTAGTTCCTGCTCATGCCGAGACGTTAATTCGGATCACAGTAAGCGTTTATGCTCCGTGTCGAACGCGGGCGTTCGCACCGGGAGCGAACGAACCGGCGGCTCGAGAAGCAACGGAAAAAAAGAGGCGCGTTTCCGGAGAAACGAAGGGGAGCGTTTTCCTTAACCCCCCGCGAACGGGTCGTATGGTCGAAATAACCGAGTCGCTCACCTGTCTGTTCACCGCGGAGCTGGAAGCCGACGGCGAGGGCGGCTACGTGGTGTCCGTACCGAAACGCGAGATCGAACACGGGGCCGTGACGGCCGGCGAGACGTACCGCGTCGCGGTGATCGAGCGCGACCGGCGGGGCACGGACGGCGGGACCGGCACGCGGACCTCGTCGGACTCGGACGGATCCCCCCGGTCGAACGGCGGAAGCGCCGGACCCGGAGCCGGGCACACCGCGTCCGGGCCGCCCGTCGAGGAGGGCGAGGTCCGTGACGTGACGATCGAGACGCTCGGCGACAAGGGCGACGGAATCGCGAAGATCGAGCGCGGGTACGTCGTCATCGTCCCCGACGCCGGGCTCGGCGACGAGGTCACGGTGGAGATCACGAGCGTCCGCGAGAACGTCTCGTTCGCGTCCGTTCTCGACGACTGACGCCTTTTCCCCCGAAGCCACGGAGGCTCGTCAGGAGAACAGCCGCCGGAGGTGCTCGCGCGAGAAGAACGACGACGGTCGGTCCATGTGGACGCCGATCTCGCCCGAGAGCGCCCGCAACCCGAGGTGTTGTATCGGCTCGGGAAGCGAGTAGCACGCCCGGACGAGCTTTCCGAGGCGGATCTCGGTCGCCAGTTCGTCGCGCCAGCCCACTTCGTAGTCGGCGAGCGTTTCCGGCTCCGCGGGATCGACGGTCGCCGCGGCGACGTCCGCGGCGGTCATCCCGTAGAGGATCCCGCCGCCGGTGAACGGCTTGGTCTGGGCCGCGGCGTCGCCGATCAGGAAGACCCGATCGGTCGTCACCGACCCCGGTGGGCCGATCGGGATCGCCCCGGAACAGAAGCGTTCGGTCTCGACCCCGTAGGCCTCGGTCAGTCGGTTGAACCGGGCCGACACGTCCTCGCCCGGCGGAGCCGCGAGCCCGTACTCGACGCCGGCGTCCCCGCGCGGGATCCGCCACGCGAAGAAGCGCGGCGCGGTGAGGTGGACGTCGACGTAGTCGCGGTCGTCCGGCTCCGGATCGAACGCGAGCACGCCGTGGAGGAGTTCCTCCGGCTCGTCGATCCCGACGGCGCGGCGAACGCGCGATGTCGGCCCGTCACAGCCCGCGACCATCCGCGCCTCGACCGTTTCGGTTCCGCCGCCGGCGACGCTGACCTCGACGACGACGCGGTCCGCGCGCTCCTCGATACCCGTGACGGTGTGGCCCTCCCGGACGTCCGCGCCCGCGTCGCGGGCGCAGTCGGCGAGCGCGCGGTCGAGTCCGACCCGGTCGATGACGTTCGAGACCGCCTCGCGCTTGTAGAACCGGTACGGTTTCGATCCCGGTCCGCCGACGTGGAAGCGCGCGCCGAACACCCGGTTTTGAAACAGCTCGTCCCTCGTGCCCTCGGGAACGTAGTCCCAGACGTCGGTCGAGACGTGTCCGGAGCAGGCCAGCGGCTCGCCGACCTCGCCCTTCTCGAAGGCGACCACGTCGTACCCGTTCTCGGCCGCCCGGTGAGCGAACCGGGACCCGGGCGGTCCCGCGCCGACGACGACGAAGTCGTACATGTCCGTGATGACGCCGCCCGCGTATTTAATTAGGTGGTCGTCGATCGCGCGTCACGGCCGCCGGGCGCCCGCTTACGGAATCGCCTTCGAGATCCGCGAGGCGGTTCAACGCGTGGACGGTTCGAAGGATCTCGGCCGCCTGTCTGCGCCCGTAGACGAGTTCGTCGCCCCCGCGGACGTGAGCGAGGACGTCCGCGGAGGCGTGCTCCGGCGCGGCGGCGATCCCGGCGGCGTTCTCGGCAGCCCACTCCATCACGCGCAGGTCCGACTTGCTGTCGCCCATCACGAGCACGAACGGGTCCTCGACGCCGAGCACGTCGAGTGCCGCCTCCACGCCGGCGGCTTTGTTCAGCTCCAACGAGCCGATCTCGGCCGCGTCGGCGCGGTAGTACCCGACGTCGATCCCGTCGAACAGCGCCCGGACCGCCTCCGGGATCGACCCGATGTCGACGTCCGGGACTGGGGTGTTGTCGTCCGGGACCGTGTCGGTGCCGTCGTCCGGGACCGTGTCGGTGCCGTCGTCCGAACCGGCAGCGTTCGACGCCAGCACCTCGCGGATCTCCGGATCGGCCGCCGCGTAGTGAGCGCGTGCCCACGCGGCTCCGTCACCGGCCGACGCGTCGTCCGTCCCGCTCGCTCCGGCGTCGCCGGCGATCGTCCCGATGACGGCCTCGCCGAGGAGGTCGATCAGGTGGACCAACCCGTCATCGATCACCGTTTCGGCGGCGTCGCTACCGGTCTCGAAGTTCGGCTTCAGGGTGACGTTGAACTCGTTGCCCTGGAGGTGACTGCCGCGGCGGACGTTCCGCGGGGCCGTCGGCAGCACGCGTGAGCGCACCTCGTCGAACACCGTTCGGACGTCCTCGCCGAGGTCCTCGTAGAGCAACCGTTTCGTGCGCGAGCCGTGCCCGGGCGTGAACACGCCGTTGCCGGCCTCGTAGACGATCGACAGCGTGCCGGAGTGGACGAGTTCGTTGCCGAGGCCCTGGATCGCGAACCCCTTGACGTTCTCGAGGGTCTGTCCCGTACAGACGACGATCGGGACGCCGGACTCGTGGAGCTTTCCCAGCACGTGGAGCGTCTCGCGCGGGATCTCGTTGTCCGTCCCGCCCGCCGATCGAAGCGTCTCGTCGACGTCGAGCACGAGCGCGTCCACCGCGCGACCGTACCGGTTCAGCAGGTCGAGGGCGGTGAACGCGGTCTCGCGATCGGCGTACGACGCCACCTCCGCGAACGTCTCGCCGTGTGGAATCGCGTCGGCGATCGCCGTCTTCCGCCGGGTCAGCTCCTCGCTCGCGTCCTCCCAGTGATCGAGCGCGACGCGGGAGTCGACCGGCGGAAACAGGTCGACGAACGACTGGTGCTCCCGGAGTGCCGCCGTGTCGAACTCGTCGTACAGTCGATAGAGGAGGTCGTACCGCTTCATACCCGTCCCGGATCGCTCGACCCGTTAAGCGCGTTCGATCGTCGGGTGGAAACCGTCCGTCGCGGCGATCCCGGCGATGGCGTCACTCGCGGTCCGCGAGCCACTCGAGCGCCGCGTCGAGGTCGGTCTCGGGGGGCGAGCACGTGAACCCCTCACAGACGTAGACGGTCGGCTCGTCGCCCTCGGCGTCGCGTCCCTTCCAGATCGGCGGCGCGTCCTCGAGGCCCAGCCGATCGAGCCACTCGTCGAGCCCGTCCTGCGTGGGCGGACGACGCGCGATGACGGCTCCCGGGAGGTACCGGTCCGCGAGCGTCTCCTCCCATCCGGAGGGGATCTCCTCGGCCGCCACCGTCACCTCGATCCCGCCGGCCTCGACGCGCTCGGCCGCGCGGACCAGCGAGACGTGCTCGAGCGGGCTCGCGCGGATCCGGTCGGAGTGGGTAGTCACCACTCGCTCAGCGATCTCGCGGAACCGGTCGTCGGTTCGGAACCCGTCGAGGATCGCGAGCGTCTCCGCGGCGATCCCCAGACTCGACGGCGTCGATCGGTCCGTGAACTCCTGTGGCCGGGCGAAGAGCGTTCCGTCGCCGGCACCCGCCACGTCCGCATCATCCGCCTCCCTCGCCGCGTCGCCGTCGGGATCGCGGGTGAAGTAGATGGTTCCCGCGTCCGGGTCGTAGAAGTGGTCGACGAGCGCCTCCGCCAGCTCCAGCGCGAACGCGAGCGCGTCGACGTCGCCGGTGGCGGAGTACACGTCGAACGCGCCGCGCGCGAGGAACGCGTAGTCGTCGAGGTAGCCGGGCCCGGCCACGTCGCCGTCGAGCCACCGCCGGTCGAGCCGCCCCTCGTCGGCGTCGTACAGCCGCTCCCGACAGAACTCCAGCGCCTCGTCGGCCAAGTCGGCGTACGACTCGCCCAGCACGGTCCCCGCGGCCGCGAACGCCGATATCGCCCGACCGTTCCACGACGCCAGTACCTTCTCGTCGCGATCGGGTCGGGGACGTTCCTCGCGGGCCTCGAAGAGCGCCGTGCGCACCGTCACGAGGACCTCCTCGATCTCCTCGACCGGTCGGTCGTGTTCCGCGGCGAGCTCCTCGACCGAGGCCGACAGCGTCGGGACCGTCGTCCCGCGCTCGAAGTTCCCGCCGGGCTCGATCCCGTACCGGGACCGCGCGATCGACGCCGCGGGCTCGTCGAGGACGGCGTCGACCTCCGCCGGCGTCCACGCGTAGAACGTGCCCTCGACCCGCTCGTCGGGGTCGTCCCCGGCGCGACTCGCCGTCGGCGGACTCCGGGCGTCGAGCGTGCTGAAGAACCCGCCCTCGGGATGGCGAAGCTCGCGTTCGAGAAACGCCAGCGACTCGGCGGCCACGCGGGCGTATCCGGCGTCGTCAGTGAGCCGGCATCCGTCGAGATAGACCATCGGCAGCTCGGCGTTGTCGTACAGCATCTTCTCGAAGTGGGGGATCGTCCACTCGCGGTCGACCGCGTAGCGATGAAAGCCCCCGCCTATCTGGTCGTACATCCCTCCCCCCGCCATCCCGTCGAGGGTCCGCGTTGCCGCCCGCAGGAGTTCCTCGCGGCCGGTCCGTGCGGCCGCCCGGAACAGGAGGTCGACCCGACCCGGCATCGGGAACTTCGGGCCGCTGGAACCGAACCCGCCGTGCTCCTCGTCGACGCTCCGCATCGCGGTCGCGGCCGCCTCGTCGAGGAGTCCCGAACCGGGCGGGTCGCTCGCGTCGGACGGATCCGGGTCGGGGACGGACTCGAGTTCGTCCCGCGCGCTCGCGGTCCACTGCTCGGCGCGGCGCTCCATCTCCTCGCGCTGTTCGGGGTCGCTCCAGGAGTCGGCGATCCGGCGACAGAGCCCCGGGAACGAGGGGTGGTTCCCCCGCGGCTCCGGCGGGAAGTACGTCCCGACGTAGAACGGCTTCCCGTCCGGCGTACACCACGCCGAGAGCGGCCAGCCGCCCCCGCCGGTGACGAGCTGTGAGACCGTCATGAACGTGCTGTCGACGTCGGGACGCTCCTCGCGGTCGACCTTGATCGGGACGAACGACTCGTTGAGCAGCGCCGCCGTCTCCTCGTCGGCGAAGCTCTCCTCCTCCATCACGTGACACCAGTGACACGCGGAGTAGCCGATGGAGACGAACACCGGCACGTCGTGGTCGCGGGCGCGCTCGAACGCCTCCTCGCCCCACGGCTGCCAGTTGACCGGGTTGTCGGCGTGCTGTCGGAGGTACGGGCTCGCCTCCTCGTCGAGCCGGTTTCGGTCGGTCGGCTGTGACATGGTCGAGGTTGGCTCGCGCGTCGGAAAAACCCCGCTACACGGAGCCGAGTAAGACGGTACGAGCGACCCGACGTGCTCGATCCGTCATTCACGGCACGGTCCTCGGACACCACGATAATGGATCGATCGTCGGATCGAGAGGGCAAGACTTACACTACGATGCGGATATCCGTCGCGCATGACGGAGACCGTGGTCCTGATCGGCGGCGGCGGACGCGAACACGCGATCGCCCGGGCGCTCGCCGACGACTGTTCGCTGTACGCCTGTGCGAGCAACCGAAACCCCGGGATCCGCCGGCTCGCGGACGGGTTCGAGACGGTCGAGGAGACCGACGCGGACGCGATCGTCGCGTTCGCGACCGACGTGGGCGCGGACCTCGCGGTCATCGGTCCCGAGTCGGCGCTCGAAGCCGGCGTCGCGGACGCCCTCGACGACGCCGGCGTGTACGCGTTCGGTCCGCGAGAGGCGGAGGCACGCTTGGAGACCGACAAGGCGTACCAGCGCCGGTTCATGCGCGAGGCGGACGTGCCCGGCTGCCCGGACTTCGAGGTGTTCGACGACATGGATGCCGCCTGCGCGTACATCGACGAGTACGACGGCGACCTCGCGGTGAAACCCGCCGGTCTCACCGGCGGCAAGGGCGTCAAGGTGATCGGCGACCAGGTCACCGCCGAGGAGGCGAAGGCGTACCTGCGGGACGCCGAGTACGACCGCGTCGTTCTCGAGGAGCGGCTGGTCGGCGAGGAGTTCACGATCCAGGCGTTCGTCGCCGACGGCGAGTTCCGCGCGACGCCGGCCGTTCAGGACCACAAGCGCGCCTACGAGGGAGACGAGGGGCCGAACACCGGCGGGATGGGATCGTACTCCGACACCGGATCCTCGCTCCCGTTCATGGAAGCCGGCGACTACGAGGCCGCCCTCGACGTGCTCGACGCCGTCGTCGACGCGCTCCCCGAGTACAAGGGCGTCCTCTACGGGCAGTTCATGCTGACCGCGGCGGGACCGAAGGTGGTCGAGTTCAACGCGCGCTTCGGCGACCCGGAGGCGATGAACACGCTTCCGGTCCTCGAGACGCCCTTCATCGACGTGCTAACCGCCGCTCGCGACGGCGACTCGCTGCCGGACCTCGAGTTCTCCGGCGAGGCGACGGTGTGTAAGTACGCCGTCCCCGACGGGTATCCGACCGACCCGGACGGCGGGGCGCGGATCACGGTCGACGAGGAGAGCGTCGGTGGCGCGCTGCTCTACTACGCGAGCGTCGACGAGCGCGAGGACGGTCTCTACACGACCACGTCGCGATCGTTCGCGGTCGTCGGCCGCGGCGACTCCATCGCGGCCGCGGAGGCCGAGGCGGACGCGGCGCTGTCGGCGGCCGGCGACCGCGTCCGGGTCCGCCACGACATCGGGAAGGCCGACCTCCTCGAGCGGCGTGTCGAGCACATGGCCGAACTCCGCGAGTAGTCGGAACCGTCGGTGGAGAACGACGCCGTGGATCGAGCGGAACGAAGTGGCGAACAGGCGGTCTCGTCTCCTCACGGCGGTCGACCGCACACCCGCCCGGGCCGGCCGTGAGCCGTCGACGTGTCGTGGGGGGGCTGGATCCCCCATCGGATTTGAACCCTCGCCACGACGGCGACGGGATCCGGCGAGCTCGGCGGTGGCCCTTGCGGCGACCTCGGCAGCGAGCCTTTTAATCCCGCCCCGTGAACGGACGAGCGTGAGCGACGAGGACACGACCGACGGGGGAAACGCCGGGGCCGGCGAGAACGGCCCGAGTGCGGGATACGACACGCGCGCCGACGGGCTGGAACGTCACCGGACGGGCGGCGTTCGGAACTCGCTGTGGTCCTGGCCCGACGCGAAGTCGCCGCTCGTCGTCGTGCGCAACTACCTCGTGATCGTCCTCGCGCGGATCTGTCCGAGCCTCCGGCTCAAGAACCGGCTGCTCTCGTGGATCGGCGTGACGGTCGGAGCGGGCGTCTCGTGGGGGCTCGAATCGACGCCCGACGTGTTCTGGCCCGAGCGGATCACCGTCGGCAACGACGCGATCGTCGGCTACGACGCCACTCTGCTGTGCCACGAGTTCCTCCAGGACGAGTACCGCCTCGGCGACGTGGTGATCGAGGACCGCGCGATGATCGGCGCGGGCGCGGTCGTCCTGCCGGGCGTCACGGTCGGCGAGGGGGCACGCGTCGCCGCCAACTCGCTCGTTGCGGAGGACGTCCCGCCGCGGACGACGGTCGCGGGCGTGCCCGCGGAGGTCGTCTCACGAGCGGATGATACGCACTCGGACGACACGCACTCGAACGACGCGCGCTCCGACGACGGCGGATCCACGCCGTCGTCCGAGTAGCGGTCGTCTCGAGCAGTCGCGGTCTCAGTTCCCGTCCGCCTCGGTCTCGGAGCCGTCGGGCCCATCGGCCTCGGATCGGCCGTCCTCGTCGGCCGCGGCTTCGGCCTCGACGATGTGTGCCTCCGTGCTCACACTGTCGAGGTCGACGCCGACCTCCTCCGCGACCGCGTCGAGGACCGCGCGCTGTTCGGCCATCTCGTTTTCGAGCGCCTGGACGCGCTCCGAGGTGTCGAGAACCGTCGTCTGCGTCTCCTCGACCTCCGTCCGGAGTTCGTTGATCTTCTGGTAGGTCCGTTCCGCCTTGTCGGCGAGCGTCTGGATGCGCTTCGCCGTGTCGCCGAATCCCATACCGACTCATCGCGCCCGCGACACCTGTGTTTTTCCGTTCGTTGGCGGCGGTCTCCGTCCGCTGTGGAGCGGGTCGAGTCGGGCTCCCTCGCGAGCCTCTGACGCGACGATGGACTTTTCTCCGGACCCGACCAGCGTACGGTGTGAGCGCCGATCGGATCCTGTTGACGAACGACGACGGCATCGACGCCGTCGGCCTCCGAGCCCTCCGTGACGCCCTCGCGGACGACTACGATGTCGTGACGGTGGCCCCGACCGGCGACCGCTCGTCGGTCGGTCGGGCGCTGTCGGACGACGTGACCGTCTCGGAGCACGAACTCGGCTACGCGGTCGACGGGACGCCCGTCGACTGCGTCGTCGCGGGGCTGGACGAACTCGTCCCCGACGCGGACTGCGTCGTCGCCGGCTGTAACGAGGGCGCGAACCTCGGCTCGTACGTCCTCGGCCGCTCCGGGACCGTCTCGGCCGCGGTGGAGGCCGCGTTCTTCGGCGTTCCGGCGGTGGCGACGTCGATGTACGTTCCGGGCGGCGAGGACTGGTGGAAGACCGATCTGGAGCGAGACCAGTTCGGTCACGCCGCCCGCGCCACGCGATACCTCGTCGACAACGCCTTCGACGCCGGCGTCTTCGAGGCGGTCGACTACCTCAACGTGAACGCGCCGATCGCGGAGGGCGATACGGCTCGGATGCGGGTGACCCGTCCGTCGGACTGGTACGGCATGACCGCCGAGCACGACGGGAACGGTGGCGTCACCTTCGACGACCCGATCTGGGGGCGGATGACCGAGGCGGACGTGCCCGACCCGGTCGGCACCGACCGGCGCGCGGTGGTCGACGGCGAGGTGTCGGTCTCGCCGCTGGTCGTCCCGCACGGCGTCGCGTCGGACGGCGCGCTCGACGGACTCGCGGAGCGGTACGGGGATCAGTGACTCGGCGAACGCTCCCGTCGCGAGGTCACTCGCCGCCGTTGCTGACCGTCACCTGCGCCTCGCTGATGACGCGGTCGCCCATCTCGTAGCCGGGCTCGTACACCTCGTGGACGGTGCCGTCGGGCTGGTCGCTGTCGACCCGGAGCATGACCTGGTGGCGCGCCGGGTCGACCTCCTCGCCGGGCTCCGGCTCGATCGGCTCGACGCCCTCCTCGTCGAGCACCTCGTCGAACTTCTCGAGGGTCGACTCCACGCCGGGGCGGATGTCGCTACCGTCCTCCTGATCGAGCGCCCGGACGAGGTCGTTTCGAACCGGAGCGATCCGTTCAACGAGCGATTCCGAGGCTCGCTCGCGGATCTCCTCGCGCTTGCGCTTGGCCCGCTGCTTGTAGTTGCTGAAGTCGGCACGGACGCGCGCGAGCTTGCTCGTCAGCTCGTCGACCTCCTCGCGGCGTTCCTCGAGTTCCGACTCGAGGTCGGCCACCTCCTCGGCGAGCGCCTCGTCGTGTTCGGCGACGCGGTCGGCGAGGGCGGGCTCCGCGTCCGTCCCGTCGGTTCCGGCTTCCTCGGCCGTGTCGGCGGTATCGGCCGTCTCACTCGCGTCGGCGTCGGCGGTCGCGTCGGGTTCGCCCGGCGACTCGACCTCGACGGCGTCGTCTTCGCTCATGTCCGATCGGAGGCCGTGGGCGTGTATAAGCGTTGTAGAACGCGGCCGAACCCGCGTCCCCGACGAGTCGATCCGACCGGCGGGGAGCGCAGTCACGGGGAGTGACCGCGCTCCTCGAACGCGACCGCGACCTGCCGGGTTACTTAATCCGGCACGGCCTACGTCCGGTGATGACCGCACCGAACCGGAACACGCTGTGGGCGCGGGCGATGATCGACGAGCTCGTCGCCACGGGCGTGGACGCTGTCGTCGTCTCGCCCGGCAGTCGCTCGACGCCGTTGACGGTGGCCGCCGCGCGCCACGAGGAGCTCCACCTGTTCTCTCAGCTCGACGAGCGGTCGGCGGCCTACTTCGCGCTGGGGCGCGCGCGCCGGACCGGCCGCGTGACGCCGCTGATCTGTACGTCCGGCACCGCCGCAGCCAACTACCATCCGGCGGTGATGGAGGCCGACAACGCCCGGGTGCCGTTGCTCGCGCTCACCGCCGACCGGCCGACGGAGCTCCGTGACTCCGGCGCGAACCAGACCGCGGACCAGGAGAAGCTCTACGGCGACGCGGTCCGCCTCTACAAGGACCTCCCCGAGCCGGCGGCGAACGACCGCGCGCTCCGGTCGCTCCGGACGACGGTCGACCGCGCGGTGGCGACCGCGGAGGGCGCGGACGCCGGCCCGGTCCACCTCAACGTCCCGTTCGCGAAGCCGCTCGAGCCGACGCCGGTCGAGGGCGACGTGCCCGACGACCTCGATCCGACCGCGGCGACCGGTCGCGAGGGACCGTACGTCGACGTGACGCCCGGATCGCCGGAGCCGGAGGAGACGGCGCTCCGCGAACTCGCGGAGGCGTGCTCCGCGGACCGCGGGCTGATCGTCGCCGGTCCCGCCGATCCGCCGGGACTCGATCCGGAGGCCGTCACCGCGCTTTCCCACGCCACCGGCTACCCGGTGCTCGCCGACCCGCTCTCGGGCCTCCGGTTCGGCGGCCACACGCGGGTCGCGCCGATGATCGGGGCCTACGATGCGTACCTGTCGGCGGCGGTTGCGGGCGATGGCGGGGCGGACGACGAGCCGCCCGTCGCGGACGGCTGGACCGACCCCGAGGTCGTGATCCGCCTCGGCGCGTCGCCGACCTCGAAGCGGCTCCGGAAGTACCTCGCGGCGACGGGCGCGGACCAGTACGCGGTCGACCCCGCCGGGGAGTGGCGCGAGGCGGAGTTCGCCGCGACGGACCTCGTCGTCGCCGAACCGAACCGGCTCTGTGCTCGCCTCTCACGGCTCGTCGCCGGCGGAGGGGATCCGGAGTGGCGCGATCAGTGGGAGACGGCCGACCGGGTCGCCCGCGAGTTCCACCGGGGCGATCGGGGGGCTGGAACGGACGGAAACGGAGGGGAAAAAAGCGACGACGGGACCGACGGGTTCCACGAGGGCGACGTGCTCCGGGTCGTCGCCGGGGAGGCCCCGGACCCGTCGACGCTGTTCGTCTCGAACTCGATGCCGGTCCGCGACCTCGACCGGTTCGTCGCGCCGTCGACGACGAACGTCACCGCTCTCGGCAACCGCGGCGTCTCCGGGATCGACGGGATCGTCTCGAGCGCGCTCGGCGCGGGTTCGGCGACCACCGACGACCTCACGCTCGTCGTCGGCGACCTCGCGCTGTACCACGACACGAACGGCCTGCTCGCGGTCGCCCGCTGTGACGTCGACGTCACGGTCGTGCTCCTCAACAACGACGGCGGCGGGATCTTCCACGCGCTCCCGATCGAGTCGTTCGACCCGCCCTTTACCGCCGAGTTCAAGACGCCGCACGGGCTCGAGTTCGAGCCGGTGGCCGACCTTCACGGGCTCGAGTACGCTCGGATCGACGCCCGACCCGGGTCGGAGACCACAGACGGATCAGGGACGACGGACCCGACCGACGCGCTCGCGGCCGCGTATCGCCGCGCCCGCGACGCGGACGGCTCCCACCTGATCGAGGTCCGGACCGACGCCGAGTCGAGCCACCGGACGCGAGAGCGGCTGGCGGCGGCGGTCGAGTGCGCGGTTCACGGCGAGTGAGACGAGTGCGAGCGCCTCCGTGTGAAAACGGGCAGGTTAGTCCGGCTGCGCGTCACCGTTGCTGACATCGAGATCCGCTCAGGCGGATATGTAGCCGATCGTTCGTGTCGCCACGTCCTCGGTACGTTCGTCGGTGAGAGAAGTCATGTGGAGTTCGACCTCCGTTGCGCTGTTGAGGGTCGCGAGCGACCACGGGAGGACGTGACTCCGTTTCCCGAGCGGGTCGCCCTCGTAGTCGTCGTCTCGAAGCGTGAGCGACTCCTCGTGGTAGGCCTTCGTGGAGATCGGGACCGTGACGAGTTGGGGGCCGTGATTAGGGAACCGAGGAGCCCTCCAAAACGAGCATCGGGCGGCCTTTCTCGGAGAGCGGATCGGTCGCCCAGACGACGTCGCCGCGTTCCAGTTCACCGAACGCGGTCACCGTACCTTCTCCATGTCGTCGGTCCGCAGATCCTCGAGGCGCTCCTCGCCGTACCGTTCGTCCGCGGTCTCGTGGTGTCGGTGTAGTCGATAGGCCGATCGGAGGCGTTCCTCGTCGTCCGTGATCGCCCAGTACGGACGTTTGTGTCGCACGAGACCGCGTTCTTTCAGTCGCGAGAGGATCGCACTGACGGCGTCCGTATCCAACCCGAGCCGATCGGCGATCGTCGCCGCCTTCCACGCGCGGTCGTCGTTCTCGTCGAGAAACGAGACGATCCGCTCGGTATCGTTTCGCCCCTCGAACTCGTCGACATCGGCGTTCTCGAACTCGCTGATATCGATGGTTTCGCCCGACATGGACGGTTGTTGGTTCCGTTGGACCATAGCTATTTGGGGTGTTTGTTAGTTGGTTAAGGGTAGTTTCCTCCCAGCGGTGCGAACGTTATTAGTCGCCGACTCCCCTATCTCGGCCGTGCAGGTCGTCGGGTACGAGACGGGTGGCGTCGATGACGGAAACGGGTCCGGGAGCGGCGCGGCCGGGTCCGAAAGCGCCACTGCCGGCGGGTTCTACGTCGCCGTCGACGGCGAGGTGGAGTACGTCGACGCCGCGCCCGGTACCGAACTCGCCTACGGGCTCGGCGACCGCCGGTGTGCCGGGACGGTCCACGAGGGCGGTCACGTCCCCTGTGACGCCGCCGACGCCCCCTACTGTGAGGCGCACTCGAGCGTCTGGGTCTGTGCGCGGTGTACCGGGTCGTGTCTCAAAGACGAGATGGACTGCCACGAGGAGCACGCGATGTACCTCGCGGCGTTCGCGCCCGACACGTTCAAGGTGGGCGTCACGCGGCTGTGGCGGCTCGAAACCCGCCTCCGCGAGCAGGGGGCCGACCGGGCGGCCCACGTCCGGACGTTCCCCGACGGCCGGGTCGCCCGCGAGGTCGAGGCCGAACTCGCGAGCGGCGAGGGACTCGTCGACCGCGTCCGGGTGCCGACGAAGCTCGACGGCTTCGGCCGGGACGTCGACCGCGGGGCGTGGGAGGATCTGGTCGGCCGGTTCGACCCGGTCGAGCGGTTCGCGTTCGACTACGGGCTCGACCTCTCGGAGCGGCCGGTCGCGGAGACGATGGCGGCCGGGACGGTTCGGGGCTGGAAGGGACGGGTACTGGTGCTCGACCGCAACGGCTCCACGTACGCGGTCGACGCCCGGTCGCTGGTCGGGTACGAACTGACAGAGGAGGTGCCCGACCGAGACCTCCAGTCGAGTCTGGGCGCGTTCGGCGAATAAGTCTCGTATATCGGAGTGGATGAGGTTTCTAACACCCAGGTCGTTCGATCAGATGACGTGAGAGACGTGACTGCGGAGAACGTCTCCAAAGCCCCAGCCGCGACGACTCGCGCGACGCGTTGCGGTCCTCAGTCAGTCGTTTCACTCCTTCCTTGCGGTCCTTACATCGTCGGGCTTCGTCCTCGCGACAGCGAGGCGCTCCGCGCCTCTGGCAGCCGGCGGCAGAGCCGCCGGCGACTGCCCCTTTGAGTCCCACCCCGCCCCACGACTGCCCCGCACCTCACGCCTCCCCAGCCCCGCACCTCACGCCTTCCCAGCCCCGCACCTCACGCCTCCCCAGCCCCGCACCTCACTCCTCCCCAGCCTCGCGGCTCGCGACTCGCGGCTTCGCCGCTCGCCCCGCTCGCCGCGTCCCTCGCGTTCCGGTCGCGGGCCGAAGGCCCGCTCCCGGGCGCGCCACCGCAGTCCGATCTATAAAGCATCGTCGCCGTCGTCACCTCGCTCCGGGACCTTCACTCCCCGATCCCGTTCTCGGTGATGAACCGCCGGACGCCGAGGTACGCCACGGCCGCGAGCGCGGCGTAGACGATGACCGTGAGCGTCGTCGCGGGGGTGGCGCTGTCGATCGCGAGCCGTGCGACCGCGTTCGTCGGGCCGCCGGCCATCGCGGTCGCGCCGCCGAAGAGCACGAGCACGGCGACCGAGTAGAGGAACTGCGCGGCCCGGCGGTCGGGCGCGACCGCCGCGATCCCCGCGGCGACCCCGACGACGAGCGTCGTCAGCGCGGTCATCAGGAGGAGGACCGTCGGGACGTTGGCGACGGGCGTCCCGTTGAGTTCGAGCAGCAGGAGCCAGAGCAGGGCCTGTCCGGGGGCGATCGCGACCGCCGCGAGCGCCTTCCCGTCGACGATCTCGCCGATCGTCACCGGCGCGACCCGCAGTAGCTCGAGCGTTCCCCGGTCCAGCTCCTCGGTGATCGAGTCGACGACGAGCGACCCCGAGATGAAGACGGGGAGGAACACCAACACGGGGATCAACACCGTGTACGTGAACGTGAAGTACGGACTCGACCCGGTCGAGTCGGGCAGTGGAAGCGGGGGACGACTCAGCGAGTCCGCCCGCTCGACGCGCTCGACGCGCTCGTAGGTGCGCAGCAGGTCCCGGAGCTGGACGACGATCACCGTCGTTTCGACGGTGGCGTCGGGCGCGGTCACCGCGATGGATGTCTTCCCCGTGTCCTCTCGAGTCGCTATCGCCACCGCGTCGGCGGCGTTGCGGTCGAAGGCCGTTCGCGCCGCGGCCGGGTCCTCGTAGGGCGTCACCGACGCGCCCGGCACCTCCGCGGCGACACGTTCGAGGTCCGCGACCGCGTCGCCGGCGGCCGCGACCTCGACCTCCGCGCCGTCGAGCGCGCCGGGGTCGTACATCGAGACGAGCCCGACGACGAGGAACGAGGAGAACGCGGCGATGAACAGCTGGATGCCGATCGCGAGCAGGATCGTCTTCTCCGCCCGCAACCCGGCGATCTCCCGTTTCGCGACCGTCAGTCGGCTACCCATGGAGGCTCACCACCCCGAAGTTGTACGCGGCGTGAAGCAGCGTCGCGGCCGCGAGCGCGAGGGCGTACTTCGTCCGGTCCCGCCGCGCGCCGACGGCCGACAGCGTCGCCGTGACTCCGTGGAGCACGAGCGGCGCGAAAAAGAGCCCGGCGAGGACGAGCGGGGAGAGCCCCGAGACGCCCGCGACGGAGCCGAAGGCGGCCCGTCCGACGTACAGCTCCGTGAGCCCGACCGCCTGGACGACCGCGGTCGCCTTCTCCGCGAGGAAGAAGCCGAGCCCGGAGGCGAGCCCGACCGCGAGCGCGACCCGGTCGGTCCGCGCGAGGACGCCGCGTTCGAACCCGGCGTAGAGGTGGACGCTCTTGGCGAGCTCTTCGACGAACGCGATGACGACGAGCAGGACGGGGATCGAGACGGTGACGGGCAGCGCGAACAGCACCGCGACGGCGAGCAACTCCGCGACGAAGACGAACGGGATCGTACACGCCGTGAGGAACGCGACCGCCGCGAGCCCGCGGATCCGTCCCGGGATCCGGGCCGCGATCCCCGTCGGCGGCGACTCGCGGACGCTCTCGCCGACCGCCGAGAGCCGGACCGCGAGCGCGTCGAGGAACTTGCGCGTCACCGGCTTCTGGGTGAACAGGTCCTCCTCGCGGTAGACGCCGAGCCCGAGCCCGAAGAGGAGGACGGCGGCGATCGCGGTCGGCCCCGTCGCGAACAGGAACTCCCCGACCGAGATCGCCTCTCCTTGGAGGTCGAAGACGACGAGCGTGAGCGGCGAGATCAGCGCCACCGGCGTCACGTTCGTGAATATCGCGGGGACGAACGCGTAGGAGGTGAGGAGAACGCTCACCGCGACCGTGACGAAGGTGAGTTCCTTGAACGACCGCGCGAACACCGCGCCGACGAAGGTGGCGGCGAGGAACGTCGCCGCGATCGGGAGCACCGCGAGCACGGAGACCGGTCCGCCGCCCACGACGAGCGCGATGAGCGCCGTCACCGCGGCCGCGACTGCGACGTAGGGAAGCGTCTTTCCCGCGACGATCTCCGTCGGCGACAGCGGCGTGACGAGAAGCGGCTCGCCCCGCCGGTTGGTTCGTTCCTCGAGAACCGAGGAGCCGTACGCCTGCGCGAGGAAGTTCATCGGCACGAGGAAGGCGAACGCCAACACGAGCGACGCGAACGGGAACGGCGGCGTGATCGACCCGGGCGATCCGGCCGTGTCCGCGCCGAACGCGCCGCCGCCGATCGAGGGGACGGCGATACCGCTCGACCCGTCCCCGTCGCCGAGGGGCCACCAGCCGCCGTCGCCGCCATCGAAGGGCCACCAGCCGCCGTCGCTGCTGCCGTCACTCGCCCCGCCGTCGCCGGTCGCAGCGTCGTTCCCGCCGGCGGTTCCGTCACCGCTCGCGTCGCCATCGTTTCCGGCTCCACCGCTGCCGTCATCGGTGGACCCGCTCGTATCGGTGGTTCCGGAATCGGATGAATCACCGCCCTCGGCGTCCGATACGCCGGATCCGTCGGTACCGCCTCCATCCCCGTCACTCACGTCGCCGGCGTCCGATCCCGAACCGCCGAACGTCGCTCCGTCGTCGAGCGCCGATCCGCGGGCCGCGTATCGGAGCGTGACGGTGACCGGGAAGGCCGCGGTGTCGTTCGGCTCCGCGGCCATCAGCCGCTCGTTGTGGGCCTCGACCGCCTCCCGGAACGACGCGGCGGCCGCCTCGCCCTTCGGCGTGTCGACCGCGCGGACGAGGACGCCGGCGGGATCGCCGGCCGGACCGTCCCCGCCGCCGGCTCGAACCTCCCGAACGATCAGGTCGGCCGTCGATCCGAGCGTCGCCTCCTCGGCCGGCACGGCGGTCAGGGCGGGCTCGGCCTCGACCGCGTCCGCGTACGGCGACGCCGGGTCGACGCCGACCCGATAGACGTCGCGGTCCACGTCGAGCCCGACGACGTCGGTCGCGGCCCCCGCGCCGAGGACGCCGCCCGCGACGATCAAGAGCGCGAGCGCGGCCAAAAGCGTGCGCCGATCGACGCCGCCCGCCGCCCGCGACGCCTCCCATCGGGCGACTCGACCGACCCGCCGAGAGCGACGAACGACCCGCCGGAGCCGTCGGCTCGCGCGTCGGATCACTCAGGCCTCCTCGCTCGTCGCCGCCCCCGCGCGTTCCTCGCGCTCGTCGTCGTGGTCGCGGCGGCCGGCTTCGGACGTATCGGCGTCCCCGCCGGCGTCGGCCGCGGCGGCTCCACCGACCGCGTCGCCCTCGTCGATCCCGGGGGTCCCGTCTCCCTCGTCGATCCCGGCACCGCCCCGGCGACCGGGCATCGGTCGTCCCACGAGGTCGAGGAACACGTCCTCGAGGCTCGGCTCCCGAGTGCGGATGTCGACGACGGTTCCGCCGGCCTCCGAGGCGGCCGTTCGAACCCGCTCGACCGCGTCCATCGACGGGACGACCGTGCGGTAGCGGTCGCCGACCTCCTCCGTCCCGCCGAACGCTTCCGGGTCGGTTCCGTTGCCCTCCGCGTCGGCCCCGTCCTCCGCCGCGCCGGCCTCCGGCGGCACGTCGGTGTACACGTGGTAGGTCGTCTCGCCGTGTCGCTCGCGGATCCCGTCGACGGTGCCGCGGGCGACGATCCGGCCCTCGTTCATGACCGCGACGCGGTCGCAGACGGACTCGACGTGATACAGGTTGTGCGCGGAGAACACGACGGTCTTGCCGGCCGCCCTGAGTTCGCGGGTGAACTCCAGCACCGAGTTCGTCGTCACCGGATCGAGTCCGGAGGCCGGCTCGTCGTACACCAACACGTCGGGATCGTTCACCAGCGACCGCGCGATGGCGACCTTCCGTTTCATCCCCTTCGAGACGTCCCCGAGCCGCCGGTCGCGGTGGTCGAGGTCCAGCCGATCGAGCGCGCGTTCGATGCGCTCGTCGGCGACGGACCGGGGGACCTCGTAGAGGTCGGCGAAGAAGCGGAGGTACGACGTCGCCGTCATCTCCTCGTACAGCGGCGACTCCTCGGGGAGGAAGCCGAGGTGGTGGCGCATCGCCGACTCGGTGGAGTCGTAGCCCGCCACGCGTGCCTCGCCCGAGGTGGGCTCGATCAGCCCGGCGAGGACCTTCAGCGTCGTCGTCTTGCCCGCGCCGTTCGGACCGACGATCCCGAACACCTCCCCCTCCTCGACGGAGAAGGTGCTGTCGACGACCGCCGCGAACCCGCCGTACGTCTTCTCGAGGCCCGCGACCTCTATCATGGGCTCGGGTCCGGCAGGGACCGGGTTAAACCCACGCCCGTGGGTATCAACCGCGAGAACGTCCGGCGGATCCCCTCGTCGCCTTTCCTAGTCGTCGGCCCAGGCGTCGCCGTGTGCGCGATAGCCGTCGAACTCGCCGCGGTCGATCTCCCGTTCGATCTCGAGTTTCGTCTCGCGGTCCAACTCGAGGAGGTGACAGAGCGGGTGGCCGGGGGCGGCCACCGGGTTCTCGAGCGCCCCGAGGATCAGCCCGTCGAAGGGCGCACGGACGACGTGCTCCTCGGTCTTGAAGTGGTTCGTCACCGTACAGATCGCGTCGCCCTCGTGGACGAGCGGATAGGGTCCCCACTCCATCTCGACGAGCCCGCCGGCGTCCGCGCGGATCCATCGCTTGGTGGCGTCGGCGGCGGTCGACTCGTACCACCCCGGCCAGTGGACCGGCTCGCCCGGGAGGACGCCGTACTCGGCGAGCACGCTCTCGACGCCCTGAAGCGCCTTCTCGATCAGGACGCGCTGGAAGCGGTGTGCCCGCCCCATCTCGACGGTGACCGTCGGGATCCCGTCCGCGGTCGCCACGGCGCGGAGCGAGCCGGCGTCGCCCTCGCCGTAGAGGACCACGTTGGTGGCGAACGCGCGGGCGAGCCGCGAGACGTCGGGGTCCTCGAGGTCGGCGCGCGCGTGATAGATCGTCGTCCGGTTCCGGGTCGACGTGTGGAAGTCGAGCCCGAGGTCACACGGCGAGACGAACCGGCGGTAGATCTCGTGGGCCATCCGCTCGGTCGTGTTCGCGCCCTCTCGTCCCGGGAACGACCGGTTCATGTCCTGGTCGTAGATCGGCGTGTACCGCTGTTGGGCCTCGAAGGCCGGGACGTTACACGCGTGGAGACAGACGAGCGTCCCGTGGAGTTCGCCCGGCTCGTACCGGTCCGCGATCTCCTGGACGACCTTGACGCCGTTGAGCTCGTCGCCGTGGATCCCGGCGCTGAAGAACACGGTCGGGCCGCCGCCCTCGCCGTTGATCACGGTGACCGGGACGCGGATCGGGTCGCCGAGGTAGGTCTCGCCGACCTCGTAGCGGACGTGACGCTTCTCGCCCGGGTCGACCTCGGCGTCGTAGCGGAACGGCTCCGGCTCGGCACGCGAGTCGTTCATGCCGGCGAGTCTCGGGGACGGGAGAAAACTGCTGGGTCGAGGGCGGGTCGTCGTCGGTTCGTCGCCGACCCGGCGGTAGCCTTACGGCATCGCTTCGAGAACGAACCCCGTATGAGCGAGGGACCGTCGGGAGACGAGGAGTCGGAGCCGGGCGTCGCCGCCGACTCCGACCCGGTTCACGGCTCCGAGGGCGACTCGGCTCCCCGCTCCGACATCGATCCCGCGGTCGCCGCGGCCGCCCGCGAGGAGTTGCGGACGACGTTCACCTATCAGGTCGAACGCCTCCGCGAGATCGACACCAAGGCCATCGAGATCCTCAAGGCCAACCTCGTGCTCATCGGGATCGTCGTCACCGGCGGGTCGATCGTGGTCCAGACGGAGTTCGACCTCGGCGGGTTCCTCAACCCCTTCACGCTCGCCGGCGGGGTGCTGCTCCTCGTCTCCACGGGACTGGCCGCGGTCACGTACACGGCCTCGGACCTCCGCGGCGGGTTGAGCATCGCGGACGTGGACGCGGTGATCGTGGCCGAACACGAGCGAACGCGCGTGGAAGGGGCCGCGGGTGACGCGACCACAGAATCGACCTCTCCCGGGTTCGACGAGCGCCTGCTCCGCAGCTACGCCGAGTGGATCGACTACAACGCCCGAGTCACCGCGGTCAACGACCTGCTCGCGACGGTGACGGTGCTTCTCGTCTTCCTCGCGTTCGTCTACGTGGTCGCCGGCGTCGCGGTCGGCGCGGCCGGGCTCTCGGCGGCGGAGTCGTGGCTCTCGTTCGCCGTCCTGACGGTCCTCGGCGGCGGGTTCACTTGGATCGCCGCGCACATGGACCACCTCGGTCCGGAGACGAGACACGCGGCGGCGTCCTTCGACGGCGTCCAGCTCTCGAAGGGGGCCGACAGGACCGAGGCGTGGTCCTCGCTTCTGGCGATGCTCGGGAGGGAACCGCCCGTCGAGTCGTCGCCGTCGGCGGAACCGTCGGAACCGAGCGAGGAAAGGGTGGAGAGCGAACGAAAGGAGGACGTCGAAGGAAAGGAGGAGAGCGAACGAAAGGAGGAGAGAGAACAGAGGGAGGACGCGGAGAGCGACGACGACTGATTACTCCTCTTCTTCCTCCTCTTCGATCGGCCCTCGACCTCGTTCCCAGACGGCGCCCGCCGAGGTGTCGTTCGGGGCGGTGTGTGTGACGTCCTTCATCGTGTCGCGGTCGGCGTCGGTCATGGTGGCTTCGCTAGCGCGGATCGGCGTATTAACGCTTCGTGGAATGGTGTATGTAGACATTATATGATATAAGGTACCGTGGCACAGGAGGGATCTCGGTTTCACGTTCCCACGAGCGATCGGTAACCGCGTCGTTGCCGGCGCGGTGAGGGCTTCCAAAGGCCGCACAGCCCAACCCCGCACAGCCCGCACAGCACCGCACCTCACGCCTCCCCAGCCTCGTCGGCTCGGCGTTTACGAACGCCGAGCCGACTCCCTCGCGCTCGATTCGCGTGCGCTTCGCGCCCGCTCACCGGGATCGCGCCACCGCACGGCGGGGCGGAGGGCTCTCTCCTCTCTCCGGTCGGAACGGGACCGAACCCCTTTCAGTTCCCGTAGCCCCGCTCGAACGGGTCGATCTCCTCGGATCCGGGCTCCTCCTCGTCGCGGGTGAACCCGGGACCGCCGGTCGCGAACTCGAAGACGAGCCCGTCGGGGTCGCTGAAGTAGATGCTCTTGAAGTAGGTGCGGTCCTTCACCTCGCTTACGTTGACGCCCTGCTCACGGAGGTGTTCCCGCCACTCGCGGAGCGTCTCCTCGTCGTCGACGCCGAACGCGAAGTGGTGGCTCGCGCCGGGTCCCGGGTTCCCCCGCGAGTCCGGATACTCGAAGTACGTGACGTTGGTGCCGGGTTCGCCCTCCGGCGTCGGCGAGAAGTAGTAGTGGGGCGTCCCGGGGTCGTCGTAGTTCTGGGTTCGCTTGACCGTGTGCCAGCCGAGGACGTCCTCGTAGAACGCGACGGTCTCGTCCATGTCCGTACAGATGTTCGTCACGTGGTGCAGTCCGGTGGTCGGTGGCGCGTCACCCATACCCGGACGTGAACGTCCTCCGTGAAAGGCGTTGGCAGGAACGAGGTCGGTTCGCGATCGACCGGACGTTCGGAGATCGGTCGGCGAGCGGTCAGTGAGCGGTCGGAAGCGTGGCGATCGGACCTAGAACAGACCGATGCCGAGCGCGTACGGCCACGCGGTCCCGCCGACGGCGAGCAGCGCGAGGGCCGCGCCGGCACCGTACAGGTTCTTGAGGAAGCTCGTCATCTCGCTCTGCTGTTCCTCGGGGTCGTCGGCCGTCCAGAAGTCGTGCATCGTCACCGCGGAGACGACGAGGAAGACCGCGAGCGCGCCCGCCGAGAGGACGGGGAACGCGCCGAGGACGACTCCTAATCCGCCGAGAACGAGCAGCGCGCCCGAGGCGACGGTCGAGAAGCGCGGCGCGGGCAGTCCCTTGAACCCCGCGTAGCCGGCCATGTCGTCGACGTTCATGAAGTGGTTCAGCCCCATGAACGCGAGCACGCCGCCGAACAGCAGGCGACCGAGTAAGAACAGTTCGCCGGCGAACGGCGTATCGAGCTGGAGCGGTAGCGTCGTGATTTCAGCTAACATCGTGTAACTACGTATACGAACGCAACCTATATATCGCTTCCCGGACAAAAGGGTTAGTAGGTAACACCGATGTCATCACAGGACCTCACGGGCGCGGATCCGTCGCCGGAGACCACGGCCACGGACGAGACACCCGACACGCCGTGTCCGATCGTCGACTCCATCGAGCAGATCGGCTCACAGTGGCGGCTCGTCGTCCTCTACGAGCTACAGAACGGCGAGCGGCGGTTCAACGAGCTCAAACGCGAGACCGACGCGAACGCTCGGACCCTCTCACGCGTGCTCGACGACCTCCAGGAGTCCGGATTCGTCGACCGCCGCATGGAGGAGGACGCGCCCGTCGCGACCTACTACAGCCTCACCGAGAAGGGCGAGTCGCTCGGACCCGTCTTCGCGGAGATCGACGAGTGGGCCCACGAGTGGCTCGCCGAGTGTAACGCGTAGTCCGCCGATCTCGTCGATTCGTCCGTCCTCCTTATATTCCTATTAGGACCTCCACCGTCACCCGGGTGACTATACGAAGTCTTGAAGTAAGGTTTCCAATTATGTGGAGACAAGATGGCGAAGTCAAACAAGTTCACCGTCGTTTCCGAACAGAACGATCACGATCACGCCGCGGTACGTGCGCATCCGCGCAACGAGACGTACCACATCGTCGACTACGCCGACGGGACCGCCCGCGAGCGCGTCGCCGACCTACCCGCCGGCTCCGTCGTCCGGATGGAACTCTCCCGTGCCGGTCGTCGGAGCAACGTCTGGTGTGCCGAGTCGGTCCACGTCGCGGAGACGGACGGCGGCATCGTCGAGACGGCGAAAAGGTGATCGGTCGGGCGGTCCGCGCCTACTCGTCGGGCGTGAGCCGCGGATTCGTCACCGCGCCGATCGACGCCGAGGAGAAGTCCCGGCCGTACTTCGCCAGCACGCCGCCCTCGTAGGGCGGCTCCGGCGCTTCCCAGCCCTCCGCGCGCTCGTCGAGTTCCTCCTCCGAGAGGTCGACCGTGAGGTCACGGTTCGGGATGTCGACCGTGACCCGATCGCCGTCCTCGAGGAAGCCGATCGGGCCGCCGACCGCCGCCTCGGGGGCGACGTGGCCGATCATCGGGCCGCGCGTCCCGCCCGAGAACCGCCCGTCGGTGAGGAGCGCCACGTCCTCCTCGTGGCCCGCGCCGACGACGGCGGCGGTCACGCCGAGCATCTCGCGCATGCCGGGCCCGCCCGTCGGCCCCTCGTTCCGGATGACGATCACGTCGCCGGACTCGATCTCGCCGGACTGGACGTACTCCATGGCGTCCTCCTCGTTCTCGAAGACCCGCGCCGGACCCTCGTGGTAGAACGCGTCGTCGCCGGTCACCTTGAGGACCGCGCCGTCGGGCGCGAGGTTCCCGTCCAGGACCTTGATCGCGCCCTCCTCCTCCTTGGGGTCGTCGACGGAGTAGAGGAAGTCGGCGTCGATCGCGTCGTCGTCCGGGAGGTCGCCGTTCGCCTCGAGCTCGGCGAGTTCCTCCGCGATCGTGTTGCCGGTCACGGTCAGCTGGTCGCCGTGGAACAGGTCCGCCTCCATCAGACGGCGGATCACGACCGGGACCCCGCCGATCTCGTGGAGGTCGTTCATCACGCGGGAGCCGCCGGGCTGGAGGTCCGCGATCTTCGGCGTCCGCCGCGATATCTCGTCGAAGTCCTCGATCGTGAGGTCGATGTCGGCCTCCGCGGCGAGCGCGAGCAGGTGTAACACGCCGTTCGTCGAGCCGCCGATCGCGGTCTGGAGGGCGATCGCGTTCTCGAAGGACTCCCGCGTCAGGAGGTCGGACGGGCGACGGTCGTTCTCGATGCAGTCCATGACGAGCTCGCCCGCCTCCGCGGCCACCTCGTAGCGCTCCTCGTCCTCCGCGGGCGCGGAGGCGGAGCCGAGCGGCGCGAGCCCGAGCGCCTCCGAGATCGACGCCATCGTGTTGGCGGTGAACATCCCGCCACAGGAGCCCGCGCCGGGACAGGCGTGTCGCTCCAGGTCGTCGAGCTCCTCGCCGCTCATGTCGCCCTCGGCGTAGGCGCCGACGCCCTCGAACACCTGGACGATCGTCACGTCGCGGCCCTCGTGTTGACCGGGCATGATCGAGCCGCCGTAGAGGAAGACGCTGGGGAGGTCCGTCCGGATCGCCGCCATCATCATCCCGGGCAGGTTCTTGTCACAGCCCGCGACGGTGACCAGGGCGTCCATCCGCTCGCCGAAGGAGACCAGCTCGACCGAGTCGGCGATCACTTCGCGTGAGATCAGGCTCGCCTTCATTCCCTCCGTGCCCATCGAGATGGCGTCGGAGATGGTGACCGTCCCGAACTCGATTGGCATCCCGCCGGCGGCGTCGATCCCGTCGAGCGCGGCGTCGGCCACGTCGTCGAGATGGACGTTACACGGCGTGATGTCCGCGGCGGGGTTGGGCACCCCGACGATCGGCGAGGAGAGGTCCTCGTCGTCGAAGCCCATCGCGCGGAACATCGAGCGGTGGGGCGCGCGGTCGGCGCCCTCGGTCACGTCCCGGCTCCGGAGGTCCTCGTTCTTCTCGCCCGCGAATCGGTCCGCGTCGTCGCGCCCGCGGGATCGCTCCCCGTCGGATCGCGGCTGCTGTTCGCTCATGTTCGTACCTGTCGCCCGGGGGTCTTAAACGAACTCACCCGAACAAGTCCGTCCGGCTCTGTTGAACTTCTTGGGAACTGATAGGAAACGCTTGCTGGATACAGAGGGTGGACCCAGCAACCTGGTTCTGTTTGCTTCGGGTCCCCTGCGATGAGTCAGCCGGTCAAAAAGATCTGCGGAGTGGCTACTCGATTTCTAACTGACCACTTCCGCCACTCTCCTCGCCGTCATTCTCGTCCCATTCGAGTTCGAACTCGATACTTCGCTCAGTCATATTGCCAGCCGGGCCTTCGCGTTCAGCTTTGACCTCGAAGGTCGGTCGGGCAGGAGGATTCAGTGTGACAGACTCGGAGCCTGCTTTCAGGCTGATAGCGTTTCCGCTGTCGAGATTATCCGCGACTTTCCGAAGGTATGCTGCGATCTCTTCTCGACTCTGGTTGCTTTCCGATTTGAACAGGACTTCTTCAGGCATGACGTACGATACGTTGCCTGTACTCATAAGTGACTCCTCTGTGCTGACCATTGGCAATTGCCTCTAATCGGTAGTCCGGAATGCTGACTATGCGCGTTGTACTCAGCACGGCTACTGATACCTATCTCCTGTTGAGGATTTCAACGGAGCTGAATCGGCGTATCGTTCGGATATCACGAGGGAGACGAGAGTTCGGAGGTGATTCGTGGGAGGATAACGCTTCCAATGAGAAGAGCAACGGAGGCGTTGCGACCGGCGTGTAGTATGACGGTTATCGTCCTGGAGTCCGGTTGCGGGACGACGAAGTAGAACAGACTGGAGGTAAACGGCGTCGAGATCAGGAACGCTAACCCGGCGAGGACGGCGACCTGAACTCCTCGTTCCAACCGGCCGAACGGACGGTCGTCACGAAGAACCATCCAGAGCAGACGGAAAACGAGAACGGTGACGAGGACCTCACCGGAGTGATCGATTCCGACGACCATGAACAGCCCGACGATGAGGCGTTCAACACCACCCAATGACTCGACGATCTCCCAGATCTGACGGCGTAGTAGCCGAACGATCCAACAGACGCCGGCAGCTATCGAGAGAGCGAGGACTCCACGTGGGACCTGATCGGACACGGCAGTCGGTCACGTGGAGTGTACTAAGACCGTTTGATGGGTTAAATCGGTTTTTACCCCATCGGACGAACTGGATCCGATCCGTACTGAGCGATCGAAACCGTGTGATATGGGACCGGTCTCACGAGTCGTTCCCGTCCGTCTCGCCGTCGCCCGGCTCCGAATCGCCGGTCTCCAGTCGTCCCCCCTCCCGCTCCCACTCGGTCAGGCTCCCCTCGTAGAAGGCGATCTCCGGGTAGTCGAGCGCGCGGAGGACGGTGTAGGTGTGGCTGATGCGGCGCGCCGTGTTGCAGTAGAGTACGACCCGGTCGTCGGGGTCGATCCCGCGTTCCGCCAACAGCTCCCGCAGTTCCGCCTCGGGTCGGACCGTCCGGGCGTCGGCGTCGACGAGCTCGCGCCAGTCCAGCCGGACTGCGCCGGAGATGTGGCCCTCCTCGTACTCCCACTCCTCGCGGGTGTCGACGATCGTCGCGTCGGGGTCGTCGACCGCGGCCGCCATCGCCTCGCGGTCGATGAGCGGGCCGTCGGCGCGGAACGCGGCGGGATAGGGTTCGGAGGACGCATCGTCGGCCGCAGCGGGTGTCCCGGGTTCGTCGGTCGTCGTCGGCTGCGAGCGGTTCCAGACGGAGTAGTCGCCGTCGAGGAGGTGGAGCCTCGCGGGGTCGTGGCCGTACAGTTCGGCGGTGACGAGAAAGCGCGCCGCGAAGACGCCGTGGGTGTCGTCGTAGGCGACGATCTCGTCGTCGGGGGCGATCCCGGCCGACTCGGCGATCTCGGCGAAGGCGTCCGCGCCGGGGAGCATGCCGGCCTCGGCCGCGCCGTGTTCGTCGGCCCGGAACGTGTCGAACGGGACGTTGACCGCGCCGGGGACGTGGCCGATCCCCTCGTACTCCCAGGCGTCTCGCACGTCGACCACGACGACGTCCGGGGCGTCGAGTCGCTCTGCCACCCACTCCACGTCGACGATCCGGTCGTTCATGTCTCGTCGTTCGGAGCCGTCGGCTTAACCCCTCCCTTCCGGACGGATCGTTTCGCCTCGCCAACCAGTAGATGTTGCCGGGATCGGCGAGGAGCGGCCGAGCGTGCCGTGACGGTGGGGGATATACGTGTCCCGTCCGTACGGATGGCCGTAATGAGCGATTCCGATTACGCGAACGACGTGCTCGTCTCGGCCGACTGGGTCGAGGAGCGACTCGACGAGTTCGAGAGCGACGACCCCGACCTCCGCCTGGTGGAGGTCGACGTCGACACCGAGGCGTACGACGAGAGCCACGCCCCCGGGGGGATCGGCTTCAACTGGGAGACCGACCTCCAGGACCAGACCACCCGCGACATCCTCGAGAAGGAGGACTTCGAGGCGCTGCTCGGCGACAACGGCGTCACCGAGGACTCGACGGTCGTGCTGTACGGCGACAACGCCAACTGGTTCGCGGCGTACACCTACTGGCAGTTCAAGTACTACGGCCACGACGACGTGAAGCTGCTCGACGGCGGCCGCGAGTACTGGCTCGAGAACGACTACCCGACGACCGATGAGGTCCCCGAGTACTCCGCGGTCGAGTACGAGGCGTCCGGTCCGCGCGAGTCCATCCGCGCGTACCGCGAGGACGTGGAGAACGCGATCGACCGCGGGCTCCCGCTCGTCGACGTCCGCTCGCCCGAGGAGTTCAGCGGCGAGGTCCTCGCCCCGCCCGGACTCAACGAGACGGCCCAGCGCGGCGGCCACATCCCCGGCGCGCAGAACGTCTCCTGGTCCGTCGTCACGAACGACGACGGGACGTTCAAGACCGCCGAGGAGCTCGCGGACATCTACTCCGAGTACGGCATCGACGGCGACGAGACGACCGTCGCCTACTGCCGGATCGGCGAGCGCTCCTCGGTCGCGTGGTTCGCGCTCCACGAGCTGCTCGGCTACGACGACACCGTCAACTACGACGGGTCGTGGACCGAGTGGGGTAACTTGGTCGGCGCGCCGATAGAGAAGGGCGAAGTCGACGACTGAGCGCAGCGAAGGAGTGGACTTCGGAAGATCGAACGGGGAGCAAAGCGACCCGTGAGAAGGGCGAGGCTGAGTGAGCAACGCGCTCTCGTAGCGAAGCGGGGAGCATAGCGACCCGCGGAGCAGGGCGAGGCCGAGAGAGCGAGGCGAACACACGCGGACCCTTTCGACGCCGACCGCCGCATACAACTACTCTCCACCGCTATCCCGGGACATGGATCCAGAGGAGTTCATCGAGGCCGTTCGCGACGACAACGAGACCGCGCTCTCGCGGCTCGGTTCGTCGAAGTCGCTGTTCGCGGACACCGCGGGGGAGATGGAGCCGGAGGCGGTACTGACCGCCGCGGCGACCGCCGAGCACCACGCCGCCGAGACGTACGAGTCGTGGGCGGAGAGCGAGGACGGCGACGTCGCCGAGGCGTTCGCGGAGACGGCCCGCGAGGAGCGAGGCCACTACGACACGGTCGCCGGCGAGCTCGACGCCCACGAGCCGGGCGAGGTCCCCGCGATCCAGTCGTACCTCCGCGGGCTCGATGACACCGTCGAACGGCTCGGCGGGTTCGTCGGCCGGACGCTCGCCGCGGAGAAGTCGAAGACGCAGGTGACGGGCTTCTTCGTCGGCAACGCGGACCCGCAGACCGCGGGGCTGTTCCGCTCGATGGGCGACGACCTCGACGCGCAACTCGAACGAGCGGGCGACCTCCTCGCGGCCGAATGTGGCGACGACGAGGAAGCGTGGGAGCGCGCCCGCGAGGCCGCGGGCGGCGCGATCGGTGCGGCCTACGAGGAGTACACCGACGGCCTCGAGTCGATGGGCGTCAACCCGAAGCCGGTCTGTTGACGGCGGGCGATACCGGGCCATCGGGGCGACCGCGGATCAGCACGCCTTTTTCCGGCGGCCGCCGAGGGAGTCCATGGAGACCAGCAGTCGGGGCGACGCGGAACGTGGCGGCTCGGAGCGCGTCGGCGTCGCGCTGTTCGTCGACGGACCGAACGTGTTGCGCGAGGAGTTCGACGTCGACCTCGACGACGTCCGCGAGGCGGCGGAGGCGGAGGGACAGCTCGTGACGACCCGGCTCTACCTGGACGAACACGCCACGCCCGGACTGATCCAGGCGGCGGAGGCGCGCGGATTCGAGGTCGTCGTGACGAGCGGCGACGTGGACGTGAAGCTCGCGGTCGACGCCGCCCGCTTCGCGGCCGAGGAGCGGATGGAGACGCTCGCCATCGCCTCGCGGGACACCGACTTCAAGCCCGTACTCGAGACGGCCAACGGGTACGGCATCCGGACGCTGGCGATCGCGCCCGGGGAGTTCGGCCGGTCGGACGCCCTCCGCAACGCCGCCAGCGATTCGGTGACGCTCGACGGGGACCTGTCGGAGACGGCGGGCGGCGACGGATCGGGCGACCCGGAGAGAACGGAGGGTCGAGAGGGAAACGGGGATCCGGAGGGAACCGAGGGTCCCGAGGGAAACGGGAACGGCGGCGTTGGTGGCGGTGATGCCGGCGATTCCGGCGACGCGGAGTAGGTGATCGGCTTCGACGGTCCCGAACCGGCCGCGCTCGCTACCGAGGCGGCCGGCGCCCGCCCTTCCGGTCGTTCCGGGTGCGCCAGCCCTCGCGGACACGGCCGACCAGGAACGCGCCGGTCCCGCTGACGAGCGAGACGGTGGCGACGATCCCGACGCCGGCCGGCACGACTCCGAACCGCGCGATCGCCGCGTCGACGCCGAGCTGGAGGAACCCGAGATAGGGGATCGAGAACAGCGCCTTGGCGTGGACGAGTTCCTCGTGGACGATCGGCGCGATCCCGGCGGTCTGGTCGTACTCGCCGTTCGCGTCGCCGTAGGTCACGTAGCCGTCGTAGGGAGCCGGACACGTCGCGATGTCGGTACAGTCGGCTCCCTCGAGGAGGTCCGGGTCGGCCCGATCGGTCCAGTCCTCGCCGGCGGTCACGCGGAACGCGACCCGGTGGAGGATCGGTCGGCGCGGATCGACCGGGGACGTGTAGACGACGACGTCGCCGGCCCCGTCCAGTCGCGTCGGCGGGTTCGTCGCGTCGCTGCCGACGGGATCGCCCCACGGGAACCGGTCGACCGCCGTCACGACGACGAGGTCGCCCCGCTCGACGGAGGGCTCCATGCTCCCGCTCTCCACGGCGACGAGCGGGGGCCACGTCCCGACGACCGTCACGAGGAGGAGGGCGACGACGAGGACGGCGGCGGCGGGCCCGAACCGCTCTCTCGGACGGCGAATCACGTGTCGTATCGGGGCTGGATCGGACTTGAGGCTGTCGCCGATGAAACGGCGAGCCGTCGGCGAGCGGTCGGACGCCGGACCTCTCCGATGACAAGACATTAGGTACGCCCCGGAGTGGTGCCGGTATGAGCGAACGGACTCCTCCGCTCCACGGCGTTCACGAGACGCGCGGCGCGACGTTCACCGACTTCGGCGGGTGGCAGATGCCCGTCGAGTTCGACTCGATCCGCGAGGAGCACGCGGCGGTCCGCGAGGGCGTCGGCGCGTTCGACGTCTCCCACATGGGCGAGATCGAGGTGTCGGGTCCCGACGCGACGACCCTGATGGACCGGTTGACGACGAACGACGTGACGGCGCTCGATCCGGGCGACTCCCAGTACGCCGCGGTCACGAACGAGGAGGGGGTCATGCTCGATGACACGGTCGTCTATCGGCTCCCCGACGGGATCGAGGCCGGGTCCGCGACCGCGTCGCTGTCGGACCTCGACGAGGAGGCCGACGGTGACCTGGACGCGACGAGCGGCGACCCTGCGTACCTCCTCGTCCCCAACGCGGGCCACGACGAGGAGGCAATGGACCGCTGGGTCGACTACCGCGACGAGCACGATTTCGACGCGGCGGTCGCGAACGCGACGGCGGACTGGGCGATGTTCGCGATCCAGGGGCCGGAGGCGGTCGACGCGATGGAGGCTGCGGCCGCCTCCCCCGAATCGGTCACGGGACTGTCGAAGTTCCAGGCAACGCTTGCGACGACCGGCGGCGTCGCGAGCTGGGTCGCGCGCACCGGCTACACCGGGGAGGACGGCTTCGAGGTGATGTGTCCCGCGGCCGACGCCGAGGCGGTCTGGTCGGCGTTCGACGTCCAGCCGTGCGGGCTCGGCGCGCGCGACACCCTCCGGATGGAGATGGGATTCCTGCTGTCGGGCCAGGACTTCGACCCCGAGGAGGAGCCGAGGACCCCCTATGAGGCCGGGATCGGGTTCGTCGTCGACCTCGACACCGAGTTCGTCGGCCGCGACGCGCTGGCGGCCCGGCAGGAGGAGGGGGGACCGGACGAGACGTTCACCGGGATCAAGCTCCTTGAGCGCGGCGTGCCCCGCAACGGATACGCCGTCACCGACGGGGACCTGACCCGGATCGGCCACCTCACCTCGGGCACGATGAGCCCGACGCTCGGCGAGCCGATCGGGCTGGGCTACCTCCACGCGGAGCACGCCGAGCCCGGAACCGAGGTGAGCGTCGTCGTCCGCGGCGACGAGAAGCGCGCCGAGGTCGTCGCGCCGCCCTTCCTCGACCGCTGAGAAGGAGGGGGCCGCTCCGGCCCGACACGCTTAACCCTCGAACCCGCCGAACTGGGGGTAATGAGTACCGACGCGCCGAGCGACGCGGAGTCCGGGTCCGGATCGGAGGCCGGCTCCGACGCCGAGCCCGAGGCGTTCGCGGACGCCTGCGAGCACCTCGTCGACCGGATCCTCGCGGGCGAGGTGGACCGCGAGAACCTCGAGTCCGCCAAGCTCGACGCCTGCTCCGAGTTCTCCTCGCCGAAGGTGCCGAAGAACACCGAGATACTCGACCACGCCCCGAGCGAGGCCAGAGACGACGTGATCGAGGTGGTCCGCCGCAAGCCCGTCCGGACCGCCTCCGGGGTCTCCCCCGTGGCGATCATGACCTCGCCGAAACTGTGTCCCCACGGGAAGTGTCTCTACTGTCCCGGCGGCCCGGCCTCGGAGTTCTCCTCGGCGCAGTCGTACACGGGCCACGAGCCCGCCGCGGCCCGCGGCGAGCAGAACGACTACGACCCGTACGGACAGGTTACCCTGCGGCTCGAACAGCTCCGGAAGATCGGCCACCCGGTCGACAAGGTGGAGCTCATCCTGATGGGCGGGACGATGACCGCCCGGTCACACGACTACCAGGAGTGGTTCGTGAAGCGCGCACTTCAGGCGATGAACGACTACGACCTCGAGAAGGAGCCCGAGCCCGCCGAGGGAGAGTCGTTCGCGCCCGACCCCGAGGAGACCGAGTTCGCGTACCTCGAGGACGTGATCGCCGAGAACGAGACGAACGAGATCCGCAACATCGGGACCACCTTCGAGACGAAGCCCGACTGGTGTGACCCCGAACAGATCGACCGGATGCTCGATCTGGGCGGCACCAAGGTGGAGGTGGGCGTCCAGACCACCTACGAGCGGATCAACCGCGAGATGCATCGCGGCCACGGCAACGAGGCCTCCCGCAACGCCAACCGCCGCCTCCGGGACGCCGCGTTCAAGGTCGGCTTCCACATGATGCCGGGCCAGCCGGGGATGACGAGGGAGATGTGTCTCGAGGACTTCCGCCAGCTGTTCGAGAACCCGGACTGGCGGCCCGACTATCTCAAGATCTACCCCACGCTCGTCGTCGGGGGGACCCGCGTCTACGACCGGTGGAAGCGGGACGAGTTCGAGCCGCTCTCGAACGAGGAGGCCGCCGATATCGTGGCGGAGGTCATGGACGTCATCCCGAAGTACACCCGGCTCCAGCGCGTCCAGCGCGACATCCCGGCGGACTTCATCGAGGGGGGCGTCTGGAAGTCGAACCTCCGGCAGCTCGCCGACCGGCGGGCGGAGGAGAAGGGGATCGTCCAGCGGGACATCCGCGCGCGAGAGGTGGGCCACAACGACGCCGACCCCGATCCCGACGACGTCGAACTCGACGTGACGACCTACGAGGCGGGCGGCGGGACGGAGCACTTCATCTCGTTCGAGGACCCCGTCCGAGACCTGCTGGTCGGGTTCTGTCGCCTTCGGTTCCCCTCGTTCGCGCCGGACCAGCCCGGCGCGCCGGGCACCGAGGACGACGCGATCCGCCGCGAACTCGAGGACGCGGCCCTCGTTCGCGAGCTCCACGTGTACGGCAGCGAGGTCGCCATCGGCGGCGACGGCGACTGGCAGCATCAGGGATACGGCCGGAAGCTCATCGAGCGCGCCGAGGAGCTCGCCCGCGAGGCGGGCTACCGGAAGGTCGCCGTCATCTCGGGGATCGGCGCGCGCGAGTACTACCGGAACAAGCTGGGGTACCACCAGGACGGTCCGTACGTCTCGAAGCGCCTCTGAACCGCGCTGACCCACCGGAAGGGATAACTCGGTGCTCGGCGATCGCTCCGGCATGGCCCTCCACGCAGTCGAAGACATCGAACGTGCGTTCGGCGTCACCCGGGAGTTCCTGACCCCGATCGAGGTTCGGCGCTGGCTGAAACTCGCCGTTATCGCCTTCTTCGTCGGGGGCGGCGTGAGCCTCCCGTCGGCACAGTTCAACGCCTCCACGCCGTCGGAGGAGGTCCCCGTGAGCGAGCTTCCGGATTCGTTCCAGAGCGCCTTTTCGGGAATCCTTCCTGCCGATCCCCTGCTGGTCGTCGCCGTGCTCGTCGGCGCGGCCGTCCTCCTCGGTGCGCTGTTCGCGTTCGTCGGCGCGGTCATGGAGTTCGTCCTGATCGAGTCGCTCCGGACCGGCGAGGTGTCGATCCGACGCCGCTGGCGTCGTCGATGGCGGCAGGGGCTCCGGCTGTTCGGCTTCCGGGTCGCGATCGGGCTCCCGATGCTCGCGCTGGTCCTCGGCTGGCTCGCACTGCTCTTCGTCCCGCTTCTCACCGGACGCGACCTCGCGGTCCCGTTCGTGGCGTTCCTCGTCGGGATCCCGGTCCTGTTCGTCGTCGGCGTCGTCTACGGGCTGGTCTCGGGGTTCACGACCACCCTCGTCGTTCCCCTCATGATCCGGTTCGACTCGGGCGTTCTCGCGGCGTGGCGGCGGCTCTGGGGATCGATACGGGCCGCGTGGAAGCAGTATCTCGCGTACGCCGTGATCTCCTTTCTGTTGACGGTCGTCGTCGGGCTGGTCGCGTCCATCGCGGTGGGGTTGGTCGCGGTCCTGCTCGCCGTCCCGTTCGTCGTCGTCGCCGGGATCGTCCACTTCTCCGTCTCGTTCTCCTCGACGGTCGGGTTCGTCGCCCTCGTCGGACTCGTCGTCGTGTTCGGTCTGCTCATGCTCGCCGTCTGGGTGCTCGCGCAGGTCCCGGTCGTGACGTACCTCCGGTACTACGCGCTCCTCGTCCTCGGCGACGTCGAGGAGTCGTTCGACCTCGTCTCCGAGTGGCGGGAGACGGAGGACGGAAACGCCCGAGCAGCCGTTCGCGACGAGGGATCGCCCGAGGACGATGGCTGACGGTCCTCGAACGACGACCGATCGGCCGCGAGGGTGGCGGGCGTCCGCCCGCGGTGCGGCGGCGCTGTTCGCGTTCGGAGCCCTCGGCGTCGTCGCGGTCGCGGTCGACGCCGCCCCGAGCCTCCGGGAGATCCCGGAACTCGCCTCCCTGTCGTTCCCGGCACTCGTGCTCCTCGCGGCCGTGAACTCGACCCTGCTGTTGGTCGTTTTCACGGCCCTCGGTTCGGCGGCCGCGCCGCGGGTCGGCCTCACGTCCCACGTCTTCGCGTGGGCGTCGGGCGGAACCCCGGACTGGACGGCCCTCCGGCGGTCGATCCCGATCGCGGTCGTGACGGGCGCGTCGCTGTTCGCCGTCGTCGCCGTCCTCGACGTCGCGTTCGCTCCGTTCGTCCGGCTGCCGGCCGGCGAGGTCGTCGCCGGCGCCGACGGCCTCGACGCGCTCACGCCGTCGATCCCGGTTCGGCTCCTCTACGGCGGGGTCACGGAGGAGATCCTGCTCCGATGGGGCCTCATGGCCCCGATCGCGTTCGTCCTGTGGCGGGTGCGGGCGGCGGTCGGCGACGGAACCGGGGCCGGCGCTGGGGCCGGGGCCGAGACGCCCTCGGAGACGACGACGTGGGTCGCGATCGTCGCGAGCGCGGTCGTCTTCGGTCTCGGCCACCTCCCGGCGCTGGCGTCCTCGTTCGGGCTCACGACCGCGCTGGTCGTTCGAACCGTCCTGTTGAACGCGATCGTCGGGGTCGCGCTCGGGTGGCTGTTCTGGCGGCGGTCGCTCGAGACCGCGATGGTCGCACACGCCGCCTTCCACGTCGCCCTCCTCGTCGTCAGCGCGGTCACGATCCGGTTGCTGTAGCCGTTGCTCGCCCGCGTCGACGGTCCGTTTCCGTCCGACCCGTTCCATCCGCCCGCACAACGACACGCCTTTTCCCGACCCGCGTGTGGGGCCCGTATGGACCCGAAGCGGGAGCTATCGAGCATCGACCTGAGCGCGCTCGTCACCGAGCTCGGCCGGTACGAGGGCGCGAAGGTCGACAAGGCGTACCTCTACGACGACGATCTGCTCCGGCTGAAGCTGCGCGACTTCGACCACGGCCGCGTCGAGCTCATGATCGAGGTCGGCGACGTGAAGCGCGCGCACGCCGCGGACCCCGAACACGTCGCCGACGCGCCCGGCCGGCCGCCGAACTTCGCGAAGATGCTGCGGAACCGCCTGTCGGGCGCGGACTTCGCGGGCGTCACCCAGTACGAGTTCGACCGGATCCTCACCTTCGAGTTCGAGCGCGAGGACGAGAACACGACGCTCGTCGCGGAGCTGTTCGGCCAGGGCAACGTGGCCGCGCTCGACGAGACCGGCGAGGTCGTCGGATCGCTCTCGACGGTCCGGCTCAAGTCCCGTACCGTCGCGCCCGGCGCGCAGTACGAGTACCCGGCATCCCGGCTCAACCCCCTCGACGTGAGCTTCGACGCGTTCGCCCGCCACATGGACGAGTCCGACACCGACGTGGTCCGGACGCTCGCAACCCAACTCAACCTCGGCGGGCTCTACGCCGAGGAGGTGTGTACCCGCGCGGGCGTCGAGAAGGAGACCCCGATCGACGAGGCGGACGAGGACACCTATCGGGCGATCCACGGGGCGCTCGAGCGCATCGCCGAACGGCTCCGCTCCGGCGACATCGATCCGCGCGTCTACGAGGAGCCGCTCGAGGACTCGGAGCTCGACGACGCGGACGCGGAGCCGGGAGACCGACCCGTCGTCGACGTCACGCCGTTCCCGCTGTCGGAACGCGAGGGACTCCCGAGCGTCGGGTTCGACTCCTTCAACGCCGCCGTCGACGAGTACTTCTATCGGCTGGCGCGCGACGACGCGGAGGAGGCCGACGCCCCCGCCGACGCCTCGGCGTCCCGGCCGGACTTCGAGGAGGAGATCGCCAAACAGGAGCGGATCATCGAACAGCAGCGCGGCGCGATCGAGGGGTTCGAGGAGCAGGCGGAGACGGAGCGCGAGCGCGCGGAGCTCGTCTACGCCCACTACGACCTCGTCGACGAGGTGCTCTCGACGATCCGGGAGGCCCGCGAGAACGACACCTCGTGGGAGGAGATCGAGGAGACCCTCGCGGCGGGCGCGGAACGCGGGATCGCGGCCGCGGAGGCGGTCGTCGACGTCGACGAGAGCGAGGGGACGGTCACGGTCGAGCTCGGAGAGAACGACCTCGATGTCGAGCTCGACGCCGACGACGGGGTCGAGGTGAACGCCGACCGGCTCTACCGGGAGGCGAAGCGGATCGAGGAGAAGAAGGCGGGAGCCGAGGAGGCGATCGAGTCGACCCGGAGGGAGCTGGAGGCGGTCGAGGAGCGGAAGGCCGAGTGGGAGGCGGCAGACGAGGACGACGGCGGACCGGCGGGCGAGGACGGGGGAAGCGACGGCGACGACGAGGAGTACGAGGTCGACTGGCTCTCGCGCTCGTCGATCCCGATCCGGAGCCCCGACGACTGGTACGAGCGGTTCCGGTGGTTCCACACCTCGACGGGATACCTCGTCATCGGCGGGCGCAACGCCGACCAGAACGAGGAGCTCGTCAAGAAGTACATGGGAAAACACGACCGCTTCTTCCACACGCAGGCACACGGCGGCCCGGTGACGCTCCTGAAGGCGGCGGGCCCCTCCGAGTCGGCGGACCCCGTGGACTTCTCCGAGGAGACGCTGCGGGAGGCCGCGCAGTTCGCGGTCTCGTACTCCTCGGACTGGAAGGACGGCCGCGGCGCGGGCGACGCGTACATGGTCGAACCCGACCAGGTGTCGAAGACGCCGGAGAGCGGCGAGTACATCGAGAAGGGGAGCTTCGTGATCCGCGGCGACCGCACCTACTTCGAGGACGTGGCCTGCCGGGTCGCCGTCGGCGTCCAGTGCGAGCCCGTCACCCGGGCGATCGGGGGGCCGCCGTCGGCGATCGCGGACCGGGCGGCCGCCCGCGTCACGCTGGAACCGGGGATGTACGCGCAGAACGACGCCGCGATGATGGTGTATCGCCGACTGAAGGAACGGTTCGCCGACCAGTCGTTCGTGCGGAAGGTCGCGAGCGCGGACCAGCTTCAGGAGTTCCTGCCACCGGGCGGCTCGGAGATCCTGGACTGATCCGCCGGCGAGCGAGCGCGACGTTTTCAAGGCCCGCACTCCGAGGGGATCCATGAGCTTCGAGGCGCTGCCCGACGGCTGGCGGGTGTGGAACGAGGAGCCGAGCGGCCGGGCCATCCTCGTCTACCGCCCGGACGTCTTCGACGGCGACGAGGTCCCCGCCGAGTGCCTGCCGACGATCTACCTGACCAACGGCGCACGGAACGCCCGGCCGGGATCGGGCCAGTACGCGACCGACGAGTGGCACGTCGTCCTCTTCCTGGAACCCGAGATCGAGGCGGTCACCGAGACGCACGGGAGTCGCGAGGCCGGCGCGGACGCCGCCGTCGACGTCGCCGAGCGGTTCGCCGCCGGCGACGTGGACTACCGCGGGGCCTATCAGGTCCCCCGCGAGGCGTACTTCGAGCGGTTGGACGACCTCGTCGACGGGGAGTGATCCGCCCGCGGCCGGGCGATTCGATCGGTCGGTCGTTTCACGAGAGCTGATCCATATGTATGTATATTCCGTGTCCCCTCTGGGGGGTCGAAAACCACGAACACGAGGGTTTTTATCGATTCCCGCCCCACGGTCGCGTACATGAACGCCGGTGGGGACCACGCCGTCGACGAGCCGCGAGAGAAGTGCGGCGTCGTCGGCGTCTCGCTCGCGGGGAGAGACGCCGCGCGGCCGTTATACTACGCGCTGTACGCGCTCCAACACCGCGGCCAGGAGTCCGCGGGGATCGTCACGCACGACGGCTTCCAGCAACACAGCCACGTCGAGCGCGGGCTCGTCGGCGACGCCTTCAAGCCGGGCGACCTGGAGTCGCTGGCCGGCTCGACCGGGATCGGCCACGTCCGGTACCCGACTGCCGGGAGCCTCGACAAGAGCTGTGCGCAGCCCTTCTCGGTGTCGTTCAAGTCGGGGTCGCTTGGGCTCTCACACAACGGGAACCTCGTGAACGCGGACGAGGTGCGCGAGGAGTTGGCCGCGGCCGGCCACGCGTTCACCTCCGACGGCGACACGGAGGTCATCGCACACGACCTCGCGCGGAACTTACTCGAGGAGGACCTCGTCCGCGCGGTCAAACACACGATGAACCGGATCCACGGCTCCTACTCGCTGGCCATCACGCACGACGACACCGTCCTCGGCGTGCGCGACCCGATGGGGAACCGCCCGCTGTGTCTCGGCGAGCTCGACGACGGCTACGTGCTCGCGAGCGAGTCGGCCGCCATCGACACCCTCGACGGGGAGCTGGTCCGCGACGTTCGCCCGGGAGAGCTGGTCGTCCTGGAGCCGGACGGCTCCGGCTACGACACCTACCAGCTCGTCGATGCCGACTCGACGGCCCACTGCTTCTTCGAGCACGTCTACTTCGCGCGGCCCGACTCCGTGATCGACGACGAGCTCGTCTACGAGGTGCGCCGCGAGCTCGGTCGGAAGCTGTGGGAGGAGTCCGGCGTCGAGTCGGACGTGGTGATGCCCGTCCCCGACTCCGGGCGGGCGTTCGCCTCCGGGTACGCCGACGCGGCCGCCGAGACGACCGCCGACGGCGACCCCCGTCCCGAGGGTGACGACGTGATCGAGTTCGCGGAGGGACTGATGAAGAACCGGTACGTCGGGCGGACGTTCATCATGCCGACGCAGGACGAGCGCGAGCGCGCCGTCAGGCTGAAGCTCAACCCGATCCGCTCGACCGTCGAGGGGAAGTCGGTCACCATCATCGACGACTCCATCGTCCGCGGGACGACCTCGACGCAGCTCGTCGAGTTGGTCCGCGAGGCGGGTGCCGAGGAGGTCCACCTCCGGATCGGCGCGCCGCCCATCGTCGCCCCGTGTTACTTCGGGATCGACATGGCGACCCGCGAGGAACTCATCGCCTCCGACAAGTCGACCGAGGAGATCCGCGACCGGATCGAGGCCGACTCGCTCTCGTACCTCTCGATCGACGCGGTCGCGGAGGCGCTCGACTCGAGCCGTGCGGACCTCTGTCTCGGGTGTGTGACCGGCGAGTACCCCTTCGACGTCGAGGGCGAGGCGACCGACAGACCGGTCGAGAGCCCGTCGACGGACGCGCCGGCGGCCGACGACTGAGTCCCGTCGATCGTCCGCGTTCTCCTCCCGCCGAGGGAGAACGCACGAGCGGTTTTTACGCGGCGGTCCGGTAGCCTCGCCGAGGACCATGCCGGACACCAGAACGCGGGTGCGTCGCCACGTTCGAGAGACGCCCGGCGTCCACTTCAACCGGGTGGGCCGCGACCTCGACATCGCCACGGGGCAGGCGCAGTACCACCTCCGGCGGCTCGTCCGCGACGACGAGGTAGCCGTCGAGCGCGTCGCCGGGCGCGCCCACTACTTCGATCCGACGTTCGACCCCTGGGAGCGTCGGGCGATCGCGTTCCTCCGGCGGGAGACCGCCCGCGGGATCCTCCTCCGGCTCCACGCGGAGGGGCCGACCCGGCCGACGACGCTCGCCTCGGACCTCGACCTCGCACGGAGCACGATCGCGTGGCACGTCTCGAACCTCGTCGACGCCGGAACGATCGAGAAGTCCGCGGACCGTCCCATGACCGTCGAGCTGGCCCGCCCCGAGCGGACCGCCGAGCTGCTCGACGCCGTCTCGCCGTCGCTGCCCGATCGGCTCGTCGACCGGTTCGTCCGGACCGTCGACAGCCTCTTCGAGTGAGTCGGGACGGCCCTCCTCCCGCCCGTCGCGTTTCGGTCGGCTCGGTCGGTCCGGCAGTCTCGGTCGGTTCGGTGGTTTCGGCCGATTCGATCAGTTCGGCCGGTTCGGTGGTTTCGGCCGGTTCTCCGGGGACTGAGCGTCTGGAGGCGGGCGAGTACGCGACTGCCGGAGGGGGAACGCACATGGTCGACGGCGGCCTTCCGTCCGTATGAAGATCGACGTGCTGCTGTACGACGGCTTCGACGAACTCGACGGGATCGGCCCGTACGAGGTGTTCGACTACGCGCTCGAGTACGCCGCGGAGGGAGCTCGCGAGAGCGGTCGCGTCCGCTACGTCACCCTCGAGGAGCGCGAGACGGTGACCGCGAGCCACGGGACCCGGGTCGGCGTCGACGGCGTGCTCCCCGCACCGGACGACGACGACGCCCCCGACCTGCTCGTCGTTCCGGGCGGGGGGTGGAACGCGCGCGACGAGACCGCGAGCGCGTGGGCGGAGGCGAACCGCGGGGCGATCCCGGCCGCGCTCGCCGACCACCACGACGCGGGGACGCGGATCGCGAGCGTCTGTACCGGGTCGATGCTGCTCGCGGAGTCGGGGATCACGGACGGTCGCCGGGCGGTCACCCATGCCGGCGCGGTCGACGAGTTGCGCGAGTCGGGCGCGAACGTGGTCGACGCCCGCGTCGTCGACGACGGCGACCTCCTGACCGCGGGCGGGGTCACCTCCGGGCTCGATCTGGCGCTCTACGTCGTCGAACTGGAGTTCGGCGAGGAGATCGCCGACCGGGTCGCGACCGTGATCGAGTACGAGCGGCGGTACGAGGTGGCCGGTCGCGACTGACGGAGTGACGGAGCGAGGGTCACCCGTCGACGCTCGAGACGACGCCGCCGGAGCCGTCGACCGTGATCACCGTACAGTCGAGCTGGTCGCGGAGGTAGGTGTCGATGTCGGGGTCGGAGAGCAGCTTCTGGACCATGCGCCGCCAGCGACCCGCCTGCTTCGAGCCGATGACGACGACGTCGGCGTCCTCGGCGACGATCTCCTCGAGGATGGTCTCCTCGACGAGGAAGCCGCGTCGGACGACGAACCGGGCGCGGTCGATCCGGCCGATCCGACCCTCGACGGCGCGTTTGAGTTCGCTTCGCGAGACGCCGCCGCTGTTCTGATACAGGTCGACGTGGAGGACCGTGAGCTCGGCGTCGCGCTCCTCGGCGACGCGGACGCCCTCCCGGACCGTCGCCTCCGAGTGGGCAGTCAGGGGGTACCGGACCGGCACCACGACCAGAGTCATGTCGTCACCGACGCGTTCGTCACGTAAATACGCTGTCGATACTCGAGCGGGTCGCGGCTCCACCCGCCCGCGTGCGTCGTTTCAAGTTCCAAAAACGAGAAAGATGTCATTAAGTACTTGTACGCGCCGAACGTGTCTTCTCGTAACCGACGATCGATCGTGAGAACGCGTCGTCCGGCCGCGTTCGGCGGTCCGGCGACCGAACGCTCTCGGTCGATCGACGGCGGACCTAATCATGTACGTACCAAACCCGTTCGATTCGGACGACCGCGCGGTCAGCCCCGTCATCGGAGTCATCCTCATGGTCGCAATTACGGTCATCCTCGCGGCCGTGATCGGCACGTTCGTTCTCGGACTCGGCGACTCGCTCGGCGACAATCAACCGACGACGCAGTTAGACGTGAGTGTTGAGGATCGTTCTGATGTCACCCTAAAGAACGTCACCATCGAGCACGGCGGCGGCGACCCGATCGATTCGGAGACGCTCGAGATCATCGTCACCGATGAAAATGGTGACGAGGTCTCTACATCGGGTGAATTCTCTGACCGATTTACAGTTGGAGACACTGAATCCGGAGAGTTTGAAGTGAGTGACAACTCAGGAACCACCCATGATCTCCGAATCCGGATCATCCACCAGCCGAGCGAATCGATCCTCGCTGACAGGACGATCGAAGTTTCGGGTATTGATGGACTTGATACCGGAGCAAGCGGCATCACGTTCAACTAATCACTCGCTTTCCGCGGCGGACGATTTTTGACTACGAGCGAGGATGCGCTTTTCGTGACACGGTGAACACGTCCAAAGCCCCAGTCGCGAGGACTCGATGTGCTCGTTGTGGTCCTCGCTCAGTCGCTATCGCTCCTTCGCTGCGGTCCTTACGTCGCGCGTCTTCGTCCTCGCGACTGCCCCTTTGAGTCCCACCCAGCCGCGGCCGCACCGCGCCTCATACCTCCCCAGCCTCGCGGGCGGTCGCCGGACTACGTCCGGCTGTCAGAGGGACCTTCGGTCCCTCGCTGTTCGCGCCCTCCGGGCGCTCACCGGCGCAGCGAGGCGCTACGCGCCTCTGGCAGCCGGCGGCTCCGCCGCCGGCGACGCCACAGCCCGAACTACTGATCTCCTTTTCGATGGTTCGTTTCGTCCAAAGCCGGCAGCCTCGGACGCGAGCCGTAGGTTTACCTTCGGCGAGTGGGAGCCGGTGGCATGGCCTCCGACGCGGAACTCGAGACGATAGGCGAGACGGTCGCGGACCTCGAGGACGAGACGGTCGAGTTTCTCCAGGAGATGGTTCGCACGCCGAGCGTCAACCCGCCGGGCGACTACGCCGCGATCGTCGACCTGCTGGTGGCGCAGTACGAGGAGTACGGCTGGGACGTCGAGGTCGAGCGGGCACCCGCGGCGCTCGTGGAGGAACTCGGACTCCCGCACCCGCGGCCGAACGTCCTCGCGTACGCGACCCGCGGCGACGGCCCGACGATCGCGCTCAACGCGCACGTCGACACGGTCCCGGTCGAGGAGTCGAACTGGACGCACGAGCCCTTCGGCGGCACCGTCGAGGACGGCCGGCTCTACGGCCGCGGCGCGCGCGACTCGAAGGGCCGCATCGCCGCCTACACGCTGGCGGCGCGCGCGCTGGAGGAGACCGGGCTCCTCCCCGAGGACGCCACGCTCGTGCTGGCGCTGACGGCGGACGAGGAGACCGGCGGGGAGGCGGGCGCGGGCCACGTCGTCGAGAGCGGCGCGCTCGAGGCCGACTACGCGATCGTCGAGGGAAGCACCTACGCGGTCGAGTACGCCTCCTCGGGCGTGCTCACGCTCCGGGTCGACGTCGAGGGCGCGTCCGCGCACGCCGGCCTCGAGCCGGAGGAGGGCGCCAACGCGGTCGTCGCGGCCGCGCGGCTCGTCGAACGCCTCGACGCGCACGGCGACGACCTCGCGGCCCGCGACAGCGAGGTCCCGGGCGTCGGGAGCGCGACGTGTACGCCCTCGACGATCGAGGGCGGCGATGCGACCAACGTCGTCCCGCCGACCTGCTCGTTCACGGTCGACCGCCGGGTGCCGCCGGACCACGACGCCGCGGCCGCGGAGCGCGAGGTCCGCGACGTCGTCGCCGACGCGGACCTCCCGGCAGGCACGTCGGCGACGGTGACCGCGTTGAGCCGGACGAAGCCGTTCCTGTCGGACCCCGAGGACCCACACGTCCGCGCGGTCGCGGCGAACGCGGAGCGGGTGATCGGCGACGTCCCCGTGCGCGGCACCCGCGGCGGCTCCGACGCCGGCCACTTCCACGCCGGCGGGACGAAGGCGGTCAAGTTCGGCCCCGGCGGCCGCGACTCGAACGTCCACGGTCCGGACGAGAACCTCGCGCTCGACCAACTGCGTGACGCCGCCGTCGTCGTCGCCGCGAGCGTTCGCGACATCGCAGGCGACGGGGTCTGAACCGTCGTCACCGGGAGTCACGGCGCTTCGACCGCTGGAGGGGTGCCGGCCTCGTTTAGGCCCGTCTTCGTCTCCCGCCGCCGTCTCACTCGCCGTCCAGTTCCGCCACGATCCGCTCGCGGATCGGGCTCGCGTCGACCGGGGCCCACGCCTCGATGTCGTAGGTCACGTCGACGAGTACCTCCAGCCGGTCCGCGTCCCCCTCGTTCATCGCCGAGACGGCGTCCGCCGAGAGCCGGTCGTGGACCGCTTCCGAGAGTCGCTCCCGGTCGACCGCGCGGTCCGGGACGTCGAGGATGTGCGGGAGGTCCGCCGCGTTCTCCGGCAGCGACGGGAACGCGGCCGGGCCGACCGCGAGCGGATCGGCCGCATCCTCGGGGGCGTTTCCGTCGGTCGATACCGCCGCCGGCGGCACGCGAACCAGCGCGTACTCCGCGACCGCGGCGTCGATGGCGGCGTCGATCGCGTCCGGGTCGACCTCGGCTCGCCGCTTGAACGCGAGCTCCGAGACCGCCCGCGAGAGCTCCTCGCGGGTGAGCCACTCGAAGAGGTCGACGACGCCGGCGAGGTCGTCGCGGGCGGCGACGCTCGGCCCGGATCCCTCGCTCACCGGTCGCCACCTCCGGTCGAGGAACCGTCGCGGCCGGGAGCCATCGAGGGATCCGTCTCCGCGACCGCGTCCGCGTTCGAGACGGCCTCTGCGTTCGTCTCCGTTTCCACCTCCGCACTCGCGACCGCCTCCAGGTCCGTCCGGGCCGCCCCGGCGACCGCCCCGGGCGAGAGCGGCGCGTCCTCCCACGCCGGGAGGCGGGCGTCCGTCCCGGGCTCCGAGACGGCGTCGGCGTACGTCGCCACCTGATCGCGTTCGTCGGTGCGGTCGTACTCGAGCCCGTTGAACGCGGCGTCTGTCGCGTATCGGCGGATCAGCTCCTCCGCGGCCTCGCGGTACCGTCCGGGAAGCGTGTCGTACTCGACGTCGACGCCCGCGTCGGCGACGGCGCGGAGCGTCGCCTCGCCGACCGCCCGGCTCATGTCGGCGAGGCCGGTCGGACCGTCGACGGAGCGGTGGTCGTGTTCGTACCGGCCGAGGTCGACCTGTGCGCTCCCCGCGAAGCCGGCGTGTTCGAACGCTTCGCCGAGGGTGCCGATCTCGAGGCCCCAGCCGCGCTGGACGCGGAGCCTCGAGACGAGGTCGGTCGTCGCCGCGAACTCGCCGGCGAGCGCGTAGCGGAACGACTCGAGGTACGCCAGCACGTCCGCGTCGTGGGCGTCGGCGAGCGCCCGGACGAGCGGCCGGAAGAAGAGCCGAAACAGCCGCCCGTACAGCGCGCCGTCCTCGACGCGGGCGTAGTACCCCTTCGCGAACTCGTGGCCGTGGGCGATCGGGAAGAGGAGGCGGTTCACGAACGCGGGCGAGTACGTCGCCGTGTCGGCGTCGTGGACGACGACGAACTCCTCCTCGAGTGCTCGCCCGAGCGCGAGCCACACGTCCCGCCCCTTCCCCCGATCGCCGTCGAGGCCGTGCTCGGCGAGCAGGTCGGCGAGCCGCGGCCCGTCACACCACAGCGTCTCCACGTCGAGGTCGAACCCGTCGAGCCAGGCCGCGAACGACCCGGCCCGGTCCGGCGTGGCCCGCAGGGGGACGATCACCCTCGCGGGGTCGACGCTCTCGAGGGCGGTGAGGACCCGTTCGGCCGCGAGCGTCCCGTACTCGCGTTCCGTCATCGGCACCACGACGGCCGCGCGCCCGGTCGGCGCGTCGGGGCGGTGGTCCGTCAGCGCGTGGAGCGTGGTCACGCGCTCTTGTACGTACTCCATTACCCGATCGGAGGGGGACGAGCCCCTAAATACGCACGATACCCGGGATCCGCGAGCGTGGCATCCACGTCCGAGTCGACGGCCAACTCAGGTGTGGGCGGCACCGCCGGGAACCCGACCCAAGGCGTTCAACACGGCGTAGACGACCACGAGGACGGCGAGCCCCCCGGCGGAGGTGAGGAAGACGGCGTCGTAGCTCGCGCCGGCCTCGATCGCCTCGCCGACGACCCACGAGCCGGCGGCCTGCGTCGTCATCATGCCGGCGGAGTAGACGGCGTACGCCGACGCCCGCGACTCGTCGGGCAGGGAGCCGAGCAGGTACGTGTCGCCGGCCGGAAACAGCATGTGGACGGAGAAGCCGACGAGCACGCTGGCGAGGACGACCGCGACGATGCTCGACGCGAGGACCGCGAGGACGACGCTGACGAGGAAGGCCGTCACGATCCCGAGGATGTACGGGACGTTCGGGAGCCGGTCCGCGATCTCGCCGGAGACGAGGAAGGCGGGGACGCCGGCCGCGAAGATCACCGTGAGGAGGTTGCGGGCGGTCGCCGGCGGGAGCCCCTTGTCGATCATGTACAGCTCGTAGAAGTTGAACAGGCCCTGCCAGACGAAACTCGCCAGCCCGACGAGCACGACGCCGGCGACGATGATCTTCCACTCCGAGCGCGCGCCGCCGAAGAAGTCCGTGTCGCTTCGACCCGCGTCCGGGAGGTCGGTGCGGCGGGCCAAGACGACGACGAGGACGGTCGTGAGCGCCGCCGCGAGCGCGAGCCCGTAGAACGCGTAGCGCCAGTCGTACCACAGCGAGACGGTGACCACGGGCGCGGCGATGACGGCGGACAGCTGGCTCGCCATCCCGTGGATCCCCATCACGCGGCCGACGCGCTCGGGGAACAGCTCCGAGACGAACGGGTTCGCGGCGACGAAGTAGACGCCGGAGGCGCTCCCGACGACGAACGCGGCGAGCATCAGCGTCGGGACGCCGGGCGCGAGCGCGACGCCGAGCGCGCCGAGCGTGAGCATGACGCCCGAGACTAACACGATGCTGACGCGGGAGGTCCGGGTGAGCACCCAGCCGGTCGGGATCCGCGGCGAAGCGGAGCCGAGCCACGCGAGCGTGACGACCAGTCCGGCGGTCCCCTCGCGGATCGTGAACTCGTCGATGAACTCGCCGACGAGGGGCGCGAACACCACCCGCGCGAAGTTCGCGAGGAAGACCATCGCACACAGCGAGCCGAACAGCCGGTTCCGAGACACGGTGACCGTTCCCGAGGGGCGAGTACAAACGTTGCGGAACCGGCCGCCGCCGCCGAGAGGACTCCTCGGGCGTCTGACGCTCGTCGTCCGCCGTGCGGGGTTTTTATACCCTCCGGCGACGAACGTCGCCACATGAAATCCACGCGCAAGGCGCTACGGGACGGTGACCTGTTCAAGGACACCTACGAGCGGCTCAACTGCGCGGCGTGCGAGAAGGTACTGAAGAAGAAGAACGACCCCGACGAAGTGTTCTCGGTCCGCACCTGCCCGGAGTGCGGGGCCGAGTTCAAGGAGCTACGGTAGTCGTCGTCACGCGGTCCGGTCTCTCTTCCTTCTTCCGTCGCCGCTCACTCGAAGACGGCGTCGAACGCCGACGCGCCGAGCGGGTCGAACGTCCCCGCGGCGACGTCCTCCCGCAGGTGATCGGGATCCGTCGTCCCGACGAGCGAACAGGTGACGCCCGGCGCGCTGCGCGCGAAGTTGAGCGCGCGCTGGGCCGACGTGTCGCCCGAGAGCCGCGCGTCGACGCCCGCCGGGATCGACCCCGCCGCCGCCAGTTCGCCCCGTCCGATGCTCGCGCTCGTGACCACCGAGAGGCCGGCATCGTGGGCGAACTCGAGCGTCGAGACCGGCTCGCCGTCCGGGTCGTCCGGGGGGCGCTGGTTCGCCCGCGTGAACGCGTCGGCCATGTGGACGTTGAAGGGGAGCTGTATCGCCGCGAAGCCGTGGTCGTCGTCGGGGCCGACGGCCTCACCGGCCGCCTCCGCGCGGCCGAGGACTTCCCGGAGCGAGAGGTACGCGTCCGCGCCCTCGGCGACGCGGAACGCGTCCCACGTCGCGACGCCGTACGCCCCGACGTCGCCCGCGGTCCGCCGGCGCTCGAGGGTTTCGAAGGCGGCCTCCAGGGCGTCGTAGACCGCCTCCCGCGACCGCTCGGCGAGCTGCGTCTCCGGGTTGTGGACGTAGTAGCAGTCGATCCGATCGAGGCCGAGCCGGTCGAGCGAGCGGTCGAGCGACCGCTCCAGGTAGGCCGGCGCGAGACAGTGCGCGCCGACGAGGTCGGCCGGGTCGACGATCCCCGGTTCGACGAACCGCTCCCGGAGGTACGCGGCCGGGTCGTCGGGGCGCTCGCCGTCGAACGGGAGGAACCCGCCCTTCGTCGCCACCACGACCGCCTCGCGGTCGACCGTCGCGTCCCGGATCGCCTCGCCGACGACCCGCTCGGACCGCCCGCACCGGTAGTTCACGGCGGTGTCGACGTGGTTCATTCCCGATTCGATCCCGAGTCGGACCGCCTCCCGGAGAGCGTCGTCGACGGCGTCGGTCGGCTCGCCGAGGTACGTCCCTAGGCCGACGCTGGAGGCGACCCCGAGTCCGAACCGCCTGAAGTAGGTCCGCCCGAAGGCGTCGCCGAACGCGTCGCGGTAGCCCCAGAGGGCGTCTCGGGTGGCCATGGTCGTCCGACCCGACGGGCGTGACGCATAAAACGTGCGCGACGGACGTCGCGGGGTCGCGATCGGCGAACCGATACCGCTCTCGACGAGCGTGACACGGTGATGAGCGCTTCGAACGTATGACGCCCGCACGACGCCGTCAAAACGGTTTTACGTCCTCCCGGAGTCGTGACAGGACGATGGCGTCACTCACCGACCACCTGGCCGAACTCGTCGAGGACGCCGACGCGGTGCTCCTGTTCTCGCCGACCGCCTCGTTTCACGACCGATTCGTCGCCGAGGAGGCCGGCGACGGGCGGGACGCTCCCGAGATCGTCGTCGTCGCGCCCGACAACGACGTCGACGCGGACCCGTTCGTCGAGCTGCCGATCCCGTTCCGCGACGTGCGCGACCGGATCCGGTTCGGGATCGAGGGCGCGATGGAGTCCGACCTCGTGACCGAGGGCGACGAGGTCGTCTGCGTCGTCTCCGTCTTCGAGGGCGAGTCCGACGCGGTGATCCGCGTCACCGTCGACGAGACGGTCCACACCGGCATCTACGACCTCTTCGTCGAGTCCCGGGCCGACCCGGGCGTCATCCGCGACGTCCTCGAGGTCGCCATCGAGCTCGGCAAGAAGGGCCAGAAGGGCAAGCCCGTCGGCGCGCTGTTCGTCGTCGGCGACGCGGGCAAGGTGATGAACAAGTCCCGATCGCTCTCGTACAACCCCTTCGAGAAGTCGCACGTCCACGTCGGTGACCCCATCGTGAACGTCATGCTCAAGGAGTTCTCCCGGCTCGACGGCGCGTTCGTGATCTCCGATTCGGGCAAGATCGTCTCGGCGTATCGCTACCTCGAGCCCGCCGCCGAGGGCGTCGACATCCCGAAGGGCCTCGGGGCCCGCCACATGGCCGGCGGCGCGATCACCCAGGACACCAACGCGACCGCGATCGTTCTCTCGGAGTCCGACGGCCTCGTTCGGGCGTTCAAGGGCGGACGACTCGTCTTAGAGGTCGACCCGGAGGAGTACTGATGACCCGGCCGACGGCCCCGAGACTCGTCGAGACGGCGGTTCCCACGGCGCCCGAGCCGGCCGGCCCCGCCTCCGTCGGCACGGGGACGCCGGCCCGGACCGCCGGCGAGCTGTTGGGCGTGGTCCCCGACCGGGTCTGGCTCGCGCTGTTCGTGCTCGCGCTCGGGCTCGCCCTGGCCGTCCTCGTCGGGATCGTCAACCGCCGGCTGTTGGTCCGGGCGGGCGTTCCGGAGGCGATAGAGGGGACGACCTTCGAGCGCACCGCCCGCGAGTTCGACACGTCGACCGTCCGGATCGTCGCGAAGCTGTCGACGTACTTCATCGTCGCGGTCACCGTCCTCGTCGCGCTCACGGTCGCGGAGGTGCGGTACGTGGACCTGTTCTGGTCGGACGTGGCCGCGTTCGTCCCCCGGCTGTTCGTCGCGGTCCTCGTGGTGATCGTCGGGATCGTCGTCGGCGACAAGGCCGAACTGCTCGTCGCCGAGCGGCTCCGCGGGATCAAGCTCCCGGAGGTGGGCGTGCTCCCGACGCTCGTGAAGTACAGCGTCGTCTACGTCGCCGCGCTCATCGCGCTCGGACAGGTGGGCGTCCAGACGCTCGCGCTCGTCGTGTTGCTCGCGGCGTACTCGTTCGCGGTCGTCCTCCTGACCGCGCTCGCGACGAAGGACCTCCTCGCGGCGGGCGCTGCCGGCGTCTTCCTCCTGTTGCGCCAGCCGTACGGCATCGGCGACGAGGTGCGGGTCGCCGGCCAGCGCGGGATCGTCCAGGAGGTCGACCTCTTCGTGACCCACGTCGAGACCGACGACGGCGAACACGTCATCCCGAACCACGCGGTCTTTCGCGACGGGATCGTGTTGATCCGGGAGTGAGGCCCCGATGCCCGCGGATTCCCACGTCGTGAAAGTCGTTGTCACGCTATAACCGGGTCGGGGACCGAGGGAGGCACATGAGCGTCGACACCGACGACCACGGGGACGATACGGGTGCCGCCTGCGGGGGGTGGGACGGCAGCGAGTGCGAGGGAACGGTCCACTGTCCCCCACGGTGTCCGCGGTTCGTCGACAAGCTCGGGGACCGGTGGACGGTCCGCCCGGTCGAACCGGGGGACGCGGACCGCCTCATCGAGATGTACGGGGCGTTCACGATCGAGCACCGCGCGCAGGGGATCCCCCCGGCCGCCCGCAAACGGCGCGTCGAGTGGGTCGAGTCGCTCTTCGAGCGCGGCAGCAACGTCGTCGCCGAGCGAGGAGACCGCCTCCTCGGACACGCGGTGTACACGCCGACCGACGTCGACCGACCCGAGATCGCCGTCTTCGTCCACCCGGACGCGCAGGGTCGCGGGGTCGGAACGGAGCTCTGCCGCCACCTGATCGCCGACGCCGCGGCCGCCGGGCGCGAGGCGCTCGAACTGTACGTGACGGTCGACAACAAGGCCGCCATACACGTCTATCGGACGCTCGGGTTCGAGACCGTCGAGCGCGACGGCGACGTCCACATGGCGCTCCCGCTGGAGGACCCGATCGCGACCGAGGTCCGGTGGCCGCCGATCGTCCGCGACGGGCCGACCGAACCCGGTGGCGACGATCCGGGCCGACACGACACCCCGCTTCACCCCGACCACAACGATTAGGCGGGCACGGTCCCCACGGACCCGTAACCGTGGGGGACGCCATCGAGTGGCTGCGGAACCGACCCTACTACGAGGGACAGATCGCCGAGCACCGCCGACTGCCCGCCCGCGAACCCGAGTACGCCGACGTCGACCTCGAGCCGCGGCTCGCGGACGCGCTCGCGGACCGAGGCGTCGACCGGCTCTATCGCCACCAGGCCGAGGCGATCGAGGCGGTGCGCGACGGCGACGACGTGGTCCTCGCCACCGAGACCGCGAGCGGGAAGTCGCTCGCGTACACCGTCCCCGCCTTCGAGGCCGCGATGGACCACGGGGGACGGACGCTGTACGTCGGGCCGCAGAACGCGCTTATCGCCGACCAGGAGGAGTCGCTCTCGGAGCTCGCGCGGGGACTCGGGTTCGGCAGCCGGGTGTCCGTCGAGTCCTACACCGGCCGGCTCTCGCGGGCGGAGAAACGCGAGGTTCGGGACGCCCGCCCGACCGTGCTCCTGTCGAACCCCGACATGCTCCACTACGCGCTGTTGCCGCACGCCGGGCGGCTCTGGGAGTGGTTCCTCTCCTCGCTCGAGCACGTCGTGATCGACGAGGTCCACGGCTACCGCGGCGTCTTCGGCACGGGGGTCGCGCTCGCACTGCGCCGGCTCGCGCGGGCCTGCGAGCGGTTCGGGGCGGACCCGACGTTCGTCTGCTGTTCGGCGACGATCGGCAACCCGGTTGAGCACGCCGCGACGGTCACGGGCCGCGATCCCGACGGGATCACCCTCGTCGACGAGGACGCGTCCGGGCGCGGCCCGCGCGACTGGGTGCTGTGGAACCCGCCGGAGTACGACGACGACTGGGCCGACCGCGGGAGCGGCCGCCGCAAGTCGAGCCACACGGAGAGCAAACGGCTGTTCGTCGACCTGGTCGCGAGCGGCCGACAGACGCTGGCGTTCACGCGGGCGAGACAGACCGCCGAGCAGTACGCCACCGACAGCGCGAGCGACCTCCGCGAGCGGGGCGAGAGCGATCTGGCCGCGAGGGTGGGCGCGTACCAGGCGGCCCTGAAGGACGACCGCCGTCGCGAGATCGAGGCCGACCTCCACGCGGGCGACCTCCGGGGGGTCTGGTCGACGAACGCGCTCGAACTCGGCGTGGACGTGGGCGGGCTCGACGCCGTGGTCCTCGACGGCTATCCCGGAACGCGGATGTCGGCCCACCAGCGGGCCGGCCGCGCGGGCCGGGGGTCCGACCCCGCGCTCGTCGTGATGGTCGGCGGCGAGGACCAGTTGGACCAGTACCTGATGACCCACCCCGCGGACTTCTTCGAGGCGCCGCCCGAGGACGCGATCTGCGACCCCGAGAACGACCGGCTCCTCCCGCGACACGTGGCGTGTGCCGCCGCCGAGAACTGGCTCTCGCCGGCCGACGAGGCGTACTTCGGCGAGTCGTTTCCCGGAGTCGTCGCCGACCTCACGGCCGAGGGAACGCTGGCCCGAAGGGAGACCGCGGAGGGGATCCGCTGGACGTACGCGGGCTCGGAGAGCCCCCAGCACGCCATGAGCCTCCGGACCGCCGAGGAGCGCGAGGTCGAACTGGTCGACGGCTCGGACGGGGAGTCGATCGCCTCCCTCGGCTTCGCCGACGCGCTTCGCGACGCCCATCCGGGCGCGATCTACCACCAGCAGGGACGCACCTACGAGGTCACCGACCTCGACCTCGACCGGAACGTCGCGGAGCTCCGGTCGTCGTGGGCGGACTACTACACCCAGCCGCTCACCGAGAAGTCGATCGTCGTCGAGGAGGACCTCGCGGAGCGGACGCTGTCCGCGCGCCCGGACGTGCCGGTCCGCTTCGCCGACGTGACGGTCACGGAGCGGGTCACCGGGTTCGTCAGGCGGGACGCCGCGACGGGCGACTCGCTCGGCGAGTCCGCGCTCGACCTCCCGGAGACGACGCTCCGGACGCGAGCGCTGTACTTCCCGGTACCCGAGGACGTGGAGTCGGAGATGCGCACGATCGGGGCGACGGCGACCGACGGAAACGACGACGCGGACGACGACGACGACGTAGACGACGGCAACGACGCATCCTCCGAGGACGTACCCCCCGGCGGGGAGCACGCGTTCAACGGGGGAATCCACGCGGCCGAACACGGGATCATCTCGCTCTTCCCGTTCCACCTGTTGTGCGACCGCGGCGACGTCGGCGGGATCTCGACGCCGTATCACCCGCACACGGAAGGGCCGGCGGTGTTCGTCTACGACGGCTATCCGGGCGGCGTCGGGCTGACCCGCCGAGGACACGCCCGGATCGAGGAGCTGATGGAGCGGACCGCGCGGCTGATCGACGGGTGTGACTGTGCGGACGGCTGTCCGTCCTGCGTCCAGTCGCCCCACTGCGGCAACGCCAACGAGCCGCTCGCGAAGACACCGGCGGTTCACCTGCTGGAGTCACTGACTGGCACGAGGGAGGTCGACGCGAGCGGGATCGAGCCGGCGGAGTGAGCGGAACGGCTACGCCTCGGCGGCGCGCTCGATCGTTTCGGGATCGACGTCGGCCTCGAAGAGCCGCGCGCCGCAGGCCTCACACGTCGCGGCGAGCACGTCGTACTGCCGACAACAGGACTCGACGACGGTCGTCCCGAGCGTCACGTCCCCGTCGCAGGTCGGACACGTCTCCACGAACAGCCGGAGGCTGCCGAGCAGTTCGCTGCGGCGCGCGGTCGAGAGGCCCTTCCAGTCGTCCCAGTACGCCTCGAGCACGTCCGCGGCGGCGAGGTCCGCGAGGAACGCCTGTCGGGACTCCCACCGACCCGCCGGTTCGTCCTCGATGTACGCCGCGTAGGCGTGCCCGCGGTCGACTAAGGCGATCGATCCGGGATCGAACTCGAGGAACTCGGCGAGAGCCGCCTCGTCGGCGTCGGCGTCGGCGAGGGTCCGCGCCTCCCGTCGCCACGCGTCGTGGAAGCCCTCCTCGAGGACGAAGTCGTCGACCACCGGGTCCTCCAGGAGGACGCCCGCCTCGACGAGGGCGGTCGCGGGATCGAACGAGACCTCGTGATCGGACGGTACCTCGTCGGCGACCGCGCCGCCCGCGCCGCCTCCTCGCTCCGGGCCCTTGTCGAACAGGGCGAGCACGCGATCCGGGAGGTAGCGCTTCGTCAGCGCCGGCGTCCCGGGCACGAGGTAGCCACGGACCGCGATCGTCGCCGCGGCGACCGCGAACGTCGCGAGCGCCCAGCCGACCGAGACGGTCGCGACGACGAGCGCGAGCCCGGCGGCGATGACGACGTTGACGATCGTACACGGCAGACAGCGGTTCGACCCGGTGTAACGCGGGTTCCTGAGCCAGACGGGAAGTCGCGATAACGCGTCCATGCTCCCGAGAAGGCGGGGACGAGACATAGGTATGACATCCCTACGGGGGCGGATCGGTCCGCGATCGGGTCCGTGCTTGCGTCCCGTCGACCCCGACGCCGTCACCGAAAATCGTCGATCGGACCGCGATTAACGAGTCGTTGTTTTAGGGGACGATGCCGACTCGGGGTCGAACGATCCGGGCTCGATCGAGTCCCGCCGAAGCTCCGAGGGTCGGAACGAGCTCACCCGAAGAGGGCGTTGAGGTACACCCATCGCTCCCTCCACAGCTGGTAGCCGAGGGAGGCCGCAAACGCGGCCAGAAAGAGGCTGACCCAGAGGATCGGTTCGAACGCGGCGACCATCGGGACGCCGATCAGCGCGGCGAGAACGACGAAAAGCGAGAGCGTGCCGAGCATGCTGTAGTACTCGCTCCAGGTGATCCCGTAGGGGGTGACGACCTCCATGTACACGTCGACGGAGCGGGCGTCCTCGGTGAGACGGATGGTCTTCCGATCGGACTCGTACTCGACGATCCCGCGCCTGTCGAGTTTCGGGAGGTGCGTCTGGTGGAGCGAGTTGTAGACGCTGTTGCGGATGTTCTTCGGCGGCGGCGACTCTCCGGTCTCGTGTTCGGCGATGGTCTCCGCGAGGTCTCGCAGGGTGGTCGTTCCGACGGTGTCCTGGAGGTGTTTGATCGCTTGACGCCTGCGTTCGTTGCGAAGCAGGTCGTGTATCTCCGTTTCGGGAATCCCTCCGTATCGATCGGTTATCGCCATGTGTCGTGGTCCCGGCGTCTATGAACCGGGTCAACGATACCCACACGTCCCCCCCAAGTAAGTAATCGCAACCTGTAGGGAGCCGGTTCGTGACAGGGTCGTCCAGAGAAACGACAAGCAACGCATGCCGGTTACTGTCGGGGGAACGCCGTCACGACCGCGGTCCGGTCCGGATCCCCGCCGCTTCCGTGACCGGCACGTAATCGCTCGTTACGGTCTCGTTCCGCGAGTAGCGGACGCTTGATGGCGTGACTTCCCGGAGAAAATCCCACGTGATCGACTGTCTGAGTTCCTCAGAGGGCGATCCCCGGGATCTCTCCGATCCTCGCCGATCCGCCGGAACTGGTCGGTCGTCTCGAAGGGTCAAACGGGTCTTTCACTCTGAAAAACGACCCGTTTCGGCGAGTAACCCAACGTTCGACCCGTCAACGGCCACGTTTCGTGGACAATGGTGTGATTGGCTAAGGGGGTGGGTGTTGTGGGCGTCTACCATGCCCGGCAGGAAACGTCGGGCGGATCCACGATGTCAGACGAGAAATTCGAACTGTCACGGCGGAACGCATTGATCGGTCTCGGAACGGTGGGTGCCGCATCCGCCGGTGCCGGGCTTGGAACGAGCGCGTACTTCAGCGATCAGGAGGAGTTCACCGGGAACATGATGACCGCCGGCGAGCTCGATCTCGCCGTCGATTACGTCGTCCACGAGGACCAGGGCTCCGCGGGAAGTTACACCGTCAACAGCATCACGAACGAAGTGAACGGGACCGACCCAGGTGAGGATCTGACGGTCAACGGCGACGGGACGGCGATGAGCCAGAACCTCAGTGACGTAAAACCGGGTGACCACGGACATTCGTATTTCTGTTTCACTATCGACGACAACCCGGCGTACATCTGGGCGTGTGGAGAGTTGGTGAGCACCAGCGAGAACGGCTATACGGAACCGGAGCCCGAGGACGACAACGGCGAAGGCGAGCTCGAGGAGAAGATCGAGGTCGACGTCACGTACTGCTACCTCAACGATCAGGGAGAACAGACGGACACCGGCGACACGATCTTCTCCGGTTCGCTTCGAGAGGTGCTCGAGAGACTCCAGGCGGGACTCCCACTCGATGGAAGCGCGAACGGCGACGCGGCCGCGGGCGATCAGGCTGCCTTCGCCGGCACGAGCGGTGAGGACGGAGACAATCCGTGTCTCTGCTTCGACTGGGAACTCCCGACGACAGTCGGAAACGTGATCCAAGGAGACTCCCTCGAGTTCGACCTGTCGTTCCACGCGGTCCAGTCGCGTCACAACGACGGCGCACACAACCCGTGTGCGGACGAGACGTTCGTCTCGGAGGAAGTATACGTCCACCGTCAATCCGATCTCGGATTCGGAAACGAGCAGGTCGCCGTCTCGGACATCAACGCCGCCAGCGGGAGCGGTGCGACCGAGCTACGCCCGGTGACGATCGACGTATCGTACGGTTCTCAGATGGTCGTGTACCGCATCCAGCCGACTATCGGCATGGAGGATCCGTCCAACATGGCGATCGGATTCGATCCGGAAGCCGACGGCGGAGCTTGGGACAGCCAAGTCCTCTGGCAGAGTGGCGGAACTGGGTTCACGTATCTCGAAAACGGCGGTATCTCGGACGATCCAGCCAACGTCACTGGCGTCTCGGCCAGCTACGATAGCGCGACGAACGTATTCATCGTCGCGATCGATCGCACGACGCTCGAGGCGAGTTCGAACGCTTACCGGTTCGCCATGCAGTCGATCCACGAGCCGGGCGCGGCCAACAACCCGCTCAACCCGAGCGGATCGAACGCCCGTATCGACGCGGAGCTCCCGAGCGGGTTCGATTGGAGCGACACGAGCACCTGGCAGGACGACACGCTCGCATAGCATAGCCGACGAAACGCCCACTCGGACCACGAGTCTCCGGCGCTCCCGGAGGCTCGTGACGCGGCTTCGCCGCGGCGCGGCGGTTCGACTCCGCCGGTGGGTTTCCCCCTTGGGGGGTGAATGCAAATGAGCGACAAAAACGGAATCGAGATATCACGGCGGAAGGCACTCGCCGGCATCGGCGGCATCGGCGTCGCGAGCGCCGGCGCCGGGATCGGCACGAGCGCCTACTTCAGCGACACGGAATCGTTCGACGGAAACACGCTCACGGCGGGCGAACTGGACCTGAAGGTCGACTGGCAACAGTCGTACTACGGCGCGTCGGAGACGATCGTCCCGATCAACGCGTACCCGGACCACGACGGTGACGGGCTCCAGTCGATCGACGACGACACCGAGTACGTACTCGACAACGCCGACGGCGAGAACGAGCCGATCGAGATCACGTGTAACGACCTCGAGAGTGGTGCGGACCTTCCAGAGGACGTCTTCGCCTCGCCGAACCGTACGCCGGACAACGGCGGACCGATCGACCAGCAGGACTCGCTCGTAGCACTCGACGACGTGAAACCCGGCGATTGGGGAGAGGTCACGTTCAGTCTCCACCTCTGTGACAACCCGGGGTACGTCTGGCTCACCGCCGACAACTTCAGCCAGAGCGGCGGAGCGCTCACCGAGCCCGAGCAGGTCTCGATGAACGAAACGGACCCGAGTTCCGTCGTGGAGGGCGACGACACCGGCGACCTCGCAGACAATACGTACGTCGAACTCTGGTACGACGACGACTGCGACAACATCCGAGATACGGGAGGCGAGCAGAACGAAGGTGAGGAACTCGACGTGGTCATCGTCATGGACCGGTCGGGTTCGATGAGCGGATCGCTCGACGAGGCACAGCAGGGCGCGAACGCGCTCATCTCCGCGCTCAGCCCTGACGATCAGGTCGGCCTCGTCTCGTTCTCGACGGGTGGATCGGACGGCAGCGGCGGCTCGAACGATTCGACGCTCGATGCCGGGTTGACCACCGATCACGGCTCGGTCCAGACTGCGGTCAACGGCCTCACGTCCGGCGGACGGACGAACATGGAGGCGGCGGTCGAGCGCGCCCACGAGGAACTCACGGTTGCGGACACGTTCGCCGAATACGGCGAGAGCGGGGCTGCCCGCTCCGGTGCGCGGAAGATCATGGTCGTTCTCGGCGACGGGTCGCCGAACGAAGGGACGGACGTGACCGATTCGGACAACAACAGTCCGGTACAGGAGGCCAACAACGCGAAGAATGATGACAACATCCAGATCTTCACGATCGCCTACGGGACCGGGAGCCCGGGCGGGATACTGGGAGACATGGCCAGTGACCCCGCGGACTACCCCAACATCGATCAGTTCGCGTTCGACGCGGACGTCTCGGACGTCGTCTCCACGTTCCAGGAGATCGGGGGCGTCATCGGCGGCAGCGAGACGCTGATCCTCGGGGAGGGCGACGGCGTACACAACAGTCCCGTTCCGCTCTCGGAGGCCATGGCGATCATGGAACGCAACGACGGCATGATCCCGCTTGACGGAACCGGCGACATGGGATACGGCGAGGGTGCCACCTCCGAGGAACGCGATTGCTTCCCGGCGAATTCCCAGAAGTGTATCGGCATGAAGTGGTGGGTGCCGACCGACGTCGGCAACGAGATCCAGGGCGACTCGGTCAGCTTCGATCTCGGGTTCTACACTGAGCAGTGCCGGCACAACGACGGAGGCGGACAGTCCGCGTCATCGTAGACGCGTAGTGAGAGCGATCATCGCCCGACACGGGCCGTGCGTCCGGGGACGGACCCCGGGCGTCGGCGGTTCGACTCCGCCGACGGGTCTCCCCTTTGGGGGTGGACACGAATGAGCGACAAAAGCGGACTCAAGATATCACGACGGAAGGCTCTCGCCGGCATCGGCGGCATCGGCGTCGCGAGCGCCGGTGCCGGTCTCGGCACGAGCGCCTACTTCAGCGACACCGAATCGTTCGAGGACAACGCCATCACGGCGGGCGAGCTCGACCTGAAGGTCGACTGGCAACAGACGTACGACGGGCCGGAAGACGATTCGTTCCCGGCGTACGGCGCTGCGGGGTACCCCTGGGTGAACGCTCACCCCGACGAGGGAGAGGGCAACGACCCGAACGGGATCCAGTCTCTGGACTCCGACCAGTACGACTCGGTTCCCGACGACGGAGTCGTGACCTACGAGGACTATGGAGCTAACATCCAGAGCTACCTCACGTGTGAGACGCTGGACCACGACTACGACTTCGGACCGAACGAGAGCCTCATCGAACTCCAGGACGTCAAGCCGGGCGACAGCGGCGAGATCACGTTCAGCTACCACCTGTGTGACAACCCCGGCTTCGTGTTCTTCTGTGCGGATCTCATCGAAGCAGGGGAGGGCGGGAACCCGGAACCCGAGGAGAACCACTCCGACGACACCGGTCCCGCCGATGAAACCGTCACCGACCCGACCGGCGGTGACGAGATCGAACTGCTGGACGCGATTCGCGTCCAGACGTGGTACGACATCGACTGCGACAACGAGTTCGACATCGTCGAGGACCCCCTCGTCGGCAGCCAGCCGACCTCGCTCCGGAACTTCCTGAGCGCGTTCGAGGACGCCGAGAACGACAACTGTGTCCTGCTCGATCCCACGGCGTACCCGGGTATCAGTACCCCTGGATCGGAGAAGGACTGCGTCGAGTTGGGCGGCGTCGAATTCACCGCTGACGGGTTCAACGTCATCGGAGACGGGCAAGTCATCAGAGTCGAGCCCGGTGCCTCGGGAGACCCGAACGACAATCTCCAGGTGTGGGTAAACCTGGTGGACCCGACCAACGGGGAGAACGTCATCATCAAGTTCGGCGAGATGGAGGTGATAGGGGGGTACGTCGAAACCTACGGAGACGGAGACCTGACCAACGTCACTCAGTTCGACTGGGACGTCATCGAACCGCCGAGCGCGGGCGGAAACGTGGTCGTCGGCAACCACGGAAACGCCGACGGCCAGGAGTTCGTGTCCAGTGACGTCGGTATGTGTGAGTCGGTGCTGACCGATGCAGGCGGGGACACGTCGACGGCCGACTTGGTCGGGAACGCGTGCTCGCGCGGGGAAAACGACGTCGGGCCGATGGACATGGATGCGGTGACGTCATTCGAACTCAGTTACTGTGCCCCTGGGTCTGGTGAGTCGCGGCCGTTCCCGGACGAGGTGACGTTCTGCCTCGGATTCGAGTGGACGCTGCCCGAGAGTGTCGGGAACGAGATCCAGTCCGACTACGTGAACTTCGATCTCGGCTTCTACACCGAGCAGGCACGCCACAACGACACTCCGGGTTCGACACTCAGAGACGACGCGAACTCGACCGGCACCTGATCGACTCCGTCGATCTCCCTAAGGGGAGCACACACGCCACATGACGAACGCACCGATCTCGCGACGACGGCTGCTCGCCGGGCTTACCGGCGGGAGCGCCGCCGCCCTGGCGGGGGTCGCACTGTCGACCGGCCGGAGCCGCGCGTACACGGACACGATGCCGCTTCGGACGGAGGCGATCGAGGGGCTCGTCCTCGACTGGCGGGAGACGTACAACGGGACGGTACTCGAGGACTCGACCGCGGGCACCGCGACCCCCACGCCGTCGGGGTCGGCCATCGCGCTCGGAAACGTCCTCCCGGGCGACGCCGGGTCGCTGAGCGTCCGCCTCCGGATCGAGACCGACGGGTCGGGGGGATCCGACGCCCCGGCGGTCGAACCCGAACTCACGTTCTCGCTGACGGACGGCGCGGAGTCGACCGCGATACGGGAGTTCCTCGACGTCGCGGTGTGGTACGACACCGGGCTCCTCGACGTCGACGCGCTGGGCTCGGACAACGCCGACCGCGACCCCGGCGAACGGCTCGTCCACCCCGACGCGAGCGGGACGTTCGGGGAGGTCGCGGAGGCGCTCGGAGACGGCGTCGTCCTCGACGCCTCGCCGAACACGCCCGGCGCGAGCTGTCTCGGAGCCGACGGGGCGGTGACGGTCACGTTCGGATGGGCGTTCCCCCCGAACCGGGAGGGGATCAACGCGGCACAGGGCGAGACGATCGAGTTCGACCTGGAGTTCGATGTCACCGAGTGTTAACGCGGTAAGCCCGGTCCGAGTATCGCCACGTACCTCGTATAACGACCTATTGAACGATGCTAACGAGCGATTCAACGAATCCGCCGATCGACGGAGGATCCTCGAGGACGAACAGCCGGCTCATACACAAGTGGGTGCTCGAGGAAGGGGGATCCGAGGATCTGACGGGGAGATCACGCATGTCCGAGGATGAGGAGTACTCGCGGCGACGGCTGCTCCGGACGCTCACGGGGACCGGCGCGGTCGGCGCGGCCGGCGGTGCCGCGACCGGCGCGTACCTCTCCGACTGGGAGCCGATCGGCGAGTCCCTGTTCCGAACGGGATCGTTCGGCCTCGAGATCGCGGCCGTTCCGCGCGACGGAACCAGGGATCCCCCCGCGATCTCGACGGACGACTTCCGGAACGTCACCACGGTACCGATCGAGTTTCCCGAGATGGAACCCGGAGACACGGGCGTTCTCCGGACCGGAACGCGACTCTGTGAGAGCCCGGGATGGGTCCGGCTGCGAGCCGAGTCGACGAACGAATCCGGACTCGCGTCGTGGCTCGACGTCACGCTCATGCGACGGCCGAGCTGTGACGGGGGCGGTAGAGAGCTGTTCGTTGGCACGCTCGCCGGTCTGCTCGATCGGTACGACGAGGCGAGAGTGATCGGAGACGGCTGCCACGGCTGTGAGCCGTCGTGTCTCGACCTCGAGTGGAAACTCGACGAGGAGGTCCCCGCCGCCTACGCCGGGATGTCGCTGTCCTGCCGGTTCGAGTTCACCGCCGTACAGTGTCGACACATCCAGAACCCCGAGGAACCATGAAACCGAACCCGACCACGTCGAAACGAGATCGAGAACGCACCGAGACGACGCCGAGGGCGCCGGTCACGTCCGTCTCCTCGGAGTCGAACGGGGGTGAACGTCCGGCATGGCGGTGAGCCTCCCGGAACGCGGACGGGTGCTCGACTGGCTCGGGTTGCTGTTGTTGCTCGCCGTCGTGGTCCCGTTCGTCGTCTACGCGGTTCCGGGCGTCGTCGGCGCGGAGGGGAGCTACGTCGTCTTGTCCGGGAGCATGGAGCCCTCCATCGGTGTGGGCGACGTCGTGATCGTCGACGGCGCGGATCCGACCGAGATCGAGGAGGGGGACGTCATCACCTACCTCCGCAGCGACGCGGAGACGCCCACCACCCATCGCGTCATCGAGGTCACGGAGCGGAACGGGGAGCGAGCCTTCATAACCCAGGGCGACGCCAACGACGACCCGGACGCCGCGCCCGTCCCGGCGTCGCGCGTCATCGGGGAAGTCGCCGTCGCGGTCCCGTACATGGGATACGTGATCGAGTTCGTGAACACGCCGGCCGGCTTCCTCGCGCTCGTCGTGGTCCCGTTCGTCCTGCTCGCGCTCTCGGAGGTCCACTCCGTGCTCGCGGGCGACGGGTCCGGCTCGACCGACTCGGTCGAGGGGGGCGACGAGAGCGACCGGCCGGGCGAACCCGACCCCGATCGATCGGCGAACGGTCCGGACGGTCCGGACGCTCCGAGCGCCGAGGCCGCCGAGATGCCGCCGATGGGACCGTTCGAGACCGCGGCGGTCGACGGCGACGGTGAACCCGGGGGCCGTGCGGCGGGTCCCGTGGACGACGGCGTGAACGGCGCGGCGAGCGCGAGCGAGGGCGCGGGCCCGATCGAGGGCGCGAACACGGCGAACACGAGCGAAGACGCCGGGACGGGCGAGAACGCGATCGCGTTCACGCGAACGGACCTCCGCCTCTCGGGTCTCGTTCTCTCGGGGACCACCGTGTACACCGGCTGGGTGGTGTCCCACGTCCAGACCACGTGGTCGTTCGCGGTCGCGTTCGGGTCCGGGTTCGGACTCCTGCTCGTCGGCGGGATGTACTACGCCGCCGGGGAGACCGACCCCGAAGACGACCTCCCTGCCGAGGAGCGGGCGGACGACCGACATCGCGACGTCGACGACGGCGTTCGCCCCACAGCACCGCACGCGTCCGTCCGAACCGACGGGGAGGGGGGATCGGGACCGACGTCCCCGGACCTCGGCATCGAAGACGGGACGCCGGAGGTGGACGATGAGTGACGACACGCCGTCGAAGGCCCTTGCGCTCGCCTCCGCGGCCACGTTGGTGCTCGCGGCGATCTCGGGCGGGGCCGTGACGTACGCGTCGTTCACGGACGCCGGAAACGTCGCCGTGACGTTCTCCGTCGGGAACGTCCCCGAGGATCCGGGTCCCGAGTTCGCGGACGACGGCACGCCGACCGTGGAGACGAGTTCGACCGGAAACGAGACCGGAGGCGACGCGAACGGGGACGCCGAGACGGATCAAAGATCGGACGAGGACTCGGTCGACGACCCCAGTCCGGATGGGTCGACGAACGAGACCACCACGACCGACTCAGCCACCAACGAGACCACGACGAACGATTCCACCGCGACTGAGTCCACTACAAACGAGACCACTACGAACGAGACCACCACGACCGACTCAGCCACCAACGAGACCGCCACGACCGAGTCCACTACGAACGAAACCACCACGACCGACACCGCCACCAACGACACGGTGACCAGTGATCGAACCGCGGCTCCGATCGGGGCGGAATCGACGAGCCGGCGTGGCGGTCGTGAGGACGCGTCGTTCCGTCTCGGGGCCCGACGCGACGGCGTATCGGGTGACGGAGAACGATGACGCCGAAGGACCCGTCCGACGACCCGCGCCGTGCCGGTATCGGTCGTGCTCGAGTCGACGGCGGCCGGATCGGGGGGCGATTCGTGACGAAACGGAACGTGCTCCGGCTGTTGATCCTGCTTTTGGTCCTCGTCCCGGTGGTCGATTACCTCCTCAGCCTGTGAGTGCGGTTCTTCTCCGTCCGGTCACGGTCGGCTCTGACCGGTCCACGTCGGGGCGAACCGAACCGGCGCGGGCCGTATCGGATCGCGTCCGGCGTCGTCCGATCACTCCTCGTCGAGGTCGGAACCGAGCCGGTTTCGGTTCGTCTCCCGGACGCACGCGGCCGACGAGATCAGGAACGCGAGGACGATGAGTCCCAGGAGGAGAACCACCGAGATCGAGTCGAACGGCGGGAGGGCGAGCGCCTCCATCACGAGGGCGGCGACGCCGATGAGCGAGAGCCCGAGGAAGTAGTAGCTCCAGGGGATCCGACTCTCGGGGACCGGTTCGAGATAGAACTCCACCTGCCGGGCTCTCGCGGTGAGTTCGACCCGTCCGGTCTCGGAGTCGTAGTGGATCACCCCGCGGTCCTCGAGCATCGGGAGGTGCGTCTGCGTCAGTCCGGCGTACACGCGCTTGCGCTGGACCGAGGTGAGGTCCTCGGCGGTCGTGTCGTTCTCACGCGCCGCCACGTACTCGACGAGGTCCCCGAACGCGACCGGACCGCCGTCGTGGGCCTTCAGGTATCTGAGGACGTGTCGTCGCCGCTCGTTACGGAGGATCTCGAAGACCGTCTCACGGGGCAACGCTCCCTCCGCGGCCGCGGATCGGTTCGGTCGGCGGCGGAGCGAGCGCATCCCGGATCACTCAGGTTTTCCGGGGCGTTCGATGAACGTCGTTTCGACGGGTTCGATACGTGTGGACGCTCGAGGAGACGAGAAACGCCGCGACGACGACCGCCACGGTCGACAGCGAGACGGCACCGTAGACCGTCTCGACGAACGCCGATCCCAGAAAGAGCAGCGCCGCGATGAGCGAGAGCCCGAGGTAGTACTGTCCCCACGGGATCTCGTGTTCGGGGACGTAATCGAGGTAGAGCTGGACGTCCTCCATCCCGTCGGTCGGACGCAACTCGCCCCGTCGGCTGTCGTACTCGATCACCCCGGTCTCGTGGAGCTTCGGGAGGTGCGTCTGTCGGAGCGCCGTGTACACCCGCTTTCGGTCCGCGTACTCGATCTCGACGACGTCCTTGTCGTTCTCCCATGCGGCGATCGTGTCGACCATCTCGGAGAGATGGAGGGATTCCTCCGACGACTCCCGGAGGTACTCGAGCACGTACCGCCGCCGTTCGTTACAGAGGACGTCGAAGATCTCGTCGCGCGTCGGCCCCTCCGAGTCGGTCGAACCGGCGTCTGAGGGGCTCGCCGCTTCGTTCGAGGCGGTGAGTTCCGTTGATCCCCCCATCGATCCGGAGACTACAGAATGGGGTCACTAAAGTTTAATTAATTTCACATTAGTCAGACAATAATTAGCGTGACGGGACTTGGATCGCTGACGAGCCGGTCACGCGATCAGTCGAGAAACGACCTCTACACGCCGAATATCGACGGATCGAAGGCGATGTACTCCCCGAAGGGTTCCGGATTGAGGGACGAGTCCCTTGGTCGTCCGTTCCCGTCGGTCGTATAAGAAAAGAAACGATAGGAACTGTTAATATGTGACGAGGTGTCAAGTACCTCAACGACGCCGCGGCGGGGTCCACGGAGCGCGGTCGCCTGCGGATCCGTCGCAGAGTCACGCGGGGACGGAAACGCCCCGCCGATCGACGCCTCCCGTAGTGAACGACGACTGACCGGCCGCGATGAAACGGCCTTTCCGCCTACCGGCGACCGGATCGGTCCGATCGACCTCGACGGGCGAAAGGAAGACGAGTACCCCGAGATGGATCAGATATCAACGGAACGAAGCGACGTACCGGACGGCGACCACGACGGATCCGCGGACCCGACACCGACCGACGGCGACTCGGATCGGATCCCGACCGACGAGGTGTTCGCGCTGTTGAGCAACGGACGACGCAGACACGTCCTGCGGTTCCTCTCCGAGAACGGCGGGGAGATCAAGCTCCGCGAGTTGGCGACGACGATCGCCGCCGAGGAGAACGGCGTGGACCCGGTCGAGGTGACCTACACCCAGCGGAAGCGCCTCTACACCTCGCTGTACCAGTCGCACCTTCCACGGATGGAGCGCAGCGGCGTGATCGAGTACGACCGAAACACCGGGCTGATAACGCTCGCACCGGCTGCGGACGACTTCGAGGCGTACCTCGAGGTGGTCGGCGAGAACGAGTTCACCTGGTCGGAGTTCTACCTCGGACTGACGGGACTCTTCGCCGCGGTCACCCTCGCGTACGCCACCGGAACGCCGCCGTTCACCGCGCTCGGCCCGGCCGTCGTGATGGCCGCGATGACGTTCCTCCTGCTCGTCTCGGCGGTCGCTCACGTCCGATACACGCGCGGCCGGCGACTCTGACCGCCGGAAAGCGGCGCGAGCGTCGACCGGCGTGACGGTGGTTTCACGGTCCCGGCCGCCGTGGCGGACCCATGGAGCTGTTCTGGCATCGACGTGACCTTCGCGTCGCGGACGACGTCGGACTCGCGGCCGCGGTCGATCGCGACGCGGTCGCGCCGGTCTTCGTCCTCGATCCCGACGTGCTCGCACACGCGAGCGACGTTCGCGTGCGTCGCCTGCTCGACGGGCTCGCGGCGCTACGCGACGCCTACCGCGACCGCGGGAGCGAACTCCTCGTGGCTCGCGGCGACCCGACGGCGGTCCTGCCGGCCGTCGCCGACGGCCTCGACGCGGATCGCGTGGTCTGGAACCGGGACTACTCGGGGCTGGCCCGCGAGCGGGACGCGGCGGTGCGGCGCGCGCTCGAGGAGGCCGGGATCGCTCGCGAGGCGCACCACGACAGGGTGTTACACACGCCCGACTCGATCCGGACGAACGCGGGCGACCCCTACTCCGTGTACTCCTACTATCGAAAGAAGTGGCGGGACCGCGAGAAGGACCCGCCGGCCCCGACGCCCGAGGCGTCGGACCTCGTCGACGGGGGAGTCCTCGCCGATATCGCGGACCGGATCGGCGAGACGGCCGTCGAGTCCGTCGATCTGATCGCCACCGGCGACCTCCCGACGCCCGACGACCTCGGGTTCGCCGAGCCGGACGCCGCGGTCGGACCCGCGGGGACCGAGGCGGCTCGGGAACGGCTCGCGGACTTCCTCGACGACGACGTGTTCGGCTACGAGGACGACCGCGACTACCCCGCTCGAGGGGCGACCTCGCGGCTCTCGACGTTCCTGAAGTACGGCGAGATCGGGGTCCGGGAGGTCTACGCCGCCACCGAGGAGGCGATGGCGGTCGCGGAGTCCGGCGACCGACCCGAGGACGACGCCGCGGAGAGCGTCGAGGAGTTCCGGGCGCAACTGGCGTGGAGCGAGTTCTACACGCAGGTGCTGTTTCACAACCCCGAGGTCGTTACTGAGAACTACAAGTCGTACGAGGCGGGGATCGACTGGCGCGACGACCCCGAGGAGATCGCCGCCTGGAAGCGCGGCGAGACGGGCTACCCGGTCGTCGACGCCGGGATGCGCCAGCTCCGCGAGGAGGCGTACGTCCACAACCGCGTCCGGATGATCGTCGCCTCCTTCCTCACGAAGGACCTGCTGGCCGACTGGCGACACGGCTACGATCACTTCCGCGAGAAGCTGGCCGACCACGACACCGGAAACGACAACGGCGGGTGGCAGTGGGCGGCCTCGACCGGCACCGACGCGCAGCCGTACTTCCGGATCTTCAACCCGATGACGCAGGGCGAACGCTACGACCCGGACGCCGAGTACGTCGCGGAGTACGTCCCCGAACTTCGCGGCGTCGACCCCGAGGTCGTCCACGGCTGGCACGAGCTCACCCCGACCCAGCGCACGAACGCCGCGCCCGACTACCCCGACCCGATCGTCGACCACTCCGCGCGCCGCGAGGAGGCGCTCGCGACGTACAAGCGCGCCCGCGGCGAGGACCCCGAGGAGTAGAGCGAAGCGGAACCGATCCCACCCGTCGGTCGCGGGACTTTATCACGCCCGGACGACAGACGGATCCATGACCGACGAGCGAGCGGGCGAGAGAGGACCCGGCCCGGATCGCGATCGAAGCTTCGAGACGAGGGAGGTCCACGCGAGCGCGAGAAACGACCAGTACGGCGCACTCGCGACGCCGATCTACGCCAACTCGACGTACGAGTACGACACGATGGACGGCCCGCGCGGCGGCCACCGCTACTCGCGGATCTCGGGGCCGACGAGGGAGGACCTGGAGGGCGCGTTCGCCGACCTGGAGGGCGCGAGCCACGCCGCCGCGTTCGCCAGCGGCATGGCCGCCATCGACGCGGTGTGCTCGCTCCTGACCGGCGGCGACCACGTCGTCGTGGGCGAGAGCGTCTACGCCGAGACCCACGAACTGTTGACCCGGGTGTACGCCGGCTACGGGATCGAGACGACCGTGGTCGACTCGACCGACCCCGGCGCGATCGCCGACGCCATGCGCGAGGAGACCGCGATGGTCTACGCCGAGACGCCGACGAACCCGACGCTCCGGATCGTCGACATCGAGGCGACCGCCGGCGTCGTCGACGACCATCCCGGGGACCCGCTGCTCGTCGTCGACAACACCTTCGCGTCGCCGTACCTCCAGCGGCCGCTCGAGCGCGGGGCCGACCTGGTCGTCGAGTCGCTCACGAAGTACGTCGGCGGCCACTCCGACGTCGTCGCCGGCGCGGTCGCGACCCGCGAGGACGACCTCGCCGAGGAGATCGCCTACTACCAGTACGCCCGCGGCGGCACTCCGGGACCCTTCGCGTGCTTTCTCGCGCTCCGTGGCATCAAGACGCTCTCGGCGCGAATGGAGCGACACTGCCGGAACGCGACGGCGGTCGCCGCGCTGCTCGACGGCCACGACGCGGTCGAGCGGGCGTACTACCCGGGCCTCGAGTCGCACCCGAACCACGCGGTCGCCCGCGAGCAGATGGCCGACTTCGGCGGCATGGTGAGCGCCGAGTTCGCCGGCGGGCGGGAGGCGGCCGCCGCCTTCGCCGCCGACCTCGACGTGTTCGTCCTCGCGGAGAGCCTCGGCGGGGTCGAGAGCCTCGCCGAACACCCGGCGACGATGACCCATCAGGACTTCTCGCGGGAGGAGCTGGAACGCGCGGGGATCCCGCCGGGGCTCGTCCGACTCAGCGTCGGTACCGAACACCGGGAGGACCTGCTCCGCGACGTCGAGGATTCGCTCGACGGACTCACGTCGTGAGTTCCTTCCGGGACGCAGGTCCCGCTCACAACCCCTCGAGCGTCCCCCGGTCGACCGCCTCCGCGTCCATCGGCTCGCCGCCGTACTCGGCGACGAACGCCTCGACGTCCGCCTCCTCGCCGAACGGGACCAGCTCCGGTCCCATCGATCCGACCACGTCGCTGCCGGCGACCACCGTGAGCTCGGTCGTCCGCGAGAACGCCGACGACTCGACGTGCGAGGAGAACGTGACGTCGGACCCCTCCTCGAAGACCTCCTGGTCGACGAGCGAGTAGTCCGTGAGGAAGGTCACGAGCGGGTCGCGGCCGCCGTCCTCGGCGTCGAACCGGTAGGTGTACGTACAGACGCTGCTACAGAACTGCGCCGGCCTGCCGCCCTCGGGCTCGTCGTCCGCGAAGTGGACCTGGCCGACCGGCCCGGGGTGATCCCGAACGATCATCCCGCACTGGTCGCAGGCGTGTTCGCCGTCGAGCGAGACCGGCGAGATCGATCCCTCGCCGTCCCCGCCCGCACCGCCACCGAGACACCCGGCCAGCGCGAGCGGGACACCGCTCGCGATCCCACCCAGCACCCGTCGCCGCGACGCCGTCGATCCGTCGTGTGTTTTCATCGACTAAACGTTCGAATTCGGCCGCCTTAGCCCCTCGGAACGGATCCGCGCGTCCGTTCGAGGAACGAACCAGATCGGCTATATCCGGGCCGATCGAACCGACGACGTGGCGATCCTCGACCCCTACGGCGACCGGTTCGGGCGGCTCCTCGTCGCGGTCGCGGTCCTCGCGGTCCTCGCCGGGGTCGCGACGGCCGGCGCGTACGCGGCGGACCCGTCGACGGCGACGCCCGCTCCCGTCGCCTACGACGACGCCGTCGAACTCGGGCTCTCCTCGGAGACCGACGAGCTGATGGCGGGGTCGGCGCGGATACCCCGCGCTCAGGTCTTCTACTCGCAGCTCCAGTACGTGGTCGGCTACAACGGGGTCGAGTCGTTCGCGGCGTCGCTCGACGACGGACGGACCGAGCGCCAGTTCGGCTACCCGCTCGTCGTCTACGTCGAGACGTTCGACGGCGGGAACCCCGGCGTGACCGACGACGGGCTCTTCGAGGCGGAGCGGTCGACCGACTGGGTACCCGCGGACGAGGCGACCTACGTCGCCGAAAGCGCGGCGCACAGTCCCGCGGGCGAGACGGTCGTGCCGTTCGCGGAGCGGACGAACGCCGAACTGTTCGCGGCCGAACACGGGGGGCGCCTCCTCGACTGGGAAGCCGTCCGGGACCGCTCGTTCGATGTCGACTCCGCGGCGACCGCGCGGTCGATGGCGCCGGCTCGCTGGGCGGCGGCCGACCGTCGGATCGCCGACGCGGAGGCGTCCGCCGGTGATCGGCATCGAGGGAATCGATCGACCTCGGCCGGCGGCGACGCCCTGATCGTCGTCGGCGAGGACGCCCCGACGATCGACGCGGCGGCGGCGGCCGCGCCGCCGAACGCGACCGTCGTCGTCCCGGCGGGCACCTACGAGGAGACGGTCGACGTGAACGAGTCGGTGGTGATCGCGGGCGACGGCGCGCGGATCCGCGGCGACGGGAACGGTTCGGTGATCACGGTCCGCGCGCCGAACGTGACCCTCTCCGGACTGTCGATCGACGGCGTGGGGAACCGAACGCGTGACCCCGAGGCCGCCGAGGAGGACGGGACCTGGGACACCAACATCCAACTCGGCTACGGCCACGGCGACGCGGGGATCCGCGCGATCGACGCCCCCGGCCTCCTCGTCGACGACGTCGCGATCGAGACGAACGCGAGCGGCGTGCTCCTCCGAGAGGGCTCGGACGCGGTGCTCCGCGACCTCCGCGTCGACGGCAGCGACGACTGGCGGGACGGGTTCATGGGCGTCACCGGGATGGAGTCGCGGGTGACCGTGGTCGACAGCCGGTTCGAGGGGGGACGCGACGGGGTCTACCTCCACCGTGCCGACGGGTCGGTGATCCGGAACTCGACGTTCGTCGGCAACCGGTACGGCACCCACCTCATGTACACCGGCGACGCCCTGATCGCGGACAACGCCTTCCGGAACGCCGAGTTCGGCGGGATAACCGTGATGACTCGCCCGTCCGGGAACGCGATCGTCGGCAACGACGTCCGCGGCTCCGGCGCGGGGATCCAGGCGTCCGGCACCCGCTCGTACGTCGGCTACAACACCCTCGCGGACAACGGGCTCGGCTTCTCGACCAGCGCCCGCGGATCGCTCTACGAGCGCAACGTCGCCGTCGACAACGAGGTGGGCGCGCACGCCACCACGGTGGTTCCCTCGAGCCGGGTCGTCGCGAACGACTTCGTCGGCAACGAGGTCCACGCGGAGGCCGGCCCCGGCGCGCTGCGGGTCTGGGCCGTCGGCGACCGCGGGAACCACTGGGAGGGCGCGAGCGTCGGGCTCCACGAGCCCGGCGAGCGGGCGTACCGCCCGACCTCCCCGGTTGACGCCGCGCTCCACCGCGAGATCGCCGCGGCGGCGCTTCGGGAGTCGCCGGCGGTCGTCCTCCTCGACCGGCTTCGCGGGACCGTCCCCGGCGCTCGATCCGGGAGCGTCGTCGACCCGTCGCCGGCCCCGAAGCCGCACGCTCCCGAGCGAATCGCCGCGGCGACGGACCCCGACTCGGAACCGGTCCACCCGGACTGGCGACGCGAACTCGACCACACGATGAACGCACACGATCGGAACGCGACGGACGGGACGAGGAGCCGGCTATCGAACGTGAGGACACGCGGCCTCGTCGACGTGGGGGGTCGCCGGTGAGCGACGGTCCGTTCGCGGAGCTGTCGGGCGTCACCCGAACGTACGGCGGCGTCGCGGTCCTCGAGGACGTCTCGCTCGCGGTTCGTCCCGGCGTGACTGCCGTGATCGGCCCGAACGGGTCGGGCAAGTCGACCCTGCTCGGCGTCCTCGCCGGGGCGGTCGATCCGACCGACGGACGCGTGCGGTACGTCGGACCGGCCGTCGACCGGGCGATCGGGTACCTGCCACAGCGGGTCCCGTTCCGCGAGGAGTTCACCGCGCGCGAGACGCTCGCGTTCTACGCCCGTCTCGCCGGCGACGACCCCGACGAGTCGCTCGAGCGCGTCGGCCTCTCCGACGCGGCGGACCGACGGGTCGGTGCGCTCTCCGGGGGGATGCGCCGGCTGCTCGGGATCGCCCAGGCCACCGTCGGCGACCCCCCGCTCGTCGTCCTCGACGAGCCGGCGAGCGGGCTCGATCCGGGAATGTGCGAGCGTGCGTTCCGGACGGCGGCCGACGCGTCCGGTGCCGACACCGCCGTCGTCGTGAGCTCACACGACCTCGACCTCGTGGACGAGCACGCGGACCGCGTCGTCGTCCTCGACCGCGGTCGCGTCGTCGCGGCGGGTCCTCGAGACCGACTGTGTTCGGACCGCGGCGTCGACGACGTCGCCGGGCTCTACCGGGCGGTCGTCGCCGGCGACGCGGTCGGAGCGGACGAGGGGGTTCGCGAGGAGCGGAGCGCGGTCCACGTGACGGGGGTCTCGGAGCGATGAGGGACCGGATCCTCGCGGTCGACACCGTGTTCCGTCGCGAGCTGGCGACCGTCCTCCGGACGCCGGGATACGGTGTCCTCGCGGTCGGACTGCTCGCCCTCCTCGGAGGCGTCGTCGCGGTCGGGGGCGGCGCGGCGACGGGATTCGTTCCCGCCGTCGTCGACCTGCTCCCCGTGACGGAGGTCGTCGTGCCGCTCGTCGCGTTCGTGGTGGGCTATCGTGCGCTGCTCGTCGACGCCGACAGCGGCGAGCTCGCGGTGATCCGGACGTATCCGGTGGGCGTCGTCGGCTACGTCGCCGGGGTGATGCTCGCCCGCTCGCTCGCGTTCTTGGCGGTCGTCGTCGTCCCGTACGCGATGGTCGGGGGGTTCGTGTGGGCGACCGCCGCTCCCGATACCGGGATCTTCGCGACCCACTCCGGGGTCGACTCTCCGCTTCTGTACCTCCGATTCCTCGGACTGCTCGTCCCGTTCGGCGCGGCGTATCTCTCCCTCGCGACCGTCGTTTCCGCGGTCGCCTCGAGCCGGCGCGGCGCGGTCGCACTCGCCGTCCTCGCGCTCGTCGGCGGCGTTCTCGGCGGCGACCTCGCGGTCCTGCGGTCGCTCGCGACCGGGACCTCCCCCTCGGCGATCCCCGGACTCCTCGCGCTCACCCCGAACGGGGCGTTCCGCGGGCTCGTCTTCGAGGAGGTGGTCGGCGTCGCGTTCGCGCCGCAGGGCGGCTTCGTCGACGTCGGTCGGGCGATCGGGTCGCTCCTCGGCTGGACCGTCGTCGGGATCGCCGTCTCGACCGTGACGCTGGCGTACGGCGACCGGCTGGAGGTCCTCCTCGAGGGCGTCAGAGCGCGACTCGCCGAGTGATACGCGCGGGACCGGACCGTGAGCCGTCACTCCGTCCCGCTCGGGACCGACCCGGGTGCGTACGCGTACACGGCGTAGAGCACGGTCGCGGCGATCAGGAAGTCGAGACTATGCGCGAGGAAGTGGTGGACCGGCATCGGCACGTAGCCGAGGACGGTCCCCGCGCCGACGACGGAGCGCGCCAACAGCGCCCCCACGGCGACGCTTATCAGCAAGTGCCGACCGGTGCGACGGCGGCCGTACGCGACGAGGCTCACGAGAAAGAGGAGGCCCGTCCCGATCCCCGCCACGACGACGACGGCCAGTATCGGGAGCGATCCCTCGACCCCCCACGAGACGGTCGAGAGCGGCGCAGTCGGCGGAACCATGTGTCGGGAGTTACGCGCGCTCGAGTATGAAACCACCTCGGAGTCCCTCGGAGTCCCCCGCGAACGATCCGTCTCTCCCGAACCCGACGGATCTCCGGTCGGGGTGGACCACCGGTCGGATCGGGCTACCGGTCGGGTTGGATCCCTCCTCACGAACGGGCCGGGGCGTCCGTCCCGAATCCCGGTCCGGGGCCGGATCGCGTTCTCAGGCGGCGGAACGTATCGGGAGCTTAAATACGCCGACCGTCCGACATGCGCGTATGACAGGGAACGCCGACGAGGCGTCGATGAGTCGTCGCCGACTCCTGCGGGCGGGGAGCGCGACCGCCGTCGCGGCGGCGGGACTCGCCACGGGGACCGGAACCGGGGCCGCCCAGTACGACGGGTGGCTCGAGGACGTCGAGAACTACGACGGGACCCACGACTACCGCGGGCAGGGCGAGGTCACGGTCGAGGTCGGCGCGGGCGACACCGGCTTGCTCTTCGGCCCGGCCGCGATCCTGATCGACCCCGGTACGACGGTGGTGTGGGAGTGGACCGGTCAGGGCGGCGCGCACAACGTGGTCGCCGACGACGGGGCGTTCGACAGCGGCGAGACGGTCAGCGAGGAGGGGTATACCTTCGAATACACCTTCGAGGACGCGAGCGAGGGCGACGTCTTCAACTACCTCTGTGTACCCCACGAGGCGGTCAACATGAAGGGTTCAGTCGCCATCGGTAGCGTCGACGACGATCTCGTGAGTCCGGGCGACGGTGGAGGCGGCGAGGGTGACGGAAGCGACGACGGCGATGGAGGCGGCGACGGCAACGAGTCGACGACCGGCGGGGGCGGCCGCGAACTCTCCTCGAGCGACGTCGGCGCGCTCGCACTCGGCCTCGGCGTCGCCGGCTCCCTCCTCGTGCCGCTGTTCTACGCGGCCCACCGAAAGGCGGAGAAGAACCGGTAGCGACGGAACCGTCCGCGGGTCACGACCTCGACGCCGTCACGACCGAACGCACGTCCCTTCTCGGTCGCGCCGTCAGAACGCGTGATACAGCATGACGTAGACGCCGATCCCCATCGCGAAGGAGACGAGCCAGAGGACCGCGGCGACGAACCCGACCTGCGCGTGGCGGGTGTGATACAACTCCCCGTGCGGTCGGGTGGCCGCGAGGAGGAGCGCGTAGAAGACGAAGGGGATACACACGATCGCGAACAGGACGTGGACCGCGAGAAACGGGAGATAGAGGTAGGTGTAGACGACCTCCGGGCCGGGGAACTCCGCGGTTCCGACGAGGATCAACCGGTAGAGGTAGCCGGCGAGGAACGCCGAGAACAGCGCGAACGACGCCAGCATGAACGCCCGGTGTCGTCGAACGTTCCCGCGTGAGATCGCTCGCCAGCCGAGGAGGATCGTGACGATCGCGGTCGCGGAGATCGCGGCGTTCAGGTGCGGGATCGCGGCGAGCGTCGCGTCGCTCGCGCGGGGGAGGACGCTGCTGGGAACGACGCCGCCGACGGCCCCGAAGACGAGCGCGAGCGACGCGACGGAGGCGACGGCGGTCAGTGTCGGGACGTTCTCGCGGGCCCACTCTCGCATGGATCGGAAGTCGGTCCGGAGCGGCAAACCGGTGCCGGTCCCGGCGCGTTCATCGACGCGAGTTCTCCCGGATCGGTCGGTGCCATCGGTCGGCACGCCGGTATCGAATGGAAGGGCTTTTAATCAGGGACGGGGTACGACGAAACGCGACAGAACGCAGCGAGCGTGGGTAGCCAAGCCAGGCCAACGGCGCAGCGTTGAGGGCGCTGTCCTGTAGAGGTCCGCCGGTTCAAATCCGGTCCCACGCATCGCACGGCGGCACACCCGCCACACCGATGCACGGTGTTGTCTCTACGACAGCACCCACGCACAATTCCTACGGACGCCACGCTCCGAGCGACGGCGTCGTCGCGTTCGCTCGCCTCTCGTCCGCGTTTCGTTCGTCTCCGTGCGTGATCAACCCGCCTCGAACGTCGTTGCGATGTCCTCGACGACCGTCGGGTCGTTCGTCCAGAAGCCGGTGTATTCGTCCGAACGCTCCTCGACGACGAGGCCGCAGGCCTGTTCCTCATCGGGGCCACCGTCGTACGCGAGGACCCAGTAGGGTTCGAATCTCGCGGCCTCCCCGGTGTGGTAGGTGATCCCGGGGATCGCTGGAGGGGCCCAGTCCTCGACGCCGTGAACGTGGATCTCGAGGCTCGTTTCGGCACCGAGCGTTCGATACACCTCCGTCTGAGACCTGAACGTCGAGAGGGTCTGAAAACTGACCCACAGGGTGCCGTCGCCGACACGGAACGCGCGGTCCTCGATCTCGCGACTGACTGCGAGGAGCTCTCGGCGGTTCATCCCGGAAAACACCGTCCTCTCGAGGACATCGAACAGCGCTCGGTATCCGTCGGATATCCCGGTTCGGTCGTCCGGTCGGCGGATCGGCGGCTCGAGCAACGCCTCGACCGCCTCGACTCCGATAACGCCCGTGACCTCGCCGTCGGTTTCGATCTCGAGGAACGGGTTCGGACCGTCCGCCGGGAGCGATCGCGACTCGACGTCGACGCCGTGATCGGCGAACCACGTCTCGATCTCGAGTCGGTCACCGCTCCTGTAGACGACGACTCGTTGCCGCCTCCCCTGGATCTCGGCTATCAACGAACTGAACGTCATCCCGATTCGTCAGGTCGTTCAGCCTCGACGCTCCACCGAATGACGTCCGCGACCCGTGGATGGAGCGATCCACGCCGGACGGTGCCGACGTTCGAGTCGTACTCTATCAGTTCCGCATCATCGAGTCGCGGCAGGTGGTTGTGGAGGAGTTGGAGGAGGACCTCCGATCGGTCCGCCGACGTGTACATCGTTCCCGTTGTGGTGGCTTCCCACCCACTGAGGACCGTCGCGAGCTCCTCGACGGTGGATTCCTCCTTTTCGAGTACGTAATGGAGTAGACGTCGACGGTGGGGCGAGGTGAGCGCCCGATAGAACTGGTCCTCCGCTAATCGCGGTGGGATCTCACCCACCGCGTGGTTTCGCCCATCAGGCGCTTCACCTGGATCTCCCATGCGTGCGCGTATATGTCTCTGAGACAATAAATCATCACTCCGCGTTTCGCCGGTCGCTTCCGGACCGACGTTCCGCCCGAACTGCCACCCTTTTAGTCCCGGCCTGCCGGAGTACTGCGTAATGAGTACGGACGCGACCCCCGAGTACGACCACGAGGAGTTGGGTCTCGTCGCCGGGCTGGAGATCCACCAGCAGCTCGATACGGCGACGAAGCTGTTCTGTGACTCCCCGACCGTCGAGCGCGACCCCGCCGAGGCCGACCGGGAACTCACCCGGCGGCTCCACCCGACGAAGAGCGAACTCGGCGAGCTCGACCAGGCCGCCGTAGAGGAGAGCCGGGTCGACCGCGAGTTCACCTACCTCGCGTACGACACCACCTGTCTGGTCGAGGAGGATGACGAGCCGCCCCGCCGCGTCGACGAGGAGGCGCTGTCGGTGGCGCTCCAGATCGCCGACTTACTCGACGTGAGCGTCGTCGACCAGGCGCACGTGATGCGAAAGCTCGTGATCGACGGCTCGAACACCTCCGGCTTCCAGCGGTCGATCCTGCTCGGACAGGACGGCGAGATCGAGACGGACGACGGGGCCGTCTCCATCGAGGACCTCATGTTGGAGGAGGAGTCCGCAAAGCGCGTCGAGGAGACCGACGACGGCGTCGTCTACTCGCTCGATCGACTCGGCGTCCCGCTCGTCGAGATCGGGACCGGCCCGGACATCCGGAGCCCCGAGCAGGCCAAGGAGGCCGCCGAACGCATCGGTATGCTGCTCCGCTCGACGGGGGCGGTGAAACGCGGGCTCGGCACCATCCGACAGGACGTCAACGTCTCGATCGCCGAGGGGGCACGCGTGGAGGTGAAAGGCGTCCAAGACCTCCAGGGGATCGAGGACATCGTCCGCGGCGAGGTGGGTCGACAGGCCGAACTGCTCGCGATCCGCGACGAACTCCGCGAGCGCGACGCGAGCGTGGGCGACGTACGGGACGTCACCGACGTCCTCGCCGACACCGACTCCGGCGTGATCCGGGGCGCGCTCGATTCGGGCGGGAAGGTGACCGCCGTCCCGCTGTACGGGTTCGACGGACTCGTGGGTCGGGAGATCCAGCCGGACCGCCGGCTCGGCACGGAGCTGTCGGACCACGCCAAGCGCCACGGCGCGGGCGGGATCTTCCACACCGACGAGCTGCCCGCCTACGGCGTGACGGAGGGGGAAGTCGACGCCCTCCGGGAGTCGGTCGGCGCGGGCGAGGACGACGCCGTGGCGATCGTCGCCGCCGACCCGGAGACGGCCGACCTCGCGATCGAGGCCGCCGCGGACCGCGCCGCCGCCGCCATCGAGGGCGTCCCCGAGGAGACTCGCGGCGCGAACGACGACGGCACCACGCGATACCTCCGGCCGCTGCCGGGCGCGGCACGGATGTACCCCGAGACGGACGTGCCGCCGGTCGAGCCCGACCCGTCGGACGTCGACCGGCCCGAGCTGCTCGACGAGAAGACCGACCGATACGTCGAGTCGTTCGGCCTCGACCGCGGGCTCGCCGAACAGGTGGCGTTCGGCCGGCGCTTCCCGCTGTTCGAGACCGCCGTCGAGCGCGGCGTCGACCCCACCTTCGCCGCCTCCACGCTGGAGTCGACGACGACGGAGATCAGACGCGACGGCGCGTCCGTCGAGAACCTGACCGACGACCACTTCCTCGCGGTCTTCGAGCTCGTCGAGTCGGGCGACCTCGCGAAGGAAGGCGTCCCGGAGGTGCTCTCGACGCTCGCGGCGGATCCCGATCTCTCTGCGGCGGAGGCCGTCGAGGCAGCCGGGCTCTCGGGCGTGAGCGACGAGGCGGTCCGCGAGGCGGTCCGCGAGGTCGTCGATCGCAACGCCGACCAGGTCGAAGCCGAGGGGATGGGTGCGTTCTCCGGCCTGATGGGCGAGGCGATGGGCGCGCTCCGCGGGAAGGCGGACGGCGAGGTCGTCTCCGATGCCCTCCGCGAGGAGATCTCGAAGCGCTCGTAGGACTCCCGACTCGGTCCGGACGTCCCCTCCGCTCACTGCTCCGTTCGAACGCTCGTCCGAAGCCCCGTTCTAGGCCGATCCGGTCAATACGGAATAACGCCGTCCCACACCGGTCGTACCCGACTCGAGACCTGTCAGGGACGAACTGCTGAACGTGGAGGACGTATCCATCGCGGAGACCTCGTCCGTTCCGTCTTCTTGACGCTGAACTAACCGCGAAGTGAGTCCGTATCTCGAAACCATCCGCCAGGGTATGCCGAAAACGCCCGATCAGTAGGGGGTTTCGGCACTGAGGCTCTTCTGGAAGGTATAACAATACTTCTCCATGTCGAGGTCTTCGTAGAACCGGTGAGCGTCTTCACGCCAGAGACCGGAAGCCAGTTCGACACAGGTACAGTCCCGTTCCTCCGCCCAGTCGAATACCCAGGAGAGTAGTTTCGACCCGTATCCGTTCCCGCGGGCGGGTTCGTCAACGACGAGGTCATGCACCCAGACGTGGGATCCACTGTAGAGGTTCGTTTGCTTCACGAAACCCGTGACAGCTACCAGGGACCCGTTCTCATCACGGAGGCCGAACAATCGATACCCGCTTTCATCACGCATTTCAGCGACCAATTCGAGGAACACCTCTTCTCCGATGGGCCGCAACTGATCGATGATCGGGTATGCTTCGCGAAGTTCGCTCTCAGATCCTAATTCAGTGATGGTCTCGTTTTCCATGTCTACATCGGACCGAGCGTGAGAAAATAAGCCTTGTACACCACGCGTCCGCTGACACGACGAGTCCCTCGTGGCGAGTTCCCTAGTACATGTCTTGAACGTTCGATCAACCCGAGATCGGTGTCCCAGCGCTGCTACGTTCGCGCCGCGTATCTCGTACGACCACTGGAACGTCCCTTTGACCCGATAGAGATGGCAACGGCCGATTCGTAACCTTCAGCGACCTGCCGTTTCGGACGGAAACACGTCCAAAAGAGCGTGTTTCAACGGGGTCGCGCTCACCCGTCGAGATACGCGTCGACGAGCGCCGCCTCCGCCTTCCGGAGGTGTGAACCCGCCGTCGAGGAGGAGCAGTCGAGCGCGTCGGCGACGTCGGCGACGGACCCGGTGCGCGGCACGTCGTAGTACCCGGCCCGTCGCGCCGCGCGGAGCGCCTCCGCCTGTCGGTCGGTCACCTCGACACCGGCGAGCCGGCTCCCGCCGTCGTACGAGCCGATCCGGTCGACGTCGACGTCGATCGCGTCCGGGAGCGCCGAGAGCGCCCCGCGCAGTTGGTCGGGCGGGCCGACGACGCCGAGCGCGAGTCGGCCCTCGGAGCGGTACACGACGGGCGGAACCGAGAGGAACTCGGTCTCGAGGAACGCGCCGAGGAACGCGTCGAGGGGGCCGTCGAGCGTCTCGTGTGCCCTGAGGTAGAAGGTCTCGTCTCCCTCCGCGGTCGCGCCGTCGCTACCGTCCCCGTCGCCGTCGGCGGCCGCGGACCCGCTCGCCGGCCCGATCTCGAACCGCTCGATCGAGTCGACCGCCCGCAGCCGTTCGAGGTACGGCTCTCGCGGCGCGGTGACCCGGAACAGCGTCGCGAGCGTCCCGTCGTCGAGCCGTCGCCAGGTCAGAAGCTCCGAGCGCCAGCCCTCATCGCAGTCGAGGAAGTCGTGCATCGGGTGTCGGATCGACGGGGGGAACCGGAACTCGACGTGGACGTACCGCATGCGGGGGTCGTCGGCCGCCGGCGACTTGAAGGTACGAGCCGATCCGCACGCGTCAACCCAATAAAAACAGGCGGACGTGTCCGCCCCAAGCGTCAGCACGCGGGCGGATCGATCCTGACACATGAGCGACTCCGTTCGGCGACACGATGGCGGAAGCGATCGACCCGCGACCGGCGCGGCGGGTCGCGACGGCGAGGGGAGTGAGACGCCCGTTCGCCCGCCGGATCCGGACGGGCTTCCGGTCCTCGGCAACGTCCACGCGATCGCCGCCGACGGGCTCGACTTCTACGAGCGTCGGGCGGCCGAACGCGGCGGCGTCGCCCGGTACGACGTGTTCGGCACGGAGAGCTACCTCCTCACCGACCCGGACGCGATCCGGCGGGTCCTCGTCGAGGACCACGCGACCTACGTCAAAGGTGAGATGCCCCGCGAGCAGCTCGGGAACCTCCTCGGCGACGGGCTCTTCCTCGCGGAGGGAAAACGGTGGCGCGAACAGCGGACCGCGGTGCGGTCGGCGTTCTTCCGCGAGCGCGTCGACGAGTACGGCGACGCCATGGCCGAACACGCCCGGCGGACGGTCGACGGGTGGGACGACGGCGACGCGGTCGACCTCCACGAGGCGGCCACGGAGTACGCGTTCTCGGTCCTCGCCGAGGGGCTCCTCGGCGACGACATCGAGGGCGAACGGGAGACGGTGCGGGCGGCCGCCGAGAGCATCACCGAGCGGTTCGACATGCGGCGGCTGGCCTCCTTTCTGCCGGAGTGGGTTCCGACGCCGACGAACCGGCGGTATCGCCGCCGACTCGACGCACTCAGGGAGACGTTACGCGACCTCGTCGACGACCGACGCGCGGCCGGTCCGCCGGCCGATCCGGGCTCGGCCGACGACCTCCTCGGGACGCTCGTCGCCGCCGCGGAGTTGGGAGCGATCGACGACGACGAGCTCGTCGACAACGCGGTGACGTTCCTGTTCGCCGGCCACGAGACGAGCGCGCTCGGCCTGACGTACACGCTCCACGCGCTCGCGACGCACCCCGACATCCAGGAGCGGGTCCGGCGGGAGGTCGCGGCGTTCGACGACGACCCCACGGCCGCCGAGGTCCGCGACTGCCCGGCGCTCACCGCCGCGATAAACGAGGCGCTCAGGCTGTATCCGCCGGTTCACACCTTCTTCCGGGAGCCGACCGAACCGGTGACGCTCGGCGGGTATCGGATCCCCGCCGGCGTGGTGGTGTCGCTCTCGCCGTGGGTGGTCCACCGCGACGGTCGATGGTGGGACGACCCGGAGACGTACCGGCCGGAGCGGTGGCTTCACGAGTCGCCGTCGGGGGCGGTCTCCGTCGGCGACGAGGCACCCGGCCCGGCCGTCGGCGAGCGTCCGGAGTACGCGTACTTCCCCTTCGGCGGCGGGCCGCGCCACTGTATCGGCATGCGGTTCGCCCGCCAGGAGCTCCGACTCGCCACGGCGACGCTCCTCCGGCGGGTCCGACTGGAGGCGGTGGACGGGGACTTGGAGCTTCGCGCCAGCGCGAACACGCGCCCGGCGGGACCGGTCCGCGTTCGGGTCCGCGAACTGGCCGCCGAGATGGAGGCGGACGACCCCTAGACGTACGCCAGCGGGACCATCACCGCCGCGCCGAGGAGTATCCCGCCGGCGAGTTCGCGCTTGCCGCCGTAGGGAAGCCCCTCGCCCGCGTCGAGCGCCTCGGGAAGGAACTCCGTGAGGACGAGGTAGACCATCGCGCCGGCGGCGAACCCGAACCCGTACGGGAGGAATTCCCGGGCGACCCGGACGAACGCGAACGCGATCACCGCGCCGATCGGCTGCGGGAGACTCGAGAACACCGCCCACCACACCATCCGCCACTCGGGCACGTCCATCGCCCGCAGCGGGATCGAGATGGCCGTCCCCTCGGGGACGTTGTGGATCGAGATCGCGACGGTCATGAAGACCGCGAGCGCGGGGACGGTGAATCCCAGAACGGATACGCCGCCCTCCAACCCGAGGTCGGCGAACGAGACGCCCACGGCGACGCCCTCGGGGAAGCTGTGAACCGTGAGGACGCCGAGGATCAACACGAGCTTGCGGAAGTCCGCCTCCTCGTACTCGTGCGGGTCGACCTCCGCGTCCGCGAGGACGCGGTGTGCCACGACCACGAGGACGACGCCGACCGCCATCCCGACCGCGACTTCCACGATCGTCCCCTCGGCCAATCCCTCGTCGATCAGCCCGAACAGCGACGCGGTCACCATGATACCGGAGGAGAGTCCCCAGAGGACCACGTTTCCGCGGTCGCTGATGGACTCGAAGAAGAAGAACGGGAGCGCGCCGAGCCCGGTCGCGAGCGCCGTAACGAGTCCCGCGAGGAAGACGAACGTGAGGTTCTCGAGAAGGGCCATCCGTGTCAAGAGTTCTCGTCGTGGCGACAAATCAATGACGGAGGAGGCGGCGCGATCCGGATCAGGGGCTCGGAGTCGCGACCCGCGGCTCGCCGACCCGTCGGGGCTTACCGCTCCGTGTCGGGCGCACGCTCGGCCAACACGGGGATGTCGGCCAGTTTCTCCCCGTCGAGCGCGTCCCAGTCGACGCCCGCGGGTCGCTCGGCGTCACTTCCCGTTCGGATCGCGCGCTCGGGCGTCACGACGAGATCGAGGGGCACGTCGTGGCGGTCGGGTTCGGGGAGCCGTTCGGCGTCTTCGATCGGCGACGGTTCCTCGTCGTCTGCGGGCGATGCCGTCTCGTCGACGACCTGGAGTTCGTGGACCGTCGTGGCCACCGTGGTGCCGTCGTCGACCGCGTCGAGTTCGCGGAGGACCGCCCACTCGAGGTCGCTGTATCCCTCGCCCTTGCCGATCCGGGTCCCGTCCGTCCGCACCGCGACGGAGCCGGAGACGATCAGGTCGATCCCGGCGACGTCCTCGGGGGCGGTCGGGACGCCGTGCTCGGAGATGCCCGAGACGGTCGTGGCCGCGTCGACGTCGTCGATCTCGGCGGGATCGAGCCGGAGGAACGGGTCCGGGTCCCGGAGCCGTGGCTGGGCCACGTAGACGGTCTTGCCGGCGCGGAGCGCGGCCCGGCGGACGGGCAGTTGCGGGGCGTCGGGGTTGGCCTTCACCGTCTCCGCCGACTCCCACTCCGGAGTCTCGGTCAGCCGATCGCGGGCCTCGTCCGCGCCCGCGAAGTTGGGGATCCGGTCGTGCGGCGGGAAGGGGAATCGAGCGATTCCACGGTCCTCGAGGGCGTCCCACACCGCCTGCCGGACCTCCTGTTTGTCCATACGCGTCGTGGGAACGGCGGACGATTAAGCGGTTCGGGGGTGGCGGTTCGGAGGTGGCAGTTCGGGAAAGAGGGATTCGAGTGGGAACGGTTCGGGACCGTCCCGTCGATTCCGATCGTCCCGCCGGTTCCGATCGGTTGGTCGCCACGCCGGACGAGCCGATCCGGATCGTCGACGCAGATTTATATACCTCCTGTGGGATCGTCCGCCCATGCTCGAAGACGGACTCTCGTACCCGGTACGTGGCGACTGGATAGGGCGTATCCTCATCGGCGGCGTGTTGGGATTCCTCTCCGTGCTCCTGCTCCCCGCGTTCGTCATCCTCGGATACCTGGTTCGGGTCCTCGAGACCACCGTCGAGGGGGCGGAGGACCCGCCGGAGTTCGAGGAGTGGGGCGACCTCCTCGTGAAGGGGATCATCGGGACCGTCATCACCGTCGCGTACACGTTCGTTCCGGTGCTCGCGTACCTGATCCTCGTCTTCGTCGTGGTCGGTGCCGGCGGGGCGATCGGCGGCGACGCGGGCGCGTTCGTGGGCGTGCTCGGCGTGCTCATGGCGCTCGCGTTCCTGCCGGTGTTGCTGCTCGTCTACTACGCGGTTCCCGCGGCGCTGACGGCCTACGCGGCCCGCGGCGAGATCGGCGCGGCCTTCGACGTCGAACTCCTGAAGCCGACCCTGTTGAGCACGGAGTACCTCGTCGCGATCTTCATGCCGCTCGTGGTGACGTTCGTCCTCTGGATCGCGACCGGCGTCCTCGCGGTCACGATCGTCGGGCTGCTGCTCGTCCCCTTCCTCCAGTTCTACGGACAGGTCGCGGTGTTCCGCATGTTCGGCTCCGCGTTCGCGAGCGAGAGCGACGAGCTCGACGCCGGTTCCGCGGGGTCCGACGACGCCGGAGCCGCGGACCCCGTCGACCCGACGGCGAACTGAGTTGACCGGTCACCGGACGTGACTCACGCTCGTGAACGCCGTCGAACGTGCGACGCGCCATTTAACCCGCTCGCGGGCCGAGTCACGGTATGTTCGAAGACCGGCCGGACCGCGACGCGGAGGTCGTCCTCGTGGGGCGATCGAACGTCGGCAAGTCGACGGTGATGCGCGAGCTGACGGGTCACGACGTCTCCGTCGGGGGGAAACCCGGCGTCACCCGCCAGCCGAACCACTTCGACTGGACGAGCGAGTCGTTCATGTTCACGGACCTGCCCGGATTCGGCTTCATGTCGGGCGTCGAGGAGGACCGGCGCGAACAGATCAAGACCGACGTGATCCGGTACGTCGAGGAGAACGCCGAGCATATCCTCGCGGGCGTGGTCGTCCTCGACGGGAAGAGCGCGGTCGACATCATCGACCGCCACCGCGAGCGCGGGAACGTCCCGCACGACGTGGAGATGTTCGCGTTCCTCGAGGACGTCGGCGTCGACCCGATCGTGGCGGTGAACAAGACCGACAAGATCGACGACCTCGACGAACGGCTCGACGCGATCTGCGACCGGCTCGGCCTCTACCCGCCGTGGCAGCAGTGGTCCGACACGGTCGCGCCGATCTGTGCGAAACGCGGCGACATCGACGCGCTCGAGGAGTGCCTGCGCGATCGGTTCCACGAGCACAACCGCGACGACCTGTTGAAGTTCGTCTCCTAGATCGGAAACAGAGTGGCATCAACACCCCAGCCTATCGGCAATACGAAGCGGGAATCACGATCGCGGAGAACACCTCCAAAGCCCCAGTCGTGAGGACTCGCGCGGCTCGGTGCGCTCCTCAGTCGCTCGTTTCACTCGCTCCCTGCGGTGCTTACGTCGCCCGGCTTCGTCCTCACGACTGCCCCTTTGAGTCCCCCCCGCACCGCTCCGCCCCGCCCCGCACAGCACCACAACCGCACCTCACGCCTCCCCAGCCTCGCGGCTCACTTCGTTCGCCGCGTCCCTCGCGGGCTCCTCGCGCCCTGCCGGGCGCTCGGAGGCGCGCCGTACGGTGGGATTAGAACTCGAAGCCGACCGCGTCGTCGTCGGGTTCGAGCGGGCTCCTCGGGTACGGCGGGGACGCGTCGGGGTCGTTGAACGCGCCGGGCGCGACGTCGTTGGGGCCGTCCGGGTAGAACAGCGCCGCGAGCGTCTGGATCGCGGTCCGCCCGCTCGCCAGTTCGAACTGGCCGCCGCCGTACAGCTCGATCCCCTCCTCGCGACAGTAGGCGATCGTCTCGAAGAGCGACTCGAGCGTTCCGAACCGCGAGGGCTTGACGTTACACCATCCCGGCTCGACGGGAAGCGACTCGAGCGCGTCGACCCCGTCGATCGGGTAATCGAAGGAGAGCCGGTCGGCCTGCGGTTCGAGGAGGGGCCGGGTCCCGGTCGTGAACGCCGCGTCCTCGACGACGGCCGTCGGGAAGGCGGCGAGGACGTCGCGGTACAGCTCGGGATCGGCGGGGACGTCCACGTCGGTCCCCTCGTACCAGCCCTTGAGGTCGGCGATGCGGACCGCGCCGGTCTCGCGCAGCCGCTCGAAGATCGAGTCGGGCCAGTCGGGGGTCGGGTCGAGTTTGAACTCCAGGTCGTCGTCGAGCGCGAGCAGTTCATCGACGCGATCGGCGGAGGGCGGGTCGCCGAGCCGGGTGGAGACGACGAACCTGACGGGTTCGGGCTCGATCCCGAGGAACTCCCCGAGGCTCGCGTCGGCCTGTCGGAGCCCCAGGTCCAGCGCGGCGCTCTCGAGCGCCCACCGGCGGTAGTGCCGGGAGGTCTCCCGTTCGGGCGGCTTCGCCGCGAACAGGTCGACGTCGTCGAGCGCGGCCGAGAGCTCGTCGATCGTCCACTCGCCCTCGAGGTCGATCGGGTCGGTCCCGGCGAGCGCGTCGTGGTCGGGCGTGTCGTAGGTGACGTCCTCGCCGCGGCCGACGAGGCCGTCGCCGGCGAGCCGGAACTCGGTCGTCGTCCGCTCGAACCCGCTCGTCGTGTCCGCGGTGTACCGTCGTCTCCCGACCGATTCGATCGTGACCGAGAGGTCCGCGATCCGCTCGTACGCGCTCATGGGTCGTCCGACGCCGGCCGGGGACTTAAACGGGTGTCGTCGCCGAGACCTTTCCGAAGCCCCGGACTCACGCTCGGGTCCGCAGCGTCTCGACGCGGGTCGCGAGCGCGAGAAACACCGGCACGACGGTGAGCACGACCGCGCCCGCGGCGGCGACCTGGAGGACCGTCGACGTGAACCAGGGTTGGGCGTCCGAATACGGCAGCGACGTGTGGGTGACCTCGCCGATCACCGGGACGAAGTAGTCCATCAGCAGGTCGAGGGTGTACCACGCGGTCGCGACCGCGACCGCCCGCACCGGGAAGTCGGTCATCCGGTGGAGCACGAACGCCTGAACCACCATCCCGAGGTGGCTCACGAACAGGAACGCGTACAGCGCCGGGCCCGAGTTCGCGAGGAACTCGGGGTAGAAGACGACGAGCACGTACGGCGTCCACAGCCCGAGTTTGATGTTTCCGAAGAAGGCGAGCGCGGCGAGGGTGTCGCTTCCCCGCCCGACCGCCCACGACGCGAGCGCGAGCGCGATGAGCAGCGTCGCGCCCGGGCTGTCGGGGACGAACATCCACATCTCGACGGGCACCCGCGCGAACTGGAAGCGGTAGTACCAGAAGCCGAAGGCCGTCCCGAGGAGGTTGATCGCGACGATGACCCAGACGAACCGGTAGGCGACGTCCTCCAGCGCCGCGGGCAACGGCGCGACCCATCGGGGAAGCCGGTCGCCATCGGTGGATCCGCGCTCGGGCGGGTCGCGTCCGAGCGCGCCGTCGATGTCCATGTTCGGGAGTCGACCCCGCGGCTCAAAGCCGTGGCGGTCGCGGGCGGAACCGGTGGGAGCGAAGCGGACCGTCCGCGACGAAAAGGGCTATGGGGGCCCGGCCGGAACCCGAAGGCATGCGCCCGCGAACGATGCTCGCGTTGCTCCTCGTCGTCCCCCTCGTCGACGCGTTGTTCCTCGTCTTCGTGGCGACGCGGCTCGGGTGGGTCGTCACCGTCGGGCTCGTCGTGTTGACGGCGATCCTCGGGATGCTCCTCCTGCGCGCGGAGGGACGGGCAACGCTCGCGCGGGTCCAACGCAAGCTCGCTCGCGGGGAACCGCCGACGGACGAGCTGCTCGACGGCGGGCTCCTCATCGCCGCCGGCGCGTTCCTGCTCACGCCCGGGCTGGTCACCGACGCGCTCGGGTTCCTCCTCGCGCTGCCGCTCACGCGAGTCCCGATCCGCATGGCGGTCAAGAAGTACGTCGTCGTGCCGTACATCGACAGCGAGACCGGCGGCTTCGCCACCGGGAACGTGTACATCGGCGGCTTCCCCGGGGGAGACGCCTCCGGAAGCGGGGGCGGGTTCTCCGGAGACCCCGAGGATTTCCCCGGCGGGTCTCCGGGCTCGCCCGGAGACGACGGCGACGACGCTGGTTTCCCGGGCGGCGTCGGCGGCTCCGGTGGCTCCGGATCGGGAGGACGCGCAGGCGACGACGACTCCGAGGACGTCGTCGACGTGGAGTACACGGTCGAGGACGAGGATCCGGAACGCGAGGAGCGCTCCGGGTGACGGTTCGGACCCGTTCGGGTCTCGCGATCCGCTCCGGAACCGCGTGACGGCGGCGCGCTATTGAAAGGAAACCCTTAAAATCCTACCCACGAAATCATCTGATGCGCTCACCTGGGCCAATAGCTCAGTCAGGTTGAGCGCTCGGCTGATAACCGGGAGGTCCACGGTTCAAATCCGTGTTGGCCCACCTACAACGTCCACGGTCCTTGGCCGTGGCGTGTTAGGGGCCGGGAACTCCCCAGCCACCTAATTCCGTTCCAACTCTCGATAGTTAGAACCCTCTGTAGCCGTAGAGTTCGACCATTGTTTCCACGCACCCTCCCTACATCACAGATCTATCATTAGCTCCCCTCGTCATCGCGTCCTGAATCGTGGTTGTCCTTCATTCTCGTTGTAGCCGAGCTGATCGTTCATCGCTCCACACGTCGTGAAGAGGTTACAGCCGTTCTTCCAACGTCTGTCGGTCGAGCTTTCCGGTGGCGTTCCGCGGGAGCGCGTCGACGAAGGTCACTTGCCGCGGATGTTTGAACGCCGCGAGCTCCGCGAGAACGTGGTCTCTCACCTCCTCGGCGGTGAGATCGGATCGAGGGTGACGTTCGACGAACGCCACCGGCTTTCTTCCCTTCCACCCGTCGGGTTTCCCGACGACGGCGGCCTCGCGGACGTCGTCGAGTTCCTCGATGACGCCCTCGACCTCCTGGGGGTAGACGTTCTCGCCACCGGTGATGATCGTGTAGTCGACCCTGTCGAGCACGTAGACGTAGCCGTCCTCGTCCACGCGGGCGTAGTCGCCGGTGTGGAACCACTCGCCGGTCCACTCCGCCTCGTGGTCGAGATAGCCCGTCAACAACGCTTCGCCGCGAACCAGCAGTTCGCCGGGTTCGTTCGTCGGGACCTCCCCGCCGGTCGATCTGTCGACGACCTTCGCCTCGATGAGCCGCCCGGAGGTCCGGCCGACGCTCGGGAGCCGCCGCGGCCCGCGTCTGTCCTCCCAGAGGCCGGCGGCGAAGGTTTCGGTCATGCCCCAGCCGTTGAGGACCGGGGCGTCGAGGAACGCCTCCGAACGCCGTATCAGGTCGGCGGACACGCCCGCCCCGCCGATGACGCCAGTGCGCACCGAGTCGGTGTCGACCGAGCGGTCCGACGCAACGGCCAGCCAGTCTTTGAACATGGCCGGGACGCCGGAGAAGACGTTCACGCCGTGGGCCTCCACGTCGTCGAGCGCCGCCACCGGGTCCCACTCCTCGCGCAGGAGCAGTTCGCCGCCCACCTTCAGGGTCGGCCCCAGGATCGTTCCGATACCCGTACAGTGGTACAGCGGCATGACCGCGAGAAAGACGCTCCCCGGTTCCATCTCGTAGGAGACCACGGAGGCGTCGCTGACGGCGATCAGGTTGGCATGCGTGTGGACCACGCCCTTCGGACGACCGGTCGTTCCGCTCGTATGGAGGACGAACGCCTCGCGCTCGCCCATCGTCTCGGGGACGGCGACGGCGGGACGTGTCGTGCGGACCGCGACGTCCCACCGTCCGACGTCGTCCGGGGCGTCGTCGGTGCGAACGCCGAAGACGGCGACGTCGGTGGCGTCGCTCTCGTCGAGCGCGTCGTTGACCACCGGTAGCGTCGCCTCACTCGCGATCGCGGCGCTCGGCTCGACCTGATCTATCAGTGACACGACTTCTCGCCGCTGGAAACGGGTGTTCACGGGGACGACGACCGCCCGCCGGGCGAGCGACCCGAGTGTGGACGTAACGAAGTGGTAGGTGTTCGGGAGCATCACCACGACGGCATCACCGGCGTCGACCCCGGCATCGCCGAGGACGGTGGCCGCCGAGCGGGCGTCCTCGAGCAGTTCCGCGTAGGTCCACGTTACATCACCCTCGCGGACGGCGACCCGATCGGGAAACGCGCGTTCGTTCGATGCCAGATAGTCGAGGTAGTTCATTGGCGACGTCGTCCACGGGATCCGATGACAGGCGGACCGGTGTCACATCGAGACAAAAGGGTTACGGTGGATCGATCGAGGACTCGGCCGCGGATGGCCGGGGACCGCCGCGTCGACGCCGCCGGTAGTTATATCCAGAAAACGTTGATACTGGTTCGCATGGAACTCACCGACGAGGAGCGCTTCATCAGACGACACGTGCGCGAGTTCGGCCGCGAGGAGATCGAACCGGTTGCGGTCGAGCACGAACGCGAGGGCCGCTACCCCTGGGACGTGATCGAGACCGCCGCCGAGGCGGACCTGCTCGCCCCCCGACTCGACGAGTCGGTCGGTGGTGCGGAGCTCGACGTCGTGGCCTCGTTACTGGTCAACGAGGAACTCCACCGGGCTGACCCGGGTATCGCCGAGTCGGTTACGTCGACGACGTTCGGTTGTGAACCGCTCGTCGAGTACGGCCGCGACGAACACGTCGAGGAGTGGGTTCGACCCGCCACCCGAGGCGAGGCGGTCACGGGGGTCGCGATGACCGAACCCGAAGCGGGTTCCGACTTCGCCACCATCCGGACGACGGCCGAGCGCGACGGCGACGAGTACCTGCTGAACGGCGACAAAGTGTTCATCAGCAACGGCAGCGTCGCCGACGCGCTCGTCGTGTACGCGCGCACGAGCGAACCGGAGGAACTCCATCGCGGTATCTCGGCCTTCGTCGTCCCGACGGACCGGGAGGGCGTCGACCGGACGTCGATGGACGGGTATCTCGGACCGGCCCCGACCGACGTCGCTCAAGTCTTCCTGAACGACGTACGCGTGCCCGTCGAGGACCGCCTCGGGGAGGAAGGCGACGGCTTCTATCAGGCGATGGCCTTCCTCGACGAGGCCCGTCTGGAGGTGGCGGCGGCGTCGATCGGCGCCGCCCGCGGCGCGATGGACCTGCTCCGCGAGTACGTCACGGAGCGGGAGGCGTTCGGGGACGCCGTCGCCGAGAAGCAGGCCGTTCGCCACCGGGTGGCGGACTTGGAGACGCGACTGGACGCCGGTCGGGCGCTCGTCTACGAGGTCGGGCGTGACCTCGAGCGCGAAGGGGAGGTCGACTCCGACCGGTCGGCGAAGGCGAAGCTGCTCGCAACCACGCTTCTGGAGGACGTCGCGAGCGAGGCCGTCCAACTACACGGCGGGTACGGCGTCTTCGACGAGTACCGCGTCGAGACGTTCTTCCGCTTCTCGAAGGTCCCACAGATATACGAGGGAACCAACGAGATACTGCGAGAGGTGATCGCGGAGGGGGCGCTATGACGATGAACGTCGGAATCAACGTCAGCGACATCGATCACGACCTGACGCTCGACCTCGCCCGTCGCGCCGAACGGGCCGAACTCGAGACCGTTTTGCTCGGCGAGACCTGGGGCTGGGAGGCGTTCACGTTGCTCGGAGAACTCGCACAGGTGACCGAGACCGTCACGCTCGGAACGGGCATCGTCCCGGTCTACTCGCGATCACCCGCGTTGCTGGGACAGGCCGCCGCGACGGCCGCTCGTGCTACGGACGGCCGGTTCCTCCTCGGGATCGGCGTCAGCGGTCCCGCCGTCATCGAGAACTGGCACGGCGTCGGGTTCGACCGTCCCGTCGGCCGGACGGCGGAGACCGTTCGGATCGTAAAGCGGGTCCTTTCCGGCGAGGTCGTGGACCACGACGGTACGGACTTCGACCTCTCGGGCTTCCGGCTCAGGGTGGACCCGCCGGGCGACGTCCCCGTCTACGTCGGCGCGCTCGGGGAGACGAACGTTCGGATGGCCGGCGCCGAGGCCGACGGTTGGATGCCCGTGTTCATGCCCGAGGGGCGGTTCGAGGAGCTCTACGAGGAGTTCCGCGACAGTGCGGAGGGACGGGGACGCGACCCGGACGAGCTGGCCGTCGTCCCGAACACCGTCGCGGCGGTGGCGGAGGACGGGCAAGCCGCTCGCGACATGGTTCGACACCACATCGCGTTCTACGTCGGCACGATGGGGTCGTTCTACCACCGGATGCTCTCGGAAGCCGGATACGACGACGAGGCCGACGCGATCCGAGACGCCTGGCGAAACGAGGGCTCGGAGGCCGCGACCGAGCGAGTCCCCGACGCGGTCGTCGACGCGGCGGCCGTCGCCGGCACGCCCGAACGAGCGGCCGAGCGTCTGGCGGCCTACGAGGACCTCGGCGTCGACGGGCTCTCGCTGTACTTCCCGCGGCGTGCGGACGCGGACCTCATGCGCGAGACGGTCGACCACCTCGGATCGCTCACGGAGTGAGCCGGATCGGCCGACTCCGCGGGCTCACCCCTCAACAGGAGCAGTAGTACTCGCGGTCGATGAACTCCGTCTCGAACAGCTTCGCGGCCGGGCCCGGGTCGGACGGGCGGTAGACGCCGGTCGTGAGGGTGCCCTCGCGCTCGAAGGAGCCGGAGACGAGCCGCCGCCAGTCGTCGCCCGAAAGCAGGTCCCAGAAGGCGTCGTCGCCGGCGAGAAGCGAGAGGTAGTCGCGCAGGTACACCCACCGGGTCGTCTCGGTCGGGTCCACCCTGCTCGACTCGTACTCCGCGTCGGTGACGGAGGCGTACGCGGCCATCGGGAGGTTCGCGCCGGCCGCGACCGGCAGCGAGATCCACTTCCACGGCCGAGTGTTGACGTCGAGCAGCAGGAACTCCTCGCGCTCGTCGTCGTAGACGAACTCCGCCTCGCTGATCCCGTGGTAGCCGGCGTCGTCGAGCACGGCGAGCGCGCGCTCCTCGATCGCGGGCTCGTCCGCCGTCTCGACGAGACAGGAGGTCCCGAACTGCAGCGGGTACCGAACCGCGGCGTTGCCGACGACCGCGAGCGCGTCGTCGACGCCGGAGGGCGGGACGTACGACGCCAGCGAGTGGTCCCTCCCGGTTGCGACGTCGACGCGTTTCTGCGCCATCACCTCGACGCCCTCCGCGGCCGCGGCGGCGACGACCTCCTCGAACTCCTCGCGGTCGGCGACGGTCAGCACGTTCGTGCCGAACGCCTCCTCGAACTCGCGTTTGCGGGCGGGTTTCACCACGAGCGGGAAGCCGAGCGCGTCGGCCGCCGCATCGAGGGCGTCCTCGTCGATCCCGCCGGTATCGCCGGCGTCTCCGTCGGCTCCGCCCCCGAGACGATGCGTCTCCGGGTAGGGGATCCCGAGGTCCTCGCAGGTCGCGTACAGCCGCGACTTGTTCAACACGTCGTCTATCGTGTCGATCCCCGAGTAGGGGAGCCGGACCCCGTCGGGGTCGGCCTCGGCGTACGCGAGCGCCCACTCGTCCATACAGCCGAACGCGACCGCCTCGGTGCCGGCGGCGTCGACTATCGCCTCCACGTCCTCGCGGAAGCCATCGAGGTCCTCGAGCGGGTAGGTGACCGCGCCGGCGAAGTCGACGGCCTCGGACGGGGGCGCGAGCCCGTCGTGGGTGACCGGCTCCGTTCCGTCGCCGGCCGCACGGTCGAGCGCGATCACGGGCACGCCGTGGGCGTCGAGCGCGCGGGCGACGCCGAGCCCGGTGACGTGTGCGTTGCTGACGAGCGCTGGCGGCCGGTCGAACGACGCGTCCGCGAGCGCGTCGATCAGCCCCTCGGTCGAGCGGAAGCGGTCTGCCATACGGCTCCTCGCGCGTCCGGATACAAAGGCACACCAGTACCGGTCCGACGTGCCCCCATCGGTGACGACCGGCAGCCGTCACGCCGCCGACGCGGCCCTTTTGAGGACGCGGACCGAATCCGGGACATGCGCGAGAGCGACCGCGAGGGCGACGCGAACGAGCGTGGCATGGACGAGCACGGCACCGGCGAACGCGACGCCGGGACCGGAGGCGACCTTCCGGGCCGCGTCCGCCGGGCGTTCCGGGACCACGGCTCGTTCGAACCGGCCGGCGACGGCGTCTGGACCGCGACGACGACCGCCTTCGACGCCGAGGTCGAGGCCGAACCCGCCTCCGAGGACGGTCGGATCCGCTTTTCGGTCACGGTCCACGTCCCGCCGCTGTCGGCCGTGACCGTCGACGACGTGGCGGACGTGGTCGAGACGGGGTGGTACGAGACCTTCGAGCGCCGCGTGGTCGACGTCGGCGGTCTCACCCGCGGGAACCACGCGTTCGACCCGCGGGTCGAACGGGACGACCGGGAGATCGTCGTGCGGTTCGAGCTGACCGACATCAACGAGCGCCGCGGCGTCGACGACGCGGGCGCGCTGGTCGACTTCGTCGAGGGGACCTACGTCCAGGGCGTGATCCCCGGGTACGAGTACACGGAGCCCGTCGAGGGGATCATCTCGTCGGCCAGACGGCAGGGCGGCGGATCCGAGGGCTTCTGACCCGTGAGGGGACGGTCGGCGGGACGAACCGGGACTCGACACGCGGCGATAGGGGCAAAAGCCGGGGGGCCGTAGTGCGGGTATGATCGCGCTCTTCGGATTCGCGAGCCTCGTCGCGCTCGTCGCATTCCACACGCTCGTGGCCGGCGTGACGACCCGATTCTTCAGGCTGCGGCTGGCCACCTCGTGGGGATGGGTGGTGTACACGGTCGTGTTGACGCCGATGCTGCTTTTCGTCTCGACGCTGTTCTTCACCGGCATCGGGGTCGGCGCGGGCGTCGACCTCGTGAGCCCGACGATCGTCGTCTCGGCGCTCGTCGCCCTTCCGATCGTCCTCGGCGTCGCGATCGACTACCTCTACGTGCCGCCGCCCGACGAGTACGAGCTCCCCGACACGCGGTGAAACGACCCCCCTGACACGCGGTGAGGTCCTCCACACCGCCGCGTGAACGCGTCGAGGTCCGCTTCCGCGTGGGAGTCGTGGTCCGTTTCGCGAGGATATCGTGGGTCCGTCCACGGGGGTGTCATGGAGTCAGATACCGCTACTCAGCGTCCGCGAGGAGGGACGCGACGACCTCCTCGACGCGGGCGATCACGTCCTCGGGGGCCTGCGTGGCGTCGACTCGGACGAACCGGCCGGGCTCGGCGTCGATCAGCCGCTCGTAGTTCGCTCGGACCTCGGCGAGGTAGCCGTCCCGCTCGAACTTGTCCGTGCGGCCCGCGCGCTCGGCGGCGGTGGCCGCGTCGAGGTCGAGGTAGATCGTCGCGTCCGGCGGACGCGAGAAGGCGCTGTGGATCCCGCGAACGTACTCCATCGGTCGGGCGATCTCGAGGTCGCTCTCGGCGAGCGTCGCGGCCTGATAGGCGAACCGCGAGTCGGAATACCGGTCCGAGACCACGAGGTTCCCCTCGGCGAGCGCGGGCCGAACCGTCCCCGAGAGGTGGTCGGCGTGGTCGGCGGTGTACAAGAAGAGCTCGGCGAGGGGATCGGCGTCCGCGTCCCCCATCGAGCGGTACACCGCGTCGCCGTACCAGCTGTCGGTCGGCTCGCGGGTGAAGACGGCGTCCGGTTGGACGTCCTGTAACGCCTCCCACACGGTCGTCTTCCCGCTCCCGTCCAGTCCCTCGAGCGTGATCAGCATGAGTCGCGCTCCGACCCGCCGGGAGAATAAACCGTCGGGATCCGGTCGATCGACCGCCGGGAACACACCTTTTATTTCCCCGTCCTCGGTAGGACCACGCACGCGCATCGCGGAGCACGCGCGACCGACCGGCGTTCGACCCGAGCCCCGTGACGCTCGATCCGAGCGCCGTCACGGCCGCGTGTGCCGCGATCGATCCCACAATGAGCTTCGAAGTTCCCGACGAGCTACGATACCTGGAATCGCACGAGTGGACCACCGTCGACGACGAGAGCGTTCGCGTCGGCATCTCCGACTTCGCACAGGACGAGCTCGGCGACGTGGTCTTCGTCGAACTGCCCGACGCCGGCGACGAGATCGCCGCCGGCGAGGAGTTCGGCGTGGTCGAGTCGATCAAGGCGGTCTCGGACGTGTATTCGCCCGTCTCCGGCGAGGTCCTCGCCGTCAACGAGGAGCTCTTCGACCGACCCGAGCTCGTCAACGAGGACCCCTACGGCGACGGCTGGATGATCGAGATCGCCCCGAGCGACGGCGTCGGATACGAGGAGCTGCTCGACGCCGACGAGTACGACGCCCAGATCGCCTGAGACATCGTCCCGACACACCGAACCGACACCACATGACGAGACACCAACCCCAGCCGGAACCGACCGGACGATCCGAACCGACCGGACGATACGTATCGACCCGCCCATCCGAACCGACCGGACGATACGTATCGACCCGCCCATCCGAACCGACCGGACGAACGGAGCCGGACGAGCGCTCCCGACCGAACGCCACGGTCGACGCCGACGCGGGGCACAGATGAGCGGGAGCCCGTACGCGCCACACACCGACGCCGAGACCGCGGCGATGCTGGAGACGATCGGCGTCGACGAGGAGGCGGACCTGTTCGACATCCCGGACGACGTCGCCTTCGACGGCGAGTTCGGGATCGACGCCCGGACCGAACGCGGCATCCGCGACGAGTGCGCCCGGATCTTCGGCCGCAACGACGACGCGACCGAGTTCCTCGGCCGCGGCCACTACGGCCACTACGTACCGAGCGTGGTGGACCACCTCGCCGACCGCGCGGAGTTCCTCACGAGCTACACGCAGTACCAGCCGGAGGTCTCACAGGGGTTCCTCCAAGCGCTCTTCGAGTACCAGTCGATGCTCGTGGAACTGACGGGCCTCCCGGTCGCGAACTGCTCGATGTACGACGCCGCCACCGCGCTGGCGGAGGCCGCGACGCTCGCGGACCGCACGCGCTCGACCGACGGCGACGTCGTCCTCGTCCCCGAACACCTCCGGGAGGGGAAGCGGGCGGTCCTCGAGAACTACTGTGCGGGCGCGGACCTGACCGTCGAGTCGTACCCGATGGACGACGGGATCGCCGACGTCGACGCCCTCGCCGACCGCGTCGACGACGACGTCGTGATGGTGTACGCGGAGAACCCCACCCTCCGCGGCTGTATCGAGGAGAACCTCGCCGCGATCGGCGAGGTCGCGGCCGAGAACGACGCGCTGTTCACGCTCGGCTCGGATGTCGTCGCGCTGTCGGTCCTCGAGGAGCCGGCGAACGTCGGGGCCGACGTCGTCGTCGGCGAAGCCGGGGCGCTCGGCCTCCCGACCGCCTACGGCATGGGACTCGGGATCTTCGCCTGTCGCGAGGAGCACCTCCGACAGGTGCCCGGCCGGCTCGTCGGCGCGAGCGAGGACGCCGAGGGGGACCGGGCGTTCACGCTCACGCTCCAGACCCGCGAACAGCACATCCGCAAGGAGCGGGCGACCTCGAACATCTGTACGAACCAGGCGTGGGTCGCGCTGCGCGCGGCGATCCACGCCGCGTGGCTCGGACCGGACGGGCTCGTCGACCTCGCGAACGACTGCGTGCGCGAGGCCGCCGCGCTCGCCGACCGCGTCGACGACGTCTCGGGCGCGACCGCGCCCGTCCACGACCGCCATCACTTCCGGGAGTTCACGGTGCGGACCGACCAGCCCGCCGCCGCGGTTGCCGACGACCTCGCGAGCGTCGGGTTCCTCGTCCACGTCGTCGACGAGCACCTGCTTCAGGTGTGCGTGACCGACCTCACCGTCGGGCGGACGGACGACCTCGTCGCCGCGATCGAGGAGGTGATCTGACGTGATCCACGACCAGGCGGACTACGCGCGCGAGGACGAGCCGGTCCACGAACCCCTGCTCTCCGAGAAGGGCGAGGAGACCGTCGACGTGCGGGACGACTCGCCCCTGCCGGACGAGTTGACCCGCGAGGAACTCACGCTGCCCGCCCCCTCGGAGCCGGAGATCGCCCGCCACTACACCCGGCTCTCGCAGATGAACTGGGCGATCGACTCGGGGCCGTATCCGCTCGGGAGCTGTACGATGAAGTACAACCCGAAGTTCACCGAGGACGTCGCCGCCGACCCGAACGCGGCGGTCCACCCGGACCGACCGGACCGCTCGATCCAGGGGAACCTCGAGCTCCAGTACCGGCTTCAGGAGTTCCTCGCGGACGTCGGCGGGATGGACGCCGTTACGCTCCAGCCGCCCGCGGGCGCGGCCGGCGAGTTCACGGGCATCCTGATCGCGAAGGCGTACCACGAGCACCACGGGAACGACCGCTCGGAGGTGGTGATCCCGGCGTCCGCACACGGGACCAACTTCGCGACCGCCGCGACCGCCGGCTACGACGTGGTCGAGTTGCCCTCCGGCGAGGACGGGCGCGTCGACCTGGAGGCGCTCGAGGCCGCCGTCGGCGACGACACCGCGGCGCTCATGTTGACCAACCCGAACACGGTCGGGCTCTTCGAGCGCGACATCACCGAGATCGCCGAGATCGTCCACGACGCCGGCGGCCTGCTCTACTACGACGGGGCGAACCTCAACGCCCTGCTCGGTCGCGGTCGGCCGGGCGACATGGGGTTCGACGTGATGCACTACAACGTCCACAAGACGTTCGCGACGCCCCACGGCGGCGGCGGCCCCGGCGCGGGACCGGTGGGCGTCACGGAGGAGCTGGCCGAGTTCCTCCCGAGCCCCCGGGTCCGCGAGACGGAGGACGGAAGCGGCTACGAGCGCTTCGAGCCCGGCGGGACGATCGGGCAGGTCCACGGCTTCGAGGGCAACTGGCTCGTGTTGATCAAGACGTACGCCTACATCGCTCGCCTCGGCGACGAGGGGCTCGCGGACGCCGCGGCCAAGGCCGTGCTCAACGCGAACTACCTCGCCGAGCGGATCGACCTCGAGGTCCCCTACGGGCCGTTCCACCACGAGTTCGCGGCGACCGCCGGCGACCGCGACGCGGCCGACGTCGCGAAGCGCATGCTGGACTTCGGCGTCCACCCGCCGACGACGAAGTGGCCCGAGATGGTGCCGGAGGCGATGTTGACCGAGCCGACCGAGATCGAAGGGAAGTCGTCGCTCGACGACCTCGCGGAGGCGTTCGACCTCGCGTACGCCGACGTCGACGAGGCGCTCGAGACCGCGCCGAACCGGACCGCCGCGGCGCGGATCGATCAGGTCGGGGCCGCCCGCAACCCGCGGCTCTCCTGGCAGGCGCTCGACGGGGAGTAGGGTCGATAACGGCCCGGAGGCGACCCGGACACGTCCCGGCGGCGATCCGGCGACCGCCGACCGCTCCCGGCGATCGAGCGTGATCCTCCCGCCGGACGGGAACGGTCGCCAGTCCTTATCTCCCGCCGGACCCTACGACGACACATGATACGAGCGATCCTCGGGTTCGTCGGAGCCCTCACCGCGCTGTTCCCGGACCGCATGGTCGACGCCTTCGAGACCGTCGCGATCGAGGAGGACGGCGCCGACACCAGGCCGTGGGTCGGATCCGCGGTTCGCGCCGAGGGGGTCCTCGCGGTCGCCGTCGCGCTGCTCGGTGGTCGTACCTACGCGTGGCTGTTGAACCTCACGGGCGTCTTCGGCGTCGTCGTGTTCGCGTTCCCGGAGGCGTATCGCGAGTTCGCCGCCCGGTTCCTCTATGAACGCTCGGAGGAGGTCCGGTGGGCCGATCGGTCCACGCGGATCCTCAAAGCGATCGGAGTCGCGTACGCCCTCGCGGCGCTCCGCGAGTTCCGGCGGCGTCGCCGAGCGCGAAGCCAGTTCTGACGGCGGAAACGAGGCGTGGGAACGAGCGGTGACGACGGTCCCGGACCGCCGGTGGACTTTTCTCGTCCCGCACGTACCTCACCGACCATGCTCGTCGGCATCGTCTCCGACACGCACGACGACCTCGCCGCCGTCGAGGCGGCGGTCGACCTGTTCGAGTCGCGGGGCGTCGACGCGGTCGTCCACTGCGGCGACTTCGTCGCCCCCTTCTCCGTGACCCCCTTCGACGCCGGGTTCGACTTCTACGCGGTCCGCGGGAACAACGACGGCGAGTGGGCCGTCGAGTCCACGGTGAACTCGTTCGGGACGTACCTCGGCGAGGCGGGAACCCTCGCGTTCGACTCCGTCGACGTCGCGGTGGCTCACGGAACGAGCGGGGTCGTCGTCGACGCGCTCGTCGATTGCGGCGACTACGACTACGTCCTCCACGGCCACACCCACGGACGCGGGGTCGAGGAACGCGACGGCACCGTTCGGGTGAACCCCGGCGGACTCCCGATCCCGGTCAAGGGCGCGGACGACGACTTCCACGTGGCGACGCTCGACACGACGGAGTCGGGCGTCGCGGCCGTGACGCACCACCGGCTGGACCGCTGAGTGGGACGATCGAGCCGACGGTCGGGAGCCGGCATCCCGCGGCCCCTCCCCGAGTGGTTATGTCGCTCCGCCGGGAGCGTCGTGACATGTCCGAACCGACGGTCGTACTCGAGACGAACGGGGCGGCGCCCGCGGAGGCGACACGCACGGCGTTCCCCGAACGGGACGAGGTCCGACACGGATGAGACCGGACCGACCGCCCGTCGAGACCGACGCCGACCTCGCTCGAGCGGTCGACTCGATCGCCGACCGCTTCGACGGCCGGCTCGGCGTCTTCCTCGGCGTGCCGCGAGGACCGGACGAGTTCGACGTGCTCCACCGGCGGAACGCGGACGAGACGTTCGTCGCCGCGAGCACGATCAAGCTCCCGATACTCTACGCCCTCTATGAGACCTACGACGGGCGGCTCGACGATCTCGGGGAGCCGCGGCCGATCGCGGCGGAGAACCGCGTGGGGGGCAGCGGGGTCCTTCACCTGTTCGACGACCCGACCCCGTCGCTCGAGGACCTCGCCCGGGCGATGATCGCGATCAGCGACAACGCGGCGACCAACCAGCTGATCGACGAGCTCGGCGCGGAGCGGATCGAGGCGGCCGCGACGCGGCTCGGCATGGCGGACACCCGGCTCCGCCGGAAGCTGATGGCGACGCTCGAGGGCCACGACTTCGAACCGCTCGGCGAGCAGCCCGAAGGAGAGCCCGCGAACGCCACGACCCCGATGGACTGCGCCCGCTTCTTCGCAGACCTCGTTCACGAGGCGACGCTCTCCGCTCCGGCCTACGAGCGGCTTCGCGTGCCGCTCGACGAACAGAAGGACGCCTCGCTCTTCGCCCGCTACCTCCCGTACGGGACCCCCATCGCACACAAGACCGGCGGCCTCCCGACGGCGGCGCTCGACGCCGGCGTCCTCGACCCGCCCGACGCCGACCCGTCGCCGCTCGCGTTCGCCGCGTTCGCGACGGAGGCCGAGAACGGCGGCGACGCGAGCGATGTAGTCGCGGCGGTCGGCGAGGCGGCGTTCGAACGGATCGCTTCGCGGTGAGCGGCACGGGCACGTCCCGTCCGACGCGCTCCCGTCGAGACCTCACTCGATCGGCCAGTGCGCCCGATGGTGGTCGATCGCCTCGTCCAGCCACTCGTCGACGAGTTCCGTCGGCTCGTCGAGCCATCCCATCGGGTCGTCGTGGCCGTATCCCTCCAGGTCGACGAGCCGGTCGAGGACGCCCTCGAGGACGCCGAGGGTGGCGAACGAGAGGTGCGAGGGCTGGTAGCCGCCCTCCTGGATCAGCGCCAGCCGGTCGTCCGCGACCTCCCTCGAGAGGTCGCGGACGCGGGACCCGAGCGTTCGGAACCCGCCGCGGGTGACGAGGTTGCGGCCGTTCGGATCGACGGTGCCCGCGTCCTGTCCGGCGCTCACGAGGACGAGGTCCGGGTCGTACGACCGGACGATCGGCTCCACAACCTCGTCGAACAATCGCTCGTATCCGCGGTCGCCGGTTCCGGGCGGGAGCGGGACGTTCACGGTGTACCCCGTCCCGTCGCCCTCGCCGTCCTCCTCGAGTGACCCCTCCTGCGGGTGGTACTCGGACCACGAGCCGTGGTCGTGGTGCGCGCTCACGAGGAGGACGTCGTCGCGGTCGTAAAAGGCCTCCTGGGTCCCGTTGCCGTGGTGGACGTCCCAGTCGACGATCGCGACCCGGTCCGCGCCCGACGCGAGCGCGTCCTCGGCGGCGACGGCCGCGTTGTTGAGAAAGCAGAACCCGTCCGCCTGCGTCGGCTGCGCGTGGTGGCCGCTCGGGCGGCAGAGCGCGTACGGGACTCCCGGCCGCCCCGACAGCGCGTGGTCGGCGGCGGCGACCGCGGCCCCGGCCGCGACCCGCGCCGCGTCGTACGTCGCCTCGTTCGCGCCGGTGGTGGTCCGGCCGATCCGGCCGCCGCCGTCGGCACAGAACCCCTCCAGCCAGTCCACGTACTCGGCGTCGTGAACGCGCTCGATGGTTTCCCTGCTCGCTCGCTCGGGCTCGACGAAGCGGCTCTCCTCCGGGAAGCCGTGTTCCACCGTCGCGACGACGTTCTCCACGCGTTCGCGGCGGTCCGGATGCGTCTCGTCGGCGGCGACGATCGGCGTCGACGGGTGCTTGAACGCGCCCGCCGGCTGTTCGTGATCCAGCATGCGGTCGTGCCAGTAGACCGTGAGGTCGGCGTCGCTCCCGCCGTCCGTCGTCGGCTCGTCGGTCATCGTCCCCTCCGTCCGTGAACCGGACCCTTCACGTTCGATTCGGCCGGATCCGACGCCGTTCGGTCCCTCCTCGCTCCGGCGGTCGTCCGTCCGGACGACCCGCGTGTCGTGTGTCGCATGCCCTCGCTTTCGCGGCGGGTGTGAAAAATCCCGGCGTCGGATCGACGTTCGGCTTTCCCGGCATTCCGTGCCGGTTCGCTCACCCGCTCGACCAGATCGTACACAACAACCGTGTACTACGGGTACGAAAATGAGCAACATTTATGTAATACCGATTCAACAACCGGACTGTGCTATCACGTATCACGGCAGTCGGCCGTCGGGGGGAATCGGACGACGACCGTCGCGTGCGCTCGGCTTCGAGCCGGTCCGACGGGGGTGATCCGGCGTGAGCGACCCGGAGGAGGCGGAGAGCCCGATCACGAGGTTCCGCGAGGAGATCGACCCGGTCGTCTTCGCGTTCGGCGCCCTGATCACCCTGGGCGTGATCGTCGCGTTCTTCATCAGTCCGTCCGCCGTCGAGGACGGCATCTCGTCGCTGAACGACCAGCTTCTCGGCGCGTTCAACTGGGCGATGATGCTGATCGTGTTCCTGATCGTGTTGTTCCTCCTCTTCCTGATCGTGGGGCCGTGGGGTGGAATCAAGCTCGGCGACGAGCCGCCGGAGTACAGCTTCCTGTCCTTCTTCGCGATGTTGTACTCGGCGGGCTTCGCGGCCGGCGTCGTGTTCTGGGGGCCGACCGAGGCGCTGTTCTACTACGACAACCCCTCGCCGCTCTTCAGTACCGTCGAGGGAGGATCGGCCGAGGCGATGACGGTCGCCGTCCAGCAGACGCTGTTCCACTGGGCGCTGCCGCAACTCGCGGTGTTCACGATAATGGGCATCGCGATCGGGTACTTCGCGTACAACTACGAGAGCGTCCCGCTGCGCGTCTCCTCGGCGCTCACGCCGATCCTCGGCGCCGACAACCTCGACGGTCCGCTCGCGAAGGTCATCGACGTCCTCGCCGTCTTCGCCACGATCGGCGGCGTCGCCACGTCGCTCGGCTTCATCGGGAGCCAGTTCGTCACCGGGCTCGACTACCAGTGGGGGATCGACATGGGCGATCTCGGCATCCTCCTCGTCGTCACCATGATGACCCTGCTGTTCACGACCTCCATGGTGCTCGGGGTCGACAGGGGGATCCGTCGGCTCTCGAACTTCAACATGGTCCTCTTCGTCGCGCTGATGTTGGTGACGTTCGTCGTGGGGCCGACGCTGTTCCTCCTGCTTCTCGGCACCCAGGCGTTCGGCGGGATGATCTCCGATTTCGTCTCGATGAGCCTCTTCACCGGTGCCGGCCCGATGGGGACGGGCGACGCGAGCGCGACCGGCTGGATCAACGCGTGGACGGTGTTCTACTGGGCGTGGGCGCTGTCGTGGTCGCCGTTCGCCGGGCTGTTCATCGCGCGGATCTCCAAGGGACGGACCGTCCGCGAGGTCGCGTTCACGGGGATCGTCGCGACCTCCGCGGCCACCATCCCGTGGTTCACCTTCGTCGGCGGCACCGCGGTCTGGGCACAGCACAACGGCATCGCCGACTTCGGCGCGGTGATCGCGGGCGAGGCCGGTCCGGAGGTGTCCGGGTTCATCCTCTTCGAGGCGCTGAACTTCACGTTGAACCTCGGAGGAACGTCGATGACGATCCCGATCGGGTCCGTGCTGATCTACGCGTTCATGATCCTCGTGACGACGTTCTTCGTCACCTCGGCGGACTCCTCGACGCTCGCCGTCTCGATGATGACGACCGGTGGTAAGGCGGAGCCGTCGAACATCAACCGGATCTTCTGGGGCGTCGTCCTCGGGATGACCGCGGCGATCCTGATGATCCTCGGCGGCACCGGCAGCGCGAACACGCTCCAGCAGGCGGCGATCATCACCGGCACGCCGTTCGCCTTCGTCTGTTTCCTCGCGATGCTGGCGCTGATCAAGGACTTCGGCGAGAACTACGACCAGGTGCTCTTCCAAAACGAGACCGTGCTGTACGGGTCGGAGGACGACTCCGGGTCGCGAACCGGGTCGCCGGTCGAGTCCGACGACGACTGAACGGCTGACGGTCGAACCGATCGACCGGATCGGCTGACGGTCGAATCGGCTGACGACCGAACCGATCGACGACGACTCGGTCGGTCGGATTCGGTTCCGGTTCACACTCCTTCTCGCCCGCTCACGTCCTCGCTCCCGCCCGCTCGCGTGTCGGGAGAAGGTTTTAATGGACACTATACACACTTACTGTGTATGGACAGGGACACCGCGGAGCCGGACACCGGCGGGTTGCCGGGACCGAACGCCGAGAAGTGGGTCGAACACTACGGCGAGCACGCCGCGCCCAGCGAGTACTCCCACGAGTTCGTCTGGGACGTCACTCGGGAGGCGGACGGCCCGTTCGTCACCGACGTCGACGGCAACGTCCTCATGGACTTCACGTGCCACATCGGGGCCGCGCCGCTCGGCTACAACAACGAGAAGGTGCTCGGCACGCTCCGGGAGTTCGACCTCGTCGAGCCGATGAAGATCGCGGGACAGGACATGTACTTCGGCTCCGGACCGGATCCCGACGACGCGCCGTTCCCGGGCTCGACACAGCTGATGGAGAAGCTCACGGAGGTCTCCTCGACGTTCGGGTTGGACACCGTCTTCCTCTCGAACTCCGGGGCGGAGGCCATCGAGAACGCGATGAAGGTCGCACACGACCACAAGCCGGCCGCGAAGTACGGCTTTGCGTTCGGCGGGAGCTTCCACGGCCGCACCCTCGGAACCCTCTCTCTCACCAACTCAAAGGACGTGTACACCCGCCACTATCCGGAGATAGCCGGGATCGAGACGGTCCCGTTCTGTGCGGACCGCGAGTGTACCCCCGAGACGTGCGACTGCGGCTTCTTCGCCGGCGGCGGCTCGCAGCTGCGGAACGCGCTCGCGCCGGAGGGTGGCCACGTCGATCCCGCGGAGGTCGCCTTCGTGGTCCTCGAACCGATCCAGGGCGTCGGCGGCTACCGCTTCCCGAGCGAGCCGTTCATGGCGGAGGTCGGCGCGGTCACCGACGAGTACGATATCCCGCTGATCGTCGACGAGATCCAGTCGGGGGTCGGGCGCACCGGGGAGTTCTGGGCGTCGGAGCACTACGACGTCGAGCCCGACGTGATCGGCGCCGCGAAGGCGCTCCGCGTCGGCGCGACGGTCGGTCGTTCCGAGCTGTTCCCGTCGGAGAAGAACCGGCTCGGCTCCACGTTCGGTGGCGGCGACCTCCTCGCGTCGATGATGGGCGCGCTCACGATAGAGGCGATCGAGGAGCACGACCTGCTCGCGAACGCGAAAACGCGCGGCCGGCAGGCGAAGGAGTTGCTCGCGGACGACGCGGGCGACCACGTCGTCGACGTGCGCGGGAAGGGCCTCATGCTCGCCGTCGAGTTCGACACGCCCGACCGCCGCGACGACGTGGTCGCCGAGGCGTTGGAACGCGGCCTGCTCACGCTCGGCTGCGGCAAGAAGACGATCCGGCTCCTCCCCCCGCTCGACTCGACGGAACGCGAGATCGACCTCGGGGTCTCGATCTTCCTCGACGCGGTGTCGGCCGCGGGACCGACGCCGACGACCGCCTGATTCGGGGCGCGCTCGCCACGATCGGTCTCGATCACTCCACGTCGCCGACGCCGAGGACCGCCCCCGTCAACACCTCGACGCCGATCCGCAGGCTGCGCTCGTCGACGTCGAACGTCGGCGTGTGGTGGGCGGTCGGGTGGTCGGTCCCGACGATCAGGTACGTCGCGAGCCCGCCCGCCTCCTGGACGCGCTCCATCAGGAACGTCGCGTCCTCGCTCGCGCCGAAGTCAGCGGTCGGCACCACCTCCGTGACGCCGTCGACTCCGCGGGCGACGTTCGCGACGTGCTCGACGAGTTCGGGGTCGCTGTCCGCCCGCGGCGACTCGCTGACGACGTCGAACTCGAGTTCACAGCCGTGCGACACCGCCGCCCCGCGGAACGCCCGCTCCAGCCGAGACTTCGCGTACTCCTTCAACGCGGTGGTCTCACCGCGGGCCTCGGCCTCGACGCGCGCGTGTTCCGCTATCACGTTGCTCGCGCTCCCGGCCTCCGCGTACCCGACGTTCACCCGGGTCATCCCGTCGCTGTGTCTGGGGATCCCGTAGGCGTTCGAGATGGCGGTGCCGAGCGCCTGCATCGCGTTGTCCCCCTCCTCGGGAGCCTTCCCCGCGTGCGCCGAGGTCCCTCGGAACGACGCGTCGACGTGCGCCATCGCGAGGGGCCGTTCGATCCCGGCGACGACCCGGCCGGTCGGGTGGTCGAGCCCGACGTGGACCGCGAAGAGGTGGTCGATCCCCTCGATGAAGCGGCTCTCGGCCATCGGGTGACCGCCGCCGCTTATCTCCTCGGCGGGCTGGAAGAAGGCGACGAACCGCCCCTCGAAGTCGCTCTCCTTCACCGCCTCGAGCGTCGCGAGCCCCCAGGTCATGTGCGCGTCGTGCCCGCACGCGTGCACCGTCCCGTCGGTCTCCGACCGGAACCCCTCGCGGGCCGGCTCGTGGTCGTCGTCGGTCGACTCCTCGATGAACAGGCCGTCGATGTCGACCCGGAGGCCGACGGTCGGGCCCTCGCCGCGGTCGAGAACGGCGACGCAGCCGGTGACGCCGCCCGCGGTCCGCTCGAGCACGTCCTCGCGAGCGCCGCGCTCGCGGGCCCGCTCGACCCACTCGTCGTGGGCGTCGTCCTCCAGTACGGCCATCCGGTCGTCGGGGTCGTACGCCTCCCTCCCGACCGCGAGTTCGTCGACGCCGATCCCCTCTATCTCCTCGACCAGTCGGCTCGTCGTGTAGTACTCGCGCCAGCCGGGCTCCGGATGGCGGTGGAACCCCCGACGCAACTCCACGAGCCGGTCCGCGATCGGGCGTGTCATGTGAGCCCGTGGCGCCCGGACGCACTTAAGCGTACACGATGATCGTGTACGATAGCTACAGGAACTACAAAAAAGGTAAGTAGCGTACCGTCGAATCCGCGGACGTCACCGCCGCACGGCGGCGGATCCACCATGAGCGACCAGCCAGATATCGTCGTCCTCCGCGAGGGGACCGAGGGACTGTCGATGGGATCGTACGCCGAGACGCTCCGCGAGCGTCTGCCCGACCACGAGGTCGCGCTCGCGCGGACGCCGGCCGAGGAGCGCGACCTCGTCCCGCGGGCCCGGGTCGTCACCGGGATCACGGTCGAGAGGTCACGGATCGCCGACGCGGACCGCCTAGAGCTGTTCGCGTGCACCTTCGCCGGCACCGACCACGTGCCCGTGGAGGCGCTCACGGACCGGGGCGTGGCCGTCACCAACGCCGGCGGGATCCACGCGCCGGGCATCGCGGAGCAGTCGATCGCCAACATGCTCGTCTTCGCCCGCCGGCTCCACGAGGGGTGGCGCCGCAAGTCGAACGCGGAGTGGCGGCACTTCCAGTCGTACGAGTTCGCGGACAGCACCGTCACCGTGATCGGGCTCGGCTCCATCGGCCAGCACGTCGTCGAACGCCTCGAGGGGTTCGGCGTGGGCACGATCGGCGTCCGGTACACCCCCTCGAAGGGCGGCCCCACCGACGAGGTCGTCGGCTTCGAGACGGACGCGATCCACGACGCCCTCTCCCGCAGCGACTACGTCGTTCTCGCGTGTCCGCTCAACGACCTCACGCGCGGGCTGATCGGTGAGGAGGAGCTCGCGACGCTGCCGCCGCACGCCGTCGTCGTCAACGCAGCCCGCGGCGGGATCGTCGACACCGACGCCCTGGTGTCCGCGCTCCGGTCAAGCGGGCTCCGCGGGGCCGCCCTCGACGTGACCGACCCCGAGCCGCTCCCGGCGGACCACCCGCTGTGGGACCTCGAGAACTGCCTGATCACCCCTCACACCGGCGGTCACACGCCGAAGCACTGGGACCGCCTCGCCGACATCGTCGCCGACAACGTGGCCGCGCTCGACTCCGGCGGCGACCCCGCCGACCTCCGGAACCTCGTGGCTGCCCCAGACGACGGGAACTGACCGTTCCGGTCCTCGAAGGGAGTTTCCGATCAACCACCCGTCTTTAATACCTCAGCGAGCGTATATGTTTTCGGTGTATAATCAATGGTAACCGACCGGTCAACCGCGGGGGACGCCGTCGACGCCGTCGTCGAGGACACGACGGACGACTCGCTCACGGGAGAGGAACCGATGGATTCGGAGGCGACGAGCGGGATCGGCGAGGCGGGGACGACGGAGCCGGAGACGGCCGCGACGACCGCCGACGCGACGACGGGTACCGGGCTCGAACCCAACGTCGCGGGCGCGCTCAGCTACCTGCTCGGTCCGATCACCGGCGTGTTGTTCTACGTCCTAGAACCCGAGGACGCCTTCGTCCGGTTCCACGCCGTCCAGAGCACGCTCGTCTTCGGCGGGCTGTTCGTCGCCTCGCTGGTCCTGTCCGTCGTCCTCACGCTGGTGTCGTTCGTCCCCGGCGTCGGCTGGATCGCGGCGGCGGTGCTGGGGATCGGGAGCCTGGTCCTCACGCCGGTCGCGTTCCTCGCGTGGGCGTTCCTGATGTACGAGGCGTACCAGGGCGACGAGTACGTGGTGCCGCTCGTGGGCTCGTACGCCCGGCGATACGCGACCGTCGACGAGTGAGCCGGTCGACCCGACTCCGAGCCCGATCCCTTCTCACGCCGTGAACAGCCGGCGTGGGAAGTCGGCGAGCGTCTCCGCACCCGTCGAGGTGACCCGGAACGTCTCGCTGAGTTCGACGCCGAACTCGTCCTCCCACAGCCCCGGGATCATGTGGAAGGTCATCCCCTCCTCCATGACGGTCTCGTCGCCGGGGCGGATGCTGGCGGTGTGTTCGCCCCAGTCCGGCGGGTAGCCGAGCCCCATCGAGTAGCCGATCCGGTCCTCCTTTTCGACGCCGTACTGCGCGATCGTCTCGCGCCACTCCCGCTCGACGCGCTCGCAGGTGACGCCCGGCTCGACGACGTCGAGCGCGGCCTCGATCCCCTCGACGACGACGTCGGCCGTCTCCTGAATGGCGTCCGGCGGGTCGCCCACGAACGTCGTCCGCGCGAGCGGCGAGTGGTAGCGGTGGCGACACCCCGACAGCTCGATGAGGACGGGGTCGCCCTCCTCGAACTCGCGGTCGGTCCAGGTGAGATGCGGCGTGCCCGTGTGGTCGCCGGAGGGCATGAGCGGGACGATCGCGGGGTAGTCGCCGCCGTACTCGTCGGTGCCTCGGATCAGGCGGTCGTAGATCGCGGCGGCGGCCTCGTACTCGGGGACGCCCGCCTCGATGGCGTTGAGCCCCGCGAGCATCGCCTCCTCGGAGATGCGGGCGGCCTCCTCCATGTACTCGATCTCGCGGTCGGACTTCTTTATGCGGAGCCAGTTGACGAGCAAGTCGGCGTCGACGAACTCCGCCTTCGGCAGCTGTGACTGGAGCCGGGTGTACGACTTCGCCGTGAAGTAGGAGGCGTCCATCTCGAGGCCGATCCGGCCGCCGTCGACCTCCAGGTCCTCGAGCACGTCGGCGACGAAGTCCATGGGATGGAGATCGTACGGGGAGTGGACGTGGTCGTCGCTGTAGGCCCGCATGTTCTCCTCGGCGAGCCACGTCGTGGCGCGCGCGCCGTTACGGTCCATGTCGCGGCCGACCCAGACCGGCTCGGGGTACTCGCGCGCCACGACGACGGCCTGGTGGACGTAGAAGGACCAGCCGTCGTAGCCCGCGAGGTAGTTCATGTTCGCCGGGTCCGCGACCACGATGGCGTCGAGGTCGCGCTCGTGAAGCCGCTCTTTGGTGCGTTCGACCCGCGATTCGTACTCCGACCGTGGGAAGACATCGTGTGGCATGGTCCGGACTCTACGGACGTGTCTCTCGCCCGAGTGTAAAATATTTCGTGTATCAAAACTACGGAAACCGTTTACGACGTGGCGGGAGGAATACTTATACGAGTTCGCTTGTCAGGACGGGGCATGACGGTAACCGTCGTTTCCACGGGCGGTACGATCGCTTCGACACCGGACTCCGGTGGAGACGCGAGCCCACAGCTCACCGGGGAAGACCTCGTCTCCGCCGTTCCCGAACTCGCGGACGTCGCGGAGATCGACACGGAGGAGTTCTCCAACGTCCCGAGCGCGCACTTCACGATCGAGCAGATGGGAGCGCTCGCGCGGTTCCTCACGGAGCTCGACGACGACCCGGACGTCGACGGGATCGTCGTCACGCAGGGGACGGACGTCCTCGAGGAGTCGGCGTACTTCGTCGATCTCTGTTATCGCGGCGAGACGCCGGTCGTCTTCACGGGAGCGATGCGGAACCCGTCGCTTCCGAGCGCGGACGGCCCCGCGAACCTCCTCGCGAGCGTGAGAGCGGCGACGGACGAGCACGCGTCCGGACGCGTGCTCGTCGCGTTCAACGACCGTGTTCACGCCGCTCGAGAGGTGACGAAGACGAACTCGATGAACCTCGACACGTTCAGGTCGCCGGAGTTCGGCCCGCTCGGCGTCATCGACGAGTCGCGAGTCACGTGGCGTCGGACGCCCGAGTCGCCCGACCCGGACCTCGCCGTCGAGTACGACGACCTCACGAACGACGTGTACGCGGCGTTCGTGACCGCGGACGTGGCTCCGGAACACCTCGCTCCAGCCCGCGAGAGCGACGCGCTCTGTCTCGCGACGACGGGGGCCGGCCACATCCCTCCGAAGATCGTCCCCGAGTTGGAATCGGTCGTCGAGAACGGCGTTCCGATCGTCGCGACCACGCGGTGTCCCGAGGGTCGCCTCGCGCGGGACACGTACGGGTTTCGTGGAAGCGAACGGACCCTCCAGGAACTCGGGTGTTACTACGGCGATCTGAACCTCCAGAAGACGCGTATTCGGACGATCGTCGGGCTCGCGGCCGGGCGTCTCGACGACGTCTTCGAACGGCCAGGGGAATGAGACCTCGAATCAGACGCTATACGCACCTTCACTCACACGTCTCCCGTATCGGAAACGGATCGGCTAGTTGGACCCGTTGAACTCCCGTTTCAAGGACCTGTCCGCCCGAAACAATTGGTCGTTGAAACCGGCGAACTGAACGGGATCCCGTCCGTCGTCACTCTGTCCGATACATCGAACCGTACTCCATATCGGACAGGTCTCTGGTTCGAGAGACAGTTGTGCGGTTCAGTCGAACCCCGTAGCCACGGGGATGCCGGGAACCGCCGGGATCCGCACGTTACTCGATCTCGATCGTGGTTCGCTCGCCCGAGGACCGAGACGAGCGGTCGTGATCCGTCGTGAGGTCTTCCAACACCAGTTCGAAGTTACGCTTGTTGGCCTTCCAGACGATGTCGAAGACGTCACCGACGACCGGGATCGTTCCCACGGCCACATCCAAGGAGACGTTCGCGATCATTCTGAGCAGCGTCGTGTAGGACACACCGAGACGGGCCGCCTCAACCACGATGTACAGCGAGACACCGCCGCTGAGTACGTCTCCTGCCCCCGGGAGGATCCCGAGCAGTGGATCGATACCGATACGATAGTCCATTCCCGGAACGCGAATGCCCTCATCGAGAACGTACGCCACGACCTGCATACGCTTGACCGCCGCTCGGTCAACCGATCTCGGGAGGTGCTCTATCCTCTCGTTGAACTCGGTCAGAAACTCGCTTTTCTGCTCTCCCGTCATAGGTCACGTATGGCCCCCTGCCGGATAACTCCGATGTCGGTGTAGTCGGTCGTGAGGACGCACGGGACGCTGTCGCTGTACTGAGCTATCCGGTTCGAACGTATCGACGATCGAGGGATGGAACGGGACGGGACGGGACGACGGGTCGACTCGCCCGACGAACGGGCCCCTACTCGCCCAGCGACCGGACGGCCGAAACCGCCTCGTCGACGGGGGGCGCGTCGAACCACGCGGTCCCGGTGTAGGCGTTCGCGCCGGCGGCGTACATCGCCGAGACCGCCTCGAGGACCCCGTCGGGGAGATCGATCGGCTCCTCCTCGCAGAGTTCGCGCCAGTCGGCGAGGTCGCGGTCGGCGACCGCGGATTTCGCCTCGCCGACCGCCTCGACCCACTCGGGGTCGGCGCGCTTGTACCACTGGCGGACGACCTCCTTGGAGACCTGCTGACCGCCGTAGGAGAACCGGTTCTCGTCGAAGGTGCCGACCACGTCGGCGACGCGGAGCTCCCCGTCGACGTAGAGACACTCGATCTTGCCGTCCTCGTGGACGAACCCGGTCTCCTCGGCGCGGTCGGTGACGACGCGGTTCACGTCGCGGGCGAGGTCCGCGAGCGCGTCGACGTCGGCGCGACCGGCGATCCGGTCGGCCTCCTCCCGCGAGAGGTAGCGGTCCTGCTCCTCGTACTTCGTCGAGAACTCCACGACGGGTTCGGGCAGGTCGACCGACTCGTCCGGCCACTCCTCGAAGGGGAGGTCGAAGTCGGCGGGGTCACGCCGGCTCCGGAGGCTCGAGCCCACGGGGACCGTGTTCCGGAAGACGACCTCCAGGGGGACGAGGTAGTTCTCCCCGCCCGCGGCGTGGAACGCGTCGTAGTCGTACCCCGCCTCGGGACCCGCGTACGGGAGGTCGGGTACCCGGGTCAACTCGATCGCCATCTCCGTCGGCGGCGCGTCGGCCTCCGCGAGGGGAACGACCGCGTCCTCGGGGTCGGCTCCCGACTCGACCGCGACGGGGTCGACGACGCCGCGGTAGTGCGTGGCGACCCCGGCGTCGGCCAGTCGCTCGAAGTTGAACGCGCCCATCACACAGAGGCTCGCGCCCTTTCGCGGGATCGCGTCGGGCATCCGCCCCCAGTCGAACACGGAATACGCGTCGGTGAACGCGAACCGGCCGCGGCCGAGGCCGTCGGCGGTCGCGGGCTCGACGACGCGGAACTCCTTGACGCTCGTCATACCGGATCCGCGACCGCCTCCCAAATGAATCTTTCAGTTACGTGGTCACCTCGGTGGATCTTCGACCGAAGCGATCCATAGACGTGGATCGTATTTCGCCCGGAGGCGGCGGGAGACCGTCCGTCCGCATCGAAAGGCCCTCACGCCCCCTCCCCGCAGATGGACGTATGAACGAGGAGAGCGAGGTCGTCGTCCTCCGGTACGGCCACCGTCCCGGACGGGACGACCGAATGACGACGCACGTGGGACTGACCGCGCGGGCGCTCGGCGCGGACCGGGTGATCCTCCCGGACAACGCCGGCCAGTCGGCCGAGACGGTCCGGGACATCACGAACCGGTTCGGCGGGCCGTTCGCGGTCGAGTTACGCGAGGACCAGAAGGCGATCGTCGGCGACTGGGACGGGGTCGTCGTCCACCTCACCATGTACGGCGAGCGGGTTCAGGACGTCGAAGTCGAGGTCCGCGAGGAGGTCCACGACGCGGGCCGTGACCTCCTCGTCGTCGTCGGCGGCGAGAAGGTCCCATGGGCGCTGTACGAGCGCGCGGACTTCAACGTGGGCGTGACGAACCAGCCGCACTCGGAGGTCGCCGGGCTCGCCGTCTTCCTCGACCGGCTCTTCGAGGGCACGGAACTCGACCGCGAGTGGGTCGACGCCGACCGTCGCGTGGTGCCGGAGGCGACCGGAAAGACGGTGATCGACGCGGACGACGACCGATAGCCCGACTCGTCGGACTCCGACCGCCCTCGGACTGTCACCCTTCGGACTACCCGTCCTCGGCGTCGCATCGATCGCGCCGTCGGTCGACGACCTCCGGCGTCCCGCTCAGGATGCCGCGCATGCCCGACATCGGCTCGCCGACCTTGATCCCGTGTTCGGTGATCCGGAACTCGCGGATCGTCCGCTCGAAGTCGCTGGTCCGCTTTTTCAACACGCCGATCGCCTTGCGGATCTCCCCGTTCACCTCGAGGTGTCGTAGAAAGACGATGTTGTCGGCGAGGTAGCTGATGTTCTCCATCGTCGCCTGGAACTCGCCCGTCACGTTTCGCGTCTCGTCGACGAAGATGGCCGTCGCGCCCGTGTTCTTGAGATAGCGACCGAGCGCGTGCATCTGTTGGAGCATCGTGCTCCCCTCGCCGCGGAGGGTGAGTCGATACCCCGAGATCCCGTCGACCATCACGATGTCGGCGTCCCGCCCTTCGACCTCCTCGCGGACCATTCGAGCGAACTCCTGGGGCGACCGTTCGAGCGCCTCGACCTCGTTCACCTGGAGGGTCCCCTTCTCGATCATCCGATCGACGGGGATGTTGACCGCCCGCGACCGGCTGAGAAACGTCTCCTCGGTCTCCTCGAAGAGGTAGATGACCGATCGTTCCCCGCGGCCGGCCGCCTCCTTCATGAACTGCGTGGACAGCGTCGTCTTGCCGACGCCGGTCGGCCCGCTGACGATGCTGACGGTCCCGCGTTCGAGCCCGCCGTTGAGGAGCTCGTCGACCTCGGGGATCCCCGAGGAGATCTGTTCGATCTCGTACTCGCCGACGTGTTCGCCCGGCTGGAGCGCCGGATAGACCTCGATCCCTCCGTCGGTTACCCGGTAGGCGTGGTCGCCGCTCTGCGTTGAGGAACCGCGGAACTTCGGTACGCGGATGGACCTCCCGTGCGCCTCGGTTCCCAACACGATCGTCCCGTCCGTGATGAACTCGAGGTCGTCGGTCGGCAGCGACTCCGTGTCCTGAACCGTGAACAGCACGGTCGCGTTCCGCTCCTTGAGAAACCGCATGAATCCGACGACCTGCTTGCGGAACTGGTAGTCGTCGTCGGTCAGGAATCGGAGCTGCGTCAGCGGGTCGACGACGACACGGTCCGGATCGACTTCGGTCACCCCCTCGACGATCCGCTCCGTGAGCGACTCCCGCTCGACCTCCGAGGGAGCGAACACCTCGTAGGACCGGTCCTCGGTGAAGACGTCCGCGCTCGGGCTCAGGTCGAGGAAGTCTATCGCCTCGGTGTCGAATCCCAGCGCCTCGGCGTTCGCCTTCAGGTCGTCGAGGTCCTCCTCGAGGTTGATGAAGAGCGCCGTCTCGCCTCGCTCGACGCCAGCCGCGAGAAAGTGGAGTCCGAGGATCGTCTTCCCGCTTCCCGCCCGCCCGTTGATCATGTAGCTCCGCTCCGGAACGAGTCCGCCGGACAGGACCTCATCGAGACCGCCGACGCCGGTCGAGAGTCGCTCGGACAGTGATGGTGACATCCGTAGGCCATTCGACGGGTGAACGTATAAATGCTACAAGGAAACGTGCTCGCGTTCGGGCGGCAGAGGACGTGAAGAAGGGACAACGCTTAGTGGACGTGTACGCTTCTCTTAGGGGAAATGGTCTCGGGCTCCGAAGGGATCGACGCGGGCACGAGCCGCGGCACCGAGGACCCCGAGGGCCGGTCCGTTGTCCTGTTGTTCATGCGGCCGGGACGCGACCGCGAGCTGTTGGCGGAGGCGCTGTCCGGCCGATATCGGATCGAGACGGCGACGGACGTGGCGGCACTCGAGTCGACGTTCGACTGTTGTCTCCTCGACGCCGACGGGTTCGGGCGGGCGGCCGAGGTCGTCGAATCGAGACGGGAACGGTCGGACCCCGTCTTCCTCCCGTTCGTCCTGTTGATCCCCGAGGGAACGAGCGACTCGGCCGTCGAGAACGCGTGGGAACGCGTCGACGACGTCATCGATCTCCCGGTGAAACGCGCCGAACTGGCCGCCCGGATCGAGAACCTGATCGGGCGGCGGGAGACGTCCCTGCGGCTCGCCGAGCGCGAGCGGCGGCTCGAGGAGGCGGTCGAGGAACTGACGCTGAAGGAGCGGGCGATGGACGAGGCGCCGGTCGGCATCACGCTCGCGGAGCCGGGATCGGGAGACAACCCGATGATCTACGCGAACGCGGAGTTCGAGGAGCTCACCGGGTACGGCCCGGAGATGCTCGGGGAGGACTGTCGATTCCTCCAGGGCGAGGAGACCGACGAGGAGACGCGGACGGCGATCCGCGAGGCGATAGACGCGGAGGAACCGGTCTCCGTGGACGTCCTGAACTACCGGGCGAACGGCCGGAAGTTCTGGAACCGCCTCACGGTCGCGCCGATACGCGACGGGAGCGGGACCGTCACGAACTACGTCGGGTTCCAGGCCGACATCACCGACCGGAAGATCCGCGAGCGCAGACTGGAGGTGATGAACCGCGTGCTCAACCACAACCTCCGGAACAAGATGAACCTCATCGACGGCTACACGGAGCTCCTCCGCGAGGAACTCGGCGACGAACACCGGAAACCGATCGAGGTGATAGAGGAGACGACGGACGACCTCATGCGGATCGCGGAGGCGGTACGGAAGATCGACCACACGCTGTCGTCGTCCGACCCCGGGGGAGCCCCGATCGCGTTGCGCGACCGGCTCTCGGAACTGCTGAGCACGTACGAGGGCCGATACCCGAACGCGACCTTCGCGTTGTCCGTCCCCGAAGACGACCCGCTCGAGGTCGCCGTCGTCGGGCTCTCGACGGCGATCGAGGAGGGCATCGAGAACGCGATCAAACACAACGACGACCCGAACCCGTCCGTCGAGATCCGGGTCGAGCGCCCGGATCCGGGGTGGATCGTGATCGAGATCGAGGACGACGGACCCGGGATACCCGACCACGAGACCCGAGTGCTCAGGAGCGGCGAGACATCGCTGAAACACGCCGACAGGCTGGGGATCTGGCTGATGTACTGGGTCGTGAACAGGGCGGGCGGCGACTTCTCCGTGTCCACCGGCGAGGGGGAGGGGACGACCCTTCGCCTGTCCGTTCCGACGGAGTCCTGAAGTCCGTCGCCGTCGACCGGGAAACGGTCGGTGGAACCGCCGAGAAGCCGCCTACATCGCTCGCTTCGACCGGAGCCTCGCGAGCCGGACCCGCGCCTCCTGCCGGCTCGTCCCGCGCACCCGGCCGGTCTCGTCGTCCGCCATCGAGACGAGCGAGAGCCGGTCGAAGAGGGGGGGCCAGTCGGCCGCGCCGGCGGCCTCGCCCGCGAACGCGACAGCGTTCGCGAGCCCGTCACGTTCCGTCTCGCCGGCGCGGGACACCGCGGCGTCGGCGGCGCGCCGGCGCCCGGCGACGAACAGTCGGTCGCCGACGACCGCCGGGATCCACGCCGGGAGCGCGACCAGCCAGACGAGGAGGCCGGCGACTGCGTACGCCGGTCCCGGGATCCGCTCGCGGTCGGGCTCGTATCCGTGAATTCGGTTGACGCGGCGGTCGGCCGGGCTGCGGTCCGACCGGCGGCCGACGAGCAGCGTCGCGAGCAGCGTCACCGTCTCGACGGCGACGAGTCCGGGCAACGCCGCCGTCGTGAACGCGGCCTCTCGGGTCCGAAGCCGGACCATCGCGTGCCGCAACGCGGCGTCGCGGTCAGCCGCGGGCAGCGAGAGGAGTCGCGTGGAGACGACGAGCCGCGGCCCTCGGAAGCCGTCGGCGACGGCGACGTTGGCCGCCTCCGCCCGGACGGCCGTGACCGGCGGCGGGTCGACGCCGACCGCCTCCGCGACCGCCTCGACGCGGGAGTCGATAAACGCCGCGGGGCGGTCGTCGAGGTCGGCCGAGGGGAGCCGCGCGATCCGCCGATCGACGAGGACGGGACCGAGCGCGGCCGAGGTCGCGATCCCGACGACCGCGGCTACGAGCACGCCGATCCCGACGCCGACGTCGAGGCCGCCGACGGTGCCGAGGAGCCACGCGAGGGGGACGACCGGGATCGCCGCGAGGACGACCGGGACCGTCGCGAGCGCGAGCGCGCCGACGACCGCGGATGCCCGTTCGATCGAACCGGAACTCATACGCGGAAGCCGTGTCGCGGGCGGCGTATAGCTCTGCCGGAGCCGACGGACGGGGCGGCCGGGACCGGCGGGAACCGTGAGGGCTCTCCCTTCCGGAGCTTTTAACCCCGCTCCACCGCCAAATAACGGTAATGGCTTTTGAGGACCTGTTGAACGACCCCGTCATCCAGAAGTACCTCCACGAGCTCGTGGGGCCGACGGGGATGCCGGTCGCGGCCGCGCCCCCCGACGGCGAGGTGACCGACGAGGAGTTGGCGGAGGAGCTCGGACTGGAGCTCAACGACGTCCGCCGCGCGCTGTTCATCCTCTACGAGAACGACCTCGCCACCTATCGGCGGGTCCGCGACGAGGACTCCGGCTGGCTCACGTACCTCTGGACGTTCCACTACGACAACATCCCGGAGAACCTCCAGGAGGAGATGTACCGACTGCTCGAGGCCTTGGAGGAACGCGAGGAGTACGAGCGAACCCACGAGTTCTACCTCTGTGAGGTGTGTTCGCTCCGCTTCGAGTTCGGCGAGGCGATGGACTTCGGCTTCGAGTGTCCCGAGTGCGGGTCGCCGCTCGACGCGATGGAGAACGACCGGCTCCAGGAGGCGCTGTCGATGCGATTCGAGGAGCTTCGAGACGAACTCAACGCGGACGTGACCGGCTGATGGTCGTCCTCGCGACCAAGTGCTACGTCGAGGGCGACGCCCGCGACCGCGCGCTCGACGGCATGTACTCGCTCGTCGACAACGACGTCGGCGACCTCGCGGTCGACTGGACGGTCGGCGTCCGCGACGACGACTTCGTCCAGGTCGACGTGAGCGGTGATGACGCCACGGTCGCCCGCAACGTCCTCGCGGAGACGTGGGGCGAGGTCGTCGCCCACGACGAGGGACTCGTCGCCGACGAGACGTACGTCGGCACCCTCGAGTCGTGGGACGCCGAGGGCTTCGTCCTCGACGCGGGCGAGGAGGTGTTCGTCCCGGCCGACGAGCTGGGCCTCGGCGTCGGGTCCCCCGAACAGGTCGTCGAGCGGTTCGGCCTCGTCCAACACCTCCCGATGACGTTCGTCTACGGCGGCGACCACGGCGATACGGACGCCGATCCACACCGGCTCGCCGACGCCGAACGGGACCGCCTCTACGACTGGCAGCGGGGACCGGGTCGGCTGAACGTCAACTCCGCGACCCGCGGAGAGGTGCGCGCGACGGTGAACCGGGCGGGCCACGCCCAGGACATCGTCACCGTCGAGCGGCTGGGGCTCTTGGAACAGAGCGTCGTCTGTGCGGAGGGAACCGACCCGCCGGGCCTGTTGGCCGCGATCGGCTCGTACCTCCCGGCTGAGATGCGCTGTGTCGTCTGAGCCGTGAACCGACGCTTCGTCCTCGCCGTGGCCCTCGTCGCGCTGCTCGCCGCGAGCGCCGGCTGCCTCGACTACGCGACCGGCGGCGGCGAGGTCACGAACGAGACGCTCGACTCCGAACCGCCGCGCGAGTACGACTTCGACACCGACCGCGACGCCGCCTTCGAGCTCTCGACGGACTCCCGATACACGGTCGTCTACGACCTCTCCGGCCGCGACGAGCTCCGTCTGTACCGGCAGACCCCGTACGCGGGCGATCAACCCCTCGAGTTCGAGGCGTTCCGGTACCGGTTCCCCGACGGCGAGGTGGTGTCCGGAAGCGAGTTCCGCGCTCGCGGCGGCGAGATAGAGCGGACGCCCGACGAGACGTGGATCCGCCTCGGCGACGACATGGACGGCGGGAAGGCCGCGTTCTCGGGGGCGGGCTCACCCCGGCGGTTCACGTCGCTGGCGTACGTCGAGGGCTCCTACGCCGTGACGCTCCCGCCCGGGTTCAGCACGGACTTCCCGATCGTCGGCCACGTCTCGCCGCGGAGCTACGAGGTCGAGACCGTCGGCGACCGCGACCGGATCGTCTGGGAGGAGGTGACGGGATCGATCGTCGTCCAGGCGTATCGCGAACCCGACCTCGTCGTCTTCGGCGGGATCCTCGCCGTCGCGACCCTCATCGCGGTCGTGGGGACGCTCCGGTTCAAACGCCAGCTCGAGGAGCTCCGCGAGCGACGCCGCGAGATGGGCCTCGACGTGTACGACGACGAGGACGACGACGGGTTCCTCTAGGACGGCGGAGCGGTCCCGCGACTGCTATCGCCCCGTCCCCCGACGGCGCCCTCGGGGCGTCCGCCGGCGGCCTTTTTTATCGCCCCCGCGTGGATCCTCGCATGAACGCCGCGATCGTCACCGTCGGGGACGAGCTCCTCGTCGGGGACACCGAGAACACGAACGCGACCTGGCTCTGCGGTCGGCTCGCGGACCGAGGCGTCCCGGTCCGGCGAGTGACCGTCGTCCCCGACGAGGTCGCGGAGATCGCCCGGGTCGTCAACGAGTACCACGCGGAGTACGACGCCGTGATCGTCACCGGCGGGCTCGGCCCGACCCACGACGACGTGACGATGGAGGCGGTCGCGGCCGCCTTCGGACGGGAGGTCGTCGAGAACGAGGAGGCGGCCGCGTGGCTCGAGGAACGGGGATACAGCGCCGACGACCTCGCCGCGGAGACGACGCACCTGCCCGCGGACTGTCGGCCGCTCCCCAACGACGAGGGGGTCGCCCCGGGCGCGGTCGTCGAGTCGGCCTACGTGCTGCCGGGCGTCCCCGCGGAGATGCGGGCGATGTTCGAGCGGGTCGCGGCGGAGTTCGACGGCGTCCCGTCCCACGCGGTCGTCGTCGCCGTCGACGAGCCCGAGAGCACGCTCATCGGTCGGTTCGCAGAACTCAGGGAGCGGTTCGACGTGAGCGTCGGGTCGTACCCGGGCGAGAGCGTCAGGGTGAAGATCACCGCGAGCGACGCGGCGGAGGCCGAACGGGCCGCCGCGTGGCTGCGGGAACGGGCGGATCTGGTCGAGTGAGAGGCGTCGGGAGGAGCCGGCTGCCGGTCGCCGCGGTCAGCGCGCGAGGTAGGCGACCCACACGGCGGTGACGATCAGGCTGACGGCGAGCACGGCGAGCGCGGTCGCCTCGATCGGGAGCGGCTCGGGCTGGACGGCGGACAGGATCATGTCCGGAGGTTGTCCGGGTCCCGGCTTAAATGTTGATCTTCGCCGACGGACCGCTCCGCGTTCGAATCGTCCGCGATCCGTTAAGTGGCCGCCGCCGCAACGTCGGGTATGCACGTCGGCGTCGTGATGAACCCGATCGCCGGGATGGGCGGTCGCGTGGGGCTGAAGGGGACCGACGGGAAGATCGCGGAGGCGCGCGAGCGCGGCGCGGAGCCGCGCGCTCCCGACCGGGCGAAGCGGGCGATGGATCGGCTCGCCGCGGTCGCGCCCGAGACGGCCGTCTCGACGGCGGTTGACCCGATGGGCGAGCGGATCGTCCGCGAGGCCGGCTTCGAGCCGGTCCGGGTCGTCGATCCGTTCGAGAGCGGAGAGCGGCGAGGGACCGACGACGCCCCCGCCGAGACGACCGCCGAGCACACCCGCCGCGCGGTGGAGGCCTTTCTGGAGGCGGGCGTCGACCTCGTGTTGTTCGTCGGCGGCGACGGTACCGCGGCGGACGTGGCGACGGCCCTGGAGGGCACGGACACGCCGATGCTCGGCGTTCCCGCGGGCGTGAAGGTGTACTCGTCGGTGTTCGCGGTCTCCCCGGAGGACGCCGCGGAGGTGGCGGCGACCTTCTCGCGGACCGAGCGCCGCGAGGTGATGGACATCGACGAGGACGCCTATCGGGAGGGGGAGGTCCACCCGGAGCTTCGCGGGGTCGCCCACGTCCCCGTCGCCGAGGACCTCCAGTCGTCGAAACAGACCGCGAGCGGCACCGTCGAGTCGCTCGCCGAGGGGGTCGCCGACGACATCCGGGAGCGCGAGGGAGATGGGGTCACCTACGTCCTCGGCCCGGGGTCGACGGTGGGTGCGATCAAGGCCGAGCTCGGCTTCTCGCCCTCCCCGATCGGCGTCGATGTCTGGCGCGACGGCGAGGTGGTTGCCTTGGACGCGACGGAGTCGGAGATCCTCGCGGAACTCGGCGAGGAGAACGCCATCGTCGTCTCGCCGATCGGCGGACAGGGGTTCGTCTTCGGGCGGGGGAACCCGCAGCTCTCGCCGGCGGTGATCCGCGAGTGTGACGTGACGATCGTCGCGTCCCGCGCGAAGCTCGACGACGTGCGGGCCCTGCGGGTGGACACGGACGACCCCGAGCTCGACGCCGAGCTGGCGGGCTGGGTGCGCGTCCGCGTCGGGAAGTTCGAGACGCGGATGATGAAGATCGTGTGACCGGGTCCCCCGGCGAGGGATCCGTCGGCGAGCTAGTCGTCGAAGCCGTGAATGCCCGCGGTGGTCACCTCGACGCCGTCGTCGGTGATCAACAGGGTGTGTTCCGCCTGGCTCACGAGAGCGTCGTCGGCCTCCTTTAACACGGGATACCCCTTGATCACGTTCGCCTGCTTCAGGCGGCGAAGCGCCATGCCGGCGCGGTCGTCGGGGAGCCACCGGGCGGCGAAGGGGAGGTCGTCGAACTCCCGGATCTCCTCGAGCACCTGTCTCGCCCGGCGGTCCCGGACGCTCTTGTCCCGTTCGAGCTCGAAGATCTCCTCGTCGGTGCCCTCCCCGACCTTGCCGCGGCCGTCGGTCGCGAACGGCTCGATGGCGACCGCCTGCCCCGGCTGTAATTCGACGGAGCGGTCGACCCCGCGGTTCGGGACGTTCGGGCCGGTGTGGGCGTCGTACCGCTCGACGCCGTGGCCGGAGAGGTTGAGCACCGGCGTGTAGCCGTACCCGCGGATCACGTCCTCGATCGCCTTCCCGACGACGCCGACCTCGACGCCCGGTCCCGCCTCGTCGATCGCGGCCTCGAGGGCCATCTCGGCCGCCTCCACGAGCTCGACGCTGCCGGTGTGGTCGACGGTGACCGCGGCGTCGGCGATGTAGCCGTCGACGTGGACGCCGACGTCGAGACACACCATCTCCTCGCCGAACTCCGTCTCGTCGTCGCGGGACGGCGTCGCGTGGGAGGCCTCGGCGTCGACGCTGAGGTTGACCGGAAACGCCAGCCCGGCGCCCGACTCGCGGACGAAGTCCTCAACCCACTCGGCGACCTCGAGTTGACTCCGGCCCGGTTCGACCATCGATCTGGCCTCGTTCATCGCCTCGACCAGCACCGCGCCGGCCTCCCGATAGCTCTCGACCGCGTCGTCGTCGAGGGGTCCGTGACTCATGTCCTCGGGTTCGTCGAGGGGCCGCAAAGAGGTTGCGGGAGCGGATCGGTCACCGAAGGGGCGCTCGCACCCGACTCACGCGCGGTTCCCCGCCGGGAACCACATGGAGACGCGGGTTCCGGTTGGTTCGCGGGTCTCGATCGCCAGCTCGCCGCCGGATCCCGTGACGATCCAGTGGACGAGCCAGAGCCCGAGGCCGCTCGCGTGCTCGAGTGGCGTCTCGCGTCCCTCCGAGAACACGGTCCGCTCGACCGGCGGAATGCCCGGGCCGTCGTCGGCGATCTCGACGCGATAGCCGTCGCGGTCGACCGCGACGCGTACCTCGATGTTCGCGACGGACCCGTCGTGGTGGACGACCGCGTTCTCCAGGACGTTCCGCACCGCGGACTCGAGGAGCTCGTCGGCCGAGACCACCGCCTCCTCAGGTGCCGAGAGCGACACCGACGCGTCGGGGAACGCCGCCTCCAGCGAGTCGCACAGCCGCGGGAGCAGCGACGCGAGGTCGATCTCCGCCCGGTCGAAATCGTCGTGGAGCGCCACGTCGATCTCGCGGGCCTGATCGCTGAGGTGCGTCAGCGTCTCCACCTTCCGGTCGATCACGTCGAGGTGCTCGCGTCCCTCCCCGTCGACGTGGTCTCGAAGGAGGTCCGCGTACCCGCCGATCACGTTCGCGTCGTTCTTCAGGTCGTGTCTGAGCACGCGGTTGAGAACCTGGAGCCGCTGTTCGTGTCTTCGCCCCTCGGTCACGTCGGTCGCGGTGATGACCACCTCGTCCGCGGCGTTCTCGAAGAGCGGCTCGATGGTCGTCTCGAAGGTGCGCCAGTCGCCGTTCTCGCGAGCGATCCGATGTTCGAACACCTGCGGTTCGCCGGTCTCCAGTGCGGCCTCGAAGCGACGTTGACACTCCTCGCGGTCCTCCGGATGGATCAGGTCGAGAACCGGCCGCCCCTCGACCGCGGCGGCGTCGTGGCCGAGGAGCCGGTCGACGGAGGGGCTCACGTACCGGAGCAGGCCGTCGGTACCACACACGGCGATGACGTTCGGCGACTTCTCGATGAGCGCCCGGTATCGACGCTGGAGCGTCTCGCGTTCGGTGACGTCACGGAACAGGAGGACGCTCCCGCCGCGTTCGTCCCCAGATCCGGCCGTGGAGAGCGCGTGTTCGGTGACGGTGAGGAATCGGGGTCCGTTCTCGGTCTCGATGGTCACCTGCCCGGTCTCTCCGGTTCCGCCGTTCCGCACGGCGTCGACGACCGTCGGCGCGTTCGAGAACGCCGCCTCGACCGGCCGCCCGAACTCGAGGGAGTCGAACAGCCCCCGTGACCGGTCGTTCGCGTCGACGACCCGGTCGTCGCCGTCGAGGACGACGACCCCGTCGGAGAGGTTCGTGAACACCGCCTTCCGGGCGACCGGCGAGAGGTCGAGCAGCCGGTACCGGAACACCACCCAGGCGACGATCCCGGCCGTCACGGAGAACGAGATCGGCGTGAGATCGACGAACTCCGGCCCCAGAGACGTCCACGCGCCGATGACGCCGACGGCCATCGGAACCGTGCCGGCGGCGAACAGGAGTCCGGCCTGCCGCCGGAAGATGCCGGTCCGGTCGACCACGGCGTACCCGAGCACGAGGAAGGCGATCAGGTTCACGACGTACGTGTACGCCGTGAACGCCAGAAGCGCGAGCGTGGGAGAATAGGTAACCGCGAGATAGCCGCCGTCGGCGATCGTGATCGAGGGGTATCGATAGAACAGGGGAACGGCACCGAGGAACCACACCGCGACGACGACCGACGCGGGGACCAGACAGATCGCCGACAGCCGTCGGGGGCGGAACCACTCCACTCGCCCGATGTACGCCAACACGAACGCCGGCCACGCGGCCGCCAGCGTTCCGATGCCGAGCCAGACGAACCGATTCCAGAACAGCATCGCGGGGAGGGTGGTCGCCGACAGCTGGACCGCGTACGCCGTGGCCCACACCCCGGCGCCGACGGTGACGCCGAGGAACGACCGGACGAGCCACTTCGACCCGCGGAACCGGCGGACGAACGCGTAGGCCGCGAAGACGAACGACGCCGACCCGGCCACGAGGAGCGGGACCGTGTACGGCGTCGTCTGCCAGACCATCGATACCGGAGGGATGCGAGTCGGCGATAAAAATCGAACGGAGAACGCGAACGCTTCGGTCCGCTCTTCCGGTTCGGTGATCGATCGGTGCCGATAAGCGGGTTCCGGATCGACGGACCGTATGCTCGACTCCGGCGAAGACGCGCCGACGTTCACCCTCGAGAACCAGCACGGCGAGCCGGTCTCGCTCGGCGACACCGACGCGTCGTACACGGTCGTCTACTTCTACCCGCGCGCGGACACCCCGGGCTGTACGACCGAGGCGTGCGGCTTCCGCGACGAGTGGGACGCCTTCGAGGCGGCCGGCGTCGCGGTGCTCGGGATCAGCGACGACCCCGTCGAGGACCTCGCCGACTTCGCGGCGAAACACGACCTGCCCTTCGAACTCCTCTCGGACCCCGACGGCGAGGTCGCGAGCGCGTACGACTCCTACGGTGAAAAGGATATGTTCGGAAACGTCTTCGACGGCGTGTTCCGGAACACGTACGTCGTCGACGCCGAGGGGACGATCGCGCTCGCGTACGAGGGGGTCTCCCCGGAGGGTCACGCCGACCGGATCCTCGAGGACGTCGCGGCGCTCGGGGAGTGAGACCGTCGAGACGCCCGGGTCGTCCGGACGGGTCCCGCGTCCCGCTCAGAAGAACCCGCCGGCTCGCGAGACGAGCTTCGGCACCTCCTCCGCTATCGCGTGGCGTTTGACCAGCACGAAGCCGCCGAGGACCACGACGAATCCGGCGACGGTCGTCGCCGTCACCGGCTCCGCGAGGAGGACGGCACCGGCGACCGTCGCGACCACGGGGACGACGTAGGAGACGAGGTTGATCTCGAACGCGCCGAGCCGGTCGAGAAGCGTGAAGTAGATCGTGTAGGCGACCGCCGAGGACAACACGCCGAGGAAGCCCAACGCGACGAGCGCCGGGAGTTCGGTCGCTGGGAGCCGCTGTCCCTCGCCGAGACCGAGGCTGAACCCGTGCATCAGGAGGCCGCCGAACAGCATCGCCCAGGCGGTGAGCGCGACGCTCGAGAACGTCGTCTCCACGACGCGGAGCCCGACGCTGCTGAACGAGACGGAGACCACGCCGACGAAGATGAGCGCGACCCCGATCGTCACCCCGCCGGCCAGGTTCGCGGGGTCCGGCTGGGCGACGAGGCCGACGCCGACGAACGCGAGCACGACGCCGAGGCTTCCCCGCGCGTCGAGGCTCGACTCGCCGATCCACACCGCCGCGACGGCCGCGGTGACGATGGGGACGAGGCTGTAGGTGATCGAGGCGATCCCGCTCGTCGTGTACTGCTGGCCCGTGAAGAGCAGCGAGTTGTTGACGGCCACGTTGAACCCGCCGCTGAGCCCGATCGCGGCGAGGTCGCCGCGGGTCCGCGGGAGCGGGTTCGACTCGGTCAGGAGGACGTACGTGACGAGGACCAACGCGGCGATGTCGAAGCGGTAGGCCGCGTACAACACGGGCGGGTAGTACGCCAGCCCGACCTCGATGGCGACGAACGAGCCGCCCCACAGGCTGGCGAGGAGGAAGAACAGGAGGACGTCGCGATACCTGGACACGACGATGCGGACGGCGTCCTCCCGTATATCGGTGTCCGTTCCGGTCAGCGAGCGGGGGAATCGACGCCATAGCGATCTCCGGCGGACCGGTCAAACGGCGGCCGAACGGACACGAACGATCCGGTTTACGGGGGTATTTACACCCATCGACCGTGAGCGTGAGTCATGGAACCAGACCTCGACCGGTTTACGTCCCGACGATCGACCGTCTACGGCCAGAGCGGGGTCGTCGCCACGAGCCAGCCGCTCGCGAGCGAGGCGGGTATCGGCGTCCTGCGGGACGGCGGCAACGCCTTCGACGCCGCGGTGGCGACGGCGGCCGCGCTCAACGTCGTGGAGCCGACCTCGACCGGACTGGGGGGCGACGTGTTCGCGCTGTACCGGACCGCCGACGGCGACGTGGGCGCGATGCGCGCCTGCGGCGGCGCGCCCGCTGACGCGACGATCGAGAACGCTCGGGAGGCGATCGCCGCCGACGAGGGGAGCGACGTCGACGACCCGGCCGACGCCGAGATGCCGACGACCGGCCCGCACGCCGTCACCGTCCCCGGGACCGCTCGCGGCTGGGAGGCGACCGCCGAGACGCTCGGAACGATGGACCTCGGCGAGCTGCTTCGACCCGCGATCCGGCTGGCGACGGAGGGATACCCCGTCTCGGAGGTCGTCGCCGCCCAGTGGGAGCACGGCGAGGAGCTCTTCGAGACCGACCACGCCCGCGACGCCTTCCTCTTCGACGGGGAGTCGCCGTCGGTCGGCCAGCGCGTGACCCTCCCGAAACTGGGCGCGTCGATGGAGCGGATCGCCGAGGAGGGCGCCGACGTCGTCTACGAGGGCGAGATCGCCGAGGCGATCGCCGAGGAGGTCCAGCGCGCGGGCGGGTTCATGACCGTCGACGACCTCGCGGACTTCGAGGTCGAGTGGCCCGAGCCGGTCTCGACGACGTACAACGGCGCGGAGGTGTACGAGCTCCCGCCGAACAACCAGGGGCTCATCGCGCTCGAGGCGCTCAACGTCGCCGAGGAGCTCGGCGCGGGCGAGTACGACTACGACTCCGCCGAGCGCGTCCACTACCTCTCGGAGGCGCTGAAGGTCGCCTTCCACGACGGCCACCGCTACATCACCGACCCCGAGTACGAGGACCACCCGCCGCTGGGGTCGAAGTCGTGGGCGAGGGAACGCGCCGCGGAGGTCGGCGAGACCGCGAACCACGACGTGAGCTTCGGGGTGCCCGACGCGAACGCCGAGGACGCCGACACCGTCCTCCTCACCGTCGCCGACGACGAGGGGAACGTGGTCTCGTACATCAACTCGCGGTTCGCCGGGTTCGGTTCCGGGCTCGTCGCCGGCGACACCGGGATCGCCCTCCAGAACCGGGGGTCGTCGTTCTCGCTCGACCCCGACCACCCGAACAGCCTCGAGCCCGGCAAGCGGCCGTTCCACACCCTCATTCCGGGGCTCGTCCGGTTCGCCGAGGACGACTGGGCGGCCTTCGGCGTGATGGGCGGGTACATGCAGCCGCAGGGGCACCTCCAGACGCTCTCGAACGTCATCGATTACGGGATGCCGATCCAGCGCGCGCTCGACGAGCCGCGGTGGCGGTACCGCGAGGACGGGACGCTGGCGCTGGAGCCGCACTTCGACGACGACGTCGCGGCGAAACTCGTCCGGAAGGGCCACGACGTGCGGACGATGTCGCCGGGAGTGTTCGGCGGCGCGCAGATCGCTCGGAACGAGGACGGCGTCCTCTCGGCGGCGACGGAGCCGCGCAAGGACGGGAACGCGCAGGGGTATTAAAGGGCCTCAGTCCCCGCCGGCCGCCCGCGCCCGCCGTCTGGCGTCCTCGGGCGACCGCCCCTCACGGAGGAGCGCGTCGACGAACAGCTCGCCGGCCTTGTACGACGACCGGACCATCGGGCCGGACGCACAGTAGAGGAAGTCGAACTCCGTTTCGGCCACCTCGCGCCACGTCTCGAAGACGTCCGGGTGGACGTACTCGAAGACGTCGAGGTGCGACCGGGAGGGCTGGAGGTACTGTCCGAAGGTGACGACGTCGACGCCGACCTCCCGGAGGTCGCCGAGCGTCCGGTACACCTCGTGGTCGTACTCGCCGACGCCGAGCATGAGGCTCGTCTTGGTGTGGATCTCGGACTCGCGGTCGACTCGATCGAGCACGGCGAGCGACTGCTCGTAGTTCGCGCGACGGTCGCGAACGGGCCACTGGAGGCGCTCGACCGTCTCCACGTTGTGGGCGATCACGTCGGGTCCGGCGTCGACGATCCGGTCGACCGCTTCGGGGTCGCCGCCGAAGTCGGGGATCAGCGTCTCCACGAGGATCTCGGGGTCGCGCCGCTTGATCGCGCGGATCGTCTCGGCGAAGTGTGCGGACCCGCCGTCCGCGAGGTCGTCGCGGTCGACGGAGGTGAGAACGACGTACTCCAGGCCGATCTCCGCGACCGCGTCCGCGACGTTCTCCGGCTCGTCGGAGTCGAGCGGGTCCATCCCGCCGGTCTCGACGTCACAGAAGTTACACCCGCGCGAGCAGCGGTCGCCCATGAGCATGAACGTCGCCGTGCCCGGTCCGTTCGTGCCCCCTGACCAACACTCGCCCATGTTCGGGCAGTTGGCCTCCTCACAGACGGTGTGGAGGTCGCGATCGCGGAGGCTCGCTTTGATCTCCGTGAACCGGCTCCCCGAGGGGGGACGCGACTTCAGCCAGTCCGGTTTCCGCCGGCCGCGTTGCATGCTCGATCCCTCGGGGGGCGAGTGGAAAAACGTGCGGGTCGACCGTGGTCGTCGAAGGCGTCGGAATCGCCTCGTCGCCCCGGTGGAAGAACCTATATGGAACCCCTCCTCGGTGTGGACGTATGGAAGACCCCTCGGAACGCTCGGATCACGCCTTCGAGACGGAAGCGGTCCACGCCGGCGAGGAACCGGACCTCGGTCCCGGCGGGACCGGCGACCTCGTGTCACCGATCCACCTGTCGTCGACGTTCGCGATGGACGAGGCCGGCGATCCGAGCCACGGATACAAGTACTCTCGACTCGGGAACCCGACCCGAGAGGCCCTCGAGCACCGCGTCGCGGCGCTGAGCGACGCGGAGCACGCGATGACGTTCGCGTCCGGCATGGCCGCCATCGCGACGACGTGTCTGAGCGTGCTCGGATCGGGCGACCACGTCGTGGCGTTCGACGGCATCTACGGGGGAACGAAGGTGTTCTTCGACGACTACCTCACCGAGCACTTCGACGTGACCGTCGACTACGTCGATGCGACCGACACGGACGTCGTCGCCGACGCGGTCACCCCCGAGACCGCGTTGTTCTGGATGGAGTCGCCGACGAACCCGCTGTTGAAACTGTGTGACATCGAGGCCATCGGCGGGATCGCCGACCGCCACGGCGCCCGCTTGGTCGTGGACAACACGTTCGCCACGCCGTACTTCCAGCGGCCGCTCGCGTTGGGTGCGGACGTGTCCGTCTACAGCACGACGAAGTACCTCAACGGCCACACGGACTCGATAGGGGGTGCGGTCGTGACGAACGACGACGGGCTCGCCGAGCAGGTCAGGTTCGTTCAGGAGTACGCCCTCGGCGCGATGCTGTCGCCGTTCGACTGTTACCTCGTCCTCCGCGGCAGCAAGACCCTCCCGCTCCGGATGCGCCAGCACGAGGCGAACGCGAAGCGCGTCGCGAACTACCTATCGGAACACGAGAAGGTCACCACGGTCCACTACCCCGGTCTCGACACCCATCCCGGACACGACCTCGCGACACGCCAGATGGACGGCTTCGGCGGGGTCGTTTCGTTCGAGATCGACGGCGGGGCCGCGGAGGCGAGGGCGTTCGTCGAGTCGCTCGACCTGTTCACCCTGGCCGTCAGCCTGGGTAGCGTCGAGTCGCTGATCGAACACCCGGCGAGCATGTCGGCCTCGTACGTCCCGGAGGAGGAGCGACTGGCGTCCGGCATAACGGACTCGCTGATCCGGGCGCCCATCGGCACCGAGAGCGCCGACGACCTGATCGCCGACCTGGAGCGTGGATTAGGGTACCTCTGAGCCGTCGAACGGGGTCGCCGACGTCCTCCCGCGAGCGGACCGAGGACGCCGCGGCCGAGCGACGTCGTCCCGGCTCAACCGAGGTCGACGGCGTCGACGACCGTCGCGAACTCCCCGTTCAGGTGCGCGAGCGCGACTCGGTGGGAGGTCTCCGGGTCGATCCGTTCCCCGTCGTGGGCCTCGCGCTCGTGGGTCGCGGTCGCGTCGGCGACGAGGTACACGTCGTAGCCGCGGTTCTCCGCCATCCGGACGGTCGTCGAGACGCAGTGGTCGGTGGTGAGCCCGCAGACGACGAGCGTGTCGTAGCCGCGTTCGGTCAGCCAGTCGCCGAGGTCGGTCCCGAGGAACGCGCCGTTGACCGACTTCTCGAAGGTCGCCTCGCCCTCCGCGGGGGCGGTCTCGGCCTTCCAGGCAAACCCCGGCGCGTCGCGCCGGAGCGGCGACTCGGGCTCGCTCGAGGCGTGTCGGACGTGCGCGATCGGACGGTCCGCGGCGCGCCAGCGCGCGAGCAGGTCGGCGGCGACCGCCTCCGCGTTCGGGTTGTTCCGTTCGCCCCATCCGGGCTCGTCGAAGCCGGTCTGGAAGTCGACGAGGAGCAGGACGGCGTCGTCGGGGAGCGGGGTGTCCGCGTCGGCGTGCGACGGGTCAGTCATCGCCGACCCCCAGAACCGTCGCCGGCGACTCGCCCGATCCGCCGGCGGCACCGTCCGAGCCGGCGAACCGTCGCCACGCGCCGCGTTCGAGCAGCTCGGCGGGGGCCTTCGGGTGCTCGCGGGTCGGCCGGAGTGGGCACTCGTCGGGGCTCTCCTCGTCGTCCTCGCGGAAGAGGTACTGCTTCCACTCGCGGTCGCCCGCCGCGCCCCAGTCGCCGAGGTCGGCGTGCGGGCAGACCCCGTCGTACGCCTCCATCCGGGAGCGGATGGCGTCGCGGGCGCGCTCTCCGGCCTCCGTGTCCGCCGTGATCCCCTCGAAGACCGCGCGCGGCTGGAAGGTGACTTCCAGGCCCACCGGCGAGTAGCGGCTGGCCCGCTCGTCGTAGAAGGGGGCCCGCGAGGTGGGAAACAGCGGCTCGCCGCCGAAACAGAACTCCCAGTAGGGGTCGTCGGGGTCGGTCGGGATGTCCTCGGGCCACGGCTCTGGGTCGTGGACGTGGAGGAACTCGAGGACGTGCCAGAGCGCCTCGTGGTAGTCGGCCTCCGTCGCGTCCGTCGGATCCGTCTCGTCCCCTCCGGGTGGACGGAAGAACACCGCAAGCGGTGCCCGCTCCGCGTGGTCCGGGTAGGTCTCGAGGTACTCCGAGAGGACGTCGCGGAGGCGGAGGAGCGCGGCCGGGTCGCTCGTTGACCCACACGCCGCGTACAGCAGGTCGCCCTCGCGTTCGACCTCGATCCCGAAGTAACACGGGAACGGCGACCCGTCGCGCTCGCCGAGCATCGACTCGCGGAACGTGCGGTAGTGTTCCCGGAGCCAGCCGGGAGCGTCCTCGAGCCGACCGTGGAGCGTCTCCTGGTCCAACAGCACGCCCTCGGTTCCGGGCTCGTTCATGGACTCTCTCCGTGGGCGACCGGCTTTTGGCTTTCGGCGAGACCCGCGTCTCGAGAGGGTCGCCCCGCACCGCCGGGACGTTTATTCCGTCGGCCGCGAGTGACGACGTATGCTCATGACGCCGGGGCCGACCGCGGTCCCAGAACCCGTCCGCGACGCGATGAGCCGCGAACTGATCAACCCCGACGTCGACCCCGCGTTTCAGGGGATCTACGGCGACCTCGTCTCGCGGCTGAGAACCGTATACGGCCTCGAAGGAAGCGACTCCCACGACGTCGTCGTCCCCGGCGGCGAGGGGATCCTCGGGCTGGAGGCCGCGGTCGCCTCCCTCGTCGAGCCCGGCACCGAGGTCCTGTGTCTGTCGAACGGGCTCTACGGCGACGGCTTCGCGGACTTCGTCGAGTCGTACGGCGGCGAGGCGACCGTGGTCGACGCCCCCTACGACGAACCGCTCCCGCTCGCGGACCTCGAGGACGCGCTCGCGGCCGACGACGCCGCCTTCGACGTCGCGACGATGGTCCACTGCGAGACGCCCACCGGGACGCTCAACGACCTTGCCCCCGCCCTCGACCTGCTGGAGGCGGCGGACGGGGAGGTCCTCACCGTCGTCGACGCCGTCTCCTCGCTCGGCGGGACGCCCGTCCCGACGGACCGGATCGACGTCTGTCTGGGGGCCTCCCAGAAGTGTTTCAGCGCGCCACCGGGGCTCACGACCGCCGCGATCAGCGACCGCGCGTGGGCGGCGATGGAGGAACGCGACCCGCACTCGCTGTACACGAACTTCCTGCCGTGGCGCGACACCGACGAGGGGTTCCCCTACACCCACCTCACGACGAACGTCGTGGCGCTGTCGGAGGCGCTCTCGCTCCTCCTCGAGGAGGGGATCGACGACGTCCACGCCCGCCACGAGGCGGCCGCGGAACGCTGTCGCGAGCGCGGCGCGGAGCTGGGGCTGGAGCCGTTCGCCGACCTCGACCGCTGTTCGCCGACCGTGACGGCCTTCGAGGTCCCCGGCCGGGCGGAAGAGCTCCAGAACCGGCTCCACGAGGAACACGACGTGCTCGTCGCGACCGGGCTCGGCGACCTCGCCGACGACGTGTTGCGGGTCGGACACATGGGCCACGCCGCGCGCGTCGAGCGCGTGGACGAGACGATGGACGCGCTCGACGCCGTGTTGTGAGCGCGGGGCTCTCGCCGGACGCCTCCGCAGACGCCCGACGCCCGTCGCCAGTCGCCACGCCTACTGCCGCGCCCACTCGAGCATCCGCCCGTAGAAGGGTTCGGAGGCGAGCGCATCGGCGTCGCCGACGAGCGTGAGCTGTTTCTTCGCGCGGGTGAGCGCGACGTTCATCCGGCGGTGGTCCTCGAAGATCGGCCCGTCGAGGTCGCCCGTCGCGACGAACGAGACCACGATCACCTCCTTCGAGGAGCCCTGGAACCGGTCGACGGTGTCGACGGTCACGTCCGTGCGGCGGCCGATCTCCGCGACCTGCGCGCGGAAGGGGGCGATGACGCCGACGTCGTCGGGGTCGACGCCGGCCGCGAGATAGGCCTCGACGACCTCGGCGACGCGCTCGGCCTCGCGGACGTTCCGGTTGCCGTCGCGCTCCCCGCCGGGGTCGTGGAAGTCGACCCCCCCGGCGAGTCCGTCGGGCAACGCCGCCGGGTCGACGCCGAGGTCCGACAGCCGCTGGCCGGCCACTTCGGGGGTCGCCGGGCGCAACGCGCCGTCGTAGAACTCCCGGGAGGCGAACGCCTGGATCCGCTGGCTCATCCGGTACTGCCGGTCGAGCATCACGCTCGCGTCGGGATACGCCTCGATGAGTCGCTGAAAGAGGGAGGTCTTCAGGTCGTTCTCGGCTCGGACGACGGGAGGTAGCTGCTCGTGGTCGCCGACGAGCACGAACCGGTCCGCCAGCGTGATCGCCGCGTGGGTGCTCGGCTCCGTGAGCTGTGAGGCCTCGTCGACGAGCGCCACGTCGAACTCGCACTCGCGCATGACCCGCGAGCCGCAGGCGGCGGTCGTGGCCGCGACGACCGGGGCGTCCCGAAGCTCCGCCGCCTTCCGGTTCGGGTCGCCGCGCTCGATCAGCCGCACGTCCTGCATGTCGGTCCGGACGCCGGTCTCGCTGCCGACCCGGAGCACGTCGTCGAACCCCTGATCACGAAGCGCCTCCAGGGCGTTGTCGACGGCGCGGTTCGTGAACGCCGAGAGCAACACCCGGTTCCCGTCGGCGACGAGCGCGCGGATCGTCCGCGCGATGGTGTACGTCTTGCCCGTTCCCGGCGGGCCGTGGATCAGCGCGCAGTCCTCGGCGTCGACCGCGAGCGACACCGCGTCGTTCTGGGCGGCGTTGTTGTCGATGTAGGTCGGGCGATCGGCGGCGTCGCCTCCGCGGTCGCCGTCGACGGCGGCAGTCCTTCCGGCGAATTCCGGCTCGCGACGGCCGAAGACCACGTCCTTCCGGCGCTCTCCCCCCTTCAACACCGCATCGTGGAGGGCGGTGAGCATCCGGTCGACGGAGATCTCCGAGGGGTAGACGTCGAGCCGCCGGAGGTCGACCGGTTCGTCCGTCTCGACGACGACCTCCTCGCCCAGCTCGCGGATCCGCCCAAGCTCGGCGTGGCCGGTCACGGGGTCGCCGTCGCTCGCGAGCGCCACGTCGCCCTCGCGCAGCTTGGAGACCGCGTCGTCGGGCTTGCGGGCGCGCAGTTCCCAGCGGTTGTCGTCGATCTCGGTCCGCGAGACGGGTTCCAAGTCGATCAGCGCCCGGTCGTCGGCCGCCCGCTCCTCGGGGCTCTGCTCCCACAGCTTCCGGTACTCCGCGTGCGTCTCGCGTCGCTCCTCCTCGATGGCGGTGTAAAAGCGGTCGAAGTAGTCGCGTTCGTCCTCGGGGACGGGATTTCCAACCTGCCCCGCCTTCGACTCCTGGTCGAGGCGGCCGGAGACGACCATACACGTGTCCTGCTCGAAACAGTAGTTACAGTTCGCGTCCGCCTCGTACCCCGTGGGCACCGTCGGGCGCTCGCCGGGGTCGTTGAGCGCGCGCCACTCCATCGCGGCGAGCGCGTTTCGCTCGCGTACGACGAACTTCAGCAGGCCGTCGCCGACGGTGAACTCCTTGGCGGGCGCGAGGTCGCCGCTCTCCTCGTTGCGGTCGAGCGCGGTGTTCTTCGTGTACAGGAGGGTTCCGATGTCGGGGTCGACGCCGCGCTCATCGAGCATGAGCGCGTAGCAGGCCGCCTGGATCTTGTCCTGGAACCGCGGCTCGCGGTTCGTGTTCTTGCCCGTCTTGAGTTCGACGGGGGTCCCGCGCCGCAGCGCGTCGGCGCGTCCCTTCAGCCCGAAGGTCGGCGAGAGGAGCGTGAACTCCGAGCGCCACGTGTCCTCGTCGGTCAGCGTTCCCTGCGCGAGCCATCCCTCGATGGCTGCCGCGTTGCGTCGGACCTCGTCCTCCACCTCCGCCGTCTCGTAGCCGAGCAGGCCGAGCTCGAGGCCCGCCTCCTCGACGCGGTCGCTCACGGACGCCTCGAGGTCCATCCCACGGAGGAGGTCGCCGAACACCTCGTGGACGATCGTCCCCTTGACGACCGGGTAGTTGAGGGGGATCCCCGAGAGCTTGTTCAGGTAGTACATCCGGGGACACTGGACCCACGACCGGATCCCCGTCACGTCGACGAGGAAGTCGGGCTCGAGCACGACCCACGAGTCGCCGGTGGTCGCGTACCCCGTCTCTCCTCCGTAGTCGTCCTCCTCCGCCCCCGTGACGAGCAGTTCCATGCCGGGCTCGGCGTGCTCGGCCGTCTCCGTCCAGTCGCCCCACAGGGTCACGTCGACCGGGTCGCCGGCTCCGCGCTCCGGGCGGATCCGGAGCTCGCGGAGGTCGCGCTCGCCGTACGACGTCGACACCGTCCGCGTCTCCCCGACGGAGACGATCGGTCCCCGAACGTTCACGCCCTCCATCCTCGGCCGCGGCGAAAAACGCTGTCGGTGCGGGGGACGGATCCGGACGCCGACGGGGAGAACCCGAGGATTCCTTATCCCTCGCCGCGTGGGATGGCACATGAGCGAGGTGTACGACCGGTACGGGCGACCCGTCGTCGTCGGGTTCGTCGTCGTGCTGGCCGGGCTGTCCGTCGCGAGCGCGTACCTCCGCGTCTCGAGCGCCGGGCTCGCGGCCGCCGGCGACGCGCTGATCAGCCTCTACATCGCCGGGGTCGTCGTCTGGGGGACGTTCCGCGAGGGGTACGACACCGCCCGCTTCCGGATCGCGCTCTACGGCGTCCTCGTGCTCTGGGGGTCGGCCGATCTGATCGCCGGGTCCGAGGGGGCGATCCCGTACCTCTTCCTGATCGGCGGCTCGCTTCTGATCGCCTGGGAATCGTATTCTCACACGCGCGATCGGGGGAAACCGGTGTACGAGCGGTAACGTTCCGTCCGGTCGTGACACGCGTCCGCGAGCCCGGTCGCCGCGACCGACACCCTCATGCGCGCTCCGTCGCAACGTGACGCCGACATGCGCGTACGCGACTGGCAGGAGATCCTCGCGGACGTCGCGAGCGACTCGACCGACCCGGACGGCTGGCGCGCCGTCGCCGGCTCCCGACGCGGAGGGCTCGGCGAGGACCTCTACTTCGGGCATCCGAGCGTCGGCGTCTACCACCTGAAGACGTACGCGAAGAACCCGCGCGACCTCCGTGGGGTCGGAACTCGAGTGGCCCGGAAGGTCGACGACGAGCTCGACCCGCTGCTTCCCGGCGACGACTCGGCGGGGCGGTTCGCGGTGCGCACGCCGCCCGAGAACGAGGACGAGGCGAAGGACGTGGCGACCCGACTGGAGGAGACGCTGAAGGTCCACGCCGAAGCCCCCACGGAGCCAAACCACCTCTTCGAGGACGTGATGGAGGCGATCGACTCGCCGGCGTTCGGCCCCATGGCCTACGAGTTCGACGGGCGTCCCGACGAGCTCGACGAGCTCGGCGACACCTTCGAGGAGGCCGAGGAGTTGCTCTCGGCGGAGCTCGAGGACCTGATCGACGAGGACGACGTCGACCGCGGCTTCCATTGAGGGTCCGGCGTTCGCCCCTCCCACCTGCCGTCCTCACACCAGTTCGTCGAACGCGCCGTCCGCGATCCCCGGACCGTCCGGAACCGCGATCCGACCGTCGGCGACCGGACGGGGATCCGGCGCGAGGTCCGCGGCGAGCAGGTCGCCGGTCGCGAGCCCGCAGGGGAGGACCTCGGGGACCGCGCCCGCGACGTGGACCGCCGCGGTCCGCGCGACCACCGCGTCGATCGTCGTGGTGATCACCGGATCGACGCCCGCCTCGCGGGCCCGGAGCGCCGCGTCGAGCGCGCGGTCGGGACCGCCGAGCGCCATCGGCTTGATGACGAGCGCGTCGGCCGCGCCGGCCGCCAACACGTCCGCGACGGAGTGCGCCGCGAGCGACTCGTCGAGCGCGATCGGCACCTCGCTCTCCGCGCGAAGCCCGGCGGTTCCGCCGAGGTCGGCCGCGGGGAGCGGCTGCTCGACGTACGCGATATCGAGCGGTTTCAGTCGGTCGAGCGCCCGCCGCGCGGTCGCGCGGTCCCACGCGCCGTTGGCGTCGACGCGGAGGTCGATCGCGGATCCCACCGCCTCCCGAACCGCCCGGAGCCGGTCGAGGTCGTCGGCGAGCGGACGCGCGCCCGCCTTCACCTTCAGGCAGCGGTAGCCGTCCTCGACCGCGCGCGCCGCGGCCGCCGCCGTCGACTCCGGGGTACCGTCCCCGATCGTCGCGTTCACCGGGACGGAATCGGCGGGGTTCGGTGCGTCGGCTCGATCGGCGAGGTGATCGGCGAGCGACCGGTCCGCCTCGCGGGCGGCCGCGTCCCCGAGCGCGAGTGCGAGGCCGTGGCGGGCGGCGGGCGTCTCGCGGGCGTCGATGACGGCGAGGTCCTCGGGGGCGGCCACCCGGCCGGCCGACGCCGTGTCCGACCCCGCCTCCCGGAGCGCCGCCTCACACGCGGAGAACGACTCGGTCCAGCCGGGCAGCGGCGTGGCCTCGCCGACGCCGGGGACCGGACCGTCCTCGCCACCGTCGAACCCGACGCCGACGAGGAAGCCCTCCCGTTCGGTCAGCTCCTCGCGGGCGGTCCGGAGGGGGCTCGCGAGCGTGAGGGAGAAGGGACGGATCCGCATCAGAGCGCGAGGCCGACGGCGAACGCGACCGCGTAGGCCGCGAGCAGCTTGCCGGTCGACTCCAGCGCCGGGTTGAGCGCGTCGCCGGAGGTCTCGGTCAGGACGGTTCGGGCGACGGCAGCCGCGAGCGGGAGGGTCACGAGCGGAAGCAGGGGGGCGAGGCCGTCCCCGGCCGCGACGAACCAGAACGGGGTGACGTACGCGAGCGCGAGGAGGCCGACGTACTGGACCCGGGAGAACCGGTAGCCGAAGCGGACGGCGAGGGTTCGCTTGCCCGTCTCCGCATCCTCCTCGCGGTCGCGGACGTTGTTGACGACGAGGATGTTCGTCGAGAGCGCGGCCACCGGCAGGCTGGCGACGACGGCCGCGAGCGTGACGGTCCCATCGGGGATCCACAGCGGGAAGGTCCCGCCAACGAGCGCGGCCGCCTGGACGTAGTAGGTGCCCGTGACCGCGATCACGCCGAAGAAGACGAAGACGAACACGTCGCCGAGCCCGTGGTAGCCGAGCGGGTAGGGGCCGCCGGTGTAGGCGATGCCGGCGGCGACGCTCGCGAGGCCGATGACGAGGATCGGGACGCCGCCGACGGCGACGAGGTACGTGCCGACGCCGATCGCGGCCGCGAACGTCAGCCACATGGCGCGTTTGACCTCCGGCGGGTCGATGAGTCCGCTGGCGACGACGCGGGTGAACCCCTCGCGGTCGTCGGTGTCGGCTCCCTGGATCGCGTCGTAGTAGTCGTTCGCGAAGTTGGTCCCTATCTGGATCAGCGCCGCGCCGACGAACGCCGCGAGCGCCGGGAGCGGGGCGAACACGCCCGCCCCGATCGCGAGCCCGACGCCGACGATCACGGGCGCGGCCGCCGCGGGGAGCGTCTGCGGTCGCGCGGCGATCACCCACGCCCGCCGACGCGAGACCTCCGTAGCCATTACCGACGCTTGGTCGGTCTCGCCCCTTAAGCTTCCCATCGGCGGCCGCCCGATCGAACCGACTCGCGGTGAACGCTACCGACTCACGTACACCTAACCCTCGCGGGACCGCCTCGGACGTATGGCGCGCGTTCCATACGTCGAGGCGGCGGACGTCCCGGACGAACACGAGGAGCTGTTGGAGTCGGTCCTCCAGGGGAAGCCGCTCAACGTGTACCGATCGCTCGGCAACAACCCGGCGGTGCTCGCGGGGATGCGGGCGTTCCTGCGCTCGCTGTGGCACGACAGCGGGCTCACGGACAGGGAACGGGAGCTCGTCATCCTCGCGACGGCGGCGACGATCGACAACCGCTACGAGTGGCACCAGCACGTCAACATCGCGCGCGAGGTCGGCATCGACGACGCGGTCATCGCCGGGATCGGCACGGACGATCCGACCGCGCTCGACGGCGACGAGCGGACCCTCGTGGAGTACGTTCGCGCCGTCGCCGAGGAGTCGGTCGACGCGGTCACCCACGAGTCGATCGAGGCGCTGTACGACGAGGACGAGGTCGTCGGTATCGCCGCCACCGCGCAGGGCTACGCCGCGCTCGGCGGGCTGATTCGCGCGTTCGACCTCGAGTTGGAGCCGGGGACGACGTTCCACGGGTGGGACCCGCGGTGAGCAGGAGGGGATCGACGCAGCGTGTCGAGGCGATCCGGGGTGAGGAGATCCGGACCGACAGATACGACAGGGCTCGGGGCCAACGTCGCGTATGACGGACACGACGGAGTCGGATCACGTCGGATCGGACGGGACGGCGACCGCCGAAGCGGAGGGCGTCACGGCCCGCTACGAGGAGACGGACGCCGAGCGGCTGCTCACGTTCTCGGCGGACGGACGGACGGCGACGGTCGCACAGAACCGGGAGGGATACGCCATGCTCAAGGTCCGGACCGGCCCGGACGGCGACGAACTGGAGCGGTACTACGGGTTCGACATGGCGCTCGATCACGCCGCCGAGCTGCTCGGGGTGGCGGTCCACGACCTCCCCGTGCCGGACCCCGCGGCCGACATGGGGATGTGACTCCCCTCGTCATTTCTCCTCTCACTCCCACCATCACTTCTCCCCTCACTTCTCTCACGCGATCTCCCGCCGATTTCCGCCACGTCTCCGCCGCACACGACGGCGACTGATCGAACGATCGGATCCCCCGAGGGACGTAACTCTTAAGTAGACGAACGTTCTGCTGTCAGTCGATGACAGACATCACGGAGGCTTCGTCGGACACCCCGGCGGATCGAGTTCTTCCAGGGCACGATAGCTTCTAACATCGAAATCGGTCCTGTACGGATCTTCGACACGACGTTACGAGACGGCGAACAGTCACCACGTACTTCGTTCAGCTACGACGAGAAACGCGAGATAGCGGCGACGCTGGACGACATGAGGACCCACGTCATCGAGGCCGGGTTCCCGGTGAACTCCGAGGCGGAGTTCGAGGCCGTGAGCGATATCGCAGCCGCGACGGACACGACCGTCTGTGGGCTCGCCCGCGTCGTCGAGGGCGACATCGAGGCCGCCATCGACTCGGGCGTCGAGATGGTCCACGTGTTCGTCTCGACGAGCGACGTCCAACTCGAGGACTCCATGCACGCGACGCGCATGGAGGCGAAGGAACGCGCGGTCGACGCCGTCGAGCAGGTGAAAGACGCCGGCGTCGAGTGCATGTTCTCGCCGATGGACGCCACGCGGACCGACCCCGACTACCTGACGGAGATCGTCGAGGCGGTCTCGGACGCCGGCACCGACTGGATCAACATCCCGGACACGTGCGGCGTCGCGATGCCGACGAGCTTCGGCAAGACGGTGAAGGCGGTCGTCGAGGCGACGGACGCCCGCGTCGACGTCCACACCCACGACGACTTCGGGATGGCCGCGGCCAACGCGGTCATGGGCTTCGAGAACGGGGCCGAGCAGGCGCAGGTATCGGTCAACGGGATCGGCGAGCGCGCCGGCAACGCGGCCTACGAGGAGGTCGTGATGGCGGTCGAGTCGGTCTACGGCGTCGACACCGGGATCGACACGACCCAGATCACGAAGCTGGCGCGGATCGTCGAGGACGCCTCGGACATCCCGGTGCCGGCGAACAAGCCCGTCACCGGACGGAACGCGTTCGCCCACGAGTCGGGCATCCACGCCGCGGGCGTGATCGAGAACACGGACACGTTCGAGACCGGCGTGATGACCCCCGAGATGGTCGGCGCGGAACGCGAGTTCGTGCTCGGGAAACACACGGGTACCCACAGCGTGCGCAAGCACCTGGTCGAGGCCGGCTTCGATCCCTCCGACGGGGAGGTCCGCGAGATCACGAAGCGGGTCAAGGAGTACGGGTCCGGCAAGCGGCAGGTGACCGCCGGCGACGTCGAGCGGTTCGCCCGCGAGGCCGGCGTCGAGCGCGAGGAGGAGGTCCGGATCTGATGGCCTCCTCCGTGGTCGCAACGACTCGCCAGCGACTGCCGAACGCGTCGTGCGGTCGGCCCGCTGGCGGATCCGTCCCTGACGGATCCACGCCGGACGCCCGGTGTGTGCCGACGGGTCGGCGCACGGATCGCTCACGCCGACAGGAATTTATAGGCGGCCCACGTGGGTTCGGATCGAATGCGACGGTCACGGTACACCCGCGCGGACGACGTTCGGACGGGAGCCGTCGCTGTAGCCATCGTAGGGGTTTGATCCCCTACCACACCCCTTCCTCACCGACCCGACGTACCGACGGACGCCGGCGCGCCGACTACGACTCGTCGACCGCCGTCGATTCGACGGCGCGACCCGCGTCCGGATCGACCGACGCTCGAACTCGAGAGACACAAACACACCACACACGATGAGCGATTCAGCAGCACACCCACGAGAGGACGACCCCGACGCCGAGCCGGCGTCCGACCCGGCCGACGCGGACGGCCCGGGCGCGGCGGACCCGGCCGGCGAGGAGAACCGACCAGACGGCGAGACGCCGACGGCGGTGTCGACCGGCGCGGAGTCGGTCGTCGCCGCCCTCGAGGCCGCCGGCGCGGAGACCGCCTTCGGCGTGCAGGGCGGAGCGATCATGCCGGTGTACGACGCGCTGTACGGCTCGTCGATCCGCCACCTGACGATGGCTCACGAACAGGGGGCCGCTCACGCGGCCGACGCGTACGGCGTCGTCTCCGGCGAGCCCGGCCTCTGTCTGGCCACGTCCGGCCCCGGCGCGACGAACCTCGTCACCGGCATCGCCGACGCCGACATGGACAGCGACGCGATGCTGGCGCTGACCGGGCAGGTCCCCACGGAGTTCGTCGGCAACGACGCGTTCCAGGAGACCGACACGGTCGGCGTCACGCGACCGATCACGAAACACAACTACTTCGCGGGCGACGCGGACTCAGTCGGCGACGTCGTCGGCGAGGCGTTCGAGCTCTCGCGGGTCGGCCGGCCCGGCCCGACGCTCGTCGACCTGCCGAAGGACGTCACGCTGGACGACACGGAGGAGTCGCCCGGTCCCGCGGAGGCGCCGGCGGGGACCGACCCGAACCCGAGCGCCCGCGAGGACGCTGTCGCGGCCGCGGCCCGCGCGATCGAGGAGGCCGACCGGCCGCTGTGTCTGTTCGGCGGCGGCGTGATCAAGGGGGAGGCAAGCGAGGCCGCGCGGAAGTTCGCGCGCACGTACGAGATCCCGGTCACGACGACGATGCCGGGGATCGGCTCGTTCCCCGAGGACGACGAGCTGTCGCTCTCGTGGGCGGGGATGCACGGGACCGGCTACGCCAACATGGCGATCACCCACACCGACTGTCTGATCGCGGTCGGCACGCGGTTCGACGACCGGCTCACCGGCGGGATCGACACGTTCGCGCCGGAGGCCGAGGTCGTCCACATCGACATCGACCCGGCGGAGATCTCGAAGAACGTGTACGCCGACTACCCGCTGGTCGGCGACGCGGGGACCGTCCTCGACCAGCTGTTCGAGGCGATCCACGAGGAGCCCGACGCGGACGAATGGCGCGAGCAGTGTCAGGAGTGGAAGGAGACGTACCCGATGACGTACGCGACGCCCGACGACGAGCCGCTCAAACCGCAGTTCGTCGTCGAGGCGTTCGACGAGGCGACCGACGACGACACCATCGTCACGACCGGCGTCGGCCAACACCAGATGTGGGCCTCCCAGTTCTGGACGTACACGGAGCCCCGAACGTGGGTCTCCTCGCACGGACTGGGCACGATGGGGTACGGCGTTCCGGCCGCGGTCGGCGCGCGCGTCGCCGCCGACGCGATGGGCGACGCCGACCGCGACGTGATCTGTTTCGACGGCGACGGCTCCTTCCTGATGACGATGCAGGAGCTGTCGGTCGCCGTCCGCGAGGACCTCGACATCACGTTCGCGGTGCTCAACAACGAGTACATCGGGATGGTGCGCCAGTGGCAGGACGCGTTCTTCGAGGGGCGGCACATGGCCTCCGACTACAACTGGATGCCGGAGTTCGACAAGCTCGCCGAGGCGTTCGGCGCGCTCGGGATCCGCGTCGACGGCTACGACGAGGTCGCCCCGGCGGTCGAGGAGGCGCTCGCGTACGACGGGCCCGCGGTGATCGACTTCCACGTCGACCCCGAGGAGAACGTGCTGCCGATGGTGCCGAGCGGCGGAGCGAACGGCCGGTTCGCGCTCACGGAGGACCAGCTATGAGCGGGGAGGACGCGGCCGGCATGCCCGGTCCCGCACCGGACGAGCGCCCCCAGCCGGAGGGGCGTCGAAACCTGGAGGGCCACCGGATCGACCCCGTCGTCGAGGCGGAACACGACTCCCGGCGCGCGGTCATCTCCGCGCTGGTCGAGGACGAGCCCGGCGTGCTCGCGCGCGTCTCCGGGCTCGTCTCCCGCCGACAGTTCAACATCGAGAGCCTGACGGTCGGGCCGACGACCGTCGAGGGTCACTCCCGCATCACGATGGTGGTCGAGGAGACCGACCCGGGGATCGACCAGATCGAAAAACAAATGGCGAAGCTGAAGCCCGTTATCTCCGTGGGCGAAGTCTCCGGCAGCGCCGTCACGTCCGAGCTCGTCCTGCTCAAGGTTCACGGCGAGGAGCCGGACAAGGTCCACGCCGTCGCGGAGATGTACGACGGCCAGACGCTCGACGCCGGGCCGGAGACGATCACGGTGCAGCTCACCGGCGACGAGTCGAAGATCGACGACGCGATCGACGCGTTCGACCAGTTCGGGATCATCGAGATCGCCCGGACCGGTCAGACCGCGCTCGCACGGGGGAACATCCCCACCGCGCCAGGAGAGAAACCCGGAACGGCCGGCGAACCGACGACGCCGAACACAGACTGATCCACACACCATGACAGAAGACGACAACCAGACGTTCGATTCGACAGTATACTACGACGACGACGCCGACAGCGAGGCGATCGTCCAGAAGACCGTCGCCGTGCTCGGTTACGGCTCGCAGGGGCACGCGCACGCCCAGAACCTCTCCGACAGCGGAGTCGACGTGGTCGTCGGTCTCCGCGAGGGCAGCTCCTCGCGCGAGGCCGCCGAGGGCGACGGGCTCCGCGTGGCGACCCCCGCCGAGGCGGCCGCCGAGGCCGACATCGTGAGCGTACTCGTTCCCGACACCGTCCAGCCGGACGTCTACGAGGACGCCATCGAGCCGAACCTGGAGGCGGGCGACACGCTCCAGTTCGCGCACGGGTTCAACATCCACTACAACCAGATCCAGCCGCCCGAGGACGTCGACGTGACGATGGTCGCGCCGAAGTCGCCGGGCCACCTCGTCCGCCGGAACTACGAGAACGACGAGGGGACGCCCGGCCTGCTGGCGGTGTACCAGGACGCCACCGGCGAGGCCCACGACGAGGGGCTCGCGTACGCGGCCGCGATCGGCTGTACCCGCGCCGGCGTCGTCGAGACGTCGTTCCGCGAGGAGACGGAGACGGACCTGTTCGGCGAGCAGGCGGTGCTCTGTGGCGGCGTCACCTCGCTCGTGAAGCAGGGGTACGAGACGCTCGTCGACGCCGGCTACTCGCCCGAGATGGCGTACTTCGAGTGTCTCAACGAGCTCAAGCTCATCGTCGACCTGATGTACGAGGACGGGCTCGGCGGCATGTGGGATTCGGTCTCCGACACCGCCGAGTACGGCGGGCTCACCCAGGGCGACGTCGTCGTCGACGAGCACGCCCGCGAGAACATGGAAGAGATCCTCGAGAAGGTCCAGAACGGCCAGTTCGCCCGTGAGTGGATCGCGGAGAACCAGGCCGGTCGACCCTCCTACACCCAGCTCCGTCACGCCGAGAAGAACCACGAGATCGAGGAGGTCGGCGAGGAGCTGCGCGGGCTGTTCGCCTGGCAGGAGGAGGAGGACGAGGAGGAGTCGGCCGAGGTGAAGGCCTGATGGGCGGGAGCGGCGACGCGAACCGCTCGGACGAGCCCGCGGGTTCCCGGAGTGATCCCCGATCCCGGAGTGATCCCCGATCCCGGAGTGATCCCCGATGAGCGAGGGGACGCTGTACGACAAGGTGTGGGACCGCCACAAGGTGACGGAGTTGCCGACCGGACAGGACCAGCTGTTCGTCGGGCTCCACCTCGTCCACGAGGTCACCAGTCCGCAGGCGTTCGGCATGCTGAAGGAGCGCGATCAGGAGGTCGCGTTCCCCGAGCGCACGCACGCGACGGTCGACCACATCGTGCCGACCGGCAACCGCGACCGGCCGTACCGCGACGAGGCCGCGGAGGAGATGATGGCCGAACTCGAGGAGAACGTCCGCGGGTCCGGGATCGACTTCTCCGATCCCGACTCGGGCGATCAGGGCATCGTCCACGTCATCGGGCCGGAGCAGGGGCTCACCCAGCCCGGCATGACCATCGTCTGTGGCGACTCGCACACGTCGACACACGGCGCGTTCGGCGCGCTGGCGTTCGGCATCGGCACCTCACAGATCCGCGACGTGCTGGCGACGGGCTGCGTCGCCATGGAGAAACAGAAGGTCCGTCGGATCGAGGTCACCGGCGAGCTCGGCGAGGGCGTCACCGCCAAGGACGTCATCCTGACGATCATCGGGAAGCTCGGGACCGACGGCGGCGTGGGCTACGTCTACGAGTACGCCGGCGAGGCCATCGAGAAGCTGGGCATGGAGGGTCGGATGTCGATCTGTAACATGTCCATCGAGGGCGGCGCTCGCGCGGGGTACGTCAACCCCGACGAGACCACCTACGAGTGGCTGGAGGGGACGGACGCCTTCGAGAACGATCCCGAGAAATTCGAGCGGCTGAAACCCTACTGGGAGTCGATCCGGACCGACGACGACGCCGAGTACGACGACGTGGTCACCATCGACGGCTCGGCCATCGAGCCGACGGTCACCTGGGGGACCACCCCCGGACAGACCGCGGGGATCACCGAGCCGATCCCGGACCCCGAGGACCTGCCCGAGGAGGACCGCGACACCGCCCGTCGCGCGCAGAAACACATGCGCGTCGAGCCGGGCGACACGATGGAGGGCTACGAGATCGACGTGGCGTTCCTCGGATCGTGTACCAACGCGCGGCTGAAGGACCTCCGCGAGGCCGCGGCGTTCGTCGAGGGTCGCGAGGTCGACGACGACGTGCGTGCGATGGTCGTCCCCGGCAGCCAGCGCGTCCGCGACGCCGCGGAGGCGGAGGGGCTCGACGAGGTCTTCAAGGACGCCGGCTTCGACTGGCGTGAGCCCGGCTGTTCGATGTGTCTCGGCATGAACGACGACCAGCTCCAGGGCGACGAGGCGAGCGCCTCGTCCTCGAACCGGAACTTCGTCGGTCGGCAGGGCTCGAAGGACGGCCGGACCGTCCTGATGAGTCCGATCATGGTCGCGGCCGCGGCGGTGACCGGTGAGGTCACCGACGTGCGCGAGATGGAGGAGGTGGCGACCGTATGAGCTCGCCCGAGTTCAGCGCCGGCGAGGCACCGGCCGAGAAGGTGACCGAGGTCACCGGGACGGGGATCCCCGTCCGCGGGAACGACATCGACACCGACCAGATCATCCCCGCCCGGTTCATGAAGGTCGTCACCTTCGACGGGCTGGGACAGTTCTCCTTTTTCGACCAGCGGTTCGACGACGACGACAACGAGAAGGACCACCCCTTCAACGAGGAGCAGTACCGGGGCGCGAACGTGCTCGTCGTCAACGCGAACTTCGGCTGCGGCTCCTCGCGCGAGCACGCCCCGCAGGCGCTGATGCGCTGGGGGATCGACGCCGTCGTCGGCGAGTCGTTCGCGGAGATCTTCGCGGGCAACTGTCTCGCGCTCGGGGTCCCGACGGTCACCGCCGACCAGGAGTCCATCGAGGCGCTCCAGGACTACGTCGAGGCGAATCCCGACGCCGAGATCGACATCGACGTCGCGGCCGAGACGATCACCTACGACGACACCGTGATCGACGCGACGGTCCACGACGCCCAGCGGAAGGCGCTCGTCGAGGGCGTCTGGGACACCACGGCGCTGATGGGCGCGAACGCGGGGGCGGTCCGTGAGACCGCCCGGTCGCTGCCGTACGTCCCCGAGGAGGACGTTCCGGGGGACGGCGCGTGAGCCACGAGATCGCCGTCATCGAGGGCGACGGGATCGGACGGGAGGTCGTCCCGGCCGCCATCGAGGTGCTCGAGGCGCTCGAGGTCGACTTCGAGTTCGTCGAGGGCGAGGCCGGCGACGCGGTTCGGGAGGCGACCGGCGAGGCGCTCCCGGCGGAGACGTACGAACAGGTCGCCGACGCCGACGCGACGCTGTTCGGCGCGGCCGGCGAGACGGCCGCGGACGTCATCCTCCCGTTGCGCGAGGCGGTCGACTCCTTCGTCAACGTCCGGCCCGCGAAGGCGTATCCCGGCGTCGACGCGCTGCGCCCGGAGACGGACGTGGTCTTCCTGCGTGAGAACACCGAGGGCGTCTACGCCGGCCACGAGGACCGGCTCAGCGACGACCTCTCGACGCTGACGCGCGTGGTCACGTCCTCAGCCTCCCGCGAGCTGGCCGAGTACGCCTGCGAGTTCGTCGAGGACGGTCGCGGGCCCGCCGGCGACCCCGAGGAGGGGTTCACCGTCGCGCACAAGTCGAACGTGATGCGCGAGACCGACGGGCGCTTCCGCGAGGCGGTGCTCGCCGTCGCCGAGGAGCGCGGCGTCGACGCCGACGAGGAGCTGATGGACGCGTTCGCGACGAAGCTCCCGCTCGACCCCTCACAGTACGGCGTGGTCGTCTGTCCGAACCTCGCGGGCGACGTGCTCTCGGACCTGGCGGCGGGGCTCGTCGGCGGGCTCGGCCTGCTTCCCTCGGCGAACGTCGGCCACGACAACGCGCTCTTCGAGCCCGTCCACGGCACTGCGCCCGACATCGCCGGCGAGGGGATCGCGAACCCGACGGCGGCGGTGCTCTCGGCCGCGATGCTTCTCGAGTACCTCGGACACGTCGAGGAGGGCACGCGGGTCCGGACCGCGGTCGAGTCGGTGCTCTCGGAGGGCCCCCGGACGGGGGACCTCGGCGGGGACGCGACGACCGAGGCGGTCACCGCGGCGATCGTCGACCGGCTGTAGGTCGTCTCCCCCCTCCACTGCTTCCTCCGAGACGCCGCCAACGAACCACAAGAGACGAAACCCTGCGGCACCTCGGAGGGGTATGAGCAACTACGCGGTCGCGATGGAAGCAGCCTGGTTGGTCCGTGACGTCGAGGAGACCGACGACGCCATCGGCGTCGCGGTCAGCGAGGCCGGAAAGCGACTCAACGAGACGGACAAGCAGTACGTCGAGGTCGAGCCCGGCGTCACCGGCTGTCCCGCCTGCGGGGAGCCGTTCGACGCGGCCTTCCTCGCGGCGAACACGGCGCTCGTCGGACTCCTCCTGGAGATCGACGTCTTCAACGCCGACAGCGAGGAGCACGCGGAGCGGATCGCGAAGAGCGAGGTCGGCGGCGCGCTCCGGGACGTCCCGCTCGAGGTCATCGAGATCGTCGAAACGGAGGCGGACGAGGACGACGAGACGGACGACGGCGCGCGCTGAACGACCGACCGCCGAAACCTTTTCTAATAACCAGAGGTTATTAGCCGTATGGAGCTTCCGACGCCACAGGACCTGCGCGAACGACGCACGTCGCTCGAACTGACCCAGAGCGCGCTCGCGGACGCCGCGGGCGTCTCACAGCCGCTCATCGCCCGCATCGAGGGCGGCGACGTCGATCCGCGGCTCTCGACGCTGCGGCGGATCGTGAACGCCCTCCAGGAGGCCGAAGGGGAGGTCGTACGCGCGTCCGACCTGATGAACGAGACCGTGATCAGCGTCGCCCCCGACGACGCCGTGAGCGACGCGGTCGAGCTGATGGAGCGGGAGGCGTACTCCCAGCTCCCCGTTCTCCAGAACGGCGTCCCCGTCGGCTCGATCAGCCAGGGGGACGTGGTCCACGCGGGCGAGAACGTCGGCGATCACCCCGTCAGCGAGGTGATGAGCGAGTCGTTCCCCACCGTCGCGCCCGGCGCGACCGTCGACGAGGTCCGGAACTTGCTCGACCACTACAAGGCCGTGATGGTGACCGACGGCGGGGAGACGGTGGGGATACTCACCGAGGCCGACATCGCCGCACACCTGTCGTAGGCACGTTCGGGGGCTCGGTTCGGCGCGTCAGTCGGCTCCGCTTGCGAGTCACTCCTCGCGGCTCTCCGAGAGGTGCTCCCAGATCTCCGTACAGCCGGCACCGTCCTTCAGGTCCTCGAGGTGATCGGCCTCGTCGCCGCCCGCCGGTTTTCGGGGCGCTTCCGCGTCCGGATCCGGATCGGTGCTCGCGGTTTCCTCGGTCGATCGCTCGCCGGCCGAGTCGTCGCTCTCGACGTCGTCCGGGGACGGTCGGGAACCGCCGCCGTTGGCGGTCCGCCGCCGAGACTGGCGTCTCTGGGTCATCGGTCGACCCCTGGCTCGAACAGCTCGGGCGCGACGTCGGCGGACGCGTGCTGGCGATGTGCTCCGCCGCCGTCGGGATCGCTCGGGGGGTCGGTAACGGTCTCGGGTGTCGTCTCGGTCATCGATCCCGCCTACGACTGCCCCGATCATAAGGGACGCCTCACGAGTAAATCGAACCACTACTCCCGGGTAGCGGAACCCATGTCCGGTACTCGTGACGCCGATATCGGACCCGACCGGCCCGCTGTCGGGCGGTTTTCTCGATCCACTCCGTCCCCGACGTCGACCCGGCTTGCGAGCACCGCTACACATTGGGTCCTCGCGCTCGAAGCGGGGGTGTGACCACTCGCTTGCGCGTGCTCGACGACGGGGCGTGGATATCGATCGACGACGGCCGTGAGGTCCGCGTGAGCGAACTCTGGCGGCTCGACGCGCCCGATTTCTGTGGCTGTGATCTGGCGGACCTCGTCGTCGAGAACTTCCAGGAGGTCGGCGTCGACGGGTCACGAGTGGAGGTCCGCGTCTACGGTCAGTGTATCGCGTGCGGCGAGACCGGGATCACCGACTGGCTCCCGGTCGGCCGGATACGGGGCGGCGAGTTCGTCGAGTTCGACCGTTCCTGCGTCCGCCGGACGCGACGCGACTGACCCGGCAGGTGTTGCCCCTTCGGAGGGGCACCGGGCAACGTTGACTCCACGGGTCCCCCTATGTGATCGGCGGCCGTGTGTCGGAACACGATGCCAACGGACGTCGAGAAATGGAAATCCGAGGCCTACGGCGAGGAGGTACGCGAGCGCCTCTTCGAGTTCGCCGAGGCGGGGTTCGATTCGATCCCCGACGACGAGCGGGACGCCTGGTTCGAGCGGTTCAAGTGGTGGGGGCTGTACCACCAGCGGAACGGCCAGGAGGGATACTTCATGATGCGGATCGGGACGCCGAACGGCGTGCTCGAACCCGGACAGCTCCGCGTCGTCGGCGAGATAGCCGACGAGTACGCCCGCGGCCCGGGGAGGAACCCGATCTTCGGCGACGCCTACGCCGACTTCACCACCCGCCAGTCGATCCAGCTCCACTGGATCGAACTCTCGGACGTGCCCGCGATCTTCGAGAAGCTCGACGAGAACGGGCTCTCCACCCAGCAGGCGTGTGGCGACTCTTGGCGGAACATCGTCGGGAACCCCGTCGCCGGCAAGGACGGTCAGGAGGTGATCGACGCCTGGCCCGTCATCCGCGAGCTCAACGAGACGTTCAAGGGCAACGAGGACCACGAGAACCTCCCCCGCAAGTGGAAGGTCTCCGTGACTGGCTCCGCGGACGGCTCCGGACAGGGCGACATCAACGACTTGGCGTTCGAGCCCGCCTACAAGGCGGTCGACGGGGACGGCGCGGCGGGCGGCGAGGACGTCGTCGGCTTCAACGTCCGGGTCGGCGGCGGGCTCGCGCGCAACGAGCCGCGGTTCGCCCGCGACATCGACGTCTGGGTGCCGCCGGAGCGAGTCCCGGACGTCGCCGGCGGGCTCTCCGGGCTCTTCCGGGACTACGGCGACCGCGAGGACCGATACAACGCCCGGGTGAAGTTCCTCGTCGACGAGTGGGGCGCGGAGGAGGTCCGCGAGACGCTTCAAGAGGAGTACGTCGACTTCGAACTCGAGAGCGCCGGCCGGGACGTCCGCGAAGAGTACACCTACAACGCGGGCGAGGGAGAGCGCAACGACCTGATCGGCGTCCACGACCAGAAGGACGGGACGAACTTCGTCGGCCTGAACGTGCTCGTCGGTCGGATGGGCGCGGCCGACGTGCTCGACCTCGCCGACCTCGCCGAGGAGTACGGATCGGGAGAGGTCCGGCTCTCACAGCGGCAGAACGTGATCGTCACCGACGTGCCCGACGACGCCCTCGAGGACTTCCTCGAGGAGCCGCTACTCGAGCACTACTCGCCGGACCCGTCGCCGTTCATGCGCGGCTCCGTCGCGTGTACCGGCACGGAGTTCTGCTCGCTCTCCATCGTCGAGACGAAGAACCGGCAGGTCCGGTTCGCCCGCTGGCTCAAGGAGAACGCGGAACTCCCCGCCGACGTCGACGAGTTCCACGTCCACCTCTCGGGGTGTACCGCGTCGTGTGCGCAGCCGCAGATCGCCGACGTGAGCCTCCGGGGCATGAAGACGCGGAAGGACGGCGACCCGGTCGAGGCGCTCGACGTGGGACTCGGCGGCGGGCTCGGCGAGGACCCCGGGTTCGCGCGCTGGGTGACCCAGCGCGTGCCCGTGGACGAGGTGCCCGGCGCGATCGCCAACCTGCTCGAGACCTTCGCCGACCGGCGCGAGGAGGGCGAGTCGTTCCGCGCGTTCGTCGCCCGCCACGACGACGAGGAACTCGACGCGTTCGTCGACCCCGAGGAGACCGACTACGAGGACCCGATGATGCACAACACGAAGCGCACCTGGTACCCGTACGCCGAGGACGACGGGCTCGAGGACGCCCCGCCGACCCCGGCGGACGACTGAGATGGAGGGGTAGAGATGAGCGACCGACTGCTCCGCGTGAACGCGTACACGACGCTGGACTTCGTGGACGCGCGGGCGCGAGGACACGACTTCGAGGCGGACGCGCCGGGCATCGTGAACGTCACCGCGCCGCGGGAGGACCCCGACCGCGTCGACCTCCAGGTCGAACTCGACGAGACGGCGATCGACGACCTCCCGGCACACGCCGACGAGGTCGAGTTGTCGCCGGCGCAGGCGCGAACCCTCGCCGAGGCGCTGGAGTCGGCCGCGGACCGCGTCGAGGCCGCGCAGGGCGACGCCGACGACGAGTGAATCGCGGCGGCGGCATCACTCACCGATTGATCTGGCGGTGGCGCGCCCGGTCGCGGGCCGGCGGCCCGCGACCGGAACGCGAGGGAGTTGCGAGCGCGAACGCGCGAGCAACGAGGCTGGGGAGGCGTGAGGTGCGGTCGCAGTGCTGTGCGGTTCGGGAGGGGGACTCAAAGGGGCAGTCGTGAGGACGAAGACGCGCGACGCAAGCACCGCAACGAAGGAGCGATAGCGACTGAGTGAGGAGCACAGCGAGCGCATCGAGCCCTCACGACTGGGGCTTTGGCGGGGATCCGCACGACCCTGTTTTCTGCTTCGTACTATCGAATGACTGGAGATTCGGTGGCGTCGATCCAGTCGGCAACGGCGTGGATCCGGGCGACTGTCGCCTCTTATAACTCCAGTCCGCGGATCGCGACGCTTCCCGCGTCGCCGCCGCCGCTGCCACTCTCCTCCACCCGACCGATCACGCGTCCGTCCGTCGCCGCCGCAAGCGACTCGGCGGCCTCGGGATCGACCGCGGCGACGAAGCCGGTCCCCATGTTGAACGTGCGGTGCATCTCCTCGTCGGAGACGTTCCCCTCCGACTGTACGAACCCGAAGACGGGCTGGGCATCGAAGGGCTCGTCGACGACGTAGCGGTACGCTCCCAGCCGCGTCAGGTTCGTCCAGCCGCCGCCGGTGACGTGGGCTGCTGCCCGCACCCCGTGCTCGCGCATGGGATCGAGCAGGTCGGTGTAGATCCGCGTGGGTTCCAACAGCGCCTCGCCGAGGGTGTCGTACCCGTCGAAGGGCGCGGGGTCCGTGTACTCGCGTGCGCGCGTGACCGCCTCGCGCGCGAGCGTCAGCCCGTTCGAGTGGATCCCCGACGACTCCCACCCGACGAGCGCGTCTCCCGCCTGCGCCTCGCCGTCGAACACGCCCTCCTTGGCGGCGAGGCCGGCGCAGGTCCCGGCCAGATCGAGCCCGCGGACGACCTCGGGCATCACCGCGGTCTCGCCGCCGACGAGCTCGATGTCGGCGAGTTCCGCGCCGCGGGCGAGCCCCTCGCCGACCTGCTCGGCGAACTCCTCGTTCGGCTCGTCGACCGCGAGGTAGTCGACGAACGCGACCGGGCGGACGCCGGCGGCGACGAGGTCGTTGACGTTCATCGCGATGCAGTCGATCCCGACCGTCGAGTAGTCGGCGAGCGCCTCGGCGACGAGCAGCTTCGTCCCGACGCCGTCGGTCGCCAGCGCGAGGTAGCGGTCGCCGATGTCGAGCAGGCCGGCGTAGTCGCCCTCGCCTTCGCCGACCATCCCGATCAGCGCGGCGGTCGCCGCCTCGCTCGCGTCGATGTCGACGCCCGCGTCGGCGTACGTGAGTTCGTCGCCGTCGTCGCCGCCACGATCGCCGTCACCGCCGCTATCGCTCCCGTCGCCGTTCTCGGTCATACGCGTGTCGTAGCGCGCCGGAGCAAAAGGACACCGTTTGCGGCCTCGACGGGAGGACGCCGCGGCCGCCTCAGAACGGCCCGCCGAACCCGAGCCCGAGCACGAACACGAGAAGCACCGTGAGCAGGACCGAAGGAACGAACGTCGCCGCCCAGACCCCCCGGCTCCAGTTCAGCACCGTCTTCCCGTCGAGCGGTCCGTACGGAACCAGGTTGAACGCGGCGAGGAAGACGTTGATCGCGATCCCTCGCTCGCCGACCAGCGCCACGACGTCGCTGCCGACCAGCGTCCCGGCGTACAACACCGGCAGGAAGACGAGCATCAAGAGCAGGTTGACGACCGGGCCGGCGAGGGCGATCCGTCCGTGTTGGCCCGCGGTCAGCCGTCCGCGGTGGTGGACCGCTCCGGGCGCGGCGAAGATGAACCCGAGCAGGGAGCTCGCCACCGCGAGGAACAGCATCCCGTTGTCCGCGCGGAACTCCGCCACCTGGTCGTAGCGCACGGCGACGACCTTGTGGGCGATCTCGTGGAGGAGGAAGGCCACGCCCGCGGTCAGGAGGCCGACGAGGAGCGGGAGCACCACGCCGGCGGCGACGATCCGGTCGATGCCGGCGCTCCCGCCCACGAAGAAGAGCGTGAACGCCGCGCCGAGCGCGAGCCACGCGACGAGCAGGTCTCTGAGTTCGGTGCCGCTGAAGTAGAGGCCGCCGATCCGGCGGCCGGCGATGTTCGTTGCCATGGTGTGTCAGGGGGCGATCAGCCCGCGGAGTAGTTCGGCGCTGTTACGCGCGCCCTGTATCATCAGCCGGGAGACCTCCTCGACGCCGCCGATGTCGCCGAACATCGCGGGCAGGACGTACACGGCGAAGAGGAAGCTCGCGACGATGCTGCCGACGTTCGTCATCGCGACGACCACGATGAGCTTGAAAAGCGGCACGTCGAGCATCTCGGAGACGAGCTCCGAGGGCGGGCGCGTTTCGTCGGCCAACAGCTCGTTGAGCGTGCCGATGTCGCCGACGTTCACCGTCAGGTGGCGCAACTCGACGTAGCCCGTGAACCAGCCGGGCGCGAGGAGCGGGTTGATCGAGGTCATCCACGCGACCGCGCCGCCGACGCCGGCCGAGGACCACCGCGCGCCGGCGAGCTTCGCGAACCCGAACGCGAAGGCGGCGTTGATCAGGAACCACGCGCCGAACAGCCGGAACAGGAACCCGTTCCGGACGCCGGCCATCGCGAGCAGGACGAAGAAGCCGACGAACCCGACCGTTATCGCGTAGCCGACCGCCTTCTTCCAGGGGAATCCCCGTCCCGACTCCTCGCCGACCAGGTCCGCCATCGGCGGCAGCGTCGCCGGGTTCGCGAGGTAGCCCTCGATCCCGGCCCGGTGGCCCGCGCCGACGACGGCGACCACGTCGCGGCCGGCCTCGCGTAAGGCGACGAGCCGGTGGGCGATGAACGCGTCGCGCTCGTCGATGAGCGCCTCCGCGCCGCCAGGGGAGAACTGCCGGAACTCCTCCATCATCATCGTCACCACGTCGGTGTCGGTGAGTTCCTCGATGTCGATCTCCTCGATCCCGCCGTACTCCGCGTCGTCGTCGGGGCTCGCGAGCCCGAACAGCCCGAGCAGCGCCGCGCCGAGGACGCCGACCGAGAGCCCGAGCGCGAGTCCGAGCCCGAGACTGCCGATCGCCCGGACCGTGAGCCCGCCGAGGTACGTCGCGACGAGTCCGTCCGCGACGCCGGAGGCCGCCACCGCGACGCCCGCGACCGGCCCGACCGTGGCCGCGGCGTACAGCCGGGCGTCCGGCGAGAGGCCGACCTTCCCGACCTGGTCGACGACGAGCGCGACCAGGACCGCCGCCAGCATCCCCGCGGTGACGCTGGTCAGGATCGGCTCCGTGACGCCGAAGGAGCCGCCGAAGAGGCCGATCGCGGGCCCGGCGATCACGCCGATCAAGATTCCGGCGACCACGCCGACGACGCGGGAGTCGGTGACCCCGAACGCGAGTCCGCCGACCATCCGGAGCTTCTCGGCGAGCGTCATGCGCGCCCAGAACCGCTGGATCGTGGTCTGGATGTCACGGTCGACGAGGGCGACGTCGATCCCGAGACGCTCGGCGACGTCGACGGCGGCCTTCATGTCCGCGCCGGGCTCGATGTCGAACCGCTCGCCGAGCTGGGTCTGGACGTACGAGAGCATCCAGTAGGCGAGGAACTGGAAGACGGTGTTCCCGCGCAGCAGGTCGCTCGCGTCGAGGTCGTCGGGGGTCTCCCCCTGCATCTGTCGGTAGCGGCCCTCGTCGAGTTCGACGGCGACGACGTCGGGCTGCTCCCGCGTTATCGCCTCCTCGACCTCCTCGACGGAGCGCTCCGAGACGTGTGCGGTGCCGACGACCGTCACCGACCCGGTCTCTCCGTCCTCGGCGGCGACGGGGGTGCTCTCGGAGGGGGCCGGCGCGGCGTCGGCCGATCCCTCGGGCGTCTCTGTCATCACCCCGACGTACTGCGTCCCGGCGTTTAGTGCTTGTGAGTCGGTATCGAGCGGTCGTGGGGCCCTCCTTTCCGTCGGATCGACACGTCGGTCGCTCGGACGTGGCGCGCGAGTCCCAACAGATTTGTATCCACACCCCGCGCATACCCGCGTATGTCGCGGCTGTTGCCCTCCCTGCCGGACCCCGAACCCGACGACCGTGATCCGCGCGTCGTCGGCGTCGACGACGAGGAAGCCGAAGAGCTGCTCGCGGCGCTCGGCTCCGAGACCGCCCGGAACGTCCTCTCGACGCTTCACGAGCGGCCGGCGACGACCTCCGAACTCGCCGACGAGCTCGACACCTCCCTCCAGAACGTTCAGTACCACCTCTCGAACCTCAAGGACGCGGACGTCGTCGACGTCATCGACACGACCTACTCCGAGAAGGGTCGCGAGATGAACGTGTACGCGCCGGCCGACGAGCCGCTGGTGTTGTTCGCGGGAAGCGAGGAGCAGTCCTCCGGGATCAAGACGGCGCTGAAGCGGCTCCTCGGCGGGTACGCGCTCCTCGGGGTCGCCGCGTTCGCCGTCCAACGCCTCGCGGCGATGGCGACACCCGACGCCACGGCCGAGCGGTACACCGGGGCCGCCGACGGCGACGACGCCGGCGGCGGTTCCGGAGACGGCGGCGACGTGGGGATCGCCACCACGGAGCCGGACGCGTCTCCCGAGGAGCCGACGGTGGACGCGGAGGCGAGCGACGGGGTCCTCGACGTCGCCGGCGATCTCACGACGGACCTCCTCACCGACCCCGCGGCGGTGCTCGCGGAGCCCGGCGTCGTCTTCTTTCTGGGAGCCGCGCTCGTGTTCTCGCTCGGGGTGCTCTACTGGTACCGGCGGGGCCGAACTGCTCCCTGATGTCGCCGGGGACAGCTATTCATGCGCGTGCCACCATCCACCCGTATGGAACACGAAGCCGAGGTCGTCGGGGTCGGAGCCGGGTCGGCACCCGGCGGCGACGTCCCGGCGGTGGTCCTGAGCGTCCGCGACGAGTACGTCCCCATCTTCGTCAGCGGCGACCAGGCCCGATCGATCGGGACGGTCCTGGAGGGAGAACCGTTCGACCGGCCGCTCACGCACGACCTCCTCGTGGAGATCCTCACCGAGTTCGGCGGGGCGATAGACCGGGTCCGGATCGACGACCTCGCGGACGGGACCTTCTACGCGAAGGTCGACGCCGAGCGCTACGAGTCGGGCGAGCCGGAGCGGTTCGTCTTCGACGCGCGACCCTCCGACGCGCTGGCGCTCGCCGTCCGCGTCGAGTGTCCCATCGTCGTCTCCGAGGAGGTGATAGACGAGGCGGGTCGGCCGCCCGACTCGATCCGTTTCGGCGACGGTAGCCGCGACGGTCCGTAGCCGCGACCACACGCGGCCACGGCGATCCACCCCCGCGACGTGCCGGTGCCGCGGATTCAAGTGAGCGCCCGCCGGAGCGGACGCATGAGCGACCTCGACGCGGAACCGTCGGAGGACGGATCGGACCCGGCCGTCAGCGCGAACGACGCGACGCTGGCCGACTCCCACACCGAGATGACCGAGATGCTCCTGCCGAACGACACCAACAACCTCGGGCGGGCGCTCGGCGGGACGGTGTTGCACTGGATGGACGTCTGCGGCGCGATAGCGGGAATGCGCTTCTCGAGCCGGCAGGTGGTCACGGCGTCGATGGACCACGTCGACTTCATCGCCCCCATCGAGACCGGCGAGGTCGTCGTGATCGAGGGATACGTGTTCAACACCGGACGGACGAGCCTCGACGTGAAAGTCGACGTCCGCGCCGAGAACCCGCGAACCGGCGAGGAGCGGCGCACGACCGCGTCGTATTTCACGTTCGTCGCGCTCGACGACGAGGGCCGGCCGACGGAGGTCCCCGACCTCGCGTGCCCGACCGACGCGGAGGAGGCCCTCCGAACGCGCGCCGTCGACGGACGCCGCGAACAGCTCCGCGAGGTCGTCGACCGGTACGACGTCTAGCCGTCGACGTCCGCGATCCGGATGCTCGCCCCCTCGGCGTCGTACGCGCGGATCACCTGCCCGGCCAAGTCGTCGAGGCTCGCCGCGGCCGCGAGGTGGCTCGGGCACTCACAGTCGGACGCGCCGAACCCGTCGACCGGTCCTTCCGGGAGCCGCGCGGCCACCGCGCACTCGGCGTCGACGCCGGGCGCGTGGACGACCCGGTCGATCCGGGCGTCCGTCTCGCCGAGCAGGTAGTCGACGTGCCAGTGGCGCACGTCGTGGTCGCCGCGGGCGGTCCGGCGGTGCCGGCGAACGCGCGAGAACCCGCCGGAGCCGAGCGCGCTGCCCGTGTACGCGTACCCGCCGGCGGGGAACCGACGCGCTCCGAGCGCGCCGACGGACGGGGTCGTCGCGGACGGGAGGTCGACGAGGAGGGTGTAGGTCCCGCCGGGGGCGTCCGCGGGGAGGTCGCGGTCGGGTTCCGTCCGCTCCGGCTCCGTCCTCGACGACGCGACCGCGTTCGGTTCGGTCATCCACTCACGCCGTCGGTTCCGGCGGCTCGCTCGCGGCCGGTCGAAGCGTCTCCACCAGCGCTGCGGCCTCGTCGGTGAGATCGTAGGCGTCGTGGAAGTCGTCGGGGTCGCGGTCGCGTCCCGACAGTGCGCCGACGACGCCGGCGATCCGGTCGTAGTTGTCGCGGACGAGCCCGCCGACGATCCCGGGCGTCCCGGCCCGCTCGGCGAGCTCCTCGGCCGCCGCCCGGCCCGCGTACACCCGCCGCTCGTCGGGGTCGACGAGCACCATCGCGAACGGCCGCGCGCCGAACTGCGCGTCGAGGAACGGGCCGACGGGATCGGCCTCCCACGGCACCGCCGCCACGTCGTCGAGCCGGCGGAGCGCGACCGCCGCGATCGAGCAGTACGGACAGTCACCGTCGAAGATCAACACCGGTGAGTCCGTCGGGTCACTCATGGGTGAAGGTACGTTCCGACCCGACTTAAGAAGTCGCCCGCGGTCGGTGGCGATCGCCGGCCCCTCCGAACCGCGAAGTCGGACCGGCTCGACCCGACTAGTGCGAGTGGCCGAGCGCGTCCTCGAGCGACTGGCCGAACCGCTCCTCGAAGAGCTCCTCCGCGGTCTCGTTCATCTCGGCGATGTCGTCGGGGACGCCGCCCTCGCTGTGGTGGGCGATGACGTGCGCCTGCTGGGCCATCGCCTGGACGATGACGTCGCTGACGACGCGGGTCGACGGCTCGCCCTGCTCGCTGAGCACGTCGACGAGGCCGGCGGGTAGCTCGAACGACTCCTCCTCGCCGTCGGGTCCGGTGACGGTGTAGGTCTCTGTCTCTCCCATACCTCCGACTCGCGGTCGGGACATAAGGGTCTGTGGAAACCGTGCTCGGTGCGCGCACGGACGACCGGACGATACACGGGCCGTCGACCCGTGACGGCGATGACCCGGCGATCAGCCGTGTGCGGAGATCGCCCGGACGGAGAAGCCGGAGGCGGCGACGGTGAGGAGGTAGATCGCGATCGCGACGACCACGATCGACCCGCCGGAGGGCAGCTCCCCGCCGATCGCGAGCGCGAACCCGCCGATCACCGACAGCTGGCCGAAGATCACCGAGAGGTACGTCGTCTCCCGGAAGCTCCGGGCGATCTGGGAGGCCGCGGCGACGGGGACGACGAGCATCGCGGCGACTAAGATCACGCCGAGCACCTGCATCGCGCCCACGACGACCACCGCGGTCAACACCACGAGCAACGTGTTGTAACCCGTCACGTTCAATCGAGCGACGCGGGCGGCCTGTTCGTCGAAGGTGATGAAGAGCAGCTGCTTGTACGTGGCCGCGACCGCGACGACGACGACGACGGAGAGTCCGGCCATCAGCCGCGCGCCCTCGACGGTCACCACCCCGAGGTTGCCGAAGAGGTACCCCTCGATGGCGATCCCGGTGAGCCCGCGGCCGTAACTGACGATCAGCGTCCCCACCGCGAAGCTCCCCGAGAGCATGATCGCGATGGGCACGTCGCCGTAGGCGTCGGTCCGTTCCGTGAGCCACTGGACGCCGATCGCGCCGACGATACCGACGACGAGGGCGACGAGAAGTAGCGGGGCGTCCCAGCCCGTGACCGCGTTCAGGAGGAAGCCGAAGGCGACCCCCGCGAAGGCCGTGTGCGCGAGCGTCTCGCCGATGAGCGCCATCTCGCGGTGGACGAGGAACGTTCCGACGAGTGGGGCCACGACGCCGATGAGCACGCCGGTCGCCATCGACTGCCACATGAACGGGTGTCTGAACACGTTGGTTCCGAACGCGGCGTCCATCGAGCGTCCGAGCGCGCGGAAGCCGGCGTACAGGTCGCTCGCGACCGGCAGGTCCTGCGCCCAGTAGAGGAGCACGAACCCGATCATGGCGGCCGAGAGGGCGGTCGTGGCGGCCATGCCGGCGAGTTCGACGGTCCGGCGACGGCCGCGCGCCGGGGCGTTCTCCGGGGTCGTCGGCTTTCCCGAGTTCGGTCCGTCGCCGCTCATGGGTGGTGGTGGTGGACGACCTGTCCGGTCGCGCCGTAGGCGTCCGCCAGGGCGTCGCTCTCGACGAACGACTCGGTGTCGCCGTGGTGGTACAGTTCGGTGTTGATACACGCGACGTGGTCGGCGCGGTCGGTGACAACGCCGATGTCGTGTTCGATCAACACGATCGTGATCCCGTCGTCGTTGAGCCGGTCGAGGAGCGCGTAGAAGGCGTCACGCGACTCGGCGTCCACGCCGACGGTCGGCTCGTCGAGCGCGAGCAGGTCCGCCTCGCTCGCCAGCGCCCGGGCGATGTACGCGCGCTGGCGCTGGCCGCCCGAGAGTTCGTTCATCAGCCGGTCCGCGAGGTCGACGATGCCGACCGTCTCCATCGCGGTCGCGACCGCCTCCCGATCCTCTCCACCGAGCCGACCGTGTCCGACGTGGGCGAACCGTCCCATCGTGACGCACTCGCGGACGGTGACCGGCATCGCCCCGCCGCGGTTCGTCGCCTGCTGGGAGACGTACCCGATCCGGCTCCCGTCGTCGACCTCGTCGATCGGCCGGTCGAACAGCCTGACCGTCCCCTCGTCGGGAGCGTGAAGGCCCAACATGAGATGGAGGAGCGTGGTCTTCCCGGAGCCGTTCGGGCCGACGAGCCCCAGGAAGTCCCCCGCCTCCACCGTGAGCGAGACGTCTCTCACGGCGGGGGTGTCGCCGTACGCGAACGTCACGTCCTCGAGTTCGATGGCCGGGTCCACTGTGTGTGCCGACGTTCCGTCCTCCGAACGTTTAGCTCTTCCATTCGAATCGACGACGCGGTCGATGTGGGCGTCGAACGCCCCCATCACTCCGCGCCGAGCGCGCGCCCGAAGGCGGGGACGTTGACCTCGAGCATCTGTTCGCGGTAGCCGTATCCCGCCTCGTTCCACTCCCGGGTCGACCCGCCCGCGGACGTCACCGCCATCGTCTCCGTCGCGTTACTGTTCTCGACGACGGTCTCGGCGAGGTTCGGCGACTCGAACCGGTCGTACAACACCACGTCGATGTCGTTCTCGTCGACGACCGCGATCGTGTCCGCGATGTCGCTCCCGCTCGGCTCGTTCTGCGGTGAAACGCCGACCGGCGAGTGGATCTCGAAGCCGTACCGCTCGGAGAGGTACTGAAAGGAGTCGTGGCCGGCGAGCACGACGACGTCGCGCTCGGCGGCGTCGACGGTGGAGGCGAACGCCTCGTCCACCTCGTCGAGTTCCGCGGTGTACGCCTCGGCGTTCGCGGCGTAGTCGTCCGCGTTGTCCGGGTCCGCCTCGCCCAGTTCGGCCGCGATCGTGTCGACGACCCCCTTCGCGAGGACCGGGTCGACCCAGACGTGCGGGTCGATCTCGTCCCCGTGGTCGTGGTCGTCTTCCGCTTCGTGGTCGCCCTCCTCCTGGTGTTCTCCTTCCTCTTGCTGTTCTCCTTCCCCCTCGTGTGACTCCTCCCCGTGATCCCAGGCGAGCAGCTGCTCGTCGAGGCCGCTCAGTCCGTCGATGACGGCCACGCCGTCGTAGTCCGACTCGAGCGTCGACGCCACGTCCTGTGCCCACGTGAACTCGGGCGTGTCGAAGTAGACGAACGCGTCGCTCGACGCCACCTCGGCCGTGAGGTTCCCGCTCGGCTCCCATCCGTGGCCGAGCTGTCCCACGTCGACCGGGTTCGTGAACGTCGCGTGGTCGCCGGCGACCCTGTTCGTCCAGTCGTGGAGGGGGAAGAACATCGCGTAGCCGGAGTCGATCCCCGCGGCGCTCCCGTCCGATCCGCCGCCGGCACCCGACCCGCCACCCGCGCCGGCACACCCGGCGAGGGATCCGGCGGCGCCGACGCCGAGGAGTCCTCCGCTCCGCCGCAACACCGATCTGCGCGTGTCGCCCATGCCGATCGATACGCGCGATTAACACAAAAGAATTGTTATTTCACAAGACAAATTTAATAAAACGGATCGAGTATGGCCGCCCGAGTTAACAACGCCCGCCGGGTCGTCCCGTGACTACTCGTCGAACGCCCGGTCGAGGGCGTTCACGCGCGCCTGCCACGTCTCCCGTGAGATCCGCGCCTCGGGCGCGAACGTCTCGTAGGCGTGGTACGCGCCGGGCCAGAGGTGGAACTCGGTCTCCACCCCGCCGCCGAGCAGCCGCTCGGCGTACGCGCTCGTCTCGTCGCGGAAGACGTCGTGGGTCCCGATGTCGAGGTACGTCGGCGGCAGTCCCGAGAGGTCCTCGACCCGCCCCGGCGCGGCGTAGGGCGGAAGGTCGTCCGTGCCGCTCAGATCACCGAGGTACGCCTCCCAGGCTCGGACGTTCATCTCCCGGTCCCAGATCCCGATGTCGGTGACCTGCTCGCTCGACTCGGTGACGTTCCGGTCGTCCAACATCGGGTAGATCAGGTGTTGGTGACACAGGTCGGGGCCGCCCTCGTCGCGCGCGCGGAGCGCGACGGCCGCCGCGAGCCCGCCGCCGGCGCTCTGGCCGCCGACCGCGATCCGGGAGGGATCCACCTCGAGGTCTGCGGTGTTTCCAGCGACCCACTCCAGTCCGGCGTAGCAGTCGTCGACGGGGGCGGGGTAGGGGTGTTCGGGCGCGAGCCGGTAGTCGACCGAGACGACGACGCAGCCGACCTCCTCGACGAGCCGCTCACACGTCGGGTCGTCCTGGTCCAAGTCGCCCAACACCATGCCGCCGCCGTGGATCCAGTACACGCAGGGAAGGGGCCCCTCGGCGTCGACGGGCCGGTAGATCCGGAGCGGGAGGTCCCGGTCCTCCGCCGGCCCGGGGACGGTCACGTCCTCGGACTCGACGCCGGGCCGGTCGGGCACCTCCTCCAGCATCGTCTCCATCAACTGCGTCATCCGCTCGCGCGTCGCTGGCAGGTCGTCGAAGTCGACGACGGTCGCGAGCAGGAACTCGTCCGGGATCGCCTCGAGCGTCGCCGACAGCTCCGGATCCATCGGTGGTAGGTCTCGTGCCATGGTACCGATTGGCTCGATGATGCGATAAACGTCAGGATCGATCGGGCATGTTGCCGCTTCGACTCCGGCGGGTCTCCGCCGGGGACGACCCCGCGGCCTACGACTCCGTCAGGTCGACGACCGTCGCGTCCGCCAGGTCGGCGAGGCGCCCCGGTTCGATCGCGAACACCGCGCTCGGGGTCCCCGCGGCCCCGTACACCGTCTCGAACGTCTCGAGCGTCGGGTCCATCACCGTCGGGATCGCCTCGTCGTGGCAGATCGGCGGGACGCCACCGATGCTCCAGCCGACGACCTCGCGGATCCGTTCGGGGTCGCCCATCGAGGCGGACGACGCGCCGAAGTGCTCGGCGACGGCGTCCAGATCGAGGCGGTTCGCCCCGCTCGTGATCGCGGCGACGAGGTCGTCGCCGCCCGACAGCGAGACGACGATGGTCGAGGCGATCGCCGCGGTCTCACAGCCGACCGCGTCCGCCGCGGCCGCCGCCGTCTTCGTGCCCGCGTCGAACTCGAGGACTTCGAGGTCGACGCCGTATCGGTCGTGCGCCCGCTCCGCGAACTCCGAGGCTCGCTGATGCATGCCGGATCCCGCGCGGTCGCGCGGCATCAAGCCTCGGGATGCGGTGAACGTCGGACGATCCGGAGGCGGGGGACCCTCACCGCGTCCGCAACTCGTCCTTGTCCTTGATCACGCGGGCGTCCCCCTCCCCGGAGGTGACCTCGTTGACGAGGTCGTAGAGGTCGTTTTGAAGCCCGGCGGGGAAGGTGAGCACGCCGACCCACGAGCCGTCGTTCTGCCACTCCTCGCGCTCCAGATCGCCGAACTCCCGGATCTGTGCCTGTCCGGAGCCCGCGTAGTCCGCGGGGAGTTGGACCGCCATCGTCACCTCCTCGAACCGGATGGGGATGACGGGCCGGAGCGCCTCGAGCGCGTCGTCAACCTGGTTCTCGACCGGCTCCATCGGGTCGATCTGGAAGCCCGCCTCCTCCAACGCCCGCTCGATCCGCTCGGGCGGGTGCGGCGAGTCGTCCATCTGCGGGTTCACGGCGTTGCGCGTGATCGTGTTCACGAGCTGTCTGTGCTTGCGCGCTTGCATCTCCTCGCGCTGCTCGGCGGTGATCTGTATCTCGCCGCGCTCGACCACCTGCGGGATGATCTCGAGCGGGTCGGTCGTCTCGAAGACGGTCTCGAGGTCCTCCTCGGCGGGCCGGTCGCCCCGGGAGGCGTTCTCGAAGACGTCCTCGGCGGCGATCACGTCCTCGAGTTCGCCCTCGAACTCCCCGCGTTTCATCGCCAGCGCGGCGTCCGGGTCGATGAGGACCTCGAATCGCTCCCCGTGTGACTCAAGTCTCGCGGTCACCGCTTCGTCGAGTGATATCATACGGAACGGTTCTCACCCCGTAGTAAAAAGCCTCCCGCGCTTTCACCCCCACTCCTCTCGACACGCCTCCCCGCAGAAGTGCCGTCGTTCGACCGAGCCGCCCGCCACCCACGTCACCGTCCGTCTCTCGACGCCGAGGGCGGGCTCCCCGCAGGACGCACACCGCGGCGCGGACGCCTCGTCCTCCTCGCCGAGGTCGGATGTCGGATCCACCATACCCGTCCGTGGGCTCCCGGCCACTTGAACCCGCGAAGCGCGGCAGTTCTGGCCGGCCGGGATTCGCACCGCAGTCCGGTCACTCGCCGACGACCGTCGGGTGCGCCACGTCGAGTTCGACGTTCGGCTCCGGGTCGACGATCGTCCGCTCGCGGCCGTCCGGCCAGCGCACGACGGCCCGTAACGGCTCCGCGTCTCCCACCCCGAAGTGTGCGACCGGCTCGGTCTGACAGAGGTACCCGCCGCCGGCGTCGATCACCCGACGCTGGGTTCCACCGCCCGCGACGTGGAGCCTCACGATCGCTCCCCGGGCCGGCGCGCCTTGCGGCGTCGTCGGGCGGACGCGAAGCCAGTCGTTCTCGGCCGCTTCGGGCGCGGCGTACACCGAGATCGGCTGGGCGGCGACCTCGCCGTGGACGACGACGAGTTCCAAGATCCCATCGCCGTCGACGTCCGCGGCGACCGCGCCCGTTCCGAACCCTCTCGGCTCGGCCGCCGCTCCGGTCTCCGTGGGAGCCCACCGCGGCTCGGCCGACCCGGCGTTCTCCGCGGGATCGACCCGCTCGAACAGGCGGTTCGTCTCCCCGAACCCGTTACAGAACAGCTCCTGTCGTCCGTCGTTGTCGAAGTCGGCGGCGACCACGGAACGAACGCCCTCGGCCGCGCGGAGCTCCGACGGGGCGACGTCGCGGTACCGTCCCGAGGAGTCCGGCCTGAGGAGCCGGCTGTGCCCCTCCCAGTTGCCGACCGCGAGCGCGAAGGACCCGTCCTCGTCGACCAGCGCGACCCCTCGGGCGTCCCCGGCGGGGTCGGCGAGGTCGGGCCCGCCGTCGACCGCCTCGTAGTGGCCGCCATCGTTGCGGAACAGCCGGTTCGGCCCGGACTCGACGCCGACGAACAGGTCGGTCCCCGCCGAGCACAGGGGGCCGGGAAGCAACGACCGGCAGCCGTCCTCGACCGCCAGCCCGACAGCATCGGCCATGTCCGAGGCCTCGCCGTCGTCGCCGAGTTCGTAGAAGGCCAGCGGCGCACCGTAGCTCGCGACGGCGACGCCGTACCGACCGGTTCCGAGCCGGTCGAGCGCGGCGACCGACCGGCCGGCCCGGAAGTTGAGCCGGTCGGCGTTGACGGGCAGCGCGAAGGCGTCGGTCCACCGGTATCGGTCGGCCTCCAACCGGTCCAGGAGGAGGTCGGAGTCGCCGGCGACGCCGACGCTGTTGGCGCAGTTGTGGACGTATATCTCCTCGCAGCCGTCCGCGTCGACGTCGGCCGCACAGACGCCCATCGCGTGTCTGTCGCCGTCGGCCACGATCCCGCATGCGGTGTCGGCGAACCGACCGGATCCGCCGTTCTCGCGTGCGTAGAGCCGGTTTGGCTTCCCGTATCCGGCGACGAAGACCAGCGGTCCGTCCCGTCCCGGCGTCACGGCGACCCCGTATCCGCGGACGGGGTCGGCATCGGCGAGCAGGTCGGAACGGTCCGCGAACATGGCCGCCCGTCACCGCCCAGGGGTAATGAACGCACGGGTTGGATACCCCGACGTGCCGTTTATTGACTTCGTCGCCCCGCGTTTCGCCGTGGGATCGTCGCGGTCGGCTCAGCCGCCCGTGGTCGCAGGCTTCGCCCGACGTGCCGGTTGATCGCCGTGAGTCTGTCGAGATCCGCCCCTCCCGACGGGATTCCCTCCGGGTGGCGTTTACGGCGACACCGGTGTCGCCGACGCGGAACCTCCGTCACGCGTCGGTTGGTAGGGATTACTCCCCGTGTCAGGGATCCTGAACGCCCGGTGATCCTCCGGGGTAATCCGGGCGATACCGCCGGAACTCGCTACTAAGCGATGCTTATCGGTCACGACAGAGGCCCGGCCGTTAGCGGAGAACATCGGGCGAGAGTAAGCTGATCGAAATCGAACCACCGCGTTGCATAACAAAGCAAGGCCGGGTCGTGCTGTGTTTGTGGTTCACACGAGGGTCGTAGACGAGCGAGCGGAGGACAGTTCGACGGACGAAACGCGACGGTTGAGCTGAGTTACAACACACATGGAAGATTCAACGAAGAAACTCATCGCGATCGTACTCGCGGCGGTGATGATGAGCTCCGTCGCGGGGATGGTCGGAGCCCAAGAACTGCGGCCACAGGTCGATGCTCCGGCGGGCAACGACGCCACGGTGGCGTTCTCCGACCAGACGACGGACGGCACGTCGGTGACCGTCGATTCGGTGAACACGTCCGACGGCGGGTTCGTGGTTATCCACGACGACAGCCTGCTCGACGGGGAGGTCACCGGGAGCGTGATCGGCGTCTCGGAGTACCTCGAACCCGGGGAAAACGAGAACGTAACGGTCACGCTGTTCGACGGCGTTCCGGGAGCGACGTTCGACCGGACGGAACTAACCGAAAACGAGACGCTGATCGCGATGCCGCATCGCGACACGAACGGGAACGAGACCTACGACTTCGTCGCGAGCGACGGGTCGGAGGACGGCCCGTACGCCGCCGACGGGTCGGCGATAACCGATTCGGCGAACGTCACCGTGGAAACCGCGGAGACCACCGGTGAATCGTTCGTCGTGGCTGACCTGACCGCCTCCGAGGTCGTCGAACGGGGCGACACGCTGAACGTCAGTGCGACCGTCGAGAACCCCAACGACGAGGCGGACACACAGACCGTGGAGTACCGGTTCGACGGTAACGTGTCTGCCCGCGAGCGGGTCAGCCTCGATGCCGGCGAATCGACCGACTTCACTGCCTCCGTCGACACGTCGGAGGTCGCTTCCGACGCGTACATCCACGGCGTGTACACGCGTGAGGACGGGCAGCCGGCTCAGGTCCTGATCGTCGACGAGATCGTCTCCTTCGAGATCTCGGACCTCACCGCACCCGACTCGGCGACCGCAGGCGACGACGTCACCGTGAGCGCCACCGTCTCGAATCCCAACGAGTTCGCCCACGAACAGCCGGTCCAGTTCCGGTTCGACGGCGACCTCGTGGAGACTCGAAACGTCGAGCTCGACGGCGAGACCTCGACGGACGTTCAGTTCGAGATAGCCACCGACGGGACTCCCGCAGGCATGTACATCCACAGCGTCTTCTCGAACGATTTCGGGCAAGACGCGATCATCACGATCGAAGCCCCGGACGACGACGATGAAGATGCCGATGACGGAGATGCCGATGACGGAGATGATGCTGACGACGATGATTCCGATGAAGACGGCGGCGCTGACGACAGCGACGCTGACGACGGCGATGCTGACGACGGCGACGCTGACGACGGCGATTCCGGTGAAGACGAGAGCGATTCCGGTGAAGATGAGAGCGACGACGGCAATGCGAACGACGGAGAGGATGCTGAAGACGGCGAGAATGCGGACGATGGTGACGCTGACAGCGATGATGATGCTGGCGACGACGACTCCGGTGAAGACGGAGACGCTGACAACGGTGACGATGTCGACGACGGCGATGCTGAAGACGGCGACTCCGGTGAAGACGAGAGCGACGACGGCGAAGATGGAGATGCCGACGATGACTCCGGTGAAGACGGCGATGCTGACGACGGTGCGGATGCTGATGACGGCGAAGACGGCGACGACTCCGATGCTGGCGACGACGACTCCGATGCTGGCGACGACGACTCCGATGCTGACGAGAGCGACGAGGAGCAGCCGGAAACTCCTGAGGACGGGTAGCTAACCCGGTTTCCTCAGATCCGTTCCTTCTGCCGAGTTCACGGGCTCGGTCGTCTAACGTAGCCTTTATCCTCACGAGAGAACGGCTTTCGAAACCCGAGTAACGATTCAAACGGTGACGGAGCGATCGGTCCTAACGGGACGACCGTCGTGAGCGAATGCGAGGGCCAACTCGATGGCATCGTTCCCGGCGAGGTGAACGATGGAACGACGGGTAGCGATCCGCGAACCGGTTGTGCGATCGTTCGGTCCCGTCGCGGCGTCACCCGCCCGCGGCCGAGAGGTTTCGCCTGATGTACCGGTTGATCGCCGTGAGCCGGTCGGGATCGAACGTCCAGACGCCGCGCCAGACCCGCGGCTCCGTCTCCACCGCGAGCAGCCCGACGCCGCCGTCCGCCGCCCGCTCGAGGTCCGTCTCCGCATCGACGACCCTCGGCCCGTCCGGCGGGTCGAACACGACGAACCAACTTTTCGTGAAGTCGCTCGAACGCCCGCCGTGGATCGTGGCCCCGAGGTCGGTCGGCGGGTCGTCGGGAACGCCGTAGAGGTGCGTGTCGATGCCGTCGGAAGCGACGCGGTCGTACACCCGTCGCGTGCCGAGTTCGTCCTCGAGCCGTGAGAGCCGCTGGAACGACGACCGGAGCGTGCCGGAACCGGCGGTCAGGGCAGCCCGCTCGATGAACCGCGAGACGGTTATCAAAAGCAGCTTCTGTCGGTTCGACTCCGGATAGCCGCGCAGGGTGAACACCGTGTCGTCGAGGCCGGTTATCACCGAGGGCAACTCGAGATCGTCCAGCCCGCGAGCGCCGGTGGTGTACAGGTCCGAGTTCACGAACAGGATGGCGTCGCCGAGCTCCTCGAGCGTCGATCCGGCGACCACCTCGTCGCCCTCGATCAGCAACACGAGGTTCTCCGCGTTCGCGACGTCGTCGCCGACGCCGTCACCGAACGAGAGCGTGTCGGCCTCGACGGAACCGCCTGCGGCGATCGCCTCGAGAACGTCCGCCGCGGCTCCCCCGTCGCCTCGGAGGTCCTCTTCGGTCACACGGACGGTCCCGTCGCCGAACGTCTCGACGAGCATGTTCCGAACCGGGTCCGGATCGCTCCGGTTGACGACGACGATCGATCGCTCCGCGCTCTCGAAGCGATCGACGAGCTGTCCGAGGGTCACGTACTCGGATCAGCCGGCTATCGGAGATAAACGTTGGTCCTCCGTTATCGGATCTGAAAACGAAGGTGACGATCGGCCCGCCTACGCCACGAGCGTCTCCTCGAGCAGCTGGAGCGGGTGTTCGATCTCGTAACCGGTGCCGTGTTCCATCTGCATCGCGCAGGTCGGACACTCCGTCATCCCCACCTCGCCCTCCGCGTCCTCCATGTGCCCGAACATCTCCTCGCCGATCTGCATCGACTTCTCGTACTTCTCGCTCTTCCAGCCGTACGTGCCGGAGATACCCGAACAGGAGTCCCCCACGTCCTCCATCTCGACGCCGTCGACGTCGCGGAACGTCTCGACGGCCTGCCGGGCGAGCCCCTGGTTCCGGGCGTGACACGGCGCGTGGTACGCGAACGACCGGTCGTCCTCCGGGCGCGCCTCGGCCAGCTCGTCGTTCAGGTCCTCGTGGATCCGGAGGTACTCCAGCGCCTCGAAGGTGTGATCGGAGACGTCCTCGATGCCGTGGATGTCGAACAGTTCGGGGTACTCCTGCCGCAGCGACATCGAACAGGAGGTACACGACGCGATCACGTCCGCGCCGTCGCCGATCGCCTCGATCAGGTTCTCGACGTTGGTCTCGGCGTGCCGGCGGGCGTCCTTCAACATCCCGTTGGCGAACATCGGCGTCCCCGAGCACTTCTGGGGCGGCACCATGACCTCGTAGCCGAAGTGCTCGTACACCCGCACCATCGCCTTGCCGACCTCCGGCGTGTTGTAGTTGGAGTAACAGCCGTGGAAGTACGCCACGCGCTTGTCGGGGTTCTCGACCTGCGCGCCGCCGCGGTCGCGCCACCACTCGCGGAACGTCGTCGTCGCGAACTCGGGGAACTCCCGCTCCTTCGGGATCCCGAGCACCTTGTCCATCGCCCAGCGTGCGGGTCCGAAGTTCATCGCGAACGAGGAGAGCCGCGGGACCACGCTCGCCAGCCGCGCCGAGGTCCGGTAGTTCGCGAGGATGCGGTTGCGGACGTACTCCAGCGAGAGCTTCTCCATCTGTTCCTCGACGAACTGGCCGCGCGCCTCGTTGTGCATCTGCGAGAGCGGCACGGAGGAGGGACACGCGTCGTCACACCGCATGCAGTTCGAACAGGAAGTGATCGACTCGTCGATGTCGTGGTCGTCCTTCCGCTTGAGCCGCCACTGCTCGGGCCCCTGGAACTTCGGGCCGGGGAACTCGTCGTCGACCTCCGCGACCGGACAGGACGTGTCACACGACGTACATTTATAACAGGAGTCGGCCCCGTCGCGCAGGTCGAGGTCCCCCTCGGGGAACACGTCGATCGGGTCGTAGGCGTCGGGGTCGAGTTCGGTCGAGTCGCTGCCGCCGGTCGCGCTCTCGACGCCCCCGTCGGTCGCCGTTCGGGGGGCGTCCGCCGCGGGCGACCCGGTCCGTCCGTCCGCTGCGGACGATTCTGCGGCGGTTCCCGCCTCCTCCCCGTCGTCGGGCACGAAGATCGCCGGCCGCTCGTCGCGGCCGATCTCCGGAACGTTCGGCTGCGGCGACGACCCACAGCCGCAGCGGTCGTCGCCGTTCGTTCGACCGTCTCGGTTCGATCCGTCGATCCCGTCCGTCTCGTCGTCGCTCCCTGTGTGTCGTGTCATTGTCGAACCTCCCGTGCCGCCTCGCGGCCGGCCACGAGGCCGGTCGCGAGCGAGACGCCGCTCGCGGACTTCTCCCGCGCCACGTCCGCGCCGCCGACGACCGCGCCGGCGACCCGAACGTTCCCGTACGCCACCTCCCCCGTCTCGTCGAGCGGGCGCAGCCGCTCGTCCGGTCGTACCCCGAACCGCGCGTACGGCTGCTCGCCGAACGCGTCGTCGACGAACCACTCGTAGCGGTCCGCCGGCTGCGGGACGTGTAGGTCGAGGACCGGCTCGCGCACTCCGTCGCGGTCCGAGTCGAGCCCCTTCCCGACCAGCCCGCCCGTCGCGAGCACGACCGCCTCCGCGCCGTAGGGCACCTCGCTGCCCTTCCGGTCCATCACGAGGTGGTCGATCCGGTCGCCGCTCCCGTCACCCTCGACCTCGTCGTCGACCGCGTATCCCACCACGGGCGTCCCGGTCTCGAACCGGACGCCCGCGTCGTCGAGCGCGTCGTACAGCAGGTCCTCGAGCCGGAGTCCCGGCAGGCTCGGCGGCCCCATCGGGACCTCGAAGACGTCCGCGCCGAGCCGGTCGGCGAGGTCCGCGCGGACCTCGGCCGCGTGGTCGTCCCCGAGGAACGCCGGGAACCCGACTCGCTCGACGCGGTCGACGCCGCCCTCCTCGTCGACCACGTCGTGGAGGTGCGGGCCGACCGCCTTCGCCAGCGCCTCGCGGGCGGGCGTCCCGTCGATCTCCTCGTCGCGGTCGAGCGCCTTCGCGAGGCGGGTGATCTTCGCGTCCGCGCGGAACGCCTCCGCGAACTCGACCTCCGTGCCGGCCACGTCGAACGGGACGCCCGCGGCGTCGAGCCGGTCCGCGAACGCCCGCGCGTCGTACTCGGTGAGCGACCGGAACCCCACGATCAGCGTCGGGCGGTCGTCGCTCGCGACCCCGGCCGCCGCCGACGCCGGGTAGCGGGCGGTGGGTTTGACGCTGCCGCCGAACGTCGGGACCAGCGCGTTCCGGTCGGTGTGGCCCCCGAGGTACGCGTCGCCGACGAGCTCGTCGAACAGTTCGAGCCCCTCCCGGAGCGCGTCCGCGCCGACGAGCCGGTACGGGTGGTCCTCCGGGAGCCGGTCGATCGCCTCGAACGGGTCCGAGAGCGGCCCCTCCGGGTCGGGCCACTCGTCGGGGTCGAGGTTCCGGCCCGCGGTCGGCGGCCCCTCCCGCAGCGGCTTCGCCGGCTCGGTCGCGGGGAGGTAGCCGAGCGCGTCGATCAGCCCGGACGCCTGCCGGAGCGTGCTCGCCTTGTGCGAGACGAGCCGCGTGTCGGCCCCCTCGCGGGCGGACGCGATCGCGGCCGTGATCCCCGCGATCCCGCCGCCGACGACGAGGACCTCGCTATCGATCGCCATCGATCCCCCCGTCGGTCGCGTCGGGACTTCCGGTCGCGTCGAGCCCGCCGTCGGTCGCCGTGACGCCCGCGGGCGAGTCGTCCGACCCCGAGTCGTCCGACGACGAGCCGTCGCCTGCGGACTCGCCGGACCCCGCGGGCCCCGCGTCGAACGCGCCGAAGTCCACGTCCGCGTCGGTCGTCGCCGGGTCGCCGTCGCGGTTCATCGTCGTCGCGTGGAGCAGGTGGTTCAACATCGCCTGCGAGAGCTGGCGGCCCCACAGCGCGTGTCGCTGGCCCTTCCAGCGCTCCTGGTAGAGCTCGTCCTCGGCGTCGCGGACGACGGGTCCGGGGTACTCCGCAGCCAGTTCCGAGGCGATCCGGTGGGTACAGAAGCCGCCCTGGCAGTTCCCCATCGAGGCGCGGGTCCGCAGCCGGACCGCGTTCAGGTCGGAGCCGGCCTCCTCGATGCCGTTCCGGACCTCCGCGCGGGTGACGCCCTCGCACTCGCAGACGACGGGGTTGGGGTCCGTCCCTCCCAACACGTCGTCGGTCCGCGAGCCGAGCCGTTGGGCCGACCGGCGGCCGATCGGCGATCGGATCCCGAACTCCTCCATGTAGTCGCGCAGGACGCTGAAGTCCTCGGAGCCGGGCAGCGGCGCGTCGGCGGTGTCACAGTCGGCGTCGTGATCGAGCTTCTCACAGACGTGGTCGGTGATCGACTCGGCCATCATCCGGTAGGTGGTGAGCTTCCCGCCGACGATGCTCGTCATGCCGGGGAGGTCGTCGCGCTCGGCGTGGTCGAGGAGGAAGTAGTCGCGCGTGATGTCGGTCGGGTCGTCGGTGCCCGTTCCGGGCGGCTCGTAGAGGGGTCTGACGCCCCAGAACGACCGGAGCGTGCGGGCGTCCTTCAGCGCGGGGACGAGCTCCGAGAGCGTCTCGATCATCAGGTCGACCTCCCACTCCTCCTCCGGGTAGTCCTCGGGGTCGTCGACCTCCTCGTCGGTCGTTCCGAGGATACAGGCGGTCTCGTGGGGGACCACGATGTCGGCGTCGCCCTTCGGCCGGCAGCGGTTGATCACGGTGTCGACCTGCCGGGTGTTCATCACGGTCATCACGCCCTTCGACGGCCGGACCTCCACGTCGACGCCGGCCATCTCGCCGATCTGCCCGGCCCACGCACCGGTCGCGTTGACGACGTAGCGCGCGCGGATCTCCTCGGTGGTGCCCGGCTCGCGGTGGACGCGCTTGCCGGGTCCCGTGTCGTGTTCGATCTCGACGCCGACGACCTCGTCGTCCTCGACGAGCACGTCGGTCACCGCCGCGTGGGTCTCGACGCGCGCGCCGTGTTCGCGGGCGTCGGCCGCGTTGGCCACGCAGAGACGGAAGGGATCGACCGCGCCGTCGGGGACGACGATGGCCTTCTCCACGTCGCGCGCGAGGTACGGCTCGCGCCTGCGCGCCTCCTCCCCGTCTATCACCTCCGCCGGGATGTCGCACGCGCGGCAGCCCTCGAGTTTCTCCTGGAAGTACTCTTCGGAGTCCTCGGGCCGCTTGACGAACATCCCCCCGGTCTCCTCGACGCAGTGGGCGGCGATGTCGCGGAGCACCCGGTTCTCCTCGATACACTCGCGCGCGCTCTTCTGGTCCGAGACGGCGTATCTCCCGCCGCTGTGGAGGAGCCCGTGCATCCGCCCGGTCGTCCCGTGCGTGAGGTTCCCCTTCTCGACGAGGACCGCGTCGAGCCCCCGGCGCGCGAGGTCCCGTATCACGCCACAGCCGGTCGACCCCCCACCGACGACGACGACGTCCACTTGATCGTCCATGTCATAGGGCTTGGACCGGGATCACTTTACTTTACCTCTCGCACCGACCCGTTCATAACTATCAGGGATATCCACACCGACTCGCCGGGGGATTCACCCACATATTTATATATAAGTCTTTTTTATGCGAGGTGATATCCGGATTTTAACAGGAAGATTATTATGGTAGTACATTATGTTCACGGATGGCGTGGTAGCTTCCGTGAAGATATGCCGTGGCGGCGACGACAGCGACCCCGCGTTCCCGGTCTACGGGCCGACGCGTGGCCCGGACGCGACGTTTCGGGGCGGGGTGGGAGACGGATTCGGTCCCGGATCGGATCGGGACACGGACGGTGGCGTCGTCGTTTCGGCCGGACCAGCGCCGCAGGAGGGATCCAGAACATGACACAGTACGTCGGTGCGATAGACCAGGGGACGACCGGAACCCGCTTCATGGTGTTCGACCACGGCGGGCAGGTCGTCGCGAACGCCTACGAACAGCACGAACAGATCTATCCCAACCCGGGATGGGTCGAACACGACCCGATAGAGATCTGGGAGAACACGCAGGAGGTCGTCCTCGACGGGCTCGCGGACGCGGGCCTGGAGGCGAGCCAGCTCGATGCGATCGGGATCACGAACCAGCGCGAGACCACGATCGTGTGGGACCGCGAGACCGGCAAGCCGGTCCACAACGCCCTCGTCTGGCAGGACCGCCGGACGACCGACCGCGTCGAGGAACTACAGGAGGCGGACAAGGTCGAGGAGATCCGCGAGAAGACGGGCCTCGAGGCCGACGCGTACTTCTCCGCGACCAAGACCGAGTGGATCCTCGACAACGCCGAGCCGCTCAAGATGCAGAGCTCCCGCGGCGGCGACCTCCGCGACCGAGCCCGCGAGGGCGAACTCGTCATGGGCACGATCGACTCGTGGCTCATCTACAACCTCACGGGCAACCACATCACGGACGTGACGAACGCGTCCCGGACGATGCTGTACAACATCCGGGAGCTGGAGTGGGACGACGAGCTCTTAGACGAGTTCGACGTGCCGAAGGAGATGGTCCCCGAGGTTCGGCCCTCCTCCGACGAGGAGTACTACGGCCACACCGACGCGGACGGCTTCCTCGGCGAGGAGGTCCCGGTCGCCGGCGCGCTCGGCGACCAGCAGGCCGCGCTGTTCGGCCAGACCTGTTTCGACGAGGGCGACGCGAAGAACACCTACGGCACCGGCTCGTTCTACCTGATGAACACGGGCACCGAGGCCGTCGAGTCCGACCACGGACTCCTGACGACCATCGGCTTCCAGATGTCCGGAGAGCCGGTCCAGTACGCGCTCGAGGGCTCGATCTTCATCACCGGCGCGGCGATCGAGTGGCTCGAGGACGTCGACCTGATCAACAACGCGGCCCAGACCGCCGAACTCGCACGGTCGGTCGAGTCGACCGACGGCGTCTACATGGTCCCGGCGTTCACGGGGCTCGGCGCGCCCCACTGGGACGGCCGCGCGCGCGGGACCATCGTCGGGATGACCCGCGGGACGAGCAAGGAACACATCGTGCGGGCGACGCTCGAGTCGATCGCCTACCAGACCCGCGACGTGGCGGAGGCGATGGAGGCCGACTCCGGCGTGGAGACGACGAGCCTCCGCGTCGACGGCGGCGCGGTCAAGAACAACTTCCTCTGTCAGCTCCAGTCGGACATCATCCAGACGGAGATCGCGCGGCCGGAGGTCGACGAGACGACCGCGCTCGGCTCGGCGTATGCGGCCGGGCTGGCGGTCGGCTACTGGGACACCGTCGACGAGCTTCGCGACAACTGGCAGGTCGACCGCGAGTTCAACCCCGAGAAGAGCCAAGCGGAGGTCGACAAACTGTACAGCCGGTGGGGCGACGCGGTCGAGAAGTCGCTCGACTGGGCGAAAGACGACGAGGGGGACGAGTAGATGAGCGCCGAGGCTTCGGCGTTGCTCGCGTCGGGAGACGTGCTCGCACAGTCGGCCGGCTGGAACGCCGGATCGATCGACGCGGTTCTCAACATCCTCCTCGACCCGACGTACTGGCTCGGTGCGGCGGCCGGCGGCGCGTTCGGCGCCGCCCTCGGTGCGCTGCCGGCGTTCATCTTCACCGGATTCCTCGTCATCGCCGGCGTCTTCGGCGGCGACGCGGCATCGGGGGTCGGCGTCGGCGTCGGCTTCGGTCCGGTGTTCGGCCCGCACATCTCCTTCGCCGGCGGTGCGGCCGCGGCGGCGTACGCCGCAAAGAACGGCGAGATGGAGTCCGGGTTCGACTACCACAACGCGAAGGACATCGGCTTCGCGCTCGGCAGCAAGCCGGACATCCTCGCGGTCGGGGCGCTCTTCGGGGTGTTCGGGATCGTGCTCGAACAGACCCTTCGGAACCTCGCCATCCCGACCGACCCGATCGCGTTCACGGTCGTCGCCAGCGCCCTGTTACACCGGGCGGTGTTCGGCTACTCGGTGATCGGCGTCGTCAGCGACAAGGCGAACGGGTTCATGGACATGGGTCCCTTCGAGCGCGGAGAGATGCGGGAACCCGGCGAGATGCCCGGTGACGGCGAGAAGGACAGCGAGGACCGCCTCGCCGTCGAGCCGTGGCTGCCGAACATGTACAAGTGGTCGCACGTCGCGGCGATCGGAGCGGTCGCCGGACTGGCGGCCGCCTACGCCACGATCCAGACCGGCAACGTGTTCCTCGGGTTCGGGATCAGCGCGGCGACGCTGCTCTTCTTGAACCTCGGCGTGGACCGGATCCCGGTCACCCACCACATGACGCTTCCGGGGGCGACCGCGTGGGCCGCGTTCACGGGAGCGGGCTTCAGCCCGACGGTCGGGCTGTTGGCCGGCGCCGGGTTCGGACTGCTCGGCGCGGTCATCGGCGAGGCGTTCCAGCGCGTGTTCTACGCTCACGGGGACACCCACGTGGACCCGCCCGCGGCGGCGATCTTCATTACGTCCTCGATCCTCGCGCTCCTGTCGATCCTCGGGATCCTCGGATCGATCTGGGTACCCGGAGCCTGAGCCGACGCGCGTTTTTTATTGAGCCGGAAGCGCCGAAGAAAGCATCACATAGGAGACAACACCAGAGATGATCCCGACACCGATCGAGGTGACGAGTCCGTGAGTGAAGACGAACGCGGCGACCGCGACGACCGACAGGACGACCAGACCGATACCGGCGGCACCGTGGTGGTATTCGCCCGCGGTCGGATGTTCGCTGAGCGGCGTCCGCTCCGGCTCCGGAACCCGGATGCTCGCGTGGTACGGAATGTACAGACGGGTACCGATGCCGGCGGTCGCGGCGACGATCGACGCGAACTGGACGTCATCGACGAGCTCGCGGACGAGAAGGAACGCGGCGATCGCGACGAGCAGCGCGATCACCTTGCTCCGCTTGTCGGCGGCGACTACCGACTCGTGGAACGGCTGTTCCGACATACCCCCGGAGACGCGTTCGGGTGGGTTAAGTGTGTGGTCGGAACGTCGCCCTTCACGATCGCCCGACCCGGGACGATCCCGGCTGGGGTGGATTTAACCGATCTCACGCCGATCGGCGGACATGAACACGCTCGGTCTCGAGAGACGCGACGGACGGAACATGCTGCTCGTCGCGGCCGTCGTCACGGTCGTGATGGCCGTGACCGCCGAGGGGCCGCTCGGCGTGCGGGTCGTGGCCGGCGTGCTCGCCGGCGCGATAAGCGGCATCGTCTTCGTCGTCTCGACGCTTCTCATCAACCGGTACAAGCCGAACCACTGGTAGGGGAGCGTCGCCGAGCCGGTCGGCGGCCGGAACGAGCCGACCGCGGTTCGTGCCGGTTTTATTCCCGTACCCAGGAGGAGGTAGCGTGAACATCGACGACCGGATCGAGCGGCGACTCGGATACGACACCGGGGCGGGCGTCTTCGTCGACTTTGACGCCGTCTCCCCGGTGTTCCACCTCGAGTCGCCGATCGGGCGGGGGCCGGCGCTCGAGCGCTTGCTCGACGCGTTCAGTCCGGCCTTCTCCGGCGCGCTGCCGCCGAGCACCTACGTCCACGGCCCGAAGGGCAGCGGCAAGTCCGCCGTCGTCTCCGCGCTGTTCTCCCGGCTCGCGACCCACAGCGGCCCGCCGCAGGCGATCCAGACGTCGACGCGGGCGGTCGAGCCGACGCTTCCGGGCTTCGTCTACGTGGACGCCAGACGGGCCTCGACGCGGTTCCGGCTCTACCACGACGCGCTCGCGGCCGTCGGCGACGAGACGGTCCCCGACCACGGTATCGGGACCGACGACCTCGCCGAGTCGCTCCGGGACGCGGTCCGGACGGGTCCGGACGTCGTGGTCGCGGTCGACCACACCAACGAGCCCGAGACGCCGAGCGCGTCGACCGTCGTCGAGTGGCTCACCGACGTGAGCGGCCACATCGTTCCGGTGTGTCTCGGCCGCGAGCCGCCCGAGGAGATCGACTGGGACCCGGACGAGTCGGTCGCGCTCTCGCGGTACCGGCGGCACGTGCTCGTCGAACTGCTGACGAGCCGGTGTTCGACGGGGCTCGGCCGCGACGCGCTCAGCCACGACCAGGTCCGGGAGATCGGCGAGTGGGCCTCCGGCGACGCCCACGACGCGCTCGCGGCGATCTCGGGTGCCGCCATCCGCGCCGAGCGGGCGGGCGTCTCGACGATCCGTCCCGAGGACGTCGACGCGGGGATAGAGGAGGTCCCGAAGCCGTGCGTCACGCTGGGTCGCGTCCTGTCGCTCTCGGAGAGCCGCCGCCGGCTCCTCTACGAACTCGTGACGCTGCCCGAGTCCGACCGGTCCTCGGTGAGCGCCGCGACGGAGACGATCGCCTCGCGGCGGCGCGTCGACCTGTCGGCGTCCACGGTGCGGCGCGTGCTCTACGAGCTCGCGGACGCCGGGCTGCTCGACCGAGTGACCGTCCGGCGGAGCGACGGCAAGGGACGGCCGCCGAGCCGGCTCGTCCCGCGGTTTCCGACGCTCGTCTACCGCGAGCTGTTCGACCGGTCGGCCCGCGCCTGAATCCCGACCTCCGTCCTTCTCTCCGGCCCCGTCGAACGGAAGACAGTTGCCTCCGCGGTTCCGGAGGCTCGCGTATGGTTCCGCCCCTCGTGCTGGACATCGACGGGACGCTGACGACGGTCGACGGCCGGCTCGATCCCCGCGTCCTCGAGCTGCTGCCCGACTGGGAGGCCCCCGTGGTGCTCGCGACCGGCAAGGCGTTCCCGTATCCGGTCGCGCTCGCGGGATTCCTCGGCCGCGACGCGACCGTGATCGCCGAGAACGGCGGGGTCGTCCACGTCGACGACGAGACGAGCCTCCTCGCGGACCCTTCCGCTCCTCGCGCCGTGATCGAGGCGTTCCTCGAACGTGGCGGCGACCTGGGTTGGGGCGGGGACGAGACCGTGAACCGGTGGCGCGAGACCGAGGTGGCGGTCTCCGTCGACGCCGACGAGGCGCTGTTGCGCGAGGTCGCCGCGGCCGCGGGCGACGAGGTGGAGGTCGTCGACACCGGCTACGCGTTCCACGTCAAATCGCCGGACGTGAACAAGGGCGAGGGGCTCGCGCGGGTCGCCGGCTCGCTCGGCGTCGACCCGGAGGCGTTCGTCGCGGTCGGCGACAGCGAGAACGACGTCTCGACGTTCGAGGTCGCCGGGACCGCCTACGCCGTCGCCAACGCGGATCCGGCGGCGACCGCGGCGGCGGACGTCGTCCTCGAGGCGGGCTACATGGACGGCACCGCGGCGGTCCTCGAGGCGCTGGCGGCGGGCGAGACGCCGCCCGGACGACGGCGTTGATCCCGGTCGACCGGCGACGTTGATCCCGTCGATCGGCGACGTTGATCCCGTCGATCGGCGGCGTTGATCCCGCTCGGATCGTTCGTCCGATCAGGCGTACGGGTACCGACCCGTCGCGCCGCACTCGCGACAGCGGACGACCACGCGACCGGGCCCGAGCCGGACTCGGCTCGTCCTTCCCGGCCGGAGGTACACGTCGCAGTCGTCACAGGTCTTCCGCTCGAACTCGCGGGGAACGCCACAGCGGTTCCGTTCGGCGATCCGCCGCGCCAGGCGGACGTACTCCCGCGCGCGGTCGTACTCGTCGTCGACGACCGCCTCGCGGGCGAGCCCGAACAGCCGCTCGATCCGTTCCTCGGGGATCCCCATACGCGTTCGGGGCGACCGCGGCACAAAGGCGTTGTCGTCGGCGGCGGGACCGACTCCCCGGTCCGAAACCCGGCCGACCCGCATCCTTTTTGAACGGTCCACGCCAACCGGGCGGCATGAAGGAATCCCTGATGGACGTGATCTGCTGTCCGCTCGAGAAGGCCGACCTCGAACTCGATGTCGACGAGCGGGACGACGAGGAGGTCCTCGAGGGGACGCTCACGTGTACGGAGTGCGGTGAGGTCTACCCGATCGAGGACGGGATCCCGAACCTCCTCCCGCCGGACATGCGCGAGGAGGAGGAGGCCGCGGCGTAACCGTCGAGTCGTCGCCTTCTCCGCTCTCACTCCCGCACCGTGAGGACCGGGACCGGCGCGGTCCGCACGGTCCGCTCCGCGACGCTCCCGAGCAGGACTCGATCGTCGCCGTGCTCCCCGGTCGCACCCATCACGACCGCGTCCGCGCCGTCCGCGGAGACGCGGTCGCGGATCGCCTCGACGGGGTCCCCGCGTTCGACGTGTCGCTCGACGCGATCGACCCCGTACTCCTCCGCCGCGGCGACGACGTCGTCGAGGGCGGCGTTCGCGGCGGCCGTCGCCTCGTCCTCGTCCGCGTCGGTGCCGAGGAGGCCCTCAAGCGGGTCGAAGGCGTCGTCGACGACGGCGAGCGCGTGGACCGTCGCGTCGAGGGCGGCGGCGAGCGCGAGGCCGTGGTCGACCCCGGCGTCCGCCCCGACGCTTCCGTCCGTCGGGACCACGATCCCCTCGTAGGGGAACGCGAGCCGCTCGTCTGGGCGGGTCCGCGCCGTGAGCACCGGAACCGACGCGTTCCGCACGACCTTCTCCGAGACGCTGCCGAGGAGGCGCCGGGAGAGCCCCCGCCGACCGCGCGTCGGCATCACGATCAGGTCGTGGCCCTCCCGTTCGGCGTGATCGACGATCGTCGGCGCGGGGTTCCCCTGACGGACCTCGGCGTCGTGGTCGACGCCCGCCGCCGCGAGTTCCTCGGTCGCCTCCGAGACGACGCGCTCGCCCCGTCGTTCGAGCGCGTCGACGGTCTCGCCCTCGATCACGGTGACGCTGTCGCGCGCGGTGTCCGCGACGAACAGGACGTGGACCGTCGCGTCCGCGAAGCGCGCGATGTCGGCGGCGTGTTCGAGAACGTCGGCGGCCCCGTCGCTCCCGTCGAACGGCAGCAGGACGTCGTCGTACATGGTCGCCGAGGGCTACGAGCCCGAGGGGCTAATGGGTTCGCATCGGTCCGATTCGCCCTCAATTAACTGAATCTTTTTTTGACCGCGGCGTGAGCTACTACGCGTGTCGACCCTCGCCGTCGAACTGAACGGGGACGAAGTCCACTCGATCAGCGCCCCCGACCGGTTCGCCACGACCGCTCCGTTCTCCATCGAGCTCGCGAACCGCGGCCGATCGACCCACGTCCACCTCCACCTCGACGACGACCTCGATCGGGTCGCCTCGATCGCCGAGGTGAACCACTACGTCGAGGACGACGCGGTCAAACGCGTTCACGTCTCGGCCGTCGAGGTCGACGAGCCGGTCCGCGGGAAGCTGAAGGTCGTGACGGGGTACGGATCGAACACGGCGTACGTCGACGTGCGGATCGAGCCGCCGCCGGAGGTGGCCCCGGACGAGGTCGTCGTCGACGAGCGGCTCTCGAAACCGCCCGAGCGCAGCCCGCCGGCTCCGCTGTCGAGCCGAGTCGTCGCCGGGCTCGAACGGGCGATAGAACGCGGCGGCGTGCCGGCGCTCCTCGTCTCGTTTCTCGCGGTCGCGCTCGGCGTCGCGGCCGCGTTCGCGATCGATAGCGTGCTCGTCTTCCTCGCCGTCGGCGTCGTCCTCGCGGTGACGCTCGCGGCCGCGCTGTACCTGCTGTGGTGAGGAGCGGAACCCCGAAGACTGCCGCTCGGGGTGGATCCGCGCGCTTTTAAGCGTCCCGGCGGAACCGTGAGACATGAGCTTCGAGAAGGAAGACGAGGTCGTCCTCCACGACAAACACAGCGAGTACGACGGCGAGACCGGGCGGATCACGCAGGTGATGGAGACGATGTTCGGCGACGCGACCTACACGGTGAGCTTCGAGGACGGCCAGGAGACGGGCGTTCCGGAGGAGTCGCTCGAGGCCGTCGAGAGCGAGGAGTAACCCCCCTCGCCCGTGCCCGCAGTCCCGTTCCACTACGTCGACCTCCGGGCGTTCTCGTACGCGACCGAGGATGAGAAGCGCGTGGAGGAGGCGCTCCGCTCGCTGCTGCCCGAGGACGCCGAGCTCGACCGCGTCGAGAACGTGGGGCATCACGGCGACCGGATCGTCGTCCTCTCCGCGCGGATCGAACGCGCCGACGGGATGCGCCACGTGCTCGACCGGATCGCCGAGCTCGACGACCTCGACCGCGTGCTCGAGGAGCTCGACCAGCGGGTCGACGACAACTGCGCGCTGTTCATGCGGCTCGACAAACAGGCCGCGTTCCGCGGCGACGTGCGGCTCGGCCCCGGGATCACCGTCCGGGCGAAGGTCGAGGCGTACCCGGCGAAGAAAGAGGCGGCCGTCGAGAACGCCCGCGAGACGCTCTCCCGGCTCGCCGACGCGTCGTAGCGGCGGTCGGGGGACTACCCGTCCAGCCGGTCCGTGTCGATGCCGGTCCCGGGAGGTGAGACGATAAGGAACCCGCGGAAGTGCATCAGCTCGCCGCCCATGTCCTTGATCTCGCGGGCGAAGCCGGCAGCGAGCTCGTTGAGGTCGCCCTCGACGGACAACACGAGCGTGTTGCCGTAGTCGACGCTGCGGATCCACGTCTCCGGGTCGGTCGTCCCGTCGAGGACGCCGAGGACGACGTCGCCGGCGTCGGCGAACGCCTCGTCCATCTGCTCTTCGGCGTCGCGTAAGTCGAGGTCCCAGTCGCTCATACCCGAGCGACGACTCACGCCGGCAAAAGCGTTCGGGGGAGGGCCCCGGCGCGGAACGAGGCTCGGCGGTCGGTCTCGAGCCGGCTACGGAGATCACGACGCCGAATCAGCCCGTCACTGACGTGAGCAGTTTCCCCTCAACGGACTCGCTGGTGACAGAAACCGATCGGCGACGGTGAACCGGGATACTCGACCGCCGAGGTGGGTTATCACTCCTGTTGGTGGACCCAATTTTCGGTCGGAACCATCTCGGACCCGCCACACACGCCGCAGGATTCGGGTGGTTCGAACGCATGCCCGCCGGATGAACTCTGAACCGGCGTACCCGCATGGATCACTTGGCAGTCCTCGCAAACGAACTCCTCGACGTGTTCTGGGCTATGCGCCATGATTCGGTCTCAAATCCCGTACGTATAGTTAATGTGTACGTATACGTTTCTTCAAAATACCCCTCAGGGGAGAAGTCCTCGTCAGTCGCAAAGGCGAGACGACGACCTCACGAAGACGGGAGGACGACCGACTCGCGATGCGGTGGCGCGCCTCCGAGCGCCCGCGAGGCCCTTCGAAACAGGGAGCAGGTCAACGGTCACTCGATCCGGTCGTCCGACTCGACGCGTGCGAGCACGTCGAGGTTGTGCGCGCCGAAGGTCAGTCGACCCTCCGTGATCCCGCGGTGTCTCGCCTCGGCCCACTCCGAGACCGCTTCCGGCGAGAGCCGGGCGGCGGCGTCCGCGCCGGCGACGCTTGACGAACCGTCCACGTCTCCGTCGTCCGCGATCGCCTCGCTGACGGCCCCCTCGATCCCGTCGACGAGGTAGTGGAGGAAGTACGCCTCGTCGTCGGGGTACGGCGGCGTCACGAGCCAGTCCGAGCCGCCGCCGGCGACGACCTCGCCTCCCGCGGCGGGCAGCGCCTCGAGCAGTTCCCGTCCGGTGCGGCTCCCGCCCGGACGGTCCGGCGCGTCCATCGTCGCGTGGTAGACATCGAGGACGGCCCGTTCGATCGAACCGTCGATAGTCCCGTCTCCCCCGAACGACGGGCGGAGGAACGTCTCCCCGTCGAAGGTGATCGGGAAGTACGCGAGCCCGTCCGGGACCAGTCCGAGGAGCGGGCCGAGCGCCCGGTCGAGGTCGACGATGTCGAGGAACGCACAGCCGACGAGCAGGTCGTACTCCGCGTCGGTTCGACGGGCGACCTCGACCGCGTCCGCCGCGGCGAACGTCGCGGTCGCGGACGAGTCGTCCTCGCCCGATAGACGGAGCGTTCGACCCGGACCCGCGTCGGGACCGGTCGATCCCTCCTCGATCTCGAGGACGTAGCCCGCGCCGTCGGCCCACGTCGCGATCCCGCCGACCGCGCGGTCGATCGCCTCCTCGCGGAGGTCGTATCCGCGGTAGACCACCTCGTCGGGCAGGATCCCCCACGCGAGGAGTCGCCGGAGCATCGTTCCCGTTCCACAGCCCGCCTCGACGACGCGGAGGGGGGCGGACCGACCCGCGAGCGACTCCCGAAGCCGGTCGAGCGTCGGGCGGTGGAGCGCGCGGTCGTCGACGGTGCGTTTGGCCTCCAGGTACCGGGAGTGTTCGTACGTCGACGGTCGGGTCACGTCCGCTCCGAGGCTCTCGGTGTGGTTAAGTGCGTCCCACCCCGAGCCGACGACATGGAACACACGCGGCGGGCGATGCTCTCCGGCGTCGCGGCGGGCGGCGTCGTCGGGGTGACCGGCTGTCTCGGCGGGAGCGGAGGAAGCGGCGGCGACGGCGGGAACTCGCTCGAGACGGGCGAGTACGGCTGTGAGTTGACCGAACCGTCCGACCCGGACCTCGAGTACCGCCCGACGCTCGGCGACCCCGAGGCGGACGTCGTCGTCCGGGCGTTCGAGGACTTCACCTGCCCCCACTGTGCGACCTACAAGCTCGAGCACTTCCCGGCGGTCCGCGAGGAGTTCGTCGCCTCCGGCGAGATCCGGTACGAACACTGGGACTTCCCGATCCCGGTGAACGAGACGTGGGCGGTCCCCGTCGCCAGCGCGGCCCGCGGCGTCGGCGAACGTGCCGGCGACGAGGCCTTCTTCGAGTTCTCCTCGGCCGCCTACGAGTCGCAGGGCGACTACGACGGTCCGACGCTCGGTGCCGCCGCGGAGGCCGCGGGCGCGGACCCCTGTGCGGCCATCGCCGACGCCCAGTTCTCGACGTACGAGGAGGCGTCGATGGACGACCGCGACGAGGGCGAGTCGATGGGCGTCTCCGGAACGCCGACGATATTCGTGAACGGCGAGGCGGTCGACGGCTACGACTCGGGGGCGATCATCGACGCCATCGAGTCGGCGCTCTGAGCCGTCGACCGCGAGACGAGGGACACGGCGACCCCCGAACGTCGGCCTTTTGACCGTTCGACCCGTTTTATAAACCAATGACGAGCGACGACCGCGGGGACCGTCGACGGCTCGTCGCCGTCGTGCTCGCGGTGCTGGTCTCGCAGGTGCTGTTGTATCCCGGCGTTCCCGACCTCGTGGTCGAACTCGGCGCGCCGGCGGGCATCGACGCGGGGATGTGGTTCCTCGTCGCGGAGTTCGCGGCGTTCGTGACGTTCGCCGTGGCCTGGGGGGCCGCGAGCGACGCGCTCGGTCGACGCGTGCCGCTGGTCGTGGTCGGCGCGCTCGGCGGGGCCGCCTCCTACGCCGCGCTCGCCGCGGTGCCGCGGCTCGGCTTCGGGTTTCCGGCGGTCCTCCTCGTCCGCGTCGTCGGCGGATCGCTCACGATCGGGGCGTTCTCGCTCGCGATCACGATGCTGATGGACCTGGGCGGCGGCAACGGACGGAACATGGGGGCCGCCGGCCTCGCCATCGGTCTCGGCGCGGCGGTCGGCTCCGTCGTCGGCGGGGCGCTCGCCGACCTCGGACCGTTCTACCCCGTGTACGCCGGCGCAGTCGTGCTCGCGGGTGCGGGGCTGCTCGCGGCGACCGTCGACGACCGCGCCGCCGGAGACGCCGTTGAAACGGGCGACGACCCCGACCCCGGGTTCCGGGAGGTGCTCTCCCGCGCCCGGGAGACGCCCGGACTCCTCGTTCCCTTCGCGTTCGGCTTCGTCGACCGCCTGACCGCCGGCTTCTTCGCGCTGGTCGGGGTGTACTACTTCCAGGACCCGGCCACCTTCGGGCTCTCGGCGACCGGGGCCGGCGCGACCCTCGCGCTCTTCTTCGTCCCGTTCGCGCTGTTACAGTCCCCGTTCGGAACGCTGTCGGACCGGATCGGGCGGTTCTTTCCGGTCGTCCTCGGGTCGATCGCCTACGGGATCGTCACGATCGGCGTCGGCGTCGCGCCCGTCTACCCGGTCGCGGCCGGGCTGATGGTGCTCGTCGGGGTCTGCGGCGCGCTGATGGCTCCGGCAACGATGGCGCTCGTCACCGACCTCGTCGACCCGGCCGCCCGCGGGGCGGCGATGGGGGCGTTCAACGTGTTCGGCTCGCTCGGGTTCCTGACGGGCTTTCTCGTCGGCGGCGGCGCGACCGGCGCGTTCGGCTACCGGGCCGCCTTCCTCGCCGTGGGGGGACTCGAGCTCGCCATCGCGCTGGCGTTGCTTCCGGCCGTTCGCGCGGTCGCGCCGCGGGTCGGTTCCGCCCCGTCGACCGGGAGCGATTGAGCCGGGTGGTGGAACGACCGGACCGAACGGGGCGAGTCGAGCCTTTTTACCGCTCGCGTGTCCTCGACTCGAGTGACGAATGGATATGCTCGTCGTCGGCGCGGGAGAGATCGGCCGCTGGGTGGCGGACACCCTCACAGCCGACGGCTCGCCGGTCGACGCGAGCGTGACCTTCACCGACCGCGACCCCGCCGTCGCGGCCGACGCGGCCGCCGGACGCGACGCCGGGACCGTCCCGGTCGACGCGGAGACCACGCACGACGCCGTCTGTCTCTCCGTCCCGATGTCGGCGGTGCCCGACGCGGTCGCGGCGTACGCGTCGCGGGCCGACCGGGCGATCCTCGACGTCTCCGGCGAGATGACGGCGTCGATCGCGGCGATGCGCGAGCACGCCCCCGACCTCGAACGAGCGAGCTACCACCCGCTGTTCGCGCCGCCGCGGGTCCCCGGCAACGTCGCCGCCGTCGTCGACGAACCCGGACCGGCGATCGAGGCGGTCTCCGAAGCGATCGAGGCCGGCGGGAACGAGGTCTTCGAGACCACGGCGGCCGAACACGACCGCGCGATGGAGACGGTTCAGGCGGGCGCACACGCCGCGGTGCTCGCGTGGCGGCTCGCCGGAGGGGCGGTTCGAGAGGAGTTCCACACCCCGGTCTCGGCCGCCCTCGACGACGTCGCCGACACGGTCACGGAGGGGTCACCGGCGGTGTACGCCGAGATACAGCGCGCCTTCGACGGGGCCGACGACGTCGCCGAGGCGGCCCGCGAGATCGCCGACGCCGACCCGGACCGGTTCGCCGAACTCTACGAGCGCGCCCGCGGCGAGCGCGACCCCCGCGAACGACACGACTGACCCGCCACGACCCGACCGGAACCCCTCCACACCGAACCCGACCGACACCATCCATGATCGACAGAACGGCGGTCCGCGACACGGCCAACTACCTGCGCCGGGTCCGCCCCATCGACCCCGAGGAGATAACGGAGTACATCGAGGGGACGCCCCATCCAGCCGTCGTCCGCGAGACGCTTCGCGAGGAGGCGTTCGACCTCCGGCTTCGCGAACGCGAGGACGGTTGCTTCGTCCCCGTCGACGACGACCCGGTCCGCCCGCCGGGGTGGGCTCCGAACGCCTTCCCCGAGGAGTACGCCTTCGCCCTGGAGGACCTCCTCGTCGCGGAGTTCGGCGCGAACTGGCACGTCGGCGACTCCGGCGACGAGCTCCGCGAGACGATCCGCCGGCTCAAGGCCGACTACCTCTACGGCAACGACGTCGAGTACGACCGGATCGCCGCGCTCGGCTACGCGATCTATCACCTCCCCGGCTACTACGCCGCGATCGGCTACGTCCTCGACGACCTCGCCGAGAACGGCCTGCTCGACCGGACGCTCCGGGTCCTCGATATCGGCGCGGGCGTCGGCGGCCCGGCGCTCGGCCTCCACGACTACCTCCCCGAGGACGCGGTCGTGGAGTACCACGCCGTCGAGCCCAGCGCCGCCGCCGACGTGCTCGACCGACTGCTCGAGGAGACCGGCCGGAACTTCCGATCGTCGATCCACCGGACCACCGCAGAGTCGCTGTTCGGACTGAACGACTCCTCGAAGGCGGACGCGACGGACGATCGAGCCGCCGTCACCGCGGACGCGTCTCCCCTCGAGGAACCCTTCGATCTGGTGGTCTTCGGCAACGTCCTCTCCGAGCTCGAGGACCCGGTGGCCGTCCTTGAGGCCGCCGTGGACGCGCTGGCCGCCGACGGGAGCCTCCTCGCGCTCGCGCCGGCCGACCGCGAGACCGCGATCGGGCTCCGTGAGGCGGAGCGGGCGGTCGCGACCCCCGAGAGCGGGATCGAGGTCTACTCGCCGGGGATCCGACTCTGGTCCGACGCGTCCCCGAGCGACCGAGGATGGTCCTTCGACGTCCGCGGGGACCTCGCCGTCCCGCCGTTCCAGCGCCGGCTCGACGAGGCGGCCGCCCGCGAGGCGACCGACGAGCCGGGCGAGTTCCGCAACGTCGACGTCCAGTTCGCCTACTCGGTCCTGCGGACCGACGGGAAACGCCGCGTCGACGTCCGTGCGAGCGACGACCGCTGTGCGCGGATGGCCGACTCGGAGGACCACGTCACGGACCGGGTGAACCTCCTCGCGGTGAAGCTCAGCCACGACCTCAGCGACGGGTCGAACGCGGTGTACCGCGTCGGCGACGGCTCCCAGCGGGTCGACCACTACCTCGTCTGTACGCGCGAGACGGTCCTCAACGACGGGCTCCGCGGGGCCGACTACGGCGCTGTCCTCTTCGTCGAGAACGGGCTCGTGCTCTGGAACGACGACGAGGGCGCGTACAACGTCGTCGTGGACGACGAGACCGTCGTGGACGTCGTCGCGCCCTGACCGGCGGGAACCGGGCGATCGAAGGCGAACGGTGGCGAAAACGGGTCGGACCGACATCCTGATTGGTCCTCTCGACCTCCCTCCGACATGGACACACCACCGGCCGCAGGCGACCGGACGCTCCCTGCGGCGACGTGTATCGGCCGGGTCGCGCTCCGCGTCGGCGACCTCGAGTCGACGATCACCTTCTACCGGGACGTGATCGGCCTCTCGGTGCTCGAACGGAACGACGCGGCCGCGACGCTCGGCGCGGGCGGGACGCCGCTTCTCGAGTTGGCCGCGGATCCCGACGCACCCGAGCGCGGCCGAGGGGACGCGGGACTGTTCCACACGGCGTTTCGGGTCCCCTCCCGTGGCGCGCTGGGCGACGCCCTGGAGCGGATCCGGGACCGGTGGGAGCTCGACGGCGCGTCCGATCACGACGTGAGCGAGGCGCTGTACCTCGCCGATCCGGAGGGTAACGGCGTCGAGGTGTACCGCGACCGCCCCCGCGAGGAGTGGTCGACGGTCGGCGACGGACAGGTCCGCATGGTGACCGAGCCGCTCGATCTCGAGGGGGTCGCCGCGTCCGCGACCGGCGAGGACCGAGCCCCGGCCGACACCGACGTCGGCCACGTCCACCTCGAGGTCACCTCGATCGACGCCTTCGAGCGGTTCTATATAGCGGGATTCGGTTTCGACCTCCGGGCGACCTACCCCGACGCGCGGTTCGTCGCCGCCGGCGGGTATCACCACCACGTCGGGGCGAACACGTGGAACGGACGCACCGAACCGGCCGCGGGACGCGGGATCGACTGGTACGAGGTCGTCGTCCCGGACGACGAGGCCCGCCGCGCCCTCCGAGAACGGCTCCCGGAGGACGTCTCGGAATCGCTCGCCGGAAACGGGTTCGCGGTCATCGACCCGGACGGGATCGAGATACGGGTGATCGACGGGTCGTAGCCGGGGTGACGGCGAGGTCGTCGAGACTTCCCGTCAGTCCTCGGCGCTCGACCGTGAGAGCCGACGACGAACCGCGAATCCGACGCCGAGGAGCGGCAGACTGACCGCGAGCAGGTACGGCGCGGCGTAGGCGGCACCGACGACGATCGCCCGAAGGACCGTTGCGAGGCCGTGGACGGATTCCACGAACGCGGCGACGACCCCGGTGTCGTACCACGCGGTCGAGACGGTCGAGGGCTCGGGCGGCTCCTCGCGGAGTTCGACCCGGATCGTCGACAGCGCGACGCGCTCCTCGAGGGACGCCAACTGCGTCTCCATCCGTTCTATCTCCGTTTGAACGTCGGCGAGTTCCGACTGGACCGCCAGCACGTCCTCCGTCGTGTTGGCGTCCTCGTAGAGTTCCCTGAGCCGATCGCGCTCCGCTCGGCGATTCTCCAAGCGCGCCTCGAGGTCCGTGATCCGGTCCGTGACGTCCCGGCTCTCCGTCGTCGCACGCTCGACCTCGCCGAGCGACTCCAGGTCGGCCATCGTGGCGTCGAACTCCTCGCTCGGGACGCGAAGCGTGAGCTCCCCGACGGTGTAGTTCTCGTCGCCCCGTTCGCGTGTCTCCCGCGTCGCGTCGCTCACGAACCCGCCACGCTCATCGACGATCGAGCGTGCCTCGGCGTCGGCCTCCGCGAAGGAATCGACGGTGAGCCGGACGTCGCCGGTCCGGATCAGTCGCCGCTCCGCCACCGCCGCGACCGTCTCGCCGTCCTCGCTCACGGCGTAGGAGGCCTCGGCCGTATCGCCCCCGCCGTCCTCGCCTCCGTTCGACGCACCGGCTCCGTCCCCCTCGAGGGATCGCGATTCGGGCGTGTCGCCGCCGGCGTCCGCGCCCCCTCCGGCACCTCCCGTTCCGGCACCGGCACAGCCGGCGAGCGCCACGAGGCCCGCGACCGTCACGACGAGCAGCAGTCGTCTCGTGTCCATGTGCGTGAGACGCGTCGCGATCGCGGTAAAGGCTCGCAAGACACAAACGGGCGCTTGTCCCTCGGATCCGACGCGTTCGGCCTCGTCGGCGGTTTCAGCGACGTTCTCGCCGAGGTCCTCGCCTAAGCCCTCACTCCGCACCCACCGGTTCGATCAGCGCCGCGCCGTCGGTTCCGGCGCCGTTCACGCGCGTCGAGACCGGGTACGCCTCCATCTCCGAGGCCGGATGCGGGTCCATGAGTTCCGCCGCCTCGTCGGGATCGCCGTGGAGCCACTCCTCCTCCTCGTCGGGCGAGAGTATCACCGCCATCCGGTGATGGAGGTCGGCGATCAGGTCGTTCGGGTCGGTCGTCACGACGGTGAACGTCTCGCGGACCGCGTCGTCCTCGCTTCCGTCGCCACCGTCTCCACCCGCCCCGCCGCCGAACGCGCCGAGCCCGGTCTGTGTCGTCTCCGGTTCGGGCGGCTCCCACCGCTCGTACAGGCCCGCCATCGCGAACGGACGGTCGCCCTCGAAGGCGACGCGGTACGGCCGCTTCCCGGCGCCGTCCTCGTCGACCCACTCGTAGAAGCCGTCCGCGGGGACGAGACATCGACGGGACTCGTAGGCGTCCGCGAAGCTCCGCTTGCGCCGGACGGTCTCCGCTCGGGCGTTGATCAGGTCGAACGGCTCCTCGGCCCACGACGGGGTCAACCCCCACGTCATCCGGGTCGCTCGCTCCGGTTCCTCGCACGTCACGACCGGGAGGTCCTCGCCGGGCGCGCGGTTGTAGCTGGGCTCGAAGCCGTCCCCGAACGTCACGCCGAAACGGGACTCGAGTTCCGACTCGGGCGTGAACAGGGTGTAGCGGCCACACATCGGGATCTCGTTCGGCTCGCGTGGGCTTAAACGGTCGAGTCTCGCCCACGGGTCCCGATCAGCGGTACGCCTCGAACTCCTTCCCGAAGACCAGGAAGTATCCCGTGCCGACGACGCCGATCGCCGCCGCGACGGTGAACGCGACCTCGGGGTTCACGTACTCCCAGAGGTAGCCGCCGAGCGCGGCGCTCGGGATCACGATCGTGTTTCGCAACAGGTAGTACGACCCGGTGACGCGACCGCCGGCACCCCGCTCGGCGGGGCCGACGATCAGCGCCTTGTGGGAGGGGAGCCCCGCGAATCGGAGCCCGGAGAACGCGAAGACGAGGACCATCGCCCACGGGAGCGGCATCACCCCCGTGAGGACCTCCGGGCCGGCGATGAGGACGACGGGGAAGAGGGCGTAGACCGCGAACCCCAAGGCGACGACCGGCTTGAGGCCGACGCGCTCCGCGGCCTTCGCGGCGGGTGCCATCGTGAGGAGCGCGACGAGCATCTCGACGCCGAGCAGATAGCCGAAGAAGGCCTCCGGCGAGAGGTCGATGCCGTAGGAGAACTCGCCAAGCGCGACCGTCGTCTCGAGGCCGACCTCGTAGAACTGGGTGATCACCAACACGAAGAAGACGTAGACCATCCCGTTCGCGAACCGGACGAGCGTGTCACCCACCAGGAGCGGCCGGAGCGGCTCGGGCATCTCGCGCAGATCCCGTCCGATCTGCTCGATCCCCTCGAAGGAGTCGCCGATGGAGTCCTCGTCGACGTCGTAGAGGACGTGCTGGGCGACCGTCCCGACGACCCCGAAGACGACCGCCACGGCGAGAACGTACCGAAAGCTCACCGTGAACTCCGGGTGGAAGCCGATCAGCACGGCCGCGAGCACCGGCCCGACGAGGAACGCCGTCCGACGGAACGTCTCGGTGCTGGCGAATCCGGCGGCCAACCGCGAGGGGTCGGTCGCTTGCTTGACGACCGCGAACGTCGCGCCGAGCCCGAACGACTTCCAGCCCTGTGCGAAGAGCAGGCCGACGAAGACCCAGACCCATGGCCGGATCGCCACGCCGGCGACGGTGACGACGCCCAGGTTCGGCGCGACAAGCCAGACGCCGAACCCGAGCGTCGAGACCAGCCCGAACAGCGTGAGCGCGTACCGCGAACCGATCCGGTCCGAGATCGCGCCGCCCGGATACGGGAACACCGCCGAGACGACGTTTCCGACCGTTCCGAAGAGGCCGACGACGAACCCGGACGCCCCCAAGGCGACCAGGTACTCCGGGAGGAACCGGTTGGTCATCTGGAAGCCGAGGCTGAACGCGAACATCGCCAGCGACAACACCAGCACGTCCCGCTCGAGAGCGAAGAACCGCCGAAACACGTCCAGCGGTCCCGATCCCTCCGATCCTCCCGCGGATCGTTCCCGACTCATGATCGAGTGCGTATCGAACGCCTCGGGTGTTATCGATTCCGTTGCCGTGGGTCGGAGGCGAAGACGTTCGTGACGATCCGTACGTGGCTCGGGAGCCTACTCGGGCCACATGTCGGGACTGCGACCCCACGACGTTCCGGAGGAGGTCGACCCGAGCGACTGGACGCTCCGTGTCACCGGTGCGGTCTCCGAACCGCTTCACATCGAGCGGGAGGAGTCGTCGGAGTTTCCCCTCGAGACGGTGACGGACGAGTTCGAGTGCGTCGAGGGGTGGGTCGCGGAGGACCTCTCGTGGCGGGGGATACGCGTCGGGTCCGTGTTGGATCGCGCCGACCCCGACGGCGACGCGGATCACGTGCTCGTCCGAGCGATGGACGACGGGTACGCGTGTTCGTTCCCGAGGAGTCGCGCGGCCGACGCGCTCCTCGCGGTCGAACTCGACGGTCGATCGCTGTCGGTGGTACACGGCGGTCCGGCCCGACTCGTGCCGACCGCCGCCGGGTCGGACTGCTGGGAGAGCGTCAAGTGGGTGCGGTCGCTGGACGTCCGCGATTCCGAACCGATCGCGGACGATACCGCCGAGGGGATCGCGCTCGGGGATGCGGAGTGAGCGGTCCGCCCGCGCGGACGAACCGTCTCGAGTGTCGCGTCTCGTGAACGGGGTTCGAAGGAAGGTTATTGGGACCGGCGCACCGACGTGAACCATGGCCCGTTTGGAGCGGCTCACGGTGTACCCGGTGAAGGGGTTGGACGGGATCGACGTCGAAACGACCTCGATCCTCGATGGCGGGACCCTGAAACACGACCGCGAGTTCGCGCTGTTCGACGACGACGGGGACGTGATCAACGGAAAACGGACCGATCGGGTACACGACCTCGCGACCGATTACTCTCCCGAGTCACGCACGCTGCGGGTCGAAACCCCCGACGGCGACGCCCATCGATTCGATCTGGACGCGGATCGGACGCGGGCGGCGGAGTGGTTCGGCGACTTCTTCGACACGGAACTGGCGCTTCGGCGGGACGCGTCGCTGGGATTCGTCGATCGCCGGGAGATGGGGCCGTCGATCATCAGCACGGCCACGCTCGAGACCGTCGCCTCGTGGTTCGATTCGATGACGGTGGAGGGCGCACGCCGGCGCCTCCGGGCGAACGTCGAGGTGTCGGGCGTGCCGGCGTTTTGGGAGGACCGGTTCGTCGGCGAAGGGGCTCCCGGCTTCGAGGTCGGCGGGGTCCGGATCGAGGGCGTGACGCCGTGCGGTCGATGCGTCGTTCCGGAGCGCGATCCCGACACCGGCGACTCGATCCCCGAGTTCCGCGAACGGTTCGTGGAGCGACGCGAGGCCACGTTCCCCGAGTGGGCGGACCCGGACGCGTTCGACCACCTATTTACGCTCATGATCATCGCTCGAGTTCCGGAACACGACCGGGGAGAGACGCTCCGCGTCGGCGACGACGTTTCATGGCAACCATCGAGTGGATAGGTATCGACGGCGGTAACACGGACTTCGAGACCGATACCGTGCCCACCAAGTGGACGACTCATCCTCCGTGGTGCGGGTCCAACTCCCGGACGCTCCGAGCTTCGGTCACGGCCGAATATTGATATAGCGCCATATGATTCATACGGACGAAACACGACGAACTCCCGTCGTGTCGGAAACGACTAAATACGAACTCGCCACGAGAAGACCGGTACCGTTCACCCGAACAGTCGATACACGTTGGCTTCGTAGGTCTCTCGAACCCGGTCGCCCCAGTTGTGCGTGTACGTGTCGATCACGTCGTCGGCGACGTCCCCCCGGAGGTACTTCACGACGCCCCGATCGCCGGTCCTATCCCGGAGATGCGTCGTGAAGAAGTGTCTGAAGTAGTGTGGCGTGACGTTCTCGCCGGCTCCGCCGCCCGTTCGATACCATCCCTCCTCGCGCGCGTAGCGCTCGACGACGTGCCGCACGGACTGCGGGTCGACCCGTTCGCCCCACCCTTCCGACGTGCCGACGAAGAGCGGTTCGGCCGGAGACGTCGCGTCGGGCCGTATCGCGAGCCAGCGTTTCAAAACCGCCCGGAGTTCGTCGTCGACCGGGATCACCGTCTCCCGCTTGCGCTTGTTCGAGGCGGTTCGCACCTCGCCGTTCAACTCCTCACCGACCGTCGCGTCGGGAGTCACGTACAGGGAGTTCGGTCGATCCGTCAGCGTCGGGCGCGTGCCCAACGGATACGCCGACTCGAGTTCCGGGTCCGATATCGCCAAGTCACGAAGGTCGAGGTTACACAGCTCCCCGACCCGCATCCCCGTCTTCAACAGCGTACAGACGAGCGCGCGGTGGAGCGGATGGGTGATCCCGGCCACGAACGACCGCATCCGCGGGATCGAGACGTCCCGACGAGCGGGGTCCTTGTCTATCGTCTCGTCCATCTCCTCCATCACGAGCGTCATCGGGTTCCCCTCGAAGACGCCGACTTCGGTCATGTATCCGTAGAACCGGTGGAGGTACGCCGCGTACGTCGCGACCGTGCTCTCCGTGACGTCGCCGCGTAGCGAGTGGACGAACGCCATACAGTCGCGATGCGTCGCGGTCGACGGGACCGTCCCGTCGTCGAGAAACGCCTCGAATCGCCTGAGAACGCGCTCATAGGACTCCCTCGTCCGGTCGGCCTTTCCGTGATACATGAGGTCCTCGATGAAGTATCCCACCGGATCCTCGACGTCCGCTGCCGTCTCCGGGCTACTCATCGACGAGCGTGTACCCTCCTTCGCGTCCGCTGTACCGGACGCGGTCCCGTTCCTGTAACGAATCCAACGTCTCCTCCAATCGGTCCTCGAAGTCGTCGAACACCGCGTTCACGAGGTCGTCCCACGACGAGTGTCCCTCGGCGATCGCCGATTCGATCCGTGTCTCGAGGTCGTGACCCCCGGGGTCAGACCTCTCGGAGTGGCTCTCCTCCGGGCTACTCTCCTCCGGGAGCGTGAAACCCCGTCTGCCGGCCTGTACCATCGTTCTGACGAACTCGCTCTGTGACATCCCGAGCTCGTCGGCGTGTCGTTGCCACCGCGTTTTCTGATCGGCCGGCACGTACGTCTTCACCGATCGGCGGTCGTCGCTCATTCGTGACACCCGTCTCACCGGGCCGACTTGAATCTATCCCAGAATCACGGATAAGGTCACTTATCGTCAGTTCTGACACCGTATCTGAACGGTGATACGGTACTATATTTTCGGGATTATCCGATGTAAAGGTACAGATTTCTGGATTAGCGTACATCTGCCGGTGGGTACGGATTTCCGGATATCTCACGGGCGGTACGACCCCGGTCGAAGCGCGTTCGCCGCGTGGTCGTCCTTCTGAATCGACCGTTCGTCGACAGTTCCTCAGGCGGCCGATAGTCGAAGCCCACCTCGAGCACGATCGCCCGGAGCGGGTCGGTCCAAGACGGGTTCGTCTTACGGTACTCGGCGCGACCGCTGTAGCGCCAGTTCCCTCGCCGGAGGGGTCACGTCGTCTCCGGTGGAGCGTGTCCGGCCATTGGACGTAGTCCCGTCGGGCAGACCGTCCGTCAACGCCGAGTGAAATGCGGCGACTATGGATCCGTCCCGGGGTGAGACCCCACTTGGTACGCGATGCTACGTCAGTTGATGGTCGAATCCGGGCGTATATATCGCATCTCGCGATACGGAGTCCGTCTAGGCGTGGAGGCGATCGACCCGAGATCGACCGTTCGGATCCGATCAGACGGCGAGTTCCGATTCGGCGTCCAATCCGTCGAACAACGCGAGCGCGCGCTTCAGGTCGGGGTGGTCCTCCGCGGTGTTGCGCATCACGACAGTCTCGCTCGGGAAGAGATGTTCGCCCAGCACGAGACCGTGATCCCGTGCCGTCGAACCGGTGACGGTGAGGTACACGCCCATCCCCGCGTCGGCGATGGCCGCCTCCTCGGATCGTTCGGGACCCGGATAGACGAAATCGACGTTCTCGAGCGTGTCCGTCCCCAACACGGCGGTGACGAGCCGCTCGTATCGCGGCGAGATACAGAGCGGCCCCTCGTAGCTCGCGAGGAACTCCCGACCCAACTCCTGGCCTGGCGCGAGCGAGTCGGGACGGCCCATCAGCGTGTGATACACGGTGTCTCCGAGCCCGCTCACCACGCGGACGTCGGTATCGACGGGATCGATCCGGTCGTTGACGTCCGCGAGCCCCGCGAGCCCGGTCGGTCGGATCCCGACCACCTCCTCCAACACGAGGTCCGCGGAGTCGAATCCGAGCGCGAACTCGTGTGTGCGAAGCGCCCGGAAGGGCTCCTCGCGACCGACGAGTTTGAGCTCGACGCCGTCCACCGTCACGGTCGCCGCGTCGAAGACGATCCGGCGCGGCTTCCCCTCGCGGTCGTCGCGAAGCAGCGTGAACTCCGGCTTGCTCGGATCCGACGGGTCGGAGTACTCCGCCAGTCGGTGGTAGGGGCCGTCGTCGGCCTCGATTGAGCCCTTCGTCACGGCCTTCTCGTAGCGAAGCGTGTTGCTCACCCGATCGGCGAGCGCGTCGAGCTCGTCGGTTCGGCCGGCGTCGGCGATCCGCTCGAGGACGGCTTCCAGCGGACGACCCTTGCGGGGAACGGCCACCGGGAGCGGGTGCGTCATTACCCGTGGTGGGTCGCCGCGGCTAAAACGGGTTGCGCTTTCGATCGACTACGGGCCGAACGCCTCGTTGAGTCGCTTCCGGAAGGCCTCGAGCTCCTCGAGGTGGTCGTTGATCTCCGAGATCTCCGTCTCGACGTCCTCGAGGTCGTCCCCGAGCCGTCCCTCGATATCGGTCAGGCGCGAATCGACCTCCGCGAGGTCGTCCCACAGGTCGTCGAACTCCTCGTCGAAGCGGCCGAACCGGTCTTCCACCTCGTCGACCCGTTCGTCGGTCCGTTCGATCCCGGCCGCCGCGTCGTCGACCTCCTCGTAGAGGGTCTCGACGTCGTCATCGACGTCGTCGAGCGCGTCGTCGAGTCCGGCGATATCGGCCTCGAGAGAGGTCACGTCCGCGGCGACGCCCTCGACGGTCTCCTCGAGACCGTGGGTCGTCGCCTGAACCGCCGAAACGGTCTCTTCGAGGTCCTCGACCGTCGTCTCGACTCCGTCGACGTCCTCGCGTACGACGGCGAGGTCGTCCTCCACGCTCCCGACGGTCTCGGAGAGGTCGTCGGTGGTCGTTTCGACCGTCTCGACGGACGCTTCCACCTCGTCCACGGTCGTTTCGACCGCCTCGACGTCGTCCGAGAGTTCTCCGTGAGCCCGCTCGCCGGCCGTGACTCGGGTGTCGAGGGACTCGACCGTGGATTCGACCTCGTCCACGCGGGCATCGAGTCCGTCGAGTACCTCCTTCGCCGTTCCCTCCTCGTCGATGAATTCGGCGAGCGCGTCGGCGTACGCCTCGATGTCGGCCACGCTCGATTGGAGCCTGCTGATCCGGACGTCGACGCTTCTCGGAACGCCGAGATCGAGTTCCGATCGGAGGACTTCCATGTCCTCCTCCTCGACCGCTCCCGACCGGATCTCCTCCGCGAGGGCGGCGGCGATCCCGCCCTGGGGAGCGGAAGCCGCGGTCGCGTCCGTATCGGGTTCGCCGTCCTCGTCCGACTCGCCGTCCCCTGCCGATTCGACGCCCTCCGCCGGTTCGGCGTCCTCCGTCGGCTCAACGTCCGCATCGGCCTCGTCGTCCGCGTCCTCGACCGACTCCGCCGTCTCCGCGTCCTTCCGTCGGGTGACCGCTGCCGTCGTTCCGTCGTCGACGCTTCGCGGCTCGGGGGTCGTGACGGGATCGGCGACCGCATCCGTGTCGTCGGTCGATTCGACGGCCGTATCCGCGTCGTCGGCGTCCTCCGAGTCGGTCACGTCGTCCTCGTCGTCCGTTGCGTCTCGGTCCGCTTCGGGCGCGTCCTCCATGCCGGGAAGCGTCGCACGGTCCCCCGAGAGCACCTCGCGGACCGCGTCGGTCTCGCCGGTTCCGAGCACGTCGCCGATCTCCTCGCCGACCGGGACGTGTTCGATGACCGGCGTCCCGAGGAATCCGTCCAAGTCGGGGTCGTCGTCGCGGATCCCGAAGACCGTCTCGACGGACTCCCCGGGCTCGAGCACGCGTTCGAACTCCACGCGGTGGTCCTTGTAGGCCGTCCAGTTCTCGCTCTCGTAGTCGGGGTGAAAGCCCACGCGGTCCATGGGGAACTCCTCGGGGATCCGGTCGACTATCCGTACCCGAACCGCGTCCTCGCGGCGGGAGGAGAGATCGAAGGTCACCGCGGGCACCGGGAACGCGTCGTCGGTGAAGGACTTCTCGACGCGGACGCCGTCCTCCTCGACGGTCGTCGTCGCTTCCGTCGTCCGTTCGTTCATACGGTACCCTCCGTAAGCGAGGGCTTAAATTCCACGGGCGACCTCTCAAGCGTGATAACTGATCTCGGCGCGCGTCGACCGTGAAACGCCTACAGCCCGGACGCCTACAGTTCGATCCGGTCGCCGATCTCGACGACCTGTAGTCGCTCCGGATGCTCGAAGCTGCGGACGTGTTCGTGGAGCGCCGTCGGGTCCGCGGTGAGCCCCTTCCACATGTCCCAGTGGGTGGGCACGAGCCGGTCGAGCTCCAGCGCGCTCGCGGCCTCGACTATCTCGTTCTCGTCGCTGTACCACTTGGTTCGGACCGGCTCACCGGTCTCCTTGTCCGGGATCGTCCCGATCGACCCGAACGCGAGGATCCCGAGATCGATGTCGTACTCCTCGGCGAGCGCCGGGAACGCCGGGGAAGGCTTGCTGTCCCCGGCGTGGAACACCGTCCCCGTCGGGTGGTCGATCACGTATCCGACCGGGTGCGTGGCGTCCGCGTCGTGGGTCTCGACGACGTGGACGGTGAACTCGCCGATTCGGAGCTCGTCGCCCTCCGTCACCTCGCTGAACTGCTCGTCGTCGACGTCCCACTCCTCCGTCCAGGACTCCTCCTCGTGCGCGACCGTAAGCGAGTCGTCCGGCGCGATGAACTCCGCGTCGGTGTTCGCGAGGATCGGGGCCTGTGAGGGGCCGTGGACGTGGTCGGTGTGTTCGTGGGTCGCGAGCACCGCGTCGGCGCTCTCGACGTCCTCCGGATCGAACGGGACCGGGATCATGCGGACCGTCCGCGGCGGATCGCCCGTGCCCACGTACGGGTCGATCCAGAGGACCGTTCCGTCGCGGCCCTTGATCGCGAAGCCGTTACAGCCGAGGTACCACAGCGACACCGTCTCGGGGTCGGCCTCCGCGACCGCGCGCGGGAGCCAGTCGCCCCAGTCGGAACTCGTCATGTATGACCCTGTCTCGGCTCGCCCCCTAACCGTTCCGGAGTCGGTGGGGATCGATCGAGTCGAAACTCGCGTCCGAACCCGATCAATTAAACTTCATTTCGCTATATAAAATAGAGAGTTAGCGTCGGCCACCACCGTTATGACCGTCACCGGCGGATCTCTCGACGTGATCTCCAGTGAACGGATGGCGGCCGTCGACGCCAACGCGGCCGCGCTCGGCGTTCCACGGAAACAGCTGATGGAGTCGTCCGGCAACGCCGTCGCCCGGGCGGTCCGGTCGGCGAGCGACCCCGGCGAGAGGGTCGCGCTCGTGTGTGGCCGCGGGAACAACGGCGGGGACGCGTTCGTCGCGGCCCGCTTCCTCGGCGACCGCGACGTGGCGGTCCATCTGCTCGGGCGACCGGAGTCGATCGGGACCGCGATCGCCCGCGAGAACTGGGAGACGCTCCGGGCGGCCGAGGTCCCGACCGTCACGGTCACGGACTCCGCGGCCCTCGATCTCGGCTCGCCGGACGTCGTCGTCGACGCGGTGCTCGGCACCGGCGTCTCGGGGGAGCTACGCGAGCCGGCACGGACCGCGGCCGAACGGATGAACGCGCTGCGGTCGGCCGGGAGCGACGAGGGAGGGACCGGCACGACTGTGATCGCCGTCGACGTACCCTCGGGGATCGACGCCGACACGGGGAAGCCGACGGGCGGGGACGGGGCGGTCGCCGTCGAGGCGGACCGCGTCGTGACCTTCCACGACGCGAAGCCGGGGCTCGAGCGGCTCGAGGCGAGCGTAACGGTCGCCGACATCGGGATCCCGGCGGCCGCGGAGCGGTACACCGGCCCCGGCGACCTCCTCGGGCTCGGCCGGAGCCCCGACTCACACAAGGGCGAGAACGGGGAGGTCCTCGTCGTCGGCGGCGGTCCCTACACCGGCGCGCCGGCGCTGTCCGCGCGGGCCGCGCTGCGGGCCGGAGCCGACCTCGTCAGGGTGGCGTGTCCAGCGAGCGTCGCCGACGAGGTCCAGGGTTACTCCGCGGACCTCATCGTCCGGGAGCTCCCGGGGGATGCGCTCGCACCCGATCACCTCGATCGGATCGCCGACCTCGCCGCCGACCGGGACGTCGTCGTGATCGGGCCGGGGATGGGGACCGGGGACGGGTCGATCGAACTGGTCCGACGGTTCCTCGACGACTTCGCCCGCCGGGCGGTGGTCGACGCCGACGCCCTCCGAGTCGTCCCCGAGGTCGACACGGACGCTGAGCTGATCTGTACGCCACACCAGGGGGAGCTGCGCGGGATGGGAGGCGAGACCGCCGCGGACCCGGCGGAGCGGGCGGAACTGGTTCGGGACTTCGCCGCGGACGTGGGCCACACCCTCCTCGTGAAGGGGCGGTACGACGTGATAGCGAGTGACGACGGGGAGCGGGTTCGACAGAACAGAACCGGAAATCCGGGAATGACCGTCGGCGGCACCGGTGACGTGCTCGCGGGGACGGTCGGCGCGCTCGCGGCTCAAACGGACCCGCGAACGGCTCAAACGGACCCGTTTCAGGCGGCCGCGGCGGGCGCGTACGTCAACGGGCTCGCCGGCGACGCGGCCGCGGAGGCGAACGGACACGGGCTCGTGGCGACGGACTTAATCGACCGGCTCCCGCACGCGCTGTACGATGAGTGAGGAGCCGAACCCGGAGACGACTCGGGACGACGAGCTGACCCACACGACCGCCGACGGCGACGTCCAGATGGTCGACGTGGGCGAAAAGCCCGACACGGCCCGACGGGCGGTCGCACGCGGCGAGATCCGGCTCACGCCCTCCACGGTCGAGGCGATCCGCGCCGACGGGATCGGGAAGGGCGACGTGCTCGCGACCGCGCGGATCGGCGCGATACAGGCCGTCAAACACACCTGGGAGACGATCCCGATGTGTCACCAGATCCCGATCACGAACGTCGACACCGAGTTCGCCGTCGACGACGACCGGGTCGAGTTGACCGTCACCGTGGAGACGACCGGCAAGACCGGCTGCGAGATGGAGGCGCTCGAGGGCGTCACGACCGGGCTCAACACCGTCTGGGACATGGTGAAGGCCGCGGAGAAGGACGCCGACGGCGACTACCCGGACACGCGTATCTCTGACGTCGAGGTCGTCTCGAAGGAGAAGCGAACGATATAGGACGGGGTGAACCGACGGGCTAGAACAGTCCGGAGACGTTCCCGTCCGCGTCGACGTCGATCTCCTCGGCGGCCGGCTCGGCGGGGAGCCCCGGCATCGTCATCACGTCGGCGGTCTTCGCCACGAGGAATCCCGCGCCGGCCGAGGGCGTCACCTCCCTGATCGTGAGCGTCCATCCCTTCGGAACGCCGGTCAGCGAGGCGTCGTCCGAGAAGGAGTACGGCGTCTTCGAGAGACAGACCGGGAGGTCGCCGTATCCCCACTCCTCGAGGCGGTCGACGTCGTCCCCCGCGCCGTCGACGTACTCCACGCCGTCCGCGCCGTACACCTCGCGGGCGACCGTCTCGATCTTCTCCCGTACCGGCCGCTCGACGTCGTACAGCGGCGCGAACTCGCCGGACCCTGCCAGGTCTCGGACCCGCTCGGCGAGGTCGGTCGCCCCGTCACCGCCGTCGCGGTACGCCGTCGACCGGGAGACGGCGATCCCGTCCTCGTCGAGCGCCGATTCCAGCGCGGCGAGTTCGGCCTCCGTGTCGTCCGGGAACACGTTGATCGCGACGACCGTCGGGACTCCGAACGACTCGACGATCTCGACGTGTCGTCGGACGTTGTCGACGCCCGCACGCACGGCGTCGGGGTCGGGGTCCGCGAGCGCGTCGAAGTCGGCCGGCCACATCTCCAGTCCGTGGCGTTTGGCCCCGCGAACCGTCGCGACGACGACCGCGACGTCCGGGACGATCCCCTCCCGGGCGACGATGTGTGCGAACTTCTCCGCGCCCAGATCAGCGCCGAAGCCGGCCTCGGTGACGAGGAAGTCCGAGAGCGACGCGCCGACGCGGTCGGCCACGAGGGTGTTGGTGCCGTGTGCGATGTTCGCGAACGGGCCGCCGTGGACGAGCGCCGGAACGCCCTCGACCGTCTGGACGAGGTTCGGTCGGAACGCGTCCCGGAGCAGCGCCGCGACCGCGCCGGTGACGCCGAGGTCCGCCGGGGTAACGGGCTCGCCGTCGTCGTCCTCCGCGAGGACGATCCGGCCGATCCGCGCCTTCAGGTCCTCGAGGTCGGTCGCGAGCCCGAGCACCGCCATCAGCTCGGAGGCCGCGGTGATGACGAACTCGTCCTCTCTGGGGACGCCGCGGGTGGGACCGCCGAGCCCGAGCACCGTCTCTCGGAGCGCCCGGTCGTTGACGTCGAGCGCCCGCGGCCAGTCGATCCGTCGTACGTCGATCCCGAGCTCGTTCCCCTGGTGGAGGTGGTTGTCGAGCGCCGCGGCGATCAGGTCGTGTGCGGCCGTCAGCGCGTGGATGTCGCCAGTGAAGTGGAGGTTGATCGCCTCCATCGGCAACACCTGTGAGTAGCCGCCGCCGGCCGCGCCACCCTTGATCCCGAAGACCGGGCCCAGCGAGGGTTCGCGGAGCGCGACCGTCGTCGACTCGCCGAGCCCCGCGAGCGCCTGTCCGAGCCCGACCGTCGTCACCGTCTTCCCCTCGCCCTTCGGCGTCGGCGTCATCCCCGTCACGAGGACGGTCGTGCCGTCGGCGTCGTCCGCGGTCGCCGACCGAACCGCCTCCTGTGTGAGCTTCGCGACGCCCTCGCCTCGCGGCTCGATGTCCTCGGGCGTCAGGCCGAGGTCCCCGGCCACCTCCTCGATGGGGCGCGTGTCGGTCGCGCGCGCGACGGCGAGGTCGGATTCCGGGGCTCCATCGTCGACGTCCGTATCGGTCGTCACCATACCGGCCCTTCACGGGGACGGGTCAAGAGCGTTGGAGGTCGTTCCGATCGCGTGGGAGGGAGGAACCGATCGCTCCCGGCACCGAGACGGCTCAGTCGTCGGCGGGTTCGGGGTCGTCGCCGGCCGGCTCGCCGCCGTCGGAGACGGTGACGGCGATGTCCGCGGCGGCGGCCTTGTACTCGGGGATCTTCGCGCGGTCGTCGAGCACGTCGTTCGTGAGCCGGTTCGCGGAGGCGGCCGCGAAGTGCGGCGTCGTCCAGACGACGCCCTCCTTGATGTCCTCCGTCACCTGTGCTTTCACCTCGATCTCGCCGCGTCGCGACCGGAGCGTCACCATGTCGCCGTCCTCGATCCCGTAGCTCTCGGCGTCGTTCGGGTGGACGTCGACGAAGTTCTCCGGGTGCTGTCGCGAGAGCGTGGGCGAGCGCCGGCTCATCGTTCCCGTGTTGTAGTGCTCCTCGAGCCGCGCGGTGGTGAGGATCAGCGGGTACTCCTCGTCGGGGACCTCCGCGGGCGGCTGGTGGCGGACGCCCTCGATCTGCCCGAGCCCGCTCTCCGTGTCGAAGGAGTCCTCGTAGAGGAACTGGTCGCCCTCGTCGCCCTCCTCGTAGCAGGGCCAGTGGAGCCCCTCCTCGCCGAGCCCGTCGTAGGTCATCCCGTGGTAGATCGGACAGACCTCCCGCAACTCCTCGAAGACGGCCTCCACGTCCTCGAAGCGGAACTCGTCCTCGCTGAAGAGGCGGCTACCGACCTCCATCAGGATCTCGAGGTCGTGTTTGGTGTTCTCGTGGACCTTCTCGACCCCGCGCATCCGCTGGACGCGGCGGTCGGTGTTGGTGACGGTGCCGCCGCGTTCGGCCCACGTCGTCGCCGGGAGGACGACGTCGGCGAACTCGGCGGTCTCCGTCATGAAGATGTCCTGAGCGACCATGAACTCGAGCGATTTCAGCCGCTCCTCGACCTCGTTGCCGTCGGGCTCGCTCATCACGGGGTTCTCGCCCATCACGTAGAGACCGTGGACCGAGTGGCCCGCCTCGTGGGAGATCTCGACGTTGGTGAGTCCGGGCTCGTCGGGTACCTCGAAGCCCCAGACCTCCTCGACCGACTCGCGGGCCTCGTCGTCGTCGACGAGTTGGTAGCCGGGCAGGACGTTCGGCATCGCGCCCACGTCGCTCGTCCCCTGGACGTTGTTCTGTCCGCGGAGCGGGTTGACGCCGGTGCCCGGCTTGCCGAGGTTGCCCGTGATCAACGCGAGGTTGATCTCGTTCTGGACGTTGTCGACGCCGCAGGTGTGCTGGCTCATCCCCATCCCGGTGAAGATGGCGGCGTTGTTCGCCATCGCGTACTTCTCGGCGGCGAGCTCGATGTCCTCGAGCGGGACGCCCGCCTCCTCCGCGGCTTCCTCCTTGTCGAAGTCCGCGAGCGTCTCCTTGAGGTGCTCGAACCCCTCGGTCCGCTCCTCGATGAAGTCCTCGTCGATCCAGCCCGCGTCGGGCTCGGCCTCGTGGCGCTCGAGGATCGTCTTGAGCACGACGTTCAAGAGCGGGATGTCGGCGCCCGGATTCAACTGGAGGTGCATGTGGCGGTCGGTCTCCTCGATGTCGAACGAGCGCGTGGTCTTGTTGGCGTGGGGGTCGACCTGGATGACGGTCGCGCCCTCCAGGACCGCCTGTCGGAAGTACTGGCTGTTGGCGATCGGGTGCTGCTCGCCGGGGTTCGCGCCCTGGATCCAGAACACGTCCGCGGCCTCCTCCAAGTCCTCCATGCTGTTCGTCATCGCGCCCGCGCCGAGGCTGGTCCGGAGCGCCCAGACGGTCGAGGCGTGGCACATCCGGGTACAGTTGTCGACGTTGTTGGTACCGTATCGGCGCGCGAGCTTCTGGAGGAGGTAGTTCTCCTCGTTCATCGTCTTCGAGGAGCCGTAAAAGCCCATCCCGTCGGGGCCGTGCTCCTCGCGGATCCGCTCCATCTCCGAGACGATCCGGTCGTAGGCCTCCTCCCACGTCGCCTCGCGGAACTCGCCGTCCTCCTTTATCAGGGGTTCCGTGAGTCGGTCCTCGTGGTCGATGACCTGCGTCGCCGCGCCGCCCTTGATACAGATCCGGCCCTCGTTGACCGGGGCGTCACCCCACGGCCTGAAGTTCACGTCGCCGAGGTCCTCTCCCTGCTGTATCTGGATCCCGCACCCGACGCCACAGTACGGGCAGATCGTCTTGACCGCGTCGTCCCCTTCACTGGACATTCCGATCACCCGCTCGGAGCGTGTTCATGTGTCACGATCTATGCCGCTAGTTCCATGAGTGTGTCGGTGGCGCTCCTTTTTCCGAACCGATCTCCCGAGAGACCGGGTCGGATCCGGTCCGATCAACACCCACCTTTTTCTCGTCGGGTTCCGCCGCTCACTACGTTCGCTTCGGGAACCACTCCTCGAAAACCCTGGAGGGAAAAAGCCGACTCCGCCGTCTTCGACGGCTCCGTCGGTGAACCGCTCGCTTCGCTCGCGGATGCTCGATCCCCACTGTTCAATACAGTCGAAACAACGACCGATTCTGCTGTGCTGTGGCGCGCCTCGAGTGGCCCGAAGGGCCGCGAGGAGCCCGCGAGGGACGCTGCGAGCGCTTGGAAAGCGCGAGCAGCGAGGCTGGGGAGGTCTGAGGTGCGGTCGCGGGGAGGGAGAGACGCAAAGAGGCAGTCGAGAGGACGCCGCAGGCGACGTAAGGACCGCAGGGAGCGAACACAGTGAGCGACCGAGGACCACAGCGAGCGTGCGGCGTCCTCTCGGCTGGGGCTTTGGATGTGTTCACCGCCGAAGTAGCGATCTCATCCCGAACGACTTGATCGTTCTATAAGCACACGACGTGTCGCGACGCGTCTCGTCCGAAGGATTCACCCGCGTCTCGGACTCCGTCTCCCGGCCCGATCCGTCGCGCGGAAGCGTTAGGTGTGCGGCGACCGACCGCGACGACATGGAGCTCTCGCGAGCCGACGTCGAGGCCGCCCTCGAGGCGTATCGGTCGACGGAGCCGCTGTACACCGTCGAATCCGAGGCCGTCGAGACCATGCCCGACGCGTTCCGGAGCGGCGAGTACGGCCGTCGGGACGCCCAGTGGGTGGTACGGTGGTACGGTCGTCGGTACCTCGGCGACGAGCCGGCGGACATGGACCGCAGCCGACGGGAGGACGCGTTCGAGGGAGCCGACTTCGAGGCGGTTCGCGACGCGATCTCGACCGCGGTCGAGGCGGATCGCGGGGCGTACGGAGCGGCGATCGACGCGCTGACCACGCTGCCGGGCGTCGACCTCCCGGTCGCTTCGGCGTTCCTCGCGTTCGTCCACCCGAACCGGTTCGTCGTCGTCGGCCCCGACGAGTGGGCGGTCGTCCGTGAACTGACGGGTCTCGAGGGGACGTACCCGGACCCGCCCTCCATCGACGAGTACGACGAGTACCTCGCGGCGTGCGACGAACTCGCGGAACGGTGCGAGATCGACCCGTGGGAGGTGTACATGCTGGTCTGGCGGCGTCGAACGGAACACGCCGAGCCGTGACGTGACTTCGTGGAGCGGGGTTCGGCCTCCCGGGTCGGTCGGATCTCAGGCCCTGAGCCACGCCTTCGGGTGGTCCTCCCTGAGATGTCGCTGGTAGGCGCCGATCAGCTCCGGATAGGAGTCGGCGACGGCGTGCCAGCCGCAGTGTTCACACTCCCGTTCGACCCCGTCGTCGCCGTTCCGGACGTATCCGCCCCGCCGATAGCTCACCATGTCCTTCCCGTTCCCCGCGTGAGAGTCATTCGATCACATGGAAGCGCTCGAAAGGTTTGAACCTCGCGGCGCGATCGGCGGTCCCGCCGTCGACTCGTCACACGACGTCGGTCCATCGACGATCCCGGTCCGTTCCATCGACGATATCGATCCATCGGCGACACTATTGCTATCGATCGTTACAGTATTGTTAATGGTAACTGACTTGTAAATAGACTTACGTCACATGCTGCCCACTGTTGTCATGGATCACTTATGAAAGCAGTAGTGTACCAGGGACCGTACGAGGTCGCTGTCGAGGACGTGGAGGAACCGGAGATCGAACACCCGAACGACGTAGTCGTGGACATCACGACGTCGTGCATCTGTGGATCGGACCTCCACATGTACGAGGGCCGAACCGCGGCCGAGGAAGGGATCGTCTTCGGCCACGAGAACATGGGGATCGTAAGCGAGGTCGGCGAGGCCGTCTCCACGCTCGAGGAGGGCGACCGCGTGGTGATGCCCTTCAACGTCTCCTGCGGATTCTGTCAGAACTGTGAGGAGGGATACACCGGCTTCTGTACCAACGTCAACCCCGGATTCGCGGGCGGCGCGTACGGGTACGTCGCCATGGGACCGTACCCGGGCGGACAGGCGGAGAAGCTCCGCGTCCCGTACGCCGACCACAACGCGCTGAAGCTGCCGGAGGGACGCGAACACGAGGACGCGTTCTCGCTTCTCGCCGACATCTTCCCGACGGGATGGCACGGCACCGAGCTGGCCGACCTCCAGCCCGGCGAGTCCGTCGCCATCTTCGGAGCCGGTCCGGTCGGGCTGATGGCCGCCTACAGCGCCAAGATCAAGGGCGCGGCCGAGATCTACGTGGTCGACCAGGTTCCGAGCCGGCTCGAGTTGGCCGAGGAGCACTGTGACGCCCACGCGATCGACTTCTCGGAGGGCGACCCGGTCGATCAGATCCTCGAGGAACACGGCGGAATGGTCGACAAGGGCGTCGACGCGGTCGGGTACCAGGCGACGGACCCCGACGACGTCGACACCGACACCGAGGACTACTCCTACCAGCCGGCCAAGGAGAACCCGGCGGTCGTGATCAACAACCTGATCCGGGTCGTCCGGCCGACGGGACAGCTCGGCGTCCCCGGGCTGTACGTTCCCGAGGACCCCGGTGCGCCCGACGACATGGCCGCGCAGGGTCGACTCGGCATCGACTTCGGGAAGTTCTTCGAGAAGGGCCTCAAGTGCGGAACCGGCCAGTGTAACGTGAAGGCGTACAACCGGTACCTCCGCGACATGATCATCGAGGGCCGCGCGGACCCGAGCTGGGTCGTCTCCCATCGGGTCGACCTCGAGGAGGCCCCCGAGATGTACGAGGCGTTCGACGCCCGCGAGGAGGGCGTCACGAAGGTCCTGCTCGAGCCCTGAGTCCGGTCGACGCGTCGTCGATCCGCGACCCCGTTCTCACGTTTTTTCGACCCGCCAACGCTTATCACTCACCGACGCGTTTCCCGATACATGTGCCAATACTGTAACTGGGCGTTCCACGACGGGTGGGGCGAACTGCTCCAGTACGACGAGGTGTACCAGTCCGCCGTCGGCGCCGAGACCGAGTCGACCCACGGCTTCCACGAGGACTGGGACGACCTCCAGGCGGAACTCGGGATCTGAGGCGGCTCTCGCGACCGCGATCGAGACGGCGACCCGGCGGTGTTCGACGGTCCCGCGGGACCGGTACGTTCGGATACGGATCCCTCCGGAGACCTCATAGCAGGTCCTATACACGGAACGCGACACCGACGAGCCATGACCCGATCCGACGACCCGGAGCGGTCGACGGCCGACGCGGGGGAGGCGAGTCGGGCGACCGAAACGTCCGAGACGTCCGACGCGACCGGGACGCCCGTCGCCCGCCGTCGAACCCTCCTCGCGGGGACCGCCGGGATCGCGACCGCGGGAGCGGTCGGGCTCGCGTACACGGACGGCGGGTCGCGCGAGCCCGACCCGGAGACGACCGGGACGATCGAACCGCCCGATCCCCCGTCCGGGGACGAACCCGCGCTCATCGCCCACCGCGGGTTCGCCGGCGAGAACCCGGAGAACACGGTCGCGGCGGTGGAGGCGGCCGCAGGCCGCGACGTCCCCGAGGACCGACGGGCCGACATGGTCGAAGTCGACGCCGTCGCGACCGCCGACGGCGACGTCGTCGTCTTTCACGACGACCGGCTCGCGGAACGTGCCGGCGGCGCGCTCGGACTCACCGACGCCGAGGGCGTCGTGTGGGAGACGGACACCGAGACCGTCACGAGCGCCGAGGTGCTCGGAAGCGGCGAGACCGTGCCACTCCTGCGCGAGGTGCTCGAGGCGCTGCCCGCCGACGTCGGCGTCAACGTCGAGTTGAAGAACCCCGGCCGCGGGGACCTGCGGTTCGCCGAGAAGCTCTCGGGGGACGAGCTGGCCGACCGAACCGCGATCTGGCGGCCGTTCGTCGACCGCGTGTGTGCGGTCCTCGACGACTACGGCAACGAGGTCCTCCTCTCGTCGTTCCACGAGGCCGCGCTGGCGGCGAGTCGCGAGACCTCGTCGTACGCGGTCGCGCCGATCCCGTACGAATCGGCCGAGGACGGTCTCGCGATCGCGCGGGCGTACGACGCCGAGGCGATCCATCCGCCGATCGACCTGATCCGCGGAACGCCCTTCGCCGCCGAGACGGAGAACGCGGGCGTCGACCTCGTCGAGACGGCCCACGAGGAGGGTCGCGAGGTGAACGTCTGGACGGTCGAGACGTGGTACGAGGCCCGGTGGCTCGCCGGCGTCGGCGTCGACGGGGTCATCGCCGATTACGCCGGGCTGCTCGAGGGATGGCCGTGACCCGCGAACACGCGACGACGCGGGTCGACCGGGAACGGAGCCATATATATCGCTCCGTACGTCTCGAATCGGTCCGTACGGCTCTTAGCAGAGGCTTTTAGGCGGCTTTCGTCACCTTCGGTCGCATGACGTCGAACAACGACTCGACGCGCGGGATCTCACGCCGAAACACGCTCGCCACCGCCGGAGCGGCGCTGGGCGCGATGACCGGGCTGGCGGGATGTATGGGCGGGAGCGGGGGGAACGAGGCACAGTTCTCGCCGATCGCCGACGAGCTGACCGTCTGGCACGCAATGGGCGGGACGAACGGCGAGACGCTCGATTCGATCGCCGCCGACTTCGAGGAGGAACACGGGATCGAGGCGAACATGGAGTTCCAGGACTCCTACGAGAACGTCCTGACGAACACCCTCGCGGCGTTCGACTCGGGGAACGTCTCGGACATGCTCCAGGTCGACAGCCTGTTCGCCCAACAGGTGTTGGACACCGATCAGGTTCGGCCGGTCGCGGAGATCCTCCCCGACGACTTCGACACGGACGTCTTCCTCGACAACGTGGCCGAGTTCTTCACGGTCGACGGAGAGCTCGCCTCGCTGCCGTTCAACAACTCGAACGCGATCATGTACATCAACCGCGACGCCTTCGAGGAGGCGGGTCTCGACCCCGACGACCCGCCGAGCACGCTCGCGGAGGTCAGGTCCGCCTCCGAGACGCTCGTCGACGAGGGCGTCACCCAGTACGGCATCACCTGGCCGAACCACGTCTGGTTCGTGGAGACGTGGTACGGCTTCGAGGGAGAGCTCATGACCGACGCCGAGAACGGCCACGCCGGCGACCCTTCGACGTTCTACGCCCCCGACGCCGTCTACGACCTCTACGAGTGGTGGAAGGGGATGGCCGACGACGGCCTCTACACCAATCCGGGGATCGAGGCGTGGGGCGAGGCGACCTCGCTGTTCATCGAAGGGGAGGCCGCGATGGTCCTCACGAGCACCGCGTCGGTCGCCGGACTGATCGCCGACTCCGAGGACTTCACCGTCGACGCCGCCCCGTATCCGAGCATCAGCGACACCCGGGTGGGGCCGGTCATCGGCGGCGCGTCCTTCTACGTTCCCGAGGGACTGCCGGAGGACCGATACGAGGAGATCGGGGAGTTGCTCCGGTACATGGCCCAACCGGAGGTCCAGACGGAGTGGCACAAGGGGTCGGGGTACTACCCGATCACTCAACCCTCGGTCGACTCGCTCCGCGAGGAGGGGTGGTTCGAGGAGAACCCGATGTACAACGTCGCGCTCGAACAGCTCCAGAACGGCGACGCCTCCGACCCCGCCACGAAGCGGGCGCTCCTCGGTCCGGCCCGAAACGTCCAGACGGTGATACAGGACAAGTCGGTCGACGTCGTCAACTCTGACGACATCGGTTCGGAGATCGAGGCGATGAAATCGGAGGTCGAGTCCGTGCTGACCGAGTACTACGAGTGATCGAGACCCACGGCCCACATGTCCACACGAGAGATATTCGACGGTCGACTGGAGGCGGCCCTGCTCCTAGCGCCGACGCTTCTCGTCTCGGTCGTCTTCCTCTATTACCCGACCGCGCTCGCGTTCCGGACCAGCCTCTTCGATTCCGGCTTCGGCCGAGCCGAGGAGTTCGTCGGCCTCGAGAACTACCTCACGCTGTTGGGGAGTTCCGCGTACCACTCCAGCGTCGTGATATCGGTCGTCTTCGCGGCGCTCGTGGTCGCCGGCACGATCGCGGTCTCGCTGTATCTCACGTTCCTCATCCACGAGGTCGACACGGGACAGGGGTGGTACCTGATCTCCGTGATCTGGCCGTACGCCCTCCCGCCCGCGGTCGCCGCGCTCGTGTTCCTGTTCGTTTTCCACCCGACGCTCGGCGTGCTCACCGGACCGATCGAGGCGCTCGGTCTCGAGGTCGACTGGTTCAACGACGGCCCGCAGGCGTTCCTCGTGGTGTTGCTCGTGGCGATCTGGAAGCAGATCGGGTACAACGTGATCTTCATGATCGCGGCGATGAAGAACATCCCGGACGCGCTCACGGAGACCGCCGAGCTCGACGGCGTCGGCCGGCTCCACCGGCTCGTCTCGGTGTACGTCCCGATCATGACCCCGACGCTGTTCTTCCTCGTCATCATCAACACGATCTACGCGTTCTTCGGCACGTTCGCGTTCGTCGACCTGCTGACGAGCGGCGGACCCGCGAACGCGACGAACGTCCTGATATTCGACCTCTATCGCGAGGGGTTCTCCTTTTTCAACTTCGGGGTCGCCTCGACGAAGTCGGTCGTGTTGTTCCTCGTCGTCGCGGTCCTGATGGTGATACAGTTCAGACTGACCGAGGAGTACTCCTACTACGGAGCATGAGACGATGAGCGCGATCCAGTACACGAAACGTCGGTTCGAGGCGTTGAGACGAGCGATCGGCGGAGACGACGAGGAGGAATCGGCGGCGCTGACCGGGTCCGAAGAGAGCGTCGGGGTCCACCTCCAGCTCTGGTTACTGGTCGGGATGGTGGCCTTCCCGATCCTCGTCGCGGTCGTCGTGAGCACCAAACAGCAGGGGATCGTGACGAGCCTCCCCGATCTCGTCCCCGGGACGTACGCCGTCGAGAACTACCGGGAGGCGATCGTCGACTACGGCTTCGGCCGGTTCATGTGGAACTCGCTTCTGATGTCGGTCGTGGTCGTCGTCGGGAAGCTCGTGATCTCCGTGCTCGCCGCGATGGCGATCGTCTACTACCGGGTCCCGTACAAGGACCTCGTCTTCCTGTTCGTGCTGTTCACGCTGTTGTTGCCGGTGCCGGTCCGGTTCATCCCGCTGTTCCAGCTGATCAACGACCTCGGCTGGGGAAACAGCCTGCTCGCGATCACGGTCCCGTACCTCGCGAGCGCGACGACCGTCTTCATCCTCCGGCAGCACTTCCTCTCCATTCCGACCTCGATCGTCGAGACGGCCAAGCTCGACGGCGTGGGACCCGTGAAGTTCACGCTTCAGGTCCTCGTTCCGATGTCGAAGGGCGTCCTCGTCGGCGTCTCGATCATCATGTTCGTCTACGCGTGGAACCAGTACCTCTGGCCGCTGGTGATCATCGACTCGGAGGCGAACCAGGTCGCACAGGTCGGCTTACAGCTGCTTCAAGGCGACGTTCAGGGGGGACAGCTCTCCTGGTCGCTCGTGATGGCCGGCTCGGTGCTGACGCTTCTCCCCCCGCTGGCGCTCATGGTCCTCTTCCGGAAACCGCTCTTGGAAACGTTCGCGATCCAACAGAAATGACATGACAACGATAACCCTAGAGAACCTCCGCAAGGAGTTCGACGACGTCGTCGCAGTCGACGGGCTGGACCTGACGATCCGGGACGGCGAGTTCCTCGTCGTCGTCGGCCCGAGCGGCTGCGGCAAGAGCACGACGCTCCGACTGCTTGCCGGACTCGAGACGGCGACCGACGGCGAGATACGCATGGACGACCGCGACGTCACCGGCACCGAGCCGCCGGAACGGAACGTCGCGATGGTGTTCCAGAACTACGCGCTGTACCCGCACATGACGGGGCGACGAAACATCACGTTCGGCATGAACGCCGGCGGGTCGTTCACCGACGAGGAGATCGACCGGCGCGTCGCGGAGGCGGCCGAGACGCTCGACATCACCGGTCTGCTCGATCGAAAGCCACAGGCCATGTCCGGCGGGGAGCGCCAGCGCGTCGCGCTCGGGCGAGCGATCGTCCGGGACCCGGACGCGTTCCTGATGGACGAGCCGCTCTCGAACCTCGACGCGAAGCTACGGATCCAGATGCGTGCGGAACTCACGCGGCTCCACGCCGAACTGGGCACCACGACCGTCTACGTCACCCACGACCAGACGGAGGCGATGACGCTCGGCGAACGGGTCGTCGTGATGGACGACGGCCGGATCCAGCAGGTCGACCCGCCCCAGTCGCTGTACGATTTCCCGGCGAACCGGTTCGTCGCGGAGTTCATCGGCGACCCGGCGATGAACATGATCGACGTGGCGGTCGAGGGGGGAGTCGCGGTCCACGACGCGTTCCGGATACCGCTACCGGCGGGGAACGCGGCTGGCGAGACCGGGAGCGAGGCCGAGTCGCTCGCCGATCCCGATGCGGGCGATCGCCCCCACGCGGTCCTCGGAATCCGACCCGAGGACCTCCATCCGGCCCGCGAGCGGCCCGATCTCGGCGAGACCGAGTTCGACGCGACCGTCGACGTCACGGAGCCGCTCGGCGACAGCCTCCTCGTCCACTGTTCGGTCGGGGACGCGACCTTCAAGATGAGCGCCGAACCGCGGTCGTCGCTCGAGCCGGGCGGAACCGTTTCCGTGACCTACGACCCGGAGCGACTCCACCTCTTCGAGCCGGAGACCGGCGAGGCGTTCTACCACTCCGCGACCGCGCCCGCTCCGTCGGACAGGCTCGAACGGGTCGTAAACGATTGAACGGCGCGGCCCGGGTCGGGCGTTCGACTCCACCCGGTTCGCACTCAGATCGGGAAGACGTCCTCGACGGTCCGGTCGTCGCCGTCGGCGGTCCGGTCGTCGTCCGCTCCCCTCCCGTTTCCAACGGTCAAGTCGTCGAGCTCCGCCCGTAATCGACGCTCGTCCATGTCCTCCCCGATGAGGACGAGTCGCGTCCGGCGGTCGTCGTCGGGGTCCCACTCGCCGATCGGGCCGGCCTGGACCGACGGGCCGGCCTGACTCACGCCGATCACCTCCTCGGAGTCCGCGACGGCGACGAACCCCTTCGCGCGGATCACGGAGCCGTCCCAGTCGCCGAGCCAGTCCGCGAACGGTCCCGCGGCGAGGGGGTCATCGCTGCGGTAGACGAACGAGTCGACGCCGTGGGCGGCGGCCGCGCCCTCGGCGTGGTCGTGTGCGTGACCGCCGTGTGCGTGGTCCTCGTCGTCGCCGCCCTCCGCCTCGCTCTCGGCGATGGCGCGCTTCCAGCCGGCCGAGCGCTTCGCCTCCTCGAAGTCGAACCGCCCCGTGTCGAGCACGCGCTCGGGGTCGACCTCGGAGTAGGTCGTCCGGATCCGCTCGGCGCGGGGGCCGAGCCTGTCGGCCACCGACTCGATCCGGTCCATCACGTCGTCGGGGACCATGTCGGTCTTGTTCAAGAGCAGGACGTCACAGAACTCGATCCCCTCGACGAGCACGTCCGCGAGGGGCCGGTCCGCGCCCGCGCCGGCGTTCGCACCGCCGGGTAGGTCCTCGCCCGCGTCGAACTCCTTCCAGAACCCGTAGCTGTCGAGGACGGTCACCATCGTGTCCAGCCGGAACCGCTCCGTGGGGTCGATCTCCGACCCGTCGGTGCCCTCGAGGAACGCTCGCGCGACCGGGACCGGCTCGGAGATCCCCGAGGACTCGACGAGGAGGTAATCGAACTCGCGGGAGTCCGCGAGCGCGTCCGCCTCCGTCAACAGGTCGTCCTGAAGCCGGCAGCAGATACAGCCGTTCGAGAGGTCGATCACGCCCTCCTCGTCGTTCTCTCTCGCGATCAGTTCCGCGTCGACGTTCACCTCGCCCATGTCGTTCAGGATCACGGCGATCCGTCGGTCGCCCGGGTTCTCCAGCAGGTGGTTCACGAGCGTCGTCTTCCCGGCGCCGAGGTACCCGCTGAGGACGGTGACGGGGATCCGATCGTCGCGTGTCATGCGTACTCGTACCCAACCGTGCCGGCAGTATGAAACGATCGATCGGTCGGATCCAGCGCGGGGGCCGAGACATATCCCTCCGGATACCGGCGATGGACGGCGTTTGTGAGACGTTTATGTGTCTCGATCGGTTAGGGTTGACACCGAATGGTCTCCCCGTTCGACGTGTTGGACCTCGACGAGGACGCCGAGGACGATGACGTCGAACGGGCCTACCGCGAGCGGGTGAAGGAGGCGCACCCGGACACGGGGGGGGTCGGTCGAGGAGTTCCAACTCGTCAGGCGGGCCTACCGGGAGCTGTCCGAGCGCGACCTGAACGGTACGGGAACGAACGGAGCCGACGGGGACGATCCCGCCGATATCGACCTCACGGAAGGGGAGGGACGGGGATCGATCCGCGTGGAGTTCCTCGATTACGAGGCGATCGCCGACCGCGGGTGGGACCTCGAGGACGCCGACCTCTTCGCGAAGGCGGCCGACGCCGACCTCGCCCCGGCCGACCACGGTCGCCTGCTCGTCGAACCCGACGAGAGCCTGCTCGAGGCCGCCGAGAACCGCGGGTTCTCCTGGCCCTTCTCGTGTCGCGGCGGCGCGTGCGCGAACTGCGCCGTCTACCTCGTCGAGGGCGAACTCTCCCAGCCCGCGAACCACATCCTCTCGGAGGAACACGCGGAGCGCGGCTTCCGGCTCTCGTGTAACGGCTATCCGCTCTCCGAGGAGCTGAAGGTCGTCTTCAACGTCAAACACCTCCCGGAGCTCGACGAGCTCCGACTGCCGCCCGGCCCGTTCCGGCGGGCAGCCTCGGAGTGAAAGGGACCCGGCCGCGAGGGGATCGCGAAGGACGGGTATTCGTCCTAGAACTGCTCGGCGATGGCGGCGACGACGGCGTCCTCGACGGCGTCGCGCTCGCCGGAGAGGAAGCCGATCTTCCCCTCGCGGAGCCCGGCGGTCGAGACGTCCGCGGCGGGGGCGATCTCGTCCGCCCGGGCGGCGACCTCCCGTACCGACAGCTCCGCGGTCGACCGGACGTACAGCTCGTCGGTGCCGATGCCGACCGTGGCGAGCGGGTCGCCGTTCGCGTGCCGCCGGTGGAGGTCGTCGAGAAGCAGCGGCGTCGGCGGGAAGTCGAACCGGTGGGTGTACTCGTCGGTGTCGAGCAGCGCGAACTCGACGCCGTCGACGGACTCGGTGACGACGTTGGCGCTCGCGGTCTCGATCTCGGTCTCGAGCTTCTCGCGGAACTGCTCGGAGACGTGCGCGGCGAGGTCGCCGCCGTCCTCGAACAGCAGGTCGGCGATGAGCTCGCGTTTGTCCTGATACGACTGGTAGTACGCCTCGAGCGCGACCGCCTCGCGAAGCTCCGCGATCCGCTCGCGGTCGTAGCCGGCGTCGTGCGCGAGGTCGACGTACCGCTCCGGCGCGTCCGCCCAGTAGCTCACGGCGGGCAGGTGGACGAGGTCCGAGCGGATCTCGTCGTTTATCGCCGACGCGAGCGACGCGACCAGCGCGCCCGTCGAGAGGTCGTCGTCGACCTCGGCGAGCTCCGGCGACACGAGGGTGTCGACCTGATCGCGCGTCTCGGGGTCCGCGACCGCGGCGTCGACGACGACCGCCTCCACGCCGTAGACGGAGAGCAGGTCGAGCCCGTCGGCGGATTCGACGGTCGAGCCGGTGCCGACGAGCAGGAAGAGCGGGAGCTTCTCGTCGTGGCGGTCCCGGTCCTGGAGCATGCGGGTGACGTCGTTCGTCGCCGCGTCCATGTCGTAGACGGGCTCCTCGGTCGGCCGGCGGGTGAAGTAGTGGTACTCCGCGTCGCTCTTGGCGTGCTCGTCGCGGATGAGCGGGAGCACGGCGCGCTCGACGGCCGCGCCGGCGACGTAGCCGTCGGCGGTGGCGGGGTGACGCACCACGATGGGTCGCGACTCGAGAACCGCGCGCCGGACGGCCTCGGCGGCGTCGAGCAGGCCCTCGCCGAGCCCGGCGACCGCCTCGTCGCCCGCGAGCGGCTGGAGCCCCTCGGGGCGGGCCTTCGCGGTGAGCGCCTCGGCGAGTCGGCGGCGGACCGCCTCGGCGTCCTCGCCCTCGAGCACCGCGAGCGCCTCCGTCTCGACCTGGATGTCGCCGCGACGGCGTTCGACCTCCCCGTCGATCCGGATGGCGTCACCGACCTCGACCTCGGGGTACGCCCGGACGCCGGGTTCGACGAACGCGGCCGCGTCGACGACGCCGGTCGCGTCACGGAGCTCGAAGATCGTCGGACCACCCGTCTGGTGTGTGCTCACGACCTCGCCCTCCAGCCGCACCGTCTCGCCGACGAGGTCGCCGAGCGTCTCGACGTCGACTCGCTCGTACTCCGCGTCCGGTTCGTTCGCGTCCGATCCGGTCTCGTCCTCCGCGTCCGATCCGGTCTTGTCCTCCGCGTCCGACCCGGCCTCGTCCTCCGCGTCCGACTCTTCGATCTCCGGCTCCGCCGACGCTTCCGCGTCGTCGGGAGCACCGACGGTCCCGTCGACCGTTTCGGAGTCGTCCGCCTCCTCTGCGTCCTCTGTATCCTCCGCGTCCTCCGCGTCCTTCGCGTCGTCCGAGGAACCCGTCGCCTCCGTCGCGTCGGGCTCCCCGGAGCGCTCATTTCCCGTGACGTCGCGGGTCGCGTCGGGCTCGTCGTCCGCGGCGTCTCCGGTCTCCGCGTCGGTGTCGTCCGCGGCGTCCGCGCCCTCGTCGTCCTCGTCGGGAACGTACTCGGTCTCGCCGTCCTGGACGAGCGCTCCGCGGAACTCGCGGTCGGCCTGGCGGATCGACCACGACAGGTCGATGTTGCCGTTGTCCCGCACGCCCTTCACCTGGACGAACACGTCGTCACCCGGCTCCCACTCGAGGCTGTCGAGGCGCTTGTCCAGCTCCGATCGGTGGAGCAGTCCCGTGATGCCGGGCGCGAGATCGATGAAGACGCCGAACTCGGCGTAGCCGTCGACGACGCCGCGGTAGAACCGGTTCGCGACGAGCTGATCGGGGTTGTCGCCCCGGAAGTCGAAGACCACGTCCTCCTGGTGTGAGCGACAGATACGACCGCCGCCGTCGACGTCGACGCCACAGATGATACAGGATCCCATTTGAGTGTCTCGAGTGTCTCACGCCTAAAACGGTTGTCGAAAGCCGTCCGGACGGGAGTCGTTGGCATCCGCCGCGCCGACGAGTCCGGCGGCGAGCCAGTCGCGAGTCGATCGGCGAGTGGGCCGACGAGTCACCCGCCGAGGACCGTCCGTACCGCGGACACGACGCGATATCCGATCCCGTATCCGAAGGTCGCCGCCGGGAGCCCCGCGAGGAGCGTCCGGAAGGGGGTCGTTTCGTGAACGATCCGAAACCCCCGCAACAGCAGTAGCGTCGCGTATCCGCCGCAGACGACTCGGAGCGTCGGAACGGCCGGACCCGCGAGCGCCATCGGCGCGCTCGCGTACGCGACCACCTGAACCGTCTCGCTCACGCCGCCGCGGTCACGGAACGCGAGGCCGCCGGCGACCTCCAGGCTGGCGATCACGAGCGACACCGTCGCGACCGCGGCGGTCAGGTGGAGCCCGACGGGGGCCGCGAGCGCCGTGACGAGCAACACCACGACGGCCGCGGAGAGGGCGTCGTTCCCGGCGATGGGCGGCACCACGGCCGGCTCGGTCACGACCCAGCCGAGGGTGAAGACGCCGGCGACGGCCGCGGCGAACGTCAGTCCGGGCGCCTGGTCGCCGGGGGCGATGCCGTTCGCGAAGAAGCGGCGCGGCCGGACCAACACCTCGACCCACGCGCGTGCCAGTCCCCGAAGGCCGCGGTCCCGACCGCCCTCCGGCCGCTCGATCCACGAGTTCACGCCGGACGATACGGGGTCCCCGAATAACGGGGTTCCGGTTCGGTCGCCCGCCGACCCGCCGTTATCCGGACTGATAGCCGGCGGGTAAACCCTTATATCGTCCCCGGCGGAGCGGGAGACGAATGAGCGGGTATCGGGACGACGAACGGGGATTCGCGCCGATGGCGGGGACCGGCGTGCTCGTCGGCATCGTGGTGTTGGTGTTGGCGGTCGTCGGTGCTGCGGTCTTCGGGCTCATCGACGGGGTCGCCCCGCCGGACGCCGAGTTCGAGGTCGAACGGGAGAACGGGAGCCTCGTCGTCACCGCGGTCGGCCCCGAGCCGGTCCCGGCCGAGGAGCTGTACGTCCGCGGGGAGGACCCCGACGGCTCGGTGACGTTCGGAGGCTGGCCCGGCGAGGGCGTCGTGCGGCCGAACGACCGGGTGGCGGTGCCCAACGCCACCGGCGACGAGACGGTCGAGGTCGTCTGGGAACCGGTGGCGTTCGACCGCAGCGAGACGCTCGGGAGCTACGAGCCCGAGGAGGACTCCGAGATCGACGAGTGGGCGGAGGAGAACGGCCCGGCCGCCGCTCCGGTCGCCGCGTGATCGGGCGGGTTACTCGACCGAGACCCACTCGCCGCGCTCGTCGGAGCGTTCGATCGCGTCGAGGGTTCGCTGGACCTGATACCCCTCCTCGAACGACGGCGAGAACTCGCCGCCCGCCGCGACCGCCGAGAGGAACTCGTAGTTCTCGTGGACGAACGTGTGCTCCCAGCCGAGCACGTGGCCCGGCGGCCACCAGTGGTCGACGTAGGGGTCCGACTCGTCGGTGACGAGCACCGTCTCGTAGCCGCGGTCGCCCTCGCGGAGCACCTCGAGCTCGTTCAGCCGCTCGAGCGAGAACCGCAGGCTCCCCTTCGACCCGTGGACCTCGACGGTGTGGTCGTTCTTGTGGCCGGTCGCGAACCGCGAGGCCTCGAAGGTGCCCATCGCGCCGGACTCGTAGGCGACCTGCGCGGAGAACGCGTCGTCGACGGTCACGTCGCGGTACTCCTCGACGTTCCCGTCGTCGTCGAGGACGGGCCGCTCCTCGACGAACGTCTCGAGGTGGCCGGAGACGCGGTCGATCCCGCCGACGGCGTCGCCGACGAGGAACCCGGCGAGGTCGATCGAGTGCGCGCCCAGGTCGCCGAGCGCCCCGGACCCGGCGAGGTCGGCGTCCATCCGCCACGCCCAAGGCGCGTCGGGGTCGACGAGCCAGTCCTGGAGATATCGCCCGCGGACGTGGCGGATCTCGCCGATCTCGCCGTCCGCGATCAGGTTCCTCGCGTGTTGGATCGCCGGGACGAACCGGTAGTTGAACGCGCAGCCGGAGGGCACGTCGGCGTCGGCGGCCGCGTCGCGCATCCGTTCTGCCCCCTCGAGGGTGGGTGCAAGCGGCTTCTCACAGAGGACGGGGACGCCCGCCTCCAGCGCGGCGACCGACGGCTCGACGTGGACGTGGTTCGGTCCGAGGTTGTAGAAGACGTCGACCGCCTCGATGGCGTCGGCCCAGTCGGTCTCGGTGTGTGAAAAGCCGAACCGGTCGGCCGCCTCCGCGAGGGCCTCCTCGTCGCGCCCGACGAGCGTGTGCCGCTCGATCGCGGGCGCGTCCGGGAAGAACATCGGGAGCCTCGCCATCGCGTTCGCGTGTGCGTTGCCCATGAATCGATACCCCAGAACGCCGATCTTCAGTGGTTCGTCGGTCATCGTTGTCGTGGGTTCGTCATCGCTGTCGTTGTCGTGGGTTCGTCATCGCTGTCGTTGTCGTGGGTTCGTCATCGTCGTCGCGGTGATCGTTTTTCGCCCTCGCCCTCGTTCACTCCGCCCAGTACGCGTCGCCGGGGTGCGTCTCGAAGACGGCCCGCGAGAGCACGTCGACGGCCTTCTCCATCCCCTCGCGCGGGGAGGTGAGCGAGTCCTCGTGTTCGATCGAGAGCGCGTCCTCGTAGCCGACCATCCGGAGCGTCGAGACGAAGTCCTTCCAGTGGGCCTCGTCGTGGCCGTACCCGATCGAGCGGAACAGCCACGAACGGTCGGGCTCCTCGGTGTAGTCGGTGGTGTCGAGCACGCCCTTCACGCGGGCGTTCGACTCGTAGACCCGCGTGTCCTTGGCGTGGACGTGGTGGATCGCGTCGTGCTCGCCGAGGAAGCGGATCGCCTCCGTCACGTCGATCCCCTGCCAGTAGAGGTGTGAGGGGTCGAAGTTCGCGCCGACGCGCTCGTTCGTCGCCTCCCGGAGCGCGAGCATTCCGGTCGGCTCGTAGACGAGCATGTTCGGGTGCATCTCGATCGCGAGGTCGACGCCGTGATGGTCGGCGTGTTCGGCCAGGTCGCTCCAGTACGGGATCGCGACCTCGTCCCACTGGTACTCGTGGGCCTCCGCGTGCTCGGTCGGCCACGGCGCGGTGACCCAGTTCGGCGTCGAGTCGCCGGGCGCGCCCGCGGGCAGCCCGGAGAAGCAGGTGACGGTGTCGACGCCGAGCAGGTCGGCCAGCTCGATCGCCTCGCGCAGCTCCCGGTCGGCCTCCGCGGCGCGTTCCTCGTCGGGGTGAAGCGGGTTGTTGTGGGTCGCCAACGCGGAGACGCGCAGGTCGTGCTCGTCGAGCAGGTCGGCGAGCGCCGCCCGCTTCGACTCGTCAGCGAGGTACGCCTCGCGGTCGACGTGGTCCTCGCCGGGGAAGCCGCCGACGCCGACCTCGACCGCGTCGACGTCGATCCCCGAGAGGTACGCGAACGCGTCCTCGATCGATTCCTCACCGAGCGGAACGGTCAGTACGCCGATGTCCATGCGTGTGAATCTAACTACATCCCGAATAAACCTTTAGGATACGGTCGACATGGCGGGATCGACGATCGGGGGCCGAACCACATGAGGTTTTAACGGATGGAGCGTGTATGACGCCCATGGGAATCCTCTCGCGCGCCTCCTACGTCATCCGCTCCAAGGTGAACGCCCTCCTGAACCGGGCCGAGGACCCGACCGAGTCGCTCGACTACTCCTACGAGCAGATGCGCGACGAGCTCCAGGACGTCAAACAGGGGATCGCGGACCTCACGACCCAGAAGAAGCGTCTGGAGATCCAGAAGCGCAAGCTCGAGGAGAACGTCGAGAAGCACAACCGACAGGCGAGGGAGGCGGTCCAACAGGACCGCGACGACCTCGCGCGGAAGGCCCTCGAGAAGAAGAAGTCGAAGATGACCCAGATCGAGGAGCTGGAGGGACAGATCGCGAAGCTGAACGACACCCAAGATCAGCTCGTCGAGAAGAAGAACAAGCTCCAGAACCGCATCGAGGAGTTCCGCACGAAGAAGGAGACGATGAAGGCCCGCTACGAGGCGGCGGAGGCCTCCTCGCGCGTCTCCGAGGCGATGACCGGCGTCGGCGACGAGATGGAGGACGTGAGCCGTTCGATCGAGCGCGCCGAGGAGCGCACCGAGGAGATGGAGGCGCGCTCGGAGGCGATGGACGAGCTCGAGGAGACCGGCGCGTTCGAGGACGCGCTCTCCGATAAGGACAACATCGACCGCGAGCTCGACGAGCTCTCGACGAACAGCGAGGTCGACGCCGAACTCGAGACGCTCAAGGGCGAGCTCGGGAAGTCGGACGCCTCGAGCGGGGACGCGAACGGCGCGACCGAGAGCACGGACGAGGAGATCGACGCCGAACTCGACGATCTCCAGGCCGAGGTCGACGGCGCGGACCTCGAGGCGGACCTCTCGGACGACGACGTGGAGGTCGACCTCGAGGAGGACGTCGAGACCGACGTGGAACTCGAGGAGTCCGAGGTCGACGCCGACGAACAGCGGAGCTGAGGACGCTTTTCCGGGTCGTCCCTCCCCGTCGACTCAGCCGTGGGTGTACCCGCGATCCGGGAGCGGGTCGCCGTCGACGGTCACGCCCTCGTCCGCCTCACGAACCGTTCCGACCCTGACGAGCCCGGCCGGACACGCCTCGCGAGCCCGGTCGAGCTTCCCTTCCGGGACCGTACACACCAGTTCGAAGTCCTCGCCGAAGTGCGCGGCGAGCTCGAACCGTTCCGCCTCGTCGTCGGCCACGTCGTCGACGGCGGGGTGGACGGGGACCGCGTCGCTCTCGAGTGCGAACCCGACTCCGCTCGCCTCCGCGAGCTGGTGGAGCGAGCGCGCGAGCCCGTCCGAGGAGTCCATCATCGCCGTCGCGTTCCCCGCCAGCGCGCGGCCGTCGGCGACCCGCGGCGTGAACCGGAAGAGGTCGTTCGCCCGGTCGAGCGCGGATTCGGTCCCGCGCTCGAAGAGACGGAGCGCGGCCGCCGATCGACCCCACTCGCCGGTGACACAGAGCGCCTCCCCGGGTGACGCGCCGGAGCGGGTCACCGCGCCGACGCCGGCGCCCGCGTCGTCGCGGTCGGCCTCGTCGACGACGCTCCCGATGGCGGTCGTCGCGGTCGTGAACTCCGTGTGCGTGTCGAGGTCGCCGCCGACGTACTCCGCGTCGACCGCCGCACAGACGTCGACCGCGCCGGCGACGAACTCGTCGAGGTCGCCGGGATCGAACGTCTCGTCCGCGTAGACCGCCACCGCGGCGGTCGCCTCGGCGCCCATCGCCGCGACGTCCGACAGCGACGCGCCGACCGCGCGCCAGCCGGCCGTGTACCGGGTCGTCCCCGGCGGGAAGTCGGTCCGCTCGTGGAGCATGTCCGTGGTGATGACGGTGCCGTCCACGACGGCGGCGTCGTCGCCGGCGCGGGGGAGGTCGGCCGCGAGTCTCCGGAGGGCGTCGCGCTCGTTCACGCTCCCCGAACGGGCCGGCGAGGGGTTAGATGGTTCGGTCGCCGGCGCGGGACGACGCCGTCCCCGGTCCGACACGGAGCGGCGGAGTTTTCCCGCTGCCGCCCGGCCTGCGCGTATGGACGACGACCTCATCCGCGAGACCGGGACGCCCCTGTCTCGATACACCAAGCTCCCCGGAACGGGGTTCTTCTATCCCGACTCGCTCGACGACGAACGCGCGGAGCGGCGCGCCCGCGAGACCATCGAGGACGGCGAGGCGGTCGTGATCGCCGACGGCGACGCCGACGGGCTCGCCTGCGCGGCGATGATCCGCGAGGCCCACGACGCCGCCCTCGACGTGGCGGACTTCGAGGCCGCCATCGCGGAACGAATCGCCGAGGACGACGAGGAGGAGTCGGACGAGAGGGACGCCGCCGACGGCGAGGACGACGACGCTCCCGTGGACGCCGACGTCGACGCTGGCGACGACGAGGACGACGACCCCACCGAGAACGCCCACGCCGAATCGCCGGTGGGGCTGGTCTCCGCCGGGCCGTACTCGCTCGACACCGCCCTCGAGCGCGTCGTCGCGTACGCGGACGACGGGATCGACCTCTACGTCTGTGACCTGTGTCCCGACCAGTTCGAGCCGATCGCGGACGCGCTGGACGCGCTCTCGGAGTCGTGTGCGTCGATCCGGTGGTTCGACCACCACCAGTGGGACGGCGCGGTCGCGGCGGCGGTCCGCGAGCGCGGCGTCGACCTCGTCGTCGGCGAGTCCGACGAGGAGTGTACCGCGGACGTGACCCTCCGCTCGCTGGAACACTCCTTCGAGGACCGCTGGACCGAACTCGCCGCGGTGACCCGCGACCACGACCTCTGGATCAAGGAGGACCCGCGGTCGGACGACCTCGCCGACTACTCGTACTGGTCGGGAAGCGAGGAGTACGCGACCGTGATCGGTGCCCACGGCGCGGACCTCCCGCCCGTCGTCCGCGAGTACGTCGAGTCGCGCCGGGTCGAGAAGTCCGCGCGGATCGACGCCGCCGTCGACCGCGCCGCCGTCCACGAGGTCGGCGACTGGCGCGTCGCCGTGACGTACGGACGGTGCTCACAGAACGAGGTGGCCGAGTCGCTCCGCGAGCGGGGGGCCGACGCCGCCGTGATCGTCAAGCCCGCGGGGTCGGCGTCGATCCGCGGCTCCGACGGTTTCGAACACGCCCACGAGGTCGCCGGGAAGGTGAACGGCGGCGGCCACCCCCAGGCGGCGGGGTGTAAACCCGACATCTACGACGACATGCTCGATTACGCCCACCACTGGACGACGGAGGGACAGGCGTGTAAACGCGTGATCCTCGCGGCGTTCGAGGCCGTCGCCGAGGAGATCGAAAGCAAGGAGGCCGAAGGCGACGACGAAGTCGCTGACGACGACCAGTAGAACGGCGATCGATAGGACGGCGACCAAGCGCGGGCGGTTTACGCCGCGAGCGACTCCGTGTCGACCCGTCGTCTACGACGACGACGGCGACATCGAGATGTTGAGGCTCTTCTGTACCAGCTGGGTGAACGCCATCGAGCAGAGGAAGTACCAGACGATCCACATCTGGATGGGGCCGACGAGGCCGGCGTCCCAGGTGACCGCGCCGGCGAGCGGGACGACGAGCTCCTGTGCGGCGATCGCGGGGTATGCGGGGTCGGAGCCGCGGTAGCCGATGACCCAGAACATCCAGAGGAACGCCGGGATGGTCAGGAACATGATCCACACCATCGGGCGGAACTGCTCTTTGAACATCCCGAGCTGGTCGCCCATCGCGTCCATCTGCTCCTCCTGGATCGCGTCGAGCGCCTCCTGGTCGTCGCGCTCTTTGGCCTCCTTGCGGCGCTCCTGGATGTCCTTCATGCGGTCCTGGTACTGGCTCATCTTCTCCATGTCCATCAGCCCCGCGCGCAACAGCGTGGAGTAGAGGCCCGTCCCCAACGCGATCACCATGATGATGACGTAGAAGGGGACGAGCTCGATCAGCGGCCCCAACACCAGGTCGATCGCGCCGGCGATGACGTTCCGGACCGGCGGGACGGCGTAGCCGACGAACGCGCCGATCGTCGCCAGCGCGGCCAGTTTGTCCCACTTCGTCCACGAGGTGGTCTCGGGGGTCTCGACGTCGCCGCCCCCGTCATCGTCCTCGCTCAGTCCCGCCTCGATCCCCTCGCGGTCGGCGATCGCGAAGCCGCTCTCGCCGTCAACGAGGATCTCCTTCTCGATGAGCCGTCCCCACTGTCCGCTCGTGATCTCGTCGCGGACCTCGACCCAGCGGACCTCGCCGTCGGTGGCGCGATCGAGGACGGTTTCGATCGCGTCCCGCATCTCGCCGTCCTCGGTGACGAGCGAGCGGACCCGCCGTTCGACCTTACTCATTATCGAGCGGTTAGCGGTCGACGGTTAAGAACCTTGTAGGATCGTCGTCGCGAGACGGCCGCCTCGACGGAGCCGATCGTCTCCCGACGGGAGACCGCCTCGACGACGCCGACTACGCCTCGACGACGCCGCGGATCCGGTCGAAGACCTCGTCGGGGGTCGCCTCCCCGTCGACCTCCACGAGGACGCCCTCCTCGCGGAAGTGCTCGATCACGGGCTCGGTGTTCTCCTCGAACACCTCGAGCCGCTCGCGCGCGGTCTCCTCGGTGTCGTCCTCGCGCTGGACCAACTCGCCGCCGCACTCGTCACAGACGCCCGCCTCCTCGGGCGGCTGGAAGTCGACGTGGTAGTTCGCGCCGCACTCCTCACAGACCCGGCGGCCGGTGAGCCGGTCGACGAGCACCTCGTCGTCGACGTCGAGGAGGACCACGGCGTCGAGGTCCGTGATCTGAGAGAGGTACTCCGCCTGTTCGAGGTTGCGCGGGTAGCCGTCGAGCACGAAGCCGTCGGCGTCCTCCAGGGCGGTCTTCACGATCTCGTTGACGACCGGGTCCGGGACGAGATCGCCGGCCTCCATGAACGAACGAGGCGTCCCGTACTCGGTCTCCATGTCCTTGTTCGCGCGGAGCGCGTCGCCGGTGGTGACGTGGTCGATCCCGTACTCCTCGGCGAGTTTCGCGCTCTGTGTCCCCTTGCCGGCGCCCGGCGCACCCAAAAGCAGGATCCGGTGACTCATATCGGGGCGGTCATCCCGCGCACGTAAAGCCTTGAAGATCCGCGGCCGGTCACTCGCCGCCGTCGAGTCGACGTTTCACCCGGTCCGCGTGTGCGTCCGCGAGCCGGGTCGGCTCCGGGAGCTTGTAGCCGGCACACAGCGCCGCGACGAGCTCGACGGTCGTCTCCGACGAGACACGATGGCCGGGACTCACGTACAGCGGATTCACCCGACGGCTGTTCGGGTACTGCCGCGACTGGTAGGCGTGACCGATGACGGGCGGGTCGGTCCTCGGGGAGTCGGTCGCCGCGCCGGTGCCGGTGGTCGTGCCGACCCGCTCGACCGAGTCGTCGGCGCGGACCGGTGTCGACCATCCCTCGGGTCGCTCCGCGACCGGCTCGTCGGGCTCGCCACACAGGAGGCTCTTCGCGACGCCGACGCTCGGCAGGTCGCGTATCACCCCGACGTGGGTGGCGATCCCGGCCTGCCGGAAGTGGATCCGGCCGGACCCGTCACAGACGAGGAGGTCGGGGGTCGCGGCGAGGTCCTCGAGCGCGGCGAGCATCGGCTCACCCTCGCGGAAGGCCAGTAATCCCGGAACATACGGGATCGAGAGCGGCGTGACCGCGTCCGCGTACTCGATCACGCGCCCGTTCCGGATCGCGACCGCGGCCGACACCGCCTCGTCGTGCTCGGGACGGAACGCCTGGTCGATCCCGACGACGACCGGCGCGTCGGCGTCGAGGTCGCCGGTAGGTTCGGGGGACGGGGACGGCAGTCCGGTCGAGAGGTCCGCGGCCTCGTCGATCGCGACGTCGTCGGGAGTGAATCCGATCTCGTCCGCGAACGTCGCCTCCGCCGCCAGTTCGCGCTGGAGCGACTCCATCTCCTCGCGCGACAGGCCGAGATCGGGAAGGAACTCCGAGTGCGCGAGCGAGGTCGGGTCGACGGACGGCGTCCACGAGGGCGATCGTTCCGGCGGCGACATTCAGAACCGCCCGCCGGGACCGCCCGGTCCGCCCGGTCCTCGGGGACCGCCCGGTCCGCCGGCGCCGCCCATACGCATCCCGCCGGGACCGCGCGCGGACCCGGCGAGCCCCTCGTTTCGCTTGCCGAACGCGAGCCCGATCGCGAAGCCGATCAGGTGCGCGAGGTGCGCGATGCCGCCGACACCGCCCGTACCGGTCTGGACGACGAGGATCGCGGAGACGAGCGCGATCCCCCACGTCAGGTACTTGATCTTCATCGGGATGACGAAGAAGAGGAGCACCCGCATGTTCGGTCGCCACACGGTGAGCACGCCGAGGATCGCGAACCCGGCGCCGCTGGCGCCGAGCACTCCCGTCGGCGGGGCACCCGGGGGAGCCGTCGCGATCGCGAACAGGACGTGGCCGAGCCCGGCGAGGATCCCCGCCCCGAAGAAGAAGCCCACGAACCGCTTCGATCCGACCGCGCGCTCGACGAGCGGGCCGAAAAACAGGATCACGATGCTGTTGCCGATGATGTGGAACAGCTGTCCGGGAGCGTGTGAGAACACCGAGGTCACCCACGTCCAGACGTTGGTTATCGAATCGGAGCGGAGGACGAACAGGGTGTTGTGTAGGGATTCTCCGCCGACGAAGAGCGCGATCCACTGCGCGAGGAAGGTGATCCACATCGCCGCCAGGATGGCGTAGGTCGCGTTCCCGCGGAAGTAGCCGAGGAGACCGCCGGTCCCCGTCTCGCGTTCGATCCGTCGTTTCACCCGACCCGCGACGCCGTCGTCGCCGCGGTTCCCGCCCTCGACGCCGTCGTCGAAGCCGCTGTCGAAGACGCCGCCGGGATCGTTCCACTCGGAGAGCCCCGGGCAGTCGTGGTTCTCCGGCAGGCGGTGGTCAGCACAGAACGTCCGCCCACACCGTCGACACTGGTACGGGAGGTTCTCGTACTCCCCGCACTCGTCGCACGTCGCCATTACCGTCCCTTACGGCGGCGGTCCTAAAGCGGTTTGGCTCTCCGGTCGACCCGTCGCTCGCTCCGGCCGGTCCCTCACTTCGCGACCTTCGCCTCGAACTTCTCGCGCACCTTCTCGACCTTCGGCTGGGCGTGGAACGTACAGTAGGCGTCGTCGGGGTTCTTCGCGAAGTAGTCCTGGTGTTTCTCCTCGGCGCGGTGGAACGTCTCCAGCGGCTCGAGCTCGGTCACGACCTCGTCGTCGTACTCCTCGTCGAGCGCCTCGATGTACGCCGCCGCCCGCTCGCGTTGCTCCTCGTCGTGCGTGAGGACGATGGACCGGTACTGGCTCCCCACGTCGGGGCCCTGCCGGTCGAGCTGTGTCGGGTCGTGGATCGTGAAGAACGCCTCCAGGAGGTCGTCGTAGCCGACGACCTCGGGGTCGTACTCCACCTGAACGACCTCGGCGTGGCCGGTGTTCCCGGAGCAGACCTCCCGATACGTCGGGTCCTCCGCGTGGCCGCCGGCGTACCCGGAGGTCACCGACTCGACGCCCGAGAGCTCCTCGAGCGCCGCCTCGACACACCAGAAGCAGCCGCCGCCGAACGTCGCCGTTTCGAGGTGGTTCGTCATACCTACCCGTAGGGGCGCGAACCCCTTAAACACCGTCCGAGCGAGTCGGCCGTCAGCGGCGAACGGTAAACCTTTGGCGTCCCCCCTCCGAGCCGTGGTATGGTCTCGCTGGGACTGGTGGTGGCGCGGTTCAACGACTCCGTCACGGAGCCGATGGCCGAGGCCGCCCGGGAGGCGGCGGCCGAGCGCGACGCCGTCGTCGTCGACGAAGTGAGCGTGCCGGGCGCGTACGACAGCCCGCTCGCCGCCGACCGGCTGGCGCGGCGCGAGGACGTCGACGCGGTCGCCGTCATCGGCGCGATCGTCACCGGCGACACCGATCACGACCGCGTCATCGCGAACGCGACCGCGGAGAAGCTCACGCAGGTGAGCCTCGACCGCGACACCCCCGTCACCTTCGGCGTGAGCGGCCCGGGGATGTCCGGCGCGGAGGCCCGCGAGCGGATCGACAAGGGCGCGGAGGCCGCACGCGCCGCCGTCGACCTCGCGGAGGAACTCGACTGACCGAACCAACGGAACACAATGACCGACGCATACGACTACTCCGACCGGATCGGACGCGTAGAGCCCAGCGCGACGCTGGCGATATCGAACCTGGCCGCCGAGAAGGAGGCCGAAGGGGCGGACGTCGTCGACCTCTCGGTCGGCGAGCCCGACTTCGACACGCCGGAGAACGTCGTCGAGGCCGGGAAGGAGGCGCTCGACGCCGGCCACACCGGCTACACCTCCTCGAACGGGATCCTACCGCTTCGAAAGGCGATCGCGGCGAAGCTCCGCGACGACGGGATCGACGCGAACGCCGACGAGGTGATCGTCACCCCCGGCGGCAAGCAGGCGCTGTACGAGACGTTCCAGACGCTGATCGACGACGGGGACGAGGTCGTGCTTCTGGACCCCGCGTGGGTCTCCTACGAGGCGATGGCGAAACTCGCCGGCGGCGACCTCACCCGCGTCGACCTCGCCCCGCACGGCTTCCAGCTCGAGCCCGCCCTCGACGACCTCGCCGAGGCGGTCTCCGCGGACACCGAACTGCTCGTCGTCAACTCGCCGTCGAACCCGACCGGCGCGGTGTTCTCGGAGGCCGCTCTGGAGGGCGTCCGGGACCTCGCGGTCGAACACGACCTCGCCGTGATCTCCGACGAGATCTACGAGCGGATCGTCTACGACGCCGACCACGTCTCGCTCGGGAGCCTCGACGGGATGGCCGACCGCACGGTCACGGTCAACGGCTTCTCGAAGGCGTACTCCATGACCGGGTGGCGGCTCGGGTACCTCCACGCGACCGAGGAGCTCGTCGGGCAGGCGGGCAAGCTCCACTCGCACTCGGTCTCGTGTGCGACCAACTTCGTCCAGCGCGCCGGGATCGAGGCGCTCGAGAACACCGACGAGTCGGTCGAGGAGATGCGGGAGGCGTTCGCCGACCGCCGCGACCTGCTCGTGGACCTGTTCGACGAGCACGGCGTCGATGTCGACGTCGGCGACGGGGCGTTCTACATGATGATCCCGGTAGGCGAGCCGCGGAGCGGCTCGAGTGCGAGCGGCGACGGGCCGCGAGCGGACGACGCCGACTGGTGTGAGCGCGCCATCGAGGAGGCGTCCGTGGCGTGCGTCCCCGGGAGCGCGTTCAACGCGCCCGGCTTCGCACGGATCTCCTACGCCGCGAGCGAGGAGCGACTGCGCGAGGCGGTCGACCGGCTGGTCGCGAACGACCTGCTCTGAACGCCGGCTCCGTGCGGTCGAGCGCCGTTTCGTCCCGGTTTCGCCGGTGGGATTTTTATACACCTGTGCGGATCGTTGCCTTGGTGACGACATGTACAAGCACATACTGTACCCCACGGACGGGAGTGCCGGCTCCGAGGCCGCGATATCACACGTACGGGAGATCGCCGAGGCGTTCGACGCGACGGTTCACGTGTTACACGTCGTCGACACGCGTCAGTTCACGCTCGGGATGAGCGGCAACTACATCTCCGGGCCGAAGGGCTACTCGGGGGACCGACCGTCCGAGGAGGACCGGAAACGCGAGCTCGAGGAGCGCGCCACGCCGTTCGTCGAGGAGGTCGCGAACGACTTCGAGGGGATCGAGACGGTTGCCTCGGTCCGGGGCGGAAACCCCCACGAGGTCATCCTCGAGTACATCGACGAGAACGACATCGACATGGTCGTGATGGGGACCGAGGGTCGGTCCGGCGTCAGGCGCTACCTGCTCGGCAGCGTCTCCGAGAAGGTCGTACGGCTCGCCGACCCGCCGGTCGTGACGGTTCGAGCCGACGCCGAGGACGACGGCGAGGACGAGTAGCGCCGGACTGGCGGCCGCTCGCTCCCGGCCGGTCGGCCGTTCCGAAACCCTTACTCCCGGTCCGTCGTACCCCCACGTATGACAGACACCTCGGACCCCGACGGCGAGTCCGCCGGTCCCGACGCCGGCGACGCGGACGGGGACACGAAGGCCGGTTCCGGCGAGCCGGTCGTCGACGCCGCCGAAGTGGAGCACGTCGCGGAGCTGGCCCGCGTCCGTCTCGCGGAGGAGGAAACGGAGACGTTCGCCGACCAGTTCGCGGAGATCCTCGAGTACTTCGAGGCGCTCGACGAGGTACCCGACCTCGACCGCGAGGAGGAGCTCGTCAACGTGATGCGCGCCGACGAGGTCGAGGCGGGACTCGCCCAGGAGGAGGCGCTGGCGAACGCCGCGGAGACGGAGGACGGCTTCTTCAAGGGGCCGAAGGTGTCGTAGATGGCGACCGAGTACAACGCGTTCATCACCGAGGAGACGATCGAGGGCGACGAAGACGGCCCGCTCGCGGGCACGACCGTCGCGGTCAAGGACAACATCTCGACGGAGGGGATCCGGACCACCTGCGGCTCGGAGATGCTCGCCGACTACGTCCCGCCGTACTCCGCCACGGTGGTCGATCGGCTGACGGACGCCGGCGCGACGGTCGTCGGCAAGACGAACATGGACGAGTTCGGGATGGGAACCACCACGGAGACCTCCGCGTTCGGCCCGACGCGTAATCCCGCGGACCCCGACCGCGTCCCCGGCGGCTCCTCCGGCGGCTCGGCGGCCGCGGTCGCCGCGGGCGAGGCCGACGTGGCGCTGGGCTCGGACACGGGCGGCTCCGTGCGCTGTCCGGCCGCGTTCTGCGGCGTCGTCGGGATCAAGCCCACCTACGGGCTGGTCTCGCGGTACGGGCTCGTCGCGTACGCCAACTCGCTCGAGCAGATCGGACCGATCGCGAGCACCGTCGAGGAGGCGGCGGAAGCGCTCTCGGTCATCGCGGGTCCGGACCCGAACGACGGGACGACGCGTGACCCGACGAGCGTCGACGGCGGCGGGGATGGCGACGCCGACGCCGGTGCCGACGGCGGCATCGACTACGCCGCGGCCGCCGACGGCGACGTGGACGGGCTGACCGTGGGCGTGCCGACCGAGCTGTTCGAGGGGGCGGACGAGCGCGTGGTCGAGACGGTCGAGGACGCGATCGCCGACCTCGAGGCACAGGGGGCGGAGACGACCGAGACATCCCTTCCCTCGGTCGAGCACGCGGTCCAGGCCTACTACGTGATAGCGACCAGCGAGGCCTCCTCGAACCTCGCGCGCTTCGACGGGGTTCGCTACGGCCACCGAGCCGACTCCGACGAGAACTGGAACGAGTCGTTCGCCGAGACCCGCGAGGCGTTCGGCTCGGAGGTCAAACGCCGGATCCTGCTCGGGACCTACGCGCTCTCGGCGGGCTACCACGACGAGTACTACGCGAAGGCCCAGGACGCCCGCGAGTGGGTCCGGCAGGACTTCGAGGAGGCCTTCGCGGACGTGGACGTGATCGCGTCGCCGACGATGCCCGTCCTCCCCTTCGAGCTCGGCGAGAGCCTCGACGACCCGCTGCGGATGTACCTCGCGGACGCGAACACGACGCCCGCCAACCTCGCGAACCTGCCGGCGATCTCGGTGCCCGCGGGGGAGGCCGACGGGCTCCCGGTCGGACTCCAACTCGTCGGGCCGAAGTTCGACGAGGAGACGGTGATCCGCGCGGCGAGCGCGGTCGAGGACCGATGAGCCTGACCGACGAGGAGCTGGACCGCCTCGCCGACGTGGTTCGCCTCCAGCCGACGAAGAACTCCGAGCTGGAGGACGCGTGGGGGGTCGACGGCGGTAGCGAGGTCCACCGCTACCTCGAGGACCACCTGAAGGAGTACTACTACCGCGACGACGACAGCCTGATCCGGACGACGGCGGAGGCGAACGACCTCGTCGACGTCGAGCCCGGCATCGAGGCGGACGCGGTCGCGAAGGGGGCCGCTCCCGACACGATCCGCGTTCCGGAGCTCGAGGCCCGGGTGTTCGCGGTCGTCGCCGGCCCCGAGGAGCGCTCGCAGTCGGTCGTGAGCGTCCTCGAGGACCTCCGGGAGACGTACGACGTCGACCCCGACGTGGGGGAGGTGCGCCGCGCGCTCCGGAGCCTAGAGCGCAAGAACGTCGTCGAGGTCGTCTACCGGACCGTGCCGACGTTCCGGCTCGCCGTCGAGCGGGACGCCGTCGACGTGGAGATCGTCGAGTAGCTGGCGGCGGAACGGGAGAATCCGACGGAGGCGGGGAATCGGACGCGAACGGTCAGTCGTCCGTGGACTCGCCCGTGCCCGCGTCGATCTCCCTCGCGACCGATCCCGTCCCGGCTTCCTCGGAGACGCCCCGTCGGGACTGGAGCTTCCCGGCCAGCACCATCCCGATGTAGACCGCGACGGCGACGAGGACGATCGTCCCGCCGGCGGTCGCCTCGTACCGGTACGAGAGGGTGATCCCGACGAGCACCGCGATCTGCGCGAGCACGACCGAGGCGAGAAGCGACTCGCGGAACCCGCGGGCGACCTGCGCGGCCGCGGCGACGGGGACGACGAGCATCGCGGCGACCAAGATTACGCCCATGATCTGCATCGCGCCGACGACCACCAGCGCCGTCAGCGTCGTCATCAGCCGGTTGTACCACGTCACGTCGATCCCGGCGACGCGGGCCGCGGTCTCGTCGAAGGTGACGTACAACAGCTGTTTGTACGTGACCGTCACGACGACCGAGACGAGGAGGAAGAGGACGACGAGCAGGACCGCGTTCTCCCGGGAGACGGTCGCGAGGTTCCCGAAGAGGTACTGGTTGATCCCGACCGCGAGCCCGCCGGTGTTCACGCTGATCAGCACCGCGCCGAGCGCGAACCCCGTCGAGAGCACGATCGCCATCGAGACGTCGTTGTACGCGTCCGTGACCTCGGAGATCAGTTCGATGGCGAGCGCGGCGAGCATCGCGACGACGACCGCCGTGAGGTACGGGGAGATCCCCGTCCCGAGGATCGAGTTGACGAACAGCCCGACGGCGACGCCCGCGAACGCCGTGTGTGCCAACGCGTCGCCGATGAGCGCCATCTGCCGGTGGACGAGGAACGTCCCGACGAGCGGGGCCATCACCGCGATCAGCGTCCCGACGAGGAACGCGTGGTGCATGAAGACGTACTCCAGCATCCCGATCCCGAGCGCGTCGCCGACGGCGTAGAGGGCGTCGCTCCACAGCCCGACCAGCCACGCGAGGAAGTCGTAGGGGGCCCGGATGGCCTCCGAGACGAGGGTCGTCACGAGCCGTCACCCCTCGAGTCCGTTTCCGTTTTCGCCCCCAGACCGAGGTTCGTCCCGTACGCCCGCTCGAGGGCGTCGCTCCCGGCGAACGCCGCGGGCGACCCGTCGAAGTACACCTCGCGGTTGAGACAGATCACCCGGGAGGCGCGTTCGAGGACCGCCCCGATGTCGTGTTCGACGAGCAGTATCGTCATCCCCTCGTCGTTGAGGTCGGCGAGGAGATCGAAGAAGGCGTCCACGGACTCGGCGTCGACGCCGACGGTCGGCTCGTCCAACACGAGGAGTTCGGCCTCGCCGGCGAGCGCCCGCGCGATGTAGGCGCGCTGGCGCTGGCCGCCCGACAGCGCCGTGATCTTCCGGTCGGCGAGTCGCTCGATCCCGACCGTTCGGAGCGCCTCGCGGGCGTGCTCGCGGTCCGTCTCGGTCACCCGGCCGAATCCGGCGTGGGGGAACCGCCCCATCAACACGACCTCCGCGACCGTGATCGGCATCCGCTTCGTGTTCTCGGTCACGTCCTGGGCGACGTAGCCGACGCGCTCGCGCTCGGCGAACGCGAGCGAGGGGTGCCCGAGCAGCCGGGCGTGTCCCGAGTCGGGCTCGTGGAGCCCCAACACGAGCCGCAACAGCGTGCTCTTCCCGGAGCCGTTCGGTCCGACGATCCCGACGTATTCGCCGCGGTCGACGCCGAAGGAGACGGACTCGACCACGGGCGCCGCGGCGTAGCCGAACGTGAGGTCGACGGCGTCGACGACGCGGTCGGCGTCGGCGGTGCCCTCTCCCCTTCGCCCCTCGCCGGCCTCCGCGCTCTCCCGGCTCGTCTCGACCCCGCCGACCCCGACCGATGGAATCCCTTCGAGCGACATGGTCAGGGCTCGAAGTTGCGGCCGTAGTCGGCGAAGCTGACGTCCTCGGGCTCGTCGATCCCCAACAGGATCCGGAACGTCGGGAGGTTGACCTGGCGCGCGATGTCGAAGTAGCCCCAGCCGCGCTCGGCCCACGAGTCCGCGGTCCCGGCGTACGGCGTGACGGGGAAGTACGCCTCCACGTCGGTCTGTTCCAACAGCTGTCTCGCCGGCCGGATCGGCTCGAAGACGGCCGCGCCGATGTGCCGGATGTCGTTCGCGGCGATGGTCTCCTGGGCCCGACGCATGTCCGCGGGTCGCACGTCGCCGTCGGCCGCGAGGTTCACCACCAGCGGCTCGATGGTGGTCCCGTACCTGTCCGAGAGGTAGCCGAAGGCGTTGTGGGCGGCGAGAAAGACCACGTCGCGCTCGGCGGCCTCGAACGCCGACTCCCACTCCGCGTCGAGGTCGTCGAGGTCGGCCTCGAGCGCGGTCGCGTTCTCGCGGATCGTCTCCTCGGCGTCCGGCGCGGTCTCGACCAACCCGTCCGCGACGTTCTCGACCGAACGTTTCGCGCGCTCGGGGTCGAGCCAGAAGTGCGGGTCCTTCGCGTTTTCCACCGCCTCGTCCTCGGTGAGCCCCTCGCCGAGGTCGATCAGGTCGACGCCCTCGCGAGCGTTCACGACCGTCGTCTCCACCGTCTCGGAGGCGAGCGTGTCGATCGCGCGGTCGGCCCACGGCTGGAAGTCGGGACCCACGTAGACGAACGCGTCCGCGTCGGTGATCCGCCGCTGGATCGACGGGTCGGGTTCCCAGCCGTGGCCGTGGAGGCCGGTCGGAACCAGGTTCTCGACCGTCACGTTCGTACCCGCCGCGAGCCGCCGAGCGTAGTCGTAGAACGTGAAGAAGGAGGCGACCACGGTGGGGCCGTCGCGGCTCGCGCTCCCGTCGTCATCGGCGTCGTCGGGAGTCGCGGACCCGCCGAGACAGCCCGCGATCCCGCCGGCGACCCCGCCGGCGCCGACCGCGAGTACGCCCCGTCTGGAGACGCTCGTCGTTCCGGTTCGTTCGGAGTTCATTACCGGACCGTCCGCCGGGGACGGACATAACGCTTGTGCCCCTAATAGAATTATTAGATATATCTAAATATTTTCGGGGAGTCCGGAACTCCCCGTCACGGTCGGGACCGTCCCGGCGAGCCGTGAACCGCAGTCACGGGCCGCGAACGCGACCCGCGAACCTCAAGGTTCAATGCGGGCGAGCGAGTGAAACGGGTATGACCGATCAGGAGCTCCGGAAGGAGGCGCACGACCTCGACGTCACGGTCTGGGTCGGCAAGGGAGGTATCGAGGCGGTCGTCGACGAGCTGTCCGATCAGCTCGACGACCGGAAACTGGTGAAAGCGAAGTTCCTGCGGGCCGCCCGCGGCGGGACCTCGACCGACGAGCTCGCCGACGAGCTCGCCGAGGCGGTGAACGCGGACCTCGTCGAGACGCGCGGGAACACCGCCGTCTTCCACTGATGGTCGGGTCGTCTCTCGCCGTCACCGGGACGCTTGAGCCGTACCTCGGGGGGGCGACCGAACTGGTCCTCGACGCGGCGATATTCCTCGTCGTGGTCGCGGTCGCGTACGTGCTCAACAAGGCGGTCATCGCCCCGCTAGTCGGCCGACTGTTCGACCGACAGGGGCTCGACGAGCACGCGCGCAGACCGCTCCAGAAGATCGTCACGTTCCTCGTGCTCTTCGCCGGCATCACCGTCGCGTTCGGCGCGGCCGGCTACCAGGGGTTCCTTCGGTCGCTGGCGACGATCGCCGCCGCGGCCACGCTCGCGGTCGGGTTCGCCCTCCAGGACGTGATCAAGAACTTCGTCGCCGGCGTCTTCATCTACACCGACAAGCCGTTCCGCATCGGCGACTGGGTCGAGTGGGACGGCCACTCCGGGATCGTCGAGGACATCTCGTTCCGGGTCACCCGCGTGCGGACGTTCGACAATGAACTCCTCACCGTCCCGAACAACGTGCTCACCGGCGGCGTGGTGAAGAACCCCGTCGCCAAGGGACGGCTCCGGCTGAAGTTCGTCTTCGGGATCGACTACGACGACGACATCGACGAGGCGATAGACATCATCGTCGAGGAGGCGGAGGCTCACGAGGGGATCCTCGAGGACCCCGCTCCGTCGGTGCGGCTGAACGAACTCGCCGACTCGTACGTCGGGCTCCAGTCGCGGATCTGGATCGACGACCCCTCGCGGGCGGACTTCATTCGGACGCGTGCGGAGTACGTCCAGGCGGTCAAGGAACGGTTCGACGAGGAGGGGATCACCGTCCCGTTCCCGCAGCGGACGGTCGCGGGCCGGGACGCGTGGTCCGAGCCGGGGACGTTCGGCGGCGGGGAGTAGCGGGCGTCGGGGCCGAAGACGCCCCGCCCGCGATAGTAACCCACTTGTAAGTCCGCACAGTGGGTGCCCCCATGCACGTGGTCATCGTCGGGGCGGGGGAGGTCGGCACGAGCATCGCCGCGAGCCTCGCCTCCGACCACGAGGTCGTCGTCGTCGACGTCGACCCCGACCGCGCCGAACAGCTCAAGTACGAACTCGACGTGCTCACGATCGCCGGCGACGGGACGACCACCGGGATCCAGACGGCCGCGAACGTCGACGAGGCGGACATGATCATCGCCTGTACCGACGACGACCGGACCAACCTCGTGACCTGCGGGACCGCGAAGACGCTCGGGGACGGCTTCACCATCGCGCGGGTGAAAAGCACCGAGTACCTCCGGACGTGGGAGGGCAACGAGGGGGCCTTCGGCGTCGACTTCATGGTGTGTACGGACCTGTTGACCGCCCAGAACATCGTCCGCGTCATCGGGCTCCCCGCGGCGATCGACGTCGACCCGTTCGCGAGCGGGCTCGTCCAGATGGCGGAGTTCGAGATCGCCGCGGAGAGCCCGGTCGCCGGACAGACCGTCTCGGAGGCCGACCGGTTCGAGTCGCTGACGTTCGTCGGCCTGTTCCGCGACGGCGAGATGATCATCCCGCGCGGCGACACCGACATCGGGGCGGGCGACCGGGCCGTGGTGATCGGGAGCCCCGAGAGCGTCCAGTCGTTCGCGAACGACGTCGCGCCCGAAACCACGCCCGACCGCGCCGACGAGATCGTGATCGTCGGCGGCAGCGAGATCGGGTATCAGACCGCTCGGCTCCTGGAGGAGCGGGAGTTCACGCCGCGGCTGATCGAGCGGGACGCCGACCGCGCGCGCACGCTCGCGGAGGACCTCCCGAACACGATCGTGATGGAACACGACGCGACCGACACGGAGTTCCTCTCGAGGGAGCACGTCGACGAGGCCGACATCGTCGTCACCGCGCTCCGCTCGGACGAGAAGAACCTGCTCGTCTCGGTGCTCGCCAAACGGATGGGCGTCGACCGCGTGATCGCGGTCGTCGACAGCCCCGACTACGTCACCGTCTTCGAGGAGATCGGCATCGACATCGCGATCAACCCCCGCACCGTCACCGCCGAGGAGATCACCCGGTTCACCTACGAGAGCATCGCCGAGAACATCGCGGTGCTGGAGAACGACCAGGCGGAGGTCCTCGAGTTGGAGCTCACCGAGGGGTGCCGGTTCGCCGGGCGGTCGATCGCCGAACTCGTCGAGGAGATCGACGTGCGGTTCGTCATCGGTGCGATCACCCGAAACCACGCGCTCGTCACGCCGCGGGGAGACACCGTCCTCGAGCCCGGTGACCACGTCATCCTGCTCGTGGATTCGGACTCCGTGAGCGAGATCGCCTCCATGGCCTGAGTCCGTGGCGGGATCCAGGATCCGGGTCGGGTGGCAGGCGAGCGTCGGACTGGCCGGCGACGTCCTCGCGGCGCTCGTCGTTCCCCTGTCGTTCCCGCTCCTGCTCTCCGTCTACTACGCCGAGCCGTCGCTTCCCTTCCTCGCCGCCATCGCCGTCACCCTCGCGCTCGGGGCGCTGTTCCGGCGCTTCGGGGACCTGGAGGTGAACCTCGGTCCGCGCGAGGCGTTCCTCGCGGTGGCGCTGATCTGGCTGCTCGTCGCCGCCGTCGGCGCGATCCCGTTCGTCGTCGCCGGCGTCGGGACGATCGCCCACCCCGTCAACGCGATGTTCGAGGCGATGAGCGGGCTGACGACGACGGGCGCGACCGTCCTCCGTGACTTCTCGCTCCACTCCCGATCCGTGCTGATGTGGCGGCAGGTGATCCAGTGGCTCGGCGGGCTGGGAATTCTGATCTTAGCGACCGCGGTGCTCTCGGAGATCGGGGTCGGTGGCGCCCAGCTGATGGAGTCGGAGTCACAGACCCAGGACGTGAACAAGCTCACGCCGAAGATATCCCGGACGGCACAGCTCATCTGGAGCCTCTACCTCGGGCTCACCGCGCTCGCGATCGCGACCTACTTCCTGCTCGGGCTGGCGTTCGATCCCCGGATGGACATGTACAACGCGGTCGCACACGCGTTCACCTCCGTCGCGACCGCCGGGTTCTCGCCGGAGCCGTTCTCCGTCGGCGCGTTCCACCCGGTCATCCAGTGGGCGGTCGTCCCGTTCATGGTGATCGGCTCGACGAGCTTCGTGCTCATCTACTTCTTCATCAACGGCGAGCCGATGCGACTGTTGCGTAACGAGGAGTTCCACTTCTATCTGGGCGCGCTCGGCTTCTTCTCGTCCGTCGTCGCGCTCGCGCTCTTTCTCGACCCCGCGACGGCGTTCGGAGTCGAGGGGACGCTCCGACACGCCGTGTTCAACGTCGCCTCCATCGTGACCACGACGGGGTACGCCAGCACCGACTACGTGCTGTGGGCCCCCGCGGCGAAACACATGCTCTTCGCGTGTATGTTCATCGGCGGGATGGTGGGGTCGACCACGTGTTCGATCAAGTCGCTGCGGTGGCTCGTCGCCCTCAAGGCGTTCCGGCGGGACCTCTACACCGCGATCCACCCGGAGACGATCCGGCCGGTTCGGGTCACGGGTAAACCGGTCGACGAGGAGGTCATCCGCGACATCTACGCGTACCTGCTCTTGAGCATCGTGATCTTCTTCCTCCTCACCGTCGTGATCGTCGTCGACGCCGAGCGCGCGGGGCTTCGCGTCACGGAGTTCGAGGCGATGGGTGCGGCCGCGACCACCTTCCTCAACATCGGGCCCGCCTTCGGCGAGGCCGGCCCTTACGGCACGTTCGCGTCCTTCTCGATGACGACCCGCGGCGTGATGATCGTCCTGATGTGGATCGGCCGGATCGAGATCATCCCCGTGCTCGTGTTGTTCACGAGGGCGTTCTGGACGTCCTGAGCGAGACGACGCGTCGGCCGACGGTCCCCTTCGACAGGTTAATACAGCGAACCGCCGACTCCCCGATAGATCGAACTCCTATGTCGTGGGGCGTCAACTGGAAGGCGAGCGTCGGACTCCTCGGAGTCGGGATCAAGTACCTCGCGGTCACGATGCTGGTTCCGCTCGCCGTCGCGGTCGCCTACGGCGAGGACGTGTGGGTGTTCCTCGTCTCGATGGCCCTCGTCGCGGCGATCGGTCTCACGGTCGAGCGAGTCGACCGGGATCCCGACCTCGGCCCGCGCGAGGCGCTGCTGTTCGTCTCGCTGGCGTGGCTCGCCGCGGCGCTCATCGGCACGATCCCGTACCTGCTCGCCGGGTACGGGACGGCGTCGACGGTCGCGGAGCCGGTGAACGCGCTGTTCGAGTCGATGAGCGGGTTCACGACGACCGGCGCGACCGTCCTCGGCGAGATCAGCACGGACCGGCATTCCCACGCCCTGTTGATGTGGCGCCAACTCACCCAGTGGCTCGGTGGGATGGGTATCATCGTCCTGATGATCGCGATCCTCCCCGAGGTCGCCGTCAACGGGGCCCAACTGATGGAGTCGGAAGCGCCGGGACCCGAACTCCAGAAGCTCACGCCGCGGATCGCCGAGACGGCGCGTGCGCTCTGGCTGATCTACTTCGGGTTCACCGTCGTCTACATCGCGATCCTGTACGGGCTTCACCTCCTCGGGATGGCCCCGAACATGGGGCTGTACAACGCCGTGGCGCACGGGTTCACGACGCTGCCCACGGGAGGGTTCTCTCCCGAGGCCGACAGCATCGCGGCGTTCTCGGCGGCAGTCCAGTGGGTCGTCATCCCCTTCATGGTCGTCGCCGGGGTCAACTTCGCGCTGTTCTGGCACGTGTTGCGGGGCGAGGCCGAACTCATGCTCGAGAACGCGGAGTTCCGCGTCTACGCCGGCGCGCTCGCGGTCGTGACTGCCGTCCTCGCGGTGCTGTTGTTCCGCGGTGCCGCACCCCCCATCGAACTGGGCGGCGCGACGGAGGGCGTGACCGAGAACTCGCTCCGACAGGCCGCGTTTCAGATCGGGTCGCTTCTGAACTCCACCGGATACGCGACGGCCGACTTCGCCCAGTGGAACACGGACGCGCAGATCCTCCTGATGTTCGCGATGTTCATCGGCGGATCGGCCGGTTCCACGGGCGGGGGCGTGAAGATCGTCCGGTGGATCATCGTGGCGAAGACGATCCGGCGGGAGCTGTTCACGACGGCACACCCGGACGTCGTTCAGCCGGTTCGACTCAACGGGAGCGTCGTCGACGAGGACGCGATCCGCGGCATCATGGTGTTCACCCTCCTGTACCTTCTGCTGTTCGCGCTCTCGGCGGTGTTCATCGCGCTCGACACCGCCCGGATCGGGATCCAGCTGTCGGTGTTGGAGTCGACCAGCGCGTCGCTTGCGACGATCGGGAACATCGGACCGGGATTCGGCCGGCTGGGGCCGTTCGGGAACTACGAGTTCTTCTCGAACGCGTCGAAGCTGCTGATGGTCTTCCTGATGTGGGTCGGTCGGCTGGAGATCGTGCCGGTGCTCGCGGTGTTCATCTCGGCGATCGACGGCCGGTGACGCCCCGCGTCGAGGAGACGGGGGCGACGCCTCTCCCGCCTCTTTAGTCCTCGTCGACGTTGACCTCGCCGATGAACGACCAGTGTACCTTCGTTTCGCCATCCGGCTGCGGTTCCTCGGTGACGTGGTAGACGTACGGGCCGTGGGGACAGTCGTCACAGCCGTCCTCACAGGGGAGCCGTTTCACGACCTCCGTGTATCCCTCGTGTTCCGTGATCCGAACGACGTCCTCGCCGGGTTCCGGTTCGATCGGGAGGTCCCGTTCCTCGTGAAACCGGAGCAGTTCCCGGGCGTGAACGATCGTCTTGCGGAGGTCCTCGGGCGAGAGGTCTTCCAATTCGGCGACGAGTCGATCGGGTAACCCCTCCGGAGGCGTGGGGTCCTCTGGGGAACGAGGCATGTTCGAGGACTCTATCTCGGAGACATATAACGACTCCGCGGACCGCGGGCCACGTTCCAGCTGCTTCCCCATTATCGCGTGGAGGGCCCGACTCGGCCGGTTCGGTCGGTCGATTCGATCACGAAACGGGGGGTGTGTACACGATCGACCAGTCGTTCACGTGTATTCAGTATTTTTCAACGGGATCGAATAAATAGCGTGATCGGGTCCACGCACCATTGTTTTCGAGTCGAGAGCTGATCATCGGGTCTCCGCTCACTCTCGAAGGAACAGTTCTTATGAGAGGAGGATGTAACCGGCTGATATGACCGAATCCGGACCGCGATCCGAGGACCTGCTCGCCCACGTGCTCCTCCCGGTGGCCCACGAGGAGGACGCGCTCGCGACGGCGGAGGCGCTCGAACCGTATCACCCGGATCGAGTGACTGCCCTCCACGTCGTCGAGAAAGGCGGAGGAGTACCCGACAAGACGCCGGTCGAGCAGTCCGAGGAGTTGGCCGCGGAGTCGTACGCCGCGGTTCGGACGGTGTTTCCCGACGCGGACGAACATACAGCCTACGCCCGCGACGTCGCCGGGGCCATCTTCGACGCCGCCGACGAGGTCGACGCGAGCGCGATCGCCTACCGGTCCCGGGGCGGGAACCGGCTCATGCAGTTCCTCTCCGGCGACCTCTCGTTGAAACTCGTCACGAACGCGGATCGGCCCGTGATCGCGCTCCCGCGCGTGGACGAAGGAGAATGAGCGACGAGGAGCTGGCGAAGGACTTGGGGCTGATCTCGGCGATGACGATCGGGATCGGCACCATGATCGGTGCGGGGATATTCGTCCTCCCCGGCGTCGCCGTCAATGCCGACGGGGGTGCCGGCCCCATCGTCGTCGTGTCGTTCGTCGTCGGCGGCGTGATCGCGATGGTGAACGCGCTTTCCGTCTCCGAGCTCGGCACCGCGATGCCCAAGGCGGGCGGCGGCTACTACTACATCAACAAGTCGCTCGGTCCGATGTTCGGGTCGATCGCCGGCATGGGCGACTGGATGGGGCTCGCGTTCGCCTCCGCGTTCTACTGTATCGGCTTCGGCCAGTACCTCGCCGTGTTCGTCGGGCTCCCGGCGGTCCCGGGGCTCAACCCGATACAGGTCGGTGCGCTCGTCGCCGGGGCGATCTTCATCGGCGTGAACTACGTCGGCGCGAAGGAGACCGGCGGCATCCAGACGGTGATCGTTACCCTCCTGCTTTCGATCCTGGCGGTGTTCGCCGTCGCCGGCTTCTTCTCGTTCGACTACGCGACGCTTGCGGGCAACGAGGGCGGACTCGCTCCGGGCGGTTACGGAGCGATCCTTCCCGGCACCGCGCTCGTGTTCGTCTCGTTCCTCGGGTACGCGAAGATCGCCACGGTCGCGGAGGAGCTGAAGGACCCCGGGCGGAACCTCCCGATCGCCATCATCGGGAGCGTCGGCATCGTCACCGTGATCTACGCGATCCTCGTGACGACGATGCTCGGCGTCGTCCCGTGGCCGGAGCTCAGTCAGGACGCGCCGGTTGCACAGGCGGCGCGCGTGGCCTTTCCCGAGTCGATCGGTCCCGTCACCGGCATCGCGGGCGGCGCGGCCGCGGTGATGACCGTCGGTGCGCTGCTGGCGACCGCCTCGTCGGCGAACGCCTCGATCCTCGCATCGGCCCGGATCAACTTCGCGATGGGCCGGGACAAGATCGTCACCAACTGGCTCAACGAGATCCACCCAAACTACGCGACCCCCTACCGGTCGATCCTCGTGACGGGCGGACTCATCGTGGTCTTCATCGCGCTGTTGGGACAGGACATCGAGATCCTCTCGAAGGCCGCCAGCGTGCTCCACCTCATCGTGTACGCGTTGATGAACGTGGGACTCATCGTCTTTCGTGAGGCCGACGTGCCGGAGTACGACCCTGACTTCACGGTGCCGCTGTACCCGTTGACGCCGATACTCGGCGCGGTCCTGTCGCTCGGGCTCGTCGCGTTCATGGACGGGATCGAGATCGCGCTGTCGGGCGCGTTCGTCGTCGTCGCGGTGGCGTGGTACTTCATCTACGCCCGCAACAAGACCGACCAACAGGGCGTACTCTCCGAGCACATCCGGAGCCGGGAGGCGGATCTCCCCGATCGAGTGGTCGGAGCCGCGGACGCGGTCGCGCCGAACGGGACCGGGAACGAGGGCCCGACGATCATGGTCGCCGTGTCGAACCCGCGGACCGAGAGCGCACTCATCACGCTCGCCGGTGCGATCGCCCAACACGAGGGCGGTCGCGTCCTCGCGACCCATATCGTCACCGTCCCGGACCAGACGTCGCTCGAGACGGCGTCCGAGAACCGAGCCGGCCTCGACGAGTCCTCCGAGGAACTCCTCGCCGCGGCGGCGGCGGACGCGGAGGCGTTCGACGTACCGATCGAGACGAAGACGATCCTCTCACACCGCGGGATCGAGGAGGTCTTCGACGCGGCGCGGACGAACGACGCGGACACGGTCGTGATGGGATACGGTGGGACCCGGTTCGCCGGCGGACGCGTCGAGGGCTCGCTGGACGAGATCACCCACGACCTCCCGTGTGACTTCCTCGTCCTCGACGGGCAGCGGCTGGACCTCTCCGACGTGCTCGTCCCGACCGCCGGCGGACCGTCCTCCGACCTCTCCGCGGAGGTCGCGGGGGCGCTCCGGGACACGCTCGACGTGGACGTCTCGCTTCTGTACGTCGCCGAGCCGGGCGAGGAGGAGGCCGGACACGAGTTCCTCTCCGGCTGGGCGGACGGACACGGACTGGACGACGCGAACCTGCGAATCGAGACGGGCGACGTGGAACGGACGATCGGCCGTCTCGGCGAGGAGTACGACCTCGTGATCGTCGGTGCGACCGAGCGCGGGCTGCTCTCGCGGATCGTTCGCGGATCGCTCGCGTTCGATACCATCGAGACGCTCGACACGCCGGTGTTGCTCTCGGAGCGGCCGTCCGCGCGATCGCTTTGGGAGCGGCTGTTCGGCGGACGCTGAGACCGATCGAACCCCCGCTTTCGGCACGGAGCGGTAGGCTTTCAATCGTCGGTTCTGAACCGAGGGATGAATGTATCTCATCGTCGTCGGCGCGGGGGACATCGGAACGCCGCTCGTCGAACTGGCGACCGACAGCGGCAACGAGGTCGTCGTCATCGAACGCGACGAGGAGCGAGCCGAGCGGGCGTCGAGGGGGTACGACTGTCTCGTCATCAACGACGACGCGACCACGAAGGAGACGCTACGCGACGCCGGTGCCGAGCGGGCGGACGCGCTCATCTCGACGACGGATCAGGACGCGACGAACATCATGGTCTGTCTGCTCGCACAGGAGCTTTCGATACCGAACATCGTCTCGGTCGTCCACAACCCCGAGCACATGAACGTGTTTCGGAAGATCGGCGTCAACACGATGCAGAACCCACAGAGCCTGATCGCGGAGTACCTCTATCGGGCGGTGAGTCGACCGTCCGTCGTCGACTTTATGCACATCGGTGAGGAGGCGGAGGTGTTCGAGATCACCGTCGGGTCGGACGCGCCGATCGCGGGCAAGACGTTACGCGAGGCGGACGAGGAGGGGCTCATCGAGGAGGAGACGCTGATCGTCGCGATCGAACGCGACCGCGAGGACAGCCCGATAACTCCCCGTGGGACCACTCGCATCGAAGCGAACGACCTCCTCACGGTGTATTCTGGACGCGGCGTGACCCCGGACGTGGCGGAGGTCTTCGGACACACCGGAGATCGAAGCTGAGATGTCCGGACGACGCGACGGCCTGCTCCCGACGGATCTGCGGATCATCAGCCGGGACGTCGGCTCGCTGTTGTTGATGGAAGCCGGACTCATGGTCGTCACCACCGTCATCGCCCTCGGATTCCGGGAGTTCCACGCCGCGCTCGGGTTCTTCACCGCGGCCGGGGTGACTGCGGCCGTCGGTGGGGCGGCCAACCGAACCTTCGACGACGCACCGGACCCACAGATGAAACACGGGATGGTCATCGCCGCCGGCGGCTGGCTCACGGTCGCGGCGTTCGGATCGCTTCCGCTGTTGTTGACGGCATGGATGACGCCGCCCGCCGCCATGGACGCGTTCGTTCCCGCGGCGACCGATACGAGCTCGTGGGAGCCGGTCGGCGTCGCCGGAACCACGACGCTCTCGAGTCTCGCGTACTTCCGCGACCCGCTTCACGCGTTCTTCGAGAGCATGAGCGGGTGGACCGGGAGCGGTCTGACGATGGCCGTCCACGAGCCGTCGCTTCCCCGCGCAGTCCAGTGGTGGCGGTCGTTCATTCAGTGGGTCGGCGGCGTCGGCGTCATCGTCCTGACCGTCTCGATCCTCTCTCGACCGGGAAGCGGGAGCTACGCGCTCTACCGGAGCGAGGCGCGCGAGGAGAAGATCCACCCGAGCGTCGTCTCGACGGTCCGGACGGTCTGGAAGCTCGTCGTCGGGTACACGGTACTGGCGTTCTCCATGCTGTTCGTCGCGATCCGCGCGAGCGACGGCGCGTACGCGGAGTCTCTCTCCACGGGGGAGGTCGCGTGGCAGGCACTCAACCACGCCATGACGGGACTGACGACCGGCGGGTTCTCCGTCACCGACAACTCGATCGCGACGTACGACTCCCCGCTCGTCGAGGCCACGTTGTTGCCGATAATGGTCCTGGGGGCCATCGCGTTCCCGATCCACTACGTCGTGCTCCGAGACCGCGACGTTCGCGAACTGGTATCGGACCTCCAGACCCGGTGGCTGTTCGTCCTGCTCGCGGCCGGCGTCATCGCGCTCTCGATCCAGAACGTCGCGTCCGTTCCGCGGACCACCGGCGCGTTCGCGACGCAGTCGTTTCTGCCGTTCCCGGTTCCGCTACTCGACGGTGCTCGACTCGACGCGATCCGGGATTCGACGTTCCAGTGGATCAGCGCGATGACGGCCACGGGATTCCAGTCGGCCCCGATCGGTCGCTGGGTTGCCGGCGGCAAGCTGATCGTCGTCGGTGCGATGGTGCTCGGCGGGGCCGCCGGATCCACCGTCGGCGGCATCAAGATCGTTCGGGGGTACACCGTCGCTCGGGGCATCGTCTGGCAGTTCTCCCGCGTGTTCCTGCCGAAGAACGCCGTCGTCACCGCCCGCATCGGCGACCGGACGCTGGATCGTGAAACGATGGAACGGGAGTTCAGCGAGGCCGCGATCGTTACCCTGCTGTGGATCGTGGCCCTCGTCCTCGGCAGCCTCGTGCTCGTCAACGTCGCCGGCCCGGATTTCAGTTACGCCGACGCGTTGTTCGAGGTCGCAAGCGCGCAGGGGAACGTCGGACTCTCGTCGGGGATCACCGGGCCGTCGATGTCACGGCTGGCCGAGGCGATGTTCGTTCTCAACATGTGGATCGGTCGGTTGGAGATCATTCCGGTGCTCGTGTTCGTTCGTGCCGGACTGTACGGGTTGGACCCGTAACGCTCCGGCGTAAACGGGGCCCGCTCCGCAGTCACACGAACGCCCGCTCGAACGCACGGATCCCGTCGTCGGTCCCGACGACGACGAGCTCGTCCCCCCGCTCGACGGTCGTCTCCGGGCCCATCTCGGTTATCACCTCCTCGCCCCGCTCTATCGCCATCACCGTACACCCCGTCTCGCCCCGGACGTCCGCCTCGAAGAGGGTCCGGCCGACGAGCCGGGGTGCCTCGAGTCTGATCACCTCCACCTGCTGTTCTATCGAGAGCACGTCGCGGCCCTCGAGCAGGCGCGACGCCGACATCCGTCCGGTCACCGTCGCGAGCGAGAGGACGTAGTCGGCACCCGCCCGGTAGGTCTTCGAGACGTTGGACTCCTCGTCGACGCGGGCGACGATCTCCGTGTCAGGCGCGGTGTCGCGGATCACGAGCGTGGCGAACTCGGTCGTGGTGTCGTCGGGGAGCGCGATCACGACGGTGTCGGCGTTCGCAACCCTAGCCTCCGAGATCGTCTCCGGCTCGGTGACGTCGCCCACCACGTCGACGCCCTCCCTCGCATCGGCGTCGACGACCGTGTACGGGATCCCGGCGTCGTCGAGCTCCGCCGCGACGGCCCGGCCCACCTGCCCGTAGCCGGCGATCACCGTCCGTCCCGCGGCGAACCGGCGCACCGACGACTGGGTCATCTCGACGAGCCGCTGTAGCTGGTCGGAGCGCCCGGAGACGAGGAGCACGGTCCCGCGCGTCAGCGTCGCGTCCGGGGACGGGGAGGCGTCGAACTCGCCCTGGAACCACGCGCCGACCACGTTGACGCCGGCGCGCTCGCGGATCCCGCTGTCCGCCAGCGTCGACCCGGCAAGCTCCCCGCCGTGGCGGACCGACACCTCCGCGAGCCGGAGGTCCTCGCCGATCGCGACCGCCTCGTCGAGCTCCGTCCGGAGCGCCGTCGTCACCTTCGCGGCGAGCCCGCGACCGAGCAGCGGCCGCGGCGAGAGGACGTGGTCGGCCCCGGCGAGCCGGTGGTACCGCTCCAACTCGGGGTCGTCGACCACGCTGACGACGGAGACGTCCTCGGCGAGCTCCTTGGCGGCGAGGACGATGCTCGCGTCCACCCGGTCGGAGACGTCCGCGACGAGGGCCCGCGCCTCGGTCAGCCGCGCCGCGGTCAACCCCTCGGCGGACTCCGGGTCCGCACGGATCACCCGGTGGCCGTCACCGTACAGCTCGTCCGCGCGCTCGCGGTCGGACTCGACGACCACGTAGGGGACGTCGTGTGCCTCCAACTCCTCGATGAGGACCTCCGCCCGCGTGGTGTACGAGCAGATGACCACGTGCCCGGAGACCCCGTTCTCGAGAGTCGTCGGGGCGGTCTCGGTGAACGCCGCCTCCAGAAGCGGCGTCGCGACGACCGGGAGCGCACCGACGAGAAGCGCCATTCCCAACAGGTCGGTCACGACGATGAACGCCTGCATCTGCGGGCTGTCCCACGGGGCGTCCCCGCCGAACCCGGTGGTCGTGAACATCTCGACGGTGAACTGAAGCGAGTCGAGGAACGTCTGCGGGCGTCCCTCGTAGGTCGCCATCCCCCATCGATAGGCGACCGCCGTCCCGACCAGCGCCAGAAACAGCATGAAGAAGTAGCCGACGACCCGCCGCTGCCATCCGTTCATACGCAAGGAAAGGACGGTGCCGTGAAAAACGTGAGCCGTCGGTGCCGGTCACGGGGCCTCCACCGGCCGTGCCGCCTCCGCACACCAGGCGTTTCCGCGACGGCCGGCCCGCCGGAGGTCGAGCCGGACGATCGAGCCGGCGTCCAGCTCCGAGAGCTCCTCTCTGAGCTCCGGGTCGTCGTACTCGACGACGTACAGCGTCCCGTTTCGCGGATGTTCACGGAGCGTGATGGTTCCGTGGTCGTTACACGCCTTGACGACGGTGTACTTGCCGGTCCGATCCATCACGGCCGGGAGTACGCGTTCGATCGACTTAGTTATTGGATCGGTTCCCGCGGTAACGGACCACTTTACTCGTCGCGGCGTCGATCGGAACCATGACCGGGACGGAGATCCCCGAGGACCACCCCAGATACGCGTCGCTTCTCACCCGACACCGCATCGAGGCGGGCGTCGAGAAGGGCATCACCTCGAAACAGGGTCTCATCGCACAGGGGCGCGGCGAGGCGTTCGACTACCTGCTCGGCGAGCGTACCCTTCCGAGCGCCGATGCGGCCGCGCGGGCCGCGGCCGCGACGCTGCTCGCCGCGGACCACCCGGTGTTCTCCGTGAACGGGAACGTCGCCGCGCTGGTCCCCGAAGAGACCGTCGAACTCGCCCGCGTCGTCGACGCCGACCTCGAGGTGAACCTCTTCAACCGCACCGAGGAACGGATGGAGGCGATCGCCGACCACCTCCGCGAGCACGGCGCGGCGGAGGTGAAGGGGCTGACCGGCGACGGCGAGATCCCCGGACTGAAGCACGCGCGCGGGACGGTCGACGCCGACGGGATCGGCGCGGCCGACGTGGTGGTGGTTCCGCTGGAGGACGGCGACCGCGCGGAGGCGCTCGCGGCCGCGAACAAGACGGAGGTCGTGATCGACCTCAACCCGGGGAGCCGGTCGCCACGGACCGCCGCGGTCCCGATCATCGACAACGTCCTCAGGGCCGTCCCGAACGTGACGGCGCACGCCCGCGACCTGGCCGACGCGCCGCCCGCGGAGCTCCGGGCGGTCGTCGACGACTTCGATCCCGACGCGGCGCTGGAGGCGGCCGAGCGAGCGATTCGCGAGGGGTCGTTCGCCGCCGACGGGACCTGAGGGGTCCGTCGGGATCCACCGCCCGGACTCGGCTCAGATCGCGTCGTCGTCGGCGGACGACGGGTTCCCGTGGCCGGAGTAGAGGTCGTCGTGGACCGAGAACAGGTCCTCGCGGGTCGGCGTCGCGTCGACGACGACGGTCCGCCCGCGGAATCCCACCGTCGCGTCGTCGAGGGCTCCCTCGGAGTCGACGCCGCCGGAGAGCCGGCGCAGGCGGTCGCGCGTGAGTCGCGTCGGGTCGAGCGTCGCCGCGTACCGGAGGTCGGTTCCGTCGCCGCCCCCGCCGACGCCGAGCGAGACGCCGATCGATCCGGCGGCCTCGACCGTCGCCTCGAGGGCGTCCGGCGCACCGGAGAGTGCGGACCGGAGCCGGCTCCGACCCGTTTCCCCGAGGTCCGCGTACACCGCGGCGTCGCCCGCAAGCAGCGACGGGAGCGAACCGGATCCGACCGTTCCGTCGCCGGTCATCGTTCCTCCGTCGCCGGCCGCGCTTTCTCCGTCGGGCGATCGACCGGCCGCGGCGTCGACGTGGGCCACGGCCCGGTCGACGCCGGGCGCGTATCCGACGACGAGTTCGGTCCCGCCGACGGCGACCGCGTACGGCTCCTCTCGACCGCGGAACCGACGGGCCGGTCCGTCGGCCCGTCGGGTTCGAGCGGTCGACCAGCGTCCACGGTCCTCGACGGCGGCCGCGAGTCGGTCCGGGTCGAAGGACCCGCGAACGACGACCGCCCCCTCGATGTCCTCCCCGGAGAGCGCGACGCTCCCGGCGACGGCGTCGACGTCGGCGAGCGAGACGTCCGTGTGGGCCATCGCGGCGGAGAGCCGGGTCGACCACGGCTCGGGGAGGCCGACCGTCGAGACGGCCGCGGGGTCGACGACCGCGGTGACGACGGTGTCGCCGTGGGCGAGTCGACCCGCGTGATACGGGGCGATCGAATCGGTCGAGCGGTACGGATCGGTCGAGCGGTACGGATCGGTCGAGCGGTTCGTCTCGGCAGTGTCGGCCGCCGAACCGCCTGCGACGCCGGCGATCGACGTTCCGAGGAGTCCCACGGTAGCGAGTCGTCCGAGCAGCGTGCGTCTGGAGGGCATCGTTCCCCGATCACGGGGAGGGCACTTAATTCACCGACTTCGACTGCCGAACCTTCCACGGGGGCGGTAGTGCGGCCGTCGCGTCGGCGAGGGCAAGTTCAAAGTCCCTCGGCGACTACCACGTGTCATGGAACTGGACGACACGGACAGGGCGATCCTTCGGATCCTCCAGGAGGACGCCAGGACCCCGTTCTCGGAGATCGCGCGCCGGATCGACATGTCGAGCGCGACGGTCCACGACCGTGTCGGCCGGATGGAGGACGCGGGCGTCATCGAGGGATACCACGCGTCGGTGAACGCCAAGGCGGTCGGATACGGCGTCAGCGCGCTCGTCGGGCTCCGCGTCGAGCAGGGTCGCGAGGAGGACGCCCTCGAGCGCCTGCGGGAGATCGAGGGCGTCCGGGAGATCCACCTGACCACCGGCGAGTGGGACGTGATCCTCCGGGTGGTCGCGGAGGACACCGACCGGCTTCGGGAGCTGATGTTCGACCGGATCGCGAACATGGGCGGCTTCTCGCGGTCACAGACCATGATCATCCTCGGGACCGACTACGAGGCCGAGGGACCGCCGGTCTGACCGTGCCGCCGGCGTCTCAGTCCGGTACCGGCGGGTCAGCGAGCCGTCCGGTACCGGAACCCTCAACTCCGGAACCCTCCGAACCCCTGGTATGAGCGCACGGTTCGAGGATCGGGCGGGGATCTCGGCGGAGCGGGCGTGGGCGGCGGCGGTCGCCGCGGTCTCCGCGGTCCTCGTCGTCGGGTCCGTCGTCTTCCCGCGGGTCGTCTACGACCGGTTCCTCTGGCGGTACTTCTGGGGACCGGTCGCCGCCGACGGACAGGTCGCAGAGTGTGCGGTCCGCCCCGCCGACGGCGGGACGGAGTTGCTGACGAGCGCGGCCGCGTGTACGGACGCGGTCGCGGCGGGAGATGTCGTCGCGTACCCCGGTTACACCACCGTCTCGACGCTGAGCTACGTCGTCATCCTGCTCGCGATGCTGATCGGGGTCGTCTTCCTCCTCCGTCGGCTCGACATCGCAACGGAGTTCCGGTTCTTCTACGCGCTGTTCCCGTTCATGCTGTTCGGCGGCGCGCTCCGCACCGTCGAGGACGCCGGGATCGCGGCGATCCGCGCCGGCGTCGAGCCGCTGATCTCCTTCCCGTTGAGCGCGCTGATCATCAGCCCGTTCATCTACTTCACGGTCTTCGGGGTGACGCTCCTCTGTGTGATCGCGGCGTACGCCCTCGAGGACCGGGGGATCGTCGACGACTACGCCCCGCCGCTGTTCGGGGCCGGCGTCGTCGCGCTGACCGCCTCGGTCGGTTACCTGGCGTACCTCGCGGTCGCCACCGACTACGTGGCCTTCTACCCGCAGGTGGTCGGCCTGATCCTCCTCATCGCGAGCGCGTCGGCGGTGATCACGTGGAAGCTGATCGAGCGGTTCGAGCCGTCGATCAACCGCGGCACCGGGTTCGTCGGGTTCGTGATCATCTGGGGCCACGCGATCGACGGGGTCGCGAACGTGATCGGGCTCGACTGGATGCCGGCGCTGACGGGGACCGGGAACCTCTTCCCGAAACACGTCGTCAACGAGCTGGTCGTGGACTGGACCGGTCGATTGCTGCCCGAGTCGGTGCTCGCGGTCACCGGCGACGCCTGGCCGTTCCTTTTCGTCAAACTCGCCGCGGCCACCTTCGTCGTCTGGGTGTTCAACGGCGAGCTCTACGAGGAGTCGCCGCGGTACACGCTGTTGCTGCTCATCACCGTGCTCGCCGTCGGGCTCGGTCCCGGGACGCGGGACATGCTGCGGGCGACGTTCGGCGTGTGATCGGACGCGTTCGGCGTCCGACTGACGCGTGGATCGGACGCCCCCGACGGCTCACTCCTGCGGATCGATCCCGTCCAGCTTCCGGACGTCCCGGTCGGCCAGCTCCAGTCGCGAGGCGGCGACGTTCGACTCGAGGTGTTCGACGCTCGAGGTTCCGGGGATCGGGAGCGTCACGTCCGAGTGATCGAGCAGCCACGCGAGCGCGACCTGTCGGGGCGTGGTCCCCTCGCCGTGGCCGTCGGCGACGTCCTCCAGAACGCCCGCAGCGCCGTCCTCCTCGACCGCGTACATCGGACCCCACGGGATGAACCCGACCCCGTACTCCTCACACGCCCGAAGGACGTCCTCCTCGTCGCGGTTGCCCACGTCGTAGCGGTTCTGGACCGTCGCGATCTCGACGACCTCCCGCGCGGCCTCCAACTGTTCGACGGAGACGTTCGAGAGGCCGACGCGGTCGATCTGGCCGGCGTCCTTCATCTCGGCGAAGGCGTGGACGGACTCCTCGAAGTCGGCGTCCGGATCCGGTCGATGGAGCTGATACAGGTCGATCGAATCGGTCCGGAGGCGATCGAGGCTACACAGGACCTGGTTCCTGAGGAAGTCCGGGTCACCGTGGGGGATCCAGTCGCCGTCGCGGTTCCGGAGCAGTCCGGCCTTCGAGGCGACCACGACGTCGTCGTCCGCGTCGAGTTCCTCGCCGATCAGGCGCTCGCTGACGCCCGGTCCGTAGGAGTCGGCGGTGTCGACGAAGTCGACGCCGAGGTCGACCGCCCGGCGCAGGACCGATCTCGCCGCCCGCTCGTCCTCCGGAGTCCCGACGATGTCCTCGCCGGTGAGCCGCATCGCTCCGAATCCAAACCTGGCGACCGAGAGCCCGTCACCGAGGTCGAACGTGTCGTCCGGATCGACGTGTTCCGTGGTCATACGGACGCGTCGTCCGCCAGCGACAAAGCCGTGGGGGTCGCCGGCACCTCCGTGGAAGGTCGGCGGCCCCGAACGGGCTTCCCCCACTCGAAGGTTTATCATACAGGGGAACGCACTCCGACCATGACCGAATTCGAGCGCGTGGTGTTGTCTGGCACGCCGCGCGAGCGCGGGATCGAACACGGCGAGCGGTTCGCCGAGGAGGTCGCCGCCAACGTCGAGACGTATCGCGAGCGGTTCTCCCACGAGGGCGTCGACGTCGATGCGATGCGCAACCACGCCGCCGAGTACGTCGAGTATATCGAGCGCGAGAGCCCCGAGTACGCCGCGGAGATGCGCGGGATCGCCGAGGGAAGCGGCGTCCCCCTCGTCGACGTGACGATGCTCAACGTCCGGTGGGAGGTGATCTATCCGGCGTGGAAGGCACAGACGGAGAAGGAGAACGAGGCGGCCACGACCGGGACCGTGGCGGAACCCGAACCGCCGGTCGACGGCTGTACCAGCTTCGGAGTGATGCCGTCGGCGACCGCGGACGGGACGACCTACATGGGCCAGAACTGGGACTGGCTCGCCCCGATCGAGGACACGCTCTTCCTGATGGAGCTGCGCCGAGACGACGCGCCGGACGTGCTGGCGATGACGGAGGCGGGCATCGTCGGCGGGAAGATCGGCGTGAACGAACACGGCATCGGGATCGCGGTCAACGGTCTGATCTCCGCCGACGACGGAAGCGAGGGGTTCCGCAAACCCTACCACGTCCGGTTCCGCGAGGTGCTCGACGCCGACCGGTACGACGACGCGCTCCGGCCGATACTGGAGACCGACCGCGTCTGCTCCGCGAACGTCCTCGTCGGCCACGCCGACGGCGAACTGATCGACCTCGAGGCCGCCCCCGAACTCGTCAACCCGATCCATCCCGACGAGGGCGTCCTCACTCACTCGAACCACTTCGAGACCGACGCGGTCGAGAGCGTCAACGAGCGCCGCGGCCCGAGCACGCTCTACCGCGCCGAGCGTCTCCGACGGCTGCTCGCCGCGGAAGCCGCCGAGAACGTCGCTGCGGGCGACGACTCGACGGAACGCGGGATCGATTCCGAGGCGATCCGGGACTCCCTCCGGGACCACTTCGGCCGGCCGTCGAGCATCTGTAGCCACGTCGACGAGTCGCTCCCCGAGGTCGAACACGGACAGACCAACGCCAGCCTCGTCATCGACCTTCAGGAACGTCGGATACTCGGACAGCGCGGACCGCCCTGCGAGGGCGAGTACCACGAGTACGCGCTGTAACGTCCCGAAGTGGGTTCCGAACGTTCACAGGTCGATTGAGTCGCCGCGGTCGGCGACGCGGAACCCCGCCGACTCCAGCCGCTCACGCGCGTCCGATCCCGGATCGAGGAGGGGATTCGTGTGGTTCAGATGGGTGAACAGGACCTCGGTGTCGGCGTCCGCGAGGGCGTCCATCGAGGACCGAACCGTCGGATGCGGAACGTCATCGACGCGGTCGATCTCGTCCCGACTCCAGAAGGTCCCGTCGACGAGGGCCACGTCGACGTCGCGGATCAGGGACTCGGCACGTTCCGTCAGGGAGTCGACGTCGCTCACGTAGAGAAGCGATCGGTTCGGGCCGTCGATCCGATACGCCAGCGTTCCGGTCGGAAGCGTCTCGCGGTGGTCGACGCGGAACGGCGTGACCGAAGTCTCGGTAAGGGGAACGGCGGAGTCCTCGTCGATCGACCGCAGGTCGACGTTCCCGTCCTCGACGAGCGAGTACAGCGGTTCGTTCTCCCTGATCACGTCGCCGAGGCCGGGCGTCGCGTAGACCGGAAGCTCGTCCGCGTCGACCGACTCCCGTCCGAAGTACAGGAGTCCGGTGAGATGCCCGAGGTGGGCGTGCGTCAGGAACGCGCCGTCGGGGACATCGGCGAGTTGAAAGCGAACGTCGGGCGTCGCGTCGAACAGGTACCGACCGCCGTCCTCCAATCGGATCGCGCTCGCGTATCGCGTCCGTCCGGGGGCCTCGCGTGCGGCCTCACAGTTGCCACACCGGCATCCGAGGTGCGGAACGCCGGCGTCCTGGGCGGTTCCGAGGATCTCGACGGTACTCACGGGATCCGCATGCGGGCCGTCGGCGTATCAAGATGGTGGTGTGAGACCGACATCCCGGACGCTCCTCCGGCGTCGTGTTCGACGGGTAGCGGACTCATGTTTCGGGTATCTCGAGGGGTCCATCGACGACTCGGACCCCAAAGCGTATGTCTCACACGTGAGTGAAGTTCCCATGGTACGACACGTCACGACGGATGCGGGCTACGACAGCGACTTCCCCTTCTCACAGGGCGTGATCCACGGGGACACCGTCTACACGGCCGGCCAGATCCCGAAGGACCCCGAGACTCGGGAAGTGATCGGCGAGACGATCGAAGAACAGACCCGCCAGACGTTCGACAACCTCGAGGCCGTCCTCGAGGCGGCCGGGACCTCCCTCGAGAACGTCGTGAAAACCACGGCGTTTCTGACCGACATGGACGACATCGAGGGATTCAACCGGGTGTACCGCGACCGGGTGCCCGAGCCCTACCCCGGACGGAGCACCGTCGAGGTCGCCGCGCTCGCGATCGACATCACGGTGGAGATCGAGATGGTGGCCGCCATCGAGTGAGTCGATCGAAGGCGTTGGCACCGGGCCCGTGGACCTCGCCGTCCTCGTTCATCCCGTGACACGCCGGAATCGGTCGGCAGTCCGTAGGCGTTCGAGAGCGGTTCCGGAGCCGTCCACTCGAGCCTCATCCACGATCGACTCGTCGGCTCGTCAGTGTCCGTCCACGGCAGCGAGCCGACGCTTGGTGCCGTGTTCGGTTCCGTCTCCCCCTCGAAAGCTCGCCACCCGTGAAACCATCAGTGCGCCTGTTCGACCGCTTGTAGCCGTCGATGATCCGAGCGAAGTTCGCCGGCGGCCGGATTCGGGCTCCGCCACGGCGACCACTCGAATCCCATCCAGTCGGCGGCGTAGTAGTCGGATTCGTTGAGCGTCGTCACGTAGTGAGGTTTTGTCCGGCGAGCCGTATTTAGTGTTGGCCGTCCCATCGACAGTCTCGATCTGCTCACGGGCTTCCGTGTTTTCCGTTCGAACGTCGCCATCTGAATGGTCATGCCGTTCGCTTGACTCGACCAGAAGTATCAATTCACAAGCCAGACACTGTCCTGAGAAAGATGGACGAAACGACCGCTCGGAAGCTGCTCTCAGAGATCGACGAACCGACGCAGCCGGCGCTACAAGAGCTACAGGAGACGGCTATCGACAGTGTTGAGACGGTCCTGTCGGACGCCGGCTTTCCGATTCGGGAAGAGGTCTGTCGCCGGCTCTCCTACACGTATTACTACGACTGGGAAACTGACGACCCGGACATCGTCCTCCTCGTACAGGATCCGGGAAACCTCCACGAACGCCACCTGTCGGAACTACGTCCTCACAACCCGCTTGCGGGCGAATGTTCTCCTCGCGAACAGATCGGCGTCTACCGCGAGTTCGGGAAGAGCTGGCTGACCGGGCGAAACGCCGATTTCACGGAGCGCTTTTTCGAGACGCTCGCTAGTCACGGACTCATCTCACTCCCGAACGGCTGGCATCACTACGTCGCGTCCGGAGACTTTTATCGAGACTTCTATCTCGGCGACGTCGTGAAGTATCGCGTCGACGGATTCGGCACTGCTGCCGAGCGTGCCTCGTATCAGAGTTTGCTCGAACGTGAACTCCGAGCGTTGGACCCGGAACTAGTGATCACTTTCGGCGGCAACGCGTGGCCGGCGCTACGACGATCTACCACACCCGTACCCGTGGTAGATACGAATGCTGACCCCGACAGCATCATGTCCATTCACGGAACGCTCCACCAGATTTCCAAGCCGATCGACGCCCACGTACTTCCGTTAGCTCACATGAGTGGCCAAGTCTGGTGGCGGTTCCCTCCCGACGAGTACATTTCTCGACTTAGTGAGGCTCTCGAAGTGTTCGAACGCCGGTAGCGAGAACTGACGGAGCGATTACCAACGCTGGGTCACACCGACACGAGCGACCACGCGCCGCCGCCGCGTGCCGTACGCACCGGGAGTGACCCCCCTATCTATACGTGTGCGTATCTGTCGTCGCCGCGATCGCGCCCCCGTCGAAAGACGTTCGAACCCGAGTCTGTTCGAAGGGCTGAGCGACGGAGTTCAGTTCCACTCATTCACGTTCACGACCGGCGGCAGATCAGTCGGCTCCGGTACCCACTCGATCACCTCCGCGACGCAGTCGGCGATCGCGTAGGTATCCATCGTGTCATCGGCGTAGTAGAGGACCGGAACGTTCCCTCGTGTCTCCTTGTCGAGAAAATCAGTGTCGTGGGTGAGTACGAGGTAGCCACCCTCACGAGCGAACGTCGCGATCGAGTCGTCGTCGACTCCCTCGGAAAGTGCCTCATGGACGTGTTCGGCAGCGATCCCCTTCCCGCGGAGCGCCTCCGCGACTCGCGGACTCGTGTTCTCGTCGACGAGGACTCGGTACTCCATCCGGTTACGCACTGTCGTCGTCTTTCAGTTCCGACAGCGACACCGCGCCCGCCTCCCGTGCCGCAGCCTCGCGTTCCGCCCGCCGGCGCTCGACCGCCGCCATCTCGTCGGGATGGCTGTGGTAGTACTGGAGCGCGCCGTACACGTCCGCCACGTCGAGCTCGAGCTGGTCGGCCACCTCCTCGGCTGACTTCCCGGCCCCCTCGACGAGCCCCTGAATCCGCCGGACGGTCACGCGCCGCCCCTCGATATGCGGCTCGTCGTGAACCTCGGTCACGATCCGAACCGACGACTGTGCCATACCCGCGAGTATCACCTGAGGCGGCATAAAACATCGCTCCACGGTTCTCCACCCGTTCCGATCAACCTCGGTCTGATCCGAGCCGATCGCGCACCTCACCCGATTCGAGCGCCCGCTCACCGCTCTGCCGCGTGATCATCGAACCTCCGGGGAGCGATCTCACTTCCGATCAAAGACTCAAAAATCAAGTTTATTGTCGTGTTTGTGAATGAGAATACATCGAATAAACACATTAACCCCGTATTTTCAAGTTCGGTCGTGACAACGTGTAGTCGATGTCGAGCGAGATTCGGAAGTTGCGAGATCTCGGCAACGGAAGCGGCGGGGTCACCATCCCTCGCGACACGCTCCGGAACTGGGGTCTCATCGATGACGACGACGAGTTGACCGACGCACACCTCCACATCCACGAGTCCGACGACGCCATCGAGGTCAGGCCGATCGGTCCGACTCCTGGAGGTTCCGACGACGACTCCTCGAAACCGAAGCGATCGACCGGCCGCTCGATCCCCGCCTCGAAGGCCGACCTGTAGCGAGCACGCCTCCCCTTTTACGACTGGTTGAACCCGTATTACCGATCGCACGACCAGAAAATCACTGCTATTGTCGTGTTTGTTCGCCTGAATAGGTCTAAAAAGTACATTTACCCCGTGTCTTCAAGTTATACCGTGACGACGTGTACACGATGCCCGGAGAGATCCGAAAGCTGAACGATCAGGGAAACGGAAGCGGCAGCATCGTCATCCCGAAAGACGCCCTCCGCGAGTGGGGATTGGTCGACGAGGACGATGGCAGCGTGATGAGCGCGCACCTACACGTTACCACCTCAGACGACGGCGTCGTCATGCTCCAGCCGCTCGGCGAGATGGATCCCACGAACGACTCGCCGTCGAAGCGATCGACCGGCCGCTCGATTCCCGCCTCGAAGGCCGATCTGTAGTTCCGCTCGTTTTCTCTCGTCGATCCGTTCGCTGACCGGTCACCCGAACTGTCCTCGACATCGAGTAGTTCGCTCGCTTCAGCCGATCGACGAGCGAGCTCGTCGTCGTCACCGTTTCACGGTGGTTCGTAACGTGAGGGGGTCCCCCCCTATGATTTCACTTCCCCACCCGCGCGTGCGTAAGCGTCACGACCGCGAGAGAGATCGGCATCTTGAGCGAGCGGTCGTCAGATTCCGAAAAACGGCCTTGTTGAAATCCTCGCCCGGTGGTAGGTTTCTGCGGGCGTGCTGAATACAGAGCGCATAATCAGCACAGAATAAGCTACAAATAGAACAGGTAGAATCGGTCAGTATAGAGCTTATAGTCACATGATTCAGGAGTAGCAAAGCTCAACGATGGCGCTCGTCCGAATCCCATCCTGTAGCTGTCGAGTACATTATAGAGACTGACGGCTGAACCGGAGGGGGTAGCGAACACTTCGGGGAATCAGCCAACAACCGAATCCAGTGCCACTCCCTCATCCGAGGGTTAGAGGTCGTGTCGGAGCAGGGGATGTTCCGGGGTTGAAGCGAGAGGTGACTCCGAGATAATTGTGAAGCAAGTTCGTGGTGAGTATGAAGTGAAACAGCCAGAACTCCGTCCACTACGTGACCGCGTACAAGAGTTGACGAGTTCGAGCAATTCGAGATACAGCACATTCCGTGAGAGGAGAACTGGGAGTCAGACGAGCTGGTTGACCGAGCCTTCGACGACTGAGTGGGACTAACTTCGAGATCGGTGCTATCTGGGAATATCTCCGTGAAGTGGATACTAATTATTCCAATTTTTTTGATAGAATCCTTGATATTTTTATATCGTCACCTTCCTCTTCTACTAATTGCCTAGAAGTAAGAACTCTCATTATCCAATTGATTTTATGTGTGGGTATTTCAGAACCGGGTGGTTCTGATTGTATTTCTTCCTTTGTTACTGGGCCATTGTCAATAATGTACGATAGAACATTAATGTATTTTGGTTTATCCTCTTCGTATGACGTAGGAATTTCGTCTGAATAAAATATTTGTTTGTTTTCTTCCGGTAAATCTTTGATATCCTCTTCTGAGAGTCCTAGTATTGGAACAAATTCATCTTCGTCAGTATTTGTCGCTTCTTTTATTTCCTTTTCGAATGTATTGAATATTTCGGTGAGACGTTCCTTGTCTGGCATAAACAGAAATAGTTAGAGATAACACAAGTACTTACCGAAAAATAACAACTAGGTTAGATGATTTCGTCCTAATTACTGTTCTATAGCGCCCGGTTGTCATAGGATTATATGGAGGGATTGAACGAGTGATGCCGTATCTGGGAAACACCCCGTGTACCTCAGTTGATGACCGACGAGACAGCACGGTTGTGTTGGATATCAAAACTTTCGAACTCTCTCACGCTACGTAACTTTCGCCGAAGGTGTCGCTGGTGGTTCGACAGACTTTCAGTATGGTCATCTCCCATACGTGACTCCATCAGAGGAGTGTCCCTCGTCCCACTTCTGACGCATCTGGTCAAAGGCTCGGAAGCAGTCATCCATCAACTGCTGAATATACTCTCTGTATCTCGCACACCGATTCTATCACTGGTTGAGGATTTCAATAGAATCAAAAATCCACTTCCAGTCTCGACAAACGCTTCACAACGAGTGAATCGTCGGTTCGCGGCTCGCGAGCAATTCGAACGGCCGAACTGCGACTACGCAGATCCATCGCGGAATCGATCGATCGGCACGTCGGCGATCTCGTCGTAGTCGTCGTCACCACCGACCAGAAGCGTCCCCTCGACGTGGTCGGCGGTCGCCAGCGCGAACGAGTCGCCGAGTGCCGGGTTGTACCCGAGAATGTACTCCGACGCCTCTAGCCATGCGTCGGCGACATCTACCGGCTCGATGCCGAGGTCGATCAGCCAGTCGAGATACTCGTCGGCCGTGTCGCGGTCGTACTTCCGAGCGAGCGTGTACCGCACTTCGGTGAAGTTCACGTAGCTCGCGTAGCCGGTGGTGTCCTCGACGGCGACCGCGTCGAGATACTCCTCGACGACCTCGCTGCCAGGTTCGTTGTCGGCGTGCGCTATCAGCGGCTCGGCGTCGAAAACGACACAGTCAGGCAGCGTCATCACTCCTCCGTCGAGAACTCCGCCTCGCGCTCTTCGCGGTCCTGCTCGCGCTTCTCGTTGAGGATCTCGGTCGCCGACCGGTCCGTGCTCGCCTCGCTTCGGGCGGCAAACCCGCGCATCTCGCTCGGCGAACGGACGTGTTCGACGATCACCTCTCCGTCCTCGGTCTCCCGAAACACCACCTTTCCGGGGGCCTCGATCCCGAGTTTCTCGCGGAACCGCTTCGGGATAGTCGCCTGACCGTGCTTGGTGACGGCGACGATCTCTTTTTCAGAGTCGTTTGTATTCTCTGTCTTACTCATTATTCATAATTCTAGAGCGTTCATAGGTAAACGTTTCGCGCATCTCCAGGCGGTTACCGTTCACTCTGCGGGGCGAGCCGACCACACCGTCCACCTACAGACGAGACTACATCGTTCCTGGCGATTCGGTCCGTTCCCTACCCCCTCCCCCTCACTTCCCATTATATACGCGCGGGCGTGGGTCAGATTCTCGGCAGGCAGCAGAGACGCCGAACCGGCCCATCTCGAAACGACGAATATCGTGATCCGGAGAGATCTCGAGGTGACCCTCGATCACGTTCGATCGCACGGCTCACCCCCCTCCCCCTCCCCTTCTCTTATATACGCGCGCGCAGGGGGTTCGCTGAGAGCGGCCGCGCGAGGTTCGGTACCGACCGATCTTAGAATCCGATATCTCGGAAAATAGCGAATGGCCGGACACCGACCCAGGTCAGACGCGGTCGATGTGGTCGTAGACGCGTTCTGTCGTTTGGATGCTCGCGTGTCTGAGCCGGTTCCGCACGTCGTAGAACGAGTTCCCCTCCTCGACGTTGAGCATCCGATACGCGACGCTGTGCCGCAGCGTGTGCGGCGTCACGTCCGCCGGGTCTCCTCGGCCGGTGAGCGTCAGCGGACGCACGTCGGCCGCGACAGCCGCGTCTCGCACGACGTTCCGAACCGACTCGGTCGACATCCGGTCGGCCTGCCGCGACGGCCAGAGCGCCGCAGTGTCCTTCCACCGGCTCGCGAGGTACATTCGGAGCGTTCGCACCGTCTCGTCGGCGAGCTCGATCTCGGTGTAGCTCGGCGACCGATCGGTCGGGTAGTCCTTCTGGAGGTCCGCCGGCAACGCGATCACCCCGTCGTCGAGGTCTAGGTGGTCGTCGACGTCGAGCGCGATCGCCTCGCTGACGCGAAGCCCCGTGTCGTACAGCGTCGCGATCAGTGCGTCGTTGCGAGCCGCGAGGTACGTCGCGCTCACTTCCACGGTCGCGCTTCGCATCTCGTCGACCTGGTCCGGCTTCAGCCAGACGGTCGCTTTCTCCTGAGTTTGGGTTTCCATATTTCTATGTGTTTCGAGGTGGGTTGTTTATAAGTGGTACAGCGAAGTGAAGCGGTGAGTTTGGGTTTCTATAACAAGAATCCCAAACTCGTCTTAGCCGTTGTCACACCCTCCGCAGTTTCGTAAACTGCCTCATTTGTGTCCACGGCCGAACCCGTGCCGTTCCACCACCGTAGGCCCAGACCGTCGCACCGAGTAGGTGTTCACGGGCGATCGCAGTCCGGCTTCGATCGATGCTCCCGGTAGATTCGTCACTCGCCATCGTACACCTCCGGCTCGAGACGCTCTCGTGTGTCGCACAGTCGCTGCCAGACGGCTACTGCGATCTCTGCTCCACGGAAGAGTCCGTACATCAATCCCGCCGCTACGAGGTAGAACGTCGCGATGAACGGATACACCACAAGTAGCGGTGTGAGCCGAACCCGGCCGTAGGCCGTCCGCTGCCGCCACTCGCTCCACAAGTGCGCAACATCACAGCGTACGCCGTCCACGATAGCGAAGAACGCCTCCGGGAGCTCCTCACTCGTCGCCATCGGTCACCTCCAGAGCATCTCGGTCGATCTCGATACACTCGGCGAGTTGCTCTCGGCGATCGCGGATTCGGTTCTCGACCTCGTGTTTCTTCTCCAGGTCGACGTGCTCCTCGATCGCGTCGCGGACGAGGTCCTCGAGGAACTCCCGTTCGAACTCTTTCAGCGCGTTCAGTTCGACGTTGGTGTCGCGGCCGTCCGAAACGTACCGACGGAACGACCGCTTGATCGTCGCGTCCTTGTCCGAGGACGATGGTACCGGATTCTCGGGGAGTTCGAACCGCTCGATGTGCTCGGTGTTCAGTGCTTTCCGCTCGAGCGCGAAAGTACCGTTACCGCCTTCGAACCAGAACGGAGCCCCGTATTCGGCGTCGTAGTAACGCGGGTCGTCGGATCCCGGGAACTCCCGACCGAGGTCGATGCCGTAGTACCCCATCGCGTCGAGGATGCTGACAGGGGCGTGGAACCCGGACGGATTGTAGTCGCCGAAGTAGAGGATCCGGACATCCTTTCCATCGCTGATCTTCTCGATGAGTCGGTTACTCGCTTGGTAGACCTTGGAATCCGACCAATCTCCGCGAGTTGCCTCCAGCCGGACGTTGAACTCCTCACAGACGGGCGCGAAGACGGACGCGAGGCTTTGCTTCTCGAGCCAGACCTCGACGTACGACTCCTGCTCGCGCCAGAAGTCCTCCCAGTAGTCGTTCCACACCTTGTCGACCCGGTCGTCGACGAAGTGTTTGGGATCGCGCCAGCCCGTCGCCGAGACGTTCTCCGCCGTCCGCGAGGCGTCGACGATCTGTGCGGGGTCGATGTAGCCCGCTCGGCGTCCCTTCTTGACCGCCCGCTTCACATAGCGGTACTCCCACTTGTGACCGCGAGATTCGAGCGCGTAATAGACGTCGCGAACGGTGCGCTCCTCGCCCGAGGACAGCACGTCCTGTATCTGCGAGAGGATAGCCTGATTCTTCCTGCCGGGGTTCCACTCGCCCTTCGTCGTCTCACTCGCCATCATCTCCCCCCGTGGCGGCGATTCCAACGCCGAACTGTTTCTGGAGGTAGGACTCCAACGGGAGCGTCCGACCCTCCCAGTAGTAGTAATGCGACTCACCGATGAATTCGGTCTCCTTGAGTTTCGACGGGTCCCTAGGAGCGTCGGTCTCGATGTCGAACACTTCGATCGCCTTCGCGAAGCCTGCCGCGTAGGACTTTTCGAGACCCTCCCACACCTCGTCGGTTTTCTCCTCGTACGCTTCGAACCGATCGGTCTCGCCTCCGGATCGATCACTCGACATCATTCACCACCCTAACGTCATCGGAGCCGCAGTTCGGGCACGGATCGGGGATCTTGCCGTCGTTCGTGGGAGTTGCGCGTCCAAGCCATCCACATCCGTCGCACTCGACGGATTCGAGAGTCATACCTCACCCCCAACCGGAACGGGATCAGTACCACAGACGTTACAGTAGAGCCATTCTACACCGTCCCTACGCAACTCGCCGATTATCTGCTGGTTGCCGTAGTCGTGATCCTCGTCGGTACAGCCGTTTGGGCATTCAACTCGCTCGAGACCTCCGTCGACTTCCTCACCGCCGTCGGTTCGGAGATTGTGGTCCCCCTGCTCGTCGAGAGCGAGCTGTACCTCGACAGCCGCTTCGCTCAACTTGTCGACGAACTCCTCCGTCGTCACCTCTACCGCGGCCATACTCTCCGAGCCGTGGAACTCCATGATCGGCCCATCTGCGTCCGGGCCGGGATCCCGAATACCGATTCCTTCGAGTTCTCCGATCCACTCTCCTGAGCGACGGAAGTCGGTGTTATCGTCGTTCTCACCCTTCATAGCCGGTATCCACCTCCTCGATCCGATGGGCCGGGAACAGCATCGGCCCGAACGGTTCCGTCCCGCAGCGGACCCAGCCGCTCGAGAGGATCTCCACCTCCTCGTAGACGCTCGCGTAGCCCTCGTCGAAGTGGACTTTCACGTTCTCGTAGACCGTCATATCTCACCCCTCTCAGACTTCGATCGGCTCTCCGTCGCATTCCCGTCTCGCGCACTCCAGACACCGCTCACCGGCGAATCCGGGCGATGTCGCGAGCAGCTCCGCGACATCACCGCAGCCGTCACAGATGTCCTCGTCGGAGATTCCGGCCGCCCGGCGTTCCCGTTCTCGTTTCTCGTCTTCGGCCCACGCTCGGACCTCTTGCTGCGTGATCGACGCGTGGCGAGCATGTTCCACCGGCTCGAGGTTCTCTCCCCGGTTGTCCCACTTGATCCCGTTGCGGTGATGGACATCCTTCTCCGAGAGATCGTCGAGGACCGACTCAATCGGTTCCTCGAGCGGGTAGCACTCGACGATCGCGAGCAGCCGGTGGTGTGCGACGTAGACGTCTTCGCGTCGCTCTCCCGGCGTGTGCGGTCGGTATTCGGTCGATCGCCAGCGCTCGTAGCCTGCTCCGCTCCCGTGCCCCGGCTTCGCGTGTTCGAACCGAGCGTACCGCTGTACGCGGTTCGAACCGTAATGATAGCTCGGCACACCGTCATCACTTCCTCTGGATCCGCGGAGCGAGCATCATCATCACGTGACCGAGATCGTCCGCGAAGTCGTAGTAGATCTTCACGGGCATCTCCTCGGAGAACTCCACTCGAAGCTCTGTGCCGCTCTTCAGCGGCTTCAGGATTCCCGCGTACTTGCTGCCGCTCGTCGAGCCGCCGACCAGGTACGGAAGCGAGTACATTCCTACTGCGTCCGCGTCGAACGTCGCGTTCGGCAGTTCGTCCGCTCCGAGAACCGTCTGAATCTCGTCGGTATCTCCGTGGCCGCGAACGGCCAACGCCTCCTCGTCGACCATCGATTCGAACTTGACATGGTCGCTGACGAGTTCCGCATTCTCCACTGCGTCAGTGATCACACCCGCATCGGCTGTGAACTCCACCGAGTGATCGATATCCGGGATATCGGGTTCGTCACGGATCGTCTTCGGGTCGATCCCCGACATCTCGACTTCGACGTTCGTGTGATCGATCTCGATCGACCGCGTCTCGGGTCGGTACGTGAACGTTACCGGGTCATCCCCGCTTGCGCTGCCGATGTAGTCGTCGAGCCGCTGGAGATTCAGCCCGATCGGGAACATCCCGTCACCCACTGATTCGAACGCACCAGGTTCGACCTCAACGTCGACCATGCCGACGTTCGCGGGATCGACGGCTGCGACCGACAGCCCCTCGTAACCGATCCGGAAGATCGCCTCGTCGACGACCGTCAGCAGTTGGTCGACCACCTGCTGGAGCACTTCCGCGCGGATAACGACCGTCAGACTGTCGACTGCTTCCGTTTCCGTTCCTGCGGTCGCCGCGTCGCCGTCTCCAACCGCGTCTTCAGCGTCAGCGGCCGCCATCAGACACCACCTCCGAGGTCGTCGTCGGTCGCGTCTTCGCCCTCGGTACTCTCGTCGCTCTTGGTAGTATCGTCACTCATGGCCGGTGTCTCCGCGAATCGCTCAGTCGTCCGCTCGATGCTCTCCGGCACGCCACGCAGCGTCTGCTCCAACTCGGCAGCGGAGATCCCCGCCGGCGCTTCGACGAGAATCGAGACATCGCCCTTCTCCACGCTCGCCAGTGCCCGGTCACCGACAACGTCGATGTCGAGGACCGCCGGATGTTCCGTCGCCGCCGTCTCCGGCGTCGGATCACTCGTCGCCATCGGCCACCTCCATCCCGGCCGCCGCCAGCTCGTCGAGTCGCTCGCGTGCCTCGCCGCCGTCAGCGACGGCTTCTTTCGACGCCGAGGGTTCGACCGGACTTTCCGTCTCGGTCGGTTCGTCGTCGTTCTTTCCGACGACGATCGAGACGTGGTGGATCCCTTGGTGGAGCGCGATCACGTCCTCGCGCTTCAGCGGCTGGATCACCACTTTCCGAACCGCCTCCTTCTGGATGTTCAGATGGTTTGCGAGAATCGACTCGGCCGTTCCGAGTTCGATCCGGCCGCCGACTCCGGTCCACTCAACGAGCTTTCGATGGCCTTCCTCCGCCTTCACCGGCAGGCCGCTGTCGTAGACTGTCTCGACATCGTCGTCTCCGGCGTACGTCGTCGCGACCGCGTGCCGCAGTGCGTCGGCCAGCGACCCGTGTTCTTCTTCGGCCTCCTCGAGAGCGGCGAGAAGCCCCTCGTCACGGATCGTCGCCTTCGCGACTCGTGACTCACTCATTGAGCATCACCTCCTCCGCCTCAATGACTTCTTGAAACGCCTTCCGGCTCCCTCCGTTGTCCGGGTGATTCTTCGCTTTCAGCGACCGTGCGGCCGCTTTCACCACTGTATCCGGCGCGTCCGGAGAGACATCGAGCACTTCGTGAGCCGGCGTTGCCGAACTACTCTCTGCGACGACATCACCATCGCTCGCGTCGCCCGGCGGAAGTCGTGCTGCGGCGAATTCGGAGTCGCCCGTTCGAACCGGACGGGTCCCCCGCATCCGGGTCTCATGGACCCACTTGTAGACGGTCCGGACGTTGTCTCGAAGCCGTGGCGACGCGTCGCAGGCCACCGCGAACGACTCGCCGTCGTCAGTCCATCGAAGGACGAATCCCGGATCGTCCGGGTTCGCGTTGTGGAGCGGCAGTCCGTTCGACTTCGTGTGAGCGTTCGCGATGGACGCCCGCCAGTTCTCGACGTCCATCCGTCCCATCTCCGTCGAGAGGTCCTGCGTCGTGGTCGCGAGCGACGCCTCGAAGCTCCGGTTCGGCTCGCGCTCCGCTTCCGGTGTCCGCTCGAAGCCCGCCGGCCACTCGAAACGGCTCATGCCGACACCTCCAGACTACCGCCACACCGCCAGCAACACGGAGCTTCAGCGGGATTCGACCGGCCGCAGTCGGTACAGTCGCTCCGAAGACCGAAGATCCCTCCCCAAAGCCGGTAGGTCGCACCGGCGCTCATCGGTCCACCCCCCAACGCCTGCGAGCGGGCCCACGGCCGCATAATGCGCGGCGGCGCGCGCGCCGCATAAAGTCCGCGCGCCGTCGCACGGATGCGTCACGTGGGCAGCGATTTCGACGCACCCCCGTACCCTCGTACGACTTTCTAAATCCGGTTCGAGACGGCTTGAAGGCCGGAATAATCGCTGAATCGGTGTCGTACGACGGGGTCGCGGAGTCGTACGACTCGTACGCTCCAGTTGTTCCACACGAAACAGTGGAAACGGAGGTCATCGGTCGACACCCCCGTCGGCCGCGACCGGCTGACTCGTCTCGGCGTCGACGCGATCGTGTTCGACATCGTCGACGGTGAGCCACCACGGCGGCGAGAGGTGCGTCCGACCGGTGTCGAGGTCGGTGACGCCGAGGTCGTCACGACTCCAGTGCCACCAGAGTAGCGCAACGTGAGCGCACCAGCCGCGGAAGCGGTAGCCGTCGCAGTCGCATTCGGCGACGAGGTCACCCTCGTAGACCGCGAACAGCACACGGTGCCGTGAGAGCGCCGTCTCGTCGTCCTCACGGCCGAGCAGCACGTCGAACTCGGCAGGGTTCACAGCTCCGATCGTCGACCGTGCGGCCTGTGCGCGCCGCCAGCTGGAGGACGTGGTCCATCCATCCGGGAACTGGAGCTGGTCGGGTTCGCCGAGACGGTTCGCGATCTCCTCGCGCTGTTCGTCGACTGCGGTCTCGGCGTTCATAGCGCACCCCCGTAGCTACACTCGGGACACGCGTCGTAGGGGATCGCGCTGCCGGGCTTCGAGGTTCGCGTCAGCTTCGCTCCGCAGTCCGGACAGTACCTCATGGCGGCGAACACCTCTTCACGAAGTTCCCGACGCCACCCGCGTGCCTGTCCTCGATGTGCTGTCGGATCGCGTCGTGAACCGCCTGCTCACCGCAGCGGATCTTCGAAATCCACTCGTCTTCGTCGAACCGCGTGTTCACCGCGTAGTACCGCGTCTCGTCGTCGACGATCTCGCGAATGTAGCCGCTCCAGCCGGCGCTGTCCTGCCAGAGACGAAGCTCACCGTTCGCGTTGAACAGCTCCGAGATGTTCAGTTCACGACGCTCTTCGACGACGGCGCTCGCTGCGTTCTCGTCGGTGTCGAGATCGACATCGATCTGCCGCTCGACGCTGCTCATGACGCCACCTCCGAGTGACCTCCGGATCGACCGAAAAATACATCTAGGAGGCCTCTATCCTTTATTAACGGAACGGGCCGGGCGCGATTTGAACACGCGACCGACGGATTAAGAGTCCGTCGCTCTCCCTAACTGAGCTACCGGCCCTCGACCTCCCGTATCCGAGTCACGGTAAAAGGCCTTTTCATTCGCCGGGCACCGCGGCGGTGACGACGATCCGCGTTCCTCTCGGACGAACCGTCCCGGATCGTTCGGAGAGCCGCACGAACCCGTCGAAACCGGCGTTTCGGCCGCCTGAACGGCCGCGACGAGAGCGCACTCGTTAAGTGTCGTCCCGCGGAAACCAGTCCCAATGAGTAGTGGCGCATCCGGCTCGGCACGCACGCGATACGCGATCCTCGGCTGCGGGAGCGTCGGCCACGCGGTCGCGGAGTCGCTCTCCCATCGCGGCAAGGACGTGCTCATCCTCGACCGCGACGAGAGCCGCGTCGAGGCGCTGCGGGACCAGGACCTCAACGCCCGCGTCCAGGACATCGCGGAGCCCGACGTCGTCGACGCGCTCGACGACCGGGACATCGTGTTGATCCTCGCCTCGGACGTCGAGGCCAACAAGGCGGCCGTCTCCGCGATCCGCGAGGTCGACGGCGACCAGTACGTCGTCGTGCGCGCGTCCGATCCGGTCAGCGAGGACGAACTGCGCGAGCGCGGCGCGGACGTGGTGATCAACCCGTCGACGGTGATCGCCGATAGCGCCCTCCAGTCGCTCGAGACCGGCGAACTGGAGTACATGGCCCGCCAGCTCGCGGAGATCATCGAGGGCGGCGGCGGCCGGATGGCGATCCTCACCCACGACAATCCCGAGCCGGACTCGATCGCGTCGGCGACCGCACTCCAGGCGATCGCGGACGCGTTCGGCGTCGAGGCCGACATCCTCTACTCCGGCGACGTCGGCCATCAGGAGAACCGGGCGTTCGTGAACCTCCTCGGGATCGACCTGCTCTCGCGAGCGGACGCGCCGCCGCTCTCGGAGTACGACACGGTCGCCGCCGTCGACCTCGCGAAGTCCGCCGAGGACGAGATGGACTTCGAGACCGGGATCGACGTCTACATCGACCACCTCGAGTCGGACGCGCCGCCGGACGCCCGGTTCGTCGACGTGCGGACCAACGTCTCCTCGACGTCGACGATCCTCACGAAGTACCTCCAGGAGTTCGACCAGTCGCCGACCGAGGCGGTCGCGACCGCGCTGCTGTACGGGATCCGCGCGGAGACGCTGGACTTCAAACGCGACACGACGCCGGCGGACCTCACCGCGGCCGCGTACCTCCACCCGTTCGCCAACCACGACACCCTCGAGCAGGTGGAGTCGCCGTCGATGAGTCCCGAGACGCTCGACGTCCTGGCCGAAGCGATCCAGAACCGGCAGGTCCAGGGGAGCCACCTCTTCTCGACGGCCGGGTTCATCCGCGACCGCGAGGCGCTCGCACAGGCCGCCCAACACCTCCTGAACCTGGAGGGGATCACGACGACGGCCGTCCTCGGGATCGCCGACGACAACATCTACCTCGCGGCCCGCTCGAAGGACATCCGGCTCAACATCGGGAACGTCCTCCAGGAGGCGTTCGCCGAGATGGGCGACGCCGCCGGCCACTCGACGCAGGGCTCCGTCGAGATCCCGCTCGGCATCTTCACCGGGATCGAGGCGAGCGGGGGGAACCGCGACACGCTCCTCCACCTCACCGAGGAGGCGGTTCGCCGGAAGCTGTTCGACGCATTGGGCGTCGAGGGAGCGGCCGAGGGCGGGAACGGGTCGTAAGGGAACTAAGGGAAGGGAAAGGAAGGAACCCGACTTCCGAACGGCGCGATGCGCCGCCGATACACGCCGGGGACGGCTTTTTATCCGCGGTCGGCGACTCCTCTCGCATGACCGACCCGTTCGTCGTCGTCGGTGCCGACGCAGCCGGACTGAGCGCCGCCAGCAAGTTCCGCCGGGAGGCCCCCGACCACGACGTCGTCGTCTTCGAGAAGGGACGCTGGATCTCCTTCGCGTACTGCGGGATGCCGTACTTCATCGAGGGGCGGATCGACCGCCTCTCGAATCTGCTCTCGCTGTCGCCGAGCGAGGTCGAGGGCCGCGGTATCGACCTCAGACGCGGCCACGAGGTCGTCGGGGTCGACGCCGAGGAGAAGCGCGTCTCGGTACGGACCGCGGAGGGGGAGACGTTCGAGCGGGCGTATTCTGACCTGCTCGTCGCGACCGGCGGCCGCGCCGTCACCGGCCCGTTCGACGTGCGGGGGATCGACGGCGCGTTCACCCTCCACGACATGGACGCCGCGGCGGCGATCGACGCGTACGTCGCCGAGCCCGACGCGTACGACCCCGGCCGGGCCGACGTGTCGGCGGTCGACCGCGATCGCGTCGACCGCAACGCGGCCATGCCCGCTCCCGAGACCGCCGCGATCGTCGGCGGGGGATACGTCGGCGTCGAGATGGCGGAGGCGCTTTCGGGTCGTGGACTCGACGTCCACCTCTTTCAGCGCTCCGAACGCCTCCTCCCGCCGTTCGGCGAGGCGGTCGGCGAGCGGGTCGAGACGGAACTCGAAGGCCGGGGCGTGACCGTCCACACGGGGAGTCCGGTGGGGCGACTCGTCGGCGACGACCGGATCGAGGCGGTCGCGTTCGACGGCGAGCGACTCGCCGTCGACCTCGCGGTCGTCGGCGTCGGGATCGAGCCGAACGCGGAGCTGCTCTCCGGAACGGGCGTCGAACTCGGCGAGGGCGGCGCGGTCCGGACCGACGAGTACGGTCGGACGAACCTGCCGGACGTGTACGCCGCCGGCGACTGTGCGACGGCGATCCACGCCGTCACCGGCGAGGAGGCCTGGATGCCCCTCGGACTCACGGCGAACCGTTCCGGCCGTGCGATCGGAGCGACGGTCGCCGGCGACCCGACGCCGGTCGGCGAGATCGCCGGGACGGCCGTCGTCAAGGCGTTCGATCAGGAGTGCGGCCGCGTCGGACTTCTCGAGGAGGGGGCGGCAGTCGAGGCCGGATTCGACCCCGTGAGCGAGACGATCACCGCGGGGTCGCGCTCGGGGTACTACCCCGGTGCGGCCGAGACCGACGTGACGCTCGTGGCCGACCGCGACACGAAGCGGCTGATCGGCGGGAGCATCGTCGGACCCGACCGCGCGGCCGTCCGGGTGAACACCCTCGCGACCGCGCTGGAGGCGGACCTCACGGTTCCCGAACTCGAACGCCTCGATCTGGCGTACGCGCCGCCGTTCAGTCCGGTCTGGGACCCGATGCTGGTCGCGGCGAAGGTGTTGAACGGCTCGCTCGAGGAGTGAGAAGGGTCAGTCGTCGACGTCGGCGGTCGGGGACCCGTCGTCGTCCTTCGAGTTCGCATCGTCGTTCCCCGCGTCCCCGCCGGTCGCCGCCGTCAGTCCGCGACCGACGAGGAAGCCGACGAGCGCGAGCACGACCGTGCCGGCGACCGCGAGCGCGAGGGGCTCCATCACCGCGAGGAGGGTCGCGAGCGCGTCACCGGTCGCGCCGGGGATCGGCGCGTCACCGCCCACGTCGACCGCGATCCCGCCGCCGGCGACGAGGCGGATCCGGGGGCCGACGAGTTCGAGGAGGACCGCCGCAACCGGTCCGTACGCGAGGAGGGCGCTCGGGAGGAGTCCGCCGCCGACCCGTGCGAAGCCCGCGACGCCGACCGCGGCGACGACCGCGCAGGCGGCCGCGACCGCGACCGGGTCCGTCCCAACCGATCCGGCCGACCGAACGGCGACGAGCGTGAGCGCGAACCCGGTCACGCTCCAGACGGCGGCGCGCTCGAATCCCACCTCGCCGAGGAGGGTCCGCGCGAGTCGCGTCATTCGGGTCGCGTCGCGCCCCGGCCCTCCCGGTCGGGAGTGATGTTTCCGTGCTCGTCGATCTCGCCGGCGACGATGCGCGTCGAGGAGATCCGCTCGCCGTCGTCGGCGGGAACGTGGTCGACGACGACGATCTCCAGCGGGTCGTGGCCGCGGGACTCGCGGATCTCGTTGATCCGTTTCCCTCCCTCCTTCGTCTCGGGCGAGACGATCAGCGCGTCGAACTGTGGCTCGACGGCGATCCCCGTCGGCTCCTCGAGCTTCCTGACCGCGAACTCGCGTCCGTGCTCCGCCGCGAGGGGTTCGAGTTCGGCCTCCAGGTCGCGTTTCCGCCCCTCGTAGGGACGGACGTACCGCTCGACGTGTCGGGTCTTCGGGGCGAGCTCGTCGGAGGTCAAGCCGACGGTCACGTCACCCAGCTCGAACGCCCGTTCGAACAGCTTCCGGTGGCCGTCGTGGACGGGGTCGAACGTGCCGCCGAGCGCGACGTTCATGTCCGTGAGTTGCGCGGGCGGAACTTAAATCATCCCGAACCGACCGCGGGGGCGTCGATCGGTTCGGTCGCGGTCGCTCCGGTCACCGTCCGTCGTCGTCGGCCTCGTCGTCGCTCCGATCGCCCTCGTCGTCACCCTGGTCGCTCCCGTCGTCGCTCCGATCGCCCTCGTCGGTCGCTTCCTCCGCGTCCTCCTCCGCTCCGGCCACGGAGATCTGAACCGGCTCGTCGTCCCCCTCGGCCGACTTCCCGCCCAGCCGCCGGTCGAGGTTGAAGACGGCGTTGAGCTCGGCCTGGACGTCGCCGACGACCCCCCGGACCAGCTCGCTCGGCGCGATCGCCTCGTACTCGTAGGGGTTGTTCCCCGCGCCGTCGGACTCGCGTTTCCCACGCGAGACGGTTCCCTCGTCGTGGAGCTCCGCGAGCGCCTCTCGGACGGTGCTCGGGTAGAGGCCGGTCCCGTCGGCGACCTCGTCGCTGGTGCTCTCCGGGTTCTCCCGGAGGTAGACGTATATCCGTGCCCGCGTCTCGGTGTCGAGCAGCCACGCGAGCAGGTCCACGACGTTGTCGTCGAAGCCCTTGACGGCCTTGTCGGCACCCTCGCCGAGTCGCTCGCGCGTCCTTCGGAGCTCCTCTTTGGTCCGTTCCGTCGGCGATCCGTCGTCGTTACCGACGATGTCGTCGTCGATGATATCGTCGCCGATGGTGTCGTCCCCGTGTTCGGCGTCGTCGTCCGTAGTCATGCCCGAAACCTCGCTCCGCGCGCTGAAAAGGGTTTCTCGTCGCTTTCGTTCCGACGGAACTCAGGCGTCGTCCAACACGAGGTCCGCACGGAGCGCGTCGGGACCGCCCTCCTCGCGGATCCGCCGTTGGTGCTCCGTGCCGCTCTCGTCCGCGTAGACGTCCCGGATCCCGTCGATCCCCAGTCGGTCGCACTCCTCCGCGACGACCTCGCCGAGCGAGACCGTCCCGTCGCCGTCGCGCGTGACGAACGACGCGTCGTGGCCGTGTCGGATCGCGCGCCACTTGTTCTCGTCCAGTAGCTCGCGTCGAAGGGCGGGTTCTGATCCGGGTTCCCCGTCGTCGTACCGCTCCGCGAGGTCGACGACGAGCGCGTGGACGAACTCGACGAACGCCAGCGTCCGCTCGGGGTCGCGCTGGGCGTCCGGCGCGCGCACCTCGACGGTGCCGTGGCCGGTGTGCGGGCGCACGTCGAACCAGAGCTCGCCGCGGTCCTCGATCGACCCCTGTTCGACCATCCGACGCTCGAACCGGTCGAACGCCTCGAAGTCCGCGAACGCCGAGGGGATCCCCGTGTTCGGGAGGTTCTCGAATATCTTCGCACGCGCCGACGCCAGCCCCGTGTCGTAGCCGTTCCAGAACGGGGAGTTCGCCGACAGCGCGAGGATCACCGGACAGTACCAGCGGAGACGGTTCGCGATCCACACCGCCTTGTCCGCGTCGTCGACGCCGACGTGGACGTGGAGGCCCGCCGTCGTGTTCCGGTGTTGAGGATACCGGATCCGGTCGAGCTGTGAGCGGTACCGTGGCTTCTCGGCGTGGTCCAGCTCGCGCCACCGCGCGGCCGGATGTAGTCCCGCGGCCGCGATCCGGTAGCCGTCGGCGGCGGCGTGATCGACGAGCGCGTCCCGAACCGATCGGAGCGCCTCCTCCGCTCGGTCCGGGTCCTCGATGAGCGGCGTCTGTGCCTCGATCGTACACTTGAACAGCTCGTGGTCGAACCCGTCGGGGACCGCCGCGGGCGGATCGCGGCCGTACACGAGGTCGTCGGTTCCGGAGGTCGGACGACCGTCGGCGTCCACGATGAAGAACTCCTCCTCGATGCCGAGCGTCCCCGTTCGGGTGAACGCGTCCCGCGAACCGAGTTCCATTACGAGGCGATTAGCCCGTGCGTTATTATAAGGATTGGATGGGGGAAATCACTTCGTGACGGGAGCATGATGCTTCGAAAACGTCCCGACTGCGGCGGTATCGACGCCATCCGAGGAAACGGAAGTCACGAGAAGGAGGCGATCCGCCGGAAAACGAGTCGGCCCGAGGGTTCGGTGTACGCGCGTCCCCGGCTCAGCCGAGGAGGTAGCGGGCGGCGGGGAACCGCTCGATGAGGGGCATCCCGCCGACCTCGATCCGCTCGATGTAGGCGTCGAGGCCGAGGATCCGGCCCGCGCCGAAGGCGGCGACCGTGAGGAACACGGCCGCGTAGATGAGCGTCGAGTCGAACAGCGCGAGGAACTCGCCCGCCCAGCCGCCGAGGTAGAACATCGTCATCTGGATGGCCCCGCCGAGGGCGGCCAGCCGGACGAACGCTCCGGCGATGAGCGCCACGCCGATGAGCACCTGCGTGACCGGAACGACGACGTTGACGATCTCCATGAGCGCCGGCATCGACGCCATCGCGGCGTAGAGGCCGCTGACCGGGCTCGCGGGGTCGACGTTCGCGAGGTATCCGGCCGCGTCGAACGGCCACTCGCTCACCTTCCCGAGGCCCGCGAACAGGATCATCCCGCCGATGAGCGCCCGGAGCAGGACGATGAACAGCGCCGACAGCGAGTGCGCCTTCCCCAGCAGCGTTATCCCGCCGAACTCCCCGCCGAACTCGTTGGTGGTTTTGGTGGACATAGTGTCTCTCTCCAGTTACGGATACGCCGGGTGAACACATAAGGGGGGAAGGGCGTTCCACGTTGCGGGGAAGGGGATCGCCGTCTCCCCCGATCGACGGGGTCTTTATAAATATCCGGGGCCGCGGGCGGGTTCCGCTTCCGATCGGTCTACCACTCCTCGCCGCTCCCGAGGTCGACGTCGGCGTCGGGTTTCGCGGAGGGACAGACGTCCGCGAGCACGCAGTCGGCACAGTCCGGGTTGATCGCGGTACACGTCGCGCGCCCGTGGTCGATCATGAGGTGAGTGAACTGCTGCCAGTCCGTCTCCGGAACGATCCCGAGGAGGTCCTCCTCGATCGCCTCGGGCCGCTCCTCCTCCGTGATCCCCAGCCGCCTCGTGAGCCGCTGGACGTGCGTGTCGACGACGATCCCCTCGACGACGTCGTGGCCGTGCTGGAGGACGACGTTCGCCGTCTTTCTCCCCACGCCCGCGAGGTCGGTGAGTTCGGACATGGTGTCGGGGACCTCGCCGTCGTGTTCCTCCGCGATGTCCGCACACGCCGAGCGGATGTACTTCGCCTTGTTGTTGTAGTAGGTGATCGAGTTTATCGCCTCGGCCAGCTCCTCCTGCGGCGCGTTCGCGTATTCTTCGGGCGTCTCATAGGTCTCGAACAGCTCCGCACAGACCGAGTTGACGCGCTCGTCGGTACACTGCGCGGAGAGGATCACGGCGATCAGAAGCTCCAGCCGGTTCGAGTAGTCGAGCGAGATGGTGGAGTCGGGGTACTCCTCGTAGAGCCTCTCGAGGACCTCCTCGACCTGTGCCTCCCGCGTTTCGAGCGGCGTTCCCATACGCGTCACACTCGCCGGCCGGCATAAAGCGATCCGGAAGCGGCGGCGGAGCGACAGTTTCAGGTTCCGTCCCGGCCACGAGCCGACGTGTCACGCTCCCGCGATCGGACCCGACGACACCCGGCGTACCTCCGGCGGCCCGAGGAGTTCTACACCCTCTGGATCGCCGCCACGTCGACCTACGGCGTCGGCGACATCGTCTCGACGATCGCCTTCCTCGCGTACGTCCCCGCGGTCGAGGAGGCGAATCCGATCGTCGCCTTCGCGCTCGACTCCTTCGGGCTCGCCGGTCTCGTGGGGCTCAAGATCGTGGTGTACCTCGTCATGCTGTGGATCAGCGTCCTCGGCGCCCGCGAGGGCGACGGGCTCCTGTACTACTTCCCGCCCGTCCTTCTGACCGCCGTCGGGCTCTATCTCACGGGATCGAACGTCCGGCTGATGTGGATCGCGACGTGAGCGACGGACGCCACGAGATCCTCGGCAGATGACATGTTCGGAACGGATTCCGCTCGGTACAGGGTGTACACATATCGCAACGAGTGAAAAACTATCCAGAACCCATCATAAAGTCGGTGAAACACGCAGAGCGTGTGTTCAGCGCGCGGAGGAATCTGCTGTCCGGTGGTTCGGATGGAACGGGTGGGTGGTTCGTCGATGAACTGCGGGTGTCGGTCGCTACACGAGTTGACGGGTTGTGGATTCGAGTCCCTGTTGAGTCAGCTCCCAGTCCAAATATGTGCGTAGGCTCTCGTCAAGCGGTCGATGTTCAATTTCAAGGTCACGTTCGGCTTTTGAATTATCGACGAGAACCCGCCCGGACGCAAAGAACCGGAGTAGTTCGCTTTCGAGCCCCTCTGGAGGTTTCGTGAACTGCTCAGCGATCAGCATTCCGTAGCCAAGTATCGTGAACAGGGCGCTCGGAACTGCGCGTGGGCGAGAAATACCCGTGAACTCTTCAACCATATCAAACACCTCTACGATATTCCGTGGCTCGTTTGCGATGATGTACTCCTCGCCCGGTTCACCGTGTTCCATTGCAGACGTGATGTTTGCGGCGGTATCTTCGACGTAATCCCACGGAAGGACGAACTCGTTCGGTATCATGGGGAGATCACCGTTGAGATGGCCCGTGAACCCGGTTCGAGGCGTGCCGTCGTAATCCCGATCACCCGGCCCGAATACGGCTCCAAGGGTGGTGATTACCAGCGGGAGGCCGTCGTCGATCATCGGTTCGGCAACCTCGTAGTGGGCCTGCCACTTCGTTCGTTGATAGACCGAGGGGAAGTCGTTTGGAGCACGATAGGATTCATCAACGTACTCACTTCCCGTGTCTCCATAGACGCCGACCGTACTCACGTAGACGCCCTTCGGGATATCAAGGTCGTCCATCAGTTCCAAGACGTTTCGCGTACCATCGACATTGATTCGCTCGGCCGTTTTGCTGTTCCAAGGGCCGGGGCCGATCTGAAACCAAGCGGCGAGATGAAAAATCCCATCGACGCCCTCTATCTCCGCTCGCATGCTCGCTTTCTCGGTGATGTCTCCCTCAATGACGGACACCGATTCAGGCAGGTGCGTGGCATTCGATCGGTCACGCGTCAGGGCTGTCACCTGGTGTCCGTCGGCAGCGAGCCGCTCGACCAGATGCGTCCCGATGAAGCCCGTGGCTCCCGTAACGAAGTACTCCATATGTGTGGTACAATAACATACAACATAATCTTATTCATTGAGAGGATACTGGCGCAGTCGGGAGTCCGATCTCAATGCTGAATACACGCATTCTATCTTGTATACCAATACAGATATTATTCTCATCTAGTAGTTTCCTCACGGAACAGTTCGCACTCATCAGCGACCGGCCGTTTCGGACGAGAACATGTCCGAAGAAGAGGATTTCAAGGGCGCCGAGCGACGGGAACGACGTGAACGAAGGAAGGACCGGGTCTACGCCGACAGCTCCTCGACGACCTCGCTCACCCGGTCGACCGCGTCGTCGACGTCGTCCGCGTCGATCCCGAGGTTCGTCGTGAACCGCGTCGTGTACGTGTCGAACTCGCCGCAGCCGACGCCGGCGTCGGTACAGGCCCCGACGAAGTCGCTCGCCTCGATACCGGCCGCCTCGGTGTCGGCGACGACGATGTTCGTGTCGGGCTCCGGAACCGAGACGCCGGAGAGCGAATCGAGGCCGGCGGCGAGGGCGGCGGCGTTCGCGTGGTCCTCCGCGAGACGCTCGACGTTCTCCAGCGCGAGCAGGCCGGGCGCGGCGATCATCCCGGCCTGTCGCATCCCGCCGCCGAACAGCTTGCGGACCCGCCGTGCCTCGTCGATGAATGTCTCGTCGCCGGCGAGGATCGACCCAACGGGCGCGCCGAGCCCCTTCGAGAGACAGAAGGTGACGCTGTCGATCTCCTCGAGCAACGAGGGCGCGGGCGTGTCGAGCGCGACGCTCGCGTTGAACACGCGCGCGCCGTCGAGGTGGACCGGGACGCCCGCGTCGCTCGCGGCGGCCGCGGCCGCGTCGAGCCGCGCCTTCGGCACGGCGACTCCCCCGCGATAGTTGTGGGTGTTCTCGAGCGTCAGGAGGCCGGTCCCCGGTCGGTGGAGGTCCTCCTCGATTATCTCCCGCTCGACCTCCTCCGGAGTCGGGACGCACCGCTCGCCGGCGTCGATCGTCCGGGTCTGGAGCCCCGAGAGCGCCGACGCGCCCGCGAGCTCCCAGCGGTAGACGTGCGACTCCCGCTCGAGGAGGACCTCCTGGCCGGGCTCGGTGTGGACGTTGATCGCGATCTGGTTGGCCATGGTCCCGCTCGGGGTGTAGAGGGCGGCCTCCATGCCGACGGCCTCGGCCGCGCGGCGCTCCAGTTCGTTGACCGTCGGGTCGTCGCGGTACACGTCGTCGCCGACCTCCGCGTCCCGAGCCGCGTCCCGCATCGCTTCCGAGGGCTTCGTGACGGTGTCGGACCGCATGTCGATGAACTCGTCCGTGGACATCCTTGTGCCGCCGTTTCGCGGCCGGCGTCAAATAGCTCGCGCTCTCGGAAGCCCGGAATCGACGTTCCGCGAGCGCGTCCTTCTTAACGCGCCCGACCGTTTCACGCGACATGGCAACGGAAGCCGCATCCGACGACGGGTCCGACGCGCCGGACGCGTACGACGCCCTCCTCGAACGAGCGAAACGCTGGAACGCGGTCGGCAGCGCCGCCGGCGTGCTCGGCTGGGACCAGCAGGTGATGATGCCCGAGGGCGGCACCCCCGCCCGCTCGAAACAGCTCTCCGCGCTCTCGTCGGTCCGCCACGACATGCTGACCGACGACGAGACCGCCGACCTCCTCGCGGAGCTCTCGGACGCCGACCTGACCGACGAGCGGTCCGCGGTCGTCCGCGAGGTCCGTCGGGAGCACGAGCGCGCCGACGCGGTCCCCGTCGAACTCGTCGAGGAGATCTCCGAGGCGAGCTCGGAGGCGCTCGCGGCCTGGGAGGAGGCGAGAGCCGAGGACGATTTCGAGGCGTTCGCGCCGCACCTGGAGCGGCAGGTCGAACTCAAACGCGAGTACGCCGAACACGTCGATCCCGACCGCGACCCCTACGAGGTCCTCTTCGAGGAGTATGAGCCATGCCTCTCCATCGAGCGCGCCGAGTCCGTTCTCGACGAGCTCCGGGAGGCACTCGTCCCGATGATCGACGAGATCCGCGAGTCCGACCGCGACCTCGCCGTCGACACCTTCGAGGGGAGTTTCCCCGAGGACGAACAGGAGGCGCTCGCGCGGGAGGCGCTCGAACTCGTCGGCTACGACTTCGACCGCGGCCGGCTCGACGTCTCCTCGCACCCGTTCACCGCCGGCAACCAGTTCGACTGTCGGGTGACCACGCGGTTCGACGAGTCCGACCCGCTCGGCGCGATCGGCTCGACGATCCACGAGTTCGGCCACGCCCAGTACAACCTCGGGCTCCCCCAGGAGCACTGGGGGACGCCCCTCGGCGAGTCGCGTGACCTCTCGGTCCACGAGTCGCAGTCGCGGCTCTGGGAGAACCACGTCGGCCGGAGCCGGGCGTTCTGGGAGCTGTTCCTCCCGACGTTCAAAGAGCGGTTCCCGGGGACCGCCGACGCGACCGTCGAGGACGCCTACGAGGCCGCGAACCAGGTGTACGAGGACAACCTCGTCCGCGTCGAGGCCGACGAGCTCACCTACCACCTCCACATCGTCGTCCGGTTCGAGATCGAACGCGACCTTGTCCGCGGCGACCTCGCGGTCGAGGACGTGCCCGAGGTCTGGAACGACAAGTACGAGGAGTACCTCGGGATCCGCCCCGACACGGACGCCGAGGGGTGTCTCCAGGACATCCACTGGAGCCACGGCAACTTCGGCTACTTCCCGACGTACTCGCTCGGCTCCGTCATGGCCGCCCAGCTGTACGCGGCCGCCGAGAGCGAGATCGACGACCTCGAGGGGTCGATCGCCGACGGCGACTTCGACCCGCTCCGCGAGTGGCTCGGCGAGAACGTCCACCGACACGGCTCACGCTACGAGACGAACGAACTGGTGAAGCGGGCGACCGGCGGGGACTTCTCCGCGGACGCGTTCCTCGAGTACGTCGAGGGCAAGTACGGCGAGCTGTACGACCTCTAGTCGGAGCCGTCGCGGCTCCGAATGAGCGTTCGCGGCCGACTCAGACCTCCCGAGCGACCCGCTCGCCCACGTCGAGCCCGTTCGCGAGCGCGGCGTGGAGCCGTCCCTCGCCGGCGACCCAGTCGCCGAGGACGTACAGCCCCTCGCTCGCGGCCGCGTCGACGGCCCCCTGATCCGCTTCCCCCTCGGGGATCGCGTAGCGCCACCCCTGGTGGTCCGTCCAGTCGGGGTCGAGAAGCCGGTCGTCGCCCACGATCTCGGCGGCGTGGCCGGCCAGTTCGGCGACGTTGTCGGCGGGGTCGGCGTCGTAGCGCTCGGCGGACCACTCGCCGCCCGCCTGGACGACGAGCAGGGACTCGCCGTCGGGGACGTGGCCCGCCTTACACTCCTCGCGGGAGACCCAGCCGACCTCGTGTTCCTTGTCCGTGTTCACGAGCCCGTAGTACGGCCGGTCGAGCGGGAACGAGTAGTGGAGGACCGCGGTCCAGACCGTGCGATAGGGCACGTCGGCGGCGGCCTCCCGGAGCGCCTCGCGGGCCGGCGACTCCCACTCGGCGTCGGCGAGGAGCTCGGCGGTCTGGGGGGCCGGCGGGTTCACGAGGAGCACGTCGAAGGGTCCCCACTCCTCGCCGTCGGTGTCGACGAGGGTCCAGGCGGCGTCGCGGTCGTCGTTCCCGTCGCCTCCTCGCCCGTCGCCCGAGTCGCCCCCCTCCCGCCGGATCGTCTCGATCCGGGTCCGCCGGTGGACCGTCGCGTCGGTTCCCCCGAAGAGCCGCTTCGCGATCTGGGTGAGTCCCATGCGGTAGCTCCACTTGTGTCCGTCGGCGTCGCGGCCGGGCGACACCTCGCCGGACTCCTCGAAGGTGTAGACCGGCTCGGTCGCGTCGACCATCCCCTCGTCGTCGAGCGTCCCGGTCACGAGTTCGACGACGCGCTCGTCGTCGGACTTGAGGTAGTTCGCGCCGTAGTCGTACACGAGGTCCCGGTCGTCGTTCCGGCGGGTCGCGGCCCGGCCGCAGAGCCCGCCCGACTTCTCGAGAACGGTCACCTCCGCGTCCGGAACGGCGGTGTCGAGGACGTGCGTCGCCGCCGCCGCGGCCGCGCCCGCGCCGACGATGCCGATCGTGGTCATCGATGTGTACACGATGCGGCCGCGGAGGGATAACCGTTGCCGGGGGCGGAACGGTTGCCGGGCTCAGAACGCGATCTCGAACCGTGCGCCCCCCTCCTCGCTCCCGATCACCGAGACGTCCCAGCCGTGCCCCTCCGCGATCCGCGCCACGATCGAGAGGCCGTAGCCCGTTCCGTCCTCGCTCGTCGAGTAGCCGTACTCGAACACCTCCATTCGGACGTCCTCGGGGATCCCGGGACCGTCGTCTGAGACGTATAGCGCTCCTCCCTCGGCCGTTCTGCCGACCCGGACCGTCACGTCGCTGCCGCCGTGGTCGGCCGCGTTTCGAAAGAGGTTCTCGAGGAGTTCTCGGAACCGGCTCGCGTCGGCCTCGACCGTCCCGAGGGTCGAGTCGATCACCAGCGTGGCCGCGCCCGTCTCCACGTTCCGCCACGACTCGCGGACGACCTCCTCGACGTCGACGGGTTCGGTCTCGCCGATCGACCGGCCCTCCTTGGAGAGCGCGAGCACGTCGTCGACGAGGTCGTCGATCCGCGAGAGCGACTCCGCGATGCTCTCGAGTTCGGGGAGGTCGTGTTCCTCCCGGGCGATGTCGGCGTACCCGATCGCGACCGAGAGCGGGTTGCGGATGTCGTGTGCGAGGATGTCCGCGAACTCGTCGAGCCGGTCCTTCTGGTCGCGGAGCCGTTCCTCCTGTCGTTTCCGTTCGGTGATGTCGCGGATGATCCCCGTGAAGTACTGCTCGCCGTCGTACTCGTGTTCCCGGAGGCTGATGAGCGTGGGGACCTCGTGGCCCTCCTTGTGTTCGGCGGGCAGTTCGATCCCGTTCCAGTCGATGTTCCGATCGCCCGTCTCGACGTACGACGCGAGCGCGGCCATGTGAACCGGCTGGAGTCGCTCCGGGATGACCTTCATCTTCGAGCTGCCGATCAGCTCGTCGGGCGCGTATCCGAGGATGTCCTCGACCGCCGGGTTGGCGTAGACGATCTCGCTTTCGGCGTCGATCGTCAACATCCCCTCCGAGGCGTTCTCGACGAGCGTCCGGTAGAAGTCGTCGGATTCGATGGGCGGAGGGGAGGCGTCCATTCGTCTTCTGGGAGTTCCTGGGACCCCCGACAATTAACCTTTGATATCGGTCGCCCCGGCGGATCGGCGCGGGTTCACTTCTCGATGATGCTCTCCTCGACGGCCTCGCCGAAGTGACGCGCGACGTCCTCGTAGTAGACGAGCGCCTCGTCGCCGACCTCGAGGTCGGTGATCGCCTTGCGCCCCTCGCTCGTGGCGACCTTCACGGTCTCGGCGTTCTGGATGAGCGTCTCGATCCGGTCGATCCCGTCGTCGGTCTCGAGTTCCGCCTGCACCCGGAACATGGGGCGCTTCTCGATCTTCACGCGGCCGACGATCGCCTCGCGGGTGTGCCCCTGGGTGTCGACGACTTGGACCTCGTCGCCGCTCGACAGCTCCGCGAGGTAGTTCGTGCCGCCCTCGGGGTTCCGCACGTAGGCGTGGACCGCGCCCGCGTTCACGCGAAACGGACGCGACTCGACGTACGGCGACTCCGCGGTCTCCGCGTGGACGAAGAAGAGGCCGCGGGACATCGACCCGACCAACATCCCCTCGGCGTCGTCCATCAGCGAGCCGGTGTCGATACAGACCCGGTCGGCCATCCCGGTCTGTTCCACCGCGGTCACCTCGGCGTATCGGAGGTCGAGCGTCTCGCGGTCGGCCGCGTCCCGGGCCTCGACCGCCCCGCGGATCTCGTCGGGGGAGTCGGCGTCCAACAGGACGCCGTCCGCGCCGATCTCCAGCGTCTCGAAGGCGGTCCGGGCCTCCGCCGCGGTGGTCGCGCCCGCGATAAGGTGGGTCTCCTCGCCGACGCGGGCGATCAGGTTCTCGAGGGGAATGATCGACCAGTCCTCGCCGACGATCACCGTGAAGTCGGCCGCCTCGGCCGCCTCCTCGGCGAACGCCTCGTACTCCGTGCCGAGCACGCGGACGTACGCGCCCTGCGCGCGGTCGTCGCGCCGCCGGAGGGTCGTGAGGTCGGCCGACCCCGAGAAGTCCTCGGGGAGGTCGATGGTGCCGTCGCCCTCGCCGCCCTTCCCGACGAAGTAGGCGTCCGCCTCCGCGTTCTCGTCGTCGCCGTCGACGACGTCGGCGTCCGCGAGGAACGCCGCGACGTTCACGTCGCCGAGTTCCCTGACGCGCGCGACGTCCGTCTCGTCGACGAGTACCCAGTCCGCGCCCGCCTCGATGGCGGCCGTGATCCGTCGCTTCCGCGTCTCCCAGTCGCCGACCGCGCCGTCGGCTTTGACCCAGACCGTGCGTGTCATTACCGGAACCTCACGGGGGCGGTGCTTGAAAACTGCGGAAGGGACATGCGGGTAGTGATGTCGACGCCGCGATCGATATCGCTCGCGCCCGGACGCTCAGGCCTCGAGGAACCCGCCGGCGTCGAGCGCCGTCTCCACGTCGGCGTCGTCGTGGACGACCGCGGACACCGCGCTCGCGATCCCCTGCGGGTCGTCGTGCTGGAAGATCGACCGACCCATCGAGACGCCCGCCGCGCCGCCGTCCATCGCGCCGCGGACCATCTCGACGGTCTCGCGGTCCGTCCCCTTCGACCCGCCGGCGATGACGACCGGAAGCCGGGTCGACTCCGTGACCCGCCCGAAGGTGTCGCCGTCGCCGGAGTAGCCGGTCTTCACCACGTCCGCGCCGAGCTCCTCGGCGAGCCGGACCGCGTGCCCGAGCGACTCGGGGTCCGTGCTGTCGACGCCCGGTCCGCGCGCGTACGCCATCGCGAGCACGGGAAGCCCGAGCCGCGAGGCGTCCTCCGAGAGCTCCGCCAGCTCCTCGATCTGATCGGGCTCGTAGTCCGACCCGACGTTGATGTGGAAGGAGACCGCGTCCGCGCCGGCGCGGACGGCCGCCTCCGCGCTGGCGGTGACGCGTTTGTCCTGTTCGTCCGGGCCGATCGTCGTCGAGGCGTTGGCGTGGACGATGTAGCCCGCGCCGTTCTTGTTGTCGTGGACGCGCGGGGCGATCCCCCGCTGGGTGAGCACCGCGTCCGCGCCGCCGCTCGTGACGCCGTCTATCGTCGACTCGATGTCGACGAGTCCCTTTACCGCGCCCATCGTGATCCCGTGGTCCATCGGGACGATGAGGTATCGATCGTTCGTGGAGATCCGGTCGAGTCGTGCTGAGAGTCCTGCTGTCATTGTGGATCGGTCTTATGTGACCCTGTGTCAAAGGGAGGTAAGTCGGTTTCGTTCCGGGACGTATTGGCTCCCATTCCCGCCGGGGAGCGGCGCGGTTCCGTGGCACGGAGCGGTGCGACTCGACAGCCCCGATTCGCACCACGACGACGCGGATCAGCGCGACTCCGCCGCCCCGGTCCGCGCCGCGTACCCGCGTTCGGCGCCCTCCTTCAGCTCCCGCGAGAGCGACTCGAGCCGGTCGGCGACCGCGTCGGTCGACAGGTCGTTCTCGACGCCGTCGGCGACGATGTCGACGAGCGCCGACCCGACGATGATCCCGTCGGCCCCGCCCGCGACGATGCGCTCGGCGTGCTCGCCCGTCGAGATCCCGAACCCGACGGCCTTCGGCACGTCGTACTCCCGGAGCCGGTCGAGGCTCTCGGTCGTGCTGTCGGCCACGTCGCTCTTCGCGCCGGTCGTTCCCAGCCGGGCCTGGACGTAGACGTATCCCGAGACCCGGCTCATAATGCGCTCGAGCCGGTCACCCGTCGTCGTCGGCGCGACGATGAACACCAGGTCCAGCCCGAACTCGTCGCAGGCCTCCCGCAACGGGTCGGCCTCCTCGGCGGGGAGGTCGGGGACGACGAACCCCTCCAAGCCCACCTCGGCGGCCTTCTCGACGAAGGCGCGGGGGCCGTCGCTACCTCCGAACTGGTAGATCAGGTTGTAGTACGTCATACACACGAGCGGCGCGTCCACGTCGAGCTCCTCGACGAACTCGAAGAAGCGGTCGGGCGTCATCCCGGCCTCGAGCGAGCGCACGACCGCCCCCTGGATCGTCGGCCCCTCGGCGATCGGCTCGGAGAAGGGCAGGCCCAGTTCGATGACGTCCGCGCCGCCGCGGTCGAGCGCCTCGACGTACGCGAGCGAGGCGTCGTAGTCGGGGTCGCCGACCGCGAGGTACGGGATGTAGGCGGGCCCGCCCGCGAAGGCGTCGGCGATGGCCTCGCTGTTGCCGGTCGCCGCCGTTCGTTCGGACATTCAGATCCCCCCCGTGAACATCGACATGTCCGGCGCGCCCGCGACGTCGCGGCCGTCGGTCTCCTCGATCACGGACTCGAGGTCCTTGTCGCCGCGGCCGGAGACGGTCACTATCACCCGCTCGCCGAGGTCCCCGGCGTGCTCCTCGAGGTAGCCGAACGCGTGGGCGGTCTCCAGCGCCGGGATGATCCCCTCGGTGTTCGAGAGGCGGTGGAAGCCCTCGAGGGCGGCGTCGTCGTCGACCGCGACCGGCGTGACCCGGCCCTCGTCGACGAGGTAGGCGAGTTCGGGGCCGACGCCGGCGTAATCGAGCCCGGAGGAGACCGAGTGGCTCTCCATGATCTGGCCGTCGGAGTCCTGGAGCAGCTTGGTGCGCGCGCCGTGGAGCACCCCCTCCTCGCCGGCGTAGAGCGACGCGGAGTTGGGCGCGACGCCCGCCTCCTCGTCGACCTCGAGGGTGGATCCGCCCGCCTCGATCGCGTGGAGCGCGACCGACTCGTCGTCGACGAACCCCGCGAACGACCCCATCGTGTTGGAGCCGCCGCCCGCGCAGGCGACCACGTCGGTCGGCAACTCGCCCGTCTTCTCGATCGCCTGTTCACGGGCCTCCTCGGAGATGACCGCCTGGAAGTCCCGGACCATCACCGGGAACGGGTGCGGCCCCACCACCGACCCGATCACGTAGTGGGTGTTCTCGACGGTGGTCGCCCAGTCGCGCATCGTCTCCGAGATGGCCTCCTTCAGCGTCCCGCGGCCGGCGGTCACGGGGTTCACCTCCGCACCGTTGAGCTTCATCCGGAAGACGTTGGGGCGCTGGCGGTTGATGTCGCGCTCGCCCATGTAGATCTCACAGGGCATGTCGAGGTGCGCGGCCGCCATCGCGGTCGCGGTGCCGTGTTGGCCCGCGCCCGTCTCCGCGACGATGCGCTCCTTCCCCATGTACTTCGCCAACAGCACCTGGCCGAGGGCGTTGTTCAGCTTGTGTGCGCCGCCGTGAAGCAAGTCCTCGCGTTTGAGGTAGACCTCGCGGTCGTAGCGCTCGGAGAGCCGCTCCGCGCGCTGGAGCGGCGTCGGTCGGCCGCCGAAGTCGGCCAGTCGCTCGCGGAACTCGTCCATGAACCCGTCCTCGTTGTCGAGGACGTAGCGCTCGTAGGCGTCGGTCAGCTCCTCGATCGCGGGCATCAGCGCCTCGGGGACGTACTGGCCGCCGTAGCGGCCGAACTTCCCGTTCTCGCGGCCGCGCTCGCGACCCGGCCGCCGCGAGGGTTTCGATGCGTCGTTCGTCGTGGATCCCGTCTCGCTCATATACGTGTCTCCGGGGCGTCGTCGGTGGAGTGAGTGTCGGTTTCCGCCCGGGTCAGCGCCCGCGTGTTCGCCTCGACGTCGCCGTCCATGATCGCGCTGCCGACGAGCAGCGCGTCCGCGCCGGCCGCCCGCATCCGGCGGGCGTCCGCGGGCGTCGCGATCCCGCTCTCGGCGATCAGCGTCGCGTCGTCGGGAACCGCCGGCGCGACCGACTCGAAGGTCCCGAGGTCGACCTCCAGTTCGGCGAGGTCGCGGTTGTTCACGCCGATCAGCGTCGCGCCCGCGTCGACGGCGGCGGCGAGCTCCTCGCGGTCGTGGACCTCGACGAGGACCTGGAACTCCCGGTCGCGGGCGGCTGCGAGCAACTCGGGGAGATCGTCGCCGACGAACCGCGCGATGAGCAGGACGACGTCGCTCTCGACGGCGTCGAGCTGGGACGCTCCCACGATGAAGTCCTTGCGGAGGACCGGCACGTCGACGGCCTCGCGCACGCGCTCGAGCGTTTCCGTGCTCCCGCCGAAGTGTTCCGGTTCGGTGAGCACGCTCAGCGCGGCCGCGCCGCCCGCGACCATCGACTCGGCCAGTTCGACCGGGTCGTCCTCGCGGGTCCCTTCCGTGGTCGGACTGGTGGGTTTGACCTCCGCGATCACGGGAACGCGGCCGTCGGCCTCCGCACGCTCGAAGGCGGCGCGGAGGTCGCGCGGATCGACGGATGAGCGGTCTGAAGCCGCCGTCTCGTCCGTTTCTCGCCCGCCCGTCCCCGCTCGATCGCGGGCCGCGGCCAGGATCGACCGTACCGCCGGATCCAGTTCCGCTGTGTCGTCCATTACTGTACACTAATGAACGTATCTGTACATAAGACTTGCGGGGGGTGGAGCCATCGGCGGGGAGCGAGTCCGCGATCGGACCGGTCCCTCGGTCGGTTTATCCGTCACGGAGACGCATCGGACCGTATGGCCACGAGCGGTACTTCGGGAGTCTTCGCGCGCGAGTACGACGCGATCGGCCGGGCGGTCGAGGTCGGCTTCGCCGGCGGGCGGGCGATCGCCGTGTCGTTTCCGGGGACGGTTCCGGACGACGCGTCGAGCGACCACGACCTGCTCGACCGGATCGGCGACGCCCTCGACGGCGAGCCGGAGTCGTTCGACGACGTCGAGGTCGGGCTCACCGTGCCCACCGACCAACGGCGCGTCCTCGAGGCACTTCGCGAGCTACCCGTCGGCGAGTCCGCGTCCGTGAGCCGTCTCACGCGGCTGGTCGGGCTCGACGACGACGACGCGGAAGACCTCGAACTGGTGACGCGGGCCCTGCGCGAGAACCCGCTCCCGGTGATCCTCCCGGACCACCGCGTCGAGGGCGGTCCGTACGCGACCCCCGGCGACGTTCGGAGCGTCCTCCGGAGCACCGAAGGGATCTGAGCCGCACCACGGGGGTCACGCGGTTCGGAGCGACCGGCCTATCGACGCCCGACGACCGAGTTCGCGTCCTCGCCCTCGGTGACCGTGTCCGCGCTCTCCACGCGCCAGGCGTTCCCCCGGCGACCGGTCCGCCGTAACTCGAGGCGGACGGGATCGCCCCGTTCGACCTCGTCGAGCACTCGCGCGAGTTCGTCGCCGCCGCACTCGACCACGTGAAACGTCCTGTTCCGGGAGGGCTCCAGGACGGTCATCGCGTCGTGGTCGTTCCTCGCCCTGACGACGACGTACTCGCCGCTCCGTTTCATCACGTGGTAACACACGAAGAATCCGGCAATAAATGTTAGGGACGAAAGCACAATCAGTACACGATCGTCCGTCGGGATCCCGGTTTCCCCCGGACGGCGACGGGCCATCGCCTGCCGGTCGGACAAAGTATACCTTCCTCCGGTCTGGAGTACCCGTATGGACGACGCCGGGGCCGACGGCCGGCACGCGGGGGGCGCGTCCGGCGGCGAGGAGTCGATCGATCCGCCGGAGGAGTTCCGCGAGTCGGCCGCCGTCGCCGATCCGGACGTGTACGACTCGTTCGCGGCCGACGGGCCCGACGCGTGGCGGGCGGCCGCCGACTTACTCGAGTGGGACCGCTACCCCGAGACGGTGCTCGACGACGACGACCCGCCCTTCTACGAGTGGTTCCCGGACGGGCGACTCAACGCCGCGGCCAACTGCCTCGACCGACACCTCGCGGACCGGCGCAACCAGCTCGCGATCCGCTGGTTCGGAAAACGCGGCGAGCGCCGGTCGTACACGTACGCGGACCTCCACCGCGAGGTGAACGCGGCCGCGGCGGGGCTCCGGGAGCTGGGCGTCGGCGAGGACGACGTGGTCACGATCTACCTCCCGATGATCCCGGAGTTGCCGATCACGATGCTGGCGTGTGCGCGGATCGGCGCGCCCCACAACGTCGTCTTCGCCGGGCTGTCGGCGGAGGCGCTCGCGACCCGGATCGACGCGGCCGACTCGGCGTACCTCGTCACGTGTGACGGCTACTACCGCCGGGAGGACGCGTTCAACCAGAAGTCGCGCGCGGACAACGCCCGCCTCAAGGCCGACGCCGACCTCGAGGCGACGGTCGTCGTCGACCGCCTCGGCGACGCCCTCGAGACCCCCCTCGGCGCGGACGAGCACGACTACGGGACGCTGGTGGACGCACACGACGGCGAGCGCGTCGACCCCGTCGCGCGCGACGCGACCGACCTGCTGTTCGTGATGTACACCTCGGGGACCACCGGCCGGCCGAAGGGCGTCGAACACGCCACGGGGGGGTACCTCGCGCACGTCGCGTGGACGACCCGGAACGTCCTCGACGTGCGCCCCGACGACACCTACTGGTGTGCCGCCGACATCGGCTGGATCACCGGCCACTCCTACGGGGTGTACGGGCCGCTCGCGACCGGGACGACGACGGTGCTCTACGAGGGGTCGCCCGACTACCCCGACCGCGACCGCGTGTGGGACCTGATCGAGCGCAACGCGGTCAGCGTCTTCTACACCTCCCCGACCGCGATCCGCTCGTTCATGAAGTGGGGCGCGGAGTACCCCGCCGCCCACGACCTCTCGTCGATCCGCCTCCTGGGGACCGTCGGCGAGTCGATCACGCCGAAGGCGTGGCGGTGGTACCGCGAGCACGTCGGCGGCGGAGACGCGCCCGTCGTCGACACCTGGTGGCAGACGGAGACGGGGGCGATAACCCTCGCGACGCTGCCGGGCGTCACCCCGATGAAGCCGGGGAAGGTCGGGCCGCCGCTGCCCGGGATCGACGCGCGCGTCGTCGACCGCGACGGCGACCCGATCGAGCCGGGCGAGACCGGGTATCTGACGATCGCGTCGCCGTGGCCCGGCATGCTCCGCGGGCTTCGCGAGGGCGAGGAGCGATACCTCCGGGAGTACTGGATCGAGGGCGAGGACGGGTGGCGGTACCGCACCGGCGACGGCGCGACCGTCGACGAGGACGGCTACGTGACGATCCTGGGCCGCGTCGACGACGTGATCAACGTCCGGGCTCACCGATTCAACACCGCCGAACTGGAGTCGGCCATCGTCGCCGTGGAGGGCGTCACCGAGGCCGCCGTGGTCGGCGACGGGGACGGCGGCGTCGTCGCGTACGTGACGACCCGCAGCGACGTGGAGCCCGACGCCGCCCTCCGGGAGTCGATCACCGCGGAGGTCGCCGGCGTCGTCGCCGAGGTCGCCCGCCCCGACCGGATCGTCTTCACCCCCGAACTGCCGAAGACCCGGTCCGGGAAGATCATGCGACGGCTGCTGGAGGACATCGCCCGCGGCGAGGAGTTCGGCGACGTGAGCGCGCTGCGAAACCCCGAGGTCGTCGGCGAGATCGAGTCCACCGTCCGCGAGGAGTGAGTTTCGGATCCAAGCGCGAGTACGAAACGCGACCGACATACATTCGGGAGGGAGACGACGAGAGACCGGTCGGTTCTCCATGACAGTAGCGCGAACCGCTCGTCCTCGATGATTCACCGAAAAAAACATGTTTCGTCTCCCTCAACGAATACGAAACGATGGCCGACTCGATCCCCGCCGAGGCGTACGACGCGCTCGTGACGGCGGCGGAGACGTATCGCGCCGCGGTCGTCGTCCGCCTCGCGGGCGAGGCCGGCCTCCGAACCGCCGAGGTCACGCGCGTCCGTCCGTGTGACCTCCGGGAGTCGTCGGCCGCGCCGGGGACGTTCCTCCTCGCGGTGCCGGCGGACGCGGAATCCGCGGGAACGGGAGAGTCCGTCCCGATCGACCGCGAGACGGTCGTTCCCTCGTCGCTGGCCGCGTCGCTCCGACGCTACGCCGAGAGCGAGGGGCTCGCGCTCGAGGACCGGTTCGTCGACGTCTCACCCCGCCGCGTCCAGATGCTGGTGCGCGAGACCGCGGCCCGCGCGAGGGACCGGGCGAACGCGGCCGTCCCGCCGTCGGTGACGCCGCGGGACCTCCGGCGGACCTTCGCCCGCCGGCTCCTCGTCGACCGCGGCGTCGACCCGCACGTCGTCCGGGAGGCCGGCGGCTGGGAGACGATGGACGCGCTGGATTCGCATCTCGACCCGCTCGACGGGGAGGACGTCGCCGCGGCCGTCGCCGGCGGAGACGGCGGAGCCGGAACGTCCCCTCACGCCGACGAACACACCGACCCCTCCACCGACCGCGACGACCCCTCTACCGACCGCGACGACGACGCCGATGAACCGAAGCCCTCGCTCGTGCGCGCGTTCGAGGCGGTGGCGGGGATTCCCGACCGGGAGGCCCTGTTCGAGACCGTCGTCGACCGGGTGACCGAGACCGACCGATGGCAGGAGGCGCGGATCTGCCGCGGAGCGTCCACGGAGGAACCGGAGCCGGTCGGCGAGGGGTCGACGGCCCCCGGCGAAGGATCGGAGGCGCTCGGCGACGACGACCGGTGGATATCGGTTTCGATCGATCACGGAGAGACGACCTACGGGGCACTGTGGCTCCTCCCGGAGGACACGCCGGTGCGCCCGGCGGAGCGTCGCGAGGTCGAGGCGCTCGGCCGGTGTCTCGGTTGGGCGGTCACGGCGGGGCGCTGGCGGGACCTCCTCCACTCCGACGCGGTCGCGGAGGTCGAGTTCCACACCGCGGCGGAGACCGCGTTCCTCGCGTCGGCGAGCGCCGCGCTCGACTGCCGGCTCGAGCTCGAGTCGACGGTCGCGGTCTCGGGGTCGGTCTCCCGATGGTACCTCTCCGTGACCGGCGCGGGCCCGCAGGCGGTCGCGGACGCGGTCGACGACGCCGACGGCGTCTCCGAGCTGCGCGTGATCGAGACGCGCGAGGACGGCTGTGCGGTGTCGCTCCGGGCGACCGGCGGGTCGATCGTCCGCGCGCTGACGGGACACGGGGCGAGCGTCAGGGAGGCGGTCGCCGAGGACGGCCGGGTGCGGGTCGTCGCCGACCTGCCGGACGGGACGGACGTCCGGCCGATCGCCGACGACCTCCGGGAGGCGTTCCCCGACGCCCGGCTCGTGAGCAAGGAGTCCGTCGCCCGCTCGCCCCGGACAGAGTCGGCGCTGCGCGAGGGCGTCGCGGACCGGCTCACCGATCGGCAGTGGGCGACGCTGTCCGCGGCGTACCACAGCGGCTACTTCGACTGGCCGCGCGGCAGCACGGCCGAGGAGGTCGCGGACGCGATGGACGTCTCCTCGCCGACGTTCCACAACCACCTCCGGAAGGCGGAGCGAGCCCTGCTCGAGACCCTGTTCGAGGAACGCGACGCGCGGCGTTCGGCGGACGGGAGGAGTCCGTCGACCCAGGGGGTCTCGGCGGACGAGGGGGAACGGAACGGGACGGCGCCGTCGGCGTCCGCGACGCGGAGAGATCGGTCGTAGCGACTCCCCAACCCCGGCCGTAGCGACTCCCCAACCCCGGCCGTAGCGACTCCCTAACCCCGGCCGTAGCGACTCCCCAACCCCGGCCGTAGCGACTCCCTAACCCCGACCGTAGCGACGCCCGTTTCCGACGGAATCGTTCATGGTTTTTCCTATTTAGCGTGGTTGTTTATGTAGGGGTGTTCGGTGTATACGATCGTACCCATGACGGAGGAAGACGGACAACTGGAAGCGCGACTACAGGAACAGGAGGTGTTCGAGCCGTCCGACTCGTTCGTATCGGGGGCCAACGTG
>NZ_FOPZ01000002.1 GCF_900113615.1 Halorubrum aquaticum
GGGCGCGAGGAGCCCGCGAGGGACGCCGCGAACGCTTGAAAAGCGTGAGCGGCGAGGCTGGGGAGGTGTGAGGTGCGGGGCTGTGCGGGGCGGGATGGGACACAAAGGGGCAGTCGCCGGCGGCTCCGCCGCCGGCTGCCAGAGGCGCGGAGCGCCTCGCTGCCACGAGGACGAAGCCCGGCGAAGCAAGCACCGCAGTGAAGGAGCGATAGCGACTGAGTGAGGAGCGCAGCGAGCCGCGCGAGTCCTCGTGGCTGGGGCTTTGGACGTGTTCACCGCGCCAGCAACGACTCCCTTCTCCTCACCTCGATCCCCATCGAAACAACCGTCCTATAAGCAAGCGATCTAGAACAGGTCCCGTGCTGAGGGTTTCGACGGATCCGCCGCGTTCTAGTCGCCGCCGACCGGCGTCGACCGACCGGCCGCGGTGTCGGCCCCACGAAGCACCCACGCCGCGCCCGCGGCGAGCGCGAGCGCGAGCGCGAGCGCGACGAGGTTCGCCCGCTGCCACGTCGCGGTGTACAACACCAGGTCGCGACCGAGAAGCAGGGTGACGACGAGCGCCGCCATCGACCCGGTCGCGAGCCGGCGAACCGTCCGCGCCGTCGAGGACCCGAGCCCGGACACCGCCCCCTCCTTCGCCTCGGTCGCGACGACGAGGGTCGCGACGAGCCCGAGGTGAGCGCTCAAGCCGGCGATATAGAAGGCGGCCTGCCCGCCCGGCGAGTACGTCAGGAGCGGTACCGCCCGCGAGAAGACGGCGCTCGCGAGGATCCCGCCGACCGCGACGCCGAGTGCGACCCGGAGGAGGCGGGCGGACCCGGGGCGGTCGCCGCCCCACATCGTCGCCAGCCCGAGCAGCGTGAATATCCCGAGCGCGACGATCAGGTGGGCGGCGTGCGTCGACACGGTGTACCCGCCGGGGACGAGCCCGCCGATCGTGACCGTGATCGCGCCGACCGCGATCTGGACCGGGAGGATCACGACCGCCAGCGTCGCCGCGATCCGGGTCCGTCGGTCGAGCGATCCGAGCCAGCTCCACCCGGCCACGCCGAGTATCAGGAAGCCGGTGACCATGGCCCACACGCGGTGGAACCACTCGATGAAGTCGGGATTGATCGTCAGCGCGGGGATGAGCTGGTCCGAACAGAGCGGCCACTGGGCCTGACACGCCAGTCCGGACCCCGTCGCCGCGGTGTAGACGCCGAGCGCGAACAGCGTCAGCGTCATCCCCGTCGTCGCCGCCGCGTACCGCCGGAACGTCAGCCACGCGGGCCGAAGACTCATTGCCCGGGATTCGGGCTCGCGCGTACTTAGACCGTTCGACCGGTCCAAGCGGCTGGGAAGGAGTCGGTAGTCACCCCGAGAAGGAGTCGGTAGTCACCCCGAGAGCTGGTCGCGAGCGCGCCGCGCCTTCGCGGACATCTCCTCGTTGCCCTCGACGTCGGCGAGCGTCTCGACGGCCTCCAGCTTCCGGACCGCGTCGTCGAGGAACGACCGCACGTCGCCGGCGTACGCGTACACCATGTAGTCGTCGGTCATCACGTCGACGATCGCGCCGGGACCGAGCCCCTGCGCGCGAAGCTCTAGGACGTACCGGATGAACTTCCGCTCGGCACAGCCGCAGTAGGGGTTCGACTGGCAGTCGCAATCGAGGAAATCCTCGGCGAAATCTAAGATCCGGTCGCGGGTGGTCGAATCGAGCTTCGAGAGCCCGTCGCCGGTGAAGAGCATGTCCAGCGTCGCGCCCGCGAACGCGCCCTTCGGGAGGTTCGTCTCCAGCTGGGAAGCGAGCTGGCGGTGATTCTTCACGTAGATCTTGTCGGTGAACGCCACGGCTTGGGGGGAAGTAGACCGCCCGGGCTCAAAAGGGGCGTGGTCGCCCTGCCGTGCGTTTAAGCGCCCACGACGCCAACGACGGACGAATGGCCGAGCAGCCCTCCGAGGAGGACCGGACGGTCGAGACGGCGGATCCGGCGGTCGGGCCGGCGGACTCGGTGGCCGAGTCCGCGGCTCCCGGCGTCGACGAGGACCTCAAACGCCGGCTCCGGGAGGCGTACCTCAACGACGAGGAGGACGCGCTGGTCGTGACCGCGGTCCGCATGGCGGGCGACGAGGTCGTCGTCGAGACCCGGCCGCCACACGGCGAGACGACCCACGTCGAGCGGTTCGACGCGCCGAGACACGGGTCACTGGAGGAGTGTACGGAGTTCCTCGCGTTCCTCGAGTCCGCGGGCGTCTCGCCGCTCGACCTCGACGACCTCGTGGGCGCTCGCGTGCCCGCGACGTTCGATCCCGAGACCGGATGGCGCGTGAGGCGGGCGTCCGATCGGACCGTCGAGGGCGGCGAGACCGGCGGCGACGCCGCCGCAACGGACGCCGCCGACGCCGACCCGTCCGCCCGGCAGTCCGTCTCGGCGACCCTGACGGCGACCGCCGAGTGGCTCCGCGAGTACCGCGACTGGGTGATAGCGGTACTTCTGGTCGGCGGCGAGTTGCTCTTCATCGCGCTGATCGTCGTCCTGTTCGCCTGAGTCCGCACGACCCTCCGACCGACTCAGATACCCCATATCTCGACGATCCCGAGGGTGGTCACGACCGAGAGCAGGAGTTGGAGCGGCCCGCCGACGCGCAGGAAGTCGGTGAACTCGTAGCCGCCGGGGCCGTACACCATCAGGTTGGTCTGGTAGCCCACCGGCGTCATGAAGGAGGTCGCGGACGCGAAGGTCACCGCGAGCAGGAACGTGAACCCACTGGCGTCGAGCCTCGCCGCCGCGTCGACCGCGATCGGGATCATCAACACGACCGTGGCCACGGGCGTGATCACGTTCGCGAGCAGCCCCGTGACGACGTAGAACAACAGCAACACGGCCACGAGCGGGAGGACGGAGCCGGTCGCGACGAGCCCCTCGGCGATGAGCGCGGCCCCGCCCGTCGCCTCCATCGCCAGCCCGAGCGGGATCACGCCCGCCAGGAGGAAGACGACGTTCCACGAGACCGCGTCGTAGGCGTCCGCCGAGGAGAGACAGCCCGTGACGACCATCGCGAACACCCCGCCGAGCGCGGCGATCACGACCGGGAGGACGTCGAGGGCGGCCAGACCGACCACGGCGACCATGACCGCGACGGCGACGGGCGTCTCCGGCGAGAGCGGGGCGATGTCCTCCGCGTCCTCCTCGTCGAGCCGGTCGAGGGCGTCCTCGCCGATCACGAGGAGGTCGTCGCCGTCGGCGAAGTACTCGACCGACTCGGGCGTGGTCTGGACCAGAAGCAGGTCGCCCGCCTCCAGGGGAACCTCCTCGAGGTCCGTCCGGACCAGCTCGGATCCCCGTCGGATCGCGAGCACGGTCATGCCGTGGAACGCCTCGAGCCGGGATTCCGAGAGGGTCTCGCCGAGGAATCGGGACGTCTCGGGGACCACGGCCTTGCCGAGCCGGTCGCTCGAGTCCGCGTCGGCGAACGTCTCCTCGGTGACCGCGCCGCGGTCGAGCCGGTCGAGCCCGAACCGCCGTCGAAACCGATTCACCGCCGGTCGGGAGCCGTTGAGGACCACCACGTCGCCCGGCTGGATCCGCTGGTCGCTGCCCGCGGCGAGGAAGGTCTCGCCGTTCCGTCGGACCTGAAGCGGAGTCACGGCTCCGTCGGTCCGCTCGTCCATCGCCGCGATCGGGAGCCCGACCGCGGCCGAGTCCGGACCGACGCGGAGCTCGGCGAGGAAGTCCTCGAGCTCGAACTCCTCGACGAGGTCGGCGTCGACCGGGATGCGCGCCGGAGTGAGCCACCGGCCGACGGTCATCAGGTAGGCGAGCCCGACGACGAGGACCACCGCGCCGAGCGCGGTGAACTCGAACATCCCGATCGGGCCCCGGTCGAGTAGCGCGGCGGCGAACTCGCTGGCCAGCAGGTTCGTCGAGGTGCCGATGAGCGTCAGCGTGCCGCCGAGGATCGCCGCGTACGACAGCGGCAGGAGGAGCTTCGAGGGCGAGACGCCGGTCTCTCTCGCGAGGTCCGTGATCATCGGGATGAACACCGCGACGACCGGCGTGTTGTTGACGACGCCCGCGATCGGACCGGTGGTCCCGATCGCCGCCGCCAGCGCGCGCGTCTCGCTGCCGCGAGTGAACCGGGCGAGGTGGACCCCGAGCCGCTGGACCAGTCCCGTCCGCTGGATCCCGGCGCTCAGCATGTACATCGCGACGATGGTGACCGTCGCGGTGTTCGCGAACCCCGAGATGGCACCGCGCGCGTCGACGCCGGTCCAGGGCTCCAAGGCCGCGAGCGCGACGACGATCCCGATCGCGGTGACGTCGTTGGGGATGACCTCCGAGACGAACAACGCCAGCGCGACGCCGATCAACGCGAAGACGACGAGCGCGGACGTCGGAACGCCGGCGAGGACCATGGCCGATCCACTCGGAGGGGCCGTATATCGTTTCGGTCACGCCGAGCGTGGCTACCGCTCGGACCGTCGGACGTAGCTACCGCTCGAACGCCGGCGGCGTGACTTCGAGAAGCGGGCGCGTCGTACTACTCGATGTGGCCTTCACGGCGGAGCTGGTCGGCCTGGTCGTCGGTGTAGCGCCACTCGACGTTGGCCTTCTCGTCCTGCCAGGACCACGGCTCCGCGAGGACGACGTCGCCCTCGTTGATCCACGTACGGTACTTCATTCGGCCGGGGATCCGCCCCAGCCGCTCCTTTCCGTCCACACACCGGAGGCGGACGTGGTTGCCGCCGAGGTGTTCCGTCACGACGGCGAACACTTCGTCATCTGAGGGCATTCGGAGGTTCCGACGCCCGGATTCTTCGCTCACGCCGTCCAGTAGGAGGCACGCCGGTATAAGTGGTGGGAGACGCGGGCCCGCGCGTGCCACGCCGATCGGTGCCACGAACGAAGATCGGTGCCACGAACGAAGATCGATGCCACGAACGAAGCGACCACGGGGACGACGGCGGCCGACTGCCGACGAGGAGTCACCCGAAGACGGCGTCCACCTGGGCGCGCGTCTCCGCCTCGTCGCCGGAGTTGTCGACGACGACCACGTCGCCGCCCGCCTCACGGGCGGAGTCGGTCGCGTCGATCCGATCGAACAGCTCCTTGAAGTGGAGGTGGACGTCGAAGTCGGCATCGCTTATCCCGTCGCGGCGGCGGATCCGCTCCTCGACGACGGACTCCTCGCACTCGACTTTCACGAGCGCGAACCGATCGGCCACGCGATCGGCGGTCTCCCGTGCCGCGGTCCGGAACCGCTCGTCCGCGAACGTGGCGTCGAGGACGATCGACTCCCCGTCGGCCACGCGACCGCGGGCGCGCTCGAGGAGTTCCTCGTACACGGCCTCCGTCTCCTCCTCGGCGTAGGTCGGTTCGGGGAACAGTTCCTTGCGGATCACGTCCGTTCGGAGGACCCGCGCGTCGACGCGCTCGGCCACCCGTTCGGCCACGGTCGTCTTTCCGACGCCCGGCAGCCCGCAGACGACGACGAGATCCCCCGAATCGGGTCCGGCCTGACTCATTCGGGAGAAGGGTCCGTCGAGACGCACATGAACCTTCCCCTCGGTCGGCGTCGCCTCGGTAGTCGTGTCCCTGCGGGACCCGAGCGAAGCCTTCAAACCGCGTCCGAGCGACCGCTCGTCCATGGACGCACTCACCTTCGAGCAGGAGACCGAACACCTCTCGCCGGTCGTCGTGGTCGCGACGATCGCGTTGATCGCCGTCTTCGTCGTCGGACTGGCTTATCAGGCGATCGGCCTCGTGATCTGAGCGGTCGATCGACTGGAACAGTAAAGTGTCCCTCTCCCGGATACGTCGGTATGGCTGGAAGGGAGATAGACGACGTGGACACAGCGATCCTGTACGCGCTCCAGGACGACGCCCGAAACGTCTCGTCCGGCGACATCGCGGAGCGGACCGGTACCTCGGACAGCACCGTCCGTAAACGGATCCACCGTCTCGAATCCGACGGCGTGATCAAGGGATACAGCGCCAACGTGGACTACCAACGGTCGGGGTATCCGCTCCGCATGTTGCTCTACTGTACCGCCTCGATCCCCGAACGCGGCGACCTCATCCCCGACGTTCTGGCGATCGACGGCGTCGTCTCGGTTCAAGAACTGGTCACCGGCGAACAGAACCTCCTCGTGACTGCCGTCGGGGAGACCGACGACGACATCACGTCCGTGGCACAGGAGCTCTTGGACATGGGACTCACCGTCGCCGACGAGGTCCTCGTTCGGACCCACGAGACGACGCCGTTCGGCAGGTTCGACACCGAGGACTACGCCGAAGACGACGCGTGAGCCGGCCGGACCGGACGAAACGACCCGTGCCCCTTCCGAAACCATAACGTTCTATAATGTCCAATTTACGAACGATTTGTGAATATAGATAAGCTTATCAAACGTTCCGTTCTTTCACTGGAGTAGAAACGACCGGAAACGGATTCGAGCACCGGCTCGATCACCGTGACGGGTCGTACCGGACCGAACGATGTCAGGAGACATTTCGACCCCGACGGTTGGACCGCTCCCGGACACGACGGCGGGATCGTCGTCCGTCCCCGCCGTGCTGACGTGGCTCGTGTGGTCGCTTTTCGTCACGAGCGTCGCGGTCCTCGTCGCCCGAGTCCGATTCGATGCTCCGTGGGAGGTCACCGGCGTGGTCAGGATCGACGGCCTGACCGCGCTGATGTGGGTGGTCGTCACGTTCTTCAGCGGTATCGTTCACAGTTACTCCCGCCGTTACATGGCCGGTAGCAACCACGAGACGGACTTCTTCCTCTCCACGTTCGGCTTCACGGTCGCCGTGATGGGGGTCGTGGTCGCCGACCACGTCGCGCTGTTCGTTCTCGCGTGGCTGTCGATGGGACTCGCGATGGCGAGGCTCGTCGGCACCGTGGAGGGATGGCGCCACGCCCGGGCCGCCGCGACCGTCGCCGGGAGGTACTTCCTCGCCAGCAGCGCGCTCCTCGGCGTGGCAGTAACGGTACTGTGGTGGGCGACCGGCGCGACGACGGTCTCCGGTATCGCCGCGGCCGCCGACGAGCTCGGCGGTGCGGCGTGGCTCGTCGCCGCCGTCGCGCTCGTCCTCGCCGCGATGATCCAGTCCGCGCTCGTCCCCTTCCACGGCTGGCTGCTCTCCTCGATGACCGCCCCGACGCCCGCTTCGGCGCTGATGCACGCCGGATTCGTCAACGCGGGCGGCGTCCTGTTGGTCCGTTTCGCACCGGTGGTGACGGTCGATACCGCCCTCATGCTCGGCATCGTCGTCGTCGGCGCGTCGAGCGCCGTGCTCGGAAAGCTGCTCAAGACCGTCCAGTCGGACGTCAAGAGCGAACTGGCCTGCTCGACGGTCGGACAGATGGGCTTCATGATCATGCAGGCCGGCCTCGGATTCTTCGGGGCCGCCGTCACCCACCTCGTGTTACACGGTTTCTACAAGGCGTACCACTTCCTGGGCGCCGGCGGGCGGGTCGAACGGACCGCCCCGGCGAGGAGCGAGCCCCGTGCGACGAACGTCGCGGGGGTCGCCGCCGTCCTCGCGACCGGACTGGCGGGCGGAGCGTTGTTCGCGATCCTCACCGGAAAGGGTACGAGTCTCGACAGCGGGGTGCTGCTCGTGTCGTTCGTCACCCTCACCACGCTCCACGCGGCGCGCACCGCCGTCGGAACCGTCTCGATTCCGGCGGCGGCACGTTACGTCGCGGTTCCGCTGGTCTTCTTCCCGGCAATCGCCGTCTACGCGCTCGTCTACGAGGCCGTCTCGCACGTCCTCTCCGGGCTCCCGGTCGTCGCGGCCCCGACCGAGTTGAGCGTCGTCCACGCGTTCGTCGCCGTCGCCTTCCTCGCGGTCTACGTCGCGGTGGAGACCGGGATACACGAGGACAGCCAGCGCCTCTACGTCGCGCTGTTGAACGCGAGCCAACCGGCTTCCGACACCGTGTTGACCGCCACGGAGGAGTACAATGAGTACTGAACGCGCCGTCGAGAAGGCGGCGACGACCGTGGGGTCGGTCTGGCCGATCCACTCGTTCGTGACGGCCAACCCGCTCGCGGGGTTCGAGGACGTGCCGTTCGGCGAGGCCGTCACCCAGGCTTCGGGCCTCCTGGGCGGCCGCGGCTATCCCACTCCGGAGACGTTTCGGGCGGCCCTCGAACGCGGGCGGATCGATCCCGAAGTGCTCGACGCGGAACTGGCCGACCGCGGCCTGGAGGGTCGTCCCGAGACGCTGCTGGAGCGCATGGACGCGGACGACGGTCAGGAGCGTTCGGATACCGACGCGGAGCGGGTCGATCGCGTGTTGACGAAGTGGCTGTCGGCGTTCCTCGACGAGGGGAAAGCGGAGTGGCCGATGCCGAACCGCGAGGAGGGGTTCTACGGCGCCTTCCGGTCGGTCGTCGGACACGACGGCCGGATCCCCGACGAGGGGGTCGTCGCCGACCTGCCGGAGTCGCCGATCGAGACCATCGAGTCCGTTCTGGAACCGCATCCCGAGAGCCAGTGGGTGCCGGTCTTCGAGGAACAGTTCGCCGCGCTCCCCGGGTGGGTCGGCCTCATCAAGCAGCGCGCGGACGACGACGGCGCGTGGCAGTCGACGTATCCCGTCACGCTCGAGGGGTACCTCGCGGTCCGCCTCGCGCTGCTGGACGCGTTCGGCGTCGACCTCGAGCCGTCGGCCGATCCCGGTGACACCGCTCCCGACACGACCGACGAGCTCTCCGAGGCGTTCCTGAGCGCGTGGGAGGCGACGTATCGGCGGGACGTCGTCGAACGCGTCGCGGCCGAGAGCGAGGCTCTCGCCGAGTCCGACCGGATCGCCGGAGGCGACGCCGATCGCCCGGACGCACAACTCGTCTTCTGTATCGACACGCGTTCGGAGGTCATCCGTCGGCACCTCGAGGCGACCGGGGAGTACGAGACCCACGGCTACGCCGGCTTCTTCGGCGTTCCCATCGAGTATCGGGGGTACGATGCCGAGGTGTCGACCGACGCCTGTCCGCCGATCCTCGACCCGAAACACCGGATCACCGAGACGCCCACGAACGAGGGAACACGGGCGAGCCACGACCGCTGGTCGGGTCTCGGTGAGGCCGCGAGCGAGGTCCTCGAGAGGGTGAAGACCAACCCCGCCACCGCCTTCGGTTTCGTCGAGAGCGCCGGCAGCGGGTACGCGTTGGCGCTCGCGGCCCGCACGCTCGTCCCCGGCCGGGTCTTCGACCTGCTGGACGGCGTCGACGACGCGGTGCCCGACGACGACGAGTTCTGTGAGCCGACCGTCGACCGGCGGCACGCGGACGCCGACGATCCACGCGCCCACGCCGACGATCCGCACGCCAACGTCGACGATCCGCACGCCAACGTCGACGATCCGCACGCCAACGCCGGCGACCTCCCGGTCGGGCTGACCCGCGAGGAGAAGGTCGAGTACGCCGCGACCGCCTTCGAACTGATGGGCTGGGAGACGTTCGGACGCCTCGTCGTCTTCGTCGGCCACGCCAGCGAGACCGCCAACAATCCCTACGGCTCGAGCCTCGACTGCGGGGCCTGCGCCGGAAACCCCGGCGGCCCGAACGCCCGGCTGCTCGCGGCCGTCTGTAACGACGAGGAGGTCACGGCCGGGCTCCGCGACCGCGGGTTCGACGTTCCCGAGGACACCGTCTTCCTCGCCGGCCAGCACAACACCACGACCGACGAGGTGGAACTGTACGACGGGCACGTCCCGGAGAGCCATTCGGACGACCTCGAACGGTTGCGTACGGACCTCGCCACGGCCCGCGAGCACGCGGCCGCCGAGCGCACCGCCTCGATGGGGGCCGACGGTTCGGCGGGCGTCAGGGAGACGGAACGCCGTGCGGCCGACTGGGCGGAGACCCGTCCCGAGTGGGGCCTGGCCGGCAACGCGGGGTTCGTGGTCGGTCCCCGCGACCTGACGAGCGACCTCGATCTCGACGGGCGCGCGTTCCTCCACTCGTACGACTGGTCGACGGATCCCGACGGCGACGCGCTCGAGGCGATCCTCACCGGCCCGATGGTCGTCACCCAGTGGATAAACGCCCAGTACTACTTCTCGACCGTCGACAACGCCGTGTACGGCGGAGGATCGAAGGTCACTCAAAATCCCGTCGGCAACGTCGGCGTCTATCAGGGCAACGGGGGGGACCTGATGTCCGGCCTCCCGCTTCAGTCGCTGATGGCGGCCGACGACGAACCCTACCACCAGCCGCTTCGGCTCTCCACGGTCGTCCACGCACCGGTCGAGCGCGTCACGGACGTGTTAGGCGACCACGAGGAGCTGTCCGAACTGCTCGACAACGACTGGCTCTCGTTGACCGTCGTCGACCCGACGAAGGACCACCGTGCGTTCCACTACGAGGAGGCGCTGGAGTGGACGCCCCTGTCCGGTGGGCCGCGTGGGGAGGCGGCGACCGCCCCCACGGTCGCGGACGACTGATCGGGGCTCCGTCGCCGGCGCCGTGCGAACGCCGCGTCCGGCACGAGGTCGGAAGACGGCTCCGTCCGGGCGCTGCCGGTCGCTTCCGACAGCCGTATGTCGCCGCCGGCCGAACCACGGATAATGGACCGGCGAGTCCTGTTCGCGATCCTGATCCTGTTCGCCGGCGGTGCGACCGGCGTCGGCGTCGCCACGTTCGCGTTCGTCGGCCTCGACGACGCGAACGCCGAAGCGACGGTCGTCTGGGAGTCGGAACCCGCCGCGGGCGACGACGGCACCGGAGCCGCGACCGTCGACGTCGACGGGGAGACGAGAGTCGTCCAGCCGACCGTCGAGGACGGCGACCGCGCCGTCCGCGCGGTGACCCCGGGCGCGGGCCGGGCGTGGACGACGCGGATATCGGGGGACACCGACGATCCGGTCGGCGTGAGCCGCCTCGCGACCGGCACGCTCGCCGGCGACCCGGTGGTCGCGTTGACGACCGCGCCGGGGCGGCTGGTCGTGTTGAACGCCGAGGACGGCCACGAGCGGTTCGCCGTCGACCTCGACGGCCCCGGCGGCGTCGTCCCGGCGATCGGCGATCCGGCCGGCGACGGCACGAACCTCGTGGTCGCGGCCGCGACTGACGGGTCCGTTCTCGCGGTCGACGCCGCCGGCGACCCGGCGTTCGAGGCGTCGGTGGGCGGTCGGGTCGAGCGTCGACCGCTCGTCGTCGCCCCCGATCCCGACCCCGACGGGTATGACGGCGCGATACCCGGCGGCGTCGCGGTGTCAACGGCGGGGACGGACCCCGGAACCGTCCACCTCCTCGACGGGTCGGGCGAGGAACGCTGGAGGACGACGCCGACGGTGACGACGGTCGGCTGGAACATCGCGGAGACGCGCCGCGGTCCCGTTCTGACGCTCGGCGGGTCGAACGGGAACCTCGAGGCGCTGGAGGTCGCCGACGGCTCCTCGCGGTACGAGGTCCCGCTTCAGGACCGGCCCGTCGCCGTGGGCGGCGTCGACGGCGGACAGGTCCTCGTCGGCGGCGTCGGAAGCATCTGGGCGGTCAACTTACTCGACGGCGAGGTCGTCTGGAAACAGCAGTACGGCGGGCAGACGCGAGTGAACGCGCCGGCCGTCGGAGAGGTGACCGGCGACGACACGCCGGAGTCGGTCGCGGTGAACCGTGAGGGCGAGGTGCTCGGACTGACTCGCAACGGCGAGGTGGTCACCCGCGGGAGCGTTCCGGAGACGGTCGTGTACGCGGGCCCCCGGTTCGCCGACGCGGACGACGACGGGACCGACGAGGTCCTCGTCGTCGACCAGGACGGCGTCGTTCGGGCGCTGTCGACGTAGCGGCACTCGACGAGCCACGCGTGCCGACACCCGGCGGATCACACATGCCGACACCCGGCGGATATCGCGTGCCGACGTTCGGTGAGCCGTGGCGTCCACGGGGAGTCCATTTATACCAGACTTGGATCGGAGAATCGAGTGACTGAAGCGGGATGTCGGTCCGTTTTCACCGGAAACGAGGTGTGTCAACGAAGCGGCCGCTATGCGGTCGTCGTCGGGGTGCTCCGACGGGAGAACCGGTGAGGTCGGCCGTCAGGAGGGCGTCGAATTCCGGGGAGTCGAATGTTCCGGGACTTCGAGATCGGGGTCGTCGGCCTCAGTGGTCCTCGTCCTCGTACACCCACGCGGCGGTGTCGAGGGCGTACTCGACGAGCTCGTCGTCGTCGAAGAACAGGTCGATCTCGCGTTCGTTCGCGCCCTCGTCCTCGTGGTCCGACGCGTGGATCACGTTGTGACCGAGGTCGAGCCCGAAGTCGCCGCGGATCGTACCGGGGGCGGACTCGGCGGGGTCGGTCTCGCCGACCATCGCGCGGACCTGCCGGGTCGCGTCCGCGCCCTCCCACACCATCGCGAAGACGGGGCCGGAGGTGATGAACTCGACGAGGCCGTCGAAGAAGGGCTTGTCCTCGTGTTCGCCGTAGTGTTCGTGGGCGAGGTCCTCGTCGATCCGCATGAACTTGCCGCCGACGAGCTTCAGTCCGCGCTCCTCGAATCGGGAGACGATCTCGCCGATGAGTCCGCGCTGGACGCCGTCGGGTTTGACCATCACGAAGGTGCGCTCGTCGTGGTGGCTCATCTACTCGCCTCCCTCGTTGCGGCCTTCCTCGGTCCACTCGAGGTCGCGCGCCTCGCGGCCGAGGAAGTAGTTCTTCTCCGCCTTCGAGTCGACGAAGTGGAGGATCTGTCCGTTCGTCTTCACGAACATCGTGCCCGTGCCGGGCTCGATCTCCTCGCCGGTGTAATCACAGGTGCGTGTCTCGACCATGGGTTATCGTCCTCCGATGGCGTCGGCATCGCGCTGGGTCTCGCGCAACTGGAGCACGTCGCCCAGTCGGACGGGACCCAGGACGTTTCGCGTGATGATCCGTCCCTGGTTCGATCCCTCCTGGATGCGGCACTTGACCTGCATGGCCTCGCCGTGCATCCCGGTCTTGCCGACGACCTCGATCACCTCGGCGGTGGTCGAATCGCCGGGTCCCTCTTCTGCGCTCATGGGTGGTTATCGGAGCTCCGCGACCTTCTCGCCGATGTCCTCGATGTCGGCGGCGGCGTCGCCGGCCTCGACGACCGCGGCGGCGGCGGAGCCGACCTCGAGGCCCGCGGCGTGGCCGACCTCGTCCTGGGTGTCGACGAAGACGACCGGGATCCCCTTCTCCTCGGCGAGCTCGGGGAGGTGCATCACGATCTCCTCGGGCGAGACGTCCTCGGCGACGAGGACGAGCTTCGCGTTGCCGCGCTCGACGGACTTGGTGGTCTCGTTCGTTCCCTTCTTTACGGTACCGGTGTCTCGGGCGACCTCGAACGCCTCGAGCGATCGCTCGGCGAGGTCGGCCGGGGTGTCGTAGTCTACGTAAACTGGCATGTGTTGTTCACCTATGTCCTCCGTGTGGGCTCGCGTGTCCGTCCCGTGGTCGGTCCCTATCGGAACGGCACATCATCGACCCCACAGAGGGTGTACTCCGGGATACTCTTGGACAGCATAAAAGCGCTTTCAAAGCGCTCGGGCGGCGTGCGAGGGCGTGACGGGGGGATCCACCGGATCGCTCCGGCCGCTCCGGCCGCTTCGGCCGCCCCGGTCGCCCGCGACCCGCTCGCGATGCGATCCGCTTGCGATCGTTTCGCTTGCGATCGTTTTTGTTCGCGCCCGCCCGAGGGTCGCCCACGCATGGCTCGTCTCCTCCACTACTCCGACATCGAGAACGTCTTCGACGTCCCCGAGCGCGCGGCCCGGCTGGCCGGCCGCATTCGCCACCTCGACGGCCCCGACGCCGCGGTCGTCGCCACCGGCGACACCACCGCGCCGGGCGTCCTCTCGCTGGTCGCGAAGGGTCGCCAGACGATCGACTTCTACGCCGCCACCGACACCCTCCTCGACACCTTCGGCAACCACGAGTTCGACTACGGTCCCGACGCCCTCCGCGGGCTCGTCGACGACGCGCCCGTCGAGTTCGTCTCCGCGAACGTCCGAGACGAGGACGGCGACCCCTTCGGCCGGCGGGAGGGCGTCGTCCCGTGGACGACCCGCGCGGTCGACGGCGCGACCGTGGGGTTCGTGGGGGTCACCGACCCCGCGACCGACTCGCTGAACCCGATGGCCGCGCCGCTCTCGTTCGACGACCCGGTCGCGGCCGCCCGGGAGGCGCTCGACGACCTGGAACGAGAGGGGCCCGGGGTCGACCACCGAGTCGTCCTCTCGCATCTCGGCGGCGGCGACGACGACCTCGCCCGCGAGCTCGACGTGGACGCGGTGCTGGGGGGCCACGTCCACAGCCGGCGGAACGAGCGCGTCGACGGGACCCTTCTCGTCCGGCCGGGCGTGAACGGCGAGGCCGTCGCCGAGGTCGACCTCGGCGACCCGGCCGATCCCGACGACCGGGCCACGGCGACGCTCCACGAGCCGGACGGGGCCGCCCCGCACGCGGGCCTCGAGAGCGCGCTCGCCGAGCGGATGGGCGCGGCCGACCTCGGCGAGGTCGTCGACCGCGTCGCGGACCCGATCGAGCGGACCGGCGCGGTCGTCCACGGCGGGGAGTGCCGCGTCGGCAACTTCGTCGCCGACGCGTTCCGCTGGGCGCACGACGCCGACGTGGGGCTCTCGAACGCGGGCGGGCTCCGGCAGGGCGACCCCTGGGCGGGCGACGTGACGAAGGCCGACCTCATCAGCCTCATCCCCTTCGAGGAGCCGGTCGTGCTCACCGACGTGGGCGGCGAGGAGCTTCGGGGCGTCCTCCGGGAGATGGCCGCGCCCGACGTCGACTTCGGCGAGGACGACTGGTGGCACGGCCACGTCTCGAACGCCCGGGTCGTCTGGGACGCCGAAAGCGAGGAGATCGTGGAGGTGACCGTCGGCGGCGAGCCGATCGATCCCGATGCCCGGTACACCGTCGCCACCTCCGAGTACCTGCTCCACTCCGATCACGAGTACCCGACGCTCGAGGAGCGCCACCGGATCGGCGAGGCCGACATCCAGTACGAGGTGCTCGCCGACTTCGCCCGCGAGCGCGGGATCGACCCCGAGATCGAGGGACGGATCGAGATCCGGAACCGGGCCGCGGCCGACGGGAGCCGGTGAGGAACGACGGCGATCGACACTGAAGTCGATCGATACTGATCCGTGAGTGCGGTGGCGCGCGCCTCCGAGCACCCACGGGGTGCGAGTAGGGAGGGACCGAAGGTCCCTCTGACAGCCGGCGGCTCTGCCGCCGAGGCTGGGGAGGCGTGAGGTGCGGGGCAGTGCGGGGTAGTGCGGGGCTGTGCGGTTCGATTGCGATGGGACGCGGAGGGGCAGCCGTGACGCCCCGAATCCTACTCCAGATCGATCGCCACGTCGTGCTGGCGGCTCGCCGCCTTCACGGTGTTGTACAGGAGCATCGCGCGGGTCATCGGCCCGACGCCGCCGGGGACGGGCGTGATCGCGCCGGCGACCTCCCTCGCCGACTCGTAGTCGACGTCGCCGACCAGTTCGTACCCCTTCTCCGTGTCCCTCTCGACGCGATTGATCCCCACGTCGATCACGGTCGCGCCCTCCTTCAGCATCGAGCCGTCGACGAACTCCGGAATCCCCGCGGCGGCGATCACGATGTCTGCCGCGGCGAGTCTCCCCTCCAGGTCCTCGGTACGGGAGTGACAGACCGTCGTGGTGGCGTTGCCCTGTGGGGCCTTCTGGATCAGGAGGTTCGCCATCGGCTTGCCCACGATGTCGGAGCGGCCGACGACGACCGCGTCGGCCCCCTCGGTCTCGACGTCGTAAGCGGCGAGCAGCTTCTGGACGCCGTGGGGCGTACAGGGCTTGTAACGGGCGTCGCCCGCGACGAGCCGGCCGACGTTCTCGGGGTGGAAGCCGTCCACGTCCTTCTCGGGGTCGATCCGCCGGAGCACCTCGCGCTTCTCGACGTGGTCGGGCACGGGGAGTTGGACCAGGATCCCGTGGACGTCCCCGCGGGCGTTGAGGTCGTCGATGGTCCCGAACAGCTCCGCGGCGGGGGCGTCGGCGTCGACGTCGACGTGGATCCCCTCGATGCCGACCTCCTCGCAGTCACGCTGTTTCATCGAGACGTACGTCTCGCTGGCGGGGTCGTCGCTCATCAGCACGGTCGCCAGCCCGGGGGTCACGCCCGCGTCCGCGAGCGTCTCCACGCAGCCGGCCACGTCGGATCGAACGTCGGCCGCCACCGCCTCGCCGTCGATGACCTCGGTCATACCCGAACGGGGTACCGGGAGGCGTAAAAGCTGCCCGGGATCGTGTCGATCAAGTCGAGTAGTAGTGGTGAAGTATACACGAACGCGGATCTGTTCTGCCGCTCGCTCGTCGGATCCGCCTGCCGCCGATCTCTCGGACAGACAACGGTATGAGCGTATGAGGCAACTCATCGGTCCGGCGAAACGGACCTGCTTCTCGCCATAGAGTTATGACGCAGCGCTATCACGGGCACCCATGAACTGCGAGGTGTGTGGGGAGACTGATTCGATGTCCTACACCTGTTCTCGCTGCGGAGAGACATATTGCGTCAGTCATCGACTACCCGAGTCTCACGAGTGTATCGGCCTCGCCGTGGAGAAAGCCCAGCGGGAGGCGATTCGAGCCGAAGGTGGAGAGATCCCTTGGTACGAGGACGAAAGTGAACAACCTCTAAGCGAGGGCCGTGAATCAGCAAACCAAAACAGCCAGTCTGAGCTCTGGCCAAACACGATTCTCCTCGTCCTCGTTACCCTCCTCGCTGTACTCGGCCTCGGTTACCTCGCGCTGGGCTTTCTCGGCGGTGTCCTGTAGGATCCTACGCTGCTGACTCGGTCTCGACAGTGCGTTCGACATTGACCGCGTCCGACTCTCCACCAGTCGTCGGATCCGTCTGCGGCCTCACTCCGGATACAGCTCCTCCTCGCGGTCGACGGCGTCGATCGCGGCGATCTCCTCGGGATCGAGTTCGATCTCGGCGGCCGCGAGGTTCGCCCGGAGGTGCCGCTCCGTCGATGCCTTCGGGATCGTCACCACCGGCTCCTTCGCGGTCGCCCACGCGATCGCGACCGCCTCGGGCGTCGTTCCGTGGTTCTCCGCGACTTCGACGACGGCGTCGACCTCGCCGGCCTTCCCGCCCGCGAGCGGCGAGTACGCGACCACGGGATAGCCGTGCTCGCGGGCGTGTTCGAGGAGTTCGGGCCGGTGATACAGCGGGTGAAGCTCGGTCTGGTGGGCGGCGATCGGCGCGTCGAGGACCTCGCGGGCGCGGTCGAGGTCGTCGACCTCGAAGTTCGAGACGCCGACCGCGCCGACGACTCCGGCATCGACGAGCCGATCCAGCGCGGGAAGCGTCGCCTCCGGGTCGTACGCGCCGCGGGGCCGGTGGACGTACAGGAGATCGATCCGGTCGACGCCGAGGAGTTCGGCGCTCTCGCGGGCGGTTGGCCCCACGTCGTCGCCGGCGAGCGCGTCGATCCAGAGCTTCGTCGCGACCGTGACGTCCGCGCGCTCGACGTCGCTCGCGGCGAGCCCCTCGCCGACGACGGCCTCGTTGCCGTAGATACGGGCGGTGTCGAGGTGGCGGTAGCCGACCTCGAGCGCGGTCGCGATCGGTTCGGGCTCCTCGATGCCCATCGTTCCCAGTCCCACCGGCGGGAGGTTCGGGTCCATGTCCCGACTCACGGCCGCCGATCCATAAACGTCGGAGTCACGGCTTCGACGACGGGGACGACGTCGCGACGTCCGGTCACGGCGAGTCGATCGGGGACCGACCGCAGAGGCTCACGAGGTCGTGGAGGTCGTCGATCTCGTAGGTCGGCTGCGCGGAGAGTTCGAAGGTGCGGCGATGGGGGCGACGAATGAACGCCGAGTCGATCCCGGCGTTGTCGGCCGCGATCACGTCCGACTCGTTGTCGCCGACGAACAGCGCGGTCGACGCGTCGAGGTCGGCGAGCGCCCGCTCGAGGTAGTACGGGGAGGGCTTCTTCCGCGAGAGGCTGGCGATCGAGGGCTCGCGGCCGTAGACGACGTCGAATCTGTCCGAGAGCCCGAAGTGCGCGAGGAGGTCGTCGACGGTCGCCTGCTGGTTCGAGGAGACGATCCCGAGCGCGGCGTCGAGGTGCAAGAGCGCGTCGACGTCCTCGTAGGGCGTCTTTCGGCCGGCCCGCGAGGCGGCGACCTGTGCGTCGGACGCGGTCTCGTCGCGGACGCGCCAGAACTCGGCCGGGTCGATCCCGTAGCGCTCACAGATGTCGGAGAGCGTCGCGGGGTCGACGCCGACCGCGACGTCGTCGACGTGCGCGAGGTCGGGGTCGGCCACGCCCAGCCGCTCGAACGCCTCCCAGGCGGCCTCCCGGAGGGTGTCGAACGGTGTCCGGCCGACGATCACCCCGTCGTGATCGAGAACGACGGCGTCGTACACGTCGCGTTCTCGGGGAGTAACGGGCAAAAACCTTTCAGTGGGGCGTTCGGCGGGTCCGAGCTCCGTGGTTCTGTCGGGCTCCCACCCGTCGCGATGACCCCTGTACTTTCAATACCCGGCGCGTCCAACGTTCCGGTTGGACCATGAACATCGCTGATATCGCAGTGCCGGAGTACGTCGAGGTCGACGCCGACGAGCGGCTCGCCAAGGTCCGATCCATCTTCGAGCGTGAGAACCCGAAGGGGATAGTCGTCACCGAGGACGGCGAGTACGCGGGAGTCGTCGGCGAGAAACAGCTGCTGCGCTCGCGGATGGAGGACGACACGAAGGTCTCCGCCGTCGTCAAGCCCGCCCCCTCGGTGAAGCGGACGGAGGACGTCCGCGAGACCGCCCGCCTCCTCGTCGAGGGCGACGTGAAGATCGCGCCCGTCTACGAGGGCGAGAAGCTCTACGGCATCGTGACCGTCGACCAGATCCTCGAGGCCGTCTTGGAGAGCCTCGACGCGATCACGGTCGATCAGATCGTCACGACCGACGTGATCGGCATCAACGAGAAGGACAGCGTCGGGCGAGCGATAAACCGGCTCCGAGAGAACGGCATCTCCAGGCTCCCGGTGCTCGACGACGACGGGATGCTCGCCGGCGTCGTCACCACGAACGACATCGTCGAGTTCGTCGTCCGCGACCAGGAACGGCAGGGAAGCGGCGACCGCGCCGGCGACATCGACCGGATGCTCGATCTCCCCGTCTACGACATCATGTCGAGTCCGGTCGTGACCGCGACCGCCGACGAGACCGCGAAGGAGGCGGTCTCCCGCATGTTCGACAACGACGTCTCGGGGCTGGTCGTCACCCCCGAGGACGTCGACGCGGTCGCGGGAATCGTCACCAAGACCGACGTGTTGCGCGCGCTCACGTTCACCGAGGAGGACTCGCTCGACGTCCAGATCACCAACGTCGATCTGCTCGACCGGACCTCGCGTGAACACGTCGTCGAGTCGATCGAGAGCGTCGCGGACAAGTACGCCCAGATGCAGGTGATGCACGCGCACGTTCGGCTCCACCAGCACAAGGAGAAGCTCCGTGGCACCCCACTCATCCAGTGTCAGATCCGCCTCCGGACGGACCAGGGACAGGTCGGCGGTTCCGGGGAAGGGTACGGAGCCGAACACGCCTTCCACGTGGCGCTCGACAAGCTGGAGCGGAACGTCCTCGAGATCAAGGGCGTCAACGCCGACGAGGAGTACCGCGGCCAGCTGCTCCGGAAGCTCGGCGAGCTCTAAGCGTTCTCGAGACCGCGTCGACCCGACGTTCCGGCACGCTCGCTTTTTCGTTCGTCTCCCGTCGTCGCCCGAGTTCCTCCGTCCCTACTCGCCGTTCGCGCCGGCCACCAACCCGTCCTCGACGATCCGGAACGTCGCGGAGTCGCCGGCGGGTTTCGAGCGGTGTTTCTCCAGGGTCGCACGGCGGTTCCCGCCGCGGAAGCGGTCGACGCGGAGGATCGCGCCGGTCCAGTGGTTGAGGGTGTTGCCGCCGAGCGCGCGGTCGCGGTCGCTCTCGGGGTCGGTGAACACCTGGTTCGTGATCACCACCGCGACGTCGTGTCGCCGCGCCAGCGAGAGGAGGTGTGTCACCTGCTTCGCGACCTTCCGAAGCGACTGACCGCCCTCGACGTCGTCGGCGCGCTCGAGCCGGTAGAAGCCGGTCGCGGAGTCCAACACGATCAGCTCCACCTCCCCGGCGAGTTCCTCGGCGTCGCGGACGGCCTCGCGCTGGCCCTCGAAGTCGTACGCCTCCGTGATCACCAGCCGCGAGGCCAGCTCCTCGACGTCCTCGTCGACCTCCGGGCGGTCGACGCGGGCGCTCGCCATCTGTTCGAACCGGTCGATCGAGAGCCCCTCGGTGTCGATGAAAAGCGACCGGTCGCCGGCGGCCGCGACCTCGATGGCCGCGGCGAGCGCGAGGTTGGTCTTGCCCGCGGCGGGCGGGCCGTACACCTGCGTGACGACCCCGCGTTCGAACCCGCCGCCGAGCAGGTCGTCGACCGGCTCACAGCCGGTCGGGATCGGATCGCTCACTAGCGGACGTTCAGGCCCGTTCGCCTTTAAGGAGTCGGTACGGCGAGACGGGTCGACTCACCGCAGCAGCCGCTCTCGCCTCACCGCGCCGCCAGCCACTCGGCGAAACCGCCGGTCAGGAAGTCGGCGTAGTCGACGACCCCCAGATACAGCGAGACGAGGACGACGATCGCGATCGGGATCCGGATGATCCAGACCCAGGCGGTCCCGAGTCCGCCGAGGCTGCCGATCCCCTTCTCGAGTTCGTTGCGGGCGACGTCGGGGATCACCCAGCCGACGAACAGCGCGAGCAGCAGCGAGCCTAACACGAGCAGGACCCCGCCGGCCAGATTGTCGTACAACCCGAGGAAGATCAGGTCGATCGTCACCGGGACGCCGAGCAGGAAGACGGCAACGCCGATCCCGGCCGACGCGGGAACGCGGGCGACGTCGAACTCGTCTATCAGGTACGAGACGAGCACTTCGAGGATGCTGATAGCCGAGGAGAGCGCCGCGATCCCGACCATCGCGAAGAACACGACCCCGATGATTCGACCGCCGGGGATCCCGGAGAACGCCGACGTGAGGCTCACGAAGATCGCGCTGGGACCGGGGCCGCCGGGCTCGATCCCGGCCGCGAAGAGGAACGGGAAGACGACGAAGCCGACGATCACGGCGATGAGCGTGTCGAGCGCGGCGATGATGCCCGCGTCCGCCGCGAGGTTCCGGTCCTCGCCGAGGTAGGAGGCGTAGGTGATCATCACGCCCATCCCGAGCGAGAGCGTGAAGAAGGCCTGTCCGGCGGCGGCCGGCAGGATGCTCGTCCAGTTCGCGGCGAGGTAGCCGAAGTCCGGCGTGAGGTAGTACGCGTACGCCGCTCCCGAGGCATCCAGCGTGAACGCGTACGCCGCGAGCCCGACGAGCAGCACGATGATCGCCGGCACCATCACCTTCACCGCGACCTCGATGCCCCGCCGTACGCCGGCGGCGATGATCCCGATGACGAGCGCCATGAACACGGCGTGGAACAGGAGGGAGTCGAGTCCGGTGGTGACCGAGCCGTACAGCGCGTTCGCCTCCTCGGCCCCAGCGAGCGCGTACCCGTCGGTGACCCCGATGAGGGTGTACCGGAGGAACCAGCCGGCGACGACGCTGTAGTACGAGAGGGTGACGAAGCCGGTGACGACGAACAGCCAGCCGAGGTAGTTCCACGCTCCGCTCCCGAGTTCGCGTATCGCGCCGACGGGGTTGAGGTTGGTGTACCGGCCGATCACGAACTCGACGAGGATCGCCGGGAAACCGATCAGCGCGACGAAGAGCAGGTAGAGGAGCAGGAACGCCCCGCCGCCCTCCTGTCCGGTGATGAAGGGGAACCGCCAGATGTTCCCGAGCCCCACCGCGCTCCCGACCGCCGCCAGGATGAATCCCATTCGTGTCGCCCACGTCTCGCGTGCCATCGTTGTCGGACGGACCCGGTTGGGAACCAAAAGGGTGTCTTTCCGACGCCGAGATCCGCCGGTAAAACTGGATGAACGATCGTTTTCGATCGGTTCTCGGCGCCCCGGCGTGACCACGGCAACGTCCGAACGGAAGGACGCCGATCGGGTCCCGTCGGCGACCGTGAATTTAAAGCCGTGAGGTCGACCTCACAGGGTATGGAACGCGTAGACGTCGCGATCGTTGGCGGGGGGCCTGCCGGTTCGTCCGCGGCGCACGCGGCCGCGAGCGGCGGCGCGGACGCCCTCGTGTTGGAGAAGGGAGTACCGCGAGCCGATCGCGAGGGGCTCGGACCCGACTCCACCGACGCCGCCGGGATCTTGAACTACTGGGTCGACATCATGGGGATCCATCCCGACGAGTTCGCCGACGGCGTCGTCCAACGGGAACTCGACCGGGCGGAGTTCCGCGGGCCCTCCACGGCCGCGACCCTGTACGACACGGGCATCGAGTCCTCCTATGACGGGTTCGGGTACACCTTCCACCGCGCCCGATTCGACGACTGGCTCCGCGAGCGCGCCGAGGACGCCGGGGCGGAGTACCGGGCCGGCGTCTCGGTCCGCGGCGTCGACACCGACCTCGACGAGGGGCCGGCGTCCGGCGAAGCCGGCGCCGACGGGAACGACCCCCGTCACGTCCTCCGGTTGGCCGACGGCGACGAGATCGGGGCCGACTTCGTCGTGCTCGCGGACGGCCCGCAGCGGACGGTGACGAACCGCGTGCTCGACGAGTACCTCCCGGCCGGGCAGGGCGGGTCCGACCGGCTCGCGCCGCCGGAGGCGAACCACATCGCCTACCAGGAGTACCGGCGGGTGCCCGAGGCGGTGTACGAGGAGGTGAACGACGCCATCGTCTTCTGGTGGGGCGTGATGCCCGGCGAGACCGCGTACCCGTGGATCTTCCCGAACCGGGACCGCGTCTGTCGGATCGGGCTCACGATGCCCATCGGGATGGACGTCGACGACTTCGACGCCGACGCCTACGAGCTGCTCTCGGCGGACGACGAGTCGATCCCGGGCGGCGCGGAGTACGTCCGCCGGCTGCTGGAGTGGCAGTACGGCGACGAGTACGACGTCGAGGAGGACTTCCCGCTCGTCGAGGACGCGGGCAAACGCGGCGGGACGGAGACGTACCCGATCTCCTCGACCCGCCCGATCGACTCGCCGACCGAGGCGGGCATCGCCGTGGCCGGCGGTGCGATGGGGACCACCTCGGCGTTCCACGAGGGCGGCGACCACGTCGCCGTCCGAACCGGCGCGATCGCGGGCGAACTCGCCGCCGCCGGCGATCTGGCCCCGTACAACCGACGCTGGAAGGAGGCCATCGGCGACGAGGTCGTCCGGAACGTCACGATGGCGGACATGGTCGCCGACTACGAGCCGGCAGACTGGGACCGGATCATCGGCGCGGCGGACGCGATGCTGGCGGCGGAGGCGAGCGGCGGACTGCTCTCCCAGCCGTACCGGTCGGGGTGGGAGTCGCTGAAGCTCATCCTCGGCTACAAGTGGAACAAGCGGAAGACGAGACGCGACTACGTGACGATCGCCGAGGACGAGTACGTCTACTGAGGGCCGTCCGCCGAGTCGCGGCCCGCGGGCCGCCGTCGATCCTCACTCGGTCCGCCGGTCGACCGCCGTCGCCCCCGCCTCCCGCTCGCGCGCGTACAGGTCGAGGACCACCTTCGCCCCGCCGAGCGCGACCGGCCCGACGAAGAGGCCGACCCCGCCGAAGAGGACGATCCCGCCGAAGATCCCCACGACGATGATCGCCACGTTGATCGCGCCGGCCCGGTTGATCACGGCGGGACGGAGGTACGTGTCCGAGAGGCTGACGAGGACGCCGAAGACGAAGAGGACGACCGCCGCGGTGGTCCGACCGCGCACGAGCAGATACAGCGACAGCGGGACCCAGACGCCGAAGGAGCCCACGAGCGGGAGCAGCGTGAGGACGAACGCGGCCACGGTGAGGAACGTGACGCCGGGAACGCCGAGTAAGAACAGCCCGACGCCGAGAAGCAGCGCCTGGATCCCCGCGACGATGACGTTCCCGACGACCGACGCCCACATCAGGTCGTCGAGTTCCGCGATCAGGTCGCGCTGGACGCGCTCGGAGACCGGCGCGACGGTGAGCGCCCACGCGAAGAGTCGATCGCCGTCGCGCAACAGCGTGAACAGGACGAAAAGCGTCACGGACAGCCCCACCGTCAGGTCCGGGATCCCGCGGAGCAGCCCGAGTCCCCAGCTCGCGAGCCGCTGTATCGCGGTGTTGATCGGTTCCTGGTAGGTCACGTAGAGGACGTCGATGTCGACGACGTATCCGAATATCTCGATCTCGTCGACCACGAAGTTCCGTAATTCCCCGCGTCGGAGGGCGGAGAGAAGTGCGAGTCCCTGTCGGAGCGCGACCGTGAGGACGTACGCGAGCGGGACGAACACCACGAGGGTCGCCCCCGCGATCACCGAGACCGCGGCCACGTCCGGCCGCACGTGTTCCTCCGCGCGGTGTTGGAGGGGCGCGAGCACGTACGCGATGACGACCGCGAGCAGCACGTACTGGAGGTACGTGGCGATGAGGACGGCGGCGAAGACGGCGCTGGCGAGCGCCAGAACCGACAGCCCGTTCAGCGGTGACGGCCGGGACGCTGTGCCGTCGCTCATCTCGATGGGTGGCGTCGGCGGGTTCGTTCGGGCATCCGGTGTGTCCGTGAGGAACGTGAGACCGTATAAATCCGTGCGGTGTGTCGGCACGTCTGGCTGCGCAGCCGCCACCCCACGGATCGTCCACGAACTCCGCCGAGAATACCTCGATCGTCCAATCATTTCTCATCGACAACTAATTTTCAACGTTGATATTTATGGCAGCAAGTACTTATGGAAGGTCCGCCTCCCTTCAACTAACCAGCATCCGGTCGGGGGATCGAGGGGGTTCGACGTCCCGCATCGGGGAACCGCTGGATTCAGACAATGAAACCACACAACCTGTTCAACACGGACGACCGCGCGGTGAGCCCCGTTATCGGTGTCATCCTCATGGTCGCCATTACGGTGATCCTGGCGGCCGTCATCGGGACGTTCGTACTCGGTCTGGGGGATTCGCTCGGAGACAGTCAGCCGTCGACTCAGTTGGATGTCTCACTAAGTAGTGACGGTGCCGGGAATGGTACAATCACAATAGAACACGTTGGTGGAGACACTGTTCCATCAGGGGATGTACGAGTAGTTATTGATGACGTCGATTCGAGTAATCAAGCAAGTGGTATGCTTGATACATCGATCTCTGTCGGTGATACTGTCGATGCCGATTTCGGAGGTAGCAGTACCAAGGTTAATGAAGCACGTGTTCGACTGATTCACGAACCTAGTGAATCGATACTCTTCGAGAGGACGTACGACGTTAGTGATGAGGAGATTAAGCTAAGCGGAACTGATGTCTCCATCACTACCTTCGCCCCCTAATCTTTTCTAACGCCAGCGGCTTTCTACTCGCGTTCTGTACCGCAATCCGAGTACGTCCGTATTAAATCGCTGGATCGTCGTGGGACCCAACTCGTCACGGGTGTCCCGAATTTTCTCCTCGGACTGAATAAGATGTGCGAGCGCAGCATCGATAACGACGCTCATCGGCGGGTCGTCGTCGGGGCCGCTCGCCACGATCTCGCTCTGTTGGTAGCCAGTGAGTGAGCGGAAACTAACACGCTCATCTCACGACCGAGTAATTAGAACGAGATATCTTCGGGAGGCTTCGCACCGTGTCGATGAAGCTCCGTGTCAAAGGTCACGAGTGTGCCACCGATATGGTCCGCCGCCGCGAGCATGATCGCGTCCATCGCCGTCGTATACGTCTCTTCTTGAATCTCGTCTGCCTTCTGAATCAGTACGGAACTGTGAGAGACTGGATCGGCATAGGTCCGGATCGTCCGTTCGACCTCCTCGATTCGATCCCGCTTGAGATGGTACTTCGTCGCGAGGACGTTCCGTACCTCCATCACGTTGTAGATCGACGAGTAAAACTCGTGATCGCTGTTAAGTAGATTTCGGGCGATATCGGATCGATCCGTGTCGTCGGTGACGATCGCGATGAAAATATTCGAATCGACGAAGAGCTTCATACGTCTTCGCGCGACTCACGAACGGCGTCGACGGGATCGATGTCTGGAGCGTCCTCGACCGCGAGTTCCGCGAGTGCGTCACCGAAGCCCAAGTTTTCGTTCGGACCGTCTTCGTCATCGGTTGGCCGCCACTCCGTACTCGACATACCGTAACCGATTGGACCGGGACCAATAAACCCCACCACGAGACTGAAAGTGAAATGAGTAGGCCGGCCCGCTCGTCCAGAAAAGAATCTATCGCCACCGGCTTTCTACTCGCGTTCTGTACCGCAACCCAATCATATCGGTGTTGAACGCTGTATCGTCGCTGGATCGAGTTCATCTCGAGCAACTCACGAACGACCGGGTTCGCCTCCGCGTGAGAACCGACCGCTCGAGCCGCGAAGACGGTCGTCACCGCGTCGAGAACTCTGTGGGACGTGAAGATCACGGCCGCCTCTCCGGAACGATCGGCACTGTATCCGAATTGATCGGTGCCTCCGTCCGTGACGAGTCCCGTTTGACGAACGATCTCCGCAGTATTTCGAACAAGCTCCCGTGTACGGCCAGCAGGGGCTCTTCGGACGAGAAACAGTTTATTTCGTATGGGACCGCTGAGAGTCGAACTCAGGTCCTACGGACCCCATCCGCAGAGGATACCACTACCCCACGGTCCCGGGTCGCACTCGGAGGAACGACCGTCCCGTAATTAAGGACTTCGTTTCAGTCGTCGCCGTCGTCGCGGGGGACGACGAGGTCGCCGTCGTCGCGCACCGCCAGGCTCGCGATCGGGTCGCCCTCGTAGACGGCCAGCCCTTCACGTCGCGAGATGGCGTACCCGTCGTGGTCGGCTCGGATCGTTTCCTGCTGTTCGCCCGTCGCGGAGACGACATCGGCGAGGACGTCCCCCTCGGCGAACGACTCGCCCGCGTCGACGCGATGGCGAACGAGCCCCGAGACGTCAGTCGTCGGGCCGTGATACCGTCGAACCGGGTAGTCGACGGGCACGTCGTCGACGTGCTCCGCGGGCTCGCCGACGCCCCCGGGGACGTCGTCGGGAGCGAGCAGGCCGCGCTCGACCGCGACCGCGAACGCGCCGGCGACGCCGCCCGCGACGAGGCGGTCGTCGACGACGGAGTGCGAGCCGAGTTCGGCGGTGAACGCGGGGATGCCTGCCTCGTTGAGGACGGCTCCCGCGAGCGAGCGCTGGAGGTCCTCCTCGACGTACTCCGCGGCCGGGTACTCCGTGAGCGTCGGGAAGCCGAAGGCGTCGACGACGGACTCGAGCTCGGCCGCGAGCGCCTCCGCCTCCGAATCGCTCCGGCGGTCGCCGTATAAGACCCGGTCGCGGATCGCGAACGGCTCGCTGTCAACGCCCGCGGTGTGACAGTCGATCAGGGCGTCCGCGGCGACGGGACCTGAACCCGCGTCGGCCTCGCCGACGACCGCCTCGTAGAGGCGCGCGTCGATCCGCTCCTGGAGCTTCGGCGGGCGTGTCGACTCCGCGTCGGCGTCGGGGAAGTGACGGTTCGGGTCCTCGTCGTCGTAGTAGGTGTGCCGGGCGTTCCGGCGGAGACTCGCGGGCGAGACGACCGGGACGGCGACGACCGCGCCGGCGAGCGACGCCAGCGCCTCCGGGTCGTCGGCGAGCGCGTCCATCGTCTCGAGGACGACGGCGATCCCGGTGGCCTCGTCGCCGTGGACGCCGCCGGTCAGCCAGAGGGTCGGTCCCGGGTCGCCCCCGTTGGCGACGACGACGGGGAGTCGCTCCGGCGTTCCGGTCGGGAGGTCGGCGACGTCGAACCACCCGCGATCGACGGTTCCGGGGGCGGCGCTCGCGGTACCGAGTTCGAGTCGGCGTCGGTCGGTTTCCATGGGCGGATCCCCGCCCGCTCGCTCATAAAAGAACGCGTTCGAGCGCGACGACCGTTCCCGACTCGGCGTCCGGGTCGCCGACGAACCGGCCGAGACAGACCGCCGTCCCGTTCGGCACGTGACAGGCGACGAGCGGGGGTTCCGTTTGGTCCGCACGGTTCGCCGTATCCGCGGCATCGGCCGCGTCCAGGTCGCTGTCGATCACGCCGGGCGCGTAGACGGGGGCCCCGGTGGCGACGTTGCGCGCGGCGGAGGGCGCGACCGTCACCGACGGGAGGTGTACCAGCGCCTCCTCGGCGGGGCGGACCACTTCACGGAGGAGGTCGTCGTCGTCCTCCTCCGCCCACGCGAGCGCGTCCGTGAGGTCTTCGAGCGTGTGGAGGTCCGCGTCGTCGAAGGGGTCCGTGGCGGTCCGGCGGAGGTGGCCCATGTGCGCGCCGACGCCGGCGGCGAGGCCGAGGTCGTGACACAGCTTGCGGACGTACGTCCCCGACTCACAGCCGATCCGGAGCAGGGCGCGACGCTCCTCGAGTTCGAGCACGTCGAGGTCGTGGATCGTCCGGGTCCGCAGCCGGCGAGTGACCGCGCTCTTTCGGGGCGGCTTCTGGTAGATCTCCGCCTCGAATCCCGCGGCGACCTCCCGGAAGTCGGCGGGCGCGGGACCGTGAAGCTCCAGCACGGAGACGTACTCCTTTTCGCCCTCGAGGAACACCTGTGCCATCCGGGTCGCGGTGCCGGTGAGCGTCGGGAGGCAGCCGGTCACCTTGGGGTCGAGCGTCCCTGCGTGGGCGACGCCGTCGATCCGCGGCCCGTCGGGGTCGACGACCTCGAGCGTGTCGTTGATCGCGTCGCGGACCCACGCGGAGAGCTGGTGGGAGGAGGGTCCGGCGGGCTTGTCGACGTTGACGACGCCGAACCGGAGCAGTTCGGGGACCGACCGCTCGCCGGGCGGGGCGCGAAGCGGGTCGGCGGATCCGGGACCGCCTTCGTCGGCTCCGAGATCGGCGTCGTCGGTTCCGGATCCGGGGTCGGCGTCGTCGATGTCGTCGGTCATATGGGTCTCCGTGTGTGCTGGTTCCGGGTTCGGCGGCGTTTTAGAAGTCGTAGGAGACGCCCTCGATCGGGACCTTCCCCTCGTCGTCGTCGGGGTCGTAGGCCTCGACCGTGGCGACGAGCGCGTCGAGGAACCGGTCGGGTCCCCACCGGGCGGTGTTGTAGGCGGCGTCGTAGATCGAGAGGTCATCGATGTCGACGTCGTAGTACTCCAGGTACCGCTTCCGCTCGGAGGCCTCGCGGCGGAGCGTCTCCTCGCGGGCCTGCGAGACGGGCTTGTCCTCCCGGTCGGCGATCCGCTCGGCGCGGACCGCGACGGGGGCGTCGAACCAGAACCGCAGGTCGGCGTGCTCGCCGGCGAGCCAGCCGGCCAGCCGCGACTCGAGCACGACCGCGTCGCGAGTCGTCGCGATCTCGCGGAGCCGGCGGTCGAGGTCGCGGTCGATGTCGCCGTCGTCCTCGGCGTGCTCGTTGAACTCGACGGGGGTCATGCCGCGGTCGGCGGCCATCTCCCGGAAGATGTCGCCGCCGGAGACGTGGTCGAGCCCGAGCGCCTCGGCGAGACCCGCGGCGTTCGTGCTCTTCCCGCTCCCCGGCGGGCCGGAGACGGTGATCAACATATCTCCCCTCCGGCAGGGCCGTTCAAAACGATTGTCGTTCGCGTTCGGGACCGCGACGCAGCGTGGTAGTTCCTCGCGTGTCACTCCGTCGCGGCCGTCATCGACCAGACCGCGACGAGCCCGAGCAGGACCGCGGGGACGAGCGGGAGCGCGAGGTACGTCGCGAAGAACGTGAACCCGAACGCCCCGGCGGCGTACGGGTACGCGTAGATGATCCCGGGGATGACGAGGACGCAGGTGAACAACACGGCGGTCAGCGCCCATCCCTTCCGGCCGAAGCCGTCGGCGGCCGGATCCGCGGGTTCCGCGGGGTCTGCGGGTTCCGTGGATTCGGCGGATTCCGCGGGTTCCGCGTCGCCGTCGGCCGGGGTGTGGACGTACCCGCCGTCCGCGTCGGTCTCAGAACTCACTGTCCGGTTTCAGGACCACTTTGCCAAAGCCCTCACGGTTCTCGATCATCTCGTGGGCGCGCGTGGCCTCGCTCATCGGGAGCGTCTCGCGGACCCGCGGCTCGAAGGTGCCGTCCCAGACCAGTTCGAGGACGTCGTCGACCTCCCCCGGCGTCGCCATCGTCGAGCCGAGCACGGAGAGCTGGTTCCAGAAGATCCGGTTCAGCCCCGCGTCCGGGTTCGGCCCGGTCGTCGCCCCGCAGGTGACGAGCCGTCCGCCCTTCGCCAGCGACTTCAGCGAGTCGGGGTAGGTCGCCTCGCCGACGTGGTCGACGACGACGTCGACGCCGCGTTTCCCGGTCAGTTCGGCGACCTCCTCGGCGAAGTCGTTCGCCTCGTAGTCGACGACGTGGTCTGCTCCGCAGTCCTCGGCGTGTGCGAGTTTCGCCTCGCTCGAGGCGGTCGCGAACACCTCACAGCCGGCGTGGTCGGCGATCTGGACCGCGGCGTGGCCGACGCCCCCGGAGGCACCGAGCACGAGCACCTTCTCGCCCGCCTCGACGTCCGCGCGCGTGTGGAGCATGCGCCACGCGGTCTGGAAGACGAGCGACGCGGAGCCGGCGACCGCCCAATCGACGCCGTCGGGAACGGGCACGAGGTTGTCGGCGGGCACCGCGGCCTTCTCGGCGTGGACGCCGCGGACGTGCTCGCCCAAGATGTGAAAGGAGACGCAGAGCGACTCCTCGCCGTCCCGACAGAACTCGCACTCCCCGCAGGCGACCCCCGCGCTCACCGCGACGCGGTCGCCGGGCTCGAAGCGCGTCACGCCCTCGCCGACCGCCTCGACGACGCCAGCGGCGTCGCTTCCGGGGATATGTGGCATGTCGAGGTCGACGCCGGGCAGCCCGCGGCGGGTCCAGACGTCGAGGTGATTCAACGCGCCGGCCTTGACGTCGACGAGCACCTCCCCGCGGTCGGGTTCGGGGTCCGGGAACTCGCCGTACTCGATCACGTCGCGGTCGCCGTGGGCGTCGAACTGGACGGCCTTCATGGGGACATCCATCGCGGCGGACCACTAAACGGTATGCCAATCGGCGTCGGCGGCGGGTCTCCTCAGCAGGATCTCCCGTGCCAACGGGAGCCACGTCCCGGGGCTTTCGTGATGTTTAAGTAGTGAAGCGCGGTTGATCAGGACGCACGAACTGCAGGGGTGCCGGGCCCCGAGTCCGCGAGGGCGACGATACGACGCGAGTTGCGGTAGCCAAGCCTGGCCCAAGGCGCAGGGTTGCTAACTCTGTGGCGTCACTGCCTCCGGGGTTCGAATCCCCGCCGCAACGCTCGAAACGACCGAGCACCGCCGGGATCGCGCCGGTAGGGCTCACTGCGATCAACACATGAGCACGGAAGAATCACAGGACGACTCGCCGGAGGAGGAGGAAGACCTCCAGTACTTCGTTCGGATCGGGGGCGCGGACCTCGACGGGACGAAGACGGTCGAGCGAAGCCTATCTGAACTCAACGGCATCGGCACGCGCATGGCGCGGCTGGTCGCCGAGGAGGCCGGCGTGGACCGAACGTCCACGTTCGGGCTTCTCGACGAGGAAGACATCGAGGCGGTGGTCGACGTCGCCGAGAACCTCGAGGACCACGTCCCGTCATGGATGACCAACCGACAGAGCGACTTCTTCACCGGGGAGACGACACACCTCGTCGGCTCCGACGTCAACGAGAAGCGGCGTCACGACATCAACCGGATGAAGCAGATCGAATCGTACAAAGGCGTCCGACACAAGCGCGGCCAGAAGGTCCGCGGCCAGCGGACGAAGTCCACGGGCCGGACCGAGGGGACCATCGGCGTCAACGTCGAGGAGATCCGCGAGGAGATGGCCGAGGAAGAAGCGGGTGACGAGGAATGAGCACCGGCAAGAACACCAAGGGGTACGAGACGCCGAACCACCCGTACCAGGGCGAGCGGATCGCCGAGGAGTCGGATCTCCTCTCGCGGTACGGCCTGAAGAACAAGGAGGAGCTCTGGCGGGCGCAGTCGGAACTGCGCCGCATGCGCCGGGAGGCCCGACGCCTCCTCGGCGAGGCCCAGGGTGACGTCGAGGCCGCCCAGGAGGCGGGCTCGGAGTTCGTCGCGCGACTGCGCCGCATCGGCGTGCTCGGCGACAACGACGACATCTCGACGGTCCTGTCGCTCGACGTGACGGACCTCCTCGAGCGCCGCCTACAGACGGTGGCGTACCGACAGGGGTTCGCCTCCTCGACGAAGCAGGCCCGCCAGTTCATCGTTCACGGCCACGTCACCGTCGACGGGGCGCGCGTGACGCGACCCTCGGTGAAGGTGGACGTGAGCGACGAGGGCGCCATCGCCTTCGACGAGACGAGTCCGCTCGCGGACGACCTACACCCCGAGCGCGCGGAGTCACAGGAGTAAACACATGAGCCAATCCGAGGACGGAAAGTGGGGCATCGCCCACGTGTACGCGTCGTTCAACAACACGCTCATCACGGTCACCGACGAGACGGGCGCCGAGACGATCGCCAAGTCGTCCGGCGGCACCGTGGTGAAGCAGAACCGAGACGAGGCGTCGCCGTACGCCGCCATGCAGATGGCCGAGGTCGTCGCCGAGCGGGTCAAGGAGGCCGGCTTGGAGGGCGTCCACGTCCGCGTGCGCGGTCCCGGCGGCAACCTCAACAAGTCGACCGGCCCCGGCGCGCAGGCGACGATCCGCGCGCTGTCGCGTGCCGGCGTCGAGATCGGGCGCATCGAGGACGTCACGCCCATCCCGCACGACGGGACGAAGGCGCCAAAGAACAAGCGAGTCTGACATGACGGAAGCCGACTTCGACGTGGAGTACGTCGAACGGGACGATCGCAGCGCGCGGGTGCTGATCCGCGGGCTCACGCCGGCGTTCGCGAACGGCATTCGCCGCGCGATGATCGCCGACGTCCCGACGTTCTCGATCGACACGGTGCGGTTCGTCGAGAACTCCTCCGTGATGTTCGACGAGATGATCGGGCTGCGATTGGGGCTCGTTCCGCTGACGACGCCGCTCGACGAGTTCGAGATCGGCGACACCGTCACGCTCGCGCTCGACGTCGAGGGGCCGGCGACCGCCTACTCCGGGGACATCGAGTCCGCGGAGGCGATGGTCGAGCCCGCCGACGAGAACGTGCCGATCGTCGAACTGAAGGAGGGACAGCGGCTGGAGTTCGAGGCCGACGCGGTCCTCGAGGCCGGCAAGGAGCACGCCAAACACCAGGGCGGCGTCTCCGTCGGCTACCGACACCTCCAGCGCGTCTCGGTCGAGGGCGACCGCGGCGAGTTCGACGACGAGGAGCCGCGCATCCTCCGCGGCGTCATCGAGACGCCGGAGGGCGAGGTCGTCGCCACCGACGAGTTCGGCAACGACCTCTCGGAGCGGTACCCCGGAAAGGAGGTGCGCGTCGAGGACGTCCCCGGCGCGTTCGTCTTCCACATCGAGACGGACGGCTCGTTCACGGTCGAGGAACTGCTGCTCCGCGCGATCGACTCCATCGAGGAGCGCGCGGACGAACTTCGAACGAAGGTCGCGGTCTAAGGAATGTCGACTCCCCGAACCACCCATACGACGCTCGCCCCGTTCGCGAGCGTCGACGCCGTCGCTGACGACGGCGCGGTCCCGAACGGCGGGACCGAAAGTGGTTTGAAGGGAGCCGGATTACCCAGGAGTGCACGCAGGGATAGCCAAGTCAGGCCAACGGCGCAGCGTTCAGGGCGCTGTCCTGTAGAGGTCCGCAGGTTCAAATCCTGCTCCCTGCACTCCGCTTTTCAGGAACCCCCCACAGGGAGGGACAGCTATGAGTAGCAAGACGAATCCGAACTTACAGAACCTCATCGCCGATCTGAAGTCGGTCTCGCGTGACTCCGGTGCCAACGTGTGGCAGGACGTCGCCGACCGACTGGAGAGGCCACGGCGTACCCACGCCGAGGTCAATCTGGGTCGCATCGAACGGTACGCAAACGAAGACGAGACGGTCGTCGTTCCCGGCAAGGTGCTGGGCAGCGGCGTCCTCGAAAAGAACGTCACCGTCGCCGCCGTCGACTTCTCGGGCACCGCCCGGACGAAGATCGACCAGGCCGGCGAGGCGGTGTCGCTCGAACGGTTCGTCGAGGAGAACCCCGAGGGCGGGAACGTCCGGGTGATCCGATGAGCCTCGCGAAGGTCGACGCCGACGTGGTCGTCGACGCCCGGGACTGCATCCTGGGCCGGGTCTCCTCGAAGGTCGCCCAGCGCGTCCTCGACGGGGAGACGGTGGCCGTGGTCAACGCGGAGCACGCGGTGATCACGGGCAACGAGGAGGCGACGATGGACACCTACCACACCCGCGCGAACCTCGGCTCGGACAGCGGGCCGTACTACCCCAAGCGTCCGGACCGCATCTTCAAGCGGGCCATCCGCGGGATGTTGCCGTACAAGAGCGAGGACGGCCGCGAGGCCCTCTCGAACGTTCGCGTCTACGTGGGCAACCCCTACGAGCGCGACGAGGACGCCGAGGCGGTCGTCCTCGACGGCACGTCACTGGACCGACTCTCGAACATCAAGTTCACCACGCTCGGGGACGTCTCCGAGTCCTTGGGAGCTAACGTCACATGGTAACGAACACCTCCGGTAAGAAGAAGACGGCCGTCGCCCGCGCCACGGTGCGCGACGGCGAGGGCCGCGTTCGAATCAACTCCCAGCCCGTCGAGCTGGTCGAACCACAGCAGGCGCGCCTCAAGATGCTGGAACCGTTCCGCATCGCCGGCGAGGAGCTGCGCGACGGCGTCGACATCGACGTCGACGTGACGGGCGGCGGGTTCAGCGGCCAGGCGGACGCGACGCGGACCGCCATCGCCCGCGGGCTCGTCCAGCACCTCGGCGACGCCGAGCTGCGCGACGCGTACATGAGCTTCGACCGCACGCTGCTGGTCAACGACGTGCGCCAGTCCGAACCCAAGAAGTGGGGCGGACCCGGCGCGCGTGCCCGCTACCAGAAGTCCTACCGCTGAGGTGATCCAGTCATGATGATCCCCGTCCGGTGTTTCACGTGCGGCAACGTCGTGGGTGAACACTGGGAGGAGTTCAAGGAGCGCGCTCGCGAGGGCGAGGAGGACCCCGGCGAGGTGCTCGACGACCTCGGCGTGAACCGACACTGCTGTCGGCGCATGCTGGTCAGCCACCGCGACCTCGTCGACGTCGTCTCGCCGTACCAGTAACCCATGTCAACACAGAGATACAATCGGTACGAGAAGGCACGGATCCTCGGGGCTCGCGCCCTACAGGTGTCCTACGGGGCACCCGTGCTCATCGAGACGGACCAGACGGAGCCGATCCTCGTCGCCGCGGAGGAGTACGACGCGGGCGCGCTCCCGTTCACGGTCCGGAGGGAGGCCGACGCGTGACCCGGATCACGAACGTGTCGCTGCGCCGAATCCTCGACTCCCGGGGCAACCCGACGGTCGAGGCGGACGTGCTCACCGAGTCCGGTGGCTTCGGCCGCGCGGCCGCGCCGAGCGGCGCGTCGACCGGCGAGTTCGAAGCGATCGAGCTCCCCGCCGAGGAGTCGATCGCGAAGGCGAGGGAGCGTGCGGTTCCCCGTCTCGAGGGGCTCTTCGCGGGCGACCAGCGGTCGGTCGACGCCGCGTTGCGCGCGGCGGACGGCACCGACGACTTCTCCGCGATCGGCGCGAACAGCGCGGTCGCGATCTCGATGGCGGCGGCGAAGGCCGGCGCGGACGTGCTCGGCGCGCCGCTGTACCAGCACCTCGGCGGCGCGTTCCGCGGCGAGAACTTCCCCGTCCCGCTCGGCAACGTCGTCGGCGGCGGGGAACACGCCAAGGAGGCGACGCACATCCAGGAGTTCCTCGCCGCGCCGGTCGGCGCGCCGAGCGTCTCCGAGGCCGTCTTCGCGAACGCCGCGGTCCACGCGGCGGTCGCGGACGTGCTCGACGAGCACGGCGTCCCGGCGGCGAAGGGCGACGAGGGAGCGTGGGCCCCGCCGATCTCGGACGCCGAGGCGTTCGAGGTCGTCGCGGAGGCCGTCGAGACGGTCGAGGCGGAGGTCGGCTTCGAGATCCGCTTCGGGCTCGACATGGCCGCGGCCGAGCTGTACGACGACGACCGAGAGGCGTACGTCTACGGCGAGGAGACCAAGTCGACGGACGAACAGATCGAGTACGTCGCGGGCCTCGTCGAGGAGTACGACCTCGCGTACGTCGAGGACCCCCTCGACGAGAACGACTACGAGGCGTTCGCGGAGCTGACCGACCGGGTCGGCGACCGGACGCTGATCTGCGGCGACGACCTGTTCGTCACCAACGTCGACCGGCTCCGCGAGGGGATCGACGTCGGCGCCGGAAACAGCATCCTGATCAAGCCGAACCAGATCGGGACGCTCTCGGACGCGTTCGACGCGGTCGAGCTCGCGACCCGGAACGGAATGGAGAGCGTCATCTCCCACCGCTCGGGCGAGACCGAGGACACGACCATCGCACACCTCGCCGTGGCGACCGACGCCGCCTACATCAAGACGGGCACGGTCGGCGGCGAGCGAACCGCCAAGCTGAACGAACTGGTCCGCATCGCGGACGACGCGGTATGACGGACACCCACACGCATGAGTGAAGACAACGACGCGGTCGAACTCGACGAGGACGCCGAGACCGAGGCGGTCGACGCGGACGTCGAGGAGGAGGCCGACACGACCGAGGAATCGACCGCAGACGCGGGTGCCGAGGAGGCCTCCGCCGACGCCGAGACTGAGACCGAAGCCGACGCCGAGGCGGCCGCCGAGGAAGCTGCCGCCGCGGACGACGTGGCGGTCGAGGGCGACGAGGCCGACGAGGAGGCCACGCCGTTCGACGACGACGTCATGCCCGACGACGACGTCGACCTGCTCATCCCCGTCGAGGACTACCTCTCCGCCGGGGTCCACATCGGGACCCAACAGAAGACGGCCGACATGGAGCGGTTCATCCACCGCGTCCGCGACGACGGGCTCTACGTGCTCGACGTGAGCGAGACGGACGGCCGGATCCGCACGGCGGCCGACTTCCTCGCGAACTACGACCCCGAGCAGATCCTGGTCACCTCCTCGCGCCAGTACGGCCGGTTCCCGGCCCAGAAGTTCGCCGACGCGGTCGGCGCTCGCGCGCGGACCGGCCGGTTCATCCCCGGGACGCTCACGAACCCCGATTACGCCGGCTACATCGAGCCGGACGTCGTCGTGGTGACCGACCCGATCGGCGACGCGCAGGCCGTCAAGGAGGCCATCACCGTCGGCATCCCCGTGATCGCGATGTGTGACTCGAACAACCAGCTGTCGAACGTCGACCTCGTCATCCCGACGAACAACAAGGGTCGACGCGCGCTGTCGGTCGTCTACTGGCTGCTCGCCAACGAGACGCTCGACCGCCGCGGCGCGGACACCGTCTTCGCCCTCGAGGACTTCGAGGACGAGCTGTAAGCCGGCCGTTCGATTCGAGTTCGACTCGCCTTTTCGTCCGCCGCCCGATCCCGCCGAGTGACGCCTCCGCCGTTCAGTCGTTTCCGGAACCGACCCCGGCGTCCGGCACGTCGTGGGTCCACCGCGACTCGATCTCCCGGTTGGCCATCACGATCCGGTCGCCGCCGTCCGTGTCGATCCGGGTCTTTCGGAGTTCGATGGCGGCGACGGTGCCGGTCACGCCCTTCGCCTCCACGCGGTAGCCGGGGTTGAAGTCCGGGTCCTTCAGCAGGTAGATCCCGGCCACGGTGTCCTCGATCATCTCCGAGAGGGCGTAGGAGACGCCGAGCGCGATGAACCCGACGGCGGTGCCGAGACTCGCCGCGATATCGCCCATGCCGACGATCTTGAGGAACGTGAGCGCGACGCCGAACCACAGGAACACCGCGATCACGGTGACGAGGAGGTCGCCGACGAGTTCGCGGTCGTCGACGTACAGTCGCCCGATCGAGGTCCGAACCAGCGCGAGGACGACCCTGACGGTGACGTACGCCAGTCCGAGGAAGACGAACCCGGACAGCGCCCGGGGGATCGCGGCGAACACGCCGTCGAGGAAGTCGGCGAGCGACCCGGCGAGAAGCGACGGTATCGGCGTCATGGGGCGCACGAGGACGGCCGACGGTGAAAAGGTACGGGAACGGCCGACTCGTCGGCGTCTCCACGGCGTCCCGGTTCGACGACCCGCCAAACGCAATACCTGTAAACCCGCGGGGAGAGGTGGGTCGTATGACCGTCTGTGAAGCGCCGGGGAAGGTGTACCTCTTCGGCGAACACGCCGTCGTCTACGGCGAGCCCGCCGTTCCGGCGGCGATAGAGCGCCGGGCTCGGGTGACCGCCGAACCGCGCGAGGACGACCACGTCCGGGTCACCGCCGAGGACCTCTCGCTCGACGGGTTCACCGTCGAATACACCGGCGGGACCGGCGATCGTCCCGATATCGACGCGCCCGCGCCGCTCGTCGAGGCAGCGATGGGCTACGTCGACGCCGCGGTCCGGCAGGCGCGTTCCGCGGCCGACACGCCCGACGCCGGCTTCGACATCACCGTCGAAAGCGAGATCCCGCTGGGTGCGGGCCTGGGATCGTCGGCCGCGGTCGTCGTCGCGGGGATCGACGCCGCGACGCGCGCGCTTGGCGAGCCGCTCGACCGCGCGGAGCTGGCCGACCGCGCCTACCGCGCCGAGTTCGAGGTCCAGGACGGGCAGGCCTCCCGGGCGGACACGTTCTGCTCGACGATGGGCGGTGCGGTACGGGTCGAGGGCGACGACTGCGAGCCGATCGACGCCCCGAACCTCCCGTTCGTGATCGGGTTCGACGGCGGCGCGGGCGACACCGGCGAGCTCGTCGCCGGGGTCCGCGAGCTGCGCGAGGAGTACCGATTCGCCGCCGACACGGTTCGAGCGATCGGCGACATCGTCCGCGACGGCGAGGAGCTGTTGGCGGAGGCGGTCCCCGAGGCCGACCCCTCCCGCGAGCTGCTCGAGGAACTAGGGGATCTGATGGACTTCAACCACGGCCTGTTGGCCGCGCTCGGCGTCTCGGCGCGCTCGCTCGACGCGATGGTGTGGGCCGCGCGGGACGCCGGGGCACACGGAGCCAAGCTCACCGGGGCCGGCGGCGGCGGCTGTATCGTCGCGCTCGACCCCGACGCCGAGACGCCGACCGCGCTCTCGTACACGCAGGGGTGTGAGGAGGCGTTCCGCGCCGAGCTGGCGACCGAGGGCGTCCGAGTGGTGGAGCCGTGACCGCCGACGATCGCGGCTCGGACGGCGACGGGTCGTCCGCCCCCGCCGCCGACCCGCCCGTCGTGCTCAAACTCGGCGGGAGCGTGATCACCGAGAAGGACCGGCCCGAGACGGTCGACGACGCGGCGCTCGCGGCCGCCACCGACGCGGTCGCGGCCGCCCTGGACCACGGTTCGGTCGACCGGCTCGTCGTCGTCCACGGCGGCGGGAGCTTCGGACACCACCACGCCAGCGAACACGGGGTCTCGACGACGGAGGGAACCCACGACGCCGACGCGGTCATGGACGTTCACGACGCGATGGTGCGGCTCAACCGGGCCGTCCTCTCGTCGCTTCACGACCGGGGCGTACCCGCGGTTCCGGTTCACCCGCTCTCGCTTTCGGCGCGCCCCGAGGGAACCGGCGGCGACCTCGATCTGCCGCTCTCCTCGACGGCGACGCTGCTCGGGGAGGGGTTCGTCCCGGTCCTCCACGGCGACGGAGTCGCCACCGCCGGCGAGGGGGTGACGGTCGTCTCCGGCGACGAACTCGTCGTCGAACTCGCCGCGGGGCTCGAAGCCGATCGGGTCGGCGTCTGCTCGACGGTCCCCGGCGTCCTCGACGCCGAGGGGTCGGTGATCCCCTCGATCGATTCCCTCGAGTCGGTCGCCGAGGCCCTCGGCGCGAGCGACGCGACCGACGTCTCCGGCGGCATGGCGGCGAAGGTGGAAGAGTTGCTCGCGCTCGACGCGCCGGCGTCGGTCTTCGGTCCGGACGGGTTGGAGGCGTTCCTCCGCGGGGACGCGCCGGGAACGCGGATCGACTGACTCCCCTCGGTCTCCCGGCTCCTTTCAGTCTCCCGACTCCTTTCAGTCTCCCGACTCCGAGATCGGCTCCGCCCCGCGGATGATACACACGTGTCCGCCGTCGGTCGTGTGCGTCAGGACGAGTCGTTCGCGGATCAGCCGATCGTCCTCGTCGCGGACGGTCGCCTCGCCGGTCCAGTGTCCCTCCTCGGTCACGATCGGGAGGATCTCCTCCGTGAACCGCTCGATCTGGTCGTCGGGATAGAACTGCTCCCAGTGGCGGCCGACGACCTCCTCGGAGGACCGGCCGTACACCGAGGCGTACGCCTCGTTGGCGAACAGGTACCGCCCGTCGGCACCGAGGATCCCGATCGGCTCGTTTGCCGCCTCCAGGGCGGCGATGCTCCGTTCGACCTGTCGCATGAGCCGGTGTCTGTCGACCGCGTTCCGGAGTCGGTTGACGAGCACCTCGAACTGGTCGCCGCCGCCGCGCTTCTGGAGGTAGTCGGTGACGCCCGCGGAGATCGCCTCGCTCGCGACCTCCTCCGACCCCTTGCCGGTGAACAGCACGAACGGGATCTCCGTGTCGTCCTCGCGGACCCGCTCGAGGAAGTCGATCCCCGTGCCATCGGGGAGGTCGTAATCACAGACGACGGCGTCGAAGGACGCCTCGCGGTACCGTCCTCGGGCCTCGTCGATCGTGGCGACGGGTTCGTGGTCGACGGCCGGCGCGAGCCGGTCGAGATACGTCGCCGTGAGGTCGGCGAAGGCGGCGTCGTCCTCGACGTGGAGGAGTCGGATCGGCGCGCTCGACTCCGAGCCGTCGTGCATACCGGAACGGTATCTCGTCATGGCATAAACGCTTCGGGGACCGATCCGATCGCCGTACCGAACCCTTATTCGCGCCACTGCCCTCCTCTCGGACATGAACGAAGCGGACGTCAGGGAGCGGCTGCGGGAGGTCGAAGACCCCGACCTCGGGGACGACGTGGTCTCGCTGGGACTGGTGAACGGGATCGACCTCGAGGAGGAGGCCGGGACGGTTCACGTCTCGTTGGCGCTCGGTGCCCCGTTCTCGCCGCACGAGTCGACGATCGCCGACGGCGTGCGGGCCGCGCTCGCGGACACCGGTCTCGACGTGGAGTTGTCGGCGTCGATCCCCGACGACCTCTCGACGGCCGAGCAGGTGTTGCCCGGCGTCGAGAACGTGATCGCGGTCGCCTCCGGGAAGGGGGGCGTCGGGAAGTCGACGGTCGCGGTGAACCTCGCGGCGGGGCTCTCCGAGCTCGGCGCGCGCGTCGGCCTCTTCGATGCCGACGTGTACGGCCCGAACGTGCCGCGGATGGTCGCCGCCGAGGAACGCCCACAGACGGACGGCGAGACGATCGTCCCGCCCGAGCGGTACGGCGTGAAGCTCATGAGCATGGACTTCCTCACCGGCGAGGACGACCCCGTGATCTGGCGCGGGCCGATGGTCCACAAGATCATCACCCAGCTCGTCGAGGACGTCGAGTGGGGCGAACTCGACTACCTCGTGATGGACCTCCCGCCGGGGACGGGCGACACCCAGCTCACGATCCTCCAGACGCTGCCGCTGACGGGAGCGGTGATAGTCACCACGCCACAGGACGTGGCGCTCGACGACGCGGTGAAGGGCCTCCGGATGTTCGGCAAACACGACACGAACGTGCTCGGGATCGCGGAGAACATGGCGGGATTCAAGTGTCCGGACTGCGGCGGGTTCCACGAGATATTCGGTTCCGGCGGCGGAAAGGCGCTGGCGGCCGACCACGACCTGCCGTTCCTCGGCGGGATCCCCCTCGATCCGGCCGTACGGACCGGCGGCGACGACGGCGCGCCGGTCGTGCTCGGGGAGGGCGACACCGCGGACGCGTTCCGGGTGATCGTCGAGAACGTCGCGAACAACGCCGGCGTCGTGCGCCGTCGCGAGGCCGGCGAGGGACGATGACCGGCGAGGACGATCCGAGCGGCGAGGAGGGACGGGGTCTCGGCGACGAGTCCGCCGACTCCGGCGGGGACCCTGCGGACCCGCTCGCGGCCGCCGGCGTCGACCCGGTCGTGCCGGAGTCGGCGACGGACGCGGCCGCCGAGGAGTTCCCGCCCGACGCCGAGGTTCGGGAGTTCCTTCGCGAGGTCGCCGAGGACGTGCGGGGCGACAGCTCCGAGAGCAAACAGCTCTCGGCGGTGCTGTACCGGGTGTCGGACCTATACGACTCGGCCGAGTCGACCTCGCCCGAGGAGATCTATCTCAACGTCCGCCACATCATGCGGATCAAAGAACGGGGCGGGATCGAACGGTAGCCGAAGCCGTGGGAGAAAGCCGAAAGCCAGGGCAGGGATTTGAACCCCGGAAGTCTCGATTACAAGTCGAGTGCATGAACCGCCCATGCTCCCCTGGCGCGGCCGGACGTTCTCGGCGCTGGTATGAGTGCGTGTCGCTTTCGGCGAACGTCTCGTCCCGGTCGTCGTCGCCTCACTCCCCACCGCTCCCGTCGGGCCCCTCCGACTCCTCGCCGACCTCCTTTCGGAGCTCGACTCGATGGAGGTCGTATCCGTGGTCCGCGTAGAACGACCGCGCCCGTTCGTTGTCCGCGAGCGCCTCCAACGCGACCGCGTCCGCGCCCGCCGCCGCGAGCTCGCGCTCCGCCGCCGCGAGAAGCGCCGCTCCGATCCCCTCGTTCCGTCGCTCCGGCGACACGAAGAGGTTGCTGACCGTCCCGCGCGTACCGTCGCGCTCGTATCCGTCGCGCTCGATCGAGAACGCCACGAAGCCGACGATCGCCTCCTCGTCGGGCCGCTCGTCGGATCCGTTCCCCTCCCGTGCCACGAGCAGTTCACCGGTGACGACGCTCCGGGCGACCCAGTTCCTGACCGCGGCCCGGTTCGCCGACGCGAGCAGCGTCGAGCCGTGTCGACGCTGGTCGCGGGCGAGCGTCACCCACTGGTCCGTGACGGCGTCGACGTCGTCGACGGTCGCCGCGACGACTCGCGGCGTCTCGGGGTTCGACACGGTACGTGATAGCGCCGCGTGGCGGTTGAGCCTGCCGGTCGATCGACTCGGCACGTTCGTCGGTGCCGGGGGTCCTCCGAGGCGACTCAGACCTCCCGACAGTTCGGACAGATCGCCTGTCCGTTCGCGTCCGCGAGCTCCGGTGCGAGCGCCCCGCACACCTCGCAGACGCCCTGCGTCGGAGCACCCGCGGCGTCCGTCGAGGACGCGGTCCGGGCCCGTTCGGACCCGCGCGCCGCGTCGGCGGCCCCCGATCGAGTCGTCTCGAGGGGCGTCCCGTTCCGGGTGTCTGCGACGACCGCCGGCTCCTCGGAGGGCTCCTCCTCCCGCGTCGCGCCCGCGGCGAGCGAGTCGCGCGCGGTGACGACCCCGACCGCCTCCCCGTCGGTGGCGACGACGACGCGGTCGACTCCCTCCGCGATCAGTCGCTCCTCGACCGCCCGGAGCCCGTCGTCGGGCGCGACCGTCGGGAGCCTCGGACGCATCACCGAGCCCACGGTCGCGTCGTCGACGTCGTCCTCGAGGACGGCCGCGAGCGCGTCCCGGGCGGTGAGTCGACCGACGGCCTCCCCGCCGCGGAGGACGACCAGACAGTCGGTTCCCTCCTCGACCAACAGCGCGGCCGCGTCCGCGAGCGGGTCCGACTCGCTGACCCCGAGGAACTCCCGGTGCATCACGTCGCGAACCGTGGTATCTATGCGCATACTCGCGGATCGGACGGCGAACGGCTAAAAGCTGCCCCCGATACCGTTATGACGCCTCCGGGCGTAGAACGCGGTTCGGCGGATGACGCCGGGAGAACCCCGAAAACGGCGAGCGGAAAGGGAGGCTTGAAACGCCCCCGCGTCGGAACGCGGACATGACCATACCCTCGTTCGTGATCGGGATCGCGGGGGGGACCGGCGCGGGGAAGACGACGGTCTCCCGGCTCGTCACGCAGAACCTCGGCGACGACGTCACGCGGATCCCGCTCGACAACTACTACGAGGACCGCTCGGAACTCTCCTTCGAGGAGCGCCAGGAGGTCAACTACGACCACCCGTCCGCCTTCGAGTGGGAACTCCTCCGCGACCACCTCGAGACCCTGTTGGAGGGCCAGCCCGTCGAGATGCCCCAGTACGACTTCGAGGTCCACAACCGGAAGGACGAGCGGACCACCGTCGAGCCGACCGACGTCATCGTGCTCGAGGGGATCCTCGCGCTCCACGACGAGGCGATAAACGGGATGATGGACCTCCGGCTCTACGTCGAGACGGACGCCGACGTGCGGATCCTCCGGCGGATCAGACGCGACGTGCTCGAGCGCGGCCGCGACCTGGAGGGCGTCATCGACCAGTACCTCTCGACCGTGAAGCCGATGCACGAGCGGTTCATCGAGCCGACGAAGGGCCACGCCGACCTGATCATCCCGGAGGGGGCGAACAGCGTGGCGGTCAACCTGATCGAGGAGAAGCTCCACGCCGAGATCGAGGGGAACGCGATGCGTAACTGGGAGCGCGGGAGCCTGGAGCGCGAACTCGCCGAGAAGCGGTCGCCCGATCTCGACGCCGACGAGTGAGACGGGCGGGCGGCTCGCGGGCTCACCGCGACCGCGCTCGTCCCGATCAACCGAGCCGTTCGTCGAGGATCAGCCGGGTCTTCGTCGACTTGACGTCGTCCAGCTCGCGCGCCTGCGTGATGAGTTCGTTGACGGCCCGGGTGTCGACCGCGTCGACGACGAGGACGATGTCGTCCTCGCCGGAGACCTGCCAGACGAAGTCGACCTCCTCCCATTCCACCATGCGCTCGCCGACGGCCGCGGTGTCGACGTTCATCTCCACGGAGATCTCGATCATCGCCTTCACGTTGCCGGTCCGGGTGGTCACCGTGAACCGCTCGATGACCCCCTCCTCGGTCAGTCGGTCGACGCGGTTGCGGACCGTCCCCTCGGAGGTGCCGACCCGGTCGGCGATCTCGGTGTAGGGAGTTCGCGCGTCCCGTCGCAGGATCGAGAGGATCCGGCGGTCGAGGTCGTCCATACGGCGGGAAGGGGTGGCGACGACTTACCGCTTGCGAAGATCGTAACGGTCCTTCGAACTCCACAACGAGATGGTGTCGCGAATGCGATGTTCGTAGTCGACTCCGGCGAGACTCCACCATGAGACGCGTTCCGACTCGAACGGGGGTCAGTACAGGGGATCGCGTACGGTCAGTCCGGTCAACCGTGTCTTTTCGGCCGACTAGTCGACCGTTTTTCGACCGATAACGGTCTGCATTCGGAGGTCATACAGGGAGAATTCAACGCTCTCGACGGCTTCATCGAACAGCCGAAACGGCTGAAACCATTCGTTGACCGTCGTCTCATCGACGTCCGTCTTCCACTTCTGGACCGGTCCACGGATGTGAATACTCCACGACTCGCGCGTCGATGCCTCATAGCACACGAACGTGGCAGTCTCGGTCGTCTCGAGGAATCGTTCCTTTTCGCTTTCGTCGTCGGGTTCGCTCACTCGGAGGAGGAACCGATCGCCGTCGTAGTGATAGCTCAGTGGGATCGCATACGCGTCGCTGTCGTTCGCTAAGCCGAGAACACCGTGCTCCCCTGCCCGCAAACGGTCCTCGATCTCGGATTCGGTCATTCCGCCGGTGTACACGTACTCGACGTGGTCCATACGCAACGAAACGGTTCGGAGTACAAAACAGATAGCGTAGATCCATGATGGGTTTGTGGATCACCCTCGACTTCTCGATGCCACCGGATCCCGTTACGAATTTCGTAGCTCGCCTTCGAACGACGCATTTAATACGGTTCCTCCGTACGTATCTCGTAATGTCGGACGCCTACATCGCGCTGGCCGACGGACGCGTGCTCGAAGCGCGCACCCGTGCGCCGGGGCGGACCCGTGGTGAACTCGTGTTCACGACCGCGTACACCGGCTACGAGGAATCGCTGACCGACCCCTCCTACGCCGAGCAAGTGCTGACCTTCTCGTACCCCCTGATCGGGAACTACGGCGTCCGAGCGGAGCGATTCGAGTCCGACTCCGTCCAGCCCCGCGCGGCGATCGCCCGGGAGATGACCGACGACGTCGCCGAGTGGCTCGAGAGCGAGGGCGTCCCGGCGATCGACCACCTCGACACCCGCGAGATCGTCACCACCGTCCGCGAGGAGGGCGCGATGGCCTGCGGGATCGCCGCCGGCGAGGACGCGACCCCCGAGGACGCGATCGAGGAGATGGAGGCCTGCGAGCCGATGAGCGCGCACGTCGACATCGGCGCGGGCGTCTCGGTCTCGGAACCGACCGTCCACGAGGGCGGCGACGAGGCGACCATCGCGCTGCTCGACTGCGGCGCGAAGGGGTCTATCATCTCCTCGCTCACCGAGCGCGGCGCGGACGTCCACGTCCTCCCGTACGACGCGACCCCCGAGGACGTGGCGGCGGTCGAGCCCGACGTGCTGTTCGTCTCGAACGGCCCGGGTGACCCGGAGAACTTCGTCGCGGCCCAGGAGGTCGTCGACGCCTACGCGGGTGACCTGCCGATGGCCGGCATCTGCCTCGGCCAGCAGGTGATCACGAGCGCGCTCGGCGGCTCGACCGAGAAGATGTCCTTCGGCCACCGGGGCGTCAACCAGCCGGTCAAGGACCTCCGGACGGACAAGGTCGTGATGACCACCCAGAACCACGGCTACACCGTCGCCGACACCGGCCCGCTCGAGGTGACACAGGTGAACGTCAACGACGACACCGTCGAGGGACTCGACAGCGCGGAACTCGACGTCATCACCCGCCAGTACCACCCGGAGGCCAACCCCGGCCCGCACGACTCGCTCGGCTTCTTCGACGAGGTGCTGGAGCTGGCGGAGTCGCGCCAGCCGGTCGCCGCCGACTGATCACGGTCTCGACCCCGTCTTTCCGACTCGATCGACCGGACTCGACCCGCCGAGATCCGACCCCGCATCCACCCCACCGTTGGAGTACCAGTCCTCCACCGACGCTCCGCTCGTCCGTAGTACGTACCGTCGCTCCGTTCGGCCGCTTCCGGCGGCGTTTTCACCCGTGGCCTCCCAGGGATCCCCATGACACGCGAGGTCCTCCTCACCAACGACGACGGGATCGATGCGGCCGGGATCCGGGCGCTCTTGGAGGCGCTCTCCGCGGAGTACGACGTGACCGTCGTCGCGCCGGCGACGAACCAGTCGGGCGTGGGCGGGAACCGGTCGTGGTGGGAGACCACCGTCGAGTACACCGAGCGCGACCTCGGCTACGCGGTCGAGGGGACGCCCGCCGACTGCGTCGCCGTCGCGGAAGTCGCGCTCGAGTTGGAGCCCGAAGTCGTCGTCTCCGGCTGTAATCACGGCCCGAACATCGGCGCGCACGTCCTCGGACAGTCGGGGACCGTCGGCGCGGCGATGGAGGCGGCGTTCCTCGGGACGCCCGCGATCGCGGTCTCGCTGTACGACCGCGGTAATCTCCCGATCCCGCCGACGGTCACTCACGACGACTTCGCGCTCGCGGGCCGGGTCGCACGCGACCTCGTCACCCGCGTCGACGACGAGGGGCGGCTTCCCTTCGGCGCGGACGTGCTCAACGTCAACGTCCCCGCCGCGGACGACGAGGCCGCCGCCGACCCGACCTACCGGGTGACCGAACCCGCCCGCGGCTTCGACGTGATCGAGTTCCATCCCGGAACGGACGCGGCGGGAGGTGACGCGGCGGACGAAGGGAGCACGGGTGAAAACGGGACCGGCGGCGGCGACGCGAGCGGGACCGCCGGCGACGGCGACCCCGGCGGTGACGCCTCCGGATTCGACGAGCGGCGCGGCGAGATGGGAATGGAACTGCGCGACCGCTTCTGGCGGGAGTTCCTCCGGGGCGACGTGGCCGACGACCCGGGCTCCGACCGGCGCGCGACGGTCGAGGGCGAGGTGAGCGTCTCGCCGCTGTCCTCGTCGCGGTCGGTCGCGGGCGACCGGGTCGGCGAGACGTTCGACGTCGCGGGCGAAACGCTCGAGATCGACGACGGAACGCTCGAGGCCGCCGGCGAGTAGGCCTACCGGAGCCGTCGGGAGCTGTCGGTGAACTCCGCGGCCAGCCGGCTCAGATACCAGACGACGAGCAGCCCGAGGAGGAGCCCGCCGACCGCGGCGATCGCGAGCTGGGTCGGCGTCGGGTCCCCGATCATGGCGATGAGCGGCGGCGAGACGGCCACCAGCAACAGGAACCCGATCTTCACCTTCCGATTGCCGGCGTCGCGTTCCTCCCGCGACATCGGCTCTACCATCCCGTCCCCCCGGGGCGTGTGCGCCCCGATCCGAACCCTCGCGTCTCCATACCCGTTCCACGTCCCGGGCCGATATAATCCCGCTGACCGAACGCGGTCGGCCGCCGGTCGATCGACGGTCGACGACCCTGGCGGATCCGGCCGGTAGTCGATGGTTAATATATAAATCTCGCGACCGTTCACGCCCGTCAGCCCGTCTCGACGGCGTGAACGGTCTCGACGGTTTATCCCCGCGCGTCTCCGACGTGTCGACGCCCCTACCCGCGGCCCCGACGGCGGGACGGGAGCGGGCGGGTCGCCGGCCTCTCGCCGACGCGATCCGCGTCTCCCGCCGTGACGCCGACGGTTTCGCGGCGTTTTTGAGTCGACCCCCACAACCCGACGGTATGGACGACGAACTCCGCGAGCGGGTCGAGGCGGCCGGCGAGGCGGCCGCGCTCTTCAACGCGCTCAAACACGGCAGCGACCCCGACGTGGGCGCGATCATGGGCCCGCTGATGGGCGAGAACCCCGAGTTCCGCCCCCACGGCGACGAGATCCCGGGCGTGATCGCGCCGATCGTGGCCGAGGTCGGCCGGATGGACGAGACGGAGCGGCGCGACCGGCTCGAGACGCTCGCGCCCGAACGGCTCGCGGAGCTCGAGGCCGACGACGAGGAGGACGACCGCGTCCTCCCCGACCTGCCGAACGCCGAGGCGGGCGCGGTCGTGATGCGCGCCGCGCCGAACCCCAACGGCCCCTGGCACATCGGGCACGCCCGGATGCCCGCGGTGATCGGGACGTACAAGGAGCGCTACGACGGCGAGTTCATCTGCCGGTTCGACGACACCGACCCCGAGACGAAACGGCCAGACCTCGACGCCTACGACGCGATCCTCGAGGACATCGAGTACCTCGGCTTCGAGGCCGATCGCGTCCTGCGGGCGTCCGACCGCCTCGAGACCTACTACGAGCACGCCCGCGAGCTGATCGACCGCGGCGGGGCCTACACCTGCTCGTGTTCCGGCGAGGCGTTCTCGGAGCTGAAGAACGACGGCGAGCCCTGTCCACACCGCGGGAAGGACGCGGAGACCGTCCGCGAGGAGTTCGAGGCGATGGTCGACGGTGAGTACGACTCCGGCGAGATGGTCCTCCGCGTGCGGACCGACATCGACCACAAGAACCCGGCGCTGCGCGACTGGGTCGCGTTCCGGATGATCGACACGCCACACCCCCGCGAGGCGGCGGCAGAGTACCGCTGTTGGCCCATGCTCGACTTCCAGTCGGGCGTCGACGACCACCTCACCGGGGTCACCCACATCATCCGCGGCATCGACCTCCAGGACTCCGCGAAGCGCCAGCGGTTCGTCTACGACTACTTCGACTGGGAGTACCCCGAAGTCCTCCACTGGGGACACGTCCAGCTCGACGAGTACGACGTGAGCCTCTCGACGTCGACGATCAAGGAGCTCATCGAGGCGGGCGATCTGACGGGGTGGGACGACCCGCGCGCGCCGACGATCCGGTCGGTCCGCCGACGCGGGATCCGCGGCGAGGCGCTCGTCGAGTCGATGACCGCACTCGGGATGTCGACCTCCGACGTGGACCTCGCGATGTCCTCGGTGTACGCGAACAACCGCGACCTCGTCGACGACGGGGCCGACCGGTTCTTCCTCGTGCGCGACCGCGCGGACGACCCGGCCGTCGAGCTACCGGTCGTCGACGGCGACGCGCCCGCGCCGGCCGCCGGCCGCCCCGCGCGACACCCCGACCACCCCGACCGCGGCGACCGGACGATCCCGGCCGGCCGGGTCCGTCTCGAGACCTCGGACCTCCCGCCGGCCGGCGAGCGCGTCTGGCTCAAGGGGTACGGCTGCGTGCGCCGCGCCGAGGAGGAACTCCTCTACGTCGACGCCGACATCGACGTGGTCCGGGACGGCGACGTCGACGTGGTCCACTGGGTCCCCGCGGCGGAGTCGCTCGAGACGCTCCTCCGCACCGTCGACGGCGACGTGCGCGGGTACGCCGAACCGGAGATCGCGGACGCCGCCGTCGACGACGTGGTCCAGTTCGAGCGGATCGGCTTCGCCCGGCTGGACTCCTTCGATCCCGAGGGGACCGACGAGCCGGACGGGCCGACCGGCGAGGAGGACCTCGTGGCGTACTACGCGCATCCCTGAGCGGGCGCCTCCGACCGGAACGGGACGTCCGCCGATCCGCGTCGCGGTGTTTAACTGTCGACGCGCGAAAGCCACGGCAAGATGGGCATCGATCCGAACTTCGAGCGGAACGCGGAGCGGACCGGCGAGGAGCACGGCGTGGACGTGTGGGGGCCGGTCGAGCCGCCCGAGAAACTCGGGATCCGCGGGACCCACGTCGCCGTCGACTTCGACATCTGTCTGGCCGACGGCGCGTGTCTGGAGGACTGTCCCGTGGACGTCTTCGACTGGGTCGACACGCCCGGCCATCCGGAGTCCGACCGGAAGGCGAACCCGACCGACGAGGACCAGTGTATCGACTGTATGCTGTGTGTCGACGTCTGCCCGGTCGACGCCATCGACGTCGATCCCGGCCGCGAGAACCGGATCTGAGGCCCGCGCGTTTCACGCTTCTCCGCCCGCGACGCCGCTCCGTCCCCGGAGGTTACAAGGCGCCCGGCCGGGAGTGGTGCGTATGTTCGGAACCAGCGGGATCCGCGGGCGGGTCGGCGAGGCCGTCACCGCCTCCGTCGCGCTCGACGTGGGGCGTGCGGTCGGCACCGAAACGGACCGAGTGGTGGTGGGTCGCGACGCCAGGCGGACGGGCGAGACGCTCCGTGACGCGTTGGTCGCCGGACTCCGCGAGACCGGCGCGGACGTGGTCGACGCCGGCCGCGCGGCGACCCCGACGGTCGCGCGAGCCATCGGAACGCGGGACGCGGACGCCGGGGTGGTCGTGACCGCCTCGCACAACCCGGCCCCCGACAACGGGCTCAAGCTGTGGACTCCCTCGGGTCAGGCGTATCCGCCGTCCCGGCAGGACGTCATCGAGGAGCGGATCCGCGAGGAGGCGTTCGACCTCGCGGACTGGAAGGGACAGGGCGAGTACGAGCGCTGGGACGGCGCGACGGACCGCCACCGCGACGCGCTGGTGGCAGCGGGCGAGCGCGCGGCGACGGGGACGGCCGGGGTCTCCGGTTCCGGTCCCCTCGCCGACCTCTCCGTCGTCGTCGACGTGGGCAACGGGATGGGCGGGGTGACCGCCGACGCGCTCCACAGGTTGGGCGCAGCCGTCGAGACGCTCAACGCGACGCCCGACGGCCGGTTTCCCGCCCGCCCGAGCGAGCCGACCGCCGAGAACTGTACGACGCTCGCCGCCACCGTCGGGGCGGTCGACGTCGACCTCGGGATCGCCCACGACGGCGACGCCGACCGCATGATGGCGGTCACGGACGAGGGCGAGTTCGTTCCCGGCGACCTGCTCCTCGCCGTCTTCGGCCGGGCGGCGGCCGCCGAGGGTGACCGCGTCGCCGCGCCGGTGGACACGAGCCTCGCGGCCGCCGACGCGCTCGCCGCGGTCGGTGCCGAACTCGTCTACACGCGCGTCGGCGACGTGTACGTGGCCGAACGCGCCGCGGAGGAGGGCGTCGCCTTCGGCGGCGAGCCCTCCGGCGCGTGGATCTTTCCCGAGGAGACGCTGTGTCCGGACGGGCCGCTCGCGGCGGTCAGACTCGCCGCGCTCGCCGCGTCGACCCCGCTCTCGGAGCGTGTCTCGGCGATAGACCGCTACCCGATCCGGCGGCGCTCGGTCGAGACCGACCACAAGGCCGCCGCGATGGAACTGATCGAGGAGCGCGTGACCGACGAGTTCGCCGACGCCTCCACGCTCGACGGCGTTCGCGTCGACACCGACGAGGGATGGTTCCTCCTGCGGGCCTCCGGGACGGAGCCGCTGATCCGGATCACGGCGGAGGCGCGCGAGGCCGACGCCGCGGACCGGCTGCTCGACCGCGCGAGCGGGATCGTCGAGCGCGCGCTCGACGAGGCGGGCGGAGGGTGAGCCGAGCGAGGAGATACGGGCCGAGCGAGGAGATGCCGGCCGAGCGAGGAGACGACGGACTGAACGAGGGGAGGGCGGACGCGGAGTAGCCGGCGGATAACCGGGAGCCGACGACGCCGCCCGAGTGACGTAGCGTCGCAATACCTTTCCCGGAGTCCGGCGACGTGCGGGTATATGCAAACCGTCGTACTCGCGGCCGGCGAGGGGACTCGGATGCGCCCGCTGACGGCGAACACGCCGAAACCGATGCTGCCGGTCGCCGGCAAGTCGCTCGTCGTCCGCTGTCTCGAGGACGCGATCGACGCGGGCGCGAGCCGGATCGTCGTCGTCGTCGGCTACGAGGCCGACGAGGTCCGGACCGCCCTCGACGAACGCGACTGGCCGGTTCCCGTCGAGACCGCCACACAGACCGAACGGCGCGGGACCGCGGACGCCGTCCGCACCGCCCGGGACGAGCTCCGGGAGGAGCCGTTCGTCGTGTTGAACGGGGACGCCCTCTACGACCGCGAGTCGCTCTCGGAACTGTACGACGAGGACGCCGCGGTCGGCTCCTACCGCGTCGAGAATCCCTCGTCGTACGGGGTGTTGCGCGTCGCGGACGGCCGGGTCGAGGGCGTCGTCGAGAAGCCCGCGGACCCGCCCTCGAACCTCGTGAACACGGGCGCGTACGTCTTTCCGGCCGAGGCGCTCGCGTGGCTCGACGTCGACGAGAGCGAGCGCGGGGAACTGGAGCTCACCGACGTGCTCCAGCGCGCGTGTGAGACGGGCGACGTGCGCTCCGTCCCCTTCGACCGCTGGCTGGACGTGGGTCGGCCGTGGGAGCTTCTCGCGGCCAACGAGTGGAAGCTCGCGGAGCTCGACCGCGAGGTCGCCGGCGACGTCAGCGACGACGCGGAGATCCGCGGCGAGGTCGTCGTCGAGCCGGGCGCGACGATCGAGCCCGGCGTCGTGATCGAGGGGCCGGCCTTCGTCGGGGCCGGCAGCCACGTCGGCCCCAACGCGTACGTCCGCGGGGCGACGTACCTCGGCCCAGATACCCGGGTCGGTCACGGCGTCGAGGTGAAGAACAGCGTCGTGATGGCCGACTCGGCCGTGCCGCACCTCACGTATCTCGGCGACAGCGTGCTCGGCGAGGACGTCAACCTCGGCGCGGGCACGACCGTCGCGAACCTCAGACACGACGGCGAGCCGGTCGACATAACGGTGAAGGGCGACCGCGTCAGCACGGGCCGCCGGAAGTTCGGGATCGTCTGTGGCGACGGGGTCCGCACCGGGATCAACTGTACGATCAACGTCGGGATCGTCCTCTCCGCGGGCGCGACGGTCGCGCCCGGCGAGACGGTCCTTCGGGACCGCTGAGAGCGAGGTGACGGAGGAGCCGTGTACAGGAAGGGCCACGTCGGTGCCGCGCTCGCCGCGTACTCGCCGGTCGGGTTCGGCCTCGCCGCGATCGCCGGTCTCGAGCTCGCGGCGGGAGCCGCGGCGGTCGTCGCCTGGACGGCGATGGTTCCCGACCTCGACACGCAGGTCCCGTTCGTGAAACACCGCGGGATCACCCACACCGTCTGGTTCGCGCTCGCGGTCGGGCTCGCGTTCGGCCTCGTCGGCGGCACGATGGGGATCGAGGGCGGTCCGGTCGCGACGCTCGGACTCGCCGCGGTCGGGTTCGTACTCGGCGCGGGGACGATCGTCTCACACCTCCTCGCCGACGCGATCACGCCGATGGGGATCCGGCCGTACGCGCCCCTCAGGGACGACCACTACACCCTCGATGTCGTGAAGGCGGCGAACCCGGTCGCGAACTACGCGCTCCTCGTGCTCGGCGGCGCGGTCGCGGGTCTCTCGGTGTTGGCCGGGGCGGCCGTCGGCGGGTGAGACGGGTGAGGCGGGTGAGAGGGCCGGACGTGGCAGTGGATCGGCCGCGATCCCTCGGGCTCAGTCGACGGGATCCAGCCCGGCGTCGCGCCGAACCGCGTCGACGTACTCGCGCGTGAGTTCCTCGAGGCCGTACTCGACCTCGTAGCCGAGATCGGATCGGGTCCGCTCGAGCGCGAGTCGCTGGGCGGACCAGTCGTGGTCGGCGTCGTCGGTCACGGCCACCTCCGCGTCCGGGATGACGCCCCGGACCGTCTCCGCGGCCTCCGCGACGGTCGCGACCTCGCCGCGGACGTTGTAGACGCCGCGTTCGAGGTCGCTCGCGGGCGCCAGCGCGGCGCGCCGAAACGCGTCGGCGGCGTCCCGCACCGAGAGCCAGCTCACGGCGGTTCCGCCGCCCTCGACGCGAACGGGCTCGCAGACCGCCGGCCGCTCGAAGAGGTCCGAAAACGCCGTGAAGCTCCGTCTGAACGGCCCGAAGACGCCGGTCGGTCGGAGTGCGACCGCGGGGACGCCGTGGTCCTCCCGGTAGCGTCGTGAGAGACACTCGGCGTGGCGCTTCGCGGCGGCGTACGGCGAGTCGGGGGACAACAGCGCGTCCTCGGGGACTGGGCCGTCGTACGCCGATCCGGGGCCGTACACCGTCTCGCTCGACGCCACCACGACGCGATCGATCCGGTCCGGGAGGAGCCGAGCGGCCTCGAGCACGTGGTTCGCGCCGAGCGCGTTCACCCGCGTGGCCGCGAGCTCGTCGGTTCTGACGTCCTCGCTGAGGAGCGCGGCCAGATGGACCACCCGAGTGACTCCCTGCTCGCGGACCGTCCGAGCGAGCGCGGCGAGGTCCGTCACGTCGCCGCGCCGGATCTCGACCGTCCCCGCGACGCCGAGCCGTTCGAGGAGCGTGGCGTCGGGCGCGGCGTCGAAGGCGACGACCTCGTGGCCGTCGTCGACCAGCCGACGGGCGAGGTGTGACCCGATGAAGCCCGTGCCGCCGGTCACCAGTACCGTCTCGGTTCCCGCGCCGGTGTCGAAGGTAGTCACGGCCTGATCGGCGTCCGACGCCGGTTGGATGTACCGGTCCCGGCAGAATCGCGACTCGGGGACTGTCGGTGGATCCCGTCGACGAAAGGATGTATGGCCGGGGTGGGCTCCGAACCCACGATCTCCGCATGTCCCAGGTCCGAGGCTCGGCGGAGCCACGGGAAGGACGCGGACGCTTCCAAGGCGTCACCGCACCGAATCTCCGAACCCTATGAGTGCGGCGCTATGTCCAGCTAAGCCACCCGGCCTCACTCTCACGTATCGCGATGACACTCTTTAAGCTTCCCATCCGTCGGGGGTCTGTGAGGGGTCCGCACGCGATCGCGCGGGCGTCGTCGTCGACCGGATCCACGACCGAGAAACGGACCCCGCGGATTTATGCCCGACGCCCCGGACGTTCGGCGTATGAGCCTTCCGGAACTACTGTCGGGGGCCGCCGGCGACGAGGAGGTCGTCGCGCGGGTCCCGCTCGGGGGGGACGACCTCCTCGCGGTCACGCCCACGCGAACGCTCGTGTACCGCGCCGACGGCCTGCTCTCCGACGAGACCGTCGAGGAGTACCCGCACGACGCCGAGCGGATCGCCGTCTCGACCGGCCGGCGGAAGTCGAAGGTCGTCTTCGGCTACGGCCTCGACGGCGAGGAGACGCTCACGGTTCCGTCGAAACGCCTCGACGACGTGGTCCACCCCGTCCTCGCCGGGGTGCTCTCGGCCCGCGGCGTGACCGACCCCGGCGAGTCGGTCGCGCGGACGTTCCGCTTCTCCGAGCTCACCCTCGTCGTCACCGACAGCCGACTCGTGAAACACGTCGGCTCGGCCGTCTGGGACGAGGAGTTCGAGGAGTTCCCCTACGCCGACCTGACCGACCTCGACTTCGAGGAGGGAACCGTCGCGACCGCGGTCGTGCTCGCACACGACGGGCGATCGGAGCGGTTCAAGGCCCCCAACGAGTCGGCCCGAGCCGTCAAGGAGAGCCTCGTCGACGCGGTGTGTGCGTTCCACGGGGTCGAGAGCCTCGAGGAGCTCCGCGTGGCCGTCGCGAACGACGCGGACGACGACGCCGCCGCCGACGACGCGCCGGAGGGGACGACGGGGACGACCGACTTCGGCGAGGGTCCCGACCCGCTCTCGGCGTCGCCCGCGGCCGACGCTGAGGCGGCGACCGAGATGGAGTCCCCGTTCGAGACCGACCCGGACCCCGATCCGGCAGCGGTCTCCGAACCGACCGCGGAGACGGAGGCCGACGGCTCGACCGAGGCCGGCGTCTCGACGGGGACCGACTTCGACCGCGGCGGTACCGGCTCCGCCGGTCGCCACGACGAGGCCGACGGAACGATCGAAAGCGCCGGCGCGACCGACGTGACTGACGCCGGATCGGCCGTCGGGAACGACCCCCTCGCCGACGAGTTCGGCGGGGATTCGGCGGACGCGAACGGCACGGGTCCCGACGGGACGGGGAACGCGGCGGCCTCGTCGACCCCGGCGGACTCGGGAGATCCGGCGGGACCGGACGGCTTCGAGGGGTCGCCCTTCGAGAGCGCCGGCGTCGAGGACGACGACCTCGCCGCCGAGGTCGCGGCGCTCCGCCGGACCGTCGAGGCGCAGTCGGCGAAGATCGAGCGACAGTCCGAGCTCATCGAGCGGCTCATCGAGGAGCTTCGGCAGGGACGATAACGGATCGGTCGGCGTCTCTCTTCCCCGTCATCCCGTCTCACTCGGCGTCCCGACCGGTGACCTTCCGAATACACGAGGAGCCGAACGGCCCGAGTTCGCCGGCCTCGAAGCGGACGAAGTGTCCGGTCGTGATACCCGCGCCGCAGCGTTTACACTCGAACTCGCCCTCGCGGGTGACCACCTGGCTGTCGTACTCGACGTAGGTTCCGCCTCGCCGGATCCGCAGACGGGCGTTCTCGCGCTCGATCACGCCGCGTTTCTCCGCCGTGTCGAGGATCTCGCGGGTGAGAGCGGGGTTCGTCGTCACCGTCTCGATCCGGTCCATCGCCTCGGGGAGCGCGAGCTCCTCGCGTTCGAGGTGCGCGAGGAGCTCGACGGCGAGCTCCACCTTCTCAGCGCGCGTCGCCGGCTCGCTCACGCCCGAGGCGACGGCCGTGACGGACATAAGTCGGTCGGGAGCGGGCGGAGCCGGAATCGCTCGAGAGGGGGTAAGAGCGGAGCCCAAGGGCAAGACAGTTACCCCGCGGCCGGCTTCCTCCGGTATGGACGTACTGGAAGTCGCCGCGCGCGCGACCGCGACGGGGCCGGTGTGTGACGCCTGTCTCGGTCGGCCCGTCGCCGACCGGAGCTTCGGGCTGTCGAACGCCGAGCGCGGGTCGGCGCTGCGGGTCTCGCTCGCGCTGCGCGAGGACGACGACCACGAGCCGGTCGCGACCGCGGACTGCTGGGTGTGTGAGGGCCGGTGTGACGAGTTCGACGCGTGGGCCGAGCGCGCCGCCGAGGCGGTCGAGGGAACCGAGTTCTCCACGTACAACGTCGGAACGCGGCCGCCGCCGCTGATCGAGGAGAACGAGGCGCTGCTACGCGAGGAGGCCGGGTTGGAGGCGGACGCCGGCGAGCCCTTCAAATCCGAGTTCAACCGCGAGGTCGGCAAGCGGTTCGGCCGACTCACGGGGGCCGAGGTCTCCTTCGACCGCCCGGACGTCCAGTTCACGATCGACCTCGCCGAGGACGCTATCGACGCGAAGGTGAACTCCGCGTTCGTCTACGGGCGCTACCGGAAGCTGGAGCGGGACGTCCCCCAGACCGAGTGGCCCTGCCGGGAGTGTAAGGGGTCGGGACGACAGGGGGCGGACCCGTGTGACCACTGCGGCGGGTCGGGGTACCTCTACGACGACAGCGTCGAGGAGTACACCGCGCCGATCGTCGAGGACGTGATGGACGGCACCGAGGCGACGTTCCACGGCGCGGGCCGCGAGGACGTGGACGCGCTCATGCTCGGCACCGGCCGGCCGTTCGTGATCGAGGTCGCGGAGCCGCGCCGCCGCCGGGTCGACACCGACCGGCTCGAGGCCGACATCAACGCCTTCGCCGACGGCGCGGTCGAGGTCGAGGGGCTCCGGCTCGCGACCTACGACATGGTCGAGCGGGTCAAGGAGCACGACGCCTCGAAGCGCTACCGCGCCGAGGTGACCTTCGGGGCGGACGTCGACGCCGACGATCTGGCGGCCGCGGTCGACGAACTGGAGGGGGCGACGGTCGAGCAGTACACACCCAACCGCGTCGACCACCGGCGCGCGAGCCTGACCCGCGAGCGCGACGTGTACGAGACGACCGCCGAGTTCGAGGACTCACGGCACGCCACCGTCGAGATACACGGCGCGGGCGGGCTCTACATCAAGGAGCTGATCTCCGGCGACGAGGGGCGGACGGAGCCGAGTCTCGCCGGCCTCCTCGGCGTCGACGCCGAGGTCACCGCGCTCGACGTGGTCGCCGTCGAGGGCGAAGCGGAGCCGTTCGAGGACGAGGCGTTCTTCCGGGAGTAGTCTTCCGGAGTAGCCGTCCGCGAGAGCCACCCCGAGCATCCGACGAAACGCGTCGGACCAACGGGATTTATCATGCGCACGTCTGACGCATAGGGTATGTACGGGAGCGACGCCGACGACGCGGGCGGCGGGGAGACGCCGGCCGACCGGCCGACGGAGGGCCGATCCGTCCGGACCGGCCCGTCGCTCGAGGCGGCCGTCGAGGAGGCGGCCGCGTCGGTCGCCTCCGCCGCGCGAGCGACGCTCAACGGGGCCGAACGCGCGGCGGGACCGGAGCGGACCTCCTCGATCCTCGTCGCGGTCGCGGGCGGCCCCCACTCGGGAGCGACCGTCGACGTCGCGAGACACGTCGCCGAGGCGACCGACGCGTGGATCGAACTGTTCCACGTGACGCCGTCGGACGCGGCGATCGACGAGAACGGCGGGGAGGCGACCTCCCCCGAAACGACCGGATCCGACGCGGAAGGCGGAAGCGGGTCGTACGAGGCGACCGGCGACCGACTGCTCGACGCCGCGTGCGACCGTCTGGGCGAGTTCGACCGCGTCGATCGGTGGCTCCTCGAGGGCGAGTCGGCCGCCGGGGCGATAACCGAGCAGTCGCCCTACTACGACCTCGTCGTCGTCGGCGCGCCGACCACGGGGACCGTCGGCCGGTTCGTGTTCGGCTCCACGACGGACACGGTCGTCGACGACGCGGCGGTTCCCGTCGTCGTCGTCGAGGCGGCGGGTGCGGAGCCGCTCGAGTAGCTCGGCGGTCCTTCCGGTTTCGGTTTCCTTCGATCCGCCAGGCCCCGACAGCGCCCGCCACGTTCTCGAGAACGGCCGCGTACCTCCGGGGCGACAGCGTTAACTTAGTGTACATACTTGTACATCACAACACGGACTCATACATCGGTGATCATCATGGACATTCAACACACGGTCGAACGCGTGACGAACGGGGAGGACCTGTCGCTCGAGGAGGCGCGAGAGGCCGCGCGGCTCGTCTTCGAGGAGATGACCGAGGCGCAGATCGGGGCGCTCCTCGCCGCGTTGCGCGCGAAAGGCGAGACCGAGGCGGAGATCGCGGGCTTCGCGCAGGGGATGCGCGACGCGGCCCGGACGATCGAGCCCGACCGCGCGCCGCTGGTCGACACCTGCGGGACCGGCGGCGACGACTACGACACGATCAACGTCTCGACGACCTCGGCGATCGTCGCCGCGGGCGCGGGCGTCCCCATCGCCAAACACGGCAACTACTCGGTCTCCTCCTCCTCCGGCAGCGCGGACGTGCTCGAGGTCGCCGGCGCGGACGTCGAGGCCGAGCCCGCCGCAGTCGAGTCCGCCATCGAGGCCGACGGGATCGGGTTCATGCTCGCGCCCGTCTTCCACCCCGCGATGAAGGCCGTCATCGGCCCGCGCAAGGAGCTCGGGATGCGGACGATCTTCAACGTTCTCGGTCCGCTGACGAACCCCGCCGGGGCGGACGCCCAGTTGCTCGGCGTCTACGACCCGGACCTCGTCGGGCCGATCGCCCGCGCGCTCGCGCACATGCCCGTCGAGCGCGCCCTCGTCGTCCACGGCGCGGGGATGGACGAGATCGGGATCCACGACGAGACGACCGCCGCCGAGGTCGACAGCGAGGCGGTCCGCGAGTTCACGATCACGCCGGAGGACCTCGGCGTGGAGCGAGCGCCGATCGAGGCGGTCGCCGGCGGGACGCCCGAGGAGAACGCGGCGGACCTCCGCGGGATCGTCGACGGCTCGGTGACGGGCGCGAAGCGCGACCTGATCCTCGCGAACGCGGGCGCGGCCGTCTACCTCGCCGGCGAGGCCGACTCGCTGTCGGACGGCGTCGAGCGCGCCGCGGAGGCGATCGACTCCGGGGCGGCCGCCGACAAGCTCGCGGCGCTCTGTGACGAGCCGACCGAGGAGCCGGCGACGGCCGGATCGCGCGTGGCGGCGGGGTCGGGCTCCACGGCGGGCTCCGGGTCGGAGGGCGAGTGATGGCGCGGGTGAAGGTGTGCGGGTTCACCGACGGCGCGGACCTCCGCGCGGCCGTCGAGGCGGGCGCGGACGCGGTCGGCGTGATAAGCGAGGTGCCCGTCGACACCCCCCGCGAGGTCGACCCGGCGCGCGCGGCCGACCTGCTCGCCGAGGTGCCGCCGTTCGTCACGGCGACGCTCGTCACGATGCCGAGTTCGGCCGAGCGCGCCGTCGAGCTCGTCCGGACCATCGGCCCCGACGCCCTCCAGCTCCACGGGGAGTGGACGCCCGACGAGCTCCGCTTCATTCGCGCGGAGACCGAACGGAAGGTGCTTCTCGCGGTCGACGCCGAGGACCCGGCCCGAGCCGAGGAGTTCGACGGCGTCGCCGACGCGCTCGTCGTCGACTCGACGCGCGAGTCCGGGGCCGGCGGCACCGGCGAGACCCACGACTGGGCCGCGACCGGCGAACTGGCGGACCGACTGACCGTCCCGGTCGTGCTGGCCGGGGGACTCACCGCGGAGAACGTCGCCGAGGCGGTGCGGGTCGCGGACCCCTTCGCGGTCGACGTCGCCTCCGGCGTCGAACGGATCGAGGGACGGAAGGACCACAACGCGGTCGCCCGCTTCGTCGCCAACGCGGGCCGCGAGATGGAGATCGCATGACCCGAAACGACGTTCCGACGACCGCGCTCGACCGCTCGAGGGCCGAGTTCGTCGAGCTGGTCGCTGACGCGGAGCGGCCGGTCGTCGTCCGCGCGGCCGCGTCGCTCGACCCCGAGACGACCCCGCTTTCGGCGTACGCCACGCTCGTCGGCGACGAACCCTACGGGTTCCTCCTCGAGTCCGGCGAGAAGGTGGCCTCCAGCGACCCCGACGGCGCGTTCACCGCGGGCGGAAAGGCCGACAGACACGCCCGCTACTCGTTCGTCGGCTACGACCCGGAGGCGGTCGTCTCCGTTCATCCGGAGGAGACCCGCGTGACGCGGCTCGGGTCCGCCGCGAAGTTCGTCGGCGGCCTCGACGCCGACGGCGACGACGTTGCCGGCGACGCCGACGACGCCGACGACGCCGGCGACGTCGTCGACCGGATCCGTGCGGCCTTCCCCGACGTGAACCGTCGTGGCTTCCCCGAGACGGACCGGCAGATCCTCTCGGGCGGCTTCGTCGGCTTCCTCGCGTACGAGGCGGTCTACGACCTCTGGTTGGAGGAGGTCGGGATCGAACGGCCCGAGACCGAGTTCCCCGACGCCGAGTTCCTGCTCACGACCCGGACGGTCGTCTTCGACGAGAAGGAGGGGACCGTCGAGTTGGTGTTCACGCCGATCGTCGACGTCGACGACGACCCCGGAGACGTCTACGACGCGCTCGCCGAGGAGGCCGATCGCGTCGCGGCCGAACTCGCCGACGCCGACCCGCCGGACCCCGGCGGCGTCCGCGTACGGGAGGAGGAGGCGGACCCGCAGGAGGAGTACGAGGAGGCGGTTCGAACCGCCAAGCGACACGTGCTCGACGGCGACATCTATCAGGGCGTGATCTCCCGGAGCCGACGGCTCCGGGGCGACGTCGACCCGCTCGGGCTGTACGCGGCGCTCCGGGACGTGAACCCCTCGCCGTACATGTACGTCCTCCGTCACGACGACCGAACGGTGGTCGGCGCGAGCCCGGAGACGCTCGTCTCGGTGAAGGACGACCGGGTGGTGTCGAACCCGATCGCCGGTACCTGTCCCCGCGGAACGAGTCCGGTCGAGGACCGTCGGCTGGCCGGCGAGATGCTCGCTGACGGGAAGGAGCGCGCCGAACACACGATGCTCGTCGACCTCGCACGCAACGACGTTCGCCGGGTGTCGGAGCCGGGGTCCGTCCGCGTCGAGGAGTTCATGAACGTGTTGAAGTACAGCCACGTCCAGCACATCGAGTCGACGGTGACGGGGACGCTCGCGGCCGGCTGCGACCCGTTCGACGCGACGCGGGCGGCGTTCCCTGCGGGGACGCTCACCGGCGCGCCGAAGGTGCGCGCGATGGAGATCATCGACGACCTCGAGACGACCCCGCGGGAGGCGTACGGCGGCGGCGTCGGCTACTACTCGTGGACCGGCGACGCCGACTTCGCGATCGTGATCCGGACGGCGACGCTGCGCGAGGGGGTCGGCGGAGTCGACGGCGAGGGCGACACCGACGGCGAGGGCGACGCCGAGGACGGCGGCATCGACGAGATCACGGTCCGCGCCGGCGCGGGCCTCGTCGCTGACTCCGACCCGACCGCGGAGTACGAGGAGACCGAGCGCAAGATGGAGGGCGTCCTCGCCGCGATCGACCGGGTCCGCGAGGACGAACCCGCACTCGAGGGGATCGGGAGATGAAGGTCGTCGTCGTCGACAACTTCGACTCGTTCACCTACAACCTCGTCGAGTACGTCTCGGAGCTGTCGATCGGTGACGGCGGTGGCGGCGAGGACGAGGGCAATGAGGGTGAGACCGACGGCGTCGACATCGCCGTGTTGAAGAACACTGCGTCGCTGTCGGCGGTCGAGGCCGAGGAGCCCGACGCCGTGCTGATAAGCCCCGGGCCGGGGCACCCGAGGAACGAGCGGGACGTGGGCGTCTCCGCGTCGGTGCTCCGGGAGCTGTCCCCCGACGTTCCCACCCTCGGGGTGTGTCTCGGGCTGGAGGCGGCCGTCCACGAGTACGGGGGCGCGATCGGACACGCGCCGGAGCCGGTCCACGGCAAGGCGTTCCCGGTCGACCACGACGGCGAGGGCGTGTTCGCCGGGCTCGAGCAGGGCTTTCGGGCGGGGCGGTATCACTCGCTCGTCGCCACCGAGGTGCCCGACTCCTTCGCGGTCACCGCGACGACCGACCACGACGGCGAGCCGATCGTGATGGGGATCCGGCACCGCGAGCACCCGATCGAGGCGGTCCAGTTCCACCCCGAGAGCGTCCTCACCGCGGTCGGCCACGACGTGATCCGGAACTTCCTCGAGTCGGTCGCGTAACCGTTTTCTGTCCGCTTTCAGCGCGCGTCGTGAACGACCTCGCCGTCGACGACCGTCATCGCCACGTCGACGTCGCGGATCGATTCCGGGTTCTCCCACGGCGACTCCTCCAGAACGACGAAGTCGGCGCGCTTGCCGCGTTCGACGGTTCCCAGCCGGTCCTCGTCGAAGCCGGCGTACGCCGCTCCACGGGTGTACGCGCGAAGCGCCTCGGTCACGGAGAGCCGCTGGCCCTCCGCGGGGGCGTTGACGGCGTGGTGGACGCCGAGGAGCGGCCCCATCGGCATCCCGTCGGAGCCGAACGCGAGCCGAACGCCCGAATCGAGCATCTCCCGGTAGCGGTTGGTCTCGGCGGTGCGCTCCTCGCCGAGACGCGCCTCGTAGAGCCCGTCCGCCCCCGCCCACTTCAGGAAGTTCGGCTGGACGCTCGCGACGACGCCGGTGTCGGCGAGCCGCTCGATCGCCTCGTCGTCGGCGAGTTCGACGTGTTCGATCCGGTGGCGGTCCGCGCCCGGATCGCCCGCTGCTACCCCCTCGTAGGCGTCGAGAGTCGCCCGGATCGCCTCGTCGCCGATGGCGTGTGCCGTGAACTGGAATCCCGCTTCGGTGGCCTCGCGCACCCACTCGCGTAGCTCGTCCGGGTCGATCACCCACTGTCCGGTCTCGTCGGGATCGTCGGCGTACGGCTCGGAGAGTTTGGCGGTCCGCCCGCCGAAGCTCCCGTCGGTGAACGACTTGATCGCGCCCGTCTCGACGAACGCGGAGCCGGCGTTCGTCGCCAGCCCGACCTCCCGAAGCGCGTCCAAATGGTCGGTCCAGTAGTTGATCCGGACGCGCGCGGTCAGCTCGCCGGCCGCGTCGAGGTCGCGGTAGACCCGCGGGGCGTGTGAGTCCCGGACCATGTCGTGAAAGCCCGTGATCCCCCGCTCGGCACACAGCTCGAGGCCCGCCTCGACGGCCGCACGGGTCCCCGCCACTCCCGGCTCGACCGCCTCGCGGATCGGGTCGATCGCGGCCTCGAGCAGGACGCCGGTCGGATCGCCCGCGTCGTCGGTCGGGACCGTCCGGTCGGGAGCCGCCTCGAGCGCGTCGGCGAACCGATCGAGGACGACCGCGTTGACCGCGGCGACGTGGAGGTCCTCGCGGAAGGCGACCACCGGGCGGTCGGTCGAGACGCGGTCGAGGTCGCCCCGCGTCAGGTACCGGTCCTCCGTCCACGTCGACTCGTCGTAGCCGTAGCCGATCACCCACTCGGAGGTGGGGTCGGCGTCGGCGGTGGCGGCGGCAGCGTCGACTTCGTCCGCGTCTCCGTCCGCTCTCTCGACCTCCTCGGCCCGTTCCGTCAACAGTCCGACCGCCTCCTTCGGCGAATCGGCAGCGGAGAGGTCAGCGTTGACGAGCGACCGCCCGACGGTCGTCAGGTGCGTGTGCGCGTCGATGAAGCCCGGCAGGAGGACCCGCCCCCCGAGGTCGACGACGTCGGTGTCGACGCCGGCGAGGAACTCGACGTCGTACGTCCGGCCGAGCCGCACGACCTCCTCGTCTCGGACGGCGACGGCCTCGTGGGTCTCGTCGGGCTCGGCTAGCGTGTGGACCTCCCCGTTCAGGAAGACCCGGTCCGCGGCTTCGCTCATGGAACCTCCTCCCGCGCGGGAGGGATTAACCGTTTGGGGCGGACTCGATCGGATCTCCGGCCGACGGTCTCCCGATCCGGGAACCGGGCACACGTTTTATTCGGTCGTCGGACGAACCCTCGCGTATGTACGACCGGATACTGTTCCCGACGGACGGCACGGAGGGCGTCGACCGCGCGACCGACCACGCCATCGACGCGGCCGATCGATACGACGCGACCCTCCACGTGCTCTACGTCGTCGACAGCGACGTCGTCAACGCCTACTCGGGCGACGAGTTCGTGGACGGATCGGAGGGAGCCGAGGAGACGCTCGAGGAGAACGGCCGCGAGGCGCTTGAGGCGGTCGCCGAGCGCGCGGAGAGCGCGGGCGTCGAGGTCGTGACCGAACTCGTGTACGGGAAGCCGGACGAATCGATCCTCCGGTACATCGACCGGGAGGACATCGACCTCACCGTGATGGGCTCGAAGACGCGATCGGGCGAGTACCGGCGGATGCTCGGCTCGGTCACGGAACGCGTCTCCCGGCAGTCGTCCGCGCCGGTGAGCATCGTGAAGACGACCGTCTCGGAGTGAGCGAGGGGCGCGACCACGGCGCCGTGGTCGGCTCCGTTACGATCATATTTTCCGGCACGTTTTCGTTCGAAACGACTGGCCGATGAAGAGTGCTACTAGTACGGTTGTTTCATTGATGATCGAGGTGAGGAGAAGAGGATCGTTGCTGGCGCGGTGACCGTTTTCAAAGCCCCAGTCGCGAGGACTCGGAGGCCTCGTTGTGCTCCTCGCTCGTTCGCTTCGCTCACTCGCTGCGGTGCGTACTTCGGCCGCCGTCGCCCTCGCTGCCGCTCGCGCTTTTCAAGCGTTCGCGGCGTCCCTCGCGGGCTCCTCGCGCCCTGTCGGGCGCTCGGAGGCGCAGGGCGAGAGCGAAGCTCTCGCTTGAAGCCGGCGGCAGAGCCGCCGGCGACGCCACCGCAATTGGTCGTTACTTCATCTGTATGACCGCGACCAAGTCGGAACGAGATATCGACTGACGATGTCGACGGCGTTTCGCGGTCGTTACTCCTCGACCGTGACGCGGTCGATCGAGACCGTGTCGCGCGGATCGTCGTTGCGGCCGGTGGGAACCGAGCCGATCTCCTCGACGACGTCCATTCCGTCGATCACCTGGCCGAAGACGGCGTGTTTGCCGTCGAGGTGCGGGGTGGCGTCGAGCGTGATGAAGAACTGCGAGCCGTTGGTGTTCGGCCCGGAGTTGGCCATCGAGAGGATTCCGGGGCCGTCGTGGGTCAACTCGTCGTGGAACTCGTCGTCGAACTGGTAGCCGGGGCCGCCGCGACCGGATTCGAGCGGGTCGCCGCCCTGGATCATGAAGTCGTCGATGACGCGGTGGAAGACGTTGCCCTCGTACAGGGAGTCGCCGCGGACCTCGCCGCTCTCGGGGTCCTTCCACGTGTTGGTGTCGCGGGCGGGGTCGGCGTCCGCGGCGGGGTCGTGACGGGCCAGTCCGAGGAAGTTCTCGACCGTCCGCGGCGCGCGGTCGGCGAACAGCTCGACGACGACGTCGCCGTGGTTGGTGTGAAGCGTCACCTGCGGGTTGTCCGGATCGTGGACGTCTCGTGCCATGCCTCGCGAGAGGGCCGCCCGCCGGAAAACGCTACCCATCCGCCGGTAGCGTTTTGCGCCCGGCGAGTCCATCTCCGATCATGTACGACGACATCCTCCTGCCGGTCGCGCCGGGGAGCGCCGCGAACGACGCGGTCCCGCACGCCCGGAGCCTCGCCGAGCGCTACGGCGCGACGGTCCACGTCGTGAGCGCGGTCGACACGCTCGAACACACGCTCGCCGGCCCGCGTGCCGGTGCGTTCGCCGAGCGCGTCGAGGCCGGCGCCGAGCGGCGCGTCGAGACGGTGACCGAGGAGCTGACGGCCGCCGGGATCCACGCCGTCGGGAGCGTGATCCACGGCGACCCCCTCCGAGTGATCGAGAACGCCATCGAGGACACCGGCGCCGACATCCTGGTGATGCCGACCCACACGCGGACGGGGCTCCAGCGCGTCCTCCTCGGGAGCGTCACGGAGAAGGTCGTACGCACGTCGCCGGTGCCGGTCGTCACGGTCCCGATGGCCGACGGCGAGGCGTGATCCGGGCGTTCCGCGTCGCGTACGACGGCCGCGGGTATGCCGGGTTTCAGCGCCAGCCGCACGCCGAAACGGTCGAGGGGACGCTGCTCGCCGCGCTCTCGAGACACGGACTCGTCGCGCGCGGCGACGGTCCGACCCACGCGACGCCGCCGGGGTACGCCGCGGCCGGCCGGACGGACGCCGGCGTCTCCGCGGTGGCACAGACCGTCGCGTTCGAGGCTCCCGAGTGGCTCACTCCGCGGGCGTTCAACGGACGGCTCCCCGGATCGATCCGGGTGTGGGCGGCCGCCGACGTCGATCCCGACTTTCACGCCACCCACGACGCGGTCCGCCGGACGTATCGGTACTTCCTGTACGCGCCGCCGACTGGATCGGGCGGGTTCGAGGCCGAACGCGCGACGGACGACGACGCGGTTCACGAGACGCTCGCGCGGCTCTCGGGCGAGCACGACTTCCACAACCTCACCAGCGACGACGCGGGAACGGTTCGAGAGCTCCGTGCGAGCGCGATCCGCGAGGGCGACTTCCTCGTCATCGAGGCGACCGCCGGCGGGTTCCCCCGGGCGCTCGTCCGCCGGCTCGTCGGGACGGTTGAGGCCGTCGGCCGGGGGACCGCGAGTCCGGACCTCGTCGACCGGCTGCTCGCCGACGATCCGGTTCCCGGCGAGTGCGGCGTCGGTCCCGCGCCGGCGGAGCCGCTCGTGTTGTGGGACGTCGAGTACGACGGCGTCGGCTTCGAAACCGACGAGGAGGCCGCGACGAGCGCGGTCGTCGCGTTCGGCGAGCGCCACCGAGACGCCCGCCGCGTCGCCGCGGCGACCGGCGCGATCCGGAACCGGATCGGGGGAACCGACGACGAGGCGTTCGAGGACTAGTCGCTCGCGGACCGTCCCCCCATCGAGCCGACGGTCGCCTCCGTCGGGTCGGCGACCGTCTCCATCGATTCGACGCGAACCATGAGCGTGTCTCCGTCGACGTCGGCGGCGTCGACGACGCCGGACACGCGGAGCCCCGAGGCCGGCGTCGGCCCGACGGTCACGCGATCGCCCCGCTCGAGGGGACGAGCCGATCCGCACAACACGACCTCCGCGCGGCACAGCTCCGGATTGTTGACGCTCGAGAGTTCGATCTCGCGGACGGTGACGCCGTCGACCGGCGACCCGTCGTGGACGACGGGGACCGGCTCGGCGTCCTCCATCCGGTCCAGATCGAGGGTCTCGTAGGCGTCGCGAGTCGGCGTGTACCCCCCGTCCGGGCCGGGGACGCCCTCGACCAACTGGAGCGAGCGGAGGCTCCGCATCCGGTTGCGAACGGTTCCGGGGTTCCGGTCGATGTCCTCGGCGATCTTCCGCCCACAGACGACGCCGTCCTCGTCGTCGACGAGGTTCACGAGCGACGTGAGGATCCGTTTCTGACTCGAGCTCAGCTGTATTGCGGACATATGTGCTTGGAACCGATATTCTTGTATAAACGTTCGGTTATAAATACCTAATATACTTGTATCTCTTTCTGATGCGAGATTATTCTTTACGATCAGCGTGTGTGATCGGAAGGAACGAACGTGTGGTTTTCCCCGCTCAGTCGGGTGATTTCCATCGACATCCGCCGGGAACGCCCCGACGCGTGATCGACCGACCGATCGCGGGGGTGTTTGGGGATCGGATTTCCACGCTCCGTGGAGAAACGACCTTAAACGATACCCACGGAGCGTATTTACGTCTCCGTTCGGGACGGCGAACCGCCATGGACACCTCCACGCGTACCGACCCGGGGACGGGGGCGGCGAACGACGGCGGCGGGCCGTACACGTCCACCCGCGTCGAGTCCGATCGCGATCCGGACTCGGCTCCCGGGAACGGGGACGCACCGACGGACCACGCCGGCACCACTGGATCCGCCGATATCGCCGACCCCGATGACGTCGGTGCCGACGACGTCGATGTCGATGCCATCGATCCGGGAGCGGAGCTGGAACGAGCCGTCTCGTTCGTCCGCGAGACGGTCTCGTCGGCGGGGGCCGACGGAGTCGTGGTCAACCTGAGCGGCGGGCTCGACTCGACGGTCACGGCCGCGATAGCGGTCGAGGCGCTCGGTTCCGACCGCGTCTACGGACTGATCCTCCCGTGTAACAAGGTCGGTGCCCACCACGCGCGGGACGCCGAAGGGCTCGCCGAGGCGCTGGGGATCGAACACGACACGGTCCACCTCCAGCCGCTCCTCGCCCAGTTCGGGAGCGTCGCGCCCGACCGCTTCGGCCTCCACGACGAGCCCACGCTCGTGGGGAACGCGACCGCACGCCTGCGCATGACGCTGGCGTACCTCGCCGCCAACGCGACCGACCGACTCGTCTGTGGGACGACCAACCGGAGCGAGCGACTGCTCGGCTACGTGACGAAACACGGCGACGGAGCGGTCGACCTGCTCCCCATCGGACACCTCTACAAGACCGAGGTCCGGGCGCTCGCCGCGGAACTCGACGTTCCGAGGTTCGTCCTCGAGAAGCCGCCGACCGCCGGAGCGCTCGCCGGACAGCGCGACGCAGACGACCTCGGAGCCGACTACGACGTCGTCGACCCCGTGCTCCGGCTCGCGATCGACGAGGGGATCGCGACCGACGCGATCGCCTCGCGGCTCGGTCTCGACCGGGAGGTCGTCGACGATCTCCTCGAGCGCCATCGGACGACCGAACACAAGCGGCACACGCCGCCGATGCCGACCGATCGGCGATCGGCGTGACGCGCTTCGTCGCACCACGACCCGCGTCCCCCGACCCGTTTCGCTACTCCCACTCCGTCGGCCACAGGTCGGCCGCACGCATTCCCGTCTCGAAGTCCGTCTCCCGGAACGCGTCGGCGAGCGCGTCCGGGTCGATCCGCTCTGGATCGCGCTCTCCCGCCGCGAACTCGGCGACGAGCAGTGCCGTCAGCATCGCGTGTTCGCGCACGTTCCGGTCGTCCACCTTGTCGCGCGTGTCCGCGTGGGTGTGGCCCCACCCGCGCCCGCGCTCGCCGGAGTCGCTGTGGAGTTGGAGCGCGGGGATCCCCCGACGGACGAACGGCCACTGGTCGGAGAACGGGTGCGGGTCGGGGTCGATCTCGATCGGCTGGCGGGTCGCCGCCGACACCGCCGACGCGACCGATCGGGCCGTCTCGGAGGTGTGCGTCAGCGCCTTGAGGTCGCGGAACCGCCCCGCGCCGTCGACGTTGATCACGCCGCGGACGGCGTCGAGGTCGATCGTCTCCGCCAGCCGCTCGGCACCGAGCAGTCCGACCTCCTCACAGGCGACCGCGACGACGTCGACGCCGACCGGAAGCTCCGCCTCCGAGAGGATCCCCGCGGCGGTCACGACCGTGGCGATCCCGCAGCCGTTGTCGAGCGCCGCCTCCGCGATGTCGTGGCCGTCGTAGTGGGCTAAGAGGAGGAGCCGCTCGTCCGTGTCCGGCCCGACCCGCCCGATCACGTTTCGCGACTCCGCGGAGCGGAACGACGCCTCGACGGCGAGTTCGACGCTCGCGACCGGTCCGTCCGCGTTCGCGGCGTACTCGCGGAGCCAGTCGCCGGTCTCCGCCGAGACGCCCGCCGCGGGGGCCGCCGCCGGCTCGCCGAACGTGAGCGAGCCCGTCGGGGGGAGTTGGCCCTCGAGGTGGTTGACGAAGACGAACCCGGCCGCGCCGGCCTCGACCGCGTGACCGAACGTCTCCATTCGGTGGACGAACCGCGAGTCCGACGGGGTCGTCGTCGAGGCGACCGCGACCCGTCCCGCCACGTCCGCGTCGTTGATCTCCTCCGGCGTCCCGTACCCCACGTCGACCAGCTCGCCCTCGACCGTCTCCGACGGCGAGTACGGCAGCGCTAGCGCCTCGAACTCGCGGGTCCGCTCGGTGCCGTCCCGGCCGGGGACGCCGACCCGGAGGTCGGCCCCGCCGCGCTCCCACGCGGTCAGCTCGAAAGGGTCCGTCCGGACCTCGCGGAGCCCGGCGCGGTCGAACGCGTCGGCGACGAGTTCGGCCGCCCGTCGCTCCCCGTCGCTGCCGGCCATCCGACTCCCGATCGCGGTGAGATCGGTGACGAATCGCCACGGCTCCTCGGCCGCCCACGTTCGTGCGAGCGCGGGCGCGAGGTCGGCGTACCTCTCTCTCACTCGCTCGATCGCGTCCGGGTCCGCTCCGTCTGCGTCGTTCATGCGGGCCCGTTCCCGGCGTCGGGGTTAATCCTGTGGGAACCGGTGGCGGGCGGTCGAGAACGCTCGACCGACGGCCCGTGAAACGCTACGTTCAAGTGGGAAGGTCAGGTAGTTGCTCACGAGCACCGTTGGTCCAGTGGTAGGACATTAGCTTCCCAAGCTAATAGCCCGGGTTCAATTCCCGGACGGTGCATACTTGCGGCGAGCAATACTGCGAGCCGTGGGTATACACCGTCCGGTGTGTTCGCCTCAGAAGATGTTCGCCTGTCGGTAGACGGAGATCCCGGCGTTCGTGATCTCGTATGGCTTCGTCTCCCGGGAGTGGTTCGCGTCGCGGATCTTCTGGATCTCGACGGCGAGACGCGTCTCCCGGAAGTCCGATCCGCGAACGTACTGGAGGACGAACACCCCGTCGGTCAGGTACTCGACGAGCCCGTACCGCGAGGCGTACGGCGTCTCGTCGCTCGCCTCCGAGGTGAGAAGCGTCGTCACGCCGGCCTCCTTCAGCAGGCGGGTGAACCCGAACACCTCGGAGCGCCGCTTGGCGGGATGGTCGTACATCATCTCGAGCAGCGAGACGGAGTCGAGCACGAGCCGGTCCGCGCCGAAGTCCGCGATGAGTCGAGTGAGGTCGTTGCGGATCGACGCCAGCGAGTTCGCCATCTCGATGGGATCGAGCGAGACGACGGCCAGCCGTCCCTCCTCGGCGTACTCGTGGAACGGCCAGCCCTTCTCCTCGGCGGTCGAGAGGATCGACTCCCGGCTCTGCTCGAGCGTGATGTACACTCCCCGCTCGTCCGACTCGAGCGCCTCGTTGAGGAACTGTAAGGAGAACGTGGTCTTGCCGGTCCCCGGTCCGCCGATGACCGTCAGGAGCGACCGACTCGGCACGCCTCCGAGGATCATCTCGTCGAGCCCAGCGATCCCGATGTCCGTCCGATCGATGTCGGAGTCGAACTCCTCGGCGGCCGTCTCGTCGAACCCGGTCGGCCCGTCCGCGGCGTCGCCGTCGCCGCCTCCGCCGAAGGGGCCCCCCTCGCCGAAGGAGCCACCACCGCCACCGCCTCCGCCGAACGGGTCATCCTCGCCGAAGGACCCTCCACCGCCGCCGAACGGGTCATCCTCGCCAAAGGATCCCCCGCCACCGCCGCCACCGCCTCCGCCGAACGGGTCGTCGTCGCCGAAGGACCCTCCACCGCCACCACCGCCGCCACCGCCGAAGGCGTCGTCGTCTCCGTCGTTCCCGGCAGGTCCGTCGTCGTCGCGTTCGCTTCGATAGCCGCCGAACGGGTCGGCGCTCTCCTTTCGTCCGGCGGCCTCATCGCTCCCCTCGACGCTCTCCGGAGGTCCCGGATCGACGCCGCCTTCGCTTCCGCGGTCGGCTTCGTCGTCTCCGCGGTCGGCTTCGTCGTCTCCGCGGTCGGCTTCGTCGTCTCCGCGCGTCTCGCCGTCGACGGTCGGCTCGGACCCGTCGGACTCGATCTCTCCTCCGTCGTCGCGGTCGCGCTCGTCGTCGCTCTCGTCCCCGTCGTCGGAATCGGACTCGTCGGCGGCCCCGGGTTCGTCGGTTTCGTCCGACTCGGCGGCGTCGCTCTCCTCGGATCCCTCGTCGAGCTCCCGTAGCGCTCGCTCGAACCAGTCATCCTCCTCGCTCATGGTTCGGGGCGTCCGTTCGGGATCGCCATGTACCGGGGAAGGAGGGCCGCCGGCTTGAAACTTTCCGGCGGCCGCGACGAGGTCCACACGCTTTTACTCGGCGGGGCGAAACCCGCGGACATGGAAGTCGGGATCGTGGCGCGGAAGGGAAACCCGGAGGCCGCGTCGGTCGCCGCCGGGATACGCGACGCCGTTCGGGACGCCGGGGCGACGGTCTGGATCGACGAGGAGACCGCGATCGACCTCGACGTCGAGGGACGGCCCGTCGACGCGCTCGCGGACTGCGATCTGGCGGTCGCGGTCGGCGGGGACGGGACGTTCCTGTTCGTCGCGCGCAACGCCGGCGACGCGCCGATCCTCGGGGTCAACCTCGGGGAGGTCGGGTTCCTCAACGCCGTCCCGCCCGGGGCCGCCGAGGAGGCGGTTCTCACGGCGGTCGAGGGGTTCCGCGACGGCGCGATGGCCGTCCGCGAAGTCCCGAGACTCGCCGCTCGAGCCGACGGCTGGGAGTCCGTCCCCGCGGCCAACGAGGTGGTCGTCCAGGGCGCTCGACGCGGTCCCGACGGCGGCGTCGACTACGAGCTTCGCGTCGACGGCTCGCGGTACGCGAGCGGCCACGCCGACGGCGTCCTCGTGGCGACGCCCACCGGCTCCACCGCGTACAACCTCTCCGAGCGGGGGCCGCTCGTCCACCCCGACGTGGACGGCCTGATCGTCAACGAGATGGCTCCCGAGGAGGGAATGCCGCCGCTCGTGGTCGACGTCGACGCGACGGTCGCGGTCTCGGTGTCGGACCCCGACGGCGCGGTCGTCGTCAGCGACGGGCGGAACGCCCGGGAGTTTCCCGGGCCGATCGAGGTGACCGTCGAGCGGACCACGCCGCCGATGCGGATCGCGGGCCCGGAGTCCGACTTCTTCGAGGCGCTGAAGAAGCTGTCCTGAGCGGGGTGACGGCTGACGCGCAACGTTCAACCCGTTACCGACCCGACCCGCGATCGATGAACCTCCCGCTCGGGCTCGAACCGTTCGTCGATCAGTCCCCTCGCGATCACGCGCTCGTCCTCGCGTTCGGGGTGCTCGCGTGTCTCGTCGGCTACGTCGGTTCCGCCGCGCTGTTCTTCGGGTTCGGCGCGCTCGACCACGGCGGGCCGGCGGCCCCTCGGCGGGTCGCGTCCGTCTTCGCGTCGATGGCCTGCTGGGCCGTCTACGCCGTCGCGTTCGTGCGCGGGAAGGGCGGCCCGGTGACGGACGTGCTCGCGTACCCGATCGCGACGGTGGCGGCCGTCCCGTTCGCGGCCCGTTGGATCGCCTTCGGACCGGCGTGGGGGGCGCTTCGCGAGCGGCTCGGGTTCTTCCTCTTCCGCCCCGACCTCCTCGCCGACGCGGCCGCCCTCGTCGTTCCGGGGATCGCGCTCTGTGCGAGCCTGCTCACGCTGTGGGCGAGCCGGCTCGACGAGACGGAGGTCCGGGCGTGGCAGCGGCGGAACCTCTCCGCGGAGTTCCGCGAGGCCTTCGTCGACGAGGCCGACTTCGAGGGGTGACGGCGCGGCCGGGACGGTCGCGTGACCGCATCCGGCGTTCGGTCCCACAAGGCGTTTACCACCGCCACCCGTCTCCCTGCCGTGAACCGTCGGAACGTCCTCGGCGGCGCCGTCGTCGCGGTCGCGGTCGTCCTCGCGTGGACCGCGTCGCCGGCGGCGGCGCTCGCGACCCTCGGGTGGCTCGCGGCCGACCCGCTCCGGTTCGGGGTCGCGCTCGTCGCGCTGGCGGCGGTCCGACCGTTTCTCGCGTGGCCCACGACCCTGATCGCGGTCGTCGCCGGGTTCGGGTACGGCTGGGCCGGCGTCCCGGTCGGCGCGGTTCTGCTCACGGCGACGGCGGTCCCGCCCTACTGGCTCGCTCGGGCCGGCCGCGTCCGTCTCGTGAACGGTTCCCGAGCCGTCGAGCGCGTCTCGTCGGCCGGCGGACGGCTCGTCGACGACGCGGGCGCCCTCCGGGCGGTCGCCGGGACCCGGTTCCTGCCCGTGCCCGCCGACGCGGTTTCGGTGGCCGCCGGCGTGTCGAACGTCGGTCCTCGGGCGTTCCTCGCCGGGACCGCGATCGGCGAGTTTCCGTGGGTGGTCGCCGGCGTCGCGGTCGGCGTCTCCGCTGACCGACTCGCGAGCGAGGGCCCGGGGGTCGCCGACCCCGGCCTGCTCATCGCGTTCGGCCTCGCGGGCACGCTCCTGCTCGCGGGACCGTTGTATCGAGCGATCCAAAGCGGATCGGCGGACCGGGATGGCGGTCCGTGACTCCGAGACGTCGAGGGCGGTCCGTGACCGGTCTTCGCTTCGATCGATCGCGGACGCTACCCATTTCCGCGTCGCGGCCGAACCGACCACGATGACCGACGACACCGGCGACCCCGCCGCCGGCGACGAGGAGGCCGACGCCGTGACGGACCTCCCGCTCGCCCGGTTTCACGAGGCGCTCGAGGCCGAGAAGCGTCCCGTCGCGACCGCCAGCGAGGTGGCCCGTCGGCTGGGGACGACGCAGGCCGCCGCCCGCGACGCGCTCGCCGACCTCGTCGAGCGCGGTGACGTGGACCGGCTCGACGTCGAGAGCGACCCCGTCGTCTTCTACCCGAGCGACTGGGGCGCGTTGGCGTCCCGCGAGCGCGTGGTCGTCTTCCCGAGTCGCCGGGAGATCGTCGTCGACCGACCGACGCAGTTCACCCGTGCGCGGCTCTCGCAGTTCGCGTACCTCGTCGACACCACGGGAACCGACCCCGGCACGCGGGGCTACCTCTACCGGATCCGCCAGGAGGACGTGTGGGCCGCGCCCTTCGAGGACGCCGACGGGCTGATAGCGAGCCTGCGGTCCGTCCTCCCCCGACGCGCCGAGCACCTCGAGGAGTGGATCCGCGACCAGTGGCGGCGCGCGCACCGCTTCCGGCTGTACACCCACGAGGACGGCTACGTCGTCCTCGCGGCCGCGAACGAGAGCCTGATGGGCAACGTCGCCGAGAGCCACCTCGAGGACGGCCAACTCCGCGCGCCGATCTCCGAGACGGAGGCGTGGGTGAACGAGGACGCCGTCGCGAGCGTCAAACGCGCGCTGTACGACGCGGGCTACCCCGTCGAGGACGACCGGGACCTCGAGACGGGCGACCCCGTGGACATCGAGCTCACGACGGAGCTCCGGGACTACCAGGAGACGTGGGTCGAGACCTTCCTCGAGTCCCGCTCGGGGGTGTACGTCGGGCCGCCGGGATCGGGCAAGACCGTCGCCGCCATCGCGACGATGGCGGCCGTCGGCGGCGAGACGCTGATCTTAGTCCCCTCGCGCGAACTCGCGGGCCAGTGGCGCGATGAACTCCTCGCCCACTCCACGGTCGACCCCGCCGACGTGGGGCTGTACCACGGCGGGGAAAAGGAGATCCGGCCGGTCACGATCGCGACCTACCAGATCGCGGGGATGGACCGGCACCGAAGCCTGTTCGACTCCCGCGAGTGGGGGCTGATCTGTTTCGACGAGGCGCACCACGTCAGCGCTCCGGTGTACTCCCGCACCGCCGAGCTCCAGAGCAAACACCGGCTCGGGCTCTCGGCGACGCCGGTCCGCGAGACGGGAAGCGAGGAGGAGATCTACACCCTGATCGGCCAGCCGATCGGAGCCGACTGGGACGCGCTCTTCGAGGCCGGGTTCGTCCAGGAGCCGGAAGTCGAGATCCGGTACGTCCCGTGGCGCGAGGAGCTGGCGCGAAACGAGTACGCCAGCGCCGACGGCCGGGAGCGCCGCCGGCTCGCCGCCGAGAACCCGGCCAAGGTCGATGAGGTCCGCTACCTGCTCGCGGCCCACCGCGGGAAGAAGGCGCTCGTGTTCATCGAGTACCTCGACCACGGCGAGGCGATCGCCGACGCGATCGAGGTCCCCTTCATCAGCGGGGAGACGCCACACCGCGAGCGCGCGGAGCTGTTCCGGCGGTTCCGCGATGAGGACGGCGACCTCGACACGCTCGTCGTCTCGCGGGTCGGCGACGAGGGGATAGACCTGCCGAACGCGGAGCTCGCGATCGTCGCGAGCGGCCTCGGCGGGAGCCGTCGCCAGGGCTCCCAGCGCGCCGGCCGGACGATGCGTCCGGCGGGATCGGCGCTCGTGTACGTGCTCGCGACCCGCGGGACGAGCGAGGAGGAGTTCGCCCAGCGGCAGATGCGCCACCTCGCGCGCAAGGGCGTCCGGGTGCGCGAGACGAACGTGGCGGAATGACGCACCGAGACGGCGGAGTGACGCGCCACTCGATCGGGATGACGTAACGCGCCCCACAGCGAAGCTTTCAATTCCCGGTCGGTCGACGTCGTCGTATGGACTCGACAGATGGTTCGACGAGGACGGTGGGCGAGGCGGTCGTGGACTGCCTGCTCGACCGCGGGATCGACACGGCCTTCGGCATCCCCGGCAAGCAGACGCTCCCGCTCAACCGGGCGTTCGCCGACCGGGACGCGCGGTTCGTCGTGGCGCGACACGAGACCGCGGTCACCCACCAGGCGTGGGGGTACGCGGAGACGAGCGAGCCCGGGACGATGGCCGCGACCGTGGTCGTCCCCGGCCCGGGCGACATGAACGCGATGAACGGGCTGAAGAACGCGCTCAACGACAACGTCCCGCTGCTCCACCTCGCGGTCGAGACCGAACGCGACGTGCGCGGCGGCGACGGGATCCACGAGACGCCCCCGGAGACGTACGACACGGTGGTGAAGGAGAACGTCCTCGTCGAGTCGCCGGCGGGCGCGGTCGCGGCCGTCGCCGACGCGATCCGCGTCGCCCGCGAGGCCCCGCAGGGGCCGGTCCGGGTCGGGATCCCCAAGGACGTCCTCGCGAGCCGGACGCCGCAGGCGACGCCGCCGGAGGACGACCCCGCGGAACCGCCGGAGCCGTCCGCGTCGTCGGTCGAGGCGGCCGCGGATCGCCTCCGCGACGCCGACGCGCCGGTCGTGATCGCGGGCGGGGGCGTTCGCCGCGCCGGGGCGACCGATCACCTACGAGCGGTCGCGGAGGCGCTCGACGCGCCGGTCGTCACGACCTACAAGGGGAAGGGCGTCCTCCCGGAGACGCATCCGCTCTCGTCGGGGGTGCTCTGTGGCGGCGCGAGCACGGAGCTCCGCGAGCTGCTCGCCGAGGCGGACGCCGGACTGGTCGTCGGCTCGGACCTCGACGCCGTCTCGACCGCCAAGTGGTCGGTGTCGATGCCCGAGACGCTCGTCCACGTCACGCTCGACGGCGACGACATCGGGTTCGGTTACGAGGCGGACCTCGGCGTCGTCGCCGACGCGGACCGGTTCCTCGGCGCCCTCGCCGACCGGCTCGATGACGACACCCGCGGATCCGGAGCTGACGGCCCCGACGACGGCCCCGGCGCTGCTCGCGCGGCCTCGGTCCGCGAGGCCGACCGCGAGCGGTTCGACGCGATCGCGGCCGCACGCGACCCGGACACCCCGCTTAGCTCCGTCGAGGTGCTTCGGGCGGTCCACGACGTGCTGCCCGAAGAAACGGTCGTGGCCGCCGACGCGGGCGGATTCCGGCTGTGGACGCTCGTCTCTTTCCCGGCGGCCGGCCCGGAATCGTACGTCAATCCCGGGTCGTGGGCGACGATGGGAACGGGGCTTCCGTCGGCGATCGGCGCGAAGCTCGCGAACCCCGACGACGACGTGGTCGCGTTGACCGGCGACGGCGGGCTCATGATGTGTGTTCACGAGCTTCACACGCTGGCGTCCGAGGACGTCGACGTCACCGTGGTCGCGTTGAACAACGACGACTACGCGATCATCAGCGAGGAGGCCGAACGGACCTACGACTTCCCCGCGCAGGCGTACGGCTGGGTCGACACCGGGCTCGACATCGTGTCCATCGCCGCCGGGATGGGCGTGCGGGCCGAGCGCGTGAGCGACCTCGACGCCGTCGGCGACGCCGTCGACGACGCGCGCGCACACGACGGGCCGGCGCTCGTCGAGGTCGTCACCGATCCGGACGAGCCGCAGGCCAGCGAGTGGATGACTCGGGAGCGATAGGCCCGCGAAACGCGCGAGCGGCGAGGCGATCCGTCGAGCGGCGGCGTCCCTCACGTTTCGGTCGGAACGTGAATCTTAACAACACCCGTTGTGAATCTCGAGACATGACCAGCGCCAACGACGTCGCCGTCGGGATCGTCGGCCTCGGCGGCATCGGTACCCACCACGCGAGACAGTTCCTCGACCGGGACGCGAACCTCGTCGGCGGCATGGACATCGACGCCGATGCCCGCCGTCGCTTCCACGAGGAGTTCGACGTCCACGCCTACGAGGCGGCGGCGGACCTCTACGACGACTGCGAGGCCGTCCTGATCACCACGCCGAACCGGTTCCACGAGGAGTACGCGACGGAGGCGTTGGAGGCGGGTCTCGACGTGCTTCTGGAGAAGCCGCTCGCACACACCCTCGAGAGCGCCGAGCGGATCGCCGACGCGGCGGCCGACGCGGAGGGGTTCTGTATGGTCGGGTTCAACAACCGCTTCCGGCATCCCGTCCGGGTCATCAAACACTACCAGGACGAGGGCCGCTTCGGCGAGACGAAACACGTCGAGGCGAACTACGTCCGTCGCCGGGGGATCCCGGGCCGCGGCTCCTGGTTCACCTCGAAGGGCGTCGCGGGCGGCGGGTCGCTCATCGACATCGGCGTTCACGCGATCGACCTGGCGCTGTACTTCCTCGATCACCCCGAGATCGTCGAGGTCACCGGCGAGGCACGCTCGGAGTTCGGCGGCCGCGAGGACTACGCGTACATCGACAGCTGGGGGGAGGACGCGGGGCCCGAGGGCTTCGACGTCGACGACTCCGCCTCGGCGTTCATCCGCGGGGCCGACGGCAGCACCGTCTCCCTGGAGGTCGCGTGGGCGACGAACCGGCCGCCGACCGACGAGTTCATCGTCCGGGGCAGCGAGGCGGGCGCGACGTTCGACCGCGGCCGCGACGAGCTCACCCTTCACGAGGCGAGCGTCGGCGGCGGACACCACCTCACGGACACCGAGGTGGAGACCCGCGACGACAACAGCCACGGGGTCGAACAGGACGTCTTCCTCGAGGCCGTCGCGGCGGGCGAACCGCCCGCGATCAACACGGTCGAGGAGGGGCTGGCCGTCCAGCGCGTGATCGACGCGATCTACCGGTCCTCGGAGTCCGGCCGCGCGGTCCAGTTGGACTGAGAGGAGGGGCGGAGGTCGACCGTCGACCGGATCACGAACCTATTCGTCGCTGTAGTCCGTGGACCCGCGTATCGTGAGCGACTCGCCCGAACCGACCCCGCCCTCCGAACGCATCGTCAGCCTCGACGCGCTCCGCGGGGTGGCCGTCCTCGGCATCCTCGTGATCAACGTTCGGGTGTTCTCGATGCCCGAGACGACGCTCCTCAACCCCACGGTCTTCGGCGACTTCACCGGAGCGAACTACTGGGCGTGGCTCGTCGGGCACGTCCTCGCCGAACAGAAGTTCATCACCCTCTTCTCGGCGCTGTTCGGGGCGGGGATCGTCCTCTTCATCGAGAGCAAGGAGCGGAAGGACCAGCCCGCCATGCCGCTTCACTACCGCCGGACCGCCTGGCTGATCGCCATCGGGCTGGCGCACGCGTACCTGCTCTGGTACGGGGACGTCCTCGTCGCCTACGGCTTCTGCGGGCTGGCGCTCGTCTTCGCGTACGAGTGGGAGCCGCGGGCGCTCGCCGGGCTGGCGACCGTCTTCCTGCTCGTCACGCCCCTACTGGAGGTGTTCGCGGGCCTCACCGTCGGGGGCGAGGCGATAGCGGGCCAGTGGGCGCCCGCCGAGTCGGTCCTCCGCGCCGAGGTCGAGACGTATCGGAGCGGCTGGATCGAACAGCTCGACCACCGCGTCCCCACCGCCTTCGAGCGCCAGACCCTCGGCTTCCTCGGCGGGACGTTCTGGCGGGTCGGCGGGACCGTCCTGCTCGGGATGGCGCTCTACAAGTGGGGCGTGTTGACCGGCGAGCGCTCCTCGGCGTTCTACCGTCGGCTCGTCGGCCTCGGACTCGTCGGCGTCGCCGTCGTCCTCGCGGGCGTCTGGTACATCGAGGCCAACGACTGGGGCGCGGGCGCGGCGCTGTTCTGGCGGCAGTTCAACTACGTCGGCAGCCTCCTCGTCGCCGGCGGCTACGTCGGGGCCGTCACCCTCTACGTACGGTGGCGGCCGAACGGGCCCGCGACCCGGGCGTTCGCGGCGGTCGGCCGGACCGCGTTCACCAACTACCTCCTCCAGACCGTGGTCGCGACCACGGTCTTCTACGGGCACGGGCTCGGGCTCTTCGGGTCGGTGAGCCGGATCGAGGCGCTGGGGATGGTGGTCGCCTTCTGGGCGATACAGGTGGTCCTCTCCGTGTTGTGGCTCCGCCGGTACCGGTTCGGCCCCGTCGAGTGGCTCTGGCGGACGCTCACCTACGGCGAGCGCCAGCCGATGTGAGGCGGTCGGGATCCTACGCCCCTACTCCGAGTTCGACCCGGCCACGACCCGGTTCGAGAGCGTCCCGACGCCCTCGTAGGTTATCTCCACGCGCTCGCCCGGCTCGACGAGTCCGGGGTTCGCGGGGCTCCCGAACGCGACGCAGTCGCCCGGGCGGAGGGTGAACCGCCTGGAGAGGTACGAGACGACCTCGTACGGGTCGAACAGCATGAGGTCCGTGTTCGCCTCTTGGCGGCGCTCCCCGCCGACCGTCGTCGACATCTCCATGCCCGTGGGGTCGACGTCGGTCTCGATCCAGGGGCCGAGCGGCGCGGAGCCGTCGAACGCCTTCCGCGCGGTCCGCCCCTGCTGGTCGAGCGCGTCGAGGTCGTTCATGACCGTGTACCCGCGGACCACGTCCGGCACGTCCTCGGGTTCGAGGTCGGGACAGCGCTCGTCGATCACGGCGACGAGCTCGCCGGCGTAGGTCAGCTCGTCGGTCCACTCGGGGTGGCGGACCGTCCGGCCGTGCCCGAGGAGGCTCGCGGGCGGCTTGATGAAGAAGTCGGGCTCCTCGGGCCGCTCGTACTCCATCTGCTCGAGCGTCTCCGCGTAGTTCCGGCCGACGCAGTAGAGCGCTTCGGGCTCACACGGCGGGAGGAGTCGGCCGTCGCGGCCGACCTCGTACCGGCCGTCATCGGCGTGAACGGTTCCGTCCTCGTACCGACCGGCGACCGGTCCCTCGGGCGTGGACAGACGGGCGAGTCGCATGCGGATCCGTCCTCGGTCGGGCGAGAAAGGTCCGTCGGTGCGGTCCGTGGTTCGGGGCGGTCGTCGGCGTCGTGGACGCCGTCGCCGACTCGGCTCCCCCCGCGTCACTCCTCGATCCCGTCGACCCCGATCACGACCGCCGACCGGATCTCGAGGGCGGTCTCGAACTCCGCGCGTCGGTCGGTCGTCGCCCCCCACCGCTCGACCGCGGTCTCGTGGGCGCGGGCGACCGCGTCGCGCTCGCGGTCGGCGAGGTCGAGCCGCGCGCCGACGTCCTCCCAGTGGTCGGGCTCGACGAGGAACGTCTCCCGGTCGGGCGCGGCCTCGATCCGCTCGTATCGGCGCCGGTACTCGTCGATCCGTGGTCCGAGATCGGTTTGGACGCGCGCCAGCAGCGCCGGGAGCCGGTCGGCGGGAACGCTCGCGAGCGCCGCGGTCTTCAGGAGCGCGGTCCCGTCGATCGGATGGTCCTCGCCGCCGTTTCCCGTCGATTCCATAGCCATCAGCCGCCCGCGCGCATCGCCTTCCGTTCGAACTTCGGGAGGAGCTCCTCGAGGACCGACTCCTCGCCCGCGAACGACACCGTCACCTCGGTGAGCGTGATCGACGCCGCCGCGGTCACCGTCGCCGCGGCCAGCGTCGCCCGCCAGCCCTCGCCGTCGACGCGCGTCGCCGCCGCGGGGTCGTCGGTGCCGACGAGATCGCCGCCGAGGTTCGTGAGATAGTGGGCCGCGAGCCGCCGGGATATCCCCCGGTACGCGACCTCCCGGCGGACCCACCCCGGCTCGGCGGACGGTTCGGTCGGCGGTTCCTCGCCGTCCGCGGCGTCGTCGTTGTCGCCGTCACCGTTGCCGTCGGCGTCACCGCCCCCCGAGTCGCCGGCGGCGTCCGCGTCGGTCGTCCCGCCGGCGACGGGCGGGAAGACGGAGAGCCGGTCGCCGTCGGCGAGGTCGGTGTCGAGCCCCTGGAGGTGTAACACCTCTCGTCCGTTCTTCAGGACGTTGATCTGGGGGGCGAGGCCGCCGTCGACGATCAGTCGGCCGTCCATCCCGTCGTACTCGTCCTCCAGGGCGCGAAGCACGTCACCGACGTCGGAGCCGTCCGCGAACTCGCGGACGACGGTCTTTCCCCCGGCGGCCTCCCGAAACGTCGCGAAGAACCGCAACTCCAGTTCCATGTCGGTCCGGTCGGGCCGCGGCGGCTTAAAAACGGGCGTCACCGGTGGTACTGTCGGATGCGGTCGAGACGTCGCTCGACGTGTGGCGGCCGCCTCGCTCGGTGCGGTCGTGCGCGCGGCTCTCGACGATCGGAGTGGTGGCTCGGTGGAAACCCGTCGTCACAAGGGGCTCAGTGGGGGTAACACGTCGTCACGGCCACCACACACGAGGTAACTCGTTGACGGCTATAAACAACCCGTGATCCACGCCCCCGTCGTGTAGAAGGTGAGTCCGTCCCTTCTCGGACGTCGGAACGGGCCGTCCCGTACTGACGATGTGCCTTCCCGTACCGACGAGTGCGACCATCACGGTCGTTCTGCGGACGAAACCGTTTGTCCGTTCACACCCTCGCTCGGAGCACGCGAGGCCGTTCGACGGAGAGTACTCCGCCGTGGCGTGTCACGCTTCGTCAGGCCGACCCCATAGACTCGCGACCGGCCCCGAAACGACGAGACTGACGAGTCCGAACGCGACGGTGATCGTGAGAACGCCCGGATCGCGGAAACTCGTCGTGGCGATGAGCAACGCGATGGCCACGTTTCGCGCGGCGGTCGTCGTCGCGAGGACTTCCCGCGTGGACTTCTCGGGGCCACCGAGGGCGTACCCCAGTAGTAACGAACCGACGACGACGACGACCGAAATAAATAGCGTCCCGGTACCGACCAACTGGCGCATTTCGCCGGCATAGAGGACCGTCAAGAGGACGACCAGGAGAACGAGCAGGTACGTCGAGAGGCGCTGGATCGGTGGATGGAGGCGTGTCGCAACGGGCTGATAGCGTGCCCTGACGCCGAGCCCACCGATCAGGGGGACCAACTGCGTCACGACGACGATCCGGGCGATCCCGAGCGGGTCGGCGGCGACGTCGCCGGGCATGAGAAGGGCCACCGTGATCGGTATCGTCGCGACGGAGACGACGCCCAGAACGGCCATCAGACCGCTCGCGAACGCGACGTCACTTTTCGAGATCTCGGCCAGTTTCGGCCCGAAGGGCGCTCCCGGTGCCATGGCGATCAACAGGAGACCGATGACGTGACCGGTCTCCATCGGAACCGCGAGGACGAACGCGAACGCCAGCAGCGGGACGAGTATGAGGTTCACCAACAGCGATTTCGCCATCAGCCGACGTCGCCCGATCGCTTCGAGGACCTCGGCGGTCGTCAGCGCCAGCCCCATGGAGAACATCGTCGCGAGCACGAAGACGACCGTGACGAGATCGATGACTGCGGTGGGCGTTATCGGTCCCATTCGTCAGTGAAATCGCTTCGTGATTCGGAGAGAAAAGTGGCCCGTCTGTCGATCGTCACCGCCTTTCCATCGATGAACTACGCGTTCGCACACGGCTGCTGGGACGTCCTATCTTCCGAACAGAAGATCGTCGGATCCCGAAGTCGCTCGTCCGGATCACCGTCGTCGTCGAGCGCCTTGAGGGCGCTACCGAGAGGGACAAAGGCCGTCCGCTCGCCGGCCTCCGGCTACTCGTCGGACCGGGACGCCAGGACGACCAGGGCGGTGCTCTCCTCGACGGCACGGGGGGCGATATCCCGGTCGCCGTCGAAGCGGGCCACGTCACCCGCCGACAGCTCGTGTGTCTCGTCGCCGAGTTCCAACTCGATCCTTCCCTCGACGAGATAGAAGACGATCTCGCGGTCGGGATGCGAGTGAGATGCCACTTCGTCACCCGCATCGAGTGTGAGTCTGATCGTCTTCGGTTCCGCGTCGGGGAAGACGTTGGCGTGGGGCCGTCCGTCCAGCTCGTCGAGGGCGTGTATCGTCGTCATGGATCGGTGGGATCGAACTCGTCGGTTCGAAGTCCCCGGCGGACCGGTTCGTGCTCGGCGTCGGTCGGCGGCGGTGCGGTGACGAGCAGCGCCTCGAGCCGCGAATCGTCGTCGGCCTTGACACCGCGATCGGTATCCGCCTCGACGGTCACGACGTCTCCCGGTTCGACGCGGCGTTCCTCATCGCCGTCGCGGACGAGTCCGGTACCGGAACGAACGTCGATCACCACGTCACTGGACGGGGCGTGAACCGGGATGAACTGTCCCGGTTCGAAGTAGCCGCAGACGACCTTCATCCGGTCGCTCCGGAACGCCTCGACCGCCGAGAACTTCTCGTCGTCGTACGTCCGTTCCGCCTCGAGGTCGATGGCGGTCATATTGACCCACCCGTTCGACGGGTGTCACGACAGTTCGATCGGACGGCGAGTCGCGTGACGACGACTGACGATTCGATCGTTCGCTCTGGTTTAGGCTGACCAAAATCCATGTGTTTCGATCTGTAGCGAGGAGGCACAATAGGGTTGAGCCGAACACGTTCCCGTCGGATCGGCCCGATCGACGAACCGGAACCGTCGGCGTTCACTCACCGGAACTCGGGTCGTACACGTCCGGGTTCGGCTCGCCCTCGACGTCGACCACCGCGAGCGCACCCCGGCGTCCCGCCCGCGAGAGCGCGTGGTCCACGACCTTGATCGGACCCGGGACCACGAGGTCCATCTCGCCGACCGTCGCCGTGCCCGGCGCGACCGGCGTGGTCTCGACGTACCGGGCCGGTGACGAGACGAGGTCGCCGTCGCGGTACAGTCGCGACCAGACGTTGCCGATCGGGTGCCACGAGCTGGACTGGTTCGGCCCGCCGTTGACGAAGAACACGCGGACGGTCTCGCCCACCTCGGCGCCTATCGGCCCGAGCCGGTCGTCGGTGAAGCCGTGGTGTTCGCCGTTGAAGACGACGTACGTCGGGTCCTCGTCCACCATCGCGCCCTGGTCGAAGGCGTGGTGACCCTTCTCGCCGAGGTCGCCCGTGGTGTACAGTTCGTGCTGGCCGAGGTAGATCTCGCGGTCCACCGCCGGCAGTCCCTCCTCGGGCTCGACGAGGATCGCGCCGAACATCCCGGCGCTGACGTGGTGGTCCATCGCGGGCACCGCGCAGTGATAGGTGAACAGGCCGGGGTACTCCGCGCGGAAGCTGAGCTCCGCCGCGTCGTCGCCGGGGACGAGCGTCGTGTCGACGGCCCCGCCGCCGGGTCCGTACACGGCGTGGAAGTCAACGTTGTGGATGTCGCTGTTGTCCTCGGCGGGCACCTCGAACCGGAGGTTCACGGTGTCGCCCCGGCGAACCCGGATCATCGGTCCGGGGACCTGTCCCTCGAACGTCATGTATTTGAACGTGACGCCGGGTTCGATCTCCGCGACGAGCTCCTTCGTTCGGAGGGTGACGTCGTGTTCCCGCGGTTCGTCCCAGTCGACCGGTTCGGGGACATCCGTCGGGTCGGCCGCTATCCGGTCGACGTCGACGTCGCGTGCGGGGTCCAGTTCGGGTTCGGCCGCGACCTGCTCGGTAACGGCCTCCGGCGGCGGGGTCTCCGCGTTCACCGGTGCGCCGATACAGCCGGCGACCGCGCCGACCGCACCGATCCCGAGTGCCGCAACCATCTTCCGTCTGCTGAGGTCTCGTGACATGATCTTCCCTACCTCCTCCGAGGTGCCCTGATGACATATATGATATATACTGTTCCCTAATATCGGGGCGAAAACGCCGCTCTACCCTCATATGAGGGAGGTTAAGTACTCAAATCGATCCGATACGACGGAAACCGGTCGGAACCGTTCGGGAACGGCCCCGGCGGGATTCAACACTCGAGTTCCGCGAACGGACACCGTTCGGCCCCGTTCGGTGGCGTCACGGAGCACGCGTTCGACGTCCCGTCTACGAGCACTCGCAGGCGCTCGATCGCCTCGTCCGGAAGGACGTATCCGATCCGGTAGCCCGCCTCGAGGGGCATGTCGAACCCCGTTCGACGGCGAAAGAACGTTCGGACGGCACACTGGCGCGCTTCCAGTTCCAACGCGACTTCCCGCCCTCGATCGGTGAGGACGACGCCTTCCCGCTTCTCGTATCGGAGGAGTCCGTCGGCAGCGAGCCGCTCGAACATCTCCGTCACGCTCGACGGCGCGACGTCGAGACGATCGCTCACCTCTCCGGTCCGAACCCGCTCATCGCGACCGGAGCCGACCCGTCCGACGACGACGAGATACAGTCCCTCGTTCCGATCGACGCAGGCGGTCGGCCGCACGCAGCCGCAGACGTCCGCCCGCGAGTGGTCGATGGCCATTGCCGTACGTTCGACACGCTCCGGGCATGAGCGTCCGTCCGAACATGTTCTCGCCCGTCGTCGTCGGTCGGCGTCCCGTCTCGAAACCCGAGGGTGTACCCGTAGCCGGAGAGGGCTTCCGGGAGTTCCTTCCGTTCGATCTCCTCCGGGTCGTAGACGACTCGGGCGGTCTCCGTGCCGTAGTTCGCTTCCACGGCGCGGATCCCCGCCCGATCGTCGCCGTGTAGGGCGAGGAACGACTCACAGGTCGTACAGTACATCCCGTCTCGACGGCATCCGCGACGTCCGCGTCGTCGAGGCGACGGGTCACCTCCAGGCAGCCGCGACAGCAGAACTCGCCGTCGACGTCGGCCGCCGTGACGGGTGGGTTCGAAGTCGGAAGGCCACAGAGACGGCAGTCGCTCATCGACCGTGATCGGTCGGCGACCCGGGAGTCCCTATCCGCGAACGTGTTCGGGACGGGGCGTCACATCCCGTCGGATCGGGTCCGTCATCGTCTCCACACGGGTCGACGCGGCGTTCGTCTCCGTCCGGGCAGGACGGCCACGGCCGGGGGAAGGGGAGGGAGAAGGGGAACATCTTCGGTGGTATCGTCAGGTGTCCGGAGACCGTACCCGATCCCATGGGAGCCATCCCGGGTACCATCGAGACGGACCGACAGCCCCCCATGACGGTCCCGTTACGTCACTTCCTCGTCGGACTCGTCTTTCTGGTCGCGGGGATCGGAGTCGGGATCGGCTTACACCTGAACGTCGTGCCGGGGCTGGGACGGCTCGCTCACGTCCATCTCCTGTTGGCCGGGTGGATCTGTCTCACGATCATGGGGGCGATGACGCAGTTCGTGCCCGTCTGGTCGGGCGTGACCCTCCACTCGCGGCGTCTCGCGAACGTACAGTTGGGGCTGGTCGTCGCCGGTCTCTCCGGGTTCGTCGTCGCGTTTCTCCTGGTCGAGACGACGTGGCTGATCCCGTTCGCGGCGCTCATGCTCGTCGGCTTCTGGGTCTTCGCGTACAACATCGTCCGAACGCTCGGCACGGTCGATGAGTACGACGTCACCGAACGCCACTTCCTCGGCGCGCTCGGCTTCTTCCTCGCGTTGACCGTTCTCGGCGTCCTCCTCGCGATCGACTTCACGGTTCCGACGTTCTCGCGGGTCGGCGTCGGTCGGTCCGGGGTAGTGGGCGCCCACGCGACCCTCGCGGTCTTCGGTGCCGTTCTCACGACGGTGTACGGGGCGCTGTATCAGCTCGGAACGATGTTCACGCAGACGGAACTACACGGGATCGACCACCGGCTTCGGGCCGTCGAGGAGGTCGCACATCCCGTCGGCGTGGTCGTCCTCGCCGCCGGTCGGCTCGCGGCCAACGCTCCCGCCGCGCGGGTCGGCGGCCTGTTGGTCCTGCTCGCCGCGTCGGCGATCTGTCTCGTTCTGGCACGCAAACTGTACGAGATGCGGGTCGAACGGACTCCGATGCACACGCGATACGTCGTGGCGGTGGGGGCACTCGCGCTGTGGGTCGCCGTCTCAGCGCCCGCATGGACGTCCGACCCGTTGACGCGTGAGCATCTGCTCGGGGGGGCGAACGCCGGCCACCTGATGTTGTTGGGAGCGATCGGGTTCGTCGTCGTAGGGACGCTCTATCACGTCATCCCCTTCGTCGTCTGGGTCAACCGGTACAGCGATCTGTTGGGATTGGAGGACGTCCCGATGATCGACGACCTCTACGACGACCGGATCGCCGCGATCGACGGGCTGCTCCTCGGGGGCGGAAGCGCGCTGATCGTGGGCGCGAACCTGTCGTCGGTCGCCGGAGTCCCGGTGCTCCTCGGCGGCCTGCTGGTGGGCGTCGGCGTCGTGGCGTTCGTGTCCAACGTGGTCCTCGTGTTGGTCCGTCACAGCCCCCACCCGATCGACCGGATCGTCCTGGGGGCGTTCTCGCCGCGTCGAGCGCGCGGTCCCGATGGGGCGGTCGAGGAGTAGGACGAGTCGAGACGCGCGGGATCGAACATGTACGGGAACAGGAGTACCCTTCCCGATCTCGAACGGACGCGTATGCCCAGCTTTCCGTCTCCGTTCGGCTCCGACGACGGCGATCTGTTCGACGGATACGACGAGTTCGTGTCGGACCACGTCCCGAGACCGGGCGAGTTCCTCGAGCCTCACGACCTGCTCACCGGGGAGGACCACGTCGCGTTTCACCGCCTCACTCGCGACTGCTTCGAGGACCGGAAGGTGTACGACATGACGTTCAACTACAACCTCGCCCGGCTGAACCTCGACACCCGCCACACGGGCGCCGGCTACCGCTACGCCGTCGAACGTGGCGACGCCGCCGACGCTGACACCGACGCCGTCGAAGCGGTGGACGCCGACCGCGTGCTCCGCGCGGAGTTCACGCCGACGACCCCGTTCTGTCCGCAGACCCACACGCTGACGATCGGGTCGTTCCGGGCGTGGAACGGGCTCTCGGACCGACACGAGTACGACCTCGTCCGCGTCCGTGCGGCGTCCATGCACCATCAGAGCGAGGCGATCAACGAGCAGCTCGCTGAGCTCGAGCGGACGTATCTCGAGACCGGAGACGTGACCGCCGTTCCCGAGGGAGGGAGCGAGATCGGCTCGAACCCCATGGAACGGTCGATGGAGAACGAGGCCCCGAGTCGTGGATCGACCGACGCCCCGTTCTGAACTCTCCGGGTCACCCGCGTCGTCGTTCGCGGACGGAGTCACGTTTCGCGGACGGGGATCGCGTTCCCGTGCCCGATCGCTTCCGTCACGCGAAGGTTGATCACCCTGGAGGGAGAACCGCGGACGACGGATGTCACTCGATACCACGCCACCGTGGGAGGACGTACGGAACTACGTCGACGGGACCTGGCGAACGCCGACCGGCGACGACGGGCAGGACGTCGTCGACCCGGGGACCGGCGAGACGCTCACGCGCGTCGGCTTCAGCTCCGACGACGACGTCGACGCGGCGGTCCGGGCCGGACGGGCGGCGTTCGACGACTGGTCGAGCACGCCGGTCGAAGCGCGCATCCAGCCGCTCTTCGAGCTCAAGCGGCTCCTCGAGGAGCACCAGGACGACCTCGCCGAGGTGCTGGTCCGCGAACACGGCAAGACGCTCGCGGAGGCGCGGGGCGAGCTCCGACGCGGCATCGAGAACGTCGAGGTCGCCTGCGGGATCCCCTCGATGACCCAGGCGGGCCACCTGCCGAACGCCGCGCCGGAGATCGACGAGACCGCGGTCCGCAAGCCGCTCGGCGTCTTCGCGGCGATCACGCCGTTCAACTTCCCCGGGATGATCCCCCTGTGGTTCCTCCCGTACGCGGTCGCGACGGGGAACGCGTTCGTCCTCAAACCCAGCGAGCGGGACCCCGTCGTCGCCCAGCGGCTCTTCGAGCTGATCGACGAGGCCGGCTTCCCCGACGGCGTCGTCCAGCTCGTCCACGGGAGCGCCGACACGGTGAACGCGATCCTCGACCACGACGGGGTCGAGGGCGCGTCGTTCGTCGGCAGCACCCCCGTCGCGAGACACGTCTACGCGCGCGCCGCCGAGAACGGGAAGCGCGTCCAGGCGCAGGGCGGCGCGAAGAACCACGTGATCGTCACCGAGTCGGCCGACCTCGAGTTCGCCGCGCGCAAGACGGTGTCGTCCGCGTACGCCTGCGGCGGCGAGCGCTGTCTCGCGAACGACGTGGTCGTCGTCGAGGAGGGCGTCTACGACGAGTTCGTCGACCGCGTCCTCGCGGAGGCGCGGTCGCGAACGGTCGGGTACGGCCTCGACGAGGGAACCGACATCGGCGCGCTGATCACGCCCGAACACGAGGAACGGGTCCGCGAGCTGATCGCGACCGGGATCGAGGAGGGGGCGGAGCTCCTCCTCGACGGCCGCGACGTCGAGGTCGACGGCCACGAGGCGGGCAACTTCCTCGGGCCGACCGTGTTCGGCGGGATCGACCCCGGGATGACCGTCGCTCGCGAGGAGATATTCGGTCCCGTCCTCGGCCTGCTGTCGGTCGCGGACCTCGAGGAGGCGATCGACGTGGTGAACCGGAGCGACTTCGGCAACGCGGCGAGCCTCTTCACCGCGAGCGGGGCCGACGCGCGGAAGGTCCGCCACGAGGCGGACGTCGGGAACCTCGGCGTGAACGCCGGGACCGCCGCGCCGATGGCCTTCTTCCACTTCGGGGGCCGCAAGGACTCCTTCTTCGGCGACCTCCACGCGCAGGGCGACGACATGATCCGATTCTACACCGACGAGACGGTCTACATCGAGCGGTGGCCGGACGCCTGAGCCGGGGCAAGGTTCAACACCCTCGTCCGAAAGCGTGACGTATGGTATCAACGCCCGAATACGGAGTGGCGGTGCGCCACGACGCGACGGTGGAGACCCGCGACGGCGTCGCACTCGCGACCGACGTGTATCGGCCGGCCGACCCGGAGACCGGCGAGCCGATCGACGAGCCGAAGCCGGCGCTGCTCGTCCGCACCCCCTACGACAAGCGCGCCCGCGAGCGCGTCGAGCAGGCCGGAAACTGGTACGCCGAGCGCGGCTACGTCGTCGCGCTCCAGGACGTCCGCGGCCGGTACGCGAGCGACGGCGAGTTCTACCTCCTCGTCAACGAGGCGGAGGACGGCGCGGACACGGTCGAGTGGCTGGCCGACCGGCCGTACTGTGACGGGCAGGTCGGGACGATGGGCACCTCCTACATGGCGTGGGTCCAGAACGCGCTGGCGACGCAGCGGCCGCGGGGGCTGGCGGCGATGTTCGTCAACCAGGGGGCGGCGAACGCGTGGAAGGCGACGCTGCGTCACCACGGGGCCTTCGAACTGCGGTGGCTCACGTGGTCGCTGACGATCGGCGGCGGGTTCGCGAAGCGCGTCCTCGAGGACGAGGACCTGCGTCGACGGATCGCCGACGTCGACACGCGCGACATGCTCGCGAACGAGCCAGTGCTCCCCGGCCAGTCGCCGCTCTCACACCTCCCGAACTACGAGGAGTACGTCTTCGACTTCGCGCGGACGCCCGGCGACGACGAGTTCTGGACGGACCCGAGCGTCAACTTCGAGGCGCACTACGACGAGAGCGCCGACGTGCCGACCGTCTACGCCGGGTCGTGGTACGACTCCTACGCGAAGGCGACTTGCGACAACTTCGAGGCGCTCTCGGACCGGAAGGCGAGCGACCACTTCCTGCTCATGGGCGCGTGGACCCACGGCGGCCAGTCCACCTGGACCAAACCGTACTCCGGGGAGACCGCGTTCGGCGACGCGATGAAACGGGACTACCTCGAAACGAAGCTCCGCTTCTTCGACCACTACCTCAAGGACCGGGAGACGTGGGACGAGCCGCGAGTCCAGTACTTCCGGATGGGGTCCGGCGACGGCTCCGCGACCGGGGACGGGAAGCTCCGCCACGGCGGGGAGTGGAAGGCGGGGATCGACTGGCCGCTGCCCGACACGTCGTTCACGGCCTACTACGCGCACGGCGACGGCACGCTCGCGACCGATCCGCCCGAGGCCGTCGGCGCGTCGACGACCTACGAGTTCGACCCGCGGGACCCGGTGCCGACCCTCGGCGGGAACTGCTCGTCGTACTACACCTTCGAGCCCCGCGAGGAGCGGATCGAGGACCTCCCGCTTTCCGAGAGACCGACGGTGAGCATCACGGGTCGCGGCGGCTACGACCAGCGGACGCGCCCGGAGACGTTCGGAGCCGATCCGCCCTACGGCCCGCTGGAGGAGCGGAACGACGTGCTCGTCTTCCGGACGCCGCCGCTTGAGGAACCCGTCGAGGTCGCTGGGCCGATCCGCGTCCGCCTCTACGGCTCGACCGACGCCCCGGACACCGACTTCACCGCGAAGCTGATAGACGAGTACCCGGCGAGCGAGGAGTTCCCCTCCGGGTTCGCGCTCAACCTCACCGACTCGATCTGCCGGGGTCGCTACCGGAACTACCGGACCGAGCCGGACCTCCTCGAGTCCGACGAGGTGTACGAGTTCGAACTGGAGCTGTATCCGACGGCGAACGTGTTCAAACCGGGCCACCGGATCCGCCTCGACGTCTCGTCGTCGAACTACCCGCGGTACGACGTCAACCACAACACGGGCGGCGACCTCTACGGCGACCGCGAGTACCGGACCGCGACGAACACGATCCACCACGGGGCCGATCACCCGACGCACGTGGAACTGCCGGTCCGACCCACATGAACGCATGACTTCCGACGGCGGCGACGACCGACGCGAGAGCGACGTCGACCGCGACGCCGAGAGCGACTCGGACGACGCCGAGAGCGACGACGACCCGGCCGGGGAGATGACGCTCGTCTTCACGCTCGGAGCCGCCCGATCGCTCGCCGACCCGGCGGCCGCGTTCGCGGACGCGCGTCGCTGGAGCGCGCACGTGGGGGTCGTCGCCAACGACACGAGCGCGGTCGACGCGTTCTGTGACCGCCACGACCTCGAGAACGACTACGCGCTGCGCGACTGGGACAAGTGGGGGACGTTGGCCGACGTCCGGGAGTCGACGGACACCCCGCGGCACGTGTTCGTCGGCACCTCCGGGGAGGACCGCCGGCTGGCGGACACCGTCGGCTGGGAGTTCCGCACGGCGCGGGAGGCGGCCGAGAGGGCCGGGTGGGAACTCGGCAACCCCGACCCGCCCGACCGCGAGGCCGACGCGGGGATCCTCACGCGTCTCCGCCGGGCGGTGCTCGACCGACTTCACTGATCGGCCGGCTTCACTGATCGGCCCTCGATGGCCGCCGAAGTAATCCGATCCGGTTACTTCGATCTCGAACGTGCCGCGAGACGGTTACCGACAACCCTCAAGTCCGTCTACCGATTTCCTCGGGACGAATGGGCTATTTCGGCGGAACGTCCGATCGATCGCGGCTCGAGTTCGACCGCGGAGAGCTCACCGGGGCGATAGGGGATTCGATTACGGTGATCCCGCTCGTCGTTGCGCTGGCGCTGTTGACGGACGTGTCGCTCCCGCACGTGCTCGTCGCCTTCAGCGTCTTCCAGGTCGTCTGGGGGGTCGCCTACGGGCTCCCCGTCTCGGTGGAGCCGATGAAGGCGCTCGCGGCCCTGGCCATCGCCGGGGCGCTCACCTACGCCGAACTGGCGCTCGCCGGGATCGTGTTGGCCGTCGTCCTGCTCGCGATCGGGCTCTCCGGGACCCTCGCGGCCGTCGGCCGCTGGATCGGCGACCCGGTCGTCCGCGGCGTCCAGTTCGCGGTCGGACTCATCCTCCTCGAGACGGGGATCCGGCTCGGGCTTGAGGACCCGCTTTTCGGGGCCGCGGGACTCGCGATCGCGGGAGCGGCCATCGCCGTCGGCCGCCGAGAGGCGGGCGGACTCGCCGTCGTGGCGGCCTGCGTCGCGGTGGCGGCGTGGACGGCGGGGGTGCCGACACCGACGCTTCCGGGGACGCCGCCGGTCCCGGACCTCGCGTCCGCGATCGGGTGGAACGTCGCGGAGGGCGCGTTCGCCCAGTTGGCGATGACGGTCGGCAACGCCGCGCTGGCGACCTCGCTGTTATTCGCCGACCGGTTCGACGCCGACGTGCCCGCGGACGATCTCTCGACGAGCATGGGCGTGACGAACCTGTTCGCCGTGCCGATGGGCGGGATCCCGATGTGTCACGGCTGTGACGGCGTCGCGGGAAAACACGCCTTCGGCGCGCGGACCGGCGGGGCGAACGTCCTGATCGGCGTCGGTTACTTCGGGGCCGCGCTCGTCGCGACGCCGGCGCTGCTCGCGGCGTTCCCGCTCTCGATGGTCGGCGCGGTCCTCGCGGTGGTCGCGGTTTCGCTCGGACGCGCCGTCGAGGAGTCCTCGAACCTCCCGCTGTCGGTGGGAATCGGCGTCCTCGCGCTGGCCACGAACCTCGGGCTCGCGTTCCTCGTCGGGGTCGCGGTCGACCTCGCGTGGGAGCGAACGGGACGGTGAATCGGTCCCGATCGCGAGTCGATCGCCCGGCCGTGGCGACCGCTCAGACGCCGTCCGCGATCCGGCGTGCGACGCGGTCACGGTCCTCCCGGATCCGGTCGACGACGGTCGCGACGGACGCCAACACCGGGTGGTTCGGTCCGTCCATCGGCGCGTAGAGGTACTCGTAGAACCCGGTCTCGCAGTCGCCGGCGACCCGCTCCGGGGACATCGGCGGGTCCCGAAGCGTCGACTGGCGGTCGGCCGCGACGGCGTCGCACTCCGACTCGAGGTCGTCGAGCCGCTCCCAGACGTCGATCGAGGCGTCGGCCCGCCTCCCGTGTGGGATCCCGTCGAGATGCTGGTTCAATCGGCTCCGTCGGCGATCGATCCCAGAGAGGCTCTCCTCGGCGTCGGCGAGCGCGTCGAGTTCGACGTCGATGGCGTCGGCGAGCGACCGTCTCGCGGCCGCCGCCCGCCGACTCCGGTCGACGAGTGCGGACTGTAACGCCGGCGAGAGCGTCCCGTTCGACGCCAGCGACACGGTCGTGTCCGGTCCCAACTCCGCCGCGAGGCTCTCCGCGACGGTCTCGTCGTACTCCTCGCTGTAGTGAGGTAACGACATCACGGTGTCGCGGTACGTGTCGAGGACGCGCCTGAGGCGGACGTCGCCGACCGCGCGCCCGCCGCCGTTCCGACGCGTGCCGACCAACTGGCTCGGGGCGGCCGCGGACGGCTCAGTCGTCTCGGTCGGGCACGGATCGAGCGCCGCGACGCGGTCGGCGAACTCCTCGAACGCGTCGTGTTCGTCCGTGACGCGTCGGCGCTCGCGACGGCAGACCGTCTCTGCGTCGCGGACGTACGCGAACGTGACGAGCGCGAGCAGCCCCGCGATCGCGACGGCGGTGACGACGCCGGGTTCGGTCGCCGCCGCCGACAGCTCACACGAGAGGCTCGTACACTCGGGTTCCAGGGCGGGCTCGCTCGGGATCCGGAAGGCGACGTCGCCGCCCCGATTCACGCTCATAATTTCGTTAACACATCGCACATTCAAAACCGTTTTGGCAGGTGTCACGCCGTGAACATCGGATCGGGGTTCGGGAACCGAACGGCTCGAGTACGGCCCGTTCGTGGGCCGAACTCGGGCGACGCCGGTTCGGTCCACCGATACGAACTCGGGCGACAGCGATTTGATCCTCCGAGCCGAACCGTCGGGCGTGACCACGCAGACGCCGGGCATCCATCACGCCACCGGGATCGTCGGTGACGCTCAGACGAGCGTCGACTTCTACGCGGGGACGCTCGGGCTCCGGCTGCTCCGGACGACGGTGAACTACGAGGACCTCCTCCAGCACCACCTCTACTTCGGCACCGGGTCCGGCCGTCCCGGGTCGGTCCTCACAGTCTTCCCCGACCCGGAGGGCGCTCCGGGGCGATCCGGAAAGCCGGGATACGAGTCGGTCTCGTTTGCCGTCCCGCGCGACTCGCTCGAGTACTGGCACGATCGGCTGACCGACCGCGGAGTCGACGTCGAGCGGATCCGCCCCGACGAGCGGTTCGGCGACCGCGGATTCATCCTATCCGATCCCGCCGGGACCGCGATCGAACTCGTCGCGACCGACGACCCCTCCGAGCCGTGGACCGGGGGGTCGGTCCCCGAATCGGCGGCGATCCGGGGACTGTACGGCGCGACCGCGACGCCGACGGACCCGTACGGTGCCGCGAGCGTCCTCGAGACGCTCGGGTTCGAGTACGAGGCCGAGACCGGGGACCGGATCCGGTACCGCGCGCCGGGCGATCGGGCGACCGCCGTCGACCTCCTCACGCGGGACGCGCCCTACCTCCGTGAGGGTCCCGGAACGCTCCATCACGTCGCGGTGCGGGTCCCGGGCCGCGAGGCGCTTCTCGGCTGGCACGACCTGTTCCGCGAGCGGGGGTACGAGGTCTCCCGGGTGAAGGACCGGCACTTCTTCCACTCGCTGTACGTCCGCGGACCCGGCGGGCTCCTCGTGGAGCTCGCCACGGAGGAACCGACCCCGGACGGTCCGCAGGAGCCGGGACTGGCCGACTCCGATGCGGACGACCACGCGACCGACCTGTATCTCCCGGACCGGTTCGCGGGCGACCGGGAACTGATCGAGCGTCAGCTACCGCGGATCGATCCGCCCAACCGGCCATGACCCGGACGCCGTCGGAATGACCCGAACGCTGTCGGGGGTCGAGGGACCACACGCCGACGCTCGACTCGTCGTCGGCGGCGCGCCCGCCGCGGCCGCCGAGGTCGCGGTCGTCCTCCTCCACGGGCGCGGTGGCACCGCGGAGGGGATCGTCCGGCTGGCCGACGAGTTCTACCGCCCGGGCGCCACGCTCCTCGCGCCCGCGGCGCGGCGGTCGAACTGGTTCCCGGCGGGACACGACGCGCCGCTCCCGGCCAACGAGCCCGCGTTGTCCTCGGCGGTCGACTGCGTCGCCGGCGCGGTCGCGGCCGCGGGCGACGTGGGGATCCCCCCGGAGCGAACGCTCCTCGTCGGGGTCTCACAGGGCGGGTGCGTCCTCGCGGAGTTCCTGCGTCGTCGCCCGCGGCGGTTCGGCGGGGCCGTCGTCGCCTCGGCGGCGCTCCCGGGCGAGCGTCTCGAAAGGAGGCGGGTCGCGGGCGTCGACGTCGACGGCGACGGCGACTCCACCACCCCGCTCTCCGGGACTCCCGTCTCGCTCGAGTCGAGTGAGTCGGACCCGTACGTCCCGTCCGCGCGGGTGCGCGAGACCGGCCGGGTCCTCGAGGCGGGCGGCGCGGCCGTCGAGGTCCGGATCGATCCCGGGTCGGGTCACGGGCTCTCGGCGGGGACGATCGGGCGGATCGGCGACCGGCTCGACGCGCTCACTCCCTGACGCCGTCGTCGGTGATCACGGTGTCGATCATCCCGACGGGAGTCGCGTCGTAGCTCGGGTTCTCGATCGTCACGCCCTCGACCGGCTCGCGCATCACCTCCACGGCGTCGCGGAACTCGTTCTCGAAGCGGAACTCCTCTATCGTCTTCGCGCCGGAGCCGACCGCGGTGACGGGGACCCCGAGCTCGCGGGCGGTCACGACGAGCGGGAAGGTACCGACGCGGTTGTAGTAGGTGCCGCCGGTGATGCACGTGATCCCGAGCAGCACGCGGTCGCAGTCGCGGAGCGCGTACCCCATCGCGCCGTCGACGACCATCCGCGTGTCGACGCGGTCCATCCCGGCGAGCGCGCGCGCGGTCTTCCGGCCGAGCGTTCGCGGGCGCGCCTCGGTCACGTACACCGTCAGGTGGGCTCCCTCGCTGGCGGCGGTCTCGATGGACTCGAGGACGGTCGTGGAGTAGTCGTGGACCAGCAGGGTGTCGCCGTCGACGATCCGCTCGGCGGCGTTGGCCGCGGCGGCCGCCTTCGAGGTCTCGACGTCCGCGACGACGCGGCCGATCACGTCCTCGAGGAGCTGTTTGGCCCCCTCGACCGTAGTCGGCTCGCCGACGATCGACCGCTCGACCTCGCGCATCGCGTTGTGGAGCGCGGCGTGTGAGGGGTTCGACCGGCGCAACACGCCCGCGTTGTGTTCGAGGTCGCGCTCGAACTCGTCGACGGTGACGTACTCGCGGTCGAGCAGTTCCGCGAGCGACTCCGTCGCCTTCACGGCCACCGCGGAGGTGCTGTGGGTCCGCATCGCCCGGATCTCGGCGACCGTCTCGTCGATCATGTCCGGAGAGTCGACGCCCCCGTTAAAAGGGGTTGCGGGGTTTCGTTCCCCCGCCAGCAGGCTTATATCGGTGAGCGAACGTGTGGTACACGAGATGAGCGAGAGCGACGGATCCGACGGGTACGAGCGACTCTTCGCCGACCCCGTCCGAGAAACGATGGACGGTGCCACCTACGGAACGTGGCGAGCGATCACGGCCCCGGACGCGGTGTCGCTCGCGTTCGGGTTCCCGTATCCCGACGCGTTACCGAACGGGAAGATCAACGAGGCGGTCGACGCGCTGCTGGAGGCCGACCACGAGGACGCGCTCCAGTACGCCGGCGGCGACTACGCCGACGCGATCACGGAGACCGTGGTCGAACGGACCCGCGCCCGCGGGATCGAGTGTACCGAGGCGGAGGTCCACGTGACGAACGGCGCGACGCACGCGCTCGACACGGTCGCACAGACCTTCCTCGATCCCGACGACACCATCGCCGTCGAGGCGCCGAGCTACATGGGCGCGCTGCGGCTGTTCCGCAACTACGGCGTCGACATCGAGGGGTACACCATGGACGAGGACGGCCTCGACGTCGAGGCGTTCGCCGCGGACCTCGCGGCCCGCGAGGAGGCCGGCGACGCGCTTCCGAAGTTCCTGTACACGGTCCCCGACTTCCAGAACCCGACCGGCGTGACGCTGTCGGTCGACCGCCGGAAGCGGCTCCTCGAGCTGGCGGAGACGTACGACTTCCTGATCGTCGAGGACGACCCGTACGGGCAGCTCCGATACGACGGCACCACGCCGGAGCCGATCAAGTCGCTCGATACGGACGGCCGCGTCGTTCGCGTCGACACGTTCTCGAAGACGATCGCGCCCGGGATCCGGACCGGATGGGTCGTCGCGGACGAGGCGATCGTCCGGGAACTCGACCGGATCAACGCGGGCGGCGAGAACGTGTTCACGCTCGGGCTCATCGCCCGCTACTGCGAGGCGACCGACTTCGAGGCCGACCTCGACGACCTGCGCGCGGGCTACCGGGAGCGACGGGACCGCATGCTCGACGCGCTCGAGGAGCGGATGCCCGCCGAGGTGGACTGGAGCGAGCCCGAGGGCGGCTTCTTCGTCTGGGTCGAGTTCCCCGAGGGGATCGACGCCGAGGAGCTGCTCGAGACGGCGGCCGACGAGGGCGTGACCTACCTCCCCGGGTCCTACTTCTTCCACGACCACCGCGGGAGCCGACACGCCCGGCTCTCCTTCAGTTACGTCACCCCCGAGGAGATCGACGAGGGGGTCGCGGCGCTCGCGAGGGCGACGCGCGCGGAGCTGCCGGCGGTCGAGGCGTCCGACGACTGACACGCTCCGTTCCGCCCCGCCCCGTCGCCGACGGGTGTTTATCGCCTCCGGCCGTACCCGTCGTATGGGCTACCCCGTCACCTACCACTGTCCGCGCTGTGAGACGATCGTCGAGATCGAACGCGAGGGCTACCTCGCGGACAAGGCGGTGCGGCCGTACCCCTTCGAGGGCTGGACGTACGCCGCCCCCGACGAGCCGTTCGAGGACGACGCGGCCGACGGCGTTCGGTTCGTCTGCGGCGAGAGCGACAGCGTCGTCTGGGATCCGCACGAGAACGGAGGTGAGAACGACGATAGCGACGAGGACGCCGACGGCTGCGGAGAACCCTTCTACCTCTCGTTCGTTCGTTACGAGGAGGGGAAAGAGATCGATCCGCGCCCCGAAAGCGAGTTCGTGACGATCGACCCGAGCACGCGGCCGTCGGGACCGACGGGGCCGGGCGGCCCCGGCGGCTTCCGGTGACGGAACCCGGGGCTCCCTTCCGGTACGTCAGACCTCCTCGAAGTCCTCGAGGACGACGGCGATCGCGTCCTTGGACGGGAGGTCCCGAACGCTGTAGCCGTGTGGATGTCGGAGGTCGTGTGGGTACGCTCCCGGCTGCGGGACGTCGTACTTCTCGGTTCCGTCGAAGCCCTCGAGGAACTCGAGAGTGACCATCGGTTCGACGAACGCCAGCCGCGACCCCTCCTCGTCGCCGACGAACCCCTGGATGAGCGTGTTGCTGAACCGATCGGGATCGCCCACGTCGTCGGGGCCGTCCGGGAGTTCGGGAGCGTCAGACGGCGCGGTGTGTTCGCCCATATCACGGATGTACCGCTGGTCGGCGACGGGAGCCGGGGGGCGTTCGTACCCCTCCGGGAGTTGATCGAAATCGAAGTTCGTCTCGGTAACCTCGCCGTCCGGATCCGGATCCCAAGGATCGGAATTCGATCCATCCTCCGACGTGTACTCGTCGTTGCCGGTGTCGTACGGCGGGAGTCCCGGTCCCTCGATGGCGTCGACCGTCGCCGGCTCGAGCATGTGGAAGTGGACGTCGAAGTGGGGTTTCAACCACGCGCCCTTGCCGCCGAAGTGGCCGCCCGGGTTCCAGTTGAGTCCGAGGAAGGTGAACGGCGTCTCCGCCGCGTCCGGGAACGGCACGAAGAACTGGAGCGATTCCTTGAAGTGGACGGTCGCCGCCTGGCCGTCCTCCCGGTACTTGTCCGTCTCCGCCCGGTTGTCGGCGTCCGCGAGGTCCTCCGCTTTCGGCAGGCCGTCGAACGCGTCGCGGTCGAACTCGACGCCGTGATACTTCGGTTCGCCGGACGGCGTCTCGCTGGTGAACGTTCGCACTCGGCCGTCCCCGAGGTTCACGGCCCGCCCGTATTCGGTGATCCCGTCGGGCGGGAACCCGCCCGAACCGTCGTTGCCGTCCTCGTTACCCTTTCCCCTCCCCTTGCCGTTGCCCTGTCCCGCCACCCCGGTGACGCCGATGCCGCCGAGAAGCGCGCTTCCCGCGACGGCGGACCCGAGCAGCGTCCGCCGGTCGGGCGTGAAGCGACGGCCGTCAGTCGAGTCGTTCTCCCCGTCGTGCGCAGGATCGGATCGGTCCGACATACGGGACACGTCATTAATTTCGAGAATAAAATAATAACTGGATTATTATTTTCTATAGACTATAAATTAATGCCATCACGTGTATGGGATATACGAACGATTCCCGTCGTGGACCCGTCGGCGCGGATCCCGGGGTGACCCGCCCCGATCCCGCGGCCGCGACCGGCAAGCCCCTTAGGTGGGGACGCGAAAGGGGGCGTATGGAGAGCATCAACCGGACCGCGATCGAGCTCGTCGACGAGGCGCTCGACTTCGCGGGCGAGCTCGACGTGGCGGGCTACGAGTTGGAGAACGGGGCGACCGTCGTGGACTTCGGCGTCGAGGCCAACGGCGGGGTCGAGGCCGGCCTGTTGTTGACCGAGATCCAGACGGCCGGACTGGCGAGCGTGAACACGCGCATGGGCGAGGTCGCCGGCGCACCACGCGGATACGTCGAGCTGTCGACGGACCACCCCGCGGTCGCGCTGTTGTGCTCCCAGAAGGCCGGTTGGGAGCTGGCGTTCGAGAGCGGCTTCGAGGGGCTCGGCTCCGGGCCCGCGCGCGCGCTCGTCGGACAGGAGACGGAGTTCGAGCGCGTCGGCTACTACGACTCCTCGGAGTTCGCTACGCTCGCGATCGAGTCCACGTCGCTGCCCGACGAGGAGGTCGCCGAGCACGTCGCCGACCTCGCCGAGGTCGACCCCGAGGGCGTCTTCCTCCCGACGTACGCCACCGGGTCCACGGCGGGGTCGGTCTCGACCGCCGCGCGCGCGGCAGAGCTCGCGGTCTTCCGCCTGCTCGAGATCGGCTACGAGCCGACCGACGTGCTCCACGCCTCCGGGAGCGCGCCGATCGCGCCCGTCACCCGCGACGAGGACCTCGCGATGGGCCGGACGAACGACGCGTTGGCGTACGGCGGGGAGGTCCACCTCCAGGTCGCGCGCGACGACGACCGATTCGACGAGATCGTCTCCACCGTCCGCGACGACTACGGGACGCCGTTCGTCGAGGTGTTCGAGGACGCCGGCTGGGACTTCTACGAGGTCCCCGAGAGCGTGTTCGCGCCCGCACAGGTCACCGTCGACGTGGTCGACGGGCCCGTCTACACGGTCGGCGAGACCGACGAGGAGCTGCTCGCGGAGTCGTTCGGCTACCGCTGATGCGGCTCAAGCCGGTCCCCGAACCGCCGGCGGAGCTCGCGGCGCTGACCGAGTTCCAGCGGGCGGTCCCGCTCGTGCCGGGGAGCACCGACGACTGCTGTGCCCGCCTGCGGGATCGGTGTGACCTCCCGAACCGCCAGCGCGCGAACGACTGGCTCGCGTTCCTCCGGACGCTCGGGCTCGTCCGGGAGACGGATCGGGGGTTCGTCCGAACCGACGCGGAGCCGACCCCCGAACGCGTCCGCGAGGGGCTCCGCGAGGGCGTCCTCCACGTTCCCGAGGCGCTCTCGTCGTTGCGAGCGGCGTCGCCGGCGGAGCCGGTGACCGCGGACGCGCTCTTCGACGCCACCCGCGACTCCGTCCCCCGCCACGACCGCGCGCGGGACGCGGACTGGGAGCGGTCCTGGCGCGACCGGGCGGACCGGCTCCTCCGGTGGCTCGTCCTCGTCGATCTGGCCGCTCCGGTCGACGACGGTCGTTCGAGGTCCGCCGACGGCGACGGCGAACGCGGGTACGTCGCGGGCGACGCCCTCGCGGACGCGTGACCCCGTGACAAGCCTTTTGCCCGGAGCCGGAGACAATTCGATATGGGACGATTCCACGGGCGGAGGCCACCGGAGACGGTGTCGTACGAGCCCGCGAGCGTGAAGGACCTCCTCGTGGAGATGAAGGACACGGCGGAGCTCCTCATCGACCTGTCGTACTCCGCGGTGCTCCACGCGAGCCCCTCGGTCGCACGCGAGGTCGTCGAGCTCGAACACCGGATGGACGTCCTCCAGATGCGCGCCCGGATGAGCCTCATGCTCGCGGCGCGAAACCCCAACGAGGCGGAGACGCTCGCCCCCGTGCTCGGCGTCGTCGGCGCCGCCGACAAGGTATCCGATGCCGCCGGCGACATCGCGAAGATCGTGCTCGAGGAGATCGGGCTCCCGGACGCGATGCGCGGCGCGCTCACCGAGGGCGTCGAGACGCTCGTCCGCGGCACCGTCGCCGGTGACTCCCCCTACGACGGCCGCACGCTGAAGGACATCGACCTGGAGTCGAAGACGGGCGTTCGGGTCATCGCGATCCGCCGGGACGACGACTGGATACTCAACCCCGGCCCGAGGACCCGGCTGAACGGCGGCGACGTGACGCTGCTCCGCGGCCCCGAGACCGGGGTCGCGGAGGCGTACCCGATCCTGACCGGCGAGCCGTTCGAGGCGGACGAGCCCGTCGAGCCCGCGATCGACGACCTCGAGCGCGCGGTCGACTCGATCGTGTTGATGAAGAACCTCTCGGAACTCGCCGTCGACCTGGCGTACGGCTCCGTGCTTTTCGACAACGAGGAGCTCGCCGAGGAGGTGAGCAACCTCGAGATCGAGGTCGACGCGCTCCAGTCGCGGTTCGAGGCGTGGACGCTCCGGGCGGCGAAGGCGGCCGAGGACCCGGTTTCGCTCCGGGGGCTCATCCACCTCGGGGTCGCGACCGAGGAGATCTCGGACGCCGCCCTCGAGATCACCGAGGGCGTGATCCGCGACATCGGCGTCCACCCCGTCGTCGAGATGGCCGTCAAGGAGTCCGACGAGATCATCACGCGAACCCGAGTCGGCCGGGGAAGCGACCTCGCGGGAACGCGGGTCGCCTCCGGCGTCCCCGCGACCGAGATCGCCACGAGCGTGCTCGCGATCCGCCGCCCGGAGGAGGGGTGGCTCGTCGGACCGGACCTCGACACCACCGTCCGCGCCGGCGACGTGATCATCTCGAAGGGGACGCGGACCTCCGCCGCGGAGTTCGCGGAACTCGCGTCGTGACCCGGGCGACCCGGCCCGCCCGTGCCTACTACGGGGCGATGGACGCCGGCGACTACGGCCGGCTCGCCGACCTCCTCGATCCGGCGTTCGTCCACGAACGTCCGGACCGAACCCTCGAGGGACGCGAGCGGTTCGTCGCGTTCATGCGCGACGAGCGGCCGATGACCGACACCGAACACGTCGTCGACGCGGTGTACGAGTCGGATCCCGGCGCGGGCGACGACCCGCCGGAGCCCGCCGGGTCCACCGGCGTGGCGGTCCAGGGGAGACTCCTCGACGCCGACGGCGACGAGCTGTTCGCGTTCGTCGACGTCTTCACCGTCGAGGAGGGTCGACTGACCGAGTTGCGGACGTACGCCCGGACGGACGGATAGCGCGGAACCTCTCCTCGGCCGCGGAGCAGTCCCCTACTTCTCGTCGACGTGGCGCACCTCGCTGGCGACGCCGCGGGTCGACTCGACCATCTCCGGTCCGGACATCTCCGCGCGGCCGACCGCGAACGCCCTCGGTCCCTCGATGACGACCTCGTCGCCGACGCGGATCCCGTCGTCGGCGTCGACGACGCCCGGCGCGAGCACGGAGCCGTGTGGGACGAACCCGTCGATCTCGACTCGTTTGGTGGGAGCGTCGCTCTCGACCCATCGCCGCGCCCCTTCGAGCGTGAACGAGAGCGTGCCGTACTGTGGGACCATGGTCGCGAGCTGTGCGCCCGGCTCGCCCTCGCGGCCGGCGTCCGGGTCGTCGCCCCACACCTGGAGCTTGGGATAGCGGCCCGTGGTCCGGATCGCGTCGCCACCTCCGTCGGTCGCGCCGCTCCCGGAGCCGCCGAACAGGTCGTCGCCCGCGCCGTCGCCGATCAGGTAGTCGGCGATCGCCCGGACCGTGTTGTGCTCGCGCTCGCGCTTGCTGTAGGCGGGCTCGCCGGAGAGCGCGGCGTTCAGCTCCCCGAGCGACTCGTCGGTCGTGGGGTGGTCGACGCAGGTGTACTCGAAGTCGACGTCGATCCCGGGGTCGGCCTCGACGCGCTCGCAGACCTCGCGGTAGCCGTGTTCCGGGACGTGCGCGACGACCCTGGAGTAGTCGTTGCGCGTCAGATACCGGCGGAGCACCTCGGCGACGAAGCCGATCTCGTCCTCGCTCCAGTCGCCGGTGACGACGGAGTCGTAGTGCTGGGCGGGGTAGGTCGTCTCCAGCTCCTGCGGGACGACCCCGATCGGCGAGGTCATCGAGACTGTGTGGCCGCGCCACTTCACCGCGTCGTGGAACTGCCGGTGGCTCTGGGAGTCGCTGTACGGCTTCGTCGCCGAACAGGGCACCAACACCAGCGGCTGGTCGGAAAAGCGGTTCCGGTAGCGGCTCGTCACGCGGTCCGCGAACCGCCGGATCTCGACGCGGTCGAGCGTCTCGGCGGTCGCGGCCGTCACCTCGGCGTCGCGCATCAGCGGGGTCCGCTCCTCGAGGTAGCCCCACTGGTCGTCGAACTCGCGGAACGCGGCGGTGAGCCACTGCTCGTGACGCGCCTGTCCCTCGATGTAGTCCCGCAGACGACCCGCCCGGATCCGCTCGCGGACGCGGCGGAGTTCGGCCTCCAGCGCGTTCACGTTGTGCTCGGCGCAGTCGGCGCGGGTGAACTCCTCGCGGGGAGTCGCACAGGCCGGACAGGCACAGGGGAGCTCCTCGAGGTCCTCGAGGAAGTGCTCGGCGTCGGCGGTGAGGTACCTCCCCTGCGTCCCCTTCGTTCGCGCGAGCGAGGCGTCGACGAGGTCGACGCCGGCGTACGCGAGGAGGGCGACGTTCAGCGGCGTGGCGACGCCGGAGAGGAGGAGCGCGGTGTCGGCCGGCAGCGCCGACTTCGCCGACAGGACCGCGTCGCGGAACGCCTCGCCGTGGCCGACGAACCCCGCGGCGTCGGCGAGGACGTAGGCGTCAGCACCCACGTCACGGGGGGCCTCGCCGTCGACGACCGCGGCGGTCGGCGCGTCGATCGCGGGGTGATCCACCCGGAACGACTCGCGCACCTCATCGCGGGTCCCCGCCGGAAACGATCGGTGCGGCAACACGGTGAGCGACGCCTCGTCGCCCTCGGGCACCTCGCGGTCGGCGGTCCAGAGGCTTCCCGCGTCGACGAGGAAGGGGTCCGCGAGCGCCGGCGTGGTCACCGGGTCGGCGAGCCGGAGCTCCCCGATCCGGGCCGCGCCGTCGCGGTCGTGGACCTCGAAGTGGTCGGTCATACGTCCCCTCGCCGGGGGACGCTCAACTCTCTTGTGTTCCGCGTCCGACCGGTCAGTACCCGCGCGTGATGAGGTAGTCCGCGAGGTCACGGAGGAGCGCCCGCGAGTCGCTCTCGGGCAGCACTTGGAGGTGTTCCTTCGAGCGGGCGGTGAGGTCCGCCGCGGTCTCGCGCGCGTACTCGATCGAGCCGGCCGCCTCGAGGACGGCCACCGCCTCGTCGACCTCCGCCTCCGTCACCTCGGCGGGCGTCTCGGCGTCGACGAGCCCGTCGACGTCCACGCCCTCCTGGCGGGCGTGAAGCGTGATCAGCGTCTCCTTGCCCTCGACGAGGTCCGAACCGCGCTGTTTGCCCAGTTCCTCGGAGGGGACGGTGAGATCGAGCACGTCGTCCTGGATCTGGAAGGCCCGACCGGAGTCGATCCCGTACTGATACAGGGCGTCCGCGATCTCGTCGTCGGCGCCGAGCAGGACCGCCGCCGTCGAGGCCGCGGCCCCGTACAACACGGCGGTCTTCAACTCGACCATCTCGAGGTACTCCTCGGGAAGGATGTCGTCGCGGGACTCGAAGGCGACGTCGAGGGCCTGCCCCTCGCAGATCTCCGTACAGGTCGACGCGAGAAGCCGCATCGCCTCGAGGCCGTCGGCCGGGTCGGCCCCGGTCTCGCTCATGATCTCGAACGCCTTCGAGTACAGCGTGTCGCCGGCGAGGATCGCCGTCGACACGTCGTACTTCTCGTGGACGGCCGGCACGCCGCGCCGGAGGTCGTCCTCGTCCATGATGTCGTCGTGGATCAGCGTGAACGACTGGATCACCTCGATCGCGACGGCCGCGCGCATGACGTCGACGGGCTCGCCGGAGAGCGCGTCGAACTCCCGGAAGTCGGCGCTCATCGGCGCGATCCCGGCGACGGCTTCCGCCGCCAGCGTCGTGACCGTCGGTCGGAGCCGCTTGCCGCCCGCCTCGAGGATGTATCGGGACGCCTCGTAGAGCCGTTCCGGGCGCTGTACGGGTAACTCCTCGTCGATAGCGGCGTTGACCAGATCGCGCCGCTCGCGGATGGCGTCGAGCACCCGCGCCTCCGTCGTCTCGGTCGTCATTCGACTATCTGGACGGTGTTGCCGTTCTGCGTGACGTGGAGGTCACGACCGAGCTTGTACCCCTGCGACTTCGCGAGGTCGACGTACGGCGAGCGACCCTTGAGGTCCTGGTGGCCGGGAATGACGTTCTGCGGCTGGAGCGTGTCGAGCATCTCGTAGTGGCCCTCCTCGCGGAGGTGGCCGGAGACGTGGATGTCGTCGAAGATGCGAGCGCCCTGCATCCGGAGCAGCTGCTCGGACTGGTACCGCTGGCCCTCGTTGGTCGGTTCGGGGATGATCCCCGCGCTGAAGACGACCTTGTCGCCGTTCTCCAGCTCGTAGGGCGTCTCGCCGCGACCCATCCGGGTCAACATCGCGCGCGGCTCGCCCTGGTGGCCCGTCACGATGGGGAGGAAGTTGCCCTTCCCCTCCTTCATGATCCGCTTGAACGCGCGGTCGACGGACTTCCGGTGGCCGTACATGCCGACGTCGCCCTGGAAGTCGACGAAGTCGAGCCGTTCGGCGGTGCCCGAGTACTTCTCCATCGAGCGGCCGAGCAGCACGGGCTGGCGGCCGATCTCGCGGGCGAACTCGACGAGCGACTTCACCCGGGCGATGTGCGAGGAGAACGTCGTGGCGACGATCCCGCCGGAGTAGTCCTCGACCGAGTTGAGGGTGTCGTGGAGGTGCTTGCGAGCGACCGACTCGGAGGGCGTCCGGCCCTTCCGGCCCGCGTTCGTACAGTCCTCGATGTAACAGAGGACGCCCTCGTCCTGGCGGCCGATCTCGGCGAAGCGGTCCATGTCGATCGGGTCGCCGATGACGGGCGTGTGGTCCATCCGCTTGTCGAGCCCGTAGACGATCGCGCCCTCGGGCGTGTGGAGGACCGGGTTGATCGCGTCGATGATCGAGTGGGTGACGTTGACGAACTCCATTTCGACCTGCTCGGAGTCGCCGATGGCCATCGTGCCGCCCGCCTCCATCTTCACGAGGTCGTTGTCGACCTGGAACTTGCCCTCGTCGGAGATCTGCTGTTTGACGAGCTCGATCGTGTACGGGGAGGCGACGACCGGCGCGTCGTACCGGTGTGCGAGCTTCGGGATCGCCGCGATGTGGTCGAGGTGCCCGTGCGTCGGGACGATCGCCTGGACGTCGCCCTCCAGGTCGCTCATGATCCGGTCGTCCGGGATCGCTCCCATGTCGATCAGATCGAGGCTGTGCATCTTCTCGGTCTCCACGTTGTCGTGGATGAGGACCTTACTGAGGTTCAGGCCCATGTCGAAGATGACGATGTCCTCGCCCGCACGGACCGCCGTCATCTGTCGACCGACCTCTTCGTATCCGCCGATTGTCGCGATTTCGATTTCCATGGTGTGTGTTCTCGAACGCCGCCTTCCGGCGCTCTATCACTGATTCCCCGCAAAGGAGCCGTCAGCCCCGGCGTCTAACCGCGTGTCGGTGAAGGCCCCGCTACGGCCGAGCCGGCGTCGGCTCACCGTGTCCCGCGGGAGTGTGGTGTCCGCCGATACACCGCGGCGTGTTAAAAACGTCCGGGTTCGACGGCGCAGCGCGGGAACGGAGCGAAAACCCGGCTCGGACGCCTCGCGTTCCGTCGGAACCGTCCGCCTCCCGGTATTTTTAATAGTGCGACGGGAGGCGGTAGGGACAATGAGTGGACGACCCCTCGACGTGCTCGAAGCGTCGCTCGAGGATCCGGTGACGGTACACCTCAAGGACGGTACGACCTACTACGGAATTCTGGCCGGCTACGACCAGCACATGAACGTCGTCATCGAACCCGAGGAGGGCGTAAACGACCGCGTCGAGGGCGATCTCGACGGCGAGTTCGCGGTCGCGATCGAAGACACAACGATTATACGCGGCGATAACGTCGTTTCCATCAAAGCATGACCGGCTCCGGTACGCCCTCTCAGGGGAAAAAGAACAAGACGGTTCACGTGAAGTGCCGCCGCTGCGGCGAGAAGTCCTACCACCTCACGAAGGAGCGGTGCTCCTCGTGCGGGTTCGGGAAGTCCGCGAAGCGCCGCGACTACGCCTGGCAGTCGAAGGCCGGCGACAACTGAGGTTTCGCCGCTTCTCCGTCTCGATCCACCTCCCCGTTAGCCCCCGCTCCGCCTCGATCCGCCGTCTCGAACGCCTCGTCGTCGTCCCGGATCACCCACCGAGCCCGCCGCGAGCCCAACCGTTAACGGCGGGAGCCTCCGAGTCCGGACATGGACCTGTCCATCGTCGACCTCTCGCCCATCCCCGAGGGCGGGACCGCCGCCGACGCCTACGCCGACACCGTCGAGACCGCCGAGCGAGCGGAGCGACTCGGCTACTCGCGGTTCTGGGTCGCCGAACACCACGGGATGGGCGACCGGCTCGCGGGAACGACCCCGGAGGTGGTCCTCGGACGGCTCGCCGCCGCCACGGACTCGATCCGGATCGGGTCGGGGGCCGTCCTCCTCAACCACTACAGCCCGTTCAAGGTCGCCGAGGTCTTCGGCGCGCTCGACGGGCTCGCCCCGGGGCGGATCGACGCCGGGCTGGGTCGAGCCAACGGGTCGCCCGCGGCCGACCGCGCGCTCGGCACCGATCGACGGGTCGCGGATCCGGACGGCGACCACACCGAGAAGATCCGTGCGGTCATCAGCCACCTGTACGACGCCTTCCCCGCGGACCACGCGTACGCCGACCTCGAGGTTCCCCGATCCGGGGCGGCTCCGCCCGTCCCCTGGGTGCTCGGGTCGAGCCCGTCGAGCGCGGAGATCGCCGGAAAGCTCGGCGCGCGGTACTGCTTCGCGGCGTTCATCCGTCCCGGCCACGCCGAGTCCGCCTTCGAGACGTACCGCGAACACTTCGAGCCCTCCGAGTTGACCGACGGCCCCGACGAGCCGCAGGGGATGCTCGCGGTCAACGCCGTCGCGGGCGAGACCGACGCGGCCGCGGCCCGACGGCGCGCGCCCGCGGAGGCGACCTACAAACGGATGCAACGCGGCGTGATCGGGTCGACGCCGTCGGTCGAGGAGGCGGTGGACGAACTGGGCGGCGCTCCCGAGCCGACTCCGGAAACGCTCGACCCCGGCGAGTGGCCGCGGGCGATCTCCGGCGGTCCGGAGACGATCGACGGCCTGCTGTCCCAGCTCGCCGACCGCGTCGGCGTCGACGAGGTGATGATCCAACACGTTGTTCCCGACCACGAGGACGCGCTGCGGTCACACGAGTTGCTTGCGGAGGCCGTCGGGATCGACGCGCGGGAGTGACCGATCGACGCCCGCTCGATCCGGCGGAAACGACGATCCGCACTCACCCGTCCTCGGGCGGGTTCACGAAGAGGCCCTCGAGCATCAAGGGCACACAGGCGGTCGAGGCGGTCGCGGTGGCGGCGGGCCAGCCCTCGAACGCAAGCGCGCCGACGCCGTAGCCCCCGAGGAACAGGAGCGGCATACAGACGAGGATCAGGTCGGCCCGCGAGAGTCCCTCGGAGAACGCCGTCGGGCGTTCCTCGAGCGTTCGGGTCACTCCATGTACCCCAACTCGCGGAGCTTTCGGGCGATCTGCTTCGCCTCCGCCTCGCCGATCTCGTCGTCCGACTCCATCTCCCGGACGACGACGTGTTTCACGAACTCCTTCACCGAGCCGAACGGCTCGTCCTCGATGTACTCCTCGACGTCCGCGACGAACTCCTTGCGCAGCGATATCGTCGTGTACTCGCTCATGTGCCGGACGAGTCCGCCCGCCCACAAAAATTTAATTACATCTAATTACGGCCCGCCGCGGGTCACTCCACCCGCTCGCGGGCGGCGGCCACCAGAAGCGGCAGCATCACCGTCGCGTCGCCGTAGACGGAGGCGTTTCGCGCGTCCGTCTCCAGTTTGCCCCACGAGCGAGCCTCCTCGAGGGTCGCCCCCGAGAGCCCGCCGGTCGAGGGCGGGTCCATCGTGACCTGGACCGCGTAGTCGTACGCCCGCGGCGTGACGAGCATCGTCTGGAGCGTGAAGTTCTTCGGGACGCCGCCGCCGACGAGCAGACAGCCCGCGTCGTCGGCCTCGAACGCGAGGTCCGTGAGCGGCGTCATGTCGGCGAGCGCGTCGAGCGTGAAGTCGCCCGTCTGGGCGTACATCCACGCCTGGAGGCCCAACACGGAGTCCTGGACGGCCGGACAGTAGACGGGGACGTCCGACTCGTAGGCCGCGGCGGCGACGCCGGCGTCCTCGGCGACCCCCTCGCGTTCGTTCACCGCGGCGTTCGCCCGACCCAGCTCCGCACACAGCTCCGCGATCGATACCGATCCCTCGCCCTCGAGCGCCGGGAACACCTCCTCGCGGAGGTGTCCCTCGAACTCGGCGAAGTGCTCCTGTGGGAGGTACACGTTGTAGATGCGGTCGACGCCCTCCTCGCGGAGGCCCTCGTCGTGTTCCCGGGCCGTCTTCTCGGGGTCGTGCGTGCGGCCGTGGTGGTGTTTCCCGCCGATCGCCTCGATCGTGTCGTGGGTGAGGTTCGCGCCCGTCGTCACCAGCGCGTCGACGTAGCCGTCGCGGATCAGCTCCGAGACGATCCCGCGCATCCCCGCGGGGACCATCGCGCCCGCGAGCGAGAGGAAGACCGTACAGTCGTCGTTCCCGAACATCTCCGCGAGCACGTCGCCGGCCTCGTGGACGTCGGCCGCGCCGATCCCCGCCTCGCCGTACGTCTCGAGGAGCTCGCCGACGGTCATCCCCCCCTCGACGCGCGCGTGTCCGACCGGGTCCTCGTGGAACTCCTCGCGGTGGGGGTGGTCGTCGCGTTCCGCCGCGTCCCCCTCGTCGTCCACGTCCGCTTCGTGGTCGTCGCTCATGTCCGTCACTGCGACGCGCGACCGTTTGAAACGACCGATCGGCCTCGGCGAGGCTGGTCGAGGCCGAACGCCGTCCGCCGGTGAGACCCCCTACCCGCCGCTCACCGGCGGGAACAGCGCGAGCTCGTCGCCGGCCTCGAGTCTCGTCTCCATCCCGTCGTCGTGATGGACGTTGCTCCCGTTGCGGAGCACGTTGATGTGGTCCGCCACCTCGCCGTCGTCGAGGACGCGGTCACGAAGTCCCGGGTGTGCCTCGAGCAGGTCCCCGAGGGCGTCTCCGACCGTCTCGCCCGGATCGGTATCGACCGCGACGACGCGGTCGCCGGCGATCTCTGCGAGGTCCGCGAACAGCTTCCACTCCATACGTGATCCCCGGGGGGCCGCGTCATTAGCGTTGTGTCACGTCCTCGCTCGCCGAACCGCTCTCGGCGTCCACCGCGTCGTCGTCGGCCGTGGAGTCCGGTCCGGAGGCAGGACCGCCGTCCCCGGTTCCGTCGTCCTCGACGCGTTTCGCGTCCGCCTCGAACCGCCGGATCGCGTCCGGTCGTCCGACGAGAAACGCGGTGTCGCCGGCCGCGAACGCGTACGCCCGTCGCGGTATCGGCTGGACCGACCCCTCGCCGGGCCGGACCGCGGCGACGACCGCGCTCACCTCGCCGACGGTCGTGCCGACGAGTTCGCTCCCGTCCTCGACGGTCACCGTCGCCATCGTCTCGTCGGCGTTGCGGAGCAGCGAGGCGAACTCGCGGTCCGCCTGCGGCTCCGCTGGGAGCGTCACCAGCCGGTAGCCCCCCTCGAGCGAGAGCTTCTCGGCGTCCGACTCGTCGAGCGCGACCGTGGCGACGTCGCCGACGACGCCCCGCAGCTCCCCGGTCGCGACGCGGTCCGGCTCGGGCTCCGCCCGCCAGATCTGGACCATGTCGCCGGCGGTGGCGTTGTTGGGGGGATCCGCGGAGAGCGCGACCGCGACCCGCCCGGGCGCGAGCGTCGGGCCGAGTCCGGTCACCCGCGAACCGACCGCGAAGTACTCGAGCGTGCCGTCCTCGGCGACGTCGACGTCGACGTAGCCGACCCCGTAGTCCGTCTTCACCCGCTCGATGAGTCGCTCGCGGAGCGCTTCGACCGTGAGGCCGCGACCGAACACCAGCGTCCGGTCGGCCATCTCGGCCTTCTTCTCCGGAGACACCGGCTCGTAGGTGTCCATGTCCTCGATGTCCTCGGGGGCCGGCAGCGTCACGGGCGTCACCCGGCCCACGCTCCTGACGAACCGGCTCATCTCCCCCTCGATGCCCTTCATCCCCGACAGCGCGAAGACGTCGACGGCGAGCCGGTCCCCCGCGTACCTGCCGACCGGGGAGACGACGGCCGCGAGCGCGAGCGCGGTCACGTTGAAGACGACGGCCTCGACGGTGAGCAGCTCGGCGGTCTCCGCGCTGACGAGCACCCCGAGCGACGTGGTGTTGAGGTACAACGCGACGATGGAGACGCCGAGCAGGACCGCGACGCCCTCCGGGATCTCGGTCCGGAAGTACCACCGGTAGAGGAGCGCGCCCGTCGCCGAGACGACCGTGGCGAGGACCGCGAACGTGACGAGCGTGATCGCCGCGGCGCGCGGATCGCCGAACCCCACGCCGCTTCCGGCCACCACCGTCCCCGAGACGCCGGAGATTCCGGAGATCCCGGGGACGCCGGAGACGCCGAAGACGGTCCCCGTCACGCCGCCACCTCCCCGAACCGGTCGAGCGCCTCGTGGGTGCCGACGACGAACAGCTCGTCGCCCGCCGAGAGCGACTGGCTCCCGCTCGGCGCGACGGTCCACTTCGCGTCGTGGCGCGCCGCCAGCACCGCCACGTCGTACGCCTCGCGGACGCTGGCCTCGCCGATGGTGTGGCCGTCGAGCGCGCCGCCGGCGACGACGCTCACCTTCCGGAACCGCTTGCCAGCCCGGCGCAGCAGCGTCGTCAGCTCGAACTCCCGGCGCGTCCCGCGCGAGCACACGAGCACCCGTCCCCGCCCGGCCCGCAGGAGCGGGCCCGCCTCGGAGCGGTCGACCGCGACGGTCACGCGACCCTCGCCGCCGGTCGTGGTCCCCGTCGTCGGGGGCGCCACGGGGGTCGCAGCCGGCTCGCCGCCGTCGGTACGGGGGTCCTCCGCCCGTCCCTCCGCGGGGCGCGCCTCCGCTTCCGGGTCGTCGCCACCCTCCGCGGACGCGGTCGCGCCCGCTCCGGTCCCTTCGGCGGGTTTCCCGCCGGATCTGGCCGCGAGGAGCGTCCCCTCGACCGTGAGGTCGGGCGTGCGGACCTTGACGACGTCCCCGCGGGCGAGCCCGGTCGGGACGAGCGCCGGAACCGACACGGCTCGCTTTCCCTTCGGAACGCGCTTCGAGAGCCCGCCCGTCGGCGGGGCCGCGGTCACCGTCGCGCGCGCCTCCTCGTCGATGCGGACGCTGACGTCGGCGAGCTCGAGCTCCGTCTTCAGCCGCTCGGCGAACCGCGTCTCCAGCTCCGCGAGCGGGATATCGGCGGGGAACGTCCACTCCCCCTCGGCGATCGACCGACGGGTCTCGGCGGGCAGCGGGGGGTACCCCTCCATGTCGCCGACCTCGCCGGCGACGGTGACGCGGACCTGACCGCGCCCGCCCACGAGCTCGACGACGTCGGTCGAGAGGGTGCGTTCACGGAGCTTCCGGAAGGAGACGCGTTTGGGAACGTTCGCGCCGAGCTTGTCCCCCTGTGCGTGCGCGTACAGCGAGAGCATCAACACGACGAGGATCGCGGTGAGGATCGCCGGCGCGCGGTCGGAGCTGCGGATCGTCTGGTCGTTCAGCGCGAGCAGTCCGCCGTTGACCCCCGCTATCGCCAGCGCGAGCGCGACGACGCCGAGCCCGGGGATCGTCACCCCGGTGAAGTACTTGAAGATGAACCCTAACACCCCGGCGATCAGCGCGGGGACGATCCCCGTGAGGACCCCCAGGTAGATGCCGAACAGGATCTCGACGGGCAGAGCCATATCCGGATGATTCCCGGAGAGGTTAAACCAGTACCGCCCCGGTCGGGAGTTCCGACCCTCCGGATCCGCGCGCCGTCCACGAGGGATTTAAGTCCGGTGTCGGCCACCGGAGGGCTATGGAGCGGATTCGCGAGTGGGTCTCGGTTCGAGCCTCGGTGTTCCTGACGTTCGCCGTGGCGCTCCTCTCCATCGTCGTCGGGCTGTTACACATCAGCGGCTTCAGCGTTCAAGGCCCCCTCTCGCCGTTCATTCCCGAGTTCGTCCGCCGCACCGTCGGATTCACGGGGACGATCACCGGCTTCGCGATGCTCGGGAGCGGCTTCGCGCTCAGGCGAGGGTACCGGGTCGGCTGGCACTCCACGGCGGTCCTGCTCCCGCTGACCGCGATCCAGGGGCTGTTACAGGTGTCGGTGTTCTCGCTGCCGCTCGTCGCCCTCTCGCTCGTCTCCGTCCCGGCGCTCGTGATAAATCGGGGACGGTTCGACCGGGACTTCACCCCCTCGCCGACGCAGCTCGCCGCCGGCGCGTCGCTCGCCGCCGCCATCTCGTACGGGACCGTCGGCTCCTACGCGCTCCGCGACGAGTTCGGCGGCGTCGACACGATCGTCGACGCGTTCTACTTCACCGTCGTCACCGCCTCGACGGTCGGCTACGGCGACGTGACCCCGGACACGGGGATCGCCAAGCTGTTCGTGCTCTCCGCGCTCGTGATGAACGTCGCCGCGTTCGCGGTCGCGCTCGGCGTCCTCCTCACGCCCGCGATCGAGGCGCAGCTCTCCAAGGCGCTCGGAAAGATGACAGAGAAACAGTTCGACCTCCTCGACGGCCACGTCCTCGTGTTGGGATACGGGGACCTGACGGAACCGATACTCGAAGAACTCGCCGAGCGGGACGGCGTCGAATACGCCGTCGTGACGACCGACGAAACCGCCGCGCGGCGGCTCGACGAGCGGTCCATCCCCGTGCTCACCGCGGACCCGAGCGACGTGGAGCCGCTCCATCGCGCGCACATCGAGGACGCCCGCGCCGTCGTGGTCGCGACCGACGACGACGCCCGCGACGCGCTCGCGATCCTCACCGCCCGCCAGCTCAACCCGGACGTCCGGATCGTCGCGGCCGCGACCCAGCGGGAGAACATCGACAAGCTCCGGCGGGCGGGCGCTGACCAGGTGATATCGCCGACGACGCTCGGCGGACACATCCTCATCGACTGCGCGTTCGGCGAGAACGGCGATTCGATCGGAGGGATCGTCGACGACGCGTTCGACTCGGGCACGGAGTAGCGGTCCGGCCTCGATTCGTTCCCCAGCCCGGTTACCGACTTCGCCGTCCCTTCGTCTGCCGGTAGTCCCGGCTCAACACGTTCTCGCGCATGTGTTCGATGAACGCCGTCGCCTCCGCGTCGGTCATCGAGTCCGGATCGTACATCGGAACGATCTCGAAGCCGCGCCCGCGGATCGTCGTCGCGTGCTCGGCCTCGACGTCGAACGAGTCCGGCCGGCGGGTCGTGTACGCCACCGCGAGCTCGCGGAGCGCGCGTTCGCCGACGGCGACGATGATCTGTGGGTTGATCATCCGGACCTCCGCGTTGAGGAATGGCTCACAGGTCGTCACCTCCTCGTCGGTCGGCTCCCGATCCGGGTGTCGACAGCGCGTCAGGTTCGTGAAGAAGACGTTCTGTACGTCGGGTTCGGTCGCGTCCGGCGGCGATCTCACGAAGCCGAGTTCGGCGAAGATCGACTGAACGCGCTCGCCGCCGCCCTCGCCGGTGAAGGGGACGCCGTTGTGCTCGGCGGCCGACGTGGGTCGTTCGCCGACGACGAGGAACTCCGCGCCCACGTCGCCGTACCCGTGAACCACCCGGTCGCGACGGCCACACAGCTCGGGACAGTTCTCGCAGTCGGGGTCCATCGCGAACGGGTTCGCGAACTCCTCCTGGGTTGCGTCCACGACCGTACTGCGGCTCACGGCGACCTAAATCCTGCGGGGCGTCGCCGGGCGCGGTACCGAGGGGAGCGAACTGCGACGCCTCAGGTCAGCGTGTAGGCGTCGCCGTCGCGGTCGACCATGTCCTGTTTGCGCAGCGTCTTCAGGATGCTGTACAGCGACATCTTCTTCATGCCGAGCGAGTCGCCCATCTCCGCGACCGTCGCGTGCCCGTTGGTCGTCAGATAGAGGTACACCAGCTTCGCGCGCGGCGACTGTAACTCCGGCGGGAGCGCGGGGGCCGCCGAGTACGCCGTCTCCGTCTCTAACATCTTACTCGGGACCACGGATTCGACGATAATAAATCCCTATTTCAACGATCGTCGAAACACCGAGAAGAATCGTCAGAGACCTCATCGAGGCGCGTAGTGCCGGATACCGTCACGATCGATGGACGCGAAGCGCGGCGGATGCGACCGGATCCGGCCCGGAATTTCGACCGTCGACGCATAGGAAACCGTGAACGATTCGCGGGGCGGGACGGAGGTCCGAGGTCGTCGTCAGTACGACCGGACCTTCGGCTCGTACGTCTTCGCCTCGCCCTCGAGAATGGCGGGCTTGTACCAGAGTTCGGGCTCGCCGTCGTTCCACGAGACGAGCGTGTGTTTCAGCCAGTTCTCGTCGTCGCGCTCCTGACGCTCCTTGCGCCAGTGGGCACCGCGGAACTCCCGGCGGGCGAGCGCACCCATCGTCAGCGCCTCCGCGATGTCGAGGACGTTCCGCGTCTCCATCGTGTGGATGAGGTCCGTGTTGAACGTCCGCGACGGGTCCGAGACGGCCACGTCCGTGTACGCCTCGCGCGCCTCACGCAGGTCCGAGAGCGACTGCTTGAGCCCCTCCTCCTCGCGGAACACGTTGACGTTCGCCGTCATCGTCTTCTGGACCTTCGAGCGGATCTCCGCGTGGTTGCGACCCTTGCGTGCGAGCAGGTCCTCGACGCGCTCGCGGGCGCGTTCGATCTCCGCCTCGAGCAGCCCCTCCGCGTCCGACGCCACCGCGCCGCCGTCGGCGGCCGCCGGTCCGCGGTCGCCGACCGTGCCGACGGCGACCTCGAACTCGTACTCCGCGGGCTCCCAGTCGCCGGACTTCCCGGTCGGGATCTCGGGCTCGCCCATCTCCTTGCCGGCCGCGTGGTGGCCCGCGCGCTTGCCGAAGACGATGAGCTCGGGGAGCGCGTTCCCGCCGAGGCGGTTGCCGCCGTGGACGGAGACGCAGGCGCACTCGCCGGCGGCGTAGAGCCCGTCGATGGCGGTCTCGCCGTGCTCGTTCGTCTCGATGCCGCCCATCGCGTAGTGCTGGCCCGGCTTGACCGGCATCGGCTCCGTGAGCCCGTCCGCGCCCTCGAAGTCCTCCGCGAGGTGGAGGATGTTCTCCAGGCGGTCGAGGATGCGCTCCTCGCCTAAATGCCGCATGTCGAGGTGGACGTACTCGTCCTCGATGCCGCGGCCCTCGTTGACCTCGGTCAGCTCGGCGCGCGAGACCACGTCGCGGGAGGCGAGCTCCCCGTCGTTGTTCGCGTAGCCGTGCTCGAACATGAAGCGCTCGCCCTTCTCGTTGTAGAGGATGCCGCCCTCGCCGCGGACCCCCTCCGAGATCAACACGCCCGTCGAGGGGAGCGTCGTCGGGTGGAACTGGATGAACTCCATGTCCTCCATCGGGACGCCGGCGCGGTAGGCCATCGCGACGCCGTCGCCGGTGTTGGCCACCGCGTTCGTGGTGTGGTCGAACACCTGTCCCATCCCGCCGGTGGCGAGGATCACGCCGCCGCTCGCGCGGAACCCGTCGACCTCGCCGCGCTGGATGTCGTAGGCGACGACGCCGTGACAGGTCCGGTCGGCGGGGTCCTCCTCGTCGGTGACGGCCAGGTCCATCACGTGCCACTCGTCGTAGACCGTGATCCCGCGTTTGACCACCTGCTCGTACATCGTGTGGAGCATCTGGTGGCCGGTCTCCGCGCCCGCATATGTCGTCCGCGGGAACGAGAGTCCCCCGAAGGGGCGCTGGGAGACGCGTCCGTCCTCCTCGCGCGAGAACGGCATCCCCCAGTGTTCGAGCTGGATCACTTCCTCGGGGCTCTCCTTACAGAGCGCCTCGACCGCGGGCGCGTCCCCGAGGTAGTCGGATCCCTTCATCGTGTCGTACGCGTGGTCCTCCCAGGAGTCCCCGTCCCGGAGCGCCGCGTTGATCCCGCCCTCCGCCGCGCCCGTGTGCGACCGCACCGGGTGTAGCTTCGAGACGATCGCCACGTCGGCTCCCTCCTCTTGTGCCGCTATCGCCGCGCGGAGGCCCGCTCCGCCCGCGCCGACGACGACGACGTCGTGTTCGTGCATGGTGTTGTGGTAGTGTGGTGGTGATTTCGTGTCCGGTCAGTTACCAGAACTTCAGGTTGTTCTTGACCGCCTCGCGTTTCAGCTCCTGGATGTGCTCGGTGAGCGGGATGTCCTTCGGACACACCTCCGTACAGGAGAACTGGGTCTGACACCGCCAGACGCCGTGTTCCTGCTCGATGATCTCCAGGCGCTTCTGTTTGACGTCCTCGCCCTCCCGCTCGTCCATCGCGAACCGGTACGCCTTGTTGATCGCGGCCGGCCCGAGGTACTCGTTGTCGCCGGCGGCGATGTTACACGAGGACATGCACGCGCTACACCAGATACACCGGGTCGACATCTTGATCTTCTCGCGGTTCTCCCGGGTCTGGCGCTGCTCCTCGAGCTCGCCGTCGGGGTACTCGTTCGTCTGGAAGTACGGCTCGACCGCCTCCATCTGGTCGTAGAAGTGCTCCAGGTCGACGACGAGGTCCTTCGTCACCTCGGCGTGCGGGAGCGGCTCCACGCGGATCGGCTCCTCGAGCTCGTCGATCTGGGTCTTACACGCGAGCTTCTGTCCGCCGTTGACGAACATCGCGTCGGAGCCGCAGACCGCCTGCCGGCAGGAGTGCCGGAAGGTGAGCGAGGAGTCGTACGTGTCCCGCGAGTACATCAGCGCGTCGAGGACGGTCATCCCCTTCGTGAAGGGGACGTGGAACGTGTCGAACCGGGGTTCCTGTTTCCCCTCGACGTCGGGGTCGTACCGGAACACCCGCAGTTCCACGGTGTTCTCGTCGGCCGCCGCCCGTTCGGCCTCCTCGGCCTCGCGCTGGCGACGCTGCTCGTCCGCGCGTCGACGCTTCTCGGCCCGGCGTTCGTCGCCCTTCGAGGGCGCTTCCGACTCGGTTTCGGCCGCCGTCTCGTCCGCTTTCTCGGTCTGTTTGGGTATCTGCGTGCTCATGGTTCGATCAGTAAAGCGGGATCCCCGCCCACGCGTTCGCGGTCCGGATCCCCTGGAGTATCAACACGACGCTCGCGGCGACGAGCGTCCACTTGATGACGGTGCGTTTCGTGCCCGTGAGTCCCTGATTGACGAGCGCGTTGTAGACGCCGTTGACGCCGTGGAACGTCGCCGTCAGGAGGAACAACACCATGAGCGAGTAGTAGCTCATGGTCTCCATCCGGCCGGCGCTCATCAGGAAGGACACCTCGTCGGCGTGGTGGACGAAGTGTAACAGGAAGAAGTGGAACGCCAACACGACGAGTAAGAACGCGGCCGTGACCCGCTGGAGGAGCCACATCCGCCCGCCCTTCTCGAAGGAGGAGTAGCGCTGTGCCATCTCAGAAGGCCCCCGCGATGAACGTCGGCACCGACGCGACCGTGATGGCCCCCGTCAGGACCAGCGACGCGTAGAAGCTCTTGTCCTGTGACTCCAACCCGACGCCGAGGTCGACCAGCAGCAGGCGCGCGCCGTTGAGCATGTGGAACACCGCGACGGCGAGCAGCCCGACCTCGAGGACCCGAACCAGCAACAGCCCCTCGAGGGAGACGATCGTCTGGGTGTACACGTCGTTTCCCGCCTGAAGCACGGCGGTCTCCGCGCCCGACGCGGGGATCGCCGTGCTCAGGACCGCGATGTGGGTGAAGAGGTACCCGATGAGCACCCACCCCGTAAACTTATGAAATATCCACGCCCACATCCCGGCCTCGAACTCCCGCCACCGACTGAAGTCCTCGATGAGGCCTCGATTGTACGACTGACTCATACGTAGGGCCTCGGTACCGGGGTCGTATAGTAGTTACTACCACGGCCTATCGTGATACTACCACGGCCGATCGTGACCCCTCCCCGCGACCGTCCGTCCCGTTCGCGCTCGCGGTTCGGTCCCGTGTGACAGTCGTTGTCTCGGACGGACGGCTCGCGGAAGCCTTTTATGTACTCCACCCGGCTGTACGGACGCAATGGCGAAAGGCGAAGTTGACTTCTTCAACGACACTGGCGGCTACGGATTCATCGAGACTGACGACGCGGACGAGGACGTGTTCTTCCACATGGAGGACGTCGGCGGCCCGGACCTGGAGGAAGGTCAGGAAGTCGAGTTCGACATCGAGGAGGCGGACAAGGGTCCGCGCGCGACGAACGTCACCCGTCTGTAAGGCGTCGAGTCGTTCTGTTGTATCGGCTTTTCGACCGTTCTACACCCGATAGCGACCGCCCCGTGCCGAGTTTCGACGAACGCCCGTCCAGCGAACTCGTCCGCTACCGACCGGTTCCGGCGAGAAGCACCGCTCACCGATAGGGCTTTGGGCCTTGCTGACTGACCGGTCAGTCAATGAGCGAGCAGCCGGGCGCGGCCGACGAGATCATGGACGGCGTCTACCGGGCGCTGTGTAGACACGGCTACGCGGGGCTGACGATGCAGGACATCGCCGACGAGTGCTCGAAGAGCAAGTCGCTGCTCCACTACCACTACGACACGAAGGAAGACCTCCTCGTGGCGTTCCTCTCGCGGGTGATCTCCGACTTCGAGCGTCGCGTGACGCGTGGCGCGGACGCGCCCCCGGTCGAGCGACTCGTCGCGTTCGTCGGCTGGTTCGTCTTCGAGCCGGCCGAAACCGAGCGCGAGTCGTTCCACATCGGACTGCTCGAGATGCGGTCTCAAGGACCGTTCAACGACCGGATCCGCGAACAGTTGCTCCGGAGCGACCGGCTCCTGCGTGAGACCGCCGCGGACGTCCTCTCGGCCGGGATCGACGCCGGCGTCTTCCGCGAGGTCGACGTCGACGAGACGGCCGCGCTCCTCGTGGCGACGCTGGACGGCGCGCGGACCAGACAGATCACCCTCGGAACCGGCCTCGGTGGCGAGGACAGCGAGGCCTCCGAGGCCGACATCGCGTACACCCGGACGGTCGCGGAGGCGACGCTCCGGCGGATCGTCGAGCCGCTGCTCGCCGAGGGGGTGGCCCTCCCGTCCCTCGATGAAACGCTCGAGAAGCTCACGGCTCGGACCGGAGAGAACCCCGCCGGCGGGAGCCCGGGAGCGGCACGGGACTCCGAGCCGGGAAACGGAACGGGAACATGACGCGGTCGCACTCGACGTGTCCGGCCCGTCGCGCGGGTTCGTAACCGATGTCCCGGCTCCCCTCGATCGGCCTCTCCGAGTTCCCGGCGGTGCTGCTCGCGGTGATCGCCAGCACGTTCTTCGTCGGGTTCGGCGGCGGCGTCGTCTTCCCCATCCTCCCGAACCTCGGCGCGGTCCTCGGCATCTCCGCGTTCATGGTCGGCGTGATCCTCTCCGCGAACCGTTGGGTCCGGCTCGTCGCCAACGCGCCCGCGGGCGCGCTCGTCGACCGGTACGGGACGCGGAAGCCCTTCGTCGCCGGGCTGTTCATCGAGGGGGTCGCCACCCTCGGATACGTCGTCGCGATCGCGTTGCCGCCGGCGGAGTCGTTCCGTCCGGTCGCGACGGGACTGCCGGCGATATCGGTCGGATCGTTCGCGGTCGGCTCCAACGAGTGGTTCGCTGCCGTCGCGCTCGCGGTCGCGCCCGAGACGTGGTTCCTGCTCGCGCGCGTCCTCTGGGGCGTCGGGTCCGCCGCGGTGTTCGCGACCGCCTACACCATCGCCGCGGACGTCTCCGACAGCGGCTCGCGGGGGACGAACATGGGGGTCGTCCGCGGCGGCATCACGATGGGCTTTCCGGCGGGGCTCGTGCTCGGAGGCGTCGTCTCCTCCGTCGCGGGCAACGTCGCGGCGTTCGTCGTCGCCGCCGCGTTCGCCCTCCTCGCAAGCGTCGTCGCGTACCGACTCGTCCCCGAGACGCACGTGACGACCGACGGCGAGAAGCAGTCGGTCAAGCCGTGGGACATCGACACCTCGACGCCGGCGGTGACCGTCGGGCTCGTGAACTTCGGGCTCATGTTCGCGTACATCGGGGCGCTCTTCGCCACCCTCGTGTTGTTCCTCGGCGAGACCGACATCTCGCTTCTGGGACTCGACCCGCAGGGCACCTCGGGGCTGTTCATGGCCGGAACCGTGGTCTCCGCGTCGGTGTTCATGTTCGCCGGCGGCCGGGTCTCCGACTCCCGCGAGTCGCGGACGCCGATCCTCCTGGGGTTCCTCGTCGTCTCGTTCGTCGGCTTCCTGCTCCTCGCACGGGCCGGCTCGTCGCTCGAACTCGGCGTGGCCTGTATCGCCATCGGGGCGGGCCAGGGCGGGACGAGCGGGCCCATGATGGCGCTCTTGGCCGATCTGACGCCCGACGAGCGGATGGGGCGGGCCTCCGGCACCAACAACGTCTTCGGCGACGTCGGGGGCGGACTGGGACCGATGGTGTCGCTCCCGCTCGTCGAGAGCGTCGGATTCGCGCCGGTGTACGCGGCGTGTGCGGCGGTCCCGCTCGCCGCCGGGATCGCGCTGCTCGTCGGCGTCCGACGGGAGACGGGGACGTTCGTCCCCGGCCGCGACGCCGGCGAGTCGACCGGAGGAGAGGCCGCACCGACCGAGGCGTGAGTCGCGGGTCCGGCCGACGGACCGCCGTATGCGAACCGCTCGCGCCCGCTGGGCGAAAGAACAACCGTTAAAAGTCATCGGCGGGTTCGTACGGACATGGCTGGAACCATCGAAGCGCTCGTCCCCGGCGGGCAGGCCAACCCCGGTCCGCCGCTCGGCCCGGAACTCGGCCCGACGCCGGTGGACGTGCAGGACGTCGTGAACCGGATCAACGAGGAGACCGCCGCGTTCGACGGCATGGAGGTCCCCGTCACCGTCGAGTACGACGACGACGGCTCCTTCACGATCGAGGTCGGCGTCCCGCCGACCGCGGAGCTGATCAAGGACGAGGCCGGCTTCGAGACGGGCTCCGGCGAGCCCCAGGAGGACTTCGTCGCCGACATGTCCGTCGAGCAGGTGAAGAAGGTCGCCGAACAGAAGTCGAGCGACCTGCTGGCGTACGACACGAAGAACGCCGCCAAGGAGGTCGGCGGCACCTGCGCCTCCCTCGGCGTCACCATCGAGGGCGAGGACGCCCGGACGTTCGACGACCGCGTCGACGCCGGCGACTACGACGACGTCCTCGAGGCGTAACGCTCCGGTTCCTTCGGTCACGCTTCCCGCGGCTTTTCGCTCGTTTCCGATCCTACACCGTCGACGCCGACACCCCCTCGAGTCGACGGCTTCCGCCTCCGGAGGGCAGATACGTCGCCGCCACGAACCCCCGTCGATGACCGGGACGGACCACGAGAACCGGGGGTATCGGCGGCTGTTCGGTCCCGACGGGCTGACCTTCGGGGTCGGCTTTCCGCTCACCGGGACGACCGAGTCGACGCCGGCGGTCGAGGAGGAGGTGCGGCTCGCGAGCCACGCCGAGTCCGTCGGCTTCGACGGGCTCTGGGCGCGGGACGTGCCGACCTACTGGCCCCGCTTCGGGGACGCCGGCGGGGCGTTCGACGCCTGGCCGCTGCTCTCGCACGTCGCCGCGCACACGGAGTCGATCGCGCTCGGCACGTCGAGTATCGTGTTGCCCCTCCGGCACCCGATCCACGTCGCGAAGTCCGCGGCGACCGTCGACCGGCTCTCGGACGGGCGGCTCGTCCTCGGGATCGCCTCCGGCGACCGCGACCCGGAGTACCCGGCCTTCGGCGTCGACGCCGAGGAGCGCGGGACCGCGTTCCGCGAGCGCGTCGACGCGATCCGGGCGATCTGGCGCGAGGAGTTCCCCGCCGTCGCCGGCGAGTGGGGAACGCTCGAGGGCGACCTCGACGTGTTGCCGAAGCCGACGACCGGGACGCTCCCGCTTCTGCCGACCGGCAACGCCCGCCAGTCGACCGAGTGGATCGCCGAGCACGGCGACGGCTGGCTGTTCTATCACCTCCCCGAGAAGACGCTCCGGTCGTATCTCGAGGAGTGGCGCGAACTCGCGGGGGAGAAGCCGTTCGCCATCGCCGTCAAGGTCGCGCTCGCGGAGGACCCCGACGCCGATCCCGAACACCTCCATCTGGGGTTCCGCGCCGGCGTCCGGTGGTTCCGGGAGTACTTCCGTGACCTCGAGGAATACGGCCTCGACCACGCGATCATCGGCCTACAGGCCGACGACCCGGCCGCCGCGATGACGACGTTCGCCGAGGACGTGATCGGCGAGCTGTAGCCGGGAGGCGTGACGAGTCGCGTCTCGTATCGGCCCTGAAACCCGAACCGACTTTGTGACCCCGGCCGGACGGGGTGACATGACTCGACTCCTCGTCGCCGGCGAGACGCTCATCGACTTCGTTCCGGAGGGGCACGGCGCGCTCGACGCCGTCGAGACGTTCCACCGCCGGGCCGGCGGCGCGCCGGCCAACGTCGCGGTCGGGCTCGCACGCCTGGAGGAGCCCCCGCTGTTCTGGACCCGCGTCGGCGACGGGCCGTTCGGCGACTACCTCGTCAGAACCCTCGCGGAGGCGGGCGTGCGCGAGGACCTGATCGAGCGGGACCCCGACGCCGACACCACCCTCGTCTTCGTCAGCCTCGACCCCGACGCCGATCGGTCGTTCAGCTTCCACCGGAACGGGACCGCGGACACCCGGATGCGTCCGGGGTCCGTCGACGACGACGTCCTCGCCGACGTGGAATGGGTCCACGCGGGCGGGGTCGTCCTCGCGGACGAGCCGAGCCGGACGGCGACGTTCGACCTGCTGTCGCGGGCGAACGAGGTCGAGGACGCGGTCGTCTCCTTCGATCCGAACGCCCGGCCGGAGCTGTTCGAGGGAACCGACTTCGTCGACACCTGTCGGCGCGCGTTCGACCTGGCCGACGTGGTGAAAGCGACCGCGGAGGACCTCGTCGCGGCGGGGATCACCGACCCGACGGCGGGCGACGGCGACGCGGCCGAACTCGCCCGCGCCGTCTGCGATCTCGGGCCACACACCGCGCTCCTCACCCGCGGTCCGGACGGCGCGCTCGCGCGCTCGACTCCCGACGCGCCGTGGAACCCCACGGACGAGCCGATCGTCGTCGAACACGGCGGCTACCCCGTCGATCCAGTCGACACGACCGGCGCGGGCGACGCGTTCACCGCGGGCGCGATCGCGGCGCTGTCGGCCGGCGAGTCCGTCCAAGAGGCGCTGGCGTTCGCGAACGCCGTGGCGGCGCGGTCGACGACCGCGAAAGGAGCGATGACGGCGCTCCCGACCCGCTCGGAGGTCGAGTCGTTCCGGGACGCGCACGGCTCGGCGTAGGGCTCGAAAACAGCGGCGCGGACGGATCGCGTCGGACCGGATCCGCCTCGGTCAGGCCGGATCCGCCTTCGTCACCTCGATCTCGACGTCGTCGGGGTCGATGCCGATCCGGGCGAACTGGGTCCGGACGTGCTCGCGGGCCGCGGCCACCGCCCGGTCGCGGGTGTCGAAGCCGCGGGGCATCGGCTCCTCGAACGCGACGCGGATCTCCGAGCCGTCGACGAGGAGCGCCGATCCGCCGCTCTCGACCTGATAGAAGGAGTCACACACCCAGACGTACGCGGCGTCCTCGTCGGGCGCGCCCTTGTACGTCGGCGGCTCCTCGCCGCGTTCGAACACCGTCCCGGTGAGGTCGGTCCCGCCGGCGCTGCCGCGAACGAGTATCATGTTCGGGGTAGGGTCCCGACGCGTAAAAGCGGCCCGTGGTCGACTCGAGGGATCGGATCCCGGTTCGGGGCTGCGGCGTCCAGGGGAAACGCTTTCGGCCTGCGCGACGGTGACTCGAGCATGACTCTCGAGGACTTCACCGAGTACACCGACGAGAGCGGCGGTGGCGACGCCGACGCGGCGGAGGCCGGTGGCGACGTCACCACGGCGGAGGCCGGAGGAGACACTGCCACGGCGGAGTCGGACGGCGGCTCCGCGTCCGGGGCGGCCGACTCCGTCGAAGTCGACGACGTTGCCCCCGAGGACGCCGGAAGCGACGACTTCGCCGCCTACGACGTCGACCCCGCCGGAAGCGACGCCGGGCTCGGCGTCGTCTCGGTCTCACAGGGGCTCCGCGTCTCCGAGGAGGAGGACGACACGGCGCTGAAGGCGTTCGTCACGACCGGCAACCGCGACGCGGTGCGGCTGGGGAAGTACCTCGTGGTCCCGTATCCCGACGGCGAGCGGCTCTTCTCGCGGATCACGGCCCTGGAGTACGCCCAGGAGTTCCAGTCGGACGACGCCACCGAGATCCACGCCCGACGACAGATGCGCCGCGACGACTTCGCCGAGCGCGACTACAAGTTCATGGCCGAACTCGAGCCCATGTCGGTCGTCTACGACGACGTCGACGGGCTGAGCCGCCGGATGACGGATCGGGTTCCGAAGCCGGGCGCGGTCGTCGAGGAGGCCGCGGACGACGCGGAGATCAAGACGGGCCTGAAGATCCCCGAGGAGGGCGTCTTCCTCGGTCACCTCTCCGTCGGCGGGGAGAAGGTTCGGACCGCCGCCGAGCCCCCGACGGTCGACTACCGGATCAAGGACGACTACGGCGACGGCGACCCGCTCGCGTTCAGACACACGCTCGTCGCCGGCGGGACGGGGTCCGGGAAGACCCACGCCTCGAAGAACGTGCTCCGGCAGTACCTCGACCCCGACCGGACGTACCCGATGGACGACGGCCGGGAGGCTCGGATGGCCGTGGTCCAGTTCGACCCGCAGGACGAGTACGCCCAGATGCACGACGACAACCCCGCGATGGACCCCTCGACTGCCCGGCGGTTCGAGCGCGAGGGGATCGCCCACGGCGGCCACGACGACACGGTCGCGCTCGTGCCGAAGGTCCCGAACGCGACGTATCCCGGCGAGGGCCACCGCGCCGAGCAGGTCGAGTTCACGATCCCGTTCTCGATGGTGAACGAGTACGACATGCCGTGGCTCGTCGCCGGCTCCGGGCTCAACGAGAACCAGTACCCGGCGCTTTTGACGCTCCTCAACCGGTTCTTCTCCGATTACGGCGACGCGGGCACCTACCGACAGTTCCTCTCGTTTCTCGACGACCCGGCGCTCAAGGAGGAGCTCGACGAGTCCGGGCGGGTCCACGAGAAGACGTTCGAGGCGGTCATGCGCCGGGTTCGCGGCGTTCCCGGCGGCGTCTTCGACGGCGACGCCAAGCCGATCACGGACCTCGACCACACGCTCGTGCGTTCGGGCGGGCTCAGCGTCGTCCCGACCTACCACCTCCCGACCTCCAGACAGAAGGAGATCGTCGTGCTCGCGGTCTCGACGATGCTGGTCGGGGACAAGCTCTCGAACGACCCGCGCAGCGACCGGATCAAGGAGACACCCCTGCTGATCGGCATGGACGAGGCGCACAACTTCCTCGCGGACGCCGACAACGTCCAGGCGCGCAAGGTCCTCGACACGTTCACCGAGGCGGCCAAACAGGGTCGAAAGGAGCGGCTCGGCCTCTTCCTCATCACGCAGGACCCTCAGGACGTTGCGGAGTCGGTGTTCAAACAGGTGAACACCAAGGTCGTGTTGAACCTCGGCGACGAGGACGCCATCGCGAGCGTGAACATCCCCTCCAACCTCGCGGGAAAGGTGCCGTACATGGAGAAGGGACAGATGGCCGTCTACTCGCCGGACAACTCCGAGCCCGTGGAGCTGATCGGGCTGTCGACGTGCGTCACCCGCCACGGGGAGTGAGACGCGGGGCGTCGCCGGCGTTCGGGAGGTCTTTCCACCCTCGAAGAACCGCCGACGCGTTTTTGAGACGACCGCGAGAACCTCCGCGTATGACCAAACGGATCCTCGTGGCGGTCGACGGCTCGGAGGAGGCGGCCGAAGCGCTCCGGTTCGCGGCCGAGGAGTGGCCGGACGCCGACCTGACGGCGCTTCACGTGATCAACCCGGCGGACTCGACGACCGGCGCGGAGGGCGGGTTCCCCGGCGCGGTCGACCAGTGGTACGACAGCGCGAAGAAACGGGGCGAGCGGATCCTCGCGGACGCGACCGACCGGATCGACCGCGAGGTCGCGACGCGACTGGAGGTCGGCCGGCCGACGACGACGATCCTCGACGTCGCCGCCGGCGAGGAGAGTCCCGAGGGCGGGGACGCCGAGCCCTTCGACCACGTCGTGCTCGCGAGCCGCGGCCGGACGGGGCTCTCGCGGGTCGTCCTCGGGAGCGTCGCCGAGGGCGTCGTTCGGCGCGCAGAGGTCCCCGTGACCGTGGTCCGGTAGGTCCGTTCTTCCGCTATTCGTCCCCGTCGGCACGCTCCGCGGAGACGACCTCGCCGAGCATCGACCACCCGTCCTCGTCGGGGCCGGACCGACCGAGAAGCACCCGCTCGTGGTCCTCGGAGGTGACGAGCCGGAAGGCGGCGTCGCCGTCCGCGTCGGTCCGGACGCCCTCGCCGCGGAACTCCCGCTGGAAGAACTCGGTCGAGGAGAACTCGAAGACGCCGGACTCGCCGGAGTCGAGCTCGAGACGAACCGGGTCGGGCTGGACGTTGTGGATCCGCTTGGCGATCGGGTGGAGATCGGGCATACCGGAACTCCGTCGGTCGAGAATAAAAACCCGGTGAGCGTGCCGGGCGTCGGAGGACGTGGGAGTCCCTTACTAACCGATCAATCAATTCCGCTCGGACGCGGTCACGCCGTCTCGAGGGGTCAATGGAGCAGTACGCGGATTCGGACCGAGGCGTGATCTGTGGGATCTGATCGGGGAGTCAAAACCGTTATCCGGCGGGAGAGACAGGCTCCGGTAATGGCCGACGCGCCGGAACGGTCCGTCTCGGACGCGGACGAGGAGATCATGCGTGCGACGTATCGAGCCCTGCGCGAGCACGGCTACGCCGACCTCACGATCAAACGCATCGCCGCGGAGTACGGTAAATCGACCGCGGCGATCCACTATCACTACGAGACGAAAGACGACCTGCTCGCGGCGTTTCTCGAGTACGTCCTCGACCGCTTCGTCGAGGCGATCCACGACGTCGAGACCACCGACCCGGAACGGCGGCTGGAGCTGCTCCTGGACAAACTGCTCGTCGACGCCGAGGACCACTACGACCTGCTCGTCGCGATGTTGGAGATGCGGAGCCAGGCTCCCTACAAGGAGGCGTTCGGCGAGCGCTTCCGACAGAACGACGAGTACGTCCGGTACCTGCTGCGGACGGTGATCGACCACGGGATCGACGAGGGCGTCTTCGCGGACGCCGACGCCGAACGGGTCGCGAGCGCGCTCATGACGATCGTCGACGGGGCACGCACCAGGGCCGCGGTGTTGGAGGACCCGACGGAGCTCGCCGCGGCGCGTCGCGTCGCCGACGAGTACGTGACCGCCATGCTCCTCGAGGGGACGGCATGAGGCGGGAGCCGTCCGCGGTACCGAAAGGGTAAAACCCGAAACTGACCATAGTACAGCCATCGTGACCGCGTTCTCGACCGGAATCTCGACAGGGGTGTCATCGACCCGTGGGTGACGCCGACGTCTCGAACGTCGTCCTCGTCACGGTCGACTCGCTCCGGGCGGACGCGGTCGGAGCCTACGACGAGACGCGACACACGCCGGTCATCGACTCGCTCGCGGACCGGGGGACCGTCTTCGATCACGCCTTCGCGACGGGCAACTGGACTCCCTTCTCGTTCCCGTCGATCCTGGCCTCGACGGACGTGTTCACCGACACCGGCGAGATCGGCGTCGAGGGGGCGGAGACGCTCGCGGAGACGCTCTCCGCGGACGGGACCGCGACGGCCGGGTTCAACGCGGCGAACGGCTTTCTCACCTCACACTGGGGGTACGACGACGGCTTCGACGAGTTCGAGCCGTTCGTCGCCAGCGTCGGATCGAGCATCTACAGCCGGTATCTCGCGACCCATCCAACCGTCGAGGCGTGGATCCAGCTCGCGGCGTCGCCGCTCAGGCGGGCGGGGTCGTGGATCCGCGGCGAGACCGACGACCGGCCGTTCCTCGACACCTCGCGGATGTTCGACGTCGAACACGCCGCGACCGACTTCATCGAGGGGACCGACGCGCCCTTCTTCCTCTGGATCCACTACATGGACGCCCACACCCCCTACGTCCCGGCACCGAGATACATCCGCGAGGTCTCCTCGAACTGGCTGGGAACCCACCGGATGCTCCACGCACACACCCGAACCGGACTCGGGTTGGACGTCGACGACCGGACCCTCGAGGAGCTTCGAACCCTGTATCAGGCCGCCGTTCGACAGATCGACGCCAGCGTCGGCCGGATACTCGAGACGCTCTCGGAGACGGGCGTCGACGACGACACCGCGGTCGTCCTCGCGGGCGACCACGGCGAGGAGTTCCAGGAACACGGCCACCTCGCACACTACCCGAAGCTGTACGACGAGCTGATCCGGGTCCCGCTCGTCGTCGACGTGCCGGGATCCCCGGGACGACGGATCGACGGACAGGTCGGCCTCGACGCGATCCCGCCGACCGTGACCGACCTGCTCGGCGTCGATGCGCCGGCGGAGTGGACGGGGACCTCCCTCGCACCGACCGTGTTCGAGGGGGAAGCGCCGGTCGACGAGCCCGTGGTCTCGGTCACCGTTCGCGGCGAGGACGTGACCGCACAGCCGATCCCCCGATCGCTTTCGGACGGCGAGCTGTATGTGAGCGTCCGCGACCGCGAGTGGACCTACATCGAGAACGTCGACGCCGGGACGACGGAGCTGTACCACCGGCCGTCCGACCCGCTTCAGGCCACGGATCGCTCGGCGGACCCGTCCGAGGGGGCACGGGCGGTCATCGATCGGTTCGCTCCCCTCGCCGAGGCACACGCCGAGGCGGTCCGCGCCGGCGGGACGGACGGCGACGACGGGGGCACGGACGAGTCAGTGGACGAGGACCTCAACGCTCGTCTGGAGGCGCTGGGATACCGATAGATGGTTCGGTCGTTCCTCCGCGGCCTCGTCTACGGGCCGCTCGCCGTCCAGCTCCGGCGCTTCGTCACGGTCGGGCTCGTCGCGTCGGCGGTCCAGATGGCGCTTTTATGGCTGTTCGTCGACGTCGGCGGACTGAACTATCTGATCGGCGCGACGATCGCCATTGAGTTCACGATCGTCCTCTCGTACGTCCTCAACAACGCCTGGACGTTTCGTGCCTCACGGAACACCGGTCGGATCGAGTACTTCTCGGGGCTGCTCAAGACCAACCTGGTCCGCGGGACCGCGATCCCGATCCAGCTCGCCATCCTCTTCGCGCTCGTCGAGTGGGCGGGACTGTTGTACCTCCTCGCGAACGCGGTCGCCATCTTCCTGAGCGGCCTCTACCGATACGTCCTTGACGCTCGCTGGACGTGGGGTGACACGTGAGCTCCGTGACGCCGCTCGTCCCGTTCGTCTCGCCTCCCTCGCTCGTCTCCCCCGCCCCGCTCGTCGTCGACGGGATCCTCTCCGCCTTCGGCGGGGGGTTCGAGTCACTCGTCGAGTCGGCGACGGGGTGGCCCGGCATGGGAATCATCTTCGTGTACTCGTTTCTGATCGCCTTCGCGCTTCCCGGCCCGAGCGAGGTCGTGCTCGTCGCGCCGATCGACCTCGGGCTTCCGCCGTGGGCGCATCTCGGGAGCATCATGCTCGTCAGCGCGACCGGCAAGGCGATCGGCAGCCTGTTCGCGTTCCACATCGGCCAGGAGGTCAAACAGTCCGGTCCGGTCGTCCGGTGGCTCCGGCGGTCCCGGTGGAACGTCATGGAGTGGTCCGAGAAGCGCTCGGTCGAACTCGCCCAGCGGTACGGCTACGGCGGCCTCGCGATGGCCCTCTCGGTCCCCTTCTTCCCCGACACCATCTCGATCTACGCGTTCGCGGTCCTCGAGCGCGACTACACCCGGTTCGCCGTGGCGACGTTCCTCGGGAGTCTCGGCCGGCTCGTCGTCACGGTCGCGTTCGTCGGCGGGCTCTTCACGGTGCTTTGAGCCCGCAGAGGCCGAGCGTGTGGCGTCGCCGGGGGTGCTTTCCTCACGGATCCGGAACGGCGGGAGTCCGTCTCAGACCACGACCTCGGGACCGACGAGGAGGTCCCGTTTGGCCCGTCCGACTTCCGGTCCTTCCGGCACGAGCCCCGGCGTCGACGCCTCGTCATCGAACCGGTCGGGGTCCGGATCGAGCGAGGCGAGTATCTCCTCGAACACCGGACCCTCCCGCCCGGTGACGAGGGACCTCCGATCCGGATCCCATCTGCTCACGCCAGTCGTCCGTACTCCCGTCCGGGTCGCTCATACGGCGACCACTGGCCACACACGGATATGGCTGTCTCGACTTCGGATCCCCGAGCGTACGATCGACGGCCCCGACGTACCGGAGAGCACGCCCCCGACGGGACGATCCCACCGACGATCGGCCGCGTCACGTGACCCGTCGCCGGATCTCGGGCGAAGGGGGTTCGTCGGAACGTATTTCCGGGTCGCTTCCGGCCTCCCGGTATGGACCTCCGCATCGACCACGTGACGGTCGCGGGACGGGATCTGGACCGACTCGTCGACGCGTTCGACGAGGCCGGGTTCCCGGTCGAGTACGGTGGCCGCCACTCGAACGGCGTCACACACATGGCGATCGTCGGGTTTCGGGACGGGAGCTACGTCGAACTCATCTCGACGCTGGAGCCGGACGTCGAGTCGCCGTGGTGGGACGGCCCAATCCGCGAGGACGGTGGCCCGTGTGCGTGGGCGGTCGACGTCGACGACATCGAGGCGGCGAGCGCCGACCTCCGCGACCGCGGCGTCCGCGTCGACGGCCCCGCCAAATACGAGCGGACGCGCGAGGACGGCACGCTCGTCGAGTGGGACCTCACGTACCTGGGCGAGGGCGACCCGGGGTCGACGCTCCCGTTCCTCATCAGCGACCGAACCCCGCGGGAGCGCCGGGTTCGACCGACCGGCGATCTGGCGACGTCTCCGATCGCTGGGGTTGACACGGTCGTGCTCGGCGTCGACGACCTCGACGCCGCGGTCGAGCGGTTCGGGACCGCCTTCGACGCGAGCGATCCGACGACCGGCGAGAGCGCCGGCCTGGACGCCGACGTTGCGTCGTTTCCCGACCTGCCGGTCGCGCTCGCGGCACCGCGCGGCGACGGCCCGCTCGCCGACCGGCTCGCGGCGTTCGGCCCGCGCCCCGTCGCGTACCTCCTCGGGTACGAGGGCGACGGCCCCGGATTCGACGACCTCGAGTCGGGATCGATCGGGGGGCGACCGGTCGAGTGGGGTCCGGTGACACACCCGGTTGGCCGTCGGTATCTCGGGTTCGTCGAGACGGACTCGTAAACGACGGGGACGGACCCCGTAGAACACGGTATCGACGGTTAATCCCGATCGTTTCCGATCGGATCAACCGATCGATCGTAGGTGTTGTAAGACGGTTGTTTCGGTGAATATCCGGGTGAGTAAAAGAAGGTCGTTGTTGGCGCGGTGAACACGTTCAAAAACCCAACCGTTCGGTACTACGCAGTCGACTCTCCGGCGGAGAACACCGCCAAAGCCCCAGTCGCGAGGACTCGTGCGACTCGCTGTGCGCTTCGGTCGCTCGCGTTGCTCGCTCCCTGTAGTGCTTGCGTCGTCGGACTTCGTCCTCGCGACTGCCCCTTTGAGTCCCACCCCGCACGGCACCGCACCCGCACCTCACGCCTCCCCAGCCTCGTCGCTCACTCTGTTCGCGACGTCCCTCGCGGTCGGGTTCGCGCCCGTCGGGCGCTCACCGGCGCGCCACCGCAATCGATCGCTCACTCCTTAGACTGTAGTGAGCATCCGCGAACGGAGTGAGCGGTTCACCGACGGCGAGGCGAACGCCGAGCCGTCGGCTTTTTCCCTCCAGGTTTTTCGAGGAGCGGTTCCCGACGCGAACGCAGTGAGCGGCGGGAACCCGACGAGAAAAAGGTGGGAGCGAAAAGGTGGAACTTTACCCGCCGAGGAACTCGCGGCGGACCTCCTCGTCGTCAAGGAGGGCGTCGCCGTCGTCCTCGTAGCGGTTCTGTCCGTTGGCGAGCACGTAGCCGCGGTCACAGCGCCGCAGCGCCTCCTTCGCGTTCTGTTCGACCATCAGGACCGTGGTGCCGGCGTCGTTGATCTCGTCGACCCGGTCGAACATGTCGTCGACGAGGTCGGGCGCGAGCCCCGCGCTCGGCTCGTCGAGGAGCAGCACGTCCGGGTCGAGCATCAGCGCACACCCCATCGCGAGCATCTGCTGTTGGCCCCCCGAGAGGGAACCGGCGTCCTCGCCCGGCCGGTCGGCGAGCGCCGGGAACCGGTCGTACACGTCGCGTTTCCGCTCTTCCGGCACCTCGTCGAGCACGTACGCGCCGAGCCGGAGGTTCTCCTCGACGGTCAGCGTCGGGAAGACGTTGTTCGTCTGCGGGACGTAGCCGATGTGCTCGTGGACGACCTCCTCGGGAGACAGCCCGGAGATGTCGGTCCCTCGGTACTCGATCGACCCGCCGAGACACGTCGCGAGCCCGACGATCGCCTTCATCACCGTCGACTTGCCCGCGCCGTTCGGGCCGACGATCGTGACGTACTCCCCGTCGTCGACGTCGATGTCGACCCCGGAGAGGACCTGGAGGTCGCCGTAGCCGGCGTCGAGGTCGACGACCTCGAGCAGGCTCATTCGGCGTCACCCCCGAGGTACGCCTCGATGACGCGCTCGTCCTCGAGCACCGCCTCCGGCTCGCCCTCGACGAGCAGCCTCCCCTGTTGGAGGACGACTAGCCGGTCGACGAGGTCGGTCAGCGTCTCGAGTTCGTGTTCGATGATCACGATCGTCATCCCGTCCGCGTTGAGGTCGCGGACGTGGTCCGCGATCTCGCGAGTCAGCGTCGGGTTGACGCCCGCGAACGGCTCGTCGAGGAGCAGCACGTCCGGGTCGAGCATCAGCGTGCGCGCGAGCTCGAGCAGCTTCCGCTGGCCGCCCGAGAGGTTGCTGCTGTACTCGTCGGCGAGGTGGTCCAGCTCGAACGTCTCGATCAGCTCGTCGGCCCGCTCTCGAACGGTCTCCTCCCGCTCCCGCATCGAACCGCTCCGGAGCAGCGCGGGAAGCGTCCGTTCGCCCGGCTGGTCCGGCGCGGCGAGCCGGACGTTGTCGCGGACGGTCATCGTCTCCAGCTCGCGGGTGTTCTGGAAGGTCCGCACCAGTCCGCGATGCGCCAGCGACTCCGGCGGGTCGCCCGTCACGTCGGTCCCGTCGAGGGTGACGGTCCCCTCGTCGGGCGGGATGACCCCGCTGACGCAGTTGAAGAACGTCGATTTGCCCGCGCCGTTCGGGCCCATCACGCCGACGAGCTCCCCCTCGTCGATCGAGACCGACAGGCCGTCTATCGCGCGCAGGCCGCCGAAGTCCTTGACGAGCCCCTCCGCGGCGAGGAGGCTCATTGGTCCACCCCCAGCTCCTGTGGATCGCCCCAGATCCCGGCGGGGCGATAGCGTATCACCGCGACGAGTATCAGCCCGACGACGAGGAGCCGGAAGGCGGCGAACACGTCGCCGGAGACCGGCGTCACGCTCAGGCCGAACCGGGAGACGAGCCGCAGACCCATGATGATCGCCAGTCCGGCGAGCACCGCGCGGTGGTTCGCCGCGCCGCCGAGCAGCATCCCGATCCAGACGGTGACCGTCACCTGGATGGTGAAGAAGCCGGGCGCGACCGCGCCGTTGTACAGCGCGAACAGCCCGCCGGCGAACCCGGCCAGCGCCGCGCCGTAGACGAACGCCTGCGTCTTGTAGGTGATCGTGGACTTGCCGACCGAGCGCGTCACGAGCTCGTCGGCGCGGATCGCCCGGAGGACGCGCCCGTACGGCGCGTCGGTGAGGCGGGTGACGACCGCGAGCGTGATCAGGGTGAACCCGCCCAACACGAGCAGGGTCGCGATCAGTCTGGTGTCGGCGTCGCCGACGAGCGCGGCGATCGGCCGCGGCACGCCGAGGATCCCGACGTTCCCGCCGAAGGTCCCCTCGAAGTTGACGAAGATCGAGTGGAATATCTCGGCGGTCGCGAGCGTGACGATCGCGAGGAAGTCGTCGCGGAGGCGGATCGAGGTGGCGCTCACGACGACGCCGAGGAGCGCGGCGGCGATCACTCCGACGAGGAGCGCGAGCGGCCAGGGGTACCCCAGCGCGATCCCGGAGAAGCTGTCCTGTGCGGCCAGCATCGCGGTCGCGTACGCGCCGACCGCGAAGAAGACCACATGGCCGAAGTTGACCAGCCCGGTGTGGCCGTACTGGAGGTCGAGCCCGAGCACGAGCATCCCGTAGATCACGAACGTGATCCCGACCTCGACGAAGACGTACAGCGCGCTCGGAAGGTCCGCCTGAAGCGGCGTCAGAGCGAACAGTCCGCCGACGAGCAGGCAGGCCACCCCGGCGAGCAGGGCTCGATCACCGCGTCCGGACGGGAGACGGTCGAGGGCGCTCATGCCTCACGCACCTCCGTTCCGGCGATCCCGCTCGGTTTGACGAGCAGCACGGCGATCAGGATCGCGAACGCGACCGCCGAGGACAGTCCGGTCATCGACGACGGCAGGAACGCGGTCGAGATCGCGAGCGCGAGCCCGATGACGTACGCGCCGATGATCGCTCCGTAGGGGCTGCCGGCCCCGCCGAGAATGGCGGCGGAGAGGATCTGGAGGATGTGGCTGTACCCCGTCGTGGAGCTGACGTTCGTCTGGATCGCCATCAGCACGCCCGCGAGCCCGGCGAGGACGCCGGCGAGCACCCAGACGCTGTCGCGGATCAGCTGGGTGTCGATCCCGCGGACCCGGGCCAGGCTCTCGTCGTCGCCCATCGCCCGCATCGCGATCCCCACGTCGGTCCGGGTCAGGAGGAGGTGGACGACGAGAAAGACCGCCACGGCCGAGCCGACCACGGTCAGGTGCTCGGAGGTGAGGAAGAACCCGCCGAGCAAGTCCACCGATCCGATCGGCACCTCGGGGACCGCGTCGAACCGGAACGTCGCCGTCTCGGTGTCGATGTAGCGGGCGCTCCGACCGCCGAAGAGGCGTATCGCGTTTCGGACGGCGATCCCGAGCCCGATCGAGGTCAGGAGCATCGGCACCGGACCCGTGTGGTTGATCGGGGTGAAAAACCCCCGGGCGAGCGCGATGCTGATGACTCCGCCGCCGAGCATCGCGGCGACGACGGCGACGGGAAGCGGGCCGGGGAGCGCGTTCGCGGCGAAGAAGCCGACGAACGCGCCGAGCGTGAGGTACTCCCCGTACGCGAAGTTGATCATGTTCACGATCCCGTAGATGAGCGTGAACCCGATCGCGGCGATCGCGATGTACGACCCCGTGACGACCCCGAAGATGGCTTCCTGAAGCAACCCCATCGGGATCAGTATTCGCCTTCGGCGACGTACTCCCGGATGTCCTCGGCCGGGACCTCGCTCGTCGACTCGAAGCCGTTCTCTCCGGCGGTGCTGATCGTGACGCTCCCGAAGACGTTACCGTGTTGGGTGAAGTTCACGGGCGTCGCCGCGCCCTCGTAGGTGATCTCCTCGCCGTTCGCGAGCGCCTCCTTCCCCTCGGCGAAGGTGTGAACGACCGTGCCGCCGCTTCGGCTGACCGGACCGAGGTTCCGCTGGATGGCCTCGGGGCTCGCCTCGCCCGCCCGCTCGATCGCCAGGGCGGTCACCATGAGCGCGTCCCACGCCGGCGGCGTCCAGGCGTTGATCTCCGCGTCGCCGTCCTGCCCGGAGTAGGCCTCCTCGAAGGTGTCGTAGCTCGGTCCGGACTGGCCGGGCGATCCGGCCCACGCACCGTGGATGTCGCTGCCGACCTGGTCGATGATGGCCTGCTGTGCCAGCGGGTCCGAGAGGATGGGTTGGCGGCCGTAGCCGCCGTCGGACCAGTCGTTGAGCGCCGTGATCGCCGACTCCTGGGGGAGACTGACGAGGAAGGCGTCGAAGTCGGCGTCGAAGAGTCGGCTGAGCGCCGACTGATAGCTCGAGTTTCCGAGTTCGACCTCCACCCGCTCGGCGACGGTCCCGCCGTTGTTCTCGTAGACCTCGAGGAACCCCTCGACGTAGCTGCGCTCCCCCTCGGTGGTCCCGTTGATCACGCCGAGCGTGTCGAGGTCGTTCTCGAGCGCGTACACCGCGCTCCCGCTGGTGTGGACGGTGTCGCCAACGACGGTCCGCCAGATCCACTCGTCGTCCGAGAGGTCCTCCGGCGTTCCCTTGTCGCCGCCGCGCGTGTCGAGGAACGTCGACCCCGGCCACGGGGTGACGATCGGCACCTCGAAGTCTTGGAGGAAGTCCCAGAGCGGGTTGATCTCGCTCGAGTAGAGGCCGACGATCCCCGCCACGCCGTCGTTCTCGATGAGCTGGGTCGTGACGGTCCGCGCCTCCTGGGGGTCGACGGCGGTGTCCCGACGGACCACCTCCAACTCCGCATCGAGCGGTCCGCCGGCCTCGTTGATGTGGGCGACGGCGGCGTCGGTCGCCTGCGAGACGCCGGGCTGGAGGAAGTCCCACTGTCCGCTCAGCGACGCGGGCTGGCCGAGGGCGATGGTGTCGGGGCCGCCGCCGCCGTCGCTCGACCCGTCGTCACTCGATCCGTCCCCGCTCCCGTCGTCCCCGCTGCTTCCATCTCCGCTCCCGTCGTCGCTCGATCCGTCCCCGCTCCCGTCGTCGCCGCTCCCTTCGCCGCCGCCGAAGCTCACGCAGCCGGCGAGTCCGACCATCCCACCGCTCCCGGCGAGAGTCAAAAACGTCCGACGGTTCGCGCGTCTATTGGTATCGGGTGACATTCCGATACTGGATCCCGTACACCGGGTATTAAAAACGGACCCGACCATGGTCGACGCAGTGAGAGAAATCGCCAATTGAGTCGGGTATCCTACACTATCGCGGTCCCGCGTGTCGTTCGGCGTTTCGCCGACGACGGATCGAACCCGGTCGTTCGGCGTCGCCGATCGCCGCTACAGCGAGACCTCGGTCCCGTCGCCCGCTTCCCTGGCCTCCCGGTAGACCGTCTCGCCCGCCGCGGCGTCCAGCGTCGCGGACCCGACGCTGGCGACCACCAACACCCCGTCGGGTGACTCCCGGACGTACCCGTCCGCGAGGGGAACGCCGAGCTCGACCAGATCGTCGGCGTCGAAGTCGCTCGCGAGGAGGTCCCCGGTCTCGGCGACCTCCTCGGGCACGTCGGCGAACACGCGCTCGGCGCGCTCGAGGACGGCGGGGTGAAGCTCCTGGGTCTCCGCCGTGAAGGCACCGACGGCGACGACGAGGGTTCCCTCCTCGAGCGCGTCGGGCGGGAAGACGGGGTCGGTCGCGGTCGTCGCGGTCACGACCACGTCCGCCCCCTCGACCGCCTCCCCGGGCGTGTCGACCGCGCGCGCCGGGATCCCCTCCTCGCTCAGGTCGGCGGCACACGCCCTCCGCGAGTCGCTCGGCGAGTGGACCCGCACGTCCGAGAGCGGCGCGACGGTCGCGATCGCGCGGGTCTGCCAGCGCGCCTGCGCGCCCGCGCCGAGGACCCCGAGCGTGAGGCCCTCGCCGTCCGGTTCCGGAGCCAGTTCCCGGACCGAGACCGCACCGATACAGCCCGTCCGGGCGTTCGTGATCGTCGTCCCCGCCATGAACGCCTTCGGGAGCCCCGTCCGGGCGTCCGTGAGCGCGATCTGGGCGTTGATCGTCGGGAGGCCACGCTCCGCGTTCCCCTCGTGGACGCCGACCAGTTTCGTCGCGTAGTGGTCCGCCCCGTGGACGTACGCCGGCATCGCGATCCCGGTTCCCGCGGGCTCGTCGCCGTCGAGGCCCGCGCCGACGGGGAAGTGCGGCCGGTGCGGCCGCTCGACCTCGCCGGCGGCCTGTTTGACCAACGCGTCGTTCACCACGTCGACGAGTCCCGCCAGATCGAGGCTCCGTTCGACCTCCGCCGCGGAGAGTACGAGCACCATGTCCGGGGCGTCGCCCCCCGGCGACTTAGCCTGATCGTCGGCCCGGTCGGTCAGCGTGATCGCCGGACCGGTCGGCGGCGTCGTACGTTTATGTTCCGGGGGGTCGATCGGGGGACATGGACGCACTCGTCGTCGGCGGGGGAGTCGTCGGACTCTCCGCCGCGTACGCGCTTTCCGACCGCGACGTGAACGTGACGCTCGTCGAGAAGGGCTCGCTCGGGAACGCGAGCACCGCTCGCTCGGCCGGCGGGATCCGGTCGCAGTTCTCCACGCGCGTGAACGTCGAACTCTCGCTCGCCAGCAAGGAGGTCTGGAACTCCTTCGAGGAACGGTTCGGGGTGGACATCGGGCTCCGGAAGAACGGCTACCTGTTTCTCGCCCGCTCGGAGGCGACCGCGGAGCGGTTCCGCGAGAACGTCGAGATGCAACGCGAACTCGGCGCGGAGAGCGAACTCCTCACGCCCGCGGAGGCGACCGAGCACTGTCCGGGGCTCGACCCCGAGCCGTTCGTCGCGGCGACGTACAACCCCGACGACGGCATCGCCGACCCGAACCTCGCCGTCCAGGGATACGCCGAGGCCGCCCGCGAGCGCGGCGTCGAGATTCGGACGAAGACTGCCGTGACCGACCTCCACCGCGAGGGCGACCGCGTCGTCGGCGCGGACCTCCGGGAGGTCGGCGCGGAGCGATCGGAGCGCGTCGAGGTCGACCGCGTCGTCAACGCCGCGGGCGCGTGGGCCGCGGCGATCGGCGAGATGGCCGGCGTCGACCTCCCGATCGCGCCCCGACGGCGGCAGATCGCCGTCGTCGATCCCACGCCGCCGGTTCCCGAGTCGGTCCCGCTGACGATCGACCTCGAGACGGGGTCGTACTTCCGCCCCGAACGGGACGGGGTGGCGCTCGTCGGCGGCCACTTCGACGGGGACGACGACCCCGATCAGGACCCCGACGCCTACGACGAGGGGATGGACGTCGAGTGGGCGGCCCGCGCGGTCGAGAACGCCGCCGAGTACACGGAGTACTTCGGGCTCGACACCCGGATCCAGCGCGGCTGGGCCGGGTTGTACGCGGTCACGCCCGATCACCACCCGGTCGTCGAGGAGACGATCCCCGGTCTGGTGACCGTCGCGGGCTTCTCTGGGCACGGGTTCCAGCACGCGCCCGCCTCCGGACGGATCGCCGCCGACCTCGTCGTCGACGGCGAGACCGATCTCCTCGACGTCTCCCCGCTCGCGGGCGACCGGTTCGAGCGCGGCGACACGCTCACCGAGCGGAGCGTCGCCTGAGAGAGGGTGGGGCGGCTCCCTCCGCCACCCGGGCATCGCTACCCCCGCGGCCTCATCGCTCCCGGACGGCGTCGGCCGGGAGCAACACGCCGCCCGAGCGGAGCAGGCCCGGAGCGGTCCCGTCGCCGGCGTCGGCGGCGAGACTCCCGAGCGCGCGACGGCCCGGAACGGCCACGACGCCGGGCGAGAGGAACGACGCCCGCCGAGGGAGTTCCGCTCCCGGAACGGTCGCCCCGGCGTCGAACCCCGCGCCCTCCGGGAGGACCCGGTCGCCGGGGAGGTACGTCCCCGCCGAGGCGAGCAGTTCCGCCTCGGCGGGCTCCCCGAGATCGAACGACTCGCCGCGACGCAGGACCGTCCCGTTCCGCAGGACGGCGTCGAGCTCGGCCTCGAGTTCCGGACGGCGCTCGTATAGGTCGCCGACGACGTCGCCGGGGATCAGGGTCCCCGGACGGAGGACGCCGGTCAGGAAGGAGCCGTCGCCGGATCGGGAGTCGTCCTCGGCGTCCGCGAGCGCCTCGTAGAGGCCGGGGGCGGCCGCGGCCGTCCGTTCCGGCGGGCACCACACGACCGTCCCGTCGGCCGGATCCGACCCGAGGAACCCGTCGCCGGGAACCGACGCCAGCGCGTGTCGCCAGGGTTCGGGGTGGTCGGTTCCGCCGGCGCGCGTCAGGAACGCGCGCCCCGGAACGACCACGACCGCGTCGGCGGCGGCCACCCGCCTCGTCGTCACGTAGCCGCCGGTGGCGGCTTCTCCCGACGACCTGGTTCCGGGTCGTTCCCGCGGCGCCCCGCCCTTCCCGCCTCCCTCCTCGGCGGCGATCCGCCTCGCGGAGGAGCGGACCCGTCGCGCGCGCTGTCGACCGACCCCGTCGAGCAGGTCCGCCAGCCCGTCGATCGGGGCGTTCGCGACCTCCTCGACCGATCCCAGTCCGTGATCGCGGAGTCGCGCCGCGCGGACCTCGCCGATCCCGTAGACGTCCTCGAGCGAACTCACGGCCGACACCTCGGGGGCGACGGGGCGGCGGGGACGGCGGCTCGTCGGATCACTCCGCGGACACCTCCGTGATCCCGTCGTGTGCCAACTCGAACGTCTCCGTCGCGACGCCCGAGCCGAGGGCCGAGAGCGTCGGACCGTCCCATCGCACCGGGCGCGCGCGCTCGCACCGCCAGACGCGGGCGGGATCGCCGCGTTCGTCCAACAGGACCACTCGGACGGGTCGCGTCGTGCCGTGGCCGTCGGTCCACTCGCGGAACCACTCCCACAGCGCCGTCCGGTCGGTCACGCCGCGCCGGAGCTCGAGCCGCGGCGACGCGGATGCGGATCCGCGGCCATCGGGATCCTCGGTTCGAGCGCCTCCCCACGACGCGTCGCGAACAAGGAGCCGTCGCCAGAGCGGTCCGTCAGCCTCCGTCCCGTCGTCGACGGCACGCGCCGACAGGCCGCGGACCTCGCTGAACCCCGCCGTGCCGACCGCGTCGACCTCGACCAGGAACCGGTGGCTCGGATACGGGTCGGTTCGGTCATCCGCCGACATCGTGCCTCCGTCCCTCTCGCTTCCGCGACGACCGCGGGAGTGCTCGGCGATCGAACATGCTACGCGGTCCGTTCCATCCCCTCGTGGACGATCCCGAGCCGCTCGATCGCGACCTCGGAGCGGTCGGCGGCGAGGTCGGGCGCGACGTAGCGGCTCGGCCACGCGTTCCTGAACTCCCATCGCGGCCCGGAGCTGCCCTCCTCGTCGAGGAGGACGACCGCGATCGGCCGGCGCGCCTCGCCGAGTTTTCCCTGCTCGACCAGCTTCCGCCACTCGTAGAGCGCGATGGAGTCGTCGGTCGCGCCGCTCTCCAACACGAGCGGGTCGTACCGGCCGAGCCCGCCGAGCTTGCGCGGAGTGGGCGGCTCGTTCCCCTCGCGGTACTCGATCACGTCACTCCGGGCGGTCGGGAGCGAACAGCGGCTGAACCCCGCCTTCGCGACGCCGTCGATCTCGAGCAGGTATCGGATCTTCCGGTACGGCCCGTGTCTATCCGGCATCGGCACGCCCCCGTGGGTCCCGTCCGCTCTCGTTCGTCGGTGCGGCGCCCGTCGGTACGCCGTCCCCCGGTGCGGCGACCGTCGCGGCCGCGGATGTGTCCCGTGTCATGGTACTCGTTGTCTATTGACAACTAACCTAACCAAACGACGGGCCTCCCAATTAATCCTGTCGGGCGAGCGGGCGGTGACGCGGGGGTACACCCGCCACGCGCCGTCTCACGGGGGCGCGACCGCCCGTCGGAGCTTCTCGGTCGAGAGGTTCCGGCCGGTGACCGGGACGACGACCGTCTCGCCCGCCACGTCGTCCATCGACCGCACGGCGGCGACGGCGGACGCGGAGGCCCCCTCGATGAGGATCCGCTCCGCCGCCAGCACGTCACGGACGCCGTCCCAGATCGCCTCCTCGGGAACGGTGATCAGGTCGTCCAGCCGGTCGCGGAGGACCCCGACCGTGAGCGCGAACGGGACCCGCGAGGAGATGCCCTCCGCCTCCGTCGTCGCCGACTCCGCCGGATCGAGGTGCCCCTCGTGGTACGCGCGGTAGGTCGCGTCTGCCGCCGCGGACTGGACGCCGATTACCTCCGCGCCGCCGATCGCGCCGGTCGTGAGACAGTAGCCCGCCGCGCCGCTCCCGCCGCCGACCGGACACACGACCCGGTCGACGGCGGGCAGCGCCTCCAGTACCTCCAGCCCGGCCGTGGCGACGCCGGCGACGAGGTCGGGCTCGTTCGCCGAGTGGACGTAGCGGAGTCCGTCCTCGGCCGCCCGGCCCTCGGCCCACTCGCGCGCCTCGTCGTAGTCGGCGCCGGTCGCGACGACCTCCGCGCCGAACCGCTCCATTGCGGCCACCTTCTCCGGGTTCGGATCGGCGGGGACGGCGATCGTCACCGGGACGCCGAACTCGCGGCCGGCGTAGGCGACCGACTGGCCGTGGTTCCCCGTCGACGCGGCGATGAGGCCCGCCTCGCGGAACTCCTCGGGAAGCCGGTGGCCGAGCGTGACGCCGCCCCGGACCTTGAACGCGCCCGTCGGGAGCGTGTCCTCGCGCTTGAAGTAGACGTCCGCGCCGGTCTCCGCGGAGAGCGCCTCGCTCCTGACCAGCGGCGTCCGCGGGAGGTACCGGCGGACGATCTCACGGGCCTCGTACGCGTCTCCCGGCTCCGGCGGCGTGAGGTCGTGATACGGGAAGACCGTCGTCTCGTCGGGCGAGTCGACGGGTTCGTATCGGCTCACGGTCGCGACCTCTCGAGGTACCTACCGAACGCGTTTCGGTTCCCGAAACGGCCGTCCTTTTCGAACGTCGACGTCGCGCGTCTCGTGTCATCACGCCTCATGGGTATCGCCTTGCTACGCCGTCTCTACCGGCGTCGATAAACGCTTCGCATGAGGGTCCGATTCGCCGGCTTCACCCGGTTCGCGTCCGCTACTCCGCGGCCGATATCGACCGTATCGCGTCGGTCAAGGTGTCGACCGCGAGCGGAATGACCGCCTCGTCGACGTCGAACGTCGCGGTGTGGTGGCCGGTGGGGTTGCTCGCGCCGAACCCGACGTAGGTCGCGTCGCCGCCGTTCCGCTGGACCGCCCGCATCAGCCGCGTCGCGTCCTCGCTGCCGCCGAGCGCGTCGCCCTCGTCGGGCGTGACGGTGGCGTCGTGTCCGGCCGCGGCCGCGGAGACGGCGTCGACGAGCGAGTCGTCACACTCGGAACTCGGGGCCCCGTTGCGGAACGACACGTCCACCTCGCAGTCGTGGAGCTCGGCCGCGCTCCGGAGCACGCGGAGGGCGTGGTCCTCGACGTAGTTCCTGAGCTCCGTCGTCGTCCCGCGGACCTCCCCCTCGAGCGAGGCCGACTCGGGCACGATGTTCGTCGCGGTCCCGCCCTCGACGACGCCGACGTTGACCCGCGTCGCGCCGTCGCCGTGCCGGGGGATCGCGTGGAGGTTCCCGACCGCGGTCGACAGGGCCTGGATGGCGTGTGCGCCCTCCTGCGGGCTGTTGCCGGCGTGAGCCGGCGACCCCTCGAACGTCGCCTCGAAGCCGTTGATCGCGAGGAACGACTCGATGCCGGGGACCACCACTCCGGTCTCGACGTCGAGGCCGACGTGGACGGCGATGAGGGAGTCGACGTCATCGAGGTGGCCGCTGCCGACGACGGAGGCCGCGCCCGCGCCCAGCTCCTCGGCGGGCTGGAAGAGCACCTTGAGCGTTCCCTCGAAGTCGCTCTCCTTTACGGCCTCGAGGACGCCGACGCCGATGGCGGCGTGTGCGTCGTGTCCGCAGGCGTGCATGCGATCGTCGTACGTCGACCGGAACCCCTCGGCGGCGGGGACGTGGTCGGGGTCCTCGGACTCCGACTGGGGGAGGCCGTCGATGTCGACCCGGACCAGCACGGTCGGGCCCTCTCCCTTCCGGAGGACCGCGAGCGCGCCGGTGTAGCCGTCCTCGACCTTCGAGAGCACGTCCTCGTCGACGCCGGTCTCGCGGGCGCGCTCTCTGGCGCGCGCCAACTGGTCGTCGGTCGGCGGACGGATCCGCTCCTCACGGTGGACCTCGCTGCCGACGTACAGCTCGTCGGGACCGATCGCCTCCAGCTCCTCGACGATCCGGTCGGTGGTGTAGAACTCGCGCCAGCCGATCTCGGGACGCCGGTGGAGGTCGCGACGCAACTCGATCAGTCGGGACTGCGATTGGGCGTTCACGGGGGGAGTTGGCGGAAGGGCCGCTTAAACGTTGACCCGGTCGCCGATCGCCGGTCGGACCTCAGTACGACTCGAGCGTCGACGCGGTCGCGTCGGCGATGACTTCACTCGCGAGCCGCACGTCCGTCCACTCGACGTGCTCGTCGGGCTTGTGTGCGAGATCGACGGATCCGGGGCCGAACACGACGGTCGGGATCCCGGCGTCGAGGTAGTGGCGGGCGTCGGTGCCGCCGGTGAACCCCTCGTAGTTCGGCTCGATCCCGCGGTCGCTCGCGGCCTCGGCCACACGCTCGACCACCGGCTCGTCCCGGCTCACCTCCGACCCCTCGAACTGGACCGAGAAGCGCTCGAAGGTGGGCGGGTGCTCGGTGAGCCACTCGCTTTCGGCGATGACCTCGTCGAGCCGCTCCCGGAACTCGGCTTCGACTCCCGCGACCGTCTCGTGGGGGGCGACGCCGATACGGATCTCCGATGTGAGGTGTGAGGGGACCGACGACGCCCAGTCGCCGGCCTCGACGGTGCCGAAGTTGATCGGCCACGGGTTGTCGAACGCCTCGAAGAGGGGGTGAGTGACGCGCTCGGCGCGCTCGCGTTCGAGGTCCTCGAACGCGTGGCGGATCCGCTCGAAGTGCGGGAGCACCGACTCGCCCTCCCAGGTGCGCGCGGCGTGTGCCGACTCGCCGAAGACCTCGAGCCGCTTCATCAGGCTCCCCTCGGCGGCGACCACGAGCGAGAAGTCGGTCGGCTCGGCGATGATCGCCGCGTCGCGCTCGAAGGGGTACGGGTTCTTCTCGGCGGCGACCGCCGCGCCGATCCCGCCCTCCTCCTCGCCGACGACGCCCTCGACGACGATCCGTCCGTTGAGGCCGAGCTCGTCCGCACGCGCCTCGACCGCGAGCGCGGCGAAGACGCAGGCGGCGAGCCCGCTCTTCATGTCGAGCGACCCGCGCCCGTAGAGGCGACCGTCCTCCCAACGGGGGTCGAACGGGGCCTCCGTCCAGGAGCCCTCGTCGACGGGGACCACGTCGACGTGGCCGTTCAACACGACGGTCGGCCCGTCGTCGGGGTCGCCGAGCTCCAGGACGCCGCCGAGGCTCGGCCGGTCCTCCAACTCGAGCGTCTCGACCGGCGGGAACGACGGGTGTGCCGCCAGGACCTCCGGGTCCGGCTCCCACTCGTAGACCTCGAAGCCGAGGTCGGCGAGGTGGTCGCGGAACCAGGACTGAACCGCCGCCTCCTCGCCCGGATAGCTCTCGAAGGAAACCAGTTCTCGGATCGTCTCCCGTAACGCGTCTTCGCGGACGTCCATGCTATCGGGTGGTACCATCACCACCCATAACAGATTTCGGATCCTGCGATCCGGTACCGCATCCCGGACGGTCGCGAACGAGCGCTGCGCCGGCGTGACCCACGACGGTGACCGCTCCGGGTCGTGGTGATCGCACCTGCGCCGAGTCGTTTCCGGACGCCTCGTCGGCGTTCTGAGCCGGTCGGACCGCTCCGTCAGTTCCCGCCTGATATCAGGTCAGAGTAGCGGTCGTGATACGATTCGATCAGTCGCATATTGCCGATTCATGGGCTACATTCGGCGACTATCCAGTGGATCGTGCTTCCAAAGTCTTTTGACTAACTAGTCAGTAAGTACCCATACGACCGACATGGACGACATCGAGATCACTCCTTCGGAGGCGACGCGCTGATGGGTGTCCTGCGTCGGATCGACTCGCTGTTCAAGGGCCCCGAGGAGTTCGATCTCACCTCCGGCGGCATCGGCAAGCCCCTGTTCTTCCTCTCGATGCCGATCGTCGTCACGAACCTCTTTCAGACCGCGTACAACCTCGCCGACACCTTCTGGCTCGGCCAGTACAGCACGGACGCGCTGGCGGCGATCAGCTTCGCGTTCCCGATGGTGTTCCTGCTCATCTCGCTGGGGATGGGGATCTCCGTCGCGGGCAGCGTCCTCGTCGCACAGTACACCGGAGCGGAGGAGGCGCGGGAAGCGGAGTACGCCGCCTCCCAGACGGTGACGTTCGCGGTGATCGCCTCGGTGCTGCTCGGGGGCGTCGGCTACTTCCTCGTCGAGGAGTTCCTCGGGATAATGGGCGCATCGGAGAGCGTCCTCCCGCTGGCGGCGCGATACATGGAGACCATCTCGGCGGGGCTCGTCTTCATGTTCGGCTTCGCGGTGTTCATCGCGCTCATGCGCGGGTACGGCGACACGATCACGCCGATGCTCGTGATGTTCGGGTCCGTGGTGCTCAACATCGCGCTCGACCCGTTCCTGATCTTCGGCTGGGGGCCGTTCCCCGCGCTCGGGATCGAGGGAGCCGCCATCGCGACGGTGTTCTCCCGGGCGCTGGCGCTCGTCGTCGGTCTCGCGATCATGTTCCGCGGGACCCGCGGGGTCCGGATCCGCCTCGGCGACATGGCGCCCGACGGGGACTACCTGCGCCGGCTTCTACGGATCGGCCTCCCCGCGACGGTCGAGGGGACGGGCCGGGCGCTGTCGATGAACCTGCTCCTGTTCATCGTCGCGCTCTTTCCCGACCCGATCGTCGCCGCCTACGGCATCGGGACGCGGGTCTTCTCGGTGGTGTTCCTGCCGGCGATCGCGGTCGCCCGCGGCGTCGAGACGATGACCGGCCAGAACGTCGGCGCGGGCGAGCCCGACCGCGCCGAGCGAGCCGCCGATCTGGCCGCGAAGACGCTCTTCGGGATCCTCTCCGCCGTCGGGATCCTCGTGTTCCTCGTCCCCGAGCCGATCGTCTCGGTGTTCGTCGGGGCGGACCAGGTCGCCGCCGACCGGGTCGTGGCGGTCGGCTCGCAGTTCCTGCGGGTGGTCGCGTTGACCTTCGGGTTCATCGGGATCATGCGGGCGTACACCGGGAGCTTCCGGGGCGCCGGAAAGACGCTCACGGCCGCCGCCATCTCCGTGTTGATGCTCGGCGTCATCCGGTTCCCGATCGCGTGGGTCGCCGCCGGCCGGATCGGCGAGACGGGCATCTGGCTGTCGTTCGCGGTCTCGAACGTCGTCGGCGCGGCGATCGCCTACGTCTGGTACCGCCGCGGAACCTGGCGCACGGGGGATCTCACCGAGCGAACCGTCGACGCCGACGAGCCGATCGCGACCGCCGAGTCGACGGACGACTGAGGGAGTTCGGGGACGTCGCCGGCCGCCTCACTGGTTCTCCAACGCGTCGAGGACGCACGCGCAGGCGATCACCGCCTCCTTCGGGACGTCGCTCGCGTCGTCGATGCTGACCGTATAGGCGTCCCGCAGCGAGAACTTCCCCTCGATGTCGCCAACGTGGTCGCCGTCGGCGTCGAATATTTCGTACTTGTTCGGGACGAGGTTCGCGACCGAGACGAGGTGTCGAAGCGCCGAGAGGAGTTTGTTCTTCGACCGGATGGTCGCCAGCGCCTCGCCCGTCTCGGGGTCACGGATCGTCCAGTTCTCCATCAGAAACGAGAGGTCCTCGTCGAGGACGACGACCTCCTCGCCGGTTCCCGCGTCGGTGAGGGCGTAACTGCCCGCGACGTCCATGATCCCGCCGGCCTTGACCGTGAACGCGTCCTCGCCGTCGCCGGTGACGAACGGGAACTCCTCTTTCATCTTGAACAGCTTCTGTTTCCCGCGGAGGACGACGTTTCCCGCGCCGTCTCGGACGGCGTACTTGTTCCGGATCGTGGACTGTTTCACCTCGTAGCGGTCGTCGACGAGGTCGACCGTCGAGATGTCGTAGCGGTTCGGTCGCGATCCGGAGGTGGAGGGCTCGACCATGGGTAACGGGACGCCACGGGCCGCAAAAAGGTCCCGCTCGGTAGCGGTCGGTCGATCGAACGCCTCTTGGGTCGACCGTTCGTCGGAGCGATCGATGGACTTGGGCCTCGGGTTCGCGGTCGTCGCCGCCGTCGTCTGGGGCGTCTACGTCTTCGTACTGAAGCGGTGGTTCGAGGGGTACTCCGCGGCCGCACTCACCGTCTGTATCAACTCGTTCGCGCTGGCGTGGTACGCCCCGGTCACCCTCGCCGACCGCGGCGGTTCCCTCGCCGCACTCGGCGGGTTCGGACCTCCCGAGGTCGGGATCGTCGCGCTCACCGTCGTGGCGACCGCGCTCGCGTTCGTCCTCTTCTTACGGGCGATAGCCGAGGGACAGGTCTCGTACGTGACGCCGATCAACAAGGTCGTGCCGATGTTCGTCCTCCCGCTCGAGGTGCTGCTGCTCGGGGAGGTGTTGAGCCCCGTTCAGGTCCTCGGGGTCCTCGTCGCGACGTTCGCGGTGTACGTCGCCAATTACGAGCCGGGGGGACTCCTCGAGCCGTTCCGCAAGGCGGCCCGATCGCGCCCGGCCCAACTCGCGCTGGTGAGCGCGATGTGTTACGCGGTGAGCGACCTCGGCAAACGCGTCGCGCTCCAGGAGCTCGCGCTCCCCGAGACGCTGTGGGTCCCCCTGCTTCTGGTCGGCGTCGCGCTCGTCCTGCTTCCGAGCGCTGTCCGAAACCCGCCCACCGGGGTCCGCGCGGACCTCCCGAAGCTGGCCGCCGCGGGCGGGATCGTCGCGGTCGGCGAGCACGTCACGACGCTCGCGTTCGCGTCGTTGCCCGCCAGCATCGCCTCGCCGGTGATCAACACGCAGGCGATCGTCGCGGTCGTCCTCGGCGGCGTCCTGCTCGGCGAGCGCTACTTCCGGATCCGGCTGATCGCGGCGCTGCTCGCGGTGGTCGGCGTGACGCTGATCGCGCTTTGAGGTGAAACCCGCCTCGCTCCGCGTCCGCCGGCCGCCACGTCGCCTCACTTCGCGTTCGCCAGCCGCTTCACCGTCTCGACGTACACGCGCGCGCCCTCCTCGGCGTCCGCCCACTCCGTGAACTCGGCCTCGTTGTGGGTCTTGCCGTCGACGCTCGGCACGAACAGCATGGCGGTGTCCGTCATCTCGTTCACGTAGCTCGCGTCGTGGCCGGCCCCGCTCACCATCGCCCGGTGGGACGCGCCGACAGCGTCGGCGGCGGCGAGCGCCGTCTCGGCGACGGTCGGGGAGAACTCGGTGTGGGGGATCCGCCAGATCTCCTCGAGGTCGTACTCGACGCCCTCGCGCTCGCAGGCGGTCTCGACCTCGCGTTCCACGGCCTCGACGAGGTCGCCGACGACCGCGTCGTCGTAGCTGCGCACGTCGACGGTGAACCGGACCTCGGAGGGGATGACGTTGATCGACCCCGGCGCCACCTCGAGTTCCCCGACGGTCGTCACCACGTCGTCGGCGAAGCGATTCGACAGCCGCCGGACCGCTCCGACGACGTCCGAGGCGGCGACGAGCGCGTCCTTCCGGGAGTACATCGGGGACGGTCCGGCGTGGTCGGCGTCGCCGTGGACCACCACCTCGAGCCACGCCATCCCGAACACGCCCTCGACGACGCCGACCGAGAGTCCCTCGTCCTCGAGTTTGGGTCCCTGCTCGACGTGGAGTTCGAGCGAGGAGTGGTACTCCTCGCGGGGACCGACCGGGTCGTCGCCGCGATACCCGATCCGATCGAGCGCCTCCGCGACGGTCACGCCGTCGGCGTCCGCGTGCTCGAGGACTTCCTCGAGGTCGAGTTCGCCGGTGAACGCCCCGCTTCCCATCAACGCCGGCTTGAACCGCGACCCCTCCTCGTTGGTCCAGTTCACGATCTCGATCGGCCGGCGGTGCTCGACGCCCTCGTCGTCGAACGCCCGGAGCGTCTCGAGCGCGGAGAGGACGCCGAGCTGGCCGTCGAACCGGCCGCCGTACGGCTGTGAGTCGAGGTGCGACCCGATGAGCACCGGCTCGGCGTCGGGGTCGGTTCCCTCCGCGCGCCCGAAGACGTTGCCGATCCGGTCGATCCGAACCTCGAGTCCGAGGTCCTCCAGGTCCGAGACGAACAGGTCCCGTACCTCTCTATCCTCCTCGGAGAGCGCCAGCCGGTGGAGGCCGTCGGCGTCGGTTCGGCCGATCTCGGAGTACCGTTCGAACGTCTCCCTGAACCGTTCGGGGTCGATGGTGACCATGTCTCCCACTGCGTCGAAGGGGCAACTAAAACCAGCGGCCGGCGGGTCGGGGAATCAGAGTCGGGGAATCGGGTCGGCGGGTCGGCGTGGAAGGCAGGGAGTCAGCGTGGAGGTCGGGGAGTCGAGGTCGGGGAGACGGAAACGAGTCGACCCTCAGTCGTGGATCGCGACGTCGAGGACGGTCGGACCGTCCCGCTCACGGCTTTCGGATATCGCGTCGGCGATCGCGTCGGGGTCGTCGACGAGCTCGCCCGTCGCGCCGTAGCTCTCCGCGTTCGCTGGGATGTCCATCGGCGGCTCGAAGTCCATCGCGGTGAAGTCGTGGTCGCCCTCCTCCCCGCCCAGCACCCGGAGCGTGTTGTCCTTTAAGATCCGGTAGTTCCGGTTGTCGGCGACGACCGTGGTGAGGTCCACGCCGTGTCGCACGGCCGAGTAGATCGCCTGCGGGTAGTAGAAGTACGACCCGTCGCCGATGAACGCGACCACGTCGCGCGGGTCGGGACGCTCGCGCTCGGCGATGGCCGCCCCGATCGCCGCGGGGAGCCCGTAGCCGAGCCCGCCGCTCTTGTTCGCGATCCACTGTTCGGGGCCGAGCGGGACGCTCCACCGGACCGCGTGGCCCGCGGTAACGCCCTCGTTGACGACGAGCGCGTCCGATGCGGCCTCGGCCATCGCTTCACCCAGTTGGCCCTTGGAGGCGCGCGGGTCGTCCGGGTCGGGAGCGGCGGGGCGCTGGTCCTCGCGGATCGCCGCGACGCGCTCTCGGGCGCGGTCGAGCCGGTCGTCGCGCTCGCTCGCGGGGAGGTCCTCCGAGAGGAGTTCCGTGAGCTCGCGGAACACGTGTTCGGGGTCGCCGAGCACCGACGCGTCCGCGGGCCAGTTCTTCCCGAGCTCCCAGCCGTCAGGGCCGATCTGGACGATCGTCGCGTCGGCGAGCAGTTCTTCGTCGTGCGCGAGCGAGGTCGTCGCCGAGCCGCAGCCGACGAACACGACCGTGTCGCCGTCGACGGTCTCGACGAACCCGGGCTCGGTCCCCGGCACCGTCCCGCCCCAGAGTTCGTGGTCGGTCGGGAAGTTCGACTCCGCGGTGATGAACTCGCCGTGGACCCGGACGCCGGCCGACTCCGCGAAGTCGACGGCCGCCTCGATAGCGGCGGGGCCCGACCGGGCGACCTCGTCGCCGATCACCATCACGGGCTCGTCGGCCTCGGCCACGAGGCGCGCGGCGGCCGCGACCGCGTCGGGGTCGCCGCGTCCCGCGTCGGGGATCGGGCCGAGCCGCTGGACCCCGGCGTCGGTCTCGTCGGTCATCACGTCGACCGGCAACTCGAGGAAGACCGGGCCCGTCGGCGGGGTGAGCGCCTGTCGCACCGCCCGCCGCAGCATCGCCGGGAGGGCGTCGACGGAGGGGACGGAGGCGCTCCACTTCGTGTACTGGTCGACGAGCGCCTCGAGGTCGCCGTGGAGGATGGGCTCCTCGTGTTGGAAGTCGGTGCTGTAGTTGCCCGCGGTGACGAGGAGCGGCGAGCCGGAGAAGGCGGCACCGATGACGTTGCCGACGCCGTGTGCGAGCCCCGGCGCGACGTGGAGGTTCGTGACGCCGAGCGGGTTCACGGAGTCGTCGTGATGCGAGTGGTACCGTCGCGCCGTCGCGTACCCGGCGGCCATCCCGGTGGCCACGTCCTCGTGGAGGGCGAGGACGTACTCGATCGAGCTGTCCGAGACCGCCTGAACGGTCGGAAGCTCCGTCGTTCCGGGGTTTCCGAAGACGTGTTCTACGCCGTACTCCTCCAACGCGTCGACCAGATATTCCGCCCCGGTGACTGCCATGCTCGGAGGGTCTCGCCCGACCGAAAAAACGATTTGGGCCTCGGAACGCCCGGCCGACGAACGGGCGGTCGACGAACGAGCGGTCGACGGTGGCGACGCCGACGCCGTCGGCGGCGTGCGCTCAGCCGCGGAGCGCCTCCACGGGGGACTCGTTCGCGGCCTTCCAGGCGGGATACACGCCGCTCAGGACGCTGGCCGTCACCGCGAACCCGAAGCCGTACACCAGATACCGCGAACTGGCCCACCCGAGCGCCCCGGTCGCGTCGCCCGTGATCACGTGGAACAATACCATCCCCGTCGCGAGCGACACGAGCGCGCCGATCAGGCCGCCGAGCGCGCCCAACAGCGTCGCCTCGGTCAGGATCATCCGCAACACCTCGCCACGGCGGATCCCGACCGCCCGGAGCACGCCGATCTCCCCGCGGCGTTCGACCGTGCTCATCAACATCACGTTGAGGATGGCGACGCTCGCGACGACCAGCGAGATCCCGCCGATCCCGAGCAGGGCGAGCGACAGCGTGTCCAGGAAGCCGCCGACCTGTGCCCGGTTCCCGAACGTGGTGACGCGCAGTTCCTCGTCGTTCTCGGCGTTGAACCGGGTGTCGAGCCGGTCGCCGATCCGGCCGGCCGCGTCGCCGTCGGCCGCGATGATCGTCACCGTGTCGTAGTGTCGCTGGTCGGCGAGTCCCGACACCGGGATCACGAGATCTCCGCCGCCGAAGCCGAACGAGTGCTCCGACTCGATGAACCCGCGGATCCGGTAGATCCGCCCGTCGTACTCGACGGGATCGCCGGACTCGAGACCGAGCCTGTCCGCCGTGGCGTTGCTGATCAACGCGCCGGAGTGTAACCGCTCGGGGGCCTCCCCCTCGGTGAGGTCGTACAGCGCGCTCGCGTCGGTCACCCCCGTCACGCTCATCCTCGCCTCCATGCCGTTTCTCGCCTCGAGCGTCGTCGCGTTCGTCTTCTGAGGGATCACCCGCGCGTCGGTCACGATCGCGCGCATCTCCTCGACCTGCTCTTCCGTCACCCCGTCCGTGTCGCTGTCCGGCCCCGAGGAGACGGTCACCTCGTTCGTGAGATCGCCGAGCTGTGCGGTCGCCTGCTGTTCGAGCGCGACGGTGGCCATCCCCAGCGAACAGATGGCGACCACGCCGATGACGATCCCGAGCGCCGCGAGGGCCGTTCGGAGCCTGTTCCGCCCGAGGTTGCGCCACGCCATCAGCACGCTCGGGAACCGCCAGAGGAGGGAGGCGATCCTCACGGCCGCGTCACCCCGTCGACGAGCCGAACGACCCGATCGGCGTACTCGACCAGCTGTTCGTCGTGCGTGATCGCGACGACGGCGAGGTCCTCCTCGTTTTTCAGCCGCGTGATCTCGTCGAGGATGGTCCCTCCCGTCTCCTGATCGAGGTTCCCCGTCGGCTCGTCCGCGAGGAGCACCTCCGGCTCGTTGACCAGCGACCGCGCGATCGCGACGCGCTGTTTCTGTCCGCCCGACAGCTCGTCGGGCGTGTGCGTGAGCCTGTCGCCGAGGCCGACCCGGCGAAGCAGGTCGACGGCGCGGTCGTGCCGGTCGACGGACGTGTCCCACATCGAGGGGAGTTCGACGTTCTCGACGGCGGTGAGCATCGGGAGGAGATGGAAGTCCTGGAAGACGAACCCGAGCGCGGAGCGGCGCTCCTCGGTGCGCTCGTCCTCACTGAGATCCGTCACGTTCCGACCCTGGAGCGAGACGGTGCCCTCGGTGGGCTCGTCGAGCAGGCCGATCAGGTTGAGCATCGTGCTCTTGCCGCTCCCGGAGGGACCGGTGATGGTGACCATCTCGCCGCGTTCGGCCGAGAAGTCGACGCGTTTCAGTGCATCGATGATCTCGGCACCGCTCTCGTAGCGTTTGCCCACGCCGCGGAGTTCGACGACGCTCATTCGCGGTTCCAGAGGTAGTAGAGCCCGCCGGCGGCACCGATAAGCGCGATGACCCCGACGAGTATCGGGAGCGTCGGGAGCCCGGAGTCGCCCGGCGGTCCCTGCGGGCCTCCACTGCCGCCGGACGGCCCGCCGCCGCTCTGCTCGCTCGTCGCGGCTCCCGTCGGCGGGAACCCGGTCGAGGAGACCTCCACCGGCCGGACCGTCGTGACTCGCTCGCCGTCGACGAGGTAGGACACCTCGACGGGGACCTCGGTGGTCCCGTTCCCGACGGACGCGGCGAGTTCGAAGGTGGCGAACTCGCTGGCGTCGACCGCGCCGACGAAGTACTCGCCGGACCCGCCCTCGGGCGTGACGCCGTCGCCGCCTCGCACGCTCACGAGGACGGACTCGGCGTCGCTCCCGCCGACGTTCGCCGCCTCGCCGTCGATCGAAACGCTCCCGGCGCGCCGCGTGGCCTCGACCGCGGTCAGGCGTATCTCCCCGGAAACGTCCGGTTCGAGAGCGACCTCGCGGGAGACCTCGTGGGTCTCCCCGTTCGCGGCGTAGCTCGCGGTGAACGTGACGTTCCCCGCGTCGTATCCCTCGGTGTCGAACGCCGCCGACCGGTTCTCGTCAGCCGGGACGTCACGGGTGTACCGCCGGTCGCGTACCTCGCCGTCGACCACCGCTGCGACCTCGACGTCGGAGAACGCCACGTTCCCGTAGTTCTCGAGGGAGACCGTCGTCCGGTCGGGGGCGCTCCCGGCGATCGAGAGGTCGCCGCGCACGTCGGGCGTCTCGCCGAGGGCGCGCCTGACCTCGTGGGTCTCCCCGTTCGCGGAGTAGTTCGCGACGAACGCGAGGTCGTCCACGTCGTCTCCCTCGGTGTCGAAGGTCACCGTTCGGTCGTCGCCCGGCGCGACGTCGAGCGCGTGTCGTCGGGCCCGGCGTTCGTCCCCGCTCATCGCGGCGATCTCGACGTCGGTGAAGTCCACGTTCCCGTAGTTGGTGAGCGTGACGGCGGTCTCCCCGGAGGCGTTCCGGTCCACCGAGAGGTCGCCGTCGGCGTCGGGTTCCTCGACGTCGACCACGAGGGGGTACGAGTACGAGTTCGAGTCGCCCGCGCCGTCCCTGACGACGACGTGGACGGTGACCCGCTTTTCACCGGGGGTATCGAAGACCGTCGTCACCGGGACGGTCACGCTCCCGCCGGGGGCGACCGATCCGACGTTCTCGACGCGCTCGTACTCGGTCGGCCAGTCGCGGAGGTACACGTCGGTGACCTCGACGGTCCCGTTGGTCCCTTCGAGGTTGGAGACCGTCGCCTCCATCGTGACGGTCTCGCCGACGACCGGGGAGTCCGGCGACGACGTGACGGAGGTCACTTGGACGGCGGGGGCGTCGGCCGAGGCGGTCGTCGCCGTCCCGCCGAGCGAACTCACGAGGAGGACACAGACGAGGAGGACGCCGCCGGCGACCGCCGAGACGGCGCGGAGGCGCTTCACTCGCATGTCACGTCGACCGGAGTCCGGATCGATCGCGGCGAGGAACGGGGAACCTGTGCGTCGGGATCACGCGGTACGCGTCGGTGGAGGGCTGATCGCTGCACACGTCCTCGGACAACGTCCTCCGTTAAATCGTCTTCCCCGGAAGCGCGTCAGTCTCCCCGGGAACGGACTCCGTTTCCTCCGGCGGACGTCCCCGTCGACCGTCGGTCCGCTCCTTCCCCCGAACCGCCCGTCGCGCGTCGGAGTCGCCCGTCGAGGCTCGGGGCGTCCCTTCGACGCTCGGGGTGTACTTTTGGGTCACGGGCGCGTACGCGAACGCATGACGCGCACTGTCGTCGTCGCCGGCGCGGGTCCGGGGCTCGGAGCGTCGATCGCACGGAAGTTCGCCGCCGAGGGGTGTCGGGTCGCGCTGTTCGCCCGGTCGGAGGCGTACGTCGAGGAGCTCGCGGCCGACCTCCCGGAACCCGGCGAGGGACTCGCGGTGCCGGTCGACCTCACGGACGTCGATCGGGTTCGCGAGGGGTTCGAGACGGTTCGGGAGGCGTTCGGCCCCGTGGACATCCTCGTCAACCACGCGAGCGCGGCCTCCTGGACGGGGCTCATGGACACGAGCGTCGAGGAGTTCGAGGAGGCGTGGGCCGTCAACGGACGCGGCGCGTTCGTCTGCTCGCGGGAGGCCGTCGCCGACATGCTCGAGACGGGCGGCGGAACGGTGCTCTTCACCGGCGCGACCTCCGCGGTGCGGAGCCGCGGCGGGGCGATCGGCTTCACCGCCGCGAAGTTCGCCGCCCGCGGGATGGCGATGGACATCGCTCAGGAGTTCGGGCCGGAGGGGGTCCACGTCGCCCACGTCGTGATCGACGGGCAGATCGACTCGCCGGAGGCCCGCGAGCGCCGGCCGGACCGCGGGGCGGAGACGTTCCTCGATCCCGACGAGCTGGCCGAGACGTACTGGCACCTCGTGGAGCGGGACGACGTCGGCACGCAGCCGTTCGAGGTCCACGTCACGAACGGGCCGCGACCCTCGGAGTTCGTCTGATCCGTCTCGGACCCTTGGGGACGAGAACGTCGAGAGAGCGACCGTCACGCGACCGAAACCCCACCGCCGCGGACCCCCCACCGAAGCCGATCCGGTCGTTTTATTACGCTCGTGGTTTCGATTCGATGACATGGCCCTCCAACTCGGCCAGGCGGTTAGCGACGGCATCGGACGAATACTCACCAGGACCGGCGGGATCCTCCTCGCGGGGCTGCTCGCCATTCAACTGGTCACCCAGGCGGCGGTCAACACCGCCGTGATCGGCTACCTTCCCCCGGAGGTGGCCGCGCAGTTCGGCGAGACCGCGGGACTGGCGCTGCCCGTCCCCGGAGAGGTCGGGCTCGCGCTCCTCGCCGCGACGCTGCTCGCGAGCTCCGTCTACTTCGTGGTGCTCTCGCGGGCGCTGGCCCGCCCCGCCCGCGACCTCGCGTCGTTCCCCTCGGAGCTGTTCACGCGGCGGACCGGCCGGGCGACCCTCTCGATGGTCGTCGGCGGCGTCGTCGTGTCGATCGCGGTCACGCTCGGGTTCGCGGCGCTCTTCTTCCCCGGGATCTTCCTCGCCGCCTCGTTCCTGTTCTTCACGTTCGCGGTCGGCGTCGAGGACCGTGGAACGGTCGGTGCGCTCAAGCGGAGCTGGGCGCTCGCGCGCGGTAACCGACTCAAGCTCGCCCTGCTCGTGGTCCTCTCCGGCGGGATCGGCGGCACCGTCGGCGCGGTCGGGTCGATCCTGGACCTCGCGGGGCTCGCGCTCGCCTCCGAGGTCGCCGTGAGCGTCGTCACCAGCGTCCTCTTCACCGTGCTGTACGCGGTGATCGCCGCCGCGTATCTCCAACTTCGCGACGAGCCGTCCGGCGGCTCCGGCGGCGCCGTGACGGCGGACCCGATCGACGCCTCCTCGACGGCGGAGCTGTAGGGACTCCGCGACCCGGCGACCGGACGACCCGGCTCCCGACCCCGCGCTCACTCCGGGAAGACCTTCCCCGGATTGAGCGTCCCGTGCGGGTCGAGCGCGTCCTTGATCGACCGCATCGCTGCGACGCCGGTCTCGCCGTGTTCGACCGGCAGGAACTCGCGTTTCCCCTGCCCGATCCCGTGCTCGCCGGTGGCGGTCCCCCCGAGGTCGATCGCCTCCGTGACGATCGAGTCGTAGATCTCGTGGGCCTCCGCGACGGCCCCCTCCTCGTCGGGGTCGACGAGCACGTCGAAGTGGACGTTGCCGTCGCCGGCGTGCCCGAACGTCGGGATCGGCACGTCGTGGGCGTCGGCCACCGCGTGGACGTGCGCGACGATGCTCGAGAAGGAGCCGATCGGCACCGCGACGTCGCCGGCGTGAAGCGACTCCAACTCGGGGTAGTACGCCCGGACCGCGTCCGCCAGCTCGTGCCGCGGCTTCCAGACCTCCTCGGGGTCGGTCTCGCCGTCGAGGAGGACCTCGATCGGGTCGTGGGCGTCGAGTATCGTCCGACAGAACTCGACCTCCCGCTCGAGGCCGTGGTCGGCCTGGAACTCCAAGAAGAGCGTCGGTCCCTCGGGGAACTCGGAGCCGACGTAGTCGTTCACCATCCGGGCGCTCAAGCCGTCGACGAGTTCCACGGCGCTGACGTCGACGCCCGAGGAGACGAGGTCGGCGGCGGCCGCGGTCGCGTCCTCGAGCGTCCCGAACGTGGCCCGCCCGACACGCGTCCGCTCGGGCCGGCCGGCGAGCGAGAGCGTCGCCCGCGTCACCACGCCGAGGGTGCCCTCGCTGCCGACGATCAGGTCACGGAGGTCGTACCCCGAGGAGGTCTTCTCGGCGCGGGTCCCCGCCGTGAGCACGGAGCCGTCGGCGAGGACGACCTCGATCTCACGGACCCAGTCGCCGACCTTCCCGTACTTGACGGTCCGTTTCCCGCTGGCGTTCGTCGCGATCATCCCGCCGATCGTCGCCATGTCGCCGGAGGTGGGAAGCGGCGGGAAGAAGAGACCGTGGGCGGCGACCGCCTCGTCGACGTCGGCACCGATCACGCCGGGCTCGACGTCGATCTGGCGGTCCTCCGGCCGGACGTCGAGCACGGCGTCCATCCGGGTCAGATCGAGACTGATCCCGCCGTTTGCGGGGACTGCGTTGCCCTCGATTCCCGTCCCCGCGGCGAAGGGCGTGACGGGGATCCCCCGCTCCGTCGCGGCCGCGAGCACCGCCGACACCTCCTCCGTCGACTCCGGCCAGACGACGACGTCGGGCGGGGAGGCCGACTCGGGCGACGTACCCCAGTCGGTCCCGTGGTAGTCGCGGTCGGCGTCCGTCGTCGACACCTGGTTCGGCGAGAGGATCGAGCGGAGAAACGACGCGTCGGTCATGCGGGAGGCTGGCGGGTGACGGGCAAAAAGGTAGCGCCGGTCGGATCCCCTCTCGAATCGACGACGCTACGCCTCCCAAAAGCGGCTCTCGTCGAGGCGGTCGATGGCGCGGTCGATCGTCTCCTCGTTCCGCGAGAAGGTGAATCGGACCCACTCCTCGCCCTCGTCGGTGTAGAAGCTGCTTCCGGGGACCGCGGCGACGCCCGCCTCGCGGATGAGCCGGAAACAGAACTCCGTGTCGTCCTCGTCGGTCGGATAGCGCGTCAGCATGTAGTACGCGCCGTCCGGCTTCACGGGGTCGAGCCCGACGGACCGGAGGCCGTCGTACAGCTGTTCCCGCCGGCGCTCGTAGGAATCGGAGAGCTCCTCGTAGTAGCTCTCGGGCAGCGAGAGCGCCTCGACGCCGGCGTGCTGGAACGGGGTCGGCGCGCAGATGCTCGTGTAGTCGTGGAACTTCCGCAGCTCCGCCGAGAGCGGCTCGGGCGCGAGCACGAAGCCGACGCGCCACCCGGTGACCGAGTACGTCTTCGACATCCCCGTACAGACGACGGTCCGCTCGGCGAGGCCGTCGACCGTCACCGGACTCCGGTAGTCGTCCGCGTAGACGATGTGCTCGTAGATCTCGTCGGTGATCACGATCAGGTCCTCCTCGACGGCGACCTCGGCTATCAGTTCCAGTTCCTCGGGCGTGAACACCTTCCCGGTGGGGTTGTGCGGGTGGTTCAAGATCAGGATCGACGCGTCGGCGGCGGCCTCGCGGAGCGCGTCCGCCTCGACGGCCAGCCCGTCGGTGATGTCGATCGGGACCGGCTCCCCCTCGGCGAACTGGACGCCGGGGATGTAGCTCTCGTAGGTCGGCTCGAAGTAGACGACGCCGTCGCCGGGGTCACAGAGCGCTAAAAGCGCGGACATGAGGCCCTCGCTCGTCCCGCTCGTGATCGTCACCTCCGTCTCGGGGTCGTAGGAGACCCCCTTCCAGTCGGCGTAGCGGTCGGCGACCGCCTCCCGCAGCGCGGGGAGCCCCCAGGTGATGGTGTACTGGCTGTCCGTGTCGATCGCCTCCCGGGCGGCCTCCTTGACCGAGGGCGGCGTCTCGTCCTCGTCCGGGATCCCCTGTGAGAGGTTGATCGCGTCGTGGGCGTGTGCCTCCCGGGTCATCTCCCGGATGACCGACTCGTTCATCCCGCCGACGCGGCGGCTCCCGAGCGACCGATCGAACGCGTTTTCGAAGGTCATACCCTCGCTACCGAGGCGACCGGGAAAACGGATCGGGTTCCGGCCGCGTCCCTCCGTGATCGATGACGTGGATCGGCCGACGACGTGGTCGTCGGTCGCCGGACGACGCCGACCGCGTGTGATCGTCTCTCGACCTCGATACGCTTATGATGGAGGATCGTATGTTTGTCGGACGTGATCGCTCGCAAGCCTCGCGATTCGGCGACGGATCGTTCGACGGAGGGACAGCATGCGTAAAGTAACCGACGGATCGCCGAGCCTGAAGCGCCGCCGCTTCCTTCAGGGCGCGGCGACGACGGGCGTCGCGGCCGCCGCGGGCTGTCTCGGCGGCGACGGCGGCAGCGACCGCGTCCCGATGGACGTCACGGAGTGGCCGCCCGAGGACCTCGAGTCGAACCTGAACATGTGGAACTGGTACGACTCCTGGGCCGAGTACGCGATCGACGCCTTCGGCGAGGAGTTCGACGTGGAGGTGACCAACTCCGGGTACTCCTCGGCGGACCAGTGGTACTCCCAGCTCCAGGCCGGAAACGACGAGATCGACAACATCGCTGCCACGACGAACTGGGTCGAACGGTCGATCGAGAACGACTTCCTCCACGAGCTGCCGGTCGACGTCATGCCGGCCTGGGAGAACATCAGCGACCGCATCAAGGAGGCGAGCTCCTACCAGCAGGACGGCTCGGTGTACGGGATCCCCGAGGCGCTGGTGTTGTACCCGCTCACGTACAACGACGAGTACTTCGACTCGGCACCCGACTCCTGGGGCGTCCTCTGGGACGAGGAGCACGAGGGCGACCTCTGTATGTGGGACAACGCCACGGTCTCCTGTCAGATCGCCGCGCTGTACACCGGACAGGACCCGATCCAGCCCGACGACTACGACGAGATCGAGGAGGTCCTCATCCAGCAGAAGCCGCTGCTCCAGACCTACTGGGGCGACTACCAGCAGGGCATGAGCCTCTTCGTCAACGAGGACGTCGTGGCGGGGCCGCTCACGATGGGCCGGACCTACACGGCGCGGTTCCAGGAGGGCGCGCCGGTCCACTACACCGCACCCCAGGAGGGGGCGATGTACACGAGCGACCTCTTCGTCATCCCGCAGGGCGCGCCGAACCCGATCGCGAGCCTCCAGTTCACGAACTGGGCCAGCGAGACGGAGAACGCGGCACAGCTGTTCGAGACCATGGGCTACCAGCCCGCCGTCGACATCAGCGACGAGCTCTCCGAGGAGGACGCCGAGTTCACGAACTGGCCCGACGAGTGGGACCTCGTCTTCTCCGAGACCCTCTCCGACGAGGTCCGCTCCCGGTACGACGAGATCTGGACCGCCGTGAAGGCCGCCTAGAATGTCGCTGCTGCGCGTCCGCGGGCTGACGAAGGAGTTCGGTGACTTGGTCGCCGTCGACGACGTGGGCTTCGACATCGAGGACGGCGAGTTCGTCTCCATCCTCGGCCCCAGCGGGTCCGGGAAGTCGACGGTGCTCCGGATGGTCGCGGGGTTCGAGGAGCCGACCGACGGCGAGATCGCCCTCGACGACGTCGAGATCGTCGGCTCTCCCCCGTTCGAGCGCGACGTGAACATGGTGTTTCAGGACCTCGCGCTGTTCCCGCACCTCACGGTCGCGGAGAACATCGGCTACGGTCTGAAGCAGTCGGGGGTTCCGGCCGACGAGCGCCGCGAGCGGACCGAGCGGATGTTGGAGATGGTCCGTCTGGAGGGGTACGGCGACCGCTCGCCCGCCGAACTCTCGGGCGGGGAACAACAGCGGGTCGCGCTCGCCCGCGCGCTCGTCAACGAGCCGGCGCTCGTGCTGTTCGACGAGCCGCTCTCCTCGCTCGACCGCAAGCTCCGCCAGCACATGCAAAGCGAGCTCCAGCGGATCCAGATCGAGACGGACACGACGTTCCTCTACGTCACCCACGACCAAGAGGTCGCGCTCGCGGTCTCGGACCGGCTCGTCGTCCTCGACGACGGCGAGATCCAGCAGGTCGGGACCGTCGAGGAGCTCTACGAGGCGCCCGCGAGCCGGTTCGTCGCGGACTTCATCGGCGACGTCAACGCCGTGGAGGGACGCGTGACGGCCGTCGATGACGCGGAGATCGTCGTCGACACGGGTGACGACGAGGTCGCCGTCCCCCGTACCGCGGCCGGGAACGCCGCGGCCGACGTCGCGGTCGACGACGCCGTCGACGTCTGCGTCCGACCCTTCCAGGTTCGCGTCGAGTCCGCCGGGTCCGCCGGTGCGTCCGACTCCGACGACGCGTCGAATCCCGCCGACGCCGACGGGGCGTTCGCGACGACCGGCGTCGTGCGAAGCCGGAGCTATCAGGGAAGCGACTCCCTGTACGGGATCGAGACGGATCGCTGGGGGCGGCTGTCGGCGGAGGTCCGCTCCGCCTCCTTCGACGTCGACGACCGCGTCACGGTCGCGTGGGACGCCGCGGACGTCCACGTCTACCGCCGCGACGGGAGCGAGTCCCCCGACACGGACGGAGGGACCTGATGCCGGAGCCGTCGCGTTCCGACGACGGAGGGGCCGCCGAGTCCGTCGACGAAGGGACTGCCGAGTCCGTCGACGGGAGGACCACCGAGTCCGGCGGGGAACTCGCCACCGACGGCGGGTCCGTCTCCGGCGTCGACGGCCGGGTGAGCGGTCTCACGACCTACCTCCGTGAACGCCCGCGGCTCCGGACGCTCGCGATCGCCGGGCCGCCCTACGGGCTCCTGGTGGTCTTCTTCGCGATCCCGCTTCTCGCGATGCTCGTCGTCTCCTTTCAGGCCGACCAGATCGGGGGCGCGTGGACGCTGCGCAACTACACCGACTTCCTCACCTCGGACACGTACCTCACGGTGGTCTGGCGGACGTTCCTGATCAGCGTTCAGGTGACCGCGATCGTGGCGGCGGTCGGATACGCGCTGGCGTACAGCATCGTCCGGTTCTCCCGGCGGACGACGCTGCTCCTCCTCTTGGTCATCCTGCCGTTCTGGACCAGCTACATCATCCGGATGTACGCGTGGATCAACATCCTCCAGAGCGACGGCGTCCTCGATTCGGTACTGAACCTCGTCGGACTGCCGGCGCTCTCGCTCTTGTACACCGACACGGCCGTGCTCATCGGGTTCACGTACGTCTGGCTGCCGCTCGCCGTGCTGCCGTTTTACGCCTCGTTGACGAACCTCGACGGCGACCTCATCGAGGCCTCGAAGGACCTCGGCGCGGGGCCGATCCGGACGTTCCTCTCGGTCACGCTGCCGATGACGGTAAACGGCGTGGTGACCGGCGTCGTGTTGGTGTTCATCCCGACGTTCGGCTCGTTCATCACGCCGCGACTGCTCGGCGGGACGAACAACGTCATGATCGGGATGGTGATCGAAAACCAGTTCAAGAGCGCGTTCAACTGGCCGTTCGGCGCGGCCATCGGGATGGTGATCTCCGTCGTCGTCGTGGCGCTGTTGCTGCTCGCGACGCGGCTCGGCGGCGGCCTCTTCGGAACCGGAGGTGAGGAGTCGTGAGCGCGATCGATCGGGTGACTGACCCGTTCGAGCGGTTCACGCAGGCGCACGCCTCGCGCATGGCCTCGCTCGTGGTCGTCACGGTGCTCGCGTTCCTCTGGCTGCCGATCGGCGTGCTCGTGTTCATGTCGTTCGCGGACGGCGGCGTGTTGTCGTTCCCGCCGGACGAGCTCACGCTCCGGTGGTACCGGGTGTTCCTCTCGAACGACGCCGCGCTCGACGCCATCGTCACGACGCTGACCATCTCGGTCCCCGCGACGGGGATCACGGTCGCGCTGTCGACGATGATCGCGTACGCGGTCGACCGGTACGTCTTCCCCGGGCGCAACTGGCTACAGCTGCTTTCGACGCTGCCGATCATCGTCCCGCTCGTGGTGACCGGGGTGGCCATGGTGCTGTTCTTCAACGGCACCCTCGGGCTCCCCGACTACGTGTCGGTGGTGATCGCCCACGTGATCCGGACGATCCCCTTCGCGACGCTGGTCATCCTGCCGACGTTTATGTCCTTCGATAGGGGCCTCGAGGAGGCCTCGAAGGACCTCGGCGCCGACGAGTTCGAGACCTTCCGGCAGGTCACCCTGCCGAACGTCTTCCCGGGGGTCGTCGCGGGCGGCCTGCTCGCGTTCACCCTCTCGTTCAACGAGTTCGTCTACACCTACTTCGTGAAGGGGTCGGGCGATCCCACCCTTCCGGTGTACATCTGGAACCAGATCCGGTACAACGTGACGCCGGAGGTGAACGTCATCAGCGTCGTCTTCCTCGGGGTGGCGGTGTCGATGGTGCTCGCGGCCGTCTCGCTCACGCGAGTCGACCTGATCGCGCGGCGCTGACGCGGACCGACGGACCGTCGCCGACGGATCGCCGCCGGCTGACCGCCGCCGCGCGCCCCGGCGACGGGACGTTTTTGTCCGTCGCCGTCACAGACCGGATATGGACGCTCCGGACGCGGCGCTTTTCGGCGTCTCCGCGGTCGTCGCGGCGACCGTGGTCGCGGCGGTGGTCGTCGCCGGCCTGCTCTTCGGGTTCGACGAGTCCGTTCTCCGGCCGTTCGCGCTGCTCGTCGCCGAGCCGTTCGCGTGGATCGTCGTCGCCGCGCTTCTCGTCGCGGTCGTCGGTCACGCGTACATCGGGTAGCGGCGTTCCGTCCCTCCGGGACGACCCGAGCGGGACTCCGTGGACGGTCGTGAAACGGAACCGAACGGCAGTCGTCAGTTGATCGACGAGAGACCGAGGGATCGACCCCGTTCAGTCCAGGACTCTTCGGGCGACGACGACGACCGCGATCCCGGCGGCGACGACGCCGACGATCGTCGGACCGAGCCGTCCGGATCCCCACTCCCACCCGAAGAACCGCGTTCCCACGATCGCGACGACGGCTACGAGGACGCCGAATGCGGTTACCACGGGCGACTGGCTGTGAAACCCGGAGACCATCTCTGCCGTGTGTGTTACCCGGCTCGTGTCAAAAGTCATTGCCCGTATCGACCGCAACCGGATCAAAGCGGGTCATCGGCTGCGGACGTGAACGGAGGCGGACGAACGAACCCGGACCGCCGCGGCTACCGGCCGCCGTCCGTCAGCGCGACGCGGTCGTCGGCGTCGGAGTCGCCGGCCGACTCCGCCCCGCTCGCCGCGGCCGCCGGCTCCGTCGCGCGCCGCTCGACGGACGCCTCCTCGACCGCGAAGTGCTTCCAGACGGTGACGCCCGCGACCGCGTACGCGACGAGGTCGTAGTGGACCGCGCCGTCGAAGCCGGTGAACGCCGCGAGCGTGCTGTAGCCGAAGACGGCACAGACGCCGCCGACGAAGGCGACCTCTCGGGTGATCCGCCCCTCGGTCGCGGCGGCGACCGCCCGTCGGATCGTCGGCCCGCAGGCGACGAGGAACGCGACCCCCGACAGCGCCGCGAGGTTGACGAAGAAGTGCGTCGCCACCCGCGAGTCGAGGATCGACCGGAGGTACTCGACGGTGACCGGGTCGTAGAACAGCCACTCGACGCGCGTGGGGTACAACACGCCGATGTACGGCGTCGCGACCATGAGTCCGAAGAGGACCGCGACGGCGACGCGAGCGGAGGCGAACTGCGAGGCGCGACGGCTCGCGAACGCCTCGTCACCGGGGGCGACCGCGAGGTCGTACGACTCCAGCGTCTCCCTGATGTCGGCCCGCGAGACGGACGGGTCGTGGTGGACGCCGACCGTCCCGTTTCGCTGGGTCGCCGAGGCGGCGCTGACGCCGTCGTGGTCCGCGAGGACGGCCTGTAAAAGCGACTCGTCGCGCTTCGTCTCGAGTCCACCCACCTCGAAGGTGTCCTGGACGTGTGACTCCGGGACCCGTGCGACTCGCGGACCCGCGTCCGGGCCCGGGTCGTCGATCCCCCGCCTTCCGGCCGCGGCCTCGAGCGCCGAACGAGGGCCGCGATACGGCTCGTCTGACATGGGAGAGGGGTCGGGTTCCATCGCCATGAAACTTCCCCCGCCGACGGATCGCTGGCAAAGGGGGGTGACCATCGGCAAAAGTAAGTCCGGTTACCGACATCACGTCGACACACAGTCATGGATCGCAGTCTGCTCGCCGGTTCCGGAGCGGGAGTCTCGTTCGATCGTCGTCTCGATCGTCTCGACGGAGTCGTCCGGAGGGGTGGTTCGGATGAACGGTAACGGTCTCACCCGACGTGACGTGTTGCGGGCGACCGCCGGCGGTGCCCTCGTCGCCGCCGCGGTCCCCGGCGGCGCGGCGGGCCAGGAGCTCGTCCGCGGGGACGACCTGATCGCCCGCTGGCCGTTCGCGAACGGGCTCGAGGACGCGGTCGGCGGAATCGACGGCACGGCCGCCTACGGCGACCCGACCGTCGGGAGCTACGACGGGCGGCGGGCCGTCCGGTTCGACGGGGACGACGGGGTCCAGATCGGCAGCGGCGGCGACAACCCGGAGATGAGTTTCGTCCAGTCCGGCGACGGTCCCGTCACCATCGCCGGCTGGGTGTACTTCGACCGAGCGGAGGGAGGGAAACCGAACAACGAACCCGCGAGCCACCACGTCCTGCGGAACGACGCGGAGTACACGCTCCTCGCGACGCCGGAGACGGACGCGAACGACACCGTCGAGTTCGTCTTCCGGATCGGCGACCTCGGCGGCGGCGAGAGCTACTCCACGCTGGATCACGCCGACGACGAGCTGTACGCCTCGGTCGGCCGGTGGCACCACTTCGCCTTCGTCGTGGAGCCGGAGGAATCCCTGCGCTTCCACCTCGACGGCGAGGAGCGGTTCGTCGACACGGAGATGGACGGCTACAGCCCGCGGAACACGAATTACTGGTCGCATCAGACGATCGGGAGCTGGTACGGAACCGGGAATCCGGACTGGTACGACCTCCTCGTCGGAAAGCTGTCCGACCTGCGGATCTACGACGCCGGGCTGTCCGCAGAGGAGATCGCCCGGATCCATGCCAACCGATCGAACGACGGAAGCGACGGCGACGAAAGCAGTGGAGATGGCAGCGATGGAAGCGACGAGGAAGACGGCGAAAGCGATGGAGGTGGCGGCGACGGAAGCGACGAGGACGACGAAGGAAGCGGCGGAGACGCCGGAGGAGATGCCGACGGGGAACCCACCGCCGCGTTCGAGTACGAACCGTCCGAGCCGGCGGCGGAGACGCAGGTCGCGTTCAACGCCGCCGACTCCGCCGCGCCGGGAAGCGAGATCGTCAGCTACGAGTGGGAGTTCGGCGACGGGGAGACGGGATCCGGCGAGACGGTGACGCACGCGTACGCCGATCCCGGCGGATACAACGTCCGGCTCACGGTCACCGACGACCGGGACGCGAGCGCCAGCACCGTCGAGACCGTCTCCGTGGCGGACGGCGAATCGACGATCGAGGTCCCCGGCTTCGGGATCGGGAGCGGACTCGCCGCCCTCGGCGGAGCCGGATACCTGATGAAACGACGCGCCGACGGTTCCGTCGAGGATACGACCGATTGAGACCTCAGCTGACTGAGACCTCGGCCGACTGAGATCTCAACCCCGTTCGACCGACGACGATCGTCGACGAGTCAGCGGATCGCCGGCGCGTGTCGCTCGAACGTCTCCGCGGGGACGCCGTCGACGGCGACGGACTCGACCTCGTGTGTGGGCCACTGGCCCGTCTTCGTGAGCAGTTCGTGGCGGTCGCCGTCGACGAGGTAGGTGTCCTCGCTTTTCGCGCCGTCGACGGTCGGGTTCCAGGCGTATCCCATCGGCTCGACCACGGGTTCGTCGTGATCGGGTCGCGCGATCCACTCGCGCCCCGCGTAGCCGGCGGCCCCGCCCTGATGGTGCCGTTTCCACTCCCCGTCGAAGCCCACCGCGTCGTACGCCTCGCGGATCGCCTCGAAGACGTCGCCGGCGGTTCCCGGCCCGTCTCCGGCGCCGAGGTCGCCGGCGGCGGCCGCGCGGGTGGCGGCGAGCGCCGTGGCCTCGACGCGCGTGGCCGCCCGATGGCGTCGTTCGAGCCAGTCCGGAGCGTCGAACGCGACGGTCCGGGTGAGCGAGGCGTACAGCCCGTCACGCTCGGCGGTGATCGAGACGAGCGCGTACTCGCCGAGCGTCTCGTCGGTGGGGACGAAGTGGCGGTAGGACCGTGCGCGCTCCGCCCCCCCGACGAGGACCACCGGCGTGTTCACGTCCCGCGAGGAGAGCGAGATGTCGATCCCGGCGGCCACCTCGTACTCCGGGTCCTCCGGCTCGAGGTTCCGACAGACGGTCTCGAGCGCCGCCGCGGCCTCGCGACCGAGTTCGCGGTAGCGGTCCACGTCGTCGTCGGTGAGCGGCTGGCGGAGTCGCCTCGCCTCGATCGGCTCGAACTCCGGCGTGTCGAACTCGGGCGCGTCGAAGTCGACGGCGGCGGGCAGCGGGGATCGGTCGGCGACGGCTCCCGCGAGCGAGTCCGCGTACCACGGGAAGGACTCGACCGCGAACGCGTCCGGCAGCTGCTCGTCGGCGAGCCGGTGGGCCTCGATGTCGCTCGTGATCACGCGGAACTCGCCGTCGTAGCCGGCGGCGGCGATACCGTGTCGCGCGTCCGCGTCGACGACGTTGTCGCCGCCGGTGAGCCACGCGAACCCGTTCGGCTCGGCGAACCACGCGGCCTCGAGCCCGCGGGCGTCGAGGTATTCGTCCAACCGGTCCGCGCGAGCGGAGAGGTCGACCATACGACACGGCTCGCGCCGACGCAGTAAAACCGGTCGAAAGCCGTCGACGGTGCGGCGGTGTGCGGCCGTCGATCCGAGTCCGCGATCGTCCCGCGGGCCCCGAAACGAAAGGTTCAATTACGTCCCCCGGAAACGACGAGATGCGTCAGTAAGCCCCGGCGGGTTGGTAGTCTAGTCCGGTTATGACACCTCCTTGACATGGAGGAGGCCGGCAGTTCAAATCTGCCCCAACCCATTCTCGACGACACGACGAGCGACGGCGATGAGTCGTGTCGCGTTCTCGAGCGCGTTCCGGAACCCGGGTCGTCGAGCGACCGTCGAGGATTTATTTTCTTCGAGGGAGACCTCGACCCATGCCACACAGCGTCTGTCTCACGTACGACTTCGACGCCGTCGCCGGGTGGACGAGCGCCGGAATGCCGGAGTACCGATCGTGGGGCGTCTACGGGGCCGAGACCTGCGTCCCGCGACTGCTCGACCTCCACGACCGGACCGGTGTCCCCTCGACGTGGTTCGTTCCGGGACACACGATCGAGAGCTTCCCCGAGGCCGCCGGAGAGATCCACGACCGCGGCCACGAGATCCAACACCACGGGTGGAGCCACGACCCGCTCCCCTCGTTCGGCTCGCGGGAGGCCGAGCGCCGCGACTTCGTCCGCGGGATCGAGGCCATCGAGGAGTTGACCGGCGAGACGCCGACCGGCTTCCGGAACCCCGCGGGCGGCTTCTCGGAACACACCGTCGACCTGCTTCGGGAGTTCGACTTCGAGTGGGACTCCAGCGGCACCGAACGCGACCTCCGACCCTACTACCTCCGCGAACGGGGGACCGTCGAGCCCGGAGCGCCGTACCGACGCGGCGAGCGGACCGACCTCGTGACGGTCCCGGTCCCGTGGCACCGCGACGACTGGCTCCAACTCTTCCCCGTGGCCTCCGACCCGCAGTTCGTCTCCTACGGCCACGAGCCCGACGTGTTCGGCCGCTGGCGGACGGAACTGAGATGGATGCGCGAACGCGTCGAGGAGGGCGTCCTGACGCTGTTATTACACCCGCAGTGTGCCGGTCGCGCCCCGTTCGTCGCCGAGCTCGAGGCGTTCATCGACGACGTGAGCGAACTCCCCGACACGGAGTTCGCCGACGTCTCGACCGTCGTCGAGTCGTTCTCGGGGTAGGCGCGACGGGGGTTCCTCAGTCGTCGCCGCCCGCGCTCGACCGGTAGCGTCGACTCACGACCTTCCAGCGGCCGGACCGGAACAGCCCGTAGTTGATGATCCCCGGGACGAACGGCTCCAGGATCAGCGCCAGGTAGAGCCCGACGACGCCGAGCGGCGTGACGAGTCCGAGGAGCGCGGCGGGAAGCGCGAAGACGTACCGACCGAGCAGCGAGGCGACGAAGGGCCACCGAGTGTCGCCGGCACCGACGAGCGCGCCCGAGGCCGTCCCGTCGAGGCCGAGTCCGACGGCGCTCACGGCCGCGACGGCGATGAACGTCGCGGTCGCGGCGACCTCCTCGGGCCCGGAGACGAAGAGTTCCGCGAGCGGCGACGAGAACAGGACCACGACCGCGGCGAGGAGCACGTAGATCACCATCGCGAGCCGAATGATCTCCGCGCCGTAGGCGCCGGCTTCCTCCTCCTCGTCGGCACCGAGCCGCTGGCCGACGAGGGAACTCGACGCCAGCGACATCCCCCAGTTGACGCTGTTTATCATCGCACGAACCCGCCGTGCGACCTCGAGGGCGGTCACGACGACCGGTCCGAACGAGGAGGCGACCCATAAAAGCGGGAAGACCACGAGCCCCTGTGCGAGCCGACGGCCGATCTCGGGGGCGGAGACCTCGAGCAACTGCCGAACGATCCCCGCGTCGACGACCGGTCTCGATATCGAGATCGGAACCGGACTCGGCTCCATTCCCAGCCCGCCGTACGAGCGGCCGAGCATCCCCCACCCGAGGACGACCATCACCGCGCCGGTCGAGAGCGTCGTCCCCAACGCGACCCCGGCGACGCCCATGTCGAGCCCGAAGATGAACAGCGCGCTGAGCACGACGTTGAGCACCGCGCCGCCCGTTCGGGCGACCATCTCGGTGAAGGTGTCCCCGACGCCGGTGTACGTCCGGCTGGCGATGAGGTTCAGCGTCTCGAACAGCACGGCCGGCGTGACGTACAACAGGTAGGTCGTCCCGTACTGAAGCGACTCGGGCCCGGCACCCAACACGGCGATCAGCTCGGGGGCGAACAGCGCGAAAAGCGCCATGACCGGAAGCGACACCGCCGCCGCGAGCAGGGCGCTCTGTGTGACAACGCGCGAGGCGCGGCGGGTGCGACCGCCGCCGTAGTTCTGTGAGACGAGACTCACCGTCCCGCCCGCCAGTCCGAGCCCCAACAGGACGACGATGCTCCAGTAGCCGAGCGCGAACGCCAGCCCCGCCGTTCCGGCGGTGCCGATGGCGATCCCGACCATCGCCAGGTCCGCGGTCTGTTTCGACATGATCGCGAACCCCGTGACCACCCGCGGCCAGGCGAGATCGAGCGTCGGACGGAACCGATCGGCGTCGATGATCCCCCAGCGATCGAGGAGTCTCCCGAGGGCGTCGATCGGACCGTCACGAGGGGTCGGCATGGACTGTACTGGCCCGGACGGCACTTCGCTCTGGCGGCTTCCGGAGTCGATTGCCGGAGTTCGAAGGCGAAGCGGCCCGGCGGAGAAAAGCGGCGATCGGCGGCGACGACCGGAACCGACCGAGTCAGTACAGCTGTCGCTCCCGCGACTCCCGTTCCTCCTCCTCTTCTGCCTCCGCTTTCAGCTGCTTCCGACCCTCTCGGTACTCCCGGATCCCCGGGATCAGCTTGTTCTTGACGTCGAGCACGAACGAGACGATCCCGTACGCCCAGAAGAAGAACAGCACGGTCATCCCGCCGTAGTAGACCAAGGCGACGACGTTACTCATCGCCACCACCCGAGCGGGTGTCCGAGACCCGGGATTCGAAGCCCGAAGCGGAGAGGTCGTCGACGCCGTGGACCAACGCGTCGCCGGAGGCGCTGTCGAAGAGGTGGACCTTCGTACGGTCGAAGACGACCTCCATCGACTCGTCCTCCTCGATCTCCCGGTCCGGGTCGACGCTCATCAACAGCTGGTCCGAGCCGGCCGCGTCGCCCTTCATCGTCCCGCCGTCCGTCTCGTCGAAGGTGAGGTAGACGAAGATCTGGTCGCCCATCGGTTCGAGCACGTCCGTTGTCACGTGGATGGGCTTCGACGGCGTCGAGATGGCTCCCTGCGTGTCGGTCGGGTAGACGTCCTCGGGTCGGACCCCGACCGTGACGTCGTCGCCCGCGGACGCGTCGGGGACGTTCTCGACGTCGAGATCGATCGAGAAGTCGTCGGTCTCCGCCGCGTTCGCGGTCAGTTTCCCCGGGAGCAGGTTCATCGACGGCGAGCCGATGAAGCCGGCCACGAAGAGGTTCGCCGGCTCGTTATAACAGACGAGCGGCGGGTCGATCTGCTGGAGCTCGCCCCCGTCTATCACGGCGATCCGGTCGGACATCGTCATCGCCTCCGCCTGGTCGTGGGTGACGTAGATGATGGTGGTGTCGAGCTCCTTGTGGAGCCGCTGGAGCTCCGTCCGCATGTGGACGCGCAGCTTGGCGTCCAGGTTCGCGAGCGGCTCGTCCATGAGGAAGACGTCCGGCTCGCGGACGATCGCGCGGGCGATCGCGACCCGCTGCCGCTGGCCGCCGGACATCTCCTCGGGCATCCGGTCGAGCATCCCCTCGAGCTGGACGACGTCGGTTGCGTGTTCGACGCGTCGGTCGATCTCGTCCGGGTCGTAATCGCGGAGCCGGAGTCCGAACGAGATGTTCTCGTAGACGTCCATGTGCGGGAACAGCGCGATGTTCTGGAACACCATCGCGACCCCGCGGTCCTTCGGCGGCAGGTTCGTGACGTCCAGGTCTCCGATGGTGATCGTCCCCTCGGTCGGTTTCGTGAGCCCGGCGATCGTCTCCATCGTGGTCGACTTGCCGCACCCCGACGGGCCGACGAGACAGATGAACTCCCCGTCGTCGATGTCGAGGTTCATGTCGTCGACCGCCGTGACGTCCTCGTAGCGTTTCGTGACGTGTTCGAGTGTTAAGTTGGCCATGGAATCACTCCTTGAGTCCGCCCGCAGTCAGTCCGCTGACGATCCGCTCCTGTGCGACGATGACGATGATCACGATCGGCAACACCCCGACGATGCTCGCGGCCGCCATGAGGTTGAACTCCGTCGTGTACTGCGTCTGGTAGCTCAGGATACCGCCGAGAAGCGGCGACCAGTTCTCGGGGTTGTTCTCCAGCGCCATGATCGAGCTGAAGAAGTACTCGTTGTAGACCGTGATGAACGTCAACACGGCCGCGGTCGCGAGTCCCGGCGCCGAAAGCGGCATGATCACCCTGACGAGCGCGCCGAGCCGGGTCGTTCCCTCGACCCTCGCGGCGTCCTCCAGCCCGTCGGGGATCTGCGCGTAGAAGGTCGTGAGAATGAAGATCGCGAGCGGTAAGAACAGCGCGCTGAACGGCAACACCATGCTCGCGGGGGTGTTCACGAGCCGCGGCGACTCGAACAGTTCGATCCCGAGGAACGGGATCACGACGGCGTTCCCGAGGAACGCGTCGAAGAGCGGCACGAGGAACGCCGCCGGCGGGAAATACGAGATCATCAACACGACGAGCATGAGGAGCCCCCGGCCCGGGAATTCGAGCCGCCCGAAGACGTACCCGGCGAGCGTGGCGACCGCGAGGACGATCACCGTCGTCGAGATGGCGAGCACGAAGCTGTTGAACATGAACAGGTGGAACGGCACCTGCTCGAACATCTCGACGAACGCGTACACGTTGAACCCCTGCGGGTGCGGGAACTCGATCCCGATGATCGGCAGGGACCAGTCGCCCGTGAGGATCTGGCTCGTCGGCGTCAACGCCAACACGAGCAGCCAGTAGAACGGGAACAACGTCGTGACCAGGAAGAAGCCGGCCGCGACGATGAAGAGCGCCCGGTAGAGCCGGTCGCGCTTCTCCTGGTTCTCGATCACGCTGCTGGTCCACCGCGCCAGCGGACCGCCCTCCGATTCCGTCGAGTCGTTCGATCCGTCGGTGGTTGCCATGTCAGAACCCCTCCTTGTACCGCTGGTAGATGACGACCGAGGCGATCATCCCGACGATCCCCGCGGTGACGAACGCGATCGCCGAGGAGAGCCCGCGACTGGTGTAGAACGTCTCGACGACCATACACGACAGCGACGGGACGGTCGTACAGCTCGAGACCGTGTCGATCAGCCCGTAGATCCGCATCGCGTTGATCGTCCGGAAGAGGACGGCGATGATGAGCGTGGGCAACACGAGCGGGAACGTGATCAGCTTGAACTGCTGCCAGGGGCTCGCGCCCGCGACCTTGGCCACGTCGTAGAGGTTCCGGTCGATGCTCTGGAGCCCCGCGAGGATGAGGAGCGCCATGAACGCCGACGTCTTCCAGATGTCGGCCACCGTGATGATCAGGAACGTGCTCGCCGGGTCGTTGAGCGTGTTCGTCTCCGCCACGAGGCCGAGCGGCGCGAGGTAGCTGGTCAGGAAGCCGGTGCTCGGGTGGAACATCAGATAGAAGATCATTCCCTGGATGACGAGCGGGATCGCCCACGGGATGATGATCGCCGCGCGAACCCACCGCCGCCCGTAGAAGTCCTTATCGAGGATGAGCGCCTGCCCGAACCCGATGATCGTCTCGAAGGAGACGCTCACGAGCGTGAAGAGCAGGGTCACGATCAGGGTGCTTCGAACCCATCCGTCGACGTGGACGAACGGGAAGCTCCCGGACGTCGTCACGTCGGGGAGGAAGGTGACCGACCCGGGGAGACTCGGGTTCGCCGCGCCGGTGAACAGGTCGACGTAGTTCTGGAGTCCGACGAACGTCGGCTCGCCGGCGCCCAACACGCCGGTGAAAAGCGACAGCTCGAACGTCCGTAACAGCGGGTAAAAGGCGATCGCCCCGAGCAGGACGAAGACGGGAGTCAAGAGCAGGTAGGCGAACGCGGTCTCGCCGAGGTTCTCGAGCCATCGGCTGAACGAGACGACGGGTCCCGGCCACTTCGATTCGTGTTCGCGTCCGGTGCTCATCGTTACGACCCGCTTTCCTCGCTCGCTTCGATGGCGTCTTGAAGTGTCGATGCGGCGTCAGCCGGGCTCGTGTCGCCGGCGACTGCGGAGTTGACCTGTTCGGCGATGGTCGTCGACTGCGAGGGCCACTGGGTCGTGACCGGCCGCGGCATCGCTCCCTGCCCGGCCACCTGAAGCGTGCCCATGTAGTTCGCAACCACGCCGACGCTCTCGGGGTCGGTCACGTCGTCCGCCTCGAAGAGGTCCGGCTTCGGCGGGAGCCACGCGATGGTCTCGAGCATGCCGATGTTGAAGTCGTCCTGCGTGGTGGCACGAAGCACCTCCAAGGCCGCCTCCTTGTTCTCGGAGTTGGGGTTCATCGTGAGGTGCCAACCGCCCTGTGCGGAGGTCGAGCCGCCGGTGCCCGGGTACGCGCCCTCGCCGTCCTCGACCGCGTACGGCATCGGCATCGTGCCGAGGTCGCTCTCGTCGTCGAAGCTCTCGTAGTCGCCCGTGAGCGCCTCCACGATCGCGTACGGCCAGTTGCGGTGGAAGGCGGCCTGTCCCTCCGTGAACGGCGCGAGCGCCGGGTTCTCCGTCCAGGACGTGATGTCCGGGGAGGCGAGTCCGGTGGGGTACGCGTCGAGGGTGTTCTCGTCGTCCTCGGTCGCCGCGAGCGTGTACATCATGCTCAGCGCCTCGATGAACTCGGGCTCGTCGATGGTGACCGGACGGTCGCCGACCGGGCCCTGGAGGTTCTCGTTGCCGCCGAAGTACGCGCCGCCGAAGGAGGTCATGACCTCGTTGAAGCTACAACAGGCGGTGCCCTCGTAGACGTCCATCTGCGTCGAGAACCCGAACTCGGCGCTCGAGGCGTCGACGATCTCCTGAGCCATCTCGCCCCACTCCTGCCAGGTCATCGGCTCGGTCTCCCACTGGGCGAAGTCCTCGTCGGTGTAGCCGGCCTCGCGGGCGTAGTTCTTGTTGTACATCATCACCGCGTAGTCCGGGAACAGCGGGACGCCGAACAGGTCCCCGCTCTCGGTGTCCCGGACGGTGTCGGTGAACGCCTGGAAGTAGTCCTCGTTGATGGTCGAGAGCGTCTCGTCGTCCAGTTCCTCGGAGAGGTTCGCGAGGTAGCCCCGCTGGATGAAGACGTTCGCCCAGCCGGTGTCCATCATGAACAGGTCGGGGCTGGTCTCCTCGGCCTGGAGCAGGGAGACGTACTGGTCCCGCTGTTCGCCGGTGTCGTTGGACTGCTCGCTGAACTCGATCTCGACGTCCTCGCTGAGGCCGTTCTCGTAGAGGAGTCCGGGCATGTCCTCCCTGATGTCCTCGATGGTGGTCGAGCCCATGGCGATCGTCACGGACGACCCGGAACTACCCTCGTCGCCGCCGTAGATACATCCCGAGAGGCTCGCTGCCGCCCCTCCGGCCCCGGTGGCCTTGATGAACTTCCGGCGGGAGACGCTCGATCCGGTCCGACTCACATCGTGTGAACCACTGTCCTCCATGGCAGATCGTGTTATTTGTGTCTATTTATAATTAATGGTGGCTATTACAACACCGGTAGTAACTAATTGTGCGAGTGAACGTCGGGGGAGGGTCGAACGTCACACTCGGGGCCGGACGCCGCCGCCGGGAGGCCGATCCATCATATCATCGAGGCCGACGACAAAAAGTTTCGGTCCATCAACAGATCGGCGGAGGTGATCGGTCGGTCGCCGTCGCGCGGTCGGCGACGTGTTTTTATCCGTTCGGCGTGGTCTTCGACCGAGACGATGCCACGGGAACAGTATCAGACGAAACTGGAGAACCTCCGCGACGACGTGCTCTACATGAGCGAACTCGTCGCCGATCGGCTCAGAATGGGCCTCGACGCCCTCGAACGTCGGGACGCCGAACTCGGCGAGCGGGTGATCACGGGTGACGCCGAGGTCAACGAGCTCTATCTGGAGTTGGAACAGCAGTGTACGGACCTCATCGCGCTTCAACAGCCGGTGGCCGGCGACCTGCGGTTCATCGCGGCCTCGTTCAAGATCATCACCGACCTCGAGCGGATCGCCGACCTCGCGACCAACCTCGGCGAGTACGCCGGCCAGGCCGAACGGGAGGTGTTCCCCGACGTCGACGTCCAGCGGATCGGCGACGACACCCTCGAGATGCTCGACGTCGCGATGACGGCCTACGCGGAGTCCGACTCGGATCGGTGTCACGTGGTCGCCGAGATGGACGACGACCTCGACGCCGCCTGTGAGACGGCGAGCGACCTCGTCGTGCGGGATCTGATAGAGCAGGACGACCTCGGCGAGGAGGGCGACGTGGAGGCGACGATGGCGAACGTCTCCCGGCTGCTGTTGACGATCCGCGACCTCGAACGCGTGGGGGACCACGCGGTCAACATCGCCGCCCGCGCGCTGTACATGATCGAGAACGACGACGAGCTGCTGTACTGATCCCGACCGTCGTACCGACCCACCCCCGCCGACTGGTCTTCCGACGCGTACATATCACGCGCCGACGAGAAGCGCACATGAGCACGTACACCACCGACGTTCCCGTTCGCTTTCGCGACATCGACGCGATGGGCCACGTGAACAACGCCGTGTACGCGACGTACCTCGAACAGGCCCGGACGGACTACTTCCGTGACGTCCTCGGGGCGGACCTCTCGGGCGTCGCGACCGTCCTCGCGTCGGTGTCGATCCAGTTCCGGCGGCCGGTCGAACTCGAGGACGGCGCGGTGACCGTCGAGGTCGACGTGCCCGAACTCGGCGAGTCGAGCGTGCCGATGGCCTATGAGGTCCGAGCGGGCGGCGAGACCGTCGCCGAGGCGGAGTCGGTCCAGGTCGCCGTCGACGACGAGGGGTCCTCGCGACCGATCCCCGAGGAATACCGGGAGGCGATCGAGACGTACCACGGGCTCTGAGCCGGACACGCAGCACCGCGAGGTCCGAGCCGGACACGTACCTTCTTGCCCGCGCGGGCCCACGCTTCACGCATGTCGATCCGACTGTACGCCCTCGAGGGATGTCCGTGGTGTGAGAAGGTTCACGACGCGCTCGCCGACGCCGGGATCGAGTACGAGACGACGTGGGTCGACGCGTTACACTCCGACCGCGACGAGGTGAAACGCGTGAGCGGCCAGCGCGGCGTCCCCGTGTTGGTCGACGAGGAGCGCGGGGTGACGATGGCCGAGAGCGCGAACGTCATGGAGTACGTCGAGCGCACGCTCGCATGACGATCTACACCGGCCGCGGCGACGACGGCGAGACCGACCTCCGCGACATGAGCCGGGTGTCGAAGTCCAGCCACCGGATCGAGGCGTACGGCACCGTCGACGAGGCGAACGCGCTGATCGGAACGATCCGGCCGACCGGCCACGACGACCTCGACGACCTGCTGGAGACCGTCCAGAACCATCTCCACGTGGTCCAGGCGGACCTCGCGAACCCCGATCCGTCCCCCGACGACCCGGCGGTCGAACCGGAACACGTCGAGGCGTTGGAGACGCGGATCGACGGGTTCGACGGGGAGTTGGAGCCGCTGCGGTCGTTCGTGCTCCCCGGCGGCGGCCGGGCGGGCGCGGCGCTCCATCACGCCCGAACGGTGGTCCGTCGCGCGGAGCGCCGGACCGTCGATCTCGCCCGGTCCGAGCCGATAAACGAGACCGTCGTGACCTACCTCAACCGGCTCTCGGACCTGCTGTTCACGCTCGGCCGGGTCGCGAACGCACGCGACGGCGAGCCCGAGGAGTCGCCGTCGTACTGACCGGGCGCGTCCGCCTTCGCCCCCATCTCCACAAAGCATATATTCGTCCTTCACCAAAGGACAGATATGAGCAAGCACTTCGAGGACGCGAAATACTACCTCGGTCGAGCCGCTGAACACGCGAAGGCGGGCGTCAAGGAGGAGCTCGAGCCGCTCCAGGAGCGGGTCTCGAAGCTCGTCGGCGACGAGCCGGAGGAGGAGCCGGAGCCGTCCCGTCTGGAGAAGCTCCAGGCGGACCTGAAGGACCTCGAAAAGCGGGCGGAGGGCGAGGCCCGCGAGGCCGTCGAGTCGGCTCGCGAGCGCGTCGAGGCGTATCGCACGCGCGACGCGGAGTGAGCCTCCCCGCCCGTCGCGAGACATCTCGGCGGTGAGCGACAAAGCAACTCTTAAGTCCCGACATCGGAAAGGTGGGATCGCCTGGGTCGGTGGTCTAGTCCGGTTATGACGGCTCCTTCACACGGAGCAGGTCGGCGGTTCAACTCCGCCCCGACCCACTTCTGACGAATCAGGTCCGCGGAGCTGACGCCCTGTAAACAGATATCCGTCGGAGACGGCCGGTCGTTGAGTCGTGCTTGTAGAACGCGTTCCGATGGGAATCGGACCGATGAGAACGGGACCGTTGCTGGGGCGGCGAACACGTCCCTCCACCGCGATCGGTCGGTGCTTCGACCGTCTCGGCCATGACGAGGTGACACGACTTGGCGAGCGACGGCCGTCTTCGAAAACTCGACCGGAGGGGGCGACCGATCAATAATTCCATTACGCGTCGCGACCACGTCGGCGTATGAGTACGCGCTCTGGTCTCGACGATCGGTCGTCGTTCCTCCCGGACTCGAAGACCATCGAGATCCTCCACGTCGAGGACGACCGGAGCTTCGCGGACCTCGTCTCGACGTTTCTCGAGCGCGAGCACGAGGCCTTCTCGGTTCACACCGAGACCGACCCTCGGGAGGCGCTCGCGGCCCTCCGAGGGGACGAGACGGCGTACGACTGCGTCGTCAGCGACTACGACATGCCCGGGCTGAACGGCCTCGAGCTGTTGGAGCGGGTCAGACGGGAGCGACCGAACCTCCCGTTCGTGCTGTTCACGGGGAAGGGAAGCGAGGAGATCGCCAGCGAGGCGATCACGGCGGGCGTCACGGACTACCTCCAGAAGAGCGGCGGAACGGAGCAGTACCGCGTGCTCGCGAACCGGATCCGGAACGCCGTCGAGCGATACTGGGCGGAGCGCTACATGAACCGCGGGCTGGAGGCGATAGAAACCGCCCGGGACGGGATCAGCATCCTGAGCGAGGACGGCCACGTCGAGTACGCGAACACCGCGTGTGCGGAGGTCCTCGGATACGACCGCGAGGACCTGATCGGCCGCCACTGGGAGACGTTCTATCGCGATGACGACGTCGAGGAGGTCTACGACGTGTTGCTCCCGGAAGCGCGAGAGAGCCGGTGGCGGGGGCCGACCACGTTCATCCGGCGGGACGACGAACCGGTCGAGGTCGATCACACGCTCTCGTACACCGACGACGGCTCGCTCATCTGTACGCTGTCCCGATCGAACGCCGACGGAGCCGTCTCCCGTGACCTCTCGGCGAAGGAACGAGCGATGGACGAAGCGCCGATCGGGATCGTCCTCACCGACCCGCGTGCGGACGACAACCCGATCGTGTACGCGAACGAGGAGTTCGGCGACCTCACCGGGTACGACCGGTCCGAGGTGATCGGCCGGAACTGCCGGTTCCTTCAGGGCGAACGGACCGATGAGGAGCGAATCGACCGGATCCGGTCCGCGATCGACGCCGAGGAGCCGGTGACCGTCGAACTACGGAACTACCGGAAGGACGGCACGGAGTTCTGGAACCGTCTCCGGATCGCGCCGATATACGACGAGGACGACGACCTGTACCGCTTCGTCGGGTTTCAGGACGACGTCACGGAGCGGAAACGACGGGAGGATCGACTGCGCTCGAACAGCGCGCACCTCGAGGCGCTCTTTACCGATTCGCCGGACATGATCGCGGTTCACGACGCCGACGGCGTCATCCGGAACGCGAACCGCCGGCTGTGTGAGGAGCTCGGGTATACGGAAGCGGAACTCGTCGGGCGGACGGTCTGGGACCTCGACCCGACGGTCGACCCGAAGGAAGCCCGTTCGTTCTGGGCGGGCCTCCCGACGAACGAGCCGAGGCGCTTCGAGGGTGAACTCGAGCGGCGGGACGGCTCGACCTTCCCGATCGAGATCCACCTGATCCGGATGGACATCGACGGCGAGGACCGGTTCGTCGCGATCGACCGAGACATCACCGAACAGCGGGCTCGGGAGTCCGAACTCCTCGAGCGGAACGAGCGGCTCGACCGGTTCGCGAGCGTGGTGAGCCACGACCTCCGGAACCCGCTCACCGTCGCGGAGGGAAGGATCGAACTCCTCCGCGAGGAACACGAAAGCGAGCACGTCGAGGAGATCGACGACGCGCTGGATCGGATGCGGGGGCTGATCGAGGACCTGCTCGTGCTCGCACAGGACGGCGAGGACGCGTTGGACGTCTCGCGGGTCGAACTGGCGGACCTCACCCGGACGTGTTGGGACGCGATCGAGACGGGGGACGCGACGCTCCGCATCGAGACCGATCGGACGGTACGAGCCGATCGGGAGCAACTCCGACAGCTGCTCGAGAACCTCGTCGTGAACGCGGTCGAACACGGCGGCGACGACGTGACCGTCACGATCGGTGACACCGAGACGGGGTTCTACGTGGCGGACGACGGATCGGGACTCCCGGCGACCGACGCGGACGTGTTCGAGGCGGGGTACTCGACCGTCGAGGGCGGCACCGGGTTCGGGTTACACATCGTCGAGAACGTCGTCGAGACCCACGACTGGGAGGTCACCGCGGAAAACGGACCGGCAGGCGGCGCGCGATTCGAGATATCGACGTCGGCCGGCGAGTGAGATCCGCTACCGACACCTCGCCCGCTCGGCAGGGGTTCGCCGATCGTCGCCGTCTCCGTCGCTCTCGTCATCTCCGTTGACTCCCTCGTTCCCGTTGACTCCGTCGTCCTCGTCGCCCTCGTCGCCGGGGTCGTCCCCTCGGTCGTCGAACCGAACGACGATCCGTTCGGCGGTGAGCGCGTACACGGTCATCTCGGTTCCCTTCTCGGAGTACCAGGTCTCGACGGGCGTCACGAGGTCGGCTCCCCGCAGGCGACGGAGATGGTACGAGACGTTCTGAAGCGAGCGGTCGACCGTCTCGGCGAGATCGGAGGCGGTCGACGGCTCCTCGCGTAACGCGCTCAGGATCTCCTGGGCCGCCTCCGAGGAGACGACCGACAGCACGTCGGTCTGCTGGTCGCGATCGACGACGACGTCCGTTCGCTCCCGGGGAGTGTGCTCGACCGTCGGTTGGTGGGGAAAGACGCTTGCCATGGATCGTGTCGGAGGGAGGTCGTTCCGCTTGTTCGGCTCATCTCGAACGAACGAATCAAACGATTTAATACTTACGGAATATACACGACGTATATGACTCAGCAGGGGACTCATGGGGGCAGACCGCGACGCTCGATCCATGACTGAGGGAGACCGGGACCTCGCCCGCGAGCGCGTCATCGAGTCGATGGAGCGTTCGGCGGAGGTGTACGGCCTGACCCGTAGCGCCGGCCGCCTCTACGGCGTGTTGTACTTCGCGGACGGGCCGCTGTCGATCCCGGAACTGGTCGAGGAGACCGGCTACGCGAAGTCGACGGTGAGTAACGTCACGCGGACGTTGACGCGGGTGGGACTCGTCCGTCGCCGGTCCTCCGAGGGGGGCGGGAGGCGGGTACGGTTCGCGGCCGAACGGGACGTCTGGTTCGTCCTCCAGGACGTGTTACGGCAGTACGGCCAGCGGGAGGTCGAGACCACGCTGCGGGCGATCCGTCGGGCGGAATCGGAACTCCCGGACGACGACTCCCTCGACGCCGTCGTTCACGACCGCGAGCGCGTCGAGGACCTTCGAGAGACCTACGAGGACGTCGCGGAGGTCGTTCGGCTCGCCTCGGAGTACTCGGCCTCCGAACTCCGCGAGGCGCTCGAGGAGTACGAGCGGTAGCCGGACTCGTACGAACCGCACGGATCCCTCGTCCTACCAGTAGACGGTGTACGTACACGTGTCGTCCCCGTGACGACGACACGCCTCCCCGGTCTCCTCGAGGAAGACGAAGGCGTCCACCGGGGCGTGCGCCTGAGCGACCCCGCGGACGAGCCCCCGGTCGAACGGACACGGATACGGGTTGTGACACGTGACCTCGCCGGTTCGGTCGTCCACGTGATCGAACCGATAGAAGCCGATGTCTCCGCCGCGGTGGTTCCGCCGGTAGGCGTCGTCGATCGACGCGAGCCCTTCCGGAACGGCGTCGGCGTCGCCGGGCCAATCGGCCACGTCCGGGAGCTGCTCGCCGAGACGGTCGAGCACGTGCGGCTGGAGGTCCTCCGCGATCGTTTCGAAGGCGTTCAGCCACGCCTGCTGGGGGTACCATTCGCCCGGCTCGGGGTCGACGATCCCCTCCTCGGCGAGCGCCGTCAACGCCCGGTCACGGTACGCCTCCGAGAACCGTCCCATCGCCTCCTCGACGATGGTGAGCACCGTCCGGCCGTTCACCTGTACGTCCCGGTCGAACGCCTCGTATGGCGCCATCGTTTCGACGCGTGTGGCGGCCGAGAGATAAAACCGACACATCGACCGCGCCGAATCGCCGATCGTGACGCGGTGTCGTCCCTTCTGGAATCACCGAATCGACTACCGACCCGAAGTGAACGCCCGCGACACTACCAGGCGAGTTTCTACTAATAGGCTCGGTGGAAGTGAAAACGGGATGAATTCCGGCCCAGACGTTCAAGTATAGTGGCTGCGTAGCGTACCGTATGAGCCAGGTGACGAGACGTATCGTACGGGAACTTCATGACGAACCGCATCTCGAAGGCAGACGGATTACCGTTCAGTTCATCAAAGAACGGATCGAAGAGCAGGAGCTCGACCCGAGAACGGTCGCCGATCGCCACGATCTAGACGTGGCTGATGTCTATCGAGCGCTCACGTACTACCACGACCATCCCGAAGAGATGCGTACGGTCGAACGCCGGCGGCAATCCGCGATCGAAGAACACGACCACCTGACGACAGATCCCGACGACGTGCGTGATTGATGGGGTATCGCATTCTCGCTGACGAAAACGTCGAGCAGGCGACGATCAATTATCTACGGAAACTCGGTCACGATGTCGAGTGGATCGGCGATGTGGCGGAACTCGATCTCGGCACCGACGATAGGTCGATCGCTGCGTACGGACGCGAGACGAACCGTCTCGTTCTCACCCAAGATGACGACTTCTTTACTCAGATCGACATCGAAGATACTGCTGGAATTCTCTTTCAGAAGGATCAGACGCTTTCGGCCCGAGAGGTAGGAGATGTCGTGTACGAACTCTCCGAGCATATCGACCAGTCCGACGTGACGCTCGAATACGTGAGTCGAAACTGGCTGTAAAACTGCCGTTGGGTGCTAATAGATACTTGAAATGTCGCCCGCGACACTAACGACCGGTCTCATCTCCGGCGGCGTGCCGCGTCGACCGGGAAACCCTCGTGGCGGGCGGTCGTCTGCGCGACGACGGGCGGGTCGCTTCCGCGACCGGATGTCACGTGCCTGGGTTCTCCGCGCGGTCATCGCTCCCAGTCGGGAGTACTCGGGCGGGGACTGAGGGCACGCGAGCGGTCGTAGACGACGAACGGTGTTAAACCGTCGGTCGTCGACCCGTGGAGTACCGCCTCGACGGGCGCGTATCCGAACGCACTTACGTGACTGTCTCTCACGGTCTTCCAATGTCTGTACGAGTCGGCATCCTCGGTGCGACCGGTGCGGTCGGTCAGCGATTCATCCAACTGCTCGATGGCCACCCGACCTTCGAACTGGCGGCGGTCACCGCGAGTCCCTCGAGTGCGGGGTCGACGTATCGCGAGGCCGCGAAGTGGCGCGTCGACACTCCGATCCCCGACGACGTCGCCGAGATGGAGGTCGTCGCGACCGACCCGGACGCGATCGCCGACGCCGACGTCGACCTGCTCTTCTCCTCGCTTCCCTCGTCCGTCGCCGCCGAGGTCGAGCCGCCGTTCCTCGAGGCGGGGTACGTCGTCTCCTCGAACTCGTCGAACGACCGGATGGCGGCGGACGTGCCCCTGACTATCCCCGAGATCAACCCGGACCACCTCGGGCTGATCGACGTCCAGCGCGACGAGCGCGGCTGGGACGGCGCGTTAGTGAAGAACCCGAACTGCTCGACGATCACGATGGTGCCCACCCTCGCGGCGCTCGACGAGTTCGGACTCGAGACGGTCCACGTCTCCACGCTTCAGGCGGTCTCCGGGGCGGGCTACTCCGGCGTCACGTCGATGGAGATCCTCGACAACGCCATCCCGCACATCGGCGGCGAGGAGGACAAGATGGAGACGGAGTCGCGCAAACTGCTCGGTTCCTTCGACGGCGCGGAGCTGGCCCTCCACGACGCCGACGTGGCCGCCTCCTGTAACCGGATCCCGACGCTCGACGGCCACCTCGAGAACGTGTTCGCCGAGTTGGCGGACGACCCCGACCCGGCGGCGGTCCGTGAGGCCATGCGCGCGTTCGAGAGCGCGGACCTCCCGAGCTCGCCCGATCCGCTCATCAAAGTGTTCGGTCCCGACGAGCCGGACCGTCCGCAACCCCGGCTCGACCGCACGTACGCCGGCGGGATGGGGATCGTCGCCGGCGGCGTCGAGGCGACGACCAACGGGATCCAATACAACTGCCTCGCGCACAACACGATCCGCGGCGCGGCCGGCGCGTCGATCCTGAACGGCGAGCTGCTCGTCGAGGAAGGCTACGTCTAGGGGGCGCGTCCGAACGGGACGCTCAATCCGCCGCCTGCCCGCCGTCGACCGGGATCGTGACGCCGGTAACGTAGGAGGCGTCCGCCGAACAGAGGAACGCGACCACGCCCGCCATCTCCTCCGGATCCGCGCTCCGGCCCATCGGCACCTCGCTCATCGTCGAGGTGTCGAAGGGCAGGGTGGACGGGTCGACGCCGCCCCGCACGTTCTCGGCGATGTTCGTGTCGGTCGGTCCCGGCGCGATGGCGTTGACCCGGATCCCGCGGTTCGCGTACTCGAGCGCGACCGTCTTCGTCAGTCCGACCACGCCGTGTTTGCTCGCCGAGTAGCTGGCGAGCCCGCCCATCCCGACGAGCCCGGCCTCCGAGGCCACGTTGACGACGACGCCGTCTCCTTGGGCCTCCATCACGTCGAGTTCGGCCTTCAGACACGCCCAGATCCCCTTGAGGTTGACGTCCATCAGCGTGTCCCACTGCTCCTCCGTGACGTCCGTGACCTCGGCGAACCCGGTGAGGATCCCCGCGTTGTTGACCGCGAGGTCGAGGCCCCCGTACGTCTCGACGGCGACGTCGACCATGCGTTCGACCGACTCGGCGTCGGACACGTCGACCTCGACGAACGTCGCGTTCCCGCCGTCGGCCTCGATCGATTCGACCGTCTCGGTTCCGGTCTCCTCGACGACGTCCGCGACGACGACGTCGGCACCCTCCTCCGCGAGACGGAGGGCCGTCGCGCGCCCGATCCCGGACCCTGCTCCCGTGACGACCGCCGTGTTGCCGTCCACTCCGTTCATGTTCGATCGACGATGGAGTGTCAATCGGAATATATCTATGGCCTTCGGCAGTCGAACCGTTCGGACGGGCCCGAGTTCACTTCCCCTCGAACTCCGGCTCCTCGTCGCTCATGAACGCCGTGATCCCCTCCATGAGGTCGTCGGTGTTCATCGCGTGGCCGAACGCCTGCGACTCGGCCTCGAGGCCGGCCTCGCCGTCGTCCCGCCCGGCGTGGATGACCCGTTTGGTGTACTTCTGGGCGACCGGCGGGCCGGCGGCGAGCTCCGCCGCGAGTTCCCACGCGCGGTCGGTCAGCGCGTCGTTCTCGACGACCTCGTTGACGAAGCCGTACTCGTACATCGTCTCGGCGTCGTAGCGGTCGGCGGTGAAGATTATCTCCTTCGCGCGCCCCTCGCCGACGATCCGTGCGAGCCGCTGGGTCCCGCCCCATCCCGGGATCAGCCCGAGGTCGTGTTCGGGCTGGCCGAGTTCGGAGCGCTCGGAGGCGACGCGGAGGTCGGCCGCGGTCGCGAGCTCCATCCCGCCGCCGAGACAGTAGCCGTCGATCCCGGCGACGACCGGCTTGTCCGACTCCTCCATCTTCCCGAAGGTCCGCTGTCCCGTCCGGGAGAGCTCGACGCCCTCGAGCGGGTCCACGCCGCTCGCGGCCATGCTCTGGAAGTCGGCCCCCGCCGAGAAGGCCCGGTCGCCCGCGCCGGTCACCAGGATCGCCCGCACCTCGTCGTCGGCGTCGAGCCGGTCGATCGCCGACTCGAACTCCGCGAGCAGCTCGTGGCTTATCGTGTTCATCCGGTGGGGGCGGTCGATCTCGACGTGGCCGATCCGCTCCTCGACGGTGACGGCGAGCGTGTCGTAGTCGGCGAGCGGATCGTCGTCTCCCCCGCCCGTCGCTCCGTCGCTCCCGTGGAACCCGCCCGCGTCGGCGGCCTCGCGCAGGTAGTCGGTCGCCCGATACCGTTCCTCGTCGGTCTCCTCGTGGAGGTCGTCGAGGGTCTCGACGAGCACGTCGAGTCCCTCGTCGTCGGCGAGTTTCGCCGGACCGTCGGGGAAGCCGGCTCCGAGGGTCACCGCCCGGTCTATCGCCTCGGCGTCGGCCACGTCGTTGCCGATCAGTCCCGCGACCTCGTTGGCCATCACGGCGAGCAGCCGCCGTCGAACGTCCTCGTCGCCCTCGCCGGTGGGGATCTCGGCGCCGCCGTCCTCGTAGTCGTAAAAGCCCGAGCCGGTCTTCTTCCCGAGGGTCTCGTTCTCGACCTTCTCGACGAGCAGCGGGCAGGGCCGGTACGCCTCGCCGAGCACCTCGTGCATGTACTCGAGGACGTGATAGCCCACGTCGATCCCGACCTGGTCGGCGAGTTCGAACGAACCCATCGGGAGGCCCATGTCGTACTTCGTCGTGGAGTCGACCGTCTCGATCGTCGCGTCGCCGGACTCGACGATCCACGCCGCCTCGTTCATCAGCGGCACGAGGACGCGGTTGACGATGAACCCCGGGCTGTCCTTGCGGACGCGCACGGGCGTCTTGCCCATCTCCTCGGCGAGCCCTTCGATCAGCTCGAGAGTGTCCTCGTCGGTGTGGGCCCCGGAGATGACCTCGACGAGCTGCATCCTGACCGGCGGGTTGAAGAAGTGCATCCCGCAGAAGCGCTCGGGCCGGTCGGTGACCTCCGAGAGTTCGGTGATCGAGAGACTGGAGGTGTTCGTGACGAGGACGGCCTCCTGGGGGGCGTGTTCGACCACCTCGTCGTACACGTCCTTCTTGATGGCCATCCTCTCGGGGACGACCTCGATCACCACGTCGGCGTCCGCGAGCGAGTCCGCGAGGTCGACGAACGTCTCGACGCGGTCGAGCGCGGCCTCCGCCTCCTCGTCGTCGATACGGTCCTTCTCGGCGAGCTTGCCGAGCGACCACTCGATCTGCTCGTAGCCGTCCCGGACGAACTCCTCCTCGATGTCGCGGAGCGCGACCTCGTAGCCGGCGAGCGCGGCGACCTCGGCGATGCCGTGTCCCATGTTTCCGGCCCCGAGTACCGCGATCCGCTGAACGTCTTCGAGTCGCATACGGGAGGGTCGCAAGCGCTCCGGTTCAACGTTTCCATTTCCCAAACGAAAAACTCACTGTAAGTTTGTTTGGTGGACCGAGCCGACGCCGCCCGCGGCTCCCGGCCCTCGATCACCGGTCGCGACCGGAAACGTACACGTGTCTCCGCGCCCAACGGCGGAACGATGGACGACCGGATCGCGGCGACCTTACGCGAGGACCCGACGATGGCGGCGCTCGTCGACCGCCACGGTCGGCTCGCGATCGAGCCCGCGGACGACGAGTTCGCGCGCCTCTGTACCTCGATCGTGAACCAACAGCTCTCGACCGCCTCCGCGGCGGCCATCCACGAGCGGTTCCTCGGCGTCCTCGGCGGCGACCCGACCCCCGACCGCGTGCTGGCCGCCGCCGAGGACGACCTGCGCGAGGCGGGCCTCAGTCGCACGAAAGTCGAGTACCTTCGTTCGGCCGCGGAGGCGTTCCGCGACGGCGAGCGCGATCTGACTCGGGTGGGACTCGCCGACGTCGACGACGACGCGGTCGTCGACCTGCTCACCGAGATCCGCGGCGTCGGCGAGTGGACCGCGCGGATGTACCTCATCTTCGCGCTCGGCCGCGAGGACGTGCTGCCGCTCGGCGACCTCGCGGTGCGGAAGGGGATCGAGCGGGTGTACAACGACGGCGAGGAGCTGACTCGGGGGGAGATGCGCGAGATCGCCGAGGCGTGGCGGCCCTACCGAAGCTACGGGACGCGGTACGTCTGGGCCGAGTACGAGTCCTGAAGGCGGGTCGCCTCGGGCATCCCGCTCAAAGCGAGAGGTGCGACGTCGACCCCGGCTCGTCGTCGTCGACACCGCCCTCGTGGAGGAACGTGTAGCGATCGTCGGCCAGGTGGACCGTGCCGTCCTCCACCGCGAGTTCGACGCCCGGGAGCGTCGTCCCGGCCGCCGGGCCGTCCTCACACGCCCCGGAGCAGGCGTCGAAGTGCGAGCCGTGTCGCGGACAGACGATCGCGTCGTCCCGCATCGCCGCGCCGTCGCCGGTGTCGAGCCGCTGGCTCTCGTGCGGGCAGGTGTTGCTCCACGCGCGCACCCCCGGTTCCTCCGCACAGCGGACGAGGATCAGCTCCGTCTCGTTCGTGAACGGGTCCTCGGCGGTGAAGCGGTACGACCCGTTCTCGGGGACCGCCTCGAGATCGACGATCCGCGTCTCGTCGGACATCCGCTTTCGCTACTCCTCTTCCAGTATCTCGCCGCTCTCCCCGCGCTCCGTCTCGTCCGTGTCCGCGCGTTTCCGGACGTTGACGCGGTAGTCCGTGAGGATGTCGCGGCCGAGAAGCAGCGGGTACTCCATGTGCCCGCGGTCCTCGACGCTCGCGGTGACGGTGTGTTGGTTGCCGCCGATGCCGATCACGAGGTCGACGACGGGGCGAGCCTTCCCGCCCTTCACGCTGCCGGATTTCACCCGCGTCATGCTCTTTATCGGTCCGGCACCGATCTCCGCGGCCAACTGGGTGTCGATGCTGGTCCGGGTCGCACCCGTGTCCGACTTCGCGAACGCCTGGACCGACCCGGAGGTGCCGGTTGCGACGACCTCCTCGATGTAGCCGATGACGGGCTGTTCCGACGGACGTGTCTTCGGCTTCGGCGCACACGAGGGACGGGAGTCGTCGAGCGTGCCCGCGATCCGTTCTACGTCGTCGTCGTCGACCTCGCCGTCGACCGTCTCGATCGCGAGCTTGGCGATGTGCGGGGCGGGGCTCGTGCCGGTCGCCTCGAAGAGGCCCTTGAACCCGGCCGTCGGGTTGACCTCGAGGACGTACCAGCCGTCGTACCCCTCGACGAGGTCGACGCCGGCGTAGTCGAGGTCCATCACTTCCGCGGCGTACAGCGCGGTGTCGGCGGCCTCATCGGGCATGTCGTCGGTGGCGTCCTCGACTGCGCCGCCAAGCGCGACGTTGGTCCGCCAGTCGCCCTCCGGCGCGTAGCGGTACATCGATCCCACGATCTCGTCGCCGACGATGTACACCCGCAGGTCCCGATGCTTCTCGTCGTCGCGGTCGATGAGCTGCTGGAGGAACGCCTGGCGGTTGCCCACCTTCGGGTTCACCCGTTCGGTGAGGTCGACCTTCCAGGTGCCGCCGCCGTGAGTGCCGATCGCGGTCTTGTAGACGCCCACCTCGCCGAAGCGCTCGCGGTCCTCGTTGAGCCGGTCGTTCGAGAGCGCGAGCAGGGCGTCGGGCACGCGGATGTTCCAGTCGGCGAGCGTCGCCGCGGTGGCGAACTTGTGGATCGACGCGAGCACCGCGTTCGGCTCGTTCAGCATCGGGCGGATCCGCTCGAACGTCGCGGCGAGCCCGAGCAGCTCCGCGGGCTGGTCGGTGTTCGAGAGAAGCAGGCGGTTCGCGATGACGTCGACGTCGGGCTCCACCGACACGTCGCCGTCCTCGACGCTTATCGCGGCGTTCTCCTCGCGGAGCCACACCGGCTCGTGACCGAGGTCCTCGACCGCGTTACAGATCGCCTTCGTCTCCTTGCTGTTGTGTAACGACAACACCCCAACCCGTACCGGATCCGTGGTCATGCAAGGGAGTGTGACGGCCGGGATGAAAACTGGTCCGATCGTTTCACATGCCTGAGAGCTGTCTGACACGTCCTCGCGTCGCCCGGCCAGCGCGTGCGTCACGTATATACCCGGCCCCCGGTTCGCGTGTGACATGGGAAACGACCGGGCGTTCACGTACAACGGCGGCGCGGTCCCGCCCGGCGAGACGCAGAACATCCGTTACGGGATAAGCGAGACGTACCTCGGCGATCCCGTTCGCATCCCGGTGACGATCGTCAACGGCGAACGCGACGGTCCGACCGTCTTCCTCACGGCGGCCGCCCACGGCGACGAGCTCAACGGGATCGAGGTCGTCCGCGAGGTCGCCCACGAGTGGGACCTCTCCGACCTCCGTGGAACGCTGGTCTGTCTGCCCGTACTCAACGTCCCCGGGTTCCTCGCCCAACAGCGGTACCTTCCCGTCTACGACCGCGACCTGAACCGGTCGTTCCCCGGAAAGCCGGGCTCCACGAGCTCGAAGCGGATGGCCCATCGGATCTACGCGAACTTCATCGAGCCGTGCGACTTCGGCATCGACTTTCACACCTCGACGCGGGGCCGGACGAACATGCTTCACGCCCGCGGCGACATGACCGACGAGGGCGTCTATCGCCTCGCGATGGCGTTCGGCTCGAGCGTGATCATCGACAGCGACGGGCCGAGCGGAACCCTTCGCGGGGAGGCGACCGCGGACGGGGTCCCGACGATAACGGTCGAGATGGGCGAGGCACACCGGTTCCAGCGGCGGCTCATCGACGACGCGCTCGCGGGGGTCAGGTCGGCGTTCGCGGAGTACGGAATGCTCGAGACCGAGTCGGTCCGCTGGCCCGGCTGGCGCACGATCGTCGCGGGATCCGGCGAGAAGACGTGGCTCCGGGCCGACTCGGGCGGGATCGTCGACACCCACTACGAGAGCGGATCGCTGGTTCAGGAGGGCGAGCGGATCGCGACGATCACCAACCCGTTCAAGGAGGACGCGGTCGGCGTGAAAGCGCCCTTCACCGGCCTGCTGATCGGCGTCCTCGAGAACCCGGTCGTCTATCCGGGGAACCCGCTCTGTCACTTGGTCGAGGTCGACGAGGCGACCGAACGCGTCCTCGAGTCCGAGACCGCGGCCTCCGGGACCGGATCGCGCTGACCGTCGAGTTCGTCGGTCGTCGGCTCGTCCCACCCGGGCAGTCCCGACGAAACGATCGGTATTACCCGCTGGACCGCGAAGGGACACGCGAAACGTAATGACCGGACCCATCGAACGGCTCGGAGGGGGGAAGCGGTGAACCCCAACCGGGTCGATTTCGTCGTCGATCTGGCGTACGGGCTCATGATATTCGTCGCCGTCGTCCTCTTCTCGGTCGTCGGCAACCAGGTCGGGATCGCCTTCGGGCTCGGCGTACTCATCTCGTACGCCATCCACGTCTTCTGGAAGATGGCCCGGTTCGACCCCGAGTGGATGACTCAGGAGGTCACGGAGAACGTCGAGGAGACGCTGAAGACCGAGGTCGACGCGGTCATCGAGCGCCTCGAGGAGGTGAACGACCGCGTGGACCGCCGCCCCCGCGCCGACGAGGTCGAGGAGGCGGTCGACGAGAGCGTCGGAAAGGTCTCTGAGGACGTCGAGCGCACCGTCGAGGAGAAGGTCGGCGAGGTGACGAAGGACGTCGAGGAGACCGTCGAGAAGGTCTCGGAGGACGTCGAGAAGACCGTCGAGGAGACGGTGGAGGGAACCGTGGAGGAGACCGTCGAGAAGACCGTCGAGGAGCAGGTCGGCGAAACCGTCGAGGAAACGGTTGAGGAGACCGTCGAGGAAACGGTGGAAGAGACGGTGGAGGAGACGGTCGGTGAGACGGTGGAGGAAACGGTAGAAGAGACGGTCGAGGAGACCGTCGAGAAGCGGATCGACGAGGTCGTCGACGAGGACGTCGTGGAGGGTGAGAACAGCAAGGACGACGAGGCCGACGGGAACGACGAGGCCGACGGGAACGACGAGAAGAAAGGCGACGGCGAGTAGAACCGAGGGCTCCGTTTCCGTCGTCCCCGATCAGTTCCGGTCGCGGACGCCGACCGCGACCGCCGCGACGACCGAGAGGAATCCGACGAGGAAGCCGACCGGCTGAACCAACAGCCGCTGGAGGACGACCTCGCGCGGCTCGCGCTCGACCGATCTGGTCCAGAACTCGTACCGCGTGCCGTCGTGAGCGACGACGATCAACCCGTCCCCGAGCGTGGGGCCCGTCGGGTACGACAACGACTCGGCCCGCTCGTCGGGGTCCTCCACCGTGAACCCGCCGTCGGGCGACTCGAGTGCCCGATCGAAGGCGTCGCGGGCGTCGGCGTCGAGTTCGTCGCGGTCGACCACGTCGCCCTCCGCGTACGGCGGGGTCTCGGGTCCGACCGGCTGGACCGCGTGGGCGTACGCGGTCGTCGGCTCCGCGATCGGTACGGGCAGGTACAGCGGGTTCGCCATCAACAGTCCGCCGAGCGCGAGGAGGACCGCGACGGAGACGTGCCGGGACATGGAACCGCTATCGCCGGGGCGCGATAAGAGGGTTTCCGCCGCGAGGCCGAGGACCGATCGGGATCGTGGGAACCGTCACGGCACGGAACGCCTATCCGATCCGGGCCCGCGATCCGAGACGTGACCGACGACCTCGACACGCCGGTGCTCGATAACCACCTCCACCTCGACCCCCGGCACGGCCGCGGCATCGACGCCGTCGACGACTTCGTTCGCCTCGGCGGCACCCACCTCCTCGTCGTCAACAAGCCGTCGTGGCTCCTCGGCGTGGAGGTCGAGGAGCCGGACGACTTCCGGGCGGTCTTCGAGGAGACGATCGACGCCGTCGACGACGCGACCGAGGCGCTGCCCGGCCGCGCGTGGCCCGTTCTCGGCGTCCACCCCGGACTCGTGAGTCGGCTCGTCGACGACCGAGGGTTCACGCCCGCGGAGGCGCGCGATCTGATGTGCGGCGGGATCGACGCCGCGAGCGAGTTCGTCGACGCCGGCCGCGCGCTGGCGCTCAAATCGGGGCGGCCCCACTACGACGTGAGCGACGCGGTGTGGGAGGCCTCGAACGCGGTGACTCGCCACGCGTTCGAGCGGGCCGCGGCGGTCGACTGCGCGGTCCAGCTTCACACCGAGGCGATCGAGGACCTCACCGACCTCGCGGCCGTCGCCGAGGACGTCGGACTCGACCCGGGCAGGGTGGTGAAACACTACGCCGCCGGGCGGCTCGCGGGACCCGTTCCGAGCGTGATGAGCGAGAAGGACCGGCTCGAGCGTGCCGCGGAGTCGGGCGAACCGTTCCTGATGGAGACGGATTTCGTCGACGACCCCGACAGGCCGGGGATGGTCCTCGGTCCGAAGACCGTCCCGCGGCGGGTCCGGTGGATGCTCGAGTCGGGATACGAGGACGCCGTCCGCCGCGCGCACGTCGAGACGCCCGCCGCGGTGTACGGGATCGACACCGAGGCGACGCTGGAGACGTGAGCGAGACGGACGCGAGGCGCGGCTCGGATCCGTGAACCCCGCAATCGCTGCCCGGAAACAGTAGTTATTAATCGTGTAGTTCGTATCGGGGGGTATGGCCGAGATAGCCATCGAGTACGCCTCCGGGAACCGCCTCCGTTCGGAGGCCGAGACGGCCCGACGCCTGATCGACGCCTACCTCGGAGACCGTCCCGACGTCGACGACGTGACCCTCTCGCCGTCGACGGAGTCGGTGTTCTGCGTCAGCGTCGAGGGCGACCGGATCTGGTGTACCGACCCCCGCGAGTGGATCGACTCGATGGAGGCGGTATCCGCCGCCCGCAGTCGGCTCTCCGAGCTCCACTGAGCACGGGGAACGACGCGAACCGCGCCGACCCGCGGGACGGTCGACGCGTGGCGTCTCACGTCGACGAGCCGGCGGCGTGTGCGTGGACGAACTCTCGAAGCAGTTTCCCTCCGAGTGCCGCCGCCTGGCCGTCGTCGCGGTCGTTCACCTCGACGATATCGAAGCCGTCGGCGTGCGGCGCGACCGCGCGCACGAGGTCGCGTACCTCGCGCGGGTGGAGTCCGAACGGCTCCATGGTCCCCGTGCCGGGCGCGAATCCCGGGTCGACCCCGTCGACGTCGACCGAGAGGTACGTCGACCCGTCGGCGAACTCGTCGGGATCGAGGTCGTCGACCCACTCGCGGGCGTCCTCGGGCGCGACGACCGTCACGTCGCTCTCGGCGGCGCGGTCCCACTCCTCCGGGGAGCCGGTGCGCGCGCCGACGACCACCGCGCGGTCGACGACGTCGAGCGCGTGACGGGTGACGCAGGCGTGGTTCCACGGGTTCCCGGCGTACTCCGCACGGAGGTCGAGGTGTGCGTCGACGACGACGAGGGTCTCCGGCGAGACGGCCTCGACGCCGGCGTAGGTGACGGTGTGTTCCCCGCCGATCGCGAGCGGGACCGCGCCGTCGAGGACGACGCTCCGGAGTTCGGCGGCGAGGTGGTCGAGGTACTCGCGCGTGTCGTCCCAGGGGGTGACGTCGCCCGCGTCGTGGACGCCGAGCGCGGAGAAGTGGCCGTCCGTTCTGTCGTCGTAGTCGTCGTACGATTCGGAGAATCGCCGGATCCGGTCGGGTCCGAACCGGGTTCCGGGCTGGAACGTGGTCGTGGCGTCGAGGGGAGCGCCGACGACCACGTACGATGCCGCGTCGCGGTCGGCGGTCGCTCCGGGAAACATGCCTCGATTACCCGACGACCTTGCGCTGGCCCTCGTACTCGAGGTACTCGATGGTGTCGTCCGAGGAGAAGTCCTCGCCATCGGGGATCCGCATCGTGAACGTCTCGTAGGTGTCGAGGTCCATGACTTGGGCGTCGTCGCCGGAGACGGAGACGACCTGGCCCTGTTTCCGCTGGATGATCGGCACCCACACCTTCGCGTCGACCGGCTGCGAGAGCGAGCGCTTCTTCTCGTCGAAGACGCCCTTCCCCTCGACGCGGGCCTTCGCGCTCCCGTGTTTCCCGGGTTTAGCGGTGCTGTAGTGGTTGATCTTACAGGGGGAACTATCCATCATCACGTAGCTCCCCTCCTGGAGTTCTCGGACCTGCTTCTGCTCTCGCGGCATACACCGGCTTACCCCCGGCGCGGGTATAAACGGTTTGGAACGCCGTCGCTGCGGCGCGAAACGTCGTCGTCGCGCGTTCGATCGCTCACCACACGCGTTCGACGCTCGTCCTCGTGCCTTCGACGACCACGCCGTCCCCGTCCGCTACGGGTGGAACTCGTCGTCGTACTCCTCCTCGTCGTCCTCGTCCGGCGGGACGAGCCGGCCGGTGAGGAGGTAGCTGACGACGAACAGCGCGATGAAGCCCACGCCGACGGCGGCGGTCGTCCGCACCACGAACGGGAAGTCGATCCAGAGGAAGTACCGGTCGGCGATCGCGATGGCGACGATCGCGACCAGGATCGCCTTCTGTTCGTCGGTCGGGTCCCGGACGAGCCCGACGACGTCCTCCTTGAGATCGCCGACGAGCCCCATCTCAGCGGCTCCCTCCGTCAGGGACCGCGTCGTCGACGGTCTCCGCGTCCTCGGCCGTCTCCGTGCCGTCCTCTGCGTGTGCCTCGATGACGCCGCTCACCCGATCGAGTCCCTCCTCCAGTTCGTCGGTCGGGAGCCCGAACCCGATCCGGAAGCGGTCGGGGTACCCGAAGAGGTCGCCGGGCGCGAGCACGACGCCCGCCTCCTCGACGACGGTCCGGCAGAACTCCCGGGCGTCCTCGAACCCGTCGGGGATCGTCGGGAAACCGTTGACGCCGACGGGGTCGTACCACTCCAGACCGTGTCGGTCGACCCACTCGGCGACGCGCTGGCGGTGCTTCTCCGCCAGCTCGCGGTTCTCGGAGAGGATCCGCTCCTCGCGCCGGCCGAGCGCCTGCTCGGCGACGTGCTGGCCGAGGAGGCTCGGCGAGATGGTGGTGTAGTCCTTCCACTGCCAGGCGCGCTCGACCACCGGCTCGGGACCCGCGATCCAGCCGAAGCGCAGGCCGGCGAGGCCGTACGCCTTCGTGAGGCTCGTCGTCGAGATCCCGTGCGCGCCGAGGCTCGCCACCGGCTCGTGGGGGTCCGAGGAGAGCAGCCGGTACACCTCGTCACACAGCAGGTAGGCGTCGTTCTCGACGGCGAGGTCGTACACCGCGCGGATCCGATCCTCGTCGTGGTAGCGGCCGGACGGGTTGTTCGGGTTGTTGACGACGATCACGGCGGTGTCCTCGCGGACCGCGTCCGCGACCGCGTCGGGATCCAGCTCCCACTCGGGCGGGGAGAGCTCGACGCGGGTGACCTCGCCGAACGCCTCGGGGACCGCGTGGAGCGCCTGGTAGGTCGGCGTGACGACGACCGCGTGGGAGCCCGAGCCGACCCCGTCGTCGCCGACCGGGTCGTCCGAGCCCACGAGCGCCAGGAACGTCAGGAAGTTCGCCTCCTGGGTGCCGCAGGTGAACAGCACCTCGTCGGCGCTCCGGCCGTACCGCTCGCCGACGCGGGCGCGGAACTCGGGGTCGCCGTTCGTCGGGATCACGTATCCCAACTCGCCGGGGTCGAGGTCGAACCGGTCCGCCTCGAGCGACCGGATCCCGCTCTCCGCCAGCATGACGTCCGCCTCGTGTTCGTACTTCGCGAACCAGCGTTCGAGCCCGAACGGATCGATGTCCATGCGGCCCACTCCGGGCGGCGTGAGGTTAGTTGCTGCGGTCGGGGTGGCGGCGTCGGTAACGGTACCCCCGTCGGCGACGAGCGTCGAAAAGGACGCAAGTTTATATCACAAGGCGCGTGGATTCGGACAGACCGGTCGTGGCGACGCCGGGATGCGTCCGATTCGTCGGGGGCTCGCCCCACGACAGCCACGACATCCACCCACGATGCAACAGTACCTCGACCTCGTCGACGACGCGCTCTCGACGGGCACGTACAAGCCGAACCGGACCGGCGTGGACACGATCGCGACGTTCAGCGCCGGGTACACCGTCGACCTCGCGGAGGGGTTCCCGCTTCTCACCACGAAGCGGATGGACGGCTACCGCTGGAACTCGCTCATCCACGAGGTGATCTGGTATCTCTCGGGCGAGGAGCACGTCAGGAACCTCCGCGAGGAGACGAAGATCTGGGACGCGTGGGCCGACGAGGAGGGACGCCTCGACACGGCCTACGGCCGGTTCTGGCGGCGGTACCCGGTTCCCGACGGGACCGACGCGCTCCCGGGCGAGACGTGGCCCGACGACGCACACCGCTGGGTGACCGTCGAGGAGACCGAGGACGGAACCGAACGACGCACCTTCGACCAGATAGCCTACGTGCTCGACACGCTCCGGGAGAACCCGCACTCCCGCCGGATGGTTGTGAACGCGTGGCACCCGGCCAACGCCGCGACCTCGACGCTGCCGCCGTGTCACTACACCTTCGTCGTCAACGTCCAGGGCGGGAAGCTCAACCTCCACCTCACCCAGCGGTCGGGCGACATCGCGCTCGGCGTCCCGTTCAACGTCGCGGCGTACGCGCTACTCGCGAACGCGATCGCACAGCGGACCGGCTTCGAGATCGGCGAGTTCGGCCACACGATCGTCGACGCGCACGTCTACTGCGGGCAGGGCGACCGCGGGGAGTGGTACGGCGAGAACCTCCATGCGCTCCAGGAGCGGCTCGCGGACGTCGAGACGAAGGCCGACTACCCCGACGTCAAGTCTTGGCTGGAGGGGGCCGCCCCCGCGGAGGCGGACGGCGATGAGGGATACGACCACGTGCCCGGCCTCCTCGAGCAGCTCTCGCGGGAGCCGCGCGAGCGCCCCCGGATCGAGATCGCCGACGTGCCGCTCGAGGAGTTGCGCTACGACGACGTCGAGGTCGTCGACTACGACTGCGCCGAGGGACTCTCGTTCGCGGTCGCCGAGTGATGACGGCGAAGGAACGCGACGCGTCGTTCGTCCTCGTCGCCGCCGTCGCCGAGAACGGCGTCATCGGCGCGGACGGCGGGATGCCGTGGCACTACCCGGCCGACCTCGCGCACTTCAAGCGGCTGACGACCGGCCATCCCGTGGTCCTCGGACGCGTCACCTACGAGAGCATCGCCGAGCGGATCGGCGGCCCGCTCCCGGACCGGACGAACGTCGTGTTGACGACGCGCGACCTCGACCTCCCGGAGGGAGCCGTCGTCGCGAACGGAGTGACGGAGGCGGCGGAGCGGGCGCGGTCGGCCGCGGCCGACCGCGGCGTCGACGAGGTCTACGTGATCGGGGGCGCGAGCGTGTACGAGGCGTTCCTTCCGCTCGCCGACCGGATGGTCCTCACCGAGATCCCGGAGTCTCCCGACGGCGACACGCGCTTTCCGGACTGGGATCCGACCGAATGGGAGGAGACCGACCGGGAGACGGACGGCGACCTCGCGTTCGTCACCTACGAGCGGGTCGGGGAGCAACGTAGCTGATCCGCGGGCGCGCCGGGACGGGCAACGCCTATGTCCCCGCCGACCCGAACGCGGGTAGATGGAAGTCGCGTTGATCACGGTCGGCGACGAGCTGCTCTCCGGCGACACGGTGAACACGAACGCCAACTGGCTCGCGGCGCGGCTGGCCGAGCGCGGCGTCACGGTGACCCGGATCCTCTCCGTCCCCGATGACCGGGAGACGATCGCCGAGCGGGTGGCGACCTACGGCGACGCCTTCGACCGGGTGGTCGTCACGGGCGGGATCGGCGGGACCCCCGACGACGTGACGATGGAGGCGGTCGCGGACGCGTTCGGGCGCGATCTCGCCGTCTCGGAGCTGACTCGCGCCGACGTCGAGGAGCGGCTCGCGGAGATCGCGACCCGGATCCCGGACCGGGACCTCGACGTTGACGTCGACGCGGAGGCCGCGCTTCCGGAGGGCAGCCGCCCGCTGTTGAACGGGGCGGGGCTCGCGCCCGGGTGCGTCCTCGAGAACGTCTACGTCCTCCCGGGGATCCCAGAGGAGCTGAAGGCGATGTTCGACTCGGTGGCCGACGAGTTCGCTGGCGAGCGTCGGTCGAAGTTCCTCTACACGGTCGAGCCCGAGGCGAACATCGTATCCGACCTCGAGGAAGTCATGGCACGGTACGACCTCACGGTCGGCTGTTATCCCGACCGGGAGGCCGGTCACAACCGGCTGAAGCTCGTCGGCACCGACGACGGGGAGCTGGCCGCCGGAAGCGACTGGCTGCTGTCGCGGATACACGCGAGCGAGACGCCCGTCTCGCGGGACTGGGGCGACGGGGGCGGGGAGTAGGGGACTCGGACGGGGACTCACCACGTACCGGTTAAGGAGGGTTTTTCAACCGGCCGGCGTAATAAAGGGTAATGAGTGAGCACGTCACCGCGCGAGCGGGTGAGAAGCGATGATGGGCGGCAACGACCAGCAGGCGTACGACCGCGGAACGTCGCTGTTCTCGCCCGACGGGCGCATCTATCAGGTCGAATACGCCCGCGAGGCGGTCTCGCGCGGCGCGCCGAGCCTCGGCGTTCGGACGGCCGAGGGGATCGTCTTCGTCGCGATGTCGCGGGCGAGTTCGACGCTGATGGAGGCCGAGAGCATCGAGAAGCTCCACAAGCTCGACGACCACCTCGGCACCGCGAGCGCGGGCCACGTCGCGGACGCGCGACAGCTCATCGACCTCGCGCGGCGGCAGGCGCAGGGCAATCGCCTCCGGTACGGCGAGCCGATCGGCGTCGAGACGCTGACGAAGTTCGTCACCGACCACATCCAGGAGAACACCCAGCGCGGCGGCACCCGGCCGTACGGCGCGGCGCTGCTCATCGGCGGGATCGAGAACGGCGAGCCGCGCCTGTTCGCGGCCGACCCCTCGGGAACGCCCAACGAGTGGAAGGCGACCGTCATCGGCGGCGGGAGACAGGACATCCAGGGCGTCCTCGAGGAGGAGTGGGAGGAGGACCTCTCGCTCGACGAGGGGGTCGAACTCGGCGTTCGCGCGCTCGCCGCCCACGAGGACGAGTTCGTCCCGGCCGACCTCGCGGTCGCCACGGTCACGGACGACGAGGGCTATCGCACCGTTCCCGAGCCCGAGGTGACCGAGGCGTTCGAGGCCGCGGGGATCACGGGAGACGAGGAGGACGACGCGGCGGACTCCGATGCGGCTGACGAGGACGACGCCGCCGACGACGAGGAGTAACCCGAGCGCGCGACCTTCACCCTCGCCGTCCCACCCCGTCCGTCACCACTCTCCCCCGTCCGTCACCCCTTCGGCCGGCGTGTCACCCCTCCGATCGGCGTCCCTCCACGTCACGAACGGCCCGCACGAGTTCGGCGAGCGCGCGCTCGACGCTCGCGCGTTTGACCGCGTCGCGGCCGCCCGAGAACTCCGCGCGGACGCTCCGCGTGAACGACTCCTCGGTTCCCCACGGCGCGGCGTAGGCCACGCCGACGTACACCAGTCCGACCGGCTTTTCCTCTGTTCCGCCACCGGGACCGGCGATCCCCGTGGTCGAGACGCCCCACGTGGCGTCGGCGTGGTCGCGGGCGCCGGCGGCCATCTGGCGGGCGACCGGTCCGCTGACCGCGCCGTGCGTGTCGAGCGTCTCGCGGGCGACGCCCAACTCCTCGCGTTTGGCGTCGTACGCGTACGTCACGTACCCCCGGTCGAAGTAGGCGCTCGATCCCGGCACGTCGGTCACCGTCGACCCCACGAGCCCGCCCGTCAGCGACTCGGCGGTCGCGAGCGTCTCCCCGCGGTCGGTCAGCAACTCGCCGAGCACCGCCTCGGGCGGCTGATCTATCGAGCGGTCGTCGTCCACCTCGTGGTCGCCGGCCATACGGGAAGGTCCGACCGCACCGTCCTTGAAACGTCCGGCGCGGAGGTTATGCGTCGGGGGCAACGATCCGGAGACATGACCGACGGCGACGAGCCGACCGACTGGGACGAGCGGTTCGCGACCGGCGAGTACCCCCGAGACCCCGAGCCGTCTCCGGTCTTACGTTCCTACGAGCCCTCGATCCCCGACGGCCGGGTGCTCGATCTGGCGACCGGGACCGGACGAAACGCGGTGTTCCTCGCCGCGGCCGGCTACGATGTCGACGCGCTCGACGCGTCGGCGGAGGGGCTTCGCATCGTTCGAGACCGGGCGGCGGAGCGCGGGGTCGCGGAACGGATCGAGACGATCCGCGCCGACGCCACGGAGTACGAGTTCCCGGCGGATCGATACGACCTGATCACGGTGAGCTTCTACCACACGCTCGACCGGTTCACCGACCTCCGTGAGTCGCTCGCCCACGGCGGCTACCTCTTCGTCGAGGGACACCTCCGGTCGGCCGAGCCGACGCCCTCCGGGCCGAGCACCGACCGCTATCGGTTCGGGGCGAACGAACTCCTGCGGGCGGGACTCGGACTGACGGTCCTCCACTACGACGAGACGACCGAGGAGCGTCCCGACGACCGCCGACGGGCGACCGCACGACTCCTCGCGCGCCGATCCCACGGCTCCCGCCAGTCGTACCCGGAGCGACCCGAGGGACGATGAGCGACGATCGCTCCCGCCGGCCGAGGAGAGTCGGGTCCGATGACGGGTTCCCCTCAACTCCCGATCATGACCGTCGAAACGGCCGTCGAGAGCCGTGAGGGTGGAAACGCACCTTAAATACGCCTGATTGACAAGACGTGTGGAGATATTGACAGGGATATACTTATCAAAGTGGACCATATATGGGTGGATATGTCATACCACAAGAGACGGCGTGACGTGCTGAAGGGGATCGGTGTCGCTGGCGCGGTCGGCGTCGCCGGCTGCTCGGGCAACGGCGGCGGAGGCGGCGGAGGCGGCGGGCCGGACCTCCTCACCGTGATCGGCTACCCGGAAAGCGGGATCCAGCTGTTCCGCGACTACTACAGCGCGTCCGACGGGGCCGAGGACATCCTCATTCCCGACGGGCTCCAGGACCCCGCGCTGCCCGGTCAGGTCGGAAACGACATGGAAAACGTCACCGGCACCGCGCCGGCGGCCGGCGGACCCAACCAGGAGGCCTTCGAGAGCCTGTATCAGGACGCCTACGACGAGTCGCCGGGCGTGTTCACCTCGCAGTCGTACGACTCGGCCGCCGCGCTGATCCTGGCGAACGTCGCGGCGGGCGAGAACGACGGCACCGCGATCCGCGACCAGCTCCGACGCATCGCGAACCCGGGCGGCACCGAATACGGTCCGGAGGGGTTCCTCGACGCGGTCGAGGCGGTTGCCAACGGCGAGGACATCAACTACCAGGGCGCATCGAGCGCCGTCAACTTCGACGAGAACGGTGACCCGGCGTCCGCGGCCTACTCCATCTGGGAGTTCCAGGGGCAGGACGCCGACTCGGTCGCGGTCGACGAGACGCAGAACTTCGAGGGCGAGAACCCCGACGGTGCCGGTTCCTCCGCGGACGAGTCGCCCGGCGGGTTCGGTCGCGAGGTGAGCGTCGGAATCTTGCTCCCCGAAACCGGCGACCTGGCGTCGACGGGCCAGCCGATGATCCGCGCCGCGGAGCTACCGGCCCAGCAGGTCAACGAGTCCGACCTCGACCTCACCGTGAACGCCCAGTTCGAGGACACGAACACCTCGCCCGACCAGGGCGTCAGCGGCGCCGAGTCCCTGGTCAGCTCGGGGGTTCCCGCCGTGTGTGGGACCGCCTCCTCCGGGGTCAACGTCCCGGTCTGTCAGGAGACGCTCATCCCGAACGAGGTCGTCGGCTGCTCGCCGTCCAGTACCGCGCTGTCGGTGACGAACCTCGAGGACGACGACTACATCTTCCGGACCGCCCCGAGCGACCAGCTTCAGGGTCGGGTCATGGCGCAGGTCGCCTCCGAGCGGCTCGAAGCCGAGACCGCGGCGACGCTGTACGTGAACAACGACTACGGCCAGCAGCTCTCCGAGCGGTTCAGCGGCGTGTTCGAGGACACGTTCGACGGCGAGGTGTACGACCAGATCAGCTTCAACATCGGCGAGTCCTCGTACTCCAACGTCATCGAGCAGGCGCTCTCGAGCGGGAACTGATCGGCCGATCCGCCGGCGAGGACCGGCGTCGAGACCCGCGTTTTTTCACGGCACCGACGACCGACGTGAGCGACGGCTCCCGCGGGGGGAGCTCCGGTCCGAAAAACGGCGGGACGGGCCGGACGGCCGGTTCCGTGGAGTTTCCGTCGAACTATCCGCCGAGGAACTCGCGGCGGACCTCCTCGTCGTTCAACAGCGCGGTCCCCTCGTTCTCGTAGCGGTTCTGACCGTTCGAAAGCACGTATCCGCGGTCACAGCGTCTGAGCGCCTCCTTCGCGTTCTGTTCGACCATCAGGATCGCGGTGCCCGTCCCGTTGATCTCGTCGATCTTGTCGAACATCTCGTCGACGAGGTCGGGCGCGAGCCCCGCGCTGGGCTCGTCGAGCAACAGGAGCTCGGGGTCGAGCATCAGGGCCCGGCCCATCGCGAGCATCTGTCGCTGGCCGCCGCTCAGCGTCCCCGCCTGCTGGTGTTTCCGTTCCTCGAGGATCGGGAACCGGTCGTACACCTTCCGGAGCTCCTCCCGTGGCACCTCGTCCAGGATGTACGCGCCCATCTCGAGGTTCTCCTCCACGTCGAGCTCCGCGAAGACGTTCTCGTTCTGCGGGACGTACCCCAGACCCTTGTGGATGACGTCCTCCGGCTTCGTCCCGCTGATGTCCTCGTCGGCGAACGTCACGGTACCGCCCATGTGGGTCGTCAGCCCGAAGACCGACTTCATCACGGTCGACTTGCCGGCCCCGTTGGGACCGACGATCGTGACGTACTCGCCGTCGTCGACGTCGAGGTCGACGTCCGTGAGGATCTGGAGGTCGCCGTAGCCGGCGTCCAACTCGCGGACCTCGAGGAGGCTCATACCTCACCCCCGAGGTACGCCTCGATGACCTCCTCGCTCTCCTTGATCTCCGCCGGCGTCCCGTCCTTCAGGACGCGGCCCTGGTGCATGACGATGACCCGCTCGCAGTTGTTCATGATGAGGTCCATGTCGTGTTCCACGATGAGGAAGGTGTAGCCCTGCTCGCGCAACTCGTGGATGTGTTCGAGCAGCCGCTTCTCGAGGGAGGGGTTGACCCCGGCGAACGGCTCGTCGAGAAGCAGCATGTCCGGGTCGGTCAACAGCGCGCGGGCCATCTCGAGAAGCTTCCGCTGGCCGCCCGAGAGGTTCCCGGCGTACTCGTCGGCGAGGTGGTCGATCTCGAAGAAGTCGAGCACCTCCCAGACGCGCTCGAGCTGTTCGGTCTCCTGTTCGCGCACCTCGTCGCGGGTGATCGGCATGACCGACCGCCACAGCGACTCGCCGACCTGTCCCTTCGGCGCGAGCATCATGTTCTCGAGGACGGTCATCTCCTCGAGCTCTCTGGCGATCTGGAACGTCCGGGCGAGCCCCTGGTTCGCGATCTCGTGCGGCTGGAGCCCGGTGATCTCCTCGCCGTTGAACCGGACCGTCCCCGCGTCGGGCTCCAACATCCCGGTGATGAGGTTGAACGTGGTGGACTTGCCGGCCCCGTTCGGGCCGATCAGTCCGGTCAGCGTCCCCGCCTCGACGTCGAAGCTGACGTCGTCGACGGCGACGATGCCGCCGAACGTCCGTCGGAGCCCCTCGACCTCGAGGGGCGTCGAGCCGGTCGGCACGCCGGCGTCCTCCGGCGTGTCGGGGGTACGCTCCGAAGCCGTCGTGTCGGGCGACCCGTCCTCGTCGGCAGCCGTCGAATCCCCCTCGGCCGTCTCCGAGTCGGTCTCGACCGGTTTCGAATCGTTCTCGATCGGTTCCTCGGTCGACGTCGATCCGTCCGTGGTGTCGTCGCTCTCGCTCATCGGTTCTCGCCTCCGTCGGCGGCGGCCGCGGCGTTGCTCGCGTCCTCGCCACCCGGTCGCGAGAGGTCGATGCTCGAGGCCGTCTCCTTGCGGTGGCCGAGCAGTCCCTCCGGGCGGTTGTGCATCAGCCAGATCAACACCACGCCCATGATGACGAGCCGCAGCTGGCTCACGCTGTCGAGCGTGTAGAGGACGAACGGGACCGGGTCGAACGAGGCCATCGGCGCGACCGCCTCGCCGAAGTTCCCGGGCGCGTCGCCCAGCTCGAAGGCGGTCTCGACGAGGTTCTTCACGTATCGCGGCCCCTCGTACAACACCCCGGCGAAGATCGCGCCGCCGAGGAAGCTGCCCGTGTTCGAGCCCGCGCCGCCGATGATCAGCGCGATCCAGACGAAGAAGGTGATGTTCGGCCGGAACGACGGCGGCGTGATGCTCCCGCGGCTCGAGTACCACAGGATCCCGCCGAGGCCCATCAGGGCCGACCCGAGCACGAACGCGGTGAGCTTGAAGCGGTCGGTGTCCTTCCCGAGGGCGTTCGCGACGTCCTCGTCCTCGCGGATCGCCTTCAGGACGCGCCCGAACGGCGACTTGCCGGTCCGCGAGAGCAGCAGGTAGAACAGCCCGACGCAGACGAAAAGCAGGATCCCGTAGACGAGCCCGTCGATAACCGGCTTCGGGTTGTTCGGGATCAGCGTCCGCTGGACGAACCCGACGAACCCCATGTACGGCTCCCACAGGAAGAGGGTTCGCAGGAGCGCCTCGAGCGGGTCCGGATAGTTCAGGATGAGCCCGCCGCCGCCGCCGAGCCCGACCGTGTCGGCCGTCGGATCGACGGTGAACAGCCACAGGTCGATCGTGTCCGGGACGGTGAACGTCTGGAACGTCCGGGACATCATCGTGAACCGAATTATCTCCGAGAACGCCACCGTGACGATCGCGAGGTAGTCGGCTCGCAGCCGAAGCGCGGGAAGCGCGACCAACAGCCCGAACAACCCCGCCACCACGACGCCGGCGACGATCCCGACACCGAGCGGCAGTCCGAACCCACCGACCTGCGCCGCGCCGCCCTGTGCGACCGGCGGCTTCGAGACCAGCGCCGTCACGTAGACGCCGATGCCCATGAAGCCGACGACGCCGATATTGAAGAGGCCGGTGTACCCCCAGTGGAGGTTCAACGCCAGCGCGAGCATGCCGAACACGCCGATGTAGAACGTGAGGTTCGCGATCGAGTTGAGCTGTCCCCGGAGCCCGTAGCCGAACGCGACCCCGGCGAGGACGTACGCCAGATAGATCGTTCCGAGGACCGCGAGCGCGAGCGTCACGTCGCGCTCGAAGAGCCCGCTGAACCGTCCGCGAAGGTCGTCGGCGCTCATGCCGTGGTCCTCCCGCTGAAGATGCCTTCGGGCTTGAACAACAGTATCACGATCATCACCATGAACGCGGCCGCGCGGCCGAACTCGGAGGGGATCCAGATCACGGACACCGAGGCGGTCAGCCCGATGACGATCCCGCCGCCGATCGCCCCGTAGATCGACCCGATCCCGCCGAGGATGACCGCGGCGAACACCAAGAGCAACAGGAGCCACCCGTCGTTGAAGCCGAGCGTCCCCTTCCAGAGGACGAACATGTACCCCGCGACGCCGGTGAGCCCGGCCCCGACGATCCACGTGGTGCGGATGACCCGCTCGGTCGGGATCCCCGTGATCCGTGCGAGGTCCTCGTTGTCGGACATCGCGCGCATCGCCTTGCCGAGTTTGGTGCGCTGTAAGAGCAGGTGAACGCCGAGCATGAGCCCGCCGGCGACGACGATCAGCGAGGCGTCGTGAGCGGTGACCCGGAAGGTCCCGTCGAGCGCCGGGACGTCGATGCGGGGAACGGAGCCCGCCGCGGTGGTCCCCCGGACGCCGGCGCCGAAGACGAACTGGATGAGGTAGCGGAGCGCGAACGCGACCCCGATGCTCGTGATCAGCAGGGCGATGCCGCTCTCGTCGCGGATCGGCCTGTACACGAACCGGTCGATCAGGAGCGCGAGCGCGATCGTCGAGACTCCCGCGACGACCGCCCCGAGGACGACCGCGATCGGCGAGGTGGTGACGCCGATCCCGATCGCGCCGCCGAACACCGAGCCGCCGGCACCGACGAGCAACAGCGCGCCGACGCTGTTCTCGCCGATCCCCGCGATGAGGTAGCTGGTGGCCATTCCGGCGAACGCCCCGCTCGTGAGGTAATCGCCGTGTGCGAAGTTCGCGAAGTTGAGAATGCTGTACGTCATCGAGAGTCCGATGCCCGCCAGGCCGATTATCAGCCCCCGAAGCAGCCCGTCCCAGACGAGCGAGGCGAGGCTGCTGACCCGGATCCCGCCGGTCCAGAGCCCGCTCACGAGCGCCCATGCCATCCAGAGGGCCACGAGAACGACCCCGATGGCGAGCGGTTCCTCGCCGAGGGTTCGGCGGTATCGGACGTACGTTTCAGAGATACTCACGTGATAACACTCCTCAAAGTACCGTGTGAAATCAACGTATAAGACGTTTACTACCTCTCGTCCGGACCGACGAGGGTCGGCATCCCCTACATTCGGTCGCAGAACGGACGTTTAGATAAGATATGAGACACGTATCGGTTGCCCCTGAAGCGCTCCGGTCCGGACGGTTCGACGCGATCCCGGTGGCTCGACGTGCCCACGCTCCACACGCCGACCGTTCTCGGGGCGGGAAGCGGTCAACGGGAACGTCGACCGGCCGGCGGCGGCGACGCCCCGGTACGACTTATAGGCCTCACCCCGATCGTCCGGCAATGACCGCGATCGGCCTGATCGGCGTCGGCTACATCGGCAAGCGGCTCGTCGACCGACTCCTCGACGCTGAGTACCGCGTGACGGTGTTCGACGTCGACGACGACCAGACGGCGTACGCGACCGACCGCGGCGCTCGCGCCGCTTCGAGCCCGGCCGACCTCGCCCGGGAATCCGACGTGGTGGTCCTGACGCTGCCCGGATCGCCCGAGGTCGAGGCGACGATGGAGGGCGCGGACGGGCTGCTCGCGGAACTGGACCCGGGGGATCTCCTCGTCGACGTGTCGACGACCCGCCCGGCCACGTCGGTCGCCTGTGAGGAACTGTGCGCCGAGGCCGGCGTCGACTTCGTCGAGGCGCCCATCACCGGCGGATCGCCGCGGGAGGGGTACCACGTCATGGCCGGCGGCTCCGAGGGGAGCTACGAACGAGCCGCGGAGGTGCTGGACGCCATCGCGGACGACCACGTCCGCGTCGGACCGGTGCCCGACGCGACGGTGTTCAAACTCGGGCTCCAGATGCGCTACGCCGGCCACCACGCGGTCGACGCGGAGGTCGTCGAGTTCGTTCGCGACAACGGAGTGGACCCGACGCTTCTCACCGACTTCCTCGAGTTCGACCTGTACGAGGGGTACTTCACCGGCGAGTTCGACCAGGGGATGGAGGGGTTGGGGACGCTGGCCATCTGGAACAAGGACCTCGGCTACGCCACCGACTTCGCTGGCGAGCGGGGAACCGCGCTCCCGTTGACCGCCGTGGTCCGCGAGGCGTACAAGGCGACCACACGCCGGGTCGACGACGGTGACGGACACGCCGCGGCGCTCGTCACGTACTGGATGCTCCTCAACGACGGAGAGGGACGGTTCACTCCGGGATCGGCGTGACCGAGGCTACGGTCCCCACACTGACTCGCGGGCGACTCCCCCGTCGTCGGACGTAGCTATTAGTCGCCCGGGACCGATCGCCCGATATGGTCGGTACCGCGGACGACGTGACGGAGGCCGCACGGGGGGTCGAGGTCCCGTCCGACGAGATCCCCGAGGGCGTCCCCGGGACCTCGCGGTTCGTCGAGACGAACGGCGTCCGCCTCCACGTCGTCGAGGCGGGCCCCGAGGACGGAAAGCTGCTCGTCCTCCTCCACGGGTTCCCGGAGTTCTGGTACGGCTGGCACGAGACGATCGCCGCGCTCGCGAACGCCGGCTACCGCGTCGTCGTGCCCGATCAGCGCGGGTACAACCTCTCGGAGAAGCCGCCCGCCGTCGCCGACTACCGGATCGAGGAACTCGCCCGCGACGTCGTCGGACTGATCGACGCGTACGGGCGCGAGACGGCGGCGGTCGCCGGACACGACTGGGGGGCCGCCGTCGGCTGGTGGCTCGCGATCCACCACGCCGACCGAGTGTCGGAGTTCGTCGCCGTCAACGTCCCGCACCTGACCGTCTTCGAGCGGGCGCTCCGAGGCTCCTGGCGGCAGCGCCGCAAGAGCTGGTACGTGCTCGCCTTCCAGATCCCCCGGCTGCCGGAGGCGGTCGCGCGGGCCGGAAACTGGCGGATCGGCGTGCGGACCCTCCGCGAGACGAGCGATCCGGGGACGTTCGGTGCGGACGACTTCCGACGCTATCGGCGGGCGTGGGACCGCGACGGTGCGTTCGAGGCGATGGTGAACTGGTACCGGGCCATCGTCCGCGAGCGACCCACGCCGGAGACGCCCCGCGTGGAGGTCCCGACGCTCGTGATCTGGGGCGCGGACGACCCGTTCCTCGAGAAACGACTGGCCGGCGAGAGCATCGACCACTGCGCGGACGGCCGGCTCCTCACGATCGACGACGCCACCCACTGGGTGATCCACGAGGACCCCCACCGCGTCGCGAGGGCGGTCGCGGACCACGCCGACCCGCTGCCGCCGGGCGCACGGGAGTGACTGCCCCCGCCGACGCGTTTTAACCCCCGCGGCCCGACTCCACGGGTATGACGCTCGACCGATACGCCGACGCCGTCGGCGACCTCGATCCCGCCGACGGCGAGGTCGCGACCGCCGAGCTCGTCGTCACCGACGACGTGCTCGTGAAGGCGTTCGTCCTCGCGGCCGGCAGCGAGATCGATCCCCACGAGCACGCGGACGCGACGAACGTCTTCCACGTCCTCGAGGGGGAGCCGACCGTGATCAGGGGAGACGAGTCCGAACGCCTCGCCGCACCCGCCGTCGTTCACAACGCCCGCGGGGACGTCCACGGGGCTCGAAACGACACCGACGAGCGCGCCGTGATCACGGCGAGCCTCTGCCCGCTCCCGTAATGGACGGAGAGATCGACCCGGCGGCGCTCGCCGCGCTGCTGGAGGACGGCGAGGACGTACGGATCGTCGACATTCGCGACGAGCGGGCGTTCGACCGGGGCCACGTTCCGGACAGCGAGTCGATCCCGTTCCCGGAGCTCACGACCCGCGTCGCCGAGTTGGAGGGCGCAGAGCGGATCGTGACGGTCTGTCCGCACGGGATCGCGAGCCAGCAGGCCGCTCAGCTGATCGGCAGCTACGAGGGGACCGCCGACGCCCGCGTGGAGAGCCTTCGCGGCGGGATCGAGGCGTGGCAGGAGAGCGACCACGATCTCGAGGCGTCACCGTCCGAGGACGACGCGGAAGCGGACCCCGACGCGCCGTTCTGAGCGAGCGCGTCGAGGGCGGATCGCCGGAGTCACGGAGGACGGATGGTTGGATCACGCGGGACGGATCGTCGGAGTCACGTGGGATCGAACGAGCGGAGGATCTCCGCGAGCGCGCTGGCGAGCTCCTCGAAGCGGTCGATCTCCATCGAGTCCGTCGTCACCCAGACGCCGTGGCCGTTGGCGATCACGCGGGTGAGGTAGCCGTTCTCGAACACCCGGACGGTGAAGAAGTAGTCGCCGAGTTGCGTGTTGGCGTACAACGACTGGGCGTGGAACCCGTGTCGCTCGCTCTCGGCGAACCCGACGAGGTCGGCGGTCCGGCTCAGGTCGCTCCGCAAGTAGAGCTGTTCGACGTCCTCCTCGGTGAAGTACGTGAGACTCCGGAGCTCGTCTCCCGTCGCGGTCCGCGCCGCGCTGAGCAGTTCCTCGGTGTGTTCCTCAAGTGCCTGTGACATGCTACCACGTATGTCGAAGGGATACATGAGCGTATGGGTCGCTTCGCGTTTTGCGACCGCAGACGCTCCCGGACCCCGCGACCGGAGGGACAGAGTTTAGCGACTCGGCCGATATCGCCCGGACGATGAGCGACTTCGACGACGTCTGCGTCCTGTTGCCCACCTTCGAGGAGGCCGAGACGGTCGAGACCGTCGTCTCCTCGTTCCGTGAGGCGGGGCTCCGGGAGGTCCTCGTGATCGACGGCGGGTCGACGGACGGCACCCGCGAGATCGCCCGCGAGGCCGGCGCACGCGTCGTCGAACAGTCAGGCGAGGGAAAGGGACAGGCGATCCGCGAGGCCGTCCGCGACCACGTCGACGCGCCGTACGTCCTGATGGCCGACGCGGACGACACCTACGACGCGGCGGACGCCGAGGCGATGTTGCGGCCGCTCCTCGAGGGGGAGGCCGACCACGTCATCGGCGACCGCTTCGCGGACATGCGTCCTGGCGCGATGACGCGGCTGAACCGCCTCGGGAACCGCCTGATCAACGGGGCGTTCCGCGCGATCCACGGCGAGGACTACGGGGACATCCTCTCGGGGTACCGGGCGTTCACCCGCGAGTCGTTCCTCCAGCTCACCCTCACCGCCGACGGGTTCGGCGTCGAGACGGAGATGGCCGTCGAGTGCGTGAAACAGCGGATCGAGGTGGCGGTCGTCCCCGTCACGTACCGGCCGCGCCCCGACGGCTCCTCGACGAACCTCCACCCGGTCCGCGACGGCGGCGTGATATTTCTCGAGTTGTACCGGAAGGCGAAGACCAACAACCCGCTCTTCTACTTCGGGAGCGTCGGCACGATCTCGACGACCGCCGGGGCGATCATGGCCGCGTTCGTCCTGTATCGGTGGCTCGTCTTCGACGTCGGCCACGAGATAATCGCGGTGGCCGCGACCGGCGCGATCATTCTCGGGATGCAGCTGCTCGTGTTCGGCGTGCTCGCCGACATGATCCTCTCCCTACACCGCGAGCAACTGGACCGACAGGACCGGGTCGTCGAGAAGCGGCTGGCGTCGGACGCCGGCGGCGCGGACGCGGAAAGCGGACCCTCGCGGTCGGGAGACGACGGGACTGACGACGGGCTCACGGCCGAGTCCGCGGGAAACTGAAGCGCGTCCCGAACCTTCCACATCGTTTATGTTCCGGGTCGAACACGTTCACGCATGGACGAGAAGCGTTTCGTCGTCGCCCTCTTCGGCCTCACGGTCACGCTCATCGCCGGCTACATAGCCTACCGCTTCGTCGCCGCCCTCACGGTCGCCGTCTTCCTGTACTACTCCACCCGCCGCTTCTACCACGACCTCGAGCGGCTCCGGCTCCCCCCGCGGGTCCGCGCGATGACCGCGCTCTCGGTGATCGCCGTTCCGCTCATCCTGCTTTTGAGTTCCGCGGTGGTGCTTCTGGTCGTCGAGACGCGGCGGTTCATCGAGGAGTTCCCGCTCGCCGAGACGCTCGGGTCGGGTAACCAGTGGGTACAGCGGCTGAGTGAGCTGTCGAACCTCTCCGTCGGGAACGTCGTCGAGGCGTACCGGTCGGGGCAGTTCGACCCGCTGATCGACTTCCTCGTCGACAACGCCGCGTTGTTGACGAACACGGTCTCCGGACTACTCCTCAACCTCCTCATCACCGTCGTCGTCACCTACTACCTGCTTCTGGACGGCTCGAAGTTCCACGAGTGGGTGCTCCGGTTCGACGACGACGCGATCGTTCGGGAGTACTTCGAGGCTGCCGACGCGGAGCTCGAGGCCGTGCTGTACGGAAACCTGCTCAACGTCATCGCCATCTCGATCATCGCGATCGCGACGTACACCGGCTACAACTTGGTGGCGCCCGAGGCCGTCGCCGTTCCGTATCCGACGCTCGCGGGCGCGTTCACGGGCGTCGCGAGCCTGATCCCGGTCATCGGCATGAAGATCGTCTACCTGCCGTTGGCGGCGGCGACCGCGGTCCCGGCGATCATGGGGAACGACACCGGCCTGCTGGTGTACGTCGGCGCGTTCCTGCTCGTGGCGGTCGTCGTCGTCGACACGATCCCCGACATCGTGTTGCGGCCGTACTTCAGCGGGAAGACGACGCACGTCGGACTGTTGATGCTCGCGTACATCTTCGGCCCGGTCGTCTTCGGGTTCCACGGGCTGTTCCTCGCGCCGATCGTGTTGGTGCTCGTGTTGACGTTCGCGGACACCGCCCTGCCGCGGCTGCTCGGCGTGGAACCGGACCCCGCGGAGCGGCTCCCCGACGGCCAGCGCCGCCTCGACGAGTTCGAGTGGACGGTCTCCGCCGGCGACGCCTCCGGGACGTCCGGCCCGTCGGGTCCCGCTCGGAACGACGACGACGATTGGCCCGGAGTCCCGGGCGACCGCGACCGCCCCGCGACCGGCCGAAGGTCATAAATCCTCGTTCGCCGACCGGAGACGTATGCGCGTACACGTCATCGGCCTCGGCGGAGCGGGAGGCCGGATCGTCGACCGGCTCGCGGCCGACCACGACGGGGATCGCTTCCTCCAGGGCGTCTCCGCGTTCGACACGGACATGGAGGCGCTCGGCTCGCTCCGGTCGCTCGGCGAGGACCGGCGATATCGGTTCGGGGACGCGGCCGGCGGCGACGGGCTCGACGGCGACCTCCACGCCGGCCGGGAGCTCGGAGAGGTCCACGCGGGCGAGCTCGGGCGCGCGCTCGACGACCAACGGCCGTCGCTCGCGGAGGCGTTCGTCCTCGTCGTCGGGGTCGGCGGCGCGGCCGGCGCGGGTGCCGCCCCCGCGCTCGCCGAGGAGCTCGGAACGCTGTACGACGCGCCGGTGTACTCGGTCGCCGTCCTCCCCACCCCGGCCGAGAGCGACCCGGACGCGGAGACGGGTCCGGGCACGGAGGCGGCCCCGCCGGCCGGAGGCGACGAGGGGTCGACCCCGCGACGACCCCTCGCACAGAGGAACGCGGCCCGGACGCTCGAGGCGCTCTCGGAGCGGACGGCCGCCGTCCTCCCGTTCGACACCGACGCGTGGCTGGGTCCCGGCGAGACGATCCCGGGCGCTCGCGACCGCCTCGACGGGATCGTCGCCGATCGGGTCGCGGCGCTGTTCGGGGCCGGCGAGACCGACGCCGACGCCGTCACCCCCCAACAGGTGCTCGACGCGAGCGACGTCGCACGGGCGGTCGGCGACGACGGCGAGTTCACGGCGCTGGGGTATGCGACCCAGGAAGTCGAGCCGCCGAAGACCGAGTCCCGGTTCGGGCTCGGGCTGTTCGGCTCCTCGGAGCCGGAGAAGGTGGACACGAGCGCCGCAGTGTCGGCCGTCGAGACCGTGATCCGGAAGGCGACCCGCGGGAAGAACACGATCGAGGTGCCCGAGGGCCGCGCCGACCGGACCCTGCTCGTCGTCGGCGGCCCGCCCGCCTGGCTCAACCGGGAGGCGATCGCCGAGGGGCGGCGCTGGCTCGCCGAGGAGACCGGCTCCGGCGCGATCCTGAGCGGGGACGCGCCGGTTCCGGACGGCGAGGCGGTGTTCGCGCTCGTGCTCCGGTCGGGGATCGACGACCCCGAGCGGATACGCGAGATCCGCGACTCGATCCCGGACCGCACCGAGTAGTCCGCGACCGGATCGCCCCCGCCCGGCGATCCGCGACCGAACCCGTTAACCCCGTTCGTCGCCCCGTTCCGGACGTGAGTTCCCCTTCCGAGACCGCCGGGCTCGGCATCGACCTCGACGTCAGAGACGTCGAGGCGGTGGCCGACCGGCGTGACGAACTGGTCGCGGCCGTCCGCGACCACGCCGGCGGGATCGCCTACCGGCTCGCGAAGCTCCAGGGCGGCGACTACGGCCGAACGGAGCTGTCGACGGCGGGCGGCGAGTGGACCGTCAAACACGAGGCCGGCGAGCTGGAGTTCCTGCTGTTCTCCCCGAAACGCGGCTCGGACACCTACGTCGTCTCGACGAAACAGCCCCCGGAGCCGTCGGGGCTCTCGGCTGCCCTCGAGGACTATCCGAACATGGTCGCCGCCTGGAACGCGTACGTCGACTCGCTGTCGGGCGTGCTCGACGGCGTCTCCGCGGAGTTCCCCGAGCCCGCCTCGACGGACGGCGTCGTCGCCGAGCGCGACCGGGTGCTCGACTCGATCCGCGAGACCTGCGGCGTCATCGCCGGCGAGGTGTATCGATACGAGGGCGACGACTACGGGACGTTCACCGCCCGCGTCGCCGGCGACCGCTGGGAGCTCAAGTGGGAGGAGGGGTCGGTGTCGTACCTCCGCGTCGGCGGCTCCGGCGGGCTCTACCTCCTCTCGCAGTACGAGGCTCCCTCCGCCGCCGACGTGCGCGAGTACGCCGAGCCGTTCGCGGGCTTCGTCGAGGCGTACAACGAGTTCGTCGAGGGACTGGAGAGCGACCTCGAGACCGTCTCGGTGTAGCCGCGACCGACCACCGAGCCGCGACCGACCACCGAGCCGCGACCGACCGCCGAGCCGCGAACGGTCGACGCGGTCGCCGGCGGGCACCGGCGTCGACGGCCGCCGGGATCAGTTTTATGCGTCGTTCCGCGACACAGGGAGTATGCCGACAGCAACCGCCGGATTCGTCGGACTGGGGATAATGGGCCTGCCGATGGCGAAGAACCTCCTCGACGCGGGGTACGCCGTCGTCGGACACAACCGATCGGACGAGCCGGTCGAGGAGCTCGTGGCGTACGGCGGCGAGGACGGCGGATCGCCCGCGGGCGTCGCCGAGCGGAGCGACGTCGTCTTCCTGTGTCTCCCCGACTCGCCGGCCGTGGAGGACGTCGTGCTCGGCGAGGGCGACGAGTCCGACCCGGTGATCGACGGCGTGAGCAGCGGGATGACCCTCGTGGACCACTCGACCATCTCGCCGACGGTCGCGGAGGCGGTCGCCGAGCGGCTCGCCGAGGAGGGCGTCGACGCGCTCGACGCGCCCATCTCGGGCGGCGAGTCGGGCGCGATCGAGGGAACCCTCTCGATCATGGTCGGCGGCGACGAGGATGTCCTGGCGGAGCACGTGGACGCCCTCGAGGCCATGGGCGAGACGGTGACGCACTGCGGCCCGAGCGGGGCCGGACAGACGACGAAGGCGTGTAACCAGATCGTCGTCTCCGCCCAGATGGTCGCGGTGAGCGAGGCGCTGGTGTTCGCACACAACGCGGGCGCGGACCTCGAGGCGGTCGTGGACGCCATAAGCGGCGGCGCGGCGGGGTGTTGGACGCTCGACAACCGCGCCGAGTCGATGATCCGCGGCGACTTCGACCCGGGCTTCTTCGCGGAGTACCAGTACAAGGACCTCCGGATCGCGACGGACGCCGGCGAGGCGTTCGGCTCGCCCATGCCTCAGACCGAACTCGCCCACGAGCTGTACAAGTCGATGGTCCAGAACGACATGGGACGCGACGACAACTCGGGCGTGATGCAGGTCCTCGAGATGCTGGCGGGCGAGGAGGCGCGGGTCGACGGCGGGAACTGATATCCACGAACGTGGGTATCGATCGGTGGATTCAGGAATATTTATTCGCCGACGTGCGGTATCCCGGCGTAGATGTCGATCACCCTGCCCGGCCCGACCCTGGGCGTCGTCGGCGGCGGACAGCTCGGACGGATGCTCGCGGAGGCGGCCTCGCCGCTCGGCGTCGACGTGGTCGTCCTCGACCCCACGCCGGCGTGTCCCGCCTCGGGGGTCGCCCGCGACCAGGTCGTCGCCGACTTCGACGACCCCGACGGGATCCACGAGCTCGCCGCGCGCGTCGACGCGCTCACCTTCGAGATCGAGCTCGCGGACCCCGAGGTGTTGGCGGCGGCGGGCACGGAACACGACGTGCCCGTCCACCCCGATCCGGGGACCCTCGAGACGATCCAGGACAAGCTGGTCCAGACGGAGGCGCTCGCCGACGCGGGGATCCCCGTCCCGGAGTTCGCCGCGGTCGCGACCGCCGACGGCCTCGAGCGCGTCGTCGAGGAGTTCGACGGCGTCATGCTCAAGGCCCGCCGCGGCGGGTACGACGGCCGGGGGAACGTCCCGGTCCACGGGCCCGACGAGGCGGCCGACGCGCTCGAGGCCGTCGGCGGCGACGCCATGGCGGAGCGGTTCGTCGACTTCGAGCGCGAGATAGCCGTGATGGGACTGAAGGGCGCGGACGGCGCGACCCGGACCTACCCCGTGACGGAGACGATCCACCGCGAGGAGATCCTCCGCGAGAGCGTGGCTCCCGCCCGCGCGGACGACGAGGCCGTCGTGCGTGCCGAGGCGGTCGCGGAGGACGTCCTCGACTTCCTCGACGGGCGAGGAGTCTACGGGATCGAGCTCTTCGAGACCCGCGAGGGAGACGTGCTCGTCAACGAGATCGCGCCGCGTCCGCACAACTCCGGCCACTGGACGATCGAGGGGACGCGGACCTCGCAGTTCGAGAACCACGTCCGCGCCGTCCTCGGCTGGCCGCTCGGCCCGACGGACCTCGTCGCGCCCGCGGTCACCGCGAACGTGCTCGGCGACGTGGAGGAGACCCACCCCGCGACCCTCCGGGGGGTCGAGACGGTCCTCGACGCGCCGGAGGCCGACCTCCACTGGTACGGGAAGGAGGACGTGTACCCCCTCCGGAAGATGGGTCACCTGACGCTGACCGACGGGACGACGGAGCCCGAGACGGCCGCCCGCGACGCGCTGTTGTCGCGGGCACGGGAGCTTCGCGACGGGCTGACGTTCCGCGAGGAGTAGGAGATCGGCCACGTTCCGGGTTAGAACTGCCGCTCACGCCGGGTCGGCGGGCGCTTCGGTCGCCGCGTCGACCGCTTCGGACCCGGCGAACTCGACCCCGGTGATCTCGAATCTCGCACCGCCGTCCTCCCCCTCGGTCGCCTCGATCGACCAGCCGTGGGCCTCGACGACGTCGCGGACGATCGTCAGTCCGAATCCGGTCCCCGACTCGCGGGTCGTGAAGCCGACGTCGAAGACGGCCTCGCGGTCGGCCTCGGGAATTCCGGGACCGTCGTCCGCGAGGAAGAACCCGTCCCGCAGTCGACCGACGGTCACCGTCACCGGCCCGTCGGCGTGGTCGCGGGCGTTCCGGAGGAGGTTGTCGAGGACCTGATACAACCGGGCACGGTCGGCGAGGACGACGGCGTCGGCGGCAGAGTCGTCGACGATCACCGTCAGGTCGCCGTCCGCGATCCCGGTCTCGACCGCCTCGAGCGTGCCCCGTAGCGGGACCGGCTCGAACTCGGTCACGGTCTCGCCCTGCCTCGAGAGCTGTAACAGGTCCTCGAGGAACTCGGTCATGCGGTCGACGGTGTCCTGGATCGTCTCGAAGTGTTCCTCCTCGCCGGTCTCGCTCGCGATCTCCGCGTATCCCGAGATGACCGAGAGCGGGTTCCGGAGGTCGTGTGAGACGATCCCGGCGAAGGCGTCGAGCCGCTCGTTTCGCTCCTCGAGGGTCCGGCGCTGCGTCTCGATCGTGGTCACGTCCCCGATCAGGACGACCCACCCGTACGTCTCGCCGCCGCGCCGCAGCGGCGACCGGCTCAACCGGAGGAACCGGTCCCCGTCGGGACCCTCGCGAGTCGCGAGGACGACGTCGTCCTCGGCCGTCTCGAGCCGGTCGTACTCCGGGAGCCGCGTCGAGACCGCCGCGCCGATCGCCGTCTCACGGTCGCCGACGACGGCCTCCGCGGCCGGATTGACGTCGACTACCGTCCCGTCGGCGTCGATGACGACCACGCCGTCGTCCATCTCCGACAGGACGACCCGCGAGGCGATCGGCGTCAGATCGAAGAGCCGGTAGCGGAACACGGCCACGCCGAAACACGCCGTCGAGACGGACAACGAGACGGGGGTCAGGTTGACGGGTCCCGTTCCGAACGGCGGCAGCGAGAGGACCTCGAAGACGTTCAACGCGAGCGGGATCAACGCGCCGCAGATGAGCAGCGCGGCCTGCCGTTTCACCTGCCCGCCGGAGCGGAGCGCGTGCCCCACGATCAGGGAGGCGCCGGCGACGACCGCGACGTACGAGAAGGCGAGGTGGAACTGATACGCCGGGCCGAGCGTCGTCTCGAGTCGGGTCAGCGACCCGGTCGTGACGAGTTCGACGTCGACGAGCGCCAACGAGTACGGGTTCGCGACCAGCAACGCGACCAGCACGACGGGGATCGTCGCGAGCGCCGCGACGACGGGCGGCGTGAGCCGGTCACCCCGGCCGGTGTACGCCAGCGCGAACGCCAGCCACGCGGACGGGGTGGCGGCCGCGCCGACGTGTAACAGTCGGTAGACGAACAGCTTCGCCTCGAGGCCGGTGCTCGCGATCTGGATCGCGTACGTCGCGGCCCACACCGCAGCGGAGAGACAGAGCACGACGAACGCGGTGACCGTGCGGCTCCGTCGCTCCTCCGGGACCGCCAGGATCGCGTACCCCGCCCACAGCGACGCCACCAGCGACGACAGAAAGAGCAGGAGAACGTACGGGGTCGACTGCCACGGCATGTGCTCGGATCTACCGGAACGTTCGTCGACCGGCACTTAAATCGGCCGACAACGCGACCGCGCCGGCCCTCCCGGATCGGTGGAGGTCCGCCGTCACGTCCGAACTACCACTCCGAGAACCCGCCGTCGATGAGGGTGTCGGCCTGCCGCTCGATGTACGCCCGCTGGGTGTCGTGGACCGCGTCGGCGAACGACTCGCCGTCAGCGAGCCGCGACCGGACGCCGGCGCGCTTCCATGCGGCCGGCGTCACCTCGTGGTCGACCCGGTATCTGAGCGGGGCGAGCCACGACTCCGCCTCCGTCTCCGAACAGCCGGCGGTCCGGAGGCCGGCGGCCGCGTGGTCGAGGAGGTCCTCGTACATCTCCGTCGCGTCAGTGGTGTGTTCGCCGTCGTAGCCGATCCACTCCATCTCGGCGTCCAGCCCGTCCGCGACCGCGGCGTAGAAGTTGTCCCGTGCGGTCTCCCACTCCTGTCCGATGACGGGGTGTTCGTGTCGCGGGAGCGCGCCCATCAATCCCGCGAACGCGGCCTGGAACGCGATCGAGTCCCGGACGGTCGGCTGTGCGGGCACCGGGCGGAACTCGATCCGGGCGTTCGCGCTCGAGCGGCTCGCCCCCTCGAACACCGGGCGGACCCACCGCCAGTAGGTGCCGTGTTTCGTTCGGAACGTGGCGAAGGCGTCGTCGAAGCGGTCGGTTCCGTCCGACTCGGGCAGGGGGACGAGCGTCTCGTCGCCCGCGATCCGGTCGACGGCGGTCTCGACGTCGTGGAGGTCGTGGGGGAACCGCACCTTCTCCGCGTCCGTCCGGGCGTTGAGGACGGACTCGAACACGTGAACCCGGTTCTCCGTCGCGCCCTCCTCGAGGACCCGCTCCGCGTCCCAGTCGTCGTCGTAGAGGTCCGGCGGGAGGAACGGCGAGTTCACGCCGAGCGCGAGAAGCGGCCCCGCGATCCGGAGCGCGTACCGGAAGTGGATCGGCAGCGTGTCGGCCTGTGCGACCTGATAGTGCGGCTGGATCGAGGTGATGAGGCTCTCCGGCATCACCGTGTCGGCCCGAAGCGTGACGCCGGGGGCCTCCAGGGTGACGGCCGCCTCGTCGCCGGCGTTCGCCATCGCGTGGTAGCGGACGGCGTCGCTCATGTTCGCCGCGACCGTCACGCCGTCGAGGTCGACGCTGTCGGTGAGGTATCCGCGGGCCGTCTCGCCGGCGGGGGGGATGGTCCAGACGCCGTCGGAGACGAGCCGCATCCCCTCGACCCCCGCGGTGTTCTCCGCCGCCTCCAGGCGGGCGCGGACCTCGGCGAGCTGGGCGCGCAGGCCGTGATCGGAGAGCGGTTGCGGGCTCGTCGACATCTCGGCGTTGTGGAGCCCGAGCTCCTTCTCGAATCCCATCAGCTCCAGCAGGCGGCGCGGCACCCGCATCAGGGCGTACTCCCCGGCGCGGGACTCCTCGCTCCAGCGGCCGTCGGCGACCGCGTAGAACTCGTACTCGAAGCCGACGATCGACTGGTGGTTGTCGAACGCCCCGTCGTGTAGTCCCTGTTTGACGACCTCCGCCTCCTCCTCGGCGCGCGCGGCGAACTCCTCCGCGTCGACGGCGAGCGCGTCCCGGACGCCGTCGGCGAGGGTCGACTCGGTGCTCATGCGATGGCCGGACGAACCCCTGTAATAAAAGAGCCCCGACCCGGAGCGGTTCGCTTTTGAGCACCGATCGCCGAGCCGGGACATGGAGTTCGCCGCGTTCGCCGAGCGGGTGGAGGAACTGGAGGCCGAGCCGGCCGACCTCGAGACGACCGCGATCGTCGCGGGCCTTCTCGTCGACGCCGGCGACGACCTCGGGACGGTGACCCGGTTCCTGCTCGGTCGGACGTACCCCGCACACGACGACCGAACCCTCGATATCGGTCCCGCGTCGTGTCGCGAGGCCATCGCCCGCGCCGCCGGTCCGAACGTCACCGCCGACGACGTGGAGGAGCGGCTCGCGGCGCGCGGGGAGATCGGCGCGGTCGCCGCCGGGTTCGACTTCGGCGGACAGCGGGGGCTCTCGGCGTTCGGCGACGGCAGGAGTTCGCTCACCGTCGCCGAAGTCGACGGGACGCTCCGGGAGCTCGCAGCCGCGACGGGGGAGGGGAGCGAGTCGCGGAAGGTCGACGCCCTCTTCGGGCTGTTCAACCGGTGTGACCCCGCGGAGGCGAGGACGCTCGCACGCCTCGTGCTCGGCGAGATGCGGATCGGCGTCGGCGAGGGGACCGTCCGGGACGCGGTCGCCGAGGCGTTCCTCGTGGAGACCGACGACGAGGAGGATGACACGGCGAACGCGACCGACGGCGAAGGGGACGATGACCCGGCGAACGCGACCGACGGCGAAGGGGACGATGACCCGGCGACCGAGACCGACGATGAGGACGGCGAGGACGGTGATGCCGCGAACCGGGCGACCGACGAGGCGTACGCGGCCGTCGAGCGCGCGCTCCAGGTGACCAACGATTACGGGCACGTCGCGCGTCTCGCCCGCGAGGAGGGTATCGAGGGACTGAACGGGGAACGGATCCGGGTCGGCAGGCCGGTCCAGGCGATGCTGGCGCAGGCGGGGACCGCCGCGGACGCCGTCGACTCGTTCGGCGAGGTCGCCGTCGAGACGAAGTTCGACGGGGCCCGCGTCCAGATCCACTACGCGCCGGGGCCCGACGGGTTCGGGCCGCGGCTCTACTCGCGGAACATGGACGACGTGACCGACGCGCTGCCGGAGATCGTCGAGTACGTCGCGGACCGGGTCGAGGTCCCGGTCGTCCTCGACGGGGAGGTCGTCGCGGTCGACGACGACGGCTCGCCGCTGCCGTTTCAGGAGGTGCTTCGCCGGTTCCGCCGGAAACACGACGTGGACCGGATGCGCGAGGCGGTGACCTGTCGGCTCCACGCGTTCGACTGCCTGCTCGCGGGCGGTTCCGACGCCAAGAGCGACGACGGTTCCGGAGGCGACGCCGCCGGTGACGACCGGATCGACCTCCTCGAGGAACCCCTCCGCGTCCGCCACGACCGGCTCGTGGACGTCCTGCCCGACGCGGCCGCGGAGCTCCGGATCGTCGACGACGCGGAGGCGGTCGCGAGGATCGAGTCCGCGGCGCTCGAGGCGGGCCACGAGGGCGTCATGTTGAAGAACCCGGCGTCGGCGTACACGCCGGGGAACCGCGGGCGCGACTGGCTGAAACGGAAGCCCGACGTGGAGACGCTCGACGCGGTCGTGGTCGGGGCGGAGTGGGGCGAGGGCCGTCGCGCGGAGCTGTTCGGGACGTTCCTGCTCGCGGTCCGCGACGGCGACGACTACGAACCCATCGGGAAGGTCGCGACGGGACTGACCGACGAGGAGCTCGAAGGACTCACGGAGCGGCTGGAGCCGCACGTCGTCGCCGAGTCCGGGACGGAGCTACGGATCCGCCCGGAGGTCGTCCTGGAGGTCGGCTACGAGGAGATCCAGACGTCCCCGACGTACGGCTCCGGCTACGCCCTCCGATTCCCCCGGTTCGTCGGCGTCCGGGAGGACAAGTCCGCCGAGGCGGCCGACACCCTCGAACGGGTCGCGAGGCTCGCCGACGGCGAGGCCCGGGCGGCCGACGGTGACGACGCCGACTCGGCCGACGCCGGCCCGAGTTGAGCGCGACGCACGCGAAAGCCGCTTCCGGGTCGGGCCCGTACCGACGCCCATGCCCGACCCCCTCGGCGACGCGGCGCGCCGGCGACTCACGGAGGCGGCGACGAACCGGCTCGCGGCGCGCGGGTACGACGTCTCCCGACCGGAGACCCGAGCGGAGCCGCCGGCGCTCGCCGTACGGGGCGAGGAGGCGCTCGGGATCGAGCCGCTCACCGAGGCGGACGCGACGCCGACCACGGTCGTCTCCCGTCTCGGTCACGCGCTCGACCGCGACCGACGAGCGCTGTTCGTCGTCGCCGACGCCGCCGTCGCGGACGCGGTTCGGTCGTTCCTCACCGACCCGCCGCTCCTCGTCGCCGAGTCCGACGGTCGCCGGACGTTCCACGCGGGTCCCGACAGGATCCCCGTCGACACCGGCGGGATCCCGGGGGCCGCCGGCGGGTACGCCTGCGTTCGAGTCGACGACCTCGCCGGTCGGGAGTCGGGGATCGACGCGGATCCCGCGTTCCGCTGGCGGGAGACGGACACCCCGGTCGGCCCGGTCCCGTCCGTAGCCGGGGTCGACTCGGCCGCGATCGACCCGGACGGACGACCTGCCGTCCCTCGACTGATCTGCGAGGTCGACGACCGTCCCGTCGCCGTGCTCGGCGGTACGGAGAGCCTTCGGACGCCGCCATCCGAGGCGTTCCCGTACGTCTACCGGCGCGATCCGGCGGACAAGCGGTTCCGCGTCCGTCGCGGCGACGACGGGACGGTCGTCGAGACCGTGAGCGGCTTCGCGCCGATGCGTGCCGCGGGATACGTCCCCGTTCCGATGCCGCTCGTTCCCGAACACGTCGTCGGGCCGGACGTCGACGTCGACGAGGCGTGGGACCTCGTCGTCGGGGAGCGTATCGGAGGCGGATAGTCACCCTCAAGGGTCGAGCGCCCGGATCGCGGGGCATGACCGTCAGGTACGACGACCTCTCCGTGGAGTGGCTCGGATACGCGACCGCCCGCGTCTCCGCCGACGACGGGCCGGTGGTGTATACGGACCCCGGTCGATACGGCGTTCTCGACGACTACTGGGCTCGTGACGGCGACGTGGTCGTCGTCACCCACGACCACCACTACGATCCGGCGGGGATACGCTCGGTCGCCGACGCGGACGCGACGCTCGTGATCTACGACGCCGTCGATCCGGAGCGGATCGGTCGCGACGTGGAGTCGATCGAGGCGCTCTCCGCCGACTACGACGTGGTTCGCGTCGACGACGAGGCCCGCATCGACGTCGAGACCGACGACGGAACCGTCACCGTCTGGACGGTCGCCGCGCACAACGAGCCGAACGGTCCCTGTGCGAGCGACGACGGGACGGTCCCGCACCCGGAGGGGTTCGGCTGTGGCTTCCTGTTCTCGGTCGGAGACCGGACCGTGCTTTGGCCCGGCGACGGCGACGCGCTCGACGGACTCGCCGAACTCGACGTGGGCGTCCTCCTCGCGAACATCGGCGGCGGCGGGATCGTCTCCGACCGTCACGCCGCCGCCGACCTCGCGGAACGCATGGCTCCCGAGCTAGTCGTCCCGATCCACTACGACACCTTCGACGACCTGGAGGCGGACGGAGAGGCGTTCGCCGGCGACGTCGCGTCCCGGTCGATCCCGGTCGCGCTCGACGAGCGCTCCACGAACGGGTGAGGGAGCCTCGAGACGCACGACGGGTGGGGGTGACCCCGGAACCTACTCCTCGGTCTCGTAGGGCTCGCCGACGACCGCCGGGATCCGGGTCTTCCCGTAGGCCGTGAGGACCACGAGCACCGCGACGTACGGCAGCAGGTTGACCAGCCGGGCCGAGACCTCGATCCCGACCGTCTGGAACTGGACGTTCAGCATGTCCAGCGCGCCGAACAGCAGCGCGGCCGCCGCGGCACCGACCGGGTTGTAGTTGCCGAACAGGTACGCCACGATGGCGATCCAGCCGCGACCGTCGACCATCGTCGAACCGGTTCCCACGAAGTTCCCGGCGTGAGCGAGCAGCACGGCACCGCCGAGTCCCGCCATCGCGCCGGAGAAGACCACCGTCGCGTAGCGGACGCGATTCACGTCGACGCCGGCGGTGTCGAGCGCCTCCGGGTTCTCCCCGGCGGCCTGTATCCAGTAGCCGTACCGGGTGCGGTAGAGGAACACCCAGGCGACGCCGACGAGGACGATCGTGAGGAACACGAGCGGCGACTGCCCGAGCGCCAGCTCGTTGATGTTCGTGAGCCCCGGGCTCGACCGGCTCCCCCAGATGAGCGCCGCCGCGAACGGGGCGAACCCGAGGCCGACGAACCAGACCGCCAGCCCGGCGACGATCTGGTCGGCCTTGTACCGGATCAACAGGACGGCGAAGATCACGGTCAGGAGCGTCGTGACGGCGACCGCGACGAGGATCGCGGCCCAGACGTGTCCCTGCGTCGGCGAGGTCCCGCCGAGCGCGAACATCGTGCCGGCCGTGGTGAACGCGCCGATGATCATGAACCCCTCGAGGCCGATGTTGAACACGCCGCTCTTCTCGGCGTACAGCCCGCCGATCGCCGCGAGCGCGATCGGGGTCGCCATCTCAAGCGATCGAGTGACGAATCCCCAGGTGATCAGCCGGGAGAGGTCGACGTCGAACCCGAGAGCGAGGACCGCGGCGAGCGCCGCGAGGACGACGAGCGTGATCCCGCCGAGCCGGAGCCGAGCGGCGTCGAGGTACTCGGAGCCGCTCATTCGGCGTCACCTCCGAGTCCCGTGCGCGCAGCGATCATCCGGAACAGCTCCGGAGCCGCGACGAAGAGGACCACGAGTCCCACGATCCCGTCGATCAGCTGGACGGGAATGTCGCTGTTGATCTGAACGTGTGAGCCCGCCGATTCGAGTCCGCCGAAGAGCAGCCCGGCCGGGAGCACGCCCACCGGGTTGTTGGCCGCGAGCAGGCTCACGGCGATCGCGTCGAACCCGTAGTTGCCGATCCCGGAGGGGTCGGTGTAGTATCCCTGGATCATGATAACGAAGAGCGCGCCCGTCAGCCCGGCGACCATCCCGGAGAGCGCCATCGTCGAGATGACCATCCGCTTCGCGTCGACGCCCGAGTACGTCGCCGCGGTGTCCTGATACCCGCTCGTCACCATGTCGTACCCGAATCGGGTTCGCGTCATGATTACCGCGATGAGCGCGACCACGCCGAGCATGAGGAGGATCCCGACGATCGACAGGTTGGGATCGCCGAAGACGACCTGGGGAAGCCCCACGCTCTCGGGGAGCCGCCGGGTCCGCGTCGCCGTCGCCTCCGGAGCCCCGAACGGACCCGCGACGAGCCAGCCGACGAACCCGGTGGCGATGAAGTTCAACATGATCGTCGTGATGATCTCGTTCGCGTCCCCGTACGCCTTCATCACGCCGGGAAGCGCGCCGTAGAGGCCGCCGGCGACGACGCCGACGGCGGTCCCGAAGAGCATCAGGACGATCCCGCCGACCGCTCCGGAGGGCACGAACGCGCCGAGCCAGACGATCGAGACGACGGTGGAGAACCCGCCGACGACGAACTGTCCTTGAACCCCGATGTTGAACACGCCGGCGCGGAACGCGACCGCGACCGCGACGCCGGTCATGACGAAGATCGTCGTGCTCCGGAGCGTCCGGGCGATCGCCCGCTCGCTCCCGAACGCCCCGACGAGCAGTTGATTGGCGAACCGGATCGAGTCGTAGCCGGCGGCCGCCGCGATGACGAGCCCGATGAGGAGCGCCAGCGCCGTCGACGCGATCCCGATCCCGATCCGTTCGAGCACCGACGCGTCGAGCAGACGGGCCGCGAGCGCGCCGAGCGCGCCGCCGTCCGATCCGGTCTCGGAACCGCTCACGACGAGACACCTCCGTCGGCGTCGGCGGACTCCGATCCGTCACCCGATCCCTCCGCCAGCGTCCGGCCGGCCATCAGGAGTCCGAGTTCGGACTCGGTGACTGCCTCGGGGTCGACGACGTCGATGAACTTGCCCTCGTACATCACCGCGATGCGGTCGGAGAGCTTCTGGATCTCCTCGAGCTTCGAGGAGACCATCAGGACTCCGACCCCTTCGTCCCGGAGTTCCATCAACCGCTTGTGGATGAACTCGATCGACCCGATGTCGACGCCGCGGGTCGGGTGCGACGCGACGAGGACCTCCGGGTCGTGGCCGATCTCCCGCCCGACGATGAACTTCTGTTGGTTGCCGCCCGAGAGCGACTCCGCGTCCGTCTCCGGGTTCGGCGGCTGGACGTCGTACTCCTCGATGACGTCTGCGGCGTGGTCGTTCACCGCCTCCCAGTTCAGGATCCCGTTCTCGGCGTACGGTTCTATCGTCTGGTTGCCGAGGAGGGCGTTCCGCTGGAGCGTGTACTCCTGGACGAGCCCTTCGGTCTGTCGGTCCTCGGGGATGTAGGCGATCCCGTCCTCGATCCGGTCGCGGCGGCTCCGGTCGGCGATGTCGGTCCCGTTCAGCCGGACGGTGCCGGCGGACGGCCGACGCAGCCCGGTGACGCCCTCGATGAGTTCGCTCTGTCCGTTGCCCTGGACGCCCGCGATGCCGAGTATCTCGCCCTCGTGAACGGTGAGGTCGACTCCCTCAACCTGTTCGCGGCCGCGGTCGCCCGGCACGCGGAGCCCCTCGACTTCGAGGACGGGACCGCCGGTTCCGGGTTCCCGCTCGAGGCGATCGAAGAGGACCTCGCGGCCGACCATCATCCGGGCGAGGTCCTGTTCGGTCGTCTCCGCGGCGGGGACCGTGCCGACGGCCTTCCCGTCCCGAAGGACGGTGATGTCGTCCGCGATCTCGAGGGCCTCGTCCAGCTTGTGGGAGATGAAGATCAGCGATCGACCGTCCGCACGGAGGTCGTTCATCACCTCCATCAGACCGTCGACCTCCTGGGGGGTGAGCACCGCCGTGGGCTCGTCGAGGACGAGTATCTCCGCACCCCGGTAGAGGCTCTTGACGATCTCCACGCGCTGTTGTGCGCCGAGGTCGAGGTCCTCGATGGCCGTGTCGAGGTGTCGGTCGATGTCGAACCCGTATCGCTCGCAGATCTCCTCGATGTCGGCTCTGGCGCTCGCCTCGTCGACGGTTCCGCCCTCCGTCGGCTCGTGACCCAGGATGACGTTCTGGAGGACCGTCATCGGCTTCACCAGCTGGAAGTGCTGGTGGATCATGCCGATCCCGGCGTCCATCGCGTCCCGTGGCGACTCGAAGGTCCGCTCCTCGCCGTCGACGTGGATCGTTCCGCTGTTCTGGTCGTACAGGCCGTACAGGACGCTCATCAGCGTCGTCTTGCCCGATCCGTTCTCGCCGAGGAGGGCGTGGATCGACCCGTTCTCGAGCGTGAAGTCGACCTCGTCGTTGGCGACCACGTCGCCGAACCGCTTCGTTATCCCCTCGAGACGGACCGCGGGTGCGTTACGCGTCATCGTGTTCTCATGGTGAATGATTATAAATTGGGACAGGACCGCGAGGAACCGTTCAGCAGCTGGTCGGGCCGCAGGTCAGCTCGATCTCGTCGTTCTCGAAGCCGTCCTTCGCGTCCTGGATGTTCTGGTTCAGCGCGTCGGGGAGTTCACCCTCGAAGGCCTGCCCGACGACGAAGTCGATGCTGCCCTGTTCGACGGAGAGGTTCTGCTCGCCGACGTACTCGGAGAAGTTCCCGTTGACGACCGCCTCCGAGACGGTGTACGTCGCCTCGTTGAGCGCCTTGACCGCGGAACCGAGGATGACGTCCTGGTACTGTTCCTCGGTGACGGACTGGTCGACGTCGACGCCGAGCGCGAAGCGTCCCGCCTCCTGGGCCGCCGAGAAGGCACCGCCGCCCGCCGCGGACGCGGCGTGCCAGACGATGTCGGCGCCGTCGTCGATCTGCGAGGACGCGACGTCGTTGGCCGCGCCCGTGTCCGAGAAGCTCCCGCCGTAGCCGGTGAGGACCTCGATGCCGTCGTCGACCCATTCGACGCCCTCGATGTAGGACTGCTCGAACGCGTTGATGAGCGGGATGTCCTCGCCGCCGACGAAGCCGACCGTCGACCCGTCGGGGTCGGTGGAGCTGCCCTCGTACTCGAAGTCCTCCTGGGTCATCACGCCCGCGGCGACGCCCGCGAGGAACGACATCTCGTTGTTCATCTCGATCCAGCCCGAGACGTTGTCGGCGTCCTCGACGACGTTGTTGATGAGCATCCAGTTCTGGTCGGGATACTCCCCGGCGTTCGTCGTCAGCGGGTCGGTGTGGTTGTCGCCGACGCAGATGATGAGGTCGTAGCCGCTCTCGGCCACGTCGGCCTGGACGGACTCGTACTGTGCTTCCTCGGTCTCCTCGACCGTCGTGTACTCGAGGTCGAGGTCCTCGGACGCCTGCTCGAGTCCCTGAACCGCGTTGTCGTTGAACGCGTTGTCGTCGAACCCGGCCGGGCTCGAGATGATCGCGACCTGCGTGGTCGACCCGCCGTCGCCGCCGTCGTCGCTTCCGCCGCCTCCGCCGCCGAGACATCCGGCGAAGACCGTTCCCGTCGCGAGCGCGCCGCCGGACGCGAGGAGCATCCGACGATTCACTTCCGCCGACTCGTCGACTTTCGTCCGTCTATCTGTCATGGATGTATCCAGTAGTCTCGCATCCTCCATTATAAATTTACTTATTAATGAGTTGCTGTCTCGGCCGAAACCGGGCGATACTGGATGAAATGTCTTTGATATCGTTCATCACTCTTTCATATCAGACGAATTCTCCCGTAATTTCATTTGAAATCCGTCGAGTGCCGATCTCGTATCGATCGATGTAAACATATTTTATCTTATGAATGTTCGGACGGATCCGTGTCATCAGGGACCCCGTTCGCCTCGCTTCGTTTCTTTACTGACGGCGGATCACGCCGAATTCCGACCGCCAGATCGGCGCCCTTTCGCCGTTCATATAATAATTAGTACCTATCTCGCGGTCGAATCCGTTCGCGAGGGCGGCCGCTCCACCGCGACCGGCGAACCGTTTTTATCCTCGGCCTCGTAGGACGGCGTATGTACGTCCGCGACGCCAAGAACCGTGACGAGGCGTGGTTACTGGACGCGATCGAGCGGCTGGGGCTCGACGACGTCGCCTTCCGGTCACGGGACTACGTGATCGCGGTCGACGAGGAGACCGGCGATCGGGCCGGATTCGGGCGGCTTCGGCTCCACCGGGGCGACGACGCGGAACGGATCGAACTCACCGGGATCGGCGTCCTTCCGGAGTGGCGGGGCCGGGGCGTCGGGGCACACGTCGTCGAGCGGCTCGTCGACACCGCGGCCGCCGAGGGGTTCGAGACGGTGTACGTGCTCACCGACCAGCCCGAGTACCTGACGCAGTTCGGCTTCGAGGAGGTCGACACCGACGACCTCCCGGCGGCGCTGTCCGACCGGCTCGAGGAGAAGCGCGAGTTCCTCGGCGGCGGCGTGGTCGGCCTCCACGCCGACGTCGACGACTTCGAGATGCCGGAGCGGCTGCGGGAGGTCTTCAAGAACGCCGACGCCGGCGGCGGGCCTGCGGACGAACCCGACGCCGATGAGTCGACCGAATCCGCCGAGGACTTCGGGATCGACCCGGAGTCGGCCACCTACAAGTACGACACCGGCCGGTGATCGGCTCGGACCGTCCCCGACCGCTTCGAACCGCGACCCGGCCGCTTATCGGTCCGCCGGTCGAGTGAGGGGCATGGACCTCATCGAGGCCGCCCGCGACGCGCTCGACGACGCCCACGTTCCGTACTCCGAGTACCGCGTCGGCGCCGCGCTCCGAACCGCCGACGGCACGGTTTACACCGGCTGTAACATCGAGAACGCCAACTACTCCAACAGCCTCCACGCCGAGGAGGTCGCGCTCGCCGAGGCGGTGAAGAACGGCCACCGCGAGTTCGATCGGCTCGCCGTCTCCTCCGGCGTGCGCGACGGCGTCACGCCCTGTGGGATGTGCCGACAGAGCCTCGCCGAGTTCGCGAGCGACGACCTCCCCGTCGTCTGTGACGAGGGCGACGACGGGACGAGCGAGTACACCCTCGGCGAACTGCTCCCGAACACGATCAGCGAGGGAACGCTCGACGACGCGCGGACGCCGTGAACGCGGAGCCGTCAGCCGCTCTCGGACCGAGGCGGAACTACTTTTAAACGCCTCGTCGAAGGTCGGGGACATGACCGACGAGCGTGACGCGGAAGCCGCCGGCGACAGCGAGGATCCGAACGACGAGGTCCAGTACCACCTCGAGGTCGGCGCGGGCGACGTCGCCGACGCCGTGCTGCTCCCCGGAAACCCCGAGCGGGTCGACAAGATCACCTCCCTGTGGGACGACCACGAGGAGGTCGCCTCCCACCGCGAGTACCGCACCGCGACCGGGACCTACGACGGGGCGCCGATCTCCGTCACCTCCACCGGCATCGGGTCCCCTTCCGCGGCCATCGCCGTCGAGGAACTGACGCGCGTCGGCGTCGACACGTTCGTCCGGGTCGGCTCCTGCGGCGCCATCCAGCCGGGCATGGACGTCGGCGACCTGGTGATCACGACCGGCGCGGTCCGCCAGGAGGGGACGAGCGACGAGTACGTCCGCGAGGACTACCCGGCGACCGCGGACGGCGAGGTCGTCTCCGCGCTCGTCGCCGCCGCCGAACGGCTCGGCTACGACTACCACGCCGGGATCACGATGAGTGCCGACTCGTTTTACGCCGGACAGGGCCGTCCGGGGTTCGAGGGGTTCGAGGCGGCCGGCTCCGACGAACTGGTCGCGGCGCTCCGGGACGCGAACGTGAAGAACATCGAGATGGAGGCGTCGGCGATCCTCACGATCGCGAACGTGTACGGCCTGCGCGCGGGCGCGGTCTGTTCGGTGTACGCGAACCGCGTCACCGGCGAGTTCCGGACCGAGGGCGAGTCGCGGGCAGCCGAGACCGCGAGCCTCGCCGTGAAGCTGCTCGCGCGCATGGACGAGATCAAACGGGAGGCCGGCGTCGATCGCTGGCACGCCGGGCTCTCGATCTGAGCGGGCGGCGGAGCGGACGCGTCGACGATCCCGCGGCGGCTCCACGCGAGAGCGGCTCCAAACGTGTCGGCTCCGTGTGAGTGCGGTTCCAAAGCGTCTTTACCCGCGGACCGCGGATCGGCACCCATGACAACTCAGGTCGTCGTCGTCGGCTCCGGCTACGCCGGTGCCGGGGCAGTGAAGGCGTTCGAAGACGAGGTCGGCGAGGGCGAGGCGGAGCTCACCTGGATCTCGGAACACGACTACCACCTCGTGTTACACGAGGTCCACCGCGCGATCCGGAACCCCGCCGTCGAGGACAGCATCACCATCCCCGTCGGCGAGATCATGTCCGAGGACGGCGAGTTCCTCAAGGATCGCGTCGTCGACGTCGACACCGACGAGCAGGTGGTCGAGACCGACGGCGAGGAGACCGTCGAGTACGACTACCTGCTTCTGGCGATCGGCTCCACGACCGCCTTCTTCGGCATCGACGGCCTGAAGGAACACGCCCATCAGCTCAAGAGCCTCGACGACGCTCGGGCGATCCACGAGGACGTCCGCGAGGCGGCCGGGAACGCGACCCGGTCGGAGCCCGCCACCGTCATCGTCGGCGGCGCGGGCCTCTCGGGGATCCAGACCGCCGGCGAGATCGCGGAGTACCGCGACAAGCACCGCGCCCCCATAGACGTCAAGCTCGTCGAGGGGCTCGACGAGGTCTTCCCCGGCAACGACCCGCAGGTCCAGGGCGCGCTCCGCCAGCGGCTCGAGGACGCCGACGTGGAGATCCTCACCGGCGACTTCATCTCGAAGGCCGACGAGGACGCGGTGTACCTCGGCGGCGGCGACGACGAGGAGCCCGAGGAACTGGCCTACGACGTGTTGATCTGGACCGGCGGGATCACCGGCCAGGAGGAGCTCGACGCGGTCGAGATCGAGAAGGACGACCGCTCGAACCGCGTGTTCGCGGAGTCCGACTTCACCACGAGCGACGACCGCGTGTTCGCCATCGGCGACACCGCCCTGATCGACCAGGGCGGCGACGACGTCGCGCCGCCGACCGCGCAGGCCGCCTGGCAGGCCGCGGAGATCGCCGGCGAGAACCTCGCTCGGGCCGCCCGCGGCGCGCCGCTCCAGTCGTGGCAACACGAGGACAAGGGGACCGTGGTCTCCGTCGGTGAGGAGGCGGTCGCTCACGACGTGGTCGGGATGCCGATCAAGACGTTCGGCGGCACCCCGGCGAAGCTCCTGAAGAAGGCGATCGCCTCGCGCTGGATCGCGAAGGTCTCCTCGACCGGACGCGGCGTGAGCGCGTTCGGCGACATGTAAGACCACCTTTTTCTCGTCGGGTTCCCGGCGCTCACTGCGTTCACTTCGAGAACCCCTCCTCGAAAAACCTGGAGGGAAAAAGCCGACTCCGCCGTCTTCGACGGCTCCGTCGGTGAACCGCTCGCTTCGCTCGTGGATGCTCACTACAGTCGAAGTAATGACCGATTCGGTGGCGCGCCTCCGAGTGCCCCGGAGGGGCGCGAGGAGCCCGCGAGGGATGCGGTGAGCACTCGGAGAGTGCGAACCGCGAGGCTGGGGAGGCGTGAGGTGCGGTGCGGTCGTGGTACGGGGAGGGATTCAAAGGGGCAGTCGTGAGGACGCCGCACGCGACGTAAGGACCGCAGGGAGCGAACACAGTGAGCGACCGAGGACCACAGCGAGCGTGCGGCGTCCTCACGACTGGGGCTTTGGCGGTGTTCACCGCGCCAGCAACGATCCCATTCCTATCAGCCCGGTCCCCATCGAAACAACCGTCCTACAAGCACTATTCAGCGACCGGCAGTTTCACTCGATGCCGCGTCTGAAAACGGGACCCCGCAGGAACCAGATCCTCGATCCTCCACTCATCGACGCCGAGCCGCGTCGCTCTCGGATAGCGAGCACGAAAACGAATTCACGACCATCCGTGTCGGTCGCACCCCTCAGTGGCTCCTCCCGCTGTGTCAGTGCGCGGCTTCTCCCGCGGGCGCGTGCATGTCGTCGATCCGGAGGATGAGGACGTTCGCGGTGTCGTCTTTCCCGTCGACGGTGCCGTCGATGAGCAGCTTCGAGAGGGGCGTGGGACCGACCGTCACGGAGTCGCCCTCGTGGAAGTCACGTACCGACCCCTGGACGTGGATCTCCGCTCGGCAGAGTTCGGGGTGGTGGACGCTCGAGAGGTCGATGCCGTCGACGTTCACGCCCTCGACGGTCTCGCCCTCGTGTTTGATCGGGACGTGTGCGGGCTCGTCCATCCGCTGGATGTCGAGCGCCTCGTAGGCGTTCGACGTGGGCTTGTACCCGCCCTTCGGGCCGGGAACGCCCTCGACGAGCTGGAGCGCCTTCAGGCTCTGCATCTGGTTCCGGATGGTCCCCGGGTTCCGGTCGACCTCCTCGGCGATCGCTTCCCCCTTGACGGCGTCCTCCTCCTCACCGTAGAGGTTGATGAGCGCCGAGAGGATGCTTTTCTGGCTCGACGTGAGTTCGATCGATGACATGGATCCGAGTACATGGCGGCCCCGCATAAAGGCGATGGAAGTCACTTATAAACGGATCGACCGTGGCGGACCACGACCCTCGCGTTCGCCGTCGTTCACCGGTAGAGCTGCCGGTACCGCAGATACGCCGCGGGACTCGCGAGCACGACGAGGAGCCCGACCCCGGCGAGAACGAGTCCGACGTCGCCGAGGAGAACCAACAGTCCGAACCCGACGAATGCGATCACCGACCCCGTGAACGCGACGGCGATCATCGCTCCGGCCGGGCCGATCTCCTCCGGATCGACCGGCCCCGGCTCGCGGCCGCCTCCGTCGGCGTCGTTCCCGTCCGCGTCGTTCTCCCCCGCGTCGTTTCCTCCCATGTGCGTTCGTTCGGCGTCGACGACGAAACCGTGACGGATCCGGCGCTTCGCGAACCCACACCTTTCAAGCGGTGGGGAGTCCCCCTACCGGTATGACGAGAGTCAGAATCATCGGCGCGCCGACCGACTACGGAGCCAACCGACGCGGGGTCGACATGGGCCCGTCGGCGATCCGCTACGGCGGGTTGGCCGACGAGCTGGCGAACGCGGGGGTCGACGTCGTCGACGCGGGGGACCTTCCCGTCCCCCGCGCCGAGGAGCGGGACCCGGACACCGACGCGCCGGCGGAGGGCGACGCGAAGTTCCTCCACGAGGTCGCCGACGTCTGCCGGCGGCTCGCCGACGAGGTGGACGGGACCCTCGCGGAGGGGGCGGTCCCGCTGGCGCTCGGCGGCGACCACTCGATCGCGATCGGGTCGCTCGTGGGCGCCGCCCGCAACGCCGACGTCGGCGCGGTGTGGTTCGACGCCCACGCCGACCTCAACACCCCCTCGACGACGCCCTCGGGCAACGTCCACGGGATGCCGCTCGCGGCGGCGCTCGGGATCGGCGAGTTCGCGGACACCGAGTGGGCGAACGCGTCGGGACTCGACCCGGAGAACGTCGCGCTCGTCGGGCTTCGGTCGGTCGACGGCGCCGAGGTCGAGCTGTTGCGCGAACACGGATTCACCGCCTACACGATGTCGGACATCGACGAGCGGGGGATCACGGACGTGACCGAGGACGCGCTCGCGGCCGCCTCGGCGGGCGTCGACGGCGTCCACGTCAGCCTCGACCTCGACTGGCTCGACCCCAAGGAGGCGCCGGGCGTAGGGACGCCGGTTCGCGGCGGGGTCACCTACCGCGAGGCCCACAGCGCGATGGAGATCGTCGACGACGCGGACTGTCTCCGGTCGATGGAGCTCGTCGAGGTGAACCCGACGCTCGACCAGCACAACGAGACGGCGGAGCTCGCGACGGAACTGGCCGCCAGCGCCTTCGGCAAGCGCGTGATCTAGGCGACGGCCCCGCGGATCGTTTCGAGGTTCCGAAACGATCCGATCCATCACGATTATGTGTGTGACTCGGTGACAGGGAGACCATGGACACGAGCCGTCTCACCGGGGCGCTCGTCATCAGCTTCACCGGCGTGGGGCTGGCGGCGATCGCGGTCCGCGGGTTCACGACCGGCACGACAGGGGTCGTCGACGCGGTCGTCACGGGCGTGACGCTCCTCTTCGGCGTCGCCTTCACGCTCACCGGACCGATCGGGTACCGCGCCGACGTCGAGTCGCGACACCTGCTCCGGATCGCCGGGTGGAACGCGCTCGGCGTCGTCGCGACGAGTGCCGTTCTGGTGTTGGTGTACTCCTTCCAGGTCGCGGGCGGCGGGAACGTGGTGGAGCCGCTCGTCTCCGGGGCCATCGTCGTGGCCGTCAGCGCGTTCGCGCACGTCCTGATCGGCTTCAACGACGTGCGGCGGATCCGCGCCCGGCGACTCGTGAAACAGCGCCAGAAGGCGGCCGTGATGAACCGGTTCGTTCGTCACGACCTGCGACACGCCGCCCAGCTCCTGATCGGCTACGGCGAACAGCTCTCGGCGGACGGCGGAGACGAGGCGGGCGACGAACGTGGACCGGACCACGGACTCGACCTCGGTCGGCGGATCACGGAGATCGGATCGGACCTCGGGAACACGCAGTCGCAGATCCGCGTCTTCGACGACCTCCTCGAGGGCGAGAACGACCGGCGACCGGTCGACCTCGCGACGGTCGTCGACGACGAGCGCGCCGAGTGGGAGGAGGAGTACCCCGACGGAACCCTCGAGACGGACATCGATCCGACCTGTACCGCGAGGGCGGGTGAGCACCTCGACACGGCCCTCGGTGAACTGATCGACAACGCCTTCCGGTACGGCGGGGACCCGCCGAGCGTCACCCTCCGCGGAACCCGGACCGACGGCGCGGTTCGAGTGGAGATCCTCGACGACGGCGACGGGTTCCCCGACGACGAGATGGCGCTCATCAACGAGGACCGGACGGAGACGCAGCTCCAACACAGCAGCGGGCTCGGGCTGTGGCTCGCCAAGTGGGTGATCGAACACTACGACGGGAGCCTCTCGATCGGGGACCGGTCCGACGGGAAGGGCGGCGTCGTCACGGTGCGGTTGCCCGCGGCCGACGGGTAGGCGGTCGTTCGGGTCCCGATCAGGTCACTCCGTTCGGTCGACCGTCGCGCCGAGGTCCGCCATCGTCTCGAAGAAGGTCGGGAACGAGACGTCCACGTGTTCGCCCCCGCGGATCGTCGTCGTCCCCTCGGCGGCGAGCGCGGCGACCGCGAGCGCCATCACGATCCGGTGGTCCGCCCGGCCGTCGACGGTCGCGCCGCGGAGGTCGCTCTCCGAGCCGTGGACCGTGAGGACGTCGGGCTCCTCGGTGGTCTCCGCGCCGAGCCGCTCCAGCTCCTCGGCCATCGCGGCCACCCGGTCGGTCTCCTTGTAGCGGACGTGCTCGCAGTTGGTGATCCGCGTGTCGCCGTCAGCGACCGCCCCGAGCGTCGCGATCGTCGGGAGCAGGTCCGGCGTGTCGCCGACGTCGACCTCGACGCCCGAGAGCGTGGAGCGCTTGACCGTGATGACGCCCGCCTCGCGGTCCCAGTCGATCGCCGCGCCCATCCGGTCCGCGACATCGACGATGGCGGCGTCCCCCTGCGCGCTCGGTCGCGCCCCCTCGATCCGGACGGCGCCGTCGGGATCGGCCGCGACCGCCCCCGCGGCGACGAGGTACGAGATCGACGAGAAGTCCCCCGGAACCGCGTACCGGCCGTCCTCGGGGGCGTAGGTCTGTCCGCCGGGGACGACGAAGCCCTCGGCGCCGTCGGCGGTCTCGCTGCCGACGGGTTCGGCGTCGATCCCGAAGTCGGCCAGCAGTTCGAGCGTGATGTCGACGTAGGGGGCGGACTTGAGTTCCGTCGTCAGCGACACCTCGATCCCGTCGCCGGTGACCGCGCCGGCCATCAGCAGGGCGGTGACGTACTGCGAGGAGACGTCGCCGGGGATCGCCACCTCGCCGCCCGAGAGCGGCCCGAAGACGACGAGAGGGGCCTGCCCGTTGCCGCGGGTCGATTCGGCGCGAACGCCGAGATCGTCGAGCGCCTCGAGCAGCGGCCCCTGCGGGCGCGATCTGAGCGACGAGTCGCCGGTGAGGACGGTGCCACCGTCGGCGAGCGCGGCGGTCCCGGTCACGAGGCGGGTCGTCGTCCCCGAGTTCCCGCAGTCGATGACGTCGTCTGGGACCGCGGGCCGGCCGTCGAAGCCGTCGACGTCGAGCGCGTCCTGGTCGGACTCCCACTCGTCGGGTACGGGCTCGACGGAGCCGCCGAAGGCGGTCACGGCGCGGGCGGTCGCGCGCGTGTCCGCGGAGACGAGCGGGGAGGCCACCGTCGCGCCGGCGCTGTACCCCGCCGCGAGCAGCGCCCGGTGGGTGTAGCTCTTCGAGGGCGGTGCGCGGGCCGTTCCTCCGACCGCGGATCGAGTGACGTGAACGTCCATACCGTCCCCTGTCGCGCGCGTCGGTAAGTGGGTACCGGATGAGACACGCTCGCACGACGGCGTGTGGATGGGTCACACCGAACCTGCGAGCCGTTTATCTCCCTCGCGGTCGTATTCCCGCCGACGTGTTCATCGGCCACGCGCTGCTCGCGTTCGCCCTCGCGACCCTCCTCGCGGACCGGCTGGGCTGGTCGGCCGATCGCGCGCTGGCGCTCGGGGCGGTCGCGGGGGCGTTCGCGGCCCTCCCCGACGTCGACATGGCGTACGCGGCGGTCGCGATCGACCTCGGGAGCCTCACCGCGGCCTCGCTGACCCGACCGAGCACCCTCTGGGACGCCACCCGCGAGGTCCACCGCGCGCTGACCCACTCGCTCGTCGTCTCGCTTCTCGCGGGCGGCGCGTTCGGCCTCTGGGCGGTCGTGTGGGACCGTCGACCCTCGATCCGAGCGGTCGGCTCCGTCCTCTCGATCGCCGCTCTGGCCGCGCTCGTCGGGGTCGGTTCGGCACAGAACGGCACGCTCGGACTGGTCGTCCTCGGGGCGTTCGCGGTCGGCGGGCTCGCGCTCGCGACGCTCGGTCGGCTCCGGACCGACCTCTCCGGACGGGCCGTCGCGGTCGCGGCCGTCTTCGGACTGCTCTCGCATCCGTGGGGCGATCTGGTCACCGGCGAACCCCCGAAACTGTTCTATCCGTTCGGCGCTCGTCTCCTCGACGGACGGGTGCTGCTCCACGGCGACCCGACGGTCCACCTCCTCGGCGCGTTCGCGCTCGAGCTGGCCGTCATCTGGCTCGCGGCGGTCGCGGTCGCGACCGTGACCGACCGGTCGTGGCGGGACGCGATCGACCCGCGCGCCGCCGCCGGGCTGGCCTACGGCGTCGCCGCCGTCCTCATGGCGCCGCCGACGCTCGAGGTGTCGTATCACTTCGTGTTCTCGATCCTCGCCGTCGGCGTCGTCTGCGGCGGGTTGTCCGTCGCGCCCGGTCCGGCGGGACTGCGAACGTGGATGCCCGGGACGACGGAGTGGCGAACGTGGGTGCCGGAGACGGCGGGATCGCGAACGCTCGCTTCCGGCCTCTCGGCTCCGAGTCTGGACGGATTACGCCGCCGGGTCGCCGTCCCGCCGTCGGCGCTCGCGGTCACGTTCACCGCGCTCGCCGGGATCACGGCCGCGCTGGTCGGCTACGCGGCGGTGTACGTCGCGGCCGAGCTCCTCCCGGCAGCGATCGGCGGCGTCCTTCCGGCGTGAAACCGGGGTCCGACGCGCGGTTCCGGACGCCGTGACCTTCCGTGCGTTCGAGACGGGACCGATCAGATCTCGGGCGGCTCCTCGCGACCGATGACGATCACCTGTCCCTCCACGTCCTCCAGCGCGGCGACGCGGCCGCCGATCTCGACCGGACCGTCGTCGGTCTCGACGACGAGCGAGGCGACCTCTTCGGTGTCCTCGAACGCGACGTCGACCACCCGCCCGCGGACCGTGACCGACCTGCCCGTCTCGATGTCGCGACCCTCGACCGTCGCGTAGAAGTCGTCGCCGTCGAACTCGCGGACGTCCTTGACCGCCCGACGGATCGAGGCGTACCGGCGCGGGAAGGGTCGGGCCTTCCCGTTCGAGGCGAGGGTCTCCGCGGTCGTCCACAGGACCGTCCCGAAGAACCCGGAGACGAGGAAGCCGAGCGCGGAGCGGTTGAAGATGACGCCGTACCGCTCGCGGTCGTCGCGCAGGGCGTCCTGGGTCGCGTACACGGAGTACTCCCCGTCGCCGACCGCGAGGACCGGCGTGGTGATCCCCCGTCGCGAGCGTGCGATGGTCGCGACCTCGAGGTAGTCGAACTCCTCGGGGTCGGGCGCACGGGAGGCCGGCGTCACGAGGAGTTCGACGCTGACGCCGTTTTCGACCTTCCGTTTCAGCTCCTCGCGGAACCGGCGGAGGAGGTCGGGGGTGAGCGAGACGGCGAGTTCGTACTCCGCGCCGTGTATCACCTCCTCGAGATAGCGCAGGATCGTCGAGCGGGACTTCACGAGCGACACCGCCTCGGTCTCGCGGGTCGGCGCGGTGTATCGGGCCTCGAGCTCGTCGACCATCTCCGTGAACGACGAACGGAGCTCGTCGAACGCGTCGTCCGGATCGACCGCCACGATCTTCATCGGACGCGACTCGCGGAGCTCGACGAGCCCGCGGTCGGCGAGGCTCCGTACCGTGTCGTACACCCGCGGCTGCGGGATGTCGGTCCGGTCGGCGATGTCGCTCGCCGTCAACTCGCCGTGTTCCAACACCGCGAGGTACGCGTCGATCTCGTACTCTCCCAGGTTGAACCGGTCCCCGACGTGATCGAGCGTCGCCCGGAGATCGTCTGCCATGTCCGGTCCGACGGTCGCATCCGGTATAGCTTTTTACTATGAGATGAGTTGTACCCGATTCTAGAGGCGGATACGTCGGCGACGACGCGTGGGACGGGTTACATGTACATCCGGTCGTAGGTACCCTCCGGCTCGCGCTCCTCGATCCGCTCGGCGAGGTCCTCGTAGTGGCGACGGATCTCGGCCGCGAACGTCTCGAGAGGACCGGCGTCGACGTCGAGGTCGTAGAGGTCGGTCACCGTCTCGACGAGCCTGACTGCCGCCTCCACGTCGGGTGCCTGCGCGTGGACCGGCGTGACGAACAGGCCGACCCCGAGCGGGGACTCCATGCCGCGCTCGAGCAGCGCGGCGTTCACGCCGTCGAGGAATCCGGACTCCATCGGCGGGACGTCCGCGTCCGTGAGCCGCGTCTCGCGGTAGTCGTCCGTCGCGACGTAGAACGTCCGGTGGGCGTCGGGACCGTGCGGGATCGGCACCCCCGAGAGGACGGCGACCTCGTCGACGTCGTTCGCGGCCGTCCACTCGAGGACCGACGTCGCGAGCGACTCGCCGAGGACCGAGGGGACGAACTGCTCGGAGACGAGGACCGTCACGTCCACGTCGTCCGCGGAGTACAGTCGGGTCGGGTGGCGCGGCCGACCCTTCTGAAACGGCGTGATCGAGGGGAGTCCCTCGGCAGTGACGTGGCCCCGAACCTCCAATTCGAGGCGTTCGATCAGGTAGTCGACGGCGGTGAGCCCCGCGAGACCGTACGCCGAGAAGCCCGCGATGAGCGTCTCGCTGGGCGTCGACTCGTGGGTGACGTTGAAGGTCGGACGACGGTCGGGGGGACGACGGGTCCCGTCGTTCGGTCGATCGGCGGCGTCAGGCATGGGTGAGTCGGAGTTCGACCGGCTACGTGTTAGTACTACCCACCGTGGCCCTCCCGCGAGTTCGATCGTCGAAGGGGCAGGTCCCCACAAAGCACTTGCAACCGAGGCGAGAACGCTCCCGCCGATGGACCGTCGCCGAGTAGCCCTCCTGCTCGTCGTCGTCGGACTGTTGTGCCTCCCGGCACCGCAGTACCTCGGCCTGGCGGCGGAGGCCACGTCATCGCCGGCACGGACGTCCCAGGTATACGCGGCCGAGCCGGTCGATCTCGAGGACGAATCCGACCGGGAGCGGTTCGTCGACCGGTACGGCGACGAAGTCGCGATCGGCGACTATCGGCTCGCCGCGCGCCACGCGGACGAGTACCGGTCGGTCAACGCCACCCGCCGCGCGCTGGAGTCGGCGATGGCGACCGGTTCGGCGACGGTGTCGGACGCAGGTGCCCGCGCGGACCTCCGGGCGATCGCCGACGAGTACGCGTTCCTCCACGACACCGACGACGGCACCGAGGGGTACTACCGATTGCGCGTCGCCGAGGACGGATCGAGCGTTCGCGCCGAACCCGTCTCGCTCGCTCCCGTGGCCGACGCCGTCGCCGAGGAAGCACCCCGATACGAGGACCTCTCCGACGGCGAGCGCCGGACCGTGGACGGCGTGTTGAACGGCTCCACGGAGGCGGACCCGGGCCATCGGCCGAGGGCGGACGCCCCCTACGTCGACCGGTTCCCGACCCCGATCTGGAAGGGTGACACGCTCTACGGCGTGTACGTCACCGGTCACGTCGACGACTTCGGTCCCGGATTCTCCGGCTTCGTCGTCGGTCTGGGCGTCGCGGCGGCCGGAGTCGTCGCGCTGTGTCTCGGGATCGGACTGTACGTCTACGATCGCCGGATCGGTTGACGCCGTCGTCGGGGGCCGGGAGGAAACGCTTTTTCGGATGGACGACGCGGTTGAGGTATGGCACAACCGGCGGGAGCCGCCCCGATCGTCGAGTGGTCCTCGTGGCTCGCCGCGATCCCCGGGGTCCGGCTGCTCGTCGTCGTCCTCTCGGTCGCCGCGGGCGCGCTGTTGGCACGGGTCATCGTCCGAGTCATCGGCCGCCCGGTCGCCCGGCGGTTCTCGCGTCAGAGCGTCGCACAGACCGTCGTCCGCGGCGTTCGCGTCGGCACCATCACGGCCTCGTTCCTCACCGGGCTCTGGGTCGTCGGGTTCCAGTTCACCGACCTCCTGATCGGGACCGCCGTCCTCTCCGCCGTGGTCGGTATCATCCTCGCGCCGCTGGTCGGGAACTTCATCAATGGCGTGTTCATCCTCGCGGACCAGCCGTTCGAGATCGGCGACATGGTCGAGTTGGACGACGGGACCCAGGGGTTCATCGAGGACATCACCATCCGCTACACGAAGATCTTCACGCTCGACAACACCTTCCTCGTCGTCCCGAACGGGACCATGCGCGAGCGTGACGTGATCAACTACTCCGCGGAGGACGAGCGGACCCGCCGCAGCATCGACGTGCTCGTCACCTACGAGTGCGACGTGACGGAGGCTCGCCGGCTCATCGAACGCGCCGCCCGGGACTGCGAGGCGGTCATCGACGGCGGTCCGGACATCCGGATCGGGGTGGCCCGGTACACCGCGAGCCCGGACTGTCGGATCCACGAGTTCGGCGACGACGGGGTGCTGTTGCGGCTCCGCTACTGGGTGAAAAAGCCCTACAAGCTCGGAAAGGTCCAGTCGGACGTGAACATCCGGATCCGCGAGCGGCTCGCGGACACGGGCATCGAGATGGCGTACCCCCACCGCCACCTCGTCTTCGACGACACCTCGGGCGTCGCCGAGGTCGGCGTCCGCGAGGGAGCCTCCGAGCCCGATACGACGGCCGACGTCCGGGTCGAAACCGGGTCGGACCCGGACTCCGGCTCGGAGTCGAACGCCGGTCCGATGGAAGGAGAGGAACGCCCGTGAGACGGCCTGAAAGGGTCGAAGTTCTCCGATCGGAAGTCTGATACGTCGACTCCCCGGTTATTCCATAGTGACTGACGAGCCCTCCAACCCGCCCGGAGACGTCCCTGACGACGACGGGTCGTCCGCGGACTCCATCACCGAGGGAAGCCTCCTCCGGCCGCTGTTCCGGCTCGCCTGGCCCATAGTCGTCATCCAGCTGCTCCAGGTGACGTACAACGTCGTCGACACGCTGTACCTCGGCCGGCTCTCGGCGGAGGCCGTCGGCGCGATCAGCCTCGCGTTCCCGTTGATCTTCCTGCTCATCGCGGTCGCCGGCGGGTTCACCACCGCGGGCGCGATCCTCGTCGCGCAGTACACGGGAGCGAAGGGCGACGACTCGGCGGGGCTCGTCGCCGGACAGACGATGTTCACGGTGGCGGTCCTGTCGGTGTTCATCGGGATCGGCGGCTACTTCTACACTCGCCCGGCCCTGGAGTTGCTGCCGAGCGACGCCGAGACCGCGGCGACCGTGATCCCGCTCGCGGCCGACTACATGGAGATCATCTTCCTCGGGATCCCGCTGATGTTCGGCTTCTTCGTCTTCTCGGCGCTGATGCGGGGGTACGGCGACACCCGGACTCCGATGGCGGTGATGTTCGTCTCGGTGCTCTTGAACGTCCTCCTCGACCCGTTCCTGATCTTCGGGTTCGCCGACAACCCGCTGTTCGGCTGGCTCGCGTCGCTGCCGGGGGTCGCGGCGCTCGATCCGGTCGGACTCGACCCGGTCGCGATCGAGGCGTCGCTGTTCGCGGCGACCGGCTTCACCGGGTACGGGATCGAGGGGGCCGCGCTGGCGACGATCCTCGCTCGGGGAGTCGCCACGGGGATCGGGATCTGGGCGATGTTCGCGACCGACCTCGGCCCCGCCGTGGGGATCGCTGACCTCCGGCCGGACCTCGGGTTCATCGAGGAGATATTCCGGCTGGGACTCCCCTCCAGCGTCGAGCAGACGACGAGCGCGATGGCGATGATCACGCTCACCGCGATGGTGGTCACCTTCTCGCCGCCCGTCGTCGCCGCCTACGGGCTCGGGAACCGGCTCATCTCGCTGGTGTTCCTCCCGGCGATGGGACTCGGCCGCGCCATCGACACGATGGTCGGACAGAACCTCGGTGCGGACCGCGCGGACCGCGCGAGCCGGGCCGTTCGCGTCGCCGCGACGACCGGGGCCGGCGTGATGTTCCTCGTCGCCGTGCTCGCGGTGGCGTTCACCGAGCCGATAGTCTCCGTCTTCCTCGGCGACGTGCCCGACGCGCCCGAGACGGTCTCGTACGCCGTCGAGTACGTCAGGATCCGGTCGGTGGAGTTCGCCTTCATCGGCGTCTCACAGGTGATCCTCGGGGCGTTCCGCGGCGCCGGGAACACCAAGACCGCGATGGTGATATCGATCCTCACGCTCTGGGTCGGTCGGGTCGCCAGCGTGGGGTACCTCGTGTTCGTCGCGGGGTGGGGCGAGACCGGCATCTGGGTCGGGATGGCGCTCGGAAACGTCCTCGGCGCGATCGTCGGGCTCGCGTGGTTCTCACGCGGCACGTGGGCGAACCGCTACATCGAGGAGCCCGCACCCGAGATCGATCCCGTCGGCGAGGACTGATCGGACCTGTGTCGGAGTGTGCCAGTGGATCAGTGCCGGAACACGTGGATCGCGTCATCCCCGCGCACGAGACAGAAGCGCGCCCCGTCGTTCTCGGGGAACCGGGTCGCGGACCGACGGGTCGTAAAGAGTCGGTCGAAGGGCTCCTCGCAGGCCGGGCACGCGATCGCCTTCCGGTTCTCCCAGAGGCTCGTGTCGCCGGTGTCCCGGAGCTGTTTCAGGGCGTGTCGGTGCTCGTGGACGTCGAAGCCGGGCATGTTCCGGGCTTCGACGCCGAGCGTTTGAACGTACGCACGTGAGTATCAGCCGTGAGAGCGAGGACGTGGAAACGACCGCCGAGGACGGTTCGATCCCGTCGATCCGCCACGGCTCGATCTCGTCGATCCGCTACGGCTCGATCCCATCGATCCGCTACGGCTCGATCTCGTCGATCCGGTCCCGAGCGCCGTCGAGGGACGCGGTCTCCCCGGACCGGACGTAGTCGCCGAGGGCGTTTGCCGCGTCGACGAGGGCGTCCGCGGATTCCGGCCCGACGTCGCCGTTGAGCGCCCCGACGCGCTTCGCTCGGTCGCGGAGGCGTTCGAGGACGTCGCGTGCCGGCGCGACGCGTTCCGCCGGGTCGCCGTCGGCGTCGGAGACCGTCACCGATCCCTCGTCGCGTTCCGATCCCCTATCGCGTTCCGATCCCTCACGCGCCAGCTCCTCGAGGAACGTCGCGAGGTCCTCGCGGTACTCGTCGACGGCGCGAACGGCGGCGGTTCCCCTCGCTTCGCGCATGGCTTCCGGAACCGCGGCCGCTGCCGGTCGGTCCCCCTCGTCGGCACCGGCGAGCAGCGCGAGGAGGTACTCCCGGTCCGCGTCGGTCGGGTCGCGGAGGCGGTCGTAGACGTCGACCGCCTCGAGCAGTTCGCGCGCCGCGAGGTACGTCGAGTCCAGCGGGCGGAGCTCTCCGCCGCGGACGAACCCTCGCCTGCGGACGTACTCCCGGAGGTCGCGTTTCAGGTCGTCGACGCCCTCCGTGGGGAGGGTCCCGCGCGCCTCGCCGAACCGCGTACGGTGGGGGCTCAACTCGAGGGAGACGGGCGCGTCGGTGTGAACCGCGCGATCGGCGGTCCCGACGCTCTTGAGGCTCCCGCAGTCGGGACACTCGACGCTTCCGGTCTCGTAGTACGACCAGCGGCTCCCGCAGTCGCGACACTCCCGTTCGCCGCGGACCTTCATTGCCTGCCGTTCGTCGCCTCCGCGGTAAAGTACTGCGGGTCGGGATCCCGGGACCCCGTCGTCGGTGTGAGAACTCGTCGTGGGTGTGGGATCCCGTCGTGGGTGTGGGGCCCCATCGTGGGTGTGGGATCCCGTCGTGGGTGTGGGGCCCCATCGTGGGTGGCGCGTGCGTCGGATCGAGATCGAGTCTCACGTTCGATCGCCGTGAAGATGATATATATGTGAGGCCCGAGAAACGCCGGACATGAGTTGGAGTGCCGTCGACGCCGTGGACGACGCGGTCGAGGCCACCCGTCGGTTCCTGTTCCCGTTCAGCTTCGTTCGCTGGGCGAAGCTCGCCCTCCTCGTCCTCCTGATGGGAGGTGGCGTACAGACGAACGTCTCGGTCCCGTTCTTCCCGAACCCCGAGTTCATAACCGGTCCGGGAACTCCCGGTGGCTCGGACGGGGGAAGCGGGGCGGACGGATCGGGCGGGACGAGTGCTCCGGAAGGTATGAACGGGGAACCGCTCTTCGGACCGAACGGCGTCCAGGGCGAGTTCTCCGGACTCGAGGCGGCCGACGTGAACCTCCTCGTCGCGATCGTCGCGGTCGTGGTCGTGGTCGCGATCGCGATCTCGATCGCGTCGCTCTCGCTGCGATTGGTGTTTTACGACGCGTTACGCACGAACGAGGTCCGCCTCTGGCGGCCGTTCGTCGGTCGTCTTCGGCAGGCGCTCGGGCTGTTCGTCTTCTCGACGCTGGTCAGCCTGACGATGGCGATCCCCGTCGTGGTCGCCGTGTTGGCGGAGGTGACCGTCGGCTGGGGCCCCGCGGACGCGCTCGGGGCGGCGGTCGCCGGGCTTCCGACGTGGGGGACCGGGGTGCTCGTGGCGCTCGCGGTGCTGCTCGCGATCGTCGTCCTCTTCGTGCTCCGGTTCACCTACGAGTTCGTCGTCCCGGTGATGGTCCTCCGTGAGGAGGGCGTCCTCGCGGGCTGGACTCGGTTCTGGCCGACGCTCCGCGGGTCGTGGGTCGAGTTCCTCCTGTATCTCGTCGTCCACTTCTTCCTGGGTGTCGGGATATCCGTGGCCGAGAGCTTCGTCTTCCTCTTCGTCGGCGGCCTCGTCGCGGTGTTCGCCGGCGTCACCGTGTTGATCGCCGGGGGGCTACTGGGAGGGCTCTCCGCGGTGACCGGAACGACCGCCGGGGTCGCGATGCTCGTGGTCGTCGTCGCCGTCTCGTTGATCGCGCTCCTGATCCTCCTGCTTCCGGTCCGCGTCCTCACACGGACGTACCTGATCGCCTACGAAGTCTCGACGCTGGGCGGTATCGATCCGGAACTCGCGCTGCTGGACCCGGCGATCGATCCGAACGGATCGGACGGACCGGGTGGTTCCGGTGGGTCGGGTGGTTCTGGTGGTTCAGGTAGTTCGGGTGGTTCTGGTGGTTCTGGTGAGTCGAGTGGTGTGGGGAACGGTAGCGGGCCGGACGGTTCCGGCGGGTCGAATGGATCCGGTGAATCGAGGGACGCGGACGACTCGGACCTGTGGGGTTCCGCGGACGAGGACCGTGACTCGACCGATCGATCCGGTGACCTCTTCGAGAAGGACCCGTGAGCGGAAACGGAAAGCGGGGCCGGTCGGGAAGTGGGGTCGGTCAGGAAAGCGGGGCCGGTCGGGAAGCGGGACCGGTTGGGAAACGGAGACGGGTCCGAGGATCGAGCGGATCGATCGTGTCGGTGGGTTAGACGAACGTCGAACGTAAGCTTCGACGGGTACGGATAGCTTTTTACTCCGTTCCCGAAAGGGGGTAACCATGGGACTGGACGATGACGCACGCGAGTACCACCGGCAGGAGCCGCCGGGGAAGATAGAGATCTCGACGACGAAGCCCACGAACACCCAGCGAGACCTCTCGCTGGCGTACTCTCCGGGGGTCGCCGCACCGTGTCGGGACATCGCCGCCGACCCGGAGTCGGTCTTCGAGTACACGGCCAAGGGCAACATGGTGGCGGTCGTCTCGAACGGGTCGGCCGTGCTCGGACTCGGCGACATCGGCGCGGCCGCGTCGAAGCCGGTCATGGAGGGGAAAGGCGTCCTGTTCAAGCGGTTCGCCGACATCGACGTCTTCGACATCGAACTGGACATCGAGGAGGTCGACCCGTTCTGTACCGCGGTCTCCGCGATGGAGCCCACCTTCGGCGGGATCAACCTCGAGGACATCAAGGCGCCCGAGTGCTTCGAGATCGAGGAGCGCCTCCGCGAGGAGATGGACGTCCCCGTCTTCCACGACGACCAGCACGGGACCGCGATCATCTCCGGCGCGGCGCTGATGAACGCCACGGACATCGCCGACAAGGACCTCTCCGAACTCGAGATCGTCTTCTCCGGCGCGGGCGCGTCCGCGATCGCGACCGCGCGCTTCTACGTCTCCCTCGGCGCGAAACGCGAGAACATCACGATGTGTGACTCCTCGGGCATCATCACACAGGAGCGGGCCGACGCGGGCGAAGTCAACGAGTACAAACGGGAGTTCGCGAGCGACGGTGAGGGCGGCGACCTCGCGGACGCGATGGAGGGAGCCGACGTGTTCGTCGGGCTCTCGGTCGGCGGGATCGTCTCACAGGAGATGGTCCGTTCGATGGCGTCGGACCCGATCCTCTTCGCGATGGCGAACCCGGACCCGGAGATCACCTACGACGACGCCAAGGCCGCCCGTGACGACACCGTCATCATGGCGACGGGGCGGTCCGACTACCCGAACATGGTGAACAACGTCCTCGGGTTCCCGTTCCTGTTCCGCGGCGCGCTCGACGTGCGCGCGACGGAGATCAACGAGGAGATGAAGCGGGCGGCGGCGGAGGCGCTCGCGGAACTGGCGCGTAAGGACGTTCCGGACGCGGTCGTGAAGGCGTACGGCGACGACCCGCTCCAGTTCGGCCCCGACTACGTCATTCCGAAACCGCTCGATCCCCGCGTGCTCTTCGAGGTCGCGCCCGCGGTCGCGCAGGCGGCCATGGTCTCCGGGTCGGCGCGGACCGAGATCGACCTCGAGCAGTACCGCGAGCGGCTCGAGGCACGTCTCGGGAAGTCCCGCGAGATGATGCGGGTCGTGTTGAACAAGGCGAAAAGCGATCCGAAGCGGATCGCGCTCGCGGAGGGGACCGACGAGAAGATGATCCGGGCGGCCTACCAACTCTCGGAGCAGGGGATCGCCGAGCCGGTGCTGCTCGGCGACTCCGAGGAGATCGCTCGTACGGCGGACGGCCTCGGGCTCTCGTTCCAACCGGAGATCGTGGACCCCGACGAGCGGGACGTCAGCGCGTACGGGGACCGGCTGTACGAACTCCGGAAACGGAAGGGGATCACCCGACGCGAGGCGAACGAGCTCGTTCGGCGGGACACGAACTTCCTCGGGAGCGTCATGGTGAAGGCGGGCGACGCGGACGCGATGTTGACCGGACTCACCCACCACTACCCGTCGGCGTTGCGACCGCCGCTTCAGGTGATCGGCTCGGCGGCCGATACCGATACCGTCGCGGGCGTCTACATGCTGACGTTCAAGAACCGGGTGGTGTTCTGTGCGGACACGACCGTCAACCAGGACCCCGATCGGGAGACGCTCGCGGAGATCACCCGCCACACCGCCGACCTCGCCCGTCGGTTCAACGTCGAGCCGCGCGCGGCCGTCCTCTCGTACTCGAACTTCGGGAGCGTCGACAACGAGGGGACTCGAAAGCCCCGGGAGGCGGTCGAGCTCCTCCATGACGACCCCGAGGTCGACTTCCCGGTCGACGGGGAGATGCAGGCGGACACCGCCGTCGTCGACGAGATACTCAACGGGACCTACGAGTTCTCCGAGCTCGACGAGGCCGCGAACGTGCTCGTGTTCCCGAACCTCGAGGCCGGTAACATCGGGTACAAGCTGCTCCAGCGGCTCGGCGGTGCGGAGGCGATCGGCCCCATGCTGGTCGGGATGGACGAGCCGGTCCACGTCCTCCAGCGCGGCGACGAAGTGAAGGACATCGTCAACCTGGCCGGCGTCGCCGTCGTCGACGCACAGGAGTAAGGGGAGCGATCCTTCCCCGGATCGTCCTGGTCGTCCCGAACACCAAACATACTTGTTTTCAACACCACTATCGTTGCTATGGACGACGAGGGGACCGTCGCCCCACGGGTGCTCGATAACAAGCGCGACGCCAGCAAGTACCGAGTGCTCGTCGAGATCGCGGCTCGTCAGCCGGCGGTGAGTCAGGGCGAGATCGCCGACGTTCTCGGAGTCACCTCACAGGCGGTGAGCGATTACGTTCGCGAACTCGTCGAGCGGGGGTACGTGGAGAAACGCGGGCGAGGGAGATACGAGGTGACGAAGGAGGGCGTCGACTGGCTCATCACGCGGACGGACGCGCTCTCGGAGTTCGTCTCTCGTGTATCCGAGGACGTCCTCGGGAGCGTCGACGTCGACGCCGCGATCGCCGTCGACCCGGTTTCGGAGGGCGATGAGGTTCGACTGGCGATGCGCGACGGCGTCCTTCACGCGATCGCCGGTCGGGGAGGAGAGACTACCGCTGAGAAGAATACGACAGTCGACGGGGATACGACAGTCGACGGGGATACGGCAGTCGAAGGGACATCGGCAACCGGGGTCGTCGTCTCGGGCGGGTCCGCCGGGGAGGCGGTCGGGGTAACCGAGTTCGAGGGCGTCGTCGAGTACGATCCCGGCGTCGTGACCGTGATCCCCGTTCCGGCCGTGACCGAGGGCGAGCCGCCGTCAGTCGAGGCCGTCACGGAGCGTATGAACGGCGGGGAGTTCGTCGCGATAGCCGGTACCGAGGCGTACGCGCTGGCGATGCGGGCCGGGATCCGTCCGGAGATCCGCTTCGGGACGGTCGACGCCGTCCCACAGGCCGCGCTCCGCGGATTGGACGTGTTGCTCCTCGTGTCCACCGACGAACTCTCGCGTCACACGACCCAGCTTCGAGAACGCGGGGTTCGATACGAGGTACACGACCCGTTCGATGACTCCTCCTGAGATCACCGTTCCTTCCTGTCCGGACGTTCGTTTACCTACTCGATTCGAGTACTGACGTCGAGTACTGATCCGCGCAGCCTTCGACGGACCGCCTCGGATCCGATCCGATCCGGTGATCCGAATGCGTTGATGAAGCGATTGAGGGACACACCGTGTTTCCGGTGAAATGGGGGTCGGTGGTCTCTCGTCTCGAGTTCCTTTCTCTCTACTCTGAAGAAACATGGTTTTATTCCAAAGTAATTAAATACTGTAGCTGAGAAAATCTCAGTAAGTCGGATGTAGTCATTAGACGAACACTGTGTAGTCACCCACCGTTCAGCGGAAGGCTCGACCTATTCACGTCGGTGCTGTCGTTGGTAGTGGTGTTTCATCGCCCGTACTGCTAGAAAGTCGAGATCTACTCGATGCCGCTCGATGTCTGCTCGTTTTCTCTCACGATCGACCCGTTTCTGTGGTGCTCGCTGTATCGGTGTGCTCGCGGTGATGGTGTGCCCCCGGTGTCAGTGTACTCACTGTACTTGCGCTCGGCGCTCGGTTCGGGTTTCGTACGGTCCTGCGGTGAGAGTTGCCCCGTCTCGACGGCTATTCCGCGTTCGATGCGAGTCGCGTCCGGACCCGTGGGACCCTCGATCGTTCGTGATCCCAGCGGACTCGTGGTTCCTTCTCCGTTGGATTCGTGCTTTGTTTGTGGATTCGTGCTTTGTTTGTGGATTCGTGCTTTGGCGATCTCCTCTCCGCTGAACTTCGATCCGATCCACACCTCGTTTCCGATGAATCCCCACACCCCACCGATCACCCCATTTCACCGGAAACACGGTGTGTGTCTCCACGACTCCATTACGAGGCTCAGTCTCGGCGGTACCAGACGTCGACGTGACAGTCGGGACCGTACGACTTTCCGGCAATGTCGAGCGAACCGTCGCCGGTGAGGTCGGCCGTCTTCGCCTCGTGAGTCGCGACTCCGCGGTCGATCTCGACGCGGTCGAACCCCTCGTCTCCGTTCCGGTAGACGAACATCCGTGGAATCTCCCCGCCCTCCAGTCCCATTTCGGCGACGAGCAGGTCCGGTCGGCCGTCGCCGTCGAAATCGGCGATCTGGATCGTGTGTGGGTTAGACAGGCCGTCGTCGAGCGTCGTCACGGACCAGTCCGGCGGATCGAACACTCCGACCCGTCCCCGTCGGTCACCGTGGTACGGGAGGTCACCCTCGGTTACGACGATCTCGATGTCGCCGTCACCGTCGAGGTCCGCGACGTCGACCCGCGTCCACTGCCAGTCGTCGCCGAGGCGTTCGCGGTCCCAGTCGTCCCCGGACCCCTTCCGACGAAACACGTTCGGTCCGGCGACGAGTTCGGTGGTCCCATCGCCGTCGAGGTCGATCACGGCGACGCCTTCGACGTTCAGGTCCTCGGCGATCACGTGCCGGTGATCGTCGGGCCAGGGAGAGACGGCGGGGTCTTCGGGAACGTCGTAGTAGCAGACCGTCTCGCTCTGCTGTGAAAGGATGACGACCTCCGGGTCGCCGTCGTCGTCGATGTCGGCGATCGCCGTGTCGTGGTACTTCCGGAACTCGTCGGTGATCAGGTGTTGGGTCCAGGTCTGCCGCGGGTCCGGCGGGATGTCGAACCAGTAGAGGTCGGTCTCGCCGTTCTGTCCGATCACCAGCTCGGGCGTCCCGTCGCCGTCGATGTCGCCGAGCGATCCGCCGACCGAGAGATCGGGAATCCGTGCGACCTCGTGGCGCTCCCAACCCGGATTCTCGTACCAGAACACGTTGGACTCCAGCCGCTTGAGCGCGGTCCCGACGACCGGCAGGTACCTGAGTATGACCCGTTTCCCGAGTACGTTCACCTCCTTCTTCGCGCCCATTCCGCCGACGATCACGTCAGGTCGCCCGTTTCCGGTGAGATCGGACGTGAGACAGAACGAGAGCCGACCGCAGGGAGGGTCATCATCGATGCGTTCGTGTTGGAACTCCATACCGGCGTTTCGGGACGTTCGGTTAAGGGTAGGCTGGCGTTAAACGAAACCGGCCCGCTCGATCCGTTCCGTCCATCGTCCGGCCTGCCGTCGAGTCCGGGATCAGTACGCGACTCCCGGTGTAAAACGGCGATGCCGACGTTCAAAACCCCATAACAATATCCGTGGTCGGTCTCCTCGCCTGTATGACCTTCGAGAGCACGGCCGGACGGTGGCATGACTGATCCCGACGACGACCGGATCACGGTGTTGATGTGCCCGGATTACAGGGAATCGAACCCGTATCAGTCCGAGCTGATCGCGGCGTTAGAGGCCCGCGGCGTCGACGTCGGGGCAACGGATGCAGGCTGGGCGTTTCCGCTCCTCGCGGGCGTCCGTCGTCACGGGGTGCCGGACGTCCTCCATCTCCACTGGCTCCACCGTTTCGTCATCACGGAACGCCGGTTTGCCGCCGTGTTCACCGTGCTGCTCGGCGTGAGGCTCGTCTTCGAACTCGTGCTGTTGCGGGCGCTCGGGGTCCGGATCGTCTGGACCGTTCACAACCTCCTGGACCACGAGCGGGTCACCCCGCGCAGCGAACTCGCGGTCAGACACGCAGTCGCGCGCCTCGTGGATAGGATCGTCGTTCACTGCGAGGAGGCGGTCGAATCGGTCGAAGAGACGTACCGGCTTCCCGAACGTGTCGTGGATCGTGTCCGTGTCGTTCCCCACGGCAACTTCCTGGGCGTCTACGAGAACGACGTATCGCAGTCGACGGCCCGCGAGCGACTCGAACTTCCACCCGACGTGCCCGTCATGGCCTTCTTCGGACTGATCCGACCCTACAAGAACGTCCCAGAACTGATCGAGACGTTCGAGCGCGTTCCCGGGGACGCGCGGCTCCTCGTCGTCGGGAACCCGTGGAACGAGGACGTGGCGAGTCGCGTGCGCGCGGCCAGCACCGGTGATGACCGGGTACACACGGTCCTCGAGTACGTCCCCGAGGACGAGATTCAGGTGTACATGTACGCTGCGGACGCGGTGGTGCTCCCCTTCGACTCGGTGCTCACCTCCGGCAGCGCGGTGCTGGCGATGACGTTCGGCCGCGCCGTCGTGGCGCCGTTGATGGGGTGTCTCCCCGGACTGATCGGATCCGAGGGTGGATATCTGTACGACCCCGGAGACTCCGCAGGGCTCCGGACTGCGCTTCGACGGGCGGTGGACGATCGCGAGAAGTTACGAGGGATGGGACGGCGAAACCGCGAAACCGTTCAAGCGTTCGACTGGGATCGGGTCGCAGAACGGACGCGGAACGTGTACACGCTCGATGTAGGGGGAGCAGGTCACCGGTCGGCGGATAGCGGATGACGGAACACCGTCGGATCGTGTCAGCCCGGAAGGGGTACCGTCACGCGACGGACCGAGATCCGGGTGAAGGTACCGCTTAACGAAGCCCACGGTCGACCTATCGTGGCTACGAAAGAGCCGTGTGTCCGGCCTCAGATCCCGCATCGAAGTCGAATCGGCATCGGCATCGATCCCTCGACGGTCCGCTCGACCGAGGGATCTCTCGAACGAGCGTGTAGGCGGGACGGCACAACAGACCTCACAGATGATCGAAATCCCATCCAAACGAACACTCTCGTGGGACGTTATCGCGGTCCTCGGATACGCCGCGGCGGTCGTCCCGCTCCAGTGGATCGTACTTCCCTCACCGATCCGGATCGTTCTCCTGACGCCGATGTTGCTGTTCCTGCCCGGATTCACCCTCAGCACGGTGCTGTTCCCGGGACGACCCGCCGAAGACGGGTCGATCGTGAAAACCGAGGTCTCCCGGCTCGGTCTCATCGAACGTGTCGCACTCTCCGTGGGACTGAGCGCCGGACTACTTCCGCTTCTCGCGTTCGGTTTCGACCTCGTTCTCGGCCGGGTCGCCGGCCCGATCGTCGTCGTCACCGCCGTCTTCTCGGCCGTTATGGCGCTCCTCGGAGGAGTCCGGCGGTCGCGGTTGCTCGAGCGTGACCGCTTCGAGATCCCGATCGTACGATGGTTCGACGGGATGGCGATGGCGGTGGAAGACGATTCGACGAGGACCGCCGTGGTCAACGTCGTGCTCGCTGGAAGCGTGGTGCTGGCCGTCGGGGCCGTCGGTATCGGCTTTGCCGTCCCGCAGAACGGTGCGACGTTCACCGACTTCGCCGTCGGGACCGAGGAGGGGGGCGAGTTCGTCACTGATGGCTATCCCGAGGGCCTCGCGGTGGGCGAGAGCACCGAGACGGCCGTGCTCATCGAGAACAACGAGGGCGAATCCACGGAGTACCACGTCGTCGCCCGCTTCGAGCGGGTTCAGGACGGTACTGTAACGGATATTCAGGACGCGGATGGGTTCTCAGTGGCCGTGGAGTCCGGCGAGACCGTCGTCGAGAGTTACGGCGTGACCCGATCGATGACGGGTGACGACGTCCGGTTGCGATTCCTCCTGTACCGCGACGAACCGCCGACCGAACCGCAGCCTGAAACCGCCTACCGGACGGTTCACGTCTGGGTTGACGGCGAATAGCCGAACGACTGGACGCTCCGAGCGGTCTCGGCCGCATCCGTGAGGCCGTCCATAACGAAGTGTGTATGGGCAGTCAAATCGAGTACTGTCGCAGGGTCGGGACACGCCTGCGGTATATTAGACGAGACATATCATGTACAGAAAACGTTCTCGAGACCCGAAGCGTCGATCCGAATCGAACCCGGCCAACGGCGTCCTCGCCATCGGTGCGAACGGAAGAGGGACTCGGTGGGATCCGAGATGACCGAGGTCACGGCGTGGCTCGATCTGATCAGCCCGTCGCATCCGTTCTTCTTTGCGGGGTTACTGGACGACATGGAGGACGTCACGCTTCGAACGACCGTCCGACGGAAGACCGAGACCGTCGACCTGGCTCGTGAGGCGGGATTCGACTTCCAGACGATGGGACGCGACTTCGAGAACGTCGCCTTGCGGACGGCGGCGGTTCCGCTTCGAACGATCCAGGCTTCCGTACAGGCACCGACGGCAGACGTGTCGTTGTCGGCTCGAAACGCGATGTGCGTGCTGGCGTCGCGAGCGCGGCGACTCCCGTCGATCCACTTCACCGATAACGACATCACGGCATACATTGACGCACCGCTCGTCGAGCGGGCGTTCTGTCGCTTCAGGTCGACCGCCACCCACCACGTCGTGCCGTCGGCGTTTCGGACCTCGGAGCTGACGCGGTGGGGTGCGGACCCGGAACGGATCCACACGTACGACGGCTACAAAGAGGACGTTTACGTCGCGAGCTTCGAGCCCGACGAGACGTTTCCCGAGAGGCTGCCGTTCGATACCTTCGTGGTGCTCCGTCCCGAGGCGCTGGGTGCGGCATACGTCGACGAAGGGCAATCGCTCGTCCCCCACCTGCTGGAGGCGCTCGATGCGACGGGAACGAACGTCGTTTACCTCCCGCGCAGACAGGGGGATCGTGCGTACGCGGATCCCTACCCGGAAGACCGCGTGTACGTCCCCGACGGTGCGCTCGATGGCCTACAGCTCGCCTGGCACTCGGACGGGGTCCTGACCGGATCGGGAACGATGGCCCGAGAGGCGGCCTGTATGGGGAAGCCGGCCGTCTCTTTCTTTCCCGGGCCGCTGCTGTCGGTCGACCGATCGATGGTCGAGGAGGGGATGATCGTTCACTCCCGTGATCCCGACGAGATGGTCTCGTATCTGGAGTCCGTCGGTACCACGGACCGGACGCCGGATCGGAGCCGGTGCTTCGAGGTCCGAGAGGAGGCGTCCTCGCTCGTACGCGCGTTGATCGAGAACCCTGAGAACCCGGCGCTCGGCTCGTATCCGAGCCGGTCGAACGACTGGGCCTGAAGCCGGACCGAGCGAACGCTCCGTAGGACCCGATCGAGGCCCGACGTGACGTGATGGAAACGGCCCCATAACTTTCCGAAACCGATCCGAGGGTGGACAGGATGGATCAGGACGCCCGAACCACGGATGACGACACCCTTCGATCGAGAACGCGGTCGGCGGTCGGGACCGACGCTGCCGACGGAGCGACCGCGCCGGAATGGGAACCTCCAGTGGCGACGGACCGGAGACGACCGAACCCCGATCTCCCCGAAGAAGCGGATCGGGAGTCCGATGACGACGCCGGCGTCCGAGGAGGACCGGTCGTCGCGGGATACGACGTCTCGGCCGTCCGTCGAACCGCTCTCGCTTGGGCTCGCGAGCGTGACTACGCCGGGTATGACCCGTACGACGGACTGAACAGTCCGGTTCTTTCAGCCGTCTCCCGGCACTGGCTCCTCCGGTTGTTGTCGATCCACGGCGTTCAGAAGTTTCCGATGAACCTCAGACCGTACCTCGGCATCCCCGAGCAACGGAACCCGAAGGGGATCGGTCTGTTCGCCAGTGCGTACCTGAACGAGTACGAACGAGCGGACGAGGACGAACGGGCGGACGGGGACGCCGCGCTCCGAGAGGCGGAACGGCTGCTGGAGTGGCTCGCGGACAACAGGTCGCCGGCATTCGACCGTTCGTCGTGGGGATACAACTTCGACTGGCAGAACTCGACGAAGTTCTACCTCCCGGCGACCCACCCCTGCGGGGTCGTCACCGTGTTCTGTGCCCGACCGTTCCTCCGGCACTACGACCTGACGGGCTTCGATCGGTCGCTCGAGGTGGCTCGAGACGCAGCCACGTTTCTCCTCGAAGACATCGGGACGGAGTTCGTCAACGGTTACGAGGTGCTCACGTACACGCCGTACGACTCGTACGTGGCGATCAACGCGAACGCTCTCGCGGCTGACCTCCTCTGGCGAGTGGGTCGGCGACTCGATGAGGAGCGGTTTCTCGACCGCGCGCGGGAGTTGTTCGCGTTCGTCGTCGACGCCCAGACCGAGGTTGGCGGGTGGCACTATTCGGTCCCGGCCTCGGACTCGCATCTCGGGTACGACAACTTCCACACCGGGTTCGTCCTCGAGAGCCTTAGCCGGTACGCTCGGGAGAAGGACGCCGACCACCCCGCCCGAGAGGCGTACGAGTGCGGAATGGAGTTCCACCGGGAGAACCACTTCGAGACGGACGGTGCGCCGAAGTTCGAGGACGACCAGTCACGTCCCTACGACGTCCATGCCGCCGCGCAGGCGCTCATCACGTTTACTCGGCGAGACGACCCGGACGATGCCGCGCTCGCCAGTACGGTCCTCGCGTGGACGCTGGACCGGCTGTACGACTCCGAGGGGTACTTCTACCGTCGAATCGGGCGGATGAGAACCGACGAGACGCCCTACATCCGCTGGAGTCAGGGCTGGATGTGTCTGGCGCTGTCGGAGTATCTGGGCGGTCGCTGAGACGTCTCTCCACCATCACTGAGGGACGTCTCGATCGAGAGACGTTCGACTGAGAGACATCTCGACTGAGGGGCGTTTCGGCAGTAACCGGCCCAACGGAGCACGCCTCAGTTGTCGAAACGAGCGTCCGATTCCGTCTATACGATAGATCAGCTCCGATGAAGCGGTATTATTGGGGACCTTCTCCTCGGAATATACCGGTCACTGAAAAGTGCTTGTAGTACGGTTGTTTCGATGGGGATCGGGCTGATTGGAATGGGATCGTTGCTGGGGCGGTGAACTCGATTGGGAAGAATACCGCCAAAGCCCCAGTCGCGAGGATTCGTGCGACTCGCTGTGCTCCTCAGTCGCTCACTCCGTTCGCTCCTTTCGGTGCTTGCTTCGTCGGACTTCGCCCTCGCGACTGCCCCTTTGAGTCCCCCCTGAACCACACCACAACCGCACCTCACGCCTCCCCAGCCTCGCGGCTCGCGGTTTCACCGCTCGCCGCGTCCCTCGCGGACTCCTCGTGGCCGCGTCCACGCGGCCACTCGGAGGCGCGCCACCGCACCGCGGATCGCTTGTTCCTTCGTCTGTACTGACCGCAACCGAGCCAAAACCCACCAGATGCCGTACGTTTCAACGGAATCGAGACGTGATCTATTAACTCGTGTCCTCCTCAACGAACGTCAACAGCCAGTTGTCCGCGTTCGTGATGTCCACGCCCTTCGGTGTCCATCTGTCCGTGAGCGTTCGCACGACGTGCGTCGTTTGAGACGTAAGGTACGGGAGCGGAGGGGTGGTGTCCGCGTGGAACCCGAACTTCCTCAGCACCGAATAGGGGATCCCCTGGGGGGGTGCGACGAACAGATCGGTCTCGGAGTGATCCCGCAGGATCCGGTCGAGTAAGGTCACGAGAACGGGCTCCGGAGCCGTCTCTAACGGGACGACGTCGGTCAGCTTCGTCGTCGTCGAGTCGGAACCGACGGAGGTCCCAGCGACGATTGCCGCTACAGGACCGGCGTTCCCGTCGGCGAGGTAGGTCTCGTACTCCCAGTCCGGGTTCTCGAAGCGCCACCGGTAGAACCGTTCGTCGCGAGCCGCGTGGATCCCCTCGGGAACCGCGGTCCGATATATGGCCGCGAGTTCTCCGGCGGGGGGTTCCGATTCCGTTCGAACCGTAACGCCCCGTTCTCCCGCCGTAGTGAGGTCTCGAATGCCATAGTACGCGCTTACGATCGGCGTGGCGAGTCCGCTCATGAGCCGAATCGCGCTTCGGTCGGACCGTGCGTCCGCTATGCTCGCCGGGTCCTCGATCCGATAGTAGGACGAGCGCTTCGAGACGACCCGACTCCCGTGTTTGATGTGTGCCGGTCCCGATAGATCGTTGGGAAAACTGAAATAGAACGGGTACTCTCCGGAGTATCGCTCGATCATCCGTTCCATCATGCGTGAAAACAGTCCCCGTCGTCGATGGTCCGGATGGACCATCGCATCGCCGGGTTGAAACGCCACCGTTCGCTCTCCACCGAGCCGTATCGGCAGTGCGAACAGTGGCCTTGCTCCGACGATCGTCCCCTCGTCGAGGGTAACGATCATCGGCACGTGATCGACGTACGGATTCCCTTCGTACTTCCAGTCAAACCAGTCCCCGCTCTTCTCGTCTCCCATAACGGTCTGGTACAGGGAGAGGAACCCGCTCCTGTCGCTCTGCTGGTACTCACGGACCTCGTACTCACTCATTGGTTCTCACCCGGTTTGCGACCCGAGACATCGGCATCACGTCGATGTCGTACCGGTCGCGGTACTCGGCGATCATCGAAACGATCCGTTCCAGTCGTCTCCGATCCTGCTCGGTCGTGACGTTGTTCGGATGGAGCCAGAGGTGGAACACCCCCCGATCCTCCTCTTTCAGCCGTTCGAGACCGAGTTCGACCTGTCTGGCGACGGGGTCGCCGGCGACGGTTTCGAGGGCCTTCCTCACGAACCCCTCGAAGGTGAACAGATACATCGACGCCGGGACGTTTACCAGGCCGTAGTCGTCGACTCTCGGGTCAACGATCGGCGGGCTCGACGCGCCGAGCGCGTAGGTGGCGAGTTTTCCGAGGGGTCTGATCGGTGCCGTGTCGTACCACCGATCGGGTGAACGACCTCTGTAGCACGAAAATCCGTACTCGGCCAGCAGACCGCGGTGTCCTACCTTGTTTCTCGGAAAGACGAACGACTCGAGATCGATACCGTACTCCTCGGCGACCTCGACGCTCCGCTCGAGCTCTGCTCGGGCGACCTCCTCCGAAACCCGTTTGCTACCGAACTCGACGTGAGAAAACGAGTGTGACCCGATGTCGTGATCGGCTTTACTGTCACGGATGGCGTCGATCAGATCCCGCCCGAACCACACGGAATCGGGTGCGAGTTCGCCGCCCGGATCGCGCGAGTACCAGTCTTCGCCGACGGGCGAGTCGGAGTGAACCCCGTCACAACTGTCGAGAAACAGGTGTCCGACGACTGCCCAGGTTGCCGGAAGACCGTACTCGTCGAACAGTTCGAGGAGATATACCCACGACTCCCGCGCGTGCTCGACTCGTTCCGTCGGGATCTCGGCGTGGTCGTGAAACCCCCAGATCAGTTCCGCATCCAGCGAGAGAACGACCGTTCTGTCCGGGAACATGGGCTATACCTACGACCGTCGGTAATCTATTTACTATATAGACGATAACACGGACGGTTTCGGTCCTCGATGGTTCGACGTCCGGCGGCGGCAAAGGATCCGATACGCGTCGAATCGAGACGAGTTCGCCTTCCGAGCCGCATCGATGCGATTAGGACGCTGATAACAATCGTCGTTGAACCCCGTGGTGTGCTTGATGAGTCTACATACGGGGCCGGATCGTGGCGGTTCGAACGAGGAATGGCGGAAGCTGCTCCTCGCCGTCGGGTTCGTCGCCGTGGCCGTCGGCACGGTCGTCGCGTGGCGGTCGCCGGCGACGGGATATGAGGTGTCCATCTATGCCGGCACGCCACTGCCGTTCTGGGTCGGCGTGTCGATCGGCTTTCTCTCCGCGGCGGTCGTCACGCTGGCGTCGTGTCGCGACGGGGTCGCCGGGATAGCGGTAGGACTTGGAACGTTGACGACCGTCGCGATCGGCTCTCTCCCCGTCGTTCGCAGTTACCGGTTCTACGGGCGCGCCGATTCGATGACCCACCTCGGCTGGGCTGCCGAACTGATGGCGGGACGGATGCGGTTCACCGAGGTGTTCTATCCGGGCGGACACAGCACGACCGCGCTGCTGACCGATACGATGGGAGTTCCGATCGAACGCGGAATGCTGCTCTTTGCGGCGCTGTACTTCGTGCTCCACGTAGTGTTCGTTCCGCTCGTTGCGATGGCACTCTTCGAGGACCGTCGTCTGACGGTCATCGCGGCGTTTTCCGCGTTTATGGTGTTACCGGTGAACCAGATCAGCAGCGGGCTCTACTTCCACTCCTACTCGATGGCGATGCTGTTCTTCCCGGTGTTCCTCTACGCGCTGGTGAAACACCTCACGAGCAGGCCGGATACGGGATCGATCCTGGGACGCATCGGCGTGTGGAACGTCGTGCTCGCGGTCCTCGGAACCGTCCTGATCCTCATCCATCCGCAACTGGCGTTAAACGTCGTCATCCTCCTCGGAACTCTCGTGGCGTTACACCTGGCCCTCCGGAATCGCTACGATCTGTTCATCTCGGATCTCCGTCCGGTCTACGGCGTGTTCGTTCTCCTCGCCGTCTGTTGGGGGGCGTGGGTGCTCCAGTTCGGCCAGGTGTTCAACGTCGGTGAACGGGTTCTCTTGGCGACGTACGATACGATCTTCGGCGCGGCACAGGCGGGTGGGGGGAACGTCGGAACGCAGGTCGATTCGGCGCGGTCGGTCGAGGCGACTCTCCTGGAGCTGTTCGCGAAGCTCTTTCTCGTACCGGCGGTGTACTCGCTGCTCGGGCTCCTCGCGGTCGTGGTGTCGCTCCGGAGTCCCCTGGTCGGTACCGATCGAAGCGACCGGTCCGTGGAGGGAGAACGAGCGGGTCGGTCCGTCGTCACCTACTTGGGGTCCGCGGGCCTCGTTCTCGGTCCGTTCTTCCTGGCGCATTTCATGGGCCCGATATCGCACCTCTTTTTCAGACACTACGGGTTCGCGATGGTGTTCGTCGCCGTTCTCGGCGCCGTCATGATCCATCGGCTCGGGGCGCTGATTCCGACGGGACGGTGGTTGACCGCGGCCAAGCCGTTCGTGCTCGGCCTCCTGGCCGTCGCACTGGTGTTGTCGCTTTTGACGCTGTTCGCCTCGCCGTACATGTATAACGCCTCACACCACGTGAGCGACCAGCACATGAGCGGCTACGAGACGGCGATCGAGAACCGCGCTGAGGACGTCCAGTGGAGTGGAATCCGGCGAGGTCCGGGCCGGGAGTTCGACGCCTTAGTGCCGGGAGTCGGAATGTACAGCCGCCCCGCGGTTAGTACGGGCGTGTCCACGAACGGCGACGACGAACTCCGGTTGCTGCTCGGGGGAGCGGCGGACGAGCCTCGGTATCTGGCGGTGACGAAGACCGATATCGACCGGGAGGTGATCGCGTACCGCGAGATCCGCTACTCGGCGGCGACGCTCGAGTCGGTCGGCGGCCAAGCCGGAGTCCATCACGTCCACGACAACGGCGAGTTCGATCTCTACTACGTCACGCCGCGAAACGGCGAAACGGTGGACGGCGAGACCGAATGACCGGACTGAAGCTCGGAGGAGTCGCGGACGGGATCGTCCACGCGACGCGCGGGTTGTCGACCGGCACTTGGAGTCGGGCCCGCGGGTTCGAGCGGCACGGGTCGCTCCCGGCGTCGGATGTCGTCGCGCGGCTCTCCGACGCGCCCGCCGTCGGGCCGGTGCTCGACCGTGTCATCGGGTCGATCACGACGACGAACCTCTGGCCGATCGGGGACGACCGGCTACTGGCGACCGTCGGAAACGAGGTGTTCCGGTCGACCGACCGGGGGCGGTCGTGGCGGCTGGTCCATCGGCTTCCCGAGTCGTCCGGTCCGATGGGTGTGCTCCCGACCGCCGTCTGTCGTCACGACGGGCGGGTCTACCTCGCCGAATACCCGCTTGACGGCGAGGCGGCGAAGGTGCTGGTCAGCGAGGACGGGCGGCGCTGGTCGACGTTCGTGCGTCGGTCCGACGTGAGACACTTCCACGGGGTGTTTCACGACCCCTACTCCGACTCGCTCTGGGGGACCACGGGGGATACCGACGACGAGAGCGCGATCGGGCGGTTCGTGGACGGCGAGTTTCGAGCGGTCGGCACGGGCAGCCAGACCTGGCGGGCCGTCGAACTGGCGTTCACGCCGGACTCGATACTGTGGGGGATGGACTGTGCGTACGCCCCGCGGATCGAGGTCCTCCGTCTCCCGCGAGACGAGATCCCACCCGCCGACGAGACGCCAGCGAACCCGCCCGTTCCGGAGGTCGTCGGGACCGTCGACGCGCCGGTGTTTTACGCGAAGACGGTTCGGGGGGACGGGACGACCTGGGTCGTGATCTCGACCGCGTCGACGACCGGACCCGACAGTACCGGACCCGAAACGGCCGGAACCGGGGGACAGCCCGTCAGAGTCGTCGCTGCCTCCCGGCGGTCCGGATACGAGCGGTGGTACCAACTGGTCGCCGTCGACCGGGCGGTCACGCTCGGCCGGGTTACACCGCGGATCCCGACCGCGAACGCCTACGCGTTCCTCGGGACGACCCCGGACGGAACGCTCCTGATCAACCCGTATAACACCAGGCGGAACGACGGGGACGTACTCGCTCGTCGTCCGGAGTCGTTCACGGAGGCACCTCGGTCGTCGACGGGCGCCGGCGACGTGGCGTAACGGGCTCGATGAGACGATAGGTGAAGGGGGAAGTCCCCCGGCGTTACTCGACGGTCGTGTCGTCACAGGACTCGTTGACGCTAATGTTCCGGGTATCGCCGTCGGAGTCGATCATGCTGATGGCGAATCCGTTGACGTTGATGTTCGAGTCCTCGACGACCACGTCCGAACAGCCGTTGACGGTGATCCCGTGGAAGTTGCCGTTCGGCGCCTGAATACAGCAGTTCGAGACGCTGGACCCGTCGCGCCCGTCCATGATGGCACAGACGGACCCTCTCGCCTGTCTGTCGGCGGTGATCGTCACGTCCAGGTCCTTCAGTTTGACTCCCGGCGGACCCTCGACTCCGTCGTTCGTGGACTGGATCCAGAACGTCTGTGCCCGGGTGTCGTTTCGGATCCGGCAGTTCTCCACCGTGAACCCGCCCGGATTACTCGCACCCGTGTTCGTACAGCGGATTATTCCCCACAGTGCCCCCGCGTTCTCCGTCGCCACCGACACGTCCTTGTACTCGATGTCACAGTCGCGGATCACCAGCCCGGAGTGTCCTTCGTAACTGTCGACGAGGATCCCCATGGCCTCGTGTGGCTCCGTTCCGGCGGTCCGGTTGAGCTTCGAGTGGTCCTGTTCGATGTGGACCCCCTCGATGAGCGACGTCTTCGTCGGATGACCCCCGCCCTGGAACCGGAGGGTGGACACGTCACAATTCAGGAAGTAGCCGCCCTTGACGGTCACGACGCCCGGATTGTTCATCGAGCGCACGGCGTTGTGGCCGCACTGCTCGAAGTGAACGTCCTCGAGACGGAGTTCGCCGACGTGGTTCGGAGTGTGACGCATGAACGTCGATCCGGGCGTCGTTCCGGTGTCCGCCGCGTGACCGCCCATGTACGACCCCTGTCGCCCCATCGTGACCCGACGCACGACGTTCACGCCATCCGTCGTCGCGCCGTTCCGCGAGGAGACATTCATGCGAAGCAGTGACCCCTTTGATTGGATCTGTGCCGGAATGAACCCGAGCCACTCCAGGTCTTCCGCGATCCCGTTGTCGTTCGTGTCCAGACGGATCGAGACCGACGTCTCGAGGTCGTCGGACAGTTGGATGGAGAAGTTGGCGAGGAGGACGTCTTCCCCTCCGGCCTGGTTGACGAACCAGAACCCGTCCTCCCGTTCGCCGGCGGTGGGGAAATGAAACTGGACGTCCCGCTGTGACTCGCCCAGCCCGACCAGACCGAGTCGAGAGGTGCTGCGAGCCGGCTTCGTGGGCGGCTCCTCGGTGACGGTGTAGTCCCCGGGAGGGAACTCGATACGCGTCCCGGTCTCGATGGCGTCGTCGAGGGCGTCGTCGATGGGCTCCTCACCGGTCGGGTCCATGCCGAGGTCATCGACCGCGTTCACGACGCGATCGAACTCGATACCGTACCCCTCGGCATCGAAGCCCGCGACCTCGTCGTCAGCCGCTGGGGCCCCTCCTCCGTCGTCGTCAACCGGGTCTTCTCCTCCGTCACCGTCCCTCTCATCGATCGAAGAGCTCCCGTCTCCGTCGTCGGTGTCGTCGGCGCTGTTACACCCGCTCAACGAGACGATGCCGGCTGTGAGTGTTCCGAGGGCCTTCCTGCGACTCAACCTCATTTCCGATCGATTCTACGGTTACGTATATTGTTAGCTGCTGTTTTCTCCGTTAGCCGAGAACTAACTAAGAATTTGACCGGTCACGTCCCGTACCGTGACGAAGAGTGACGGAAGACTCGGTGACGACTCGCCCCTCGTTAGTGTCGTCGTTCCAACATATGGCCGCCCGGAGTACCTGAAACGAGCGATTCGAAGCGTGTCCGACCAGACGTATCCCGCCATCGAGCTCCTCGTGATCGACGATCGGTCGCCCGAGCCCGCAGCCGAGACGCTGGAGGAGGTGAACACGGACTCGATACGGAGCGTTCGGTGCGTCCGTCACGACGAAAACCGCGGCGCGAACGCGGCTCGTAACACCGGAATCCGCCTGGCGGACGGTGAGTTCATCGCGTTTCTCGACGACGACGACAGCTGGCTCCCGGAGAAGACCGAGCGACAGGTCAGTCGTTTTCGGGAGGGCCCGAACGACTTGGGGGTCGTCACGGTCGGTAGCCGGATCGTCGACGAGGACGGCAACCAACTCGGGCAGAAACGGTCCTCCGTCGAGGGCAACGCCGTTCGATCGCTTCTGTACGGCGGCATGGTCGGATCGTTCTCGCGAGTGATGGTCCGGGCGGACGCGATCTCCGAGGCGGGGCTCCTCGACGAGTCGTTTCCGAGTTGGCAGGACCGCGAATGGTACCTCCGGCTCGCGAAACACGGTACGTTCGCCTCCGAACGGTCGATCCTCGTGGAGCGACGGATCGACTCGAACGGTCGTATCAGCGACGACTTCGAACGGAAACGGGACGTCTCGTATCCACGGTTCCTCGAGAAGCATCGAGCGTTTGCCGCCCAGCAGGGCCCGCTCGCCGAGCGGAAGTTCGTCGCCGGTCTCTCGCGGGCGCTGGGGTTCTCCGGGCTCTCGAACGGCTACTACCGGGACGCGATCAAGTACCTGCTGATCGCCGTAAAGAACTACCCGCTCGATCCGAAGGCGTACCTGTACCTGTGTCTGGCCCTCGGCGGTCCGATCACGTTCAAGCCGGCGAGTCGGCTCAAGCGGAAGCTAAGCGCCATGACGTCCGACGCCCCCTAACGGGCAGCGAACGGTCGAAGGGAGCCCGTCAGGTTCGCGCCGCGATCCTCGCTGGCGACCCGGTCCGGATCGCCGGTCGGTCCGTTAGCGTGACTGACCGGTCCGGTGTGGAGGCTGGTCGCTACTCGTTGAACTCCAGGTCGGCGGTTCCTTGGATCCGCATCATCGTCAAGTTCCCGCTAAACCGGTACCCGTCGACGTCGTCGGTGACGGATCCGACGACCATTCCGCCGCTGATCGTGTCGTCGGCCTCGGTCGATCCGAGGTCGGGCGACTTGTAGAGGCTCCCGGAGACGGAGAACTGGTAGGACGTCTCGCTCTCGACGCCGTCGACGGTCAGCCAGTTGTCGAGCACCGGGTCCTCGCCGGTTCCGAGGAGGAAGGCGTCGACCTGCGTGCCGTCCACGTAGACGGCGGCATCGCCCTCCAGCGCGAACTCGGTGACCGATCCGTCGAACAGGAACCTGACGGCCTCCGATGAGACCTCACCGGCGGCGCTCGCTCCGGAGACCGTGTCCACGCAGACGTCTCCACACGCCGGGTCCGCAACGAGTTCTCCGTCGACCGTGAACTCGTACTCCGACGCCGTTCCGGTGCCGACGACCCGAAGGTCGTGTTCGAACTCTCGGTCGACGACCTCGTCGCGGCCGATCGGCTCTCCGTCGCGCTCGAACAGCACGTCCGAGCCGGCCGTGAAGCTCCGGACGTATCCGGCGTAATCAAACGCGTCGACGCCGGATCGAATGGTTCCCGCGACCCGAACGGTCCCGTCGTTCAGCGACTCGATCGTGTTGACCGAGCCGTACTCGCTCAGTTCCGTGTTCTCGCGTGCCTCGCCGTCGACGATGAACTCGTAGTCGGTCCACGTGCTCGAGTCCACGCCGTCGATGACGAACGAGTGCCAG
>NZ_FOPZ01000003.1 GCF_900113615.1 Halorubrum aquaticum
AACAGCGACGTGCGACTCATCTTTATGAAGGTCGATTCCGAGGTAGTACATGGTTCCTGTGAGGCGGTTTGTGCGTGAAGGGAGCCACACCTATTCGGGTTCGCCGCCCGGATGCTGACGGCATCCGGGCGGCCTCCCATGATAGTGCGTCCTTGGCAGGTAGGCCAATCAGAGCCACGCGTTCTATGACGCTGTTGAATCATCGGCCTTTGACCGCCCCAGTGCCTCTTCACGCACGCTGGGGACTTAGCAGGCTTTCATCCCATCAGAGCCCAACGGGTGGATTCTCCCGGCAACGTACCGCACAAATTTATGTCGGCTGGGCGGCGTTGTGCCAATCATGAATTGTATCGCACACTTCTCCCGTCTCCCTGCGGTCACTTCCGCTAACGTCAGTGGGGTGTCGTGATGAGCGGTCAGTGGGGCTTCACCACGTCTCGGCCGACCGATGCTCGATACGGTGACGACGTCGCAAAGTACGCGATGTCGCACGGTGAACCCGGGCTGAAGACTTTCGTCCGAGAGGTACTACAGAACTCGAACGACGCACGGTTGGACAACGATCAACCAGCACGGGTGACGTTCAAGCTGGAATCCTTACAAGACGACGAGGCAATTGAGTATCTCAGGGCACTGGATATCGAGACGTGGTCTGACCACGCTAATCTAGCGACAGACACGGAGAGCGGGAAGCATATCGCTGAGGCGATCAAACGGATACAAGACGAAGAGGAGCTCCGGGTTCTGACTATTGAGGACGAGAACACGGAGGGACTCCTCGGTGAAGAGAACGCCGACGAATCCAACTTCACTGCTCTCGTTCGGGACGTTCTATTCAGCAGCAAGTCGGGAGACACCGCCGGCGGGAGTTATGGTCTAGGGAAAGCTGTTCTCTGGCTGTACTCGGGCCTTTCACTCGTCATGTTCAACTCCACGCTGAGCGAACCTGACCCGGAAGACCAGTCCCCCCGGCTGATCGGTCGGACGCGCTTGCCAACACACAAGTCTGAGGACGGAGATACGGTCTACCAAGGACACGGTTGGTACGGTAGTCTGAACAGCGACGAGGAAGGTGCGAGACCCGAGTCTATCTGGGGAGACGAATCCGAATCGATCGCAGATGCCCTCCATTTGAGCCGTCCGGACGTACCGGGAACGAGCATCCAAGTCGTGGATTTCCGTGTACCCACAGCGGAAGAGCGACTGGATAACGAGGAGTTAGCGGACCAGATCACGGAGATGGCAATCGAATGGTTCTGGCCCGCGATTTATCGTGGTGATCTGGAGGTGGCAGTTGAAGTAGAAGGCGAGACGAAGCAAGCAAGTATCGACGAATATCCCCAGTACGAACCCTTCACGACCTGTCTAGACGACCGAGATGATTCGGTCAGCCAACTGGACGAACCTGGAGATGTAGCTCAGGAGACGATCTCACTGAACGTACCCGAGAAGAGTGACGGCGGTGATGGTGCAGACGGCCAACTTGATTTACTAGTTCGATATGCAGATTCGGGCGAGTATCAGCATCGGAACGAGGTAGCGTTCGTCCGAGGCGCGGGGATGGTCGTTGAGTACTACGACCGAAATCGAGTCGTCGTTGGAAACCAAGACTTTCACGCCGTCCTCCTCGGTGGCCGTGCACGTACGTGGGGGACTGATGAGAGCTCCCGAGACGCAGACACTATCGTAGAGGAATTCTTGACCGCTGCAGAGCCGCCTCAACACGACGAGTGGGTACGAACGGAGACACTGGCGAACTCCTACTCTCGGGGATTCCGGACCGCAGTGGAGGGTGTCAAATCCGACGTGACCGAGACGTTACGTGGACTCGTCGCACCGGACGTTGACCGAGGCACGACTGGACCTCAGCGTCTGGGGAACCGGTTCAAAATCGGAAACGAAGCAAGAGGTGGTCGAGCTGATCGTGAGTCGCCCAGTAGCCAGCGTGTTACCGGAAACACGAACATCTCCTTTGACGAGGTGTACACACACTGGTCATTCAATGGTGAAGTGGAACCCTTGAGCGACCGAAACGAGATACGGGCGGTGACCGTCTCACTGATCCGGATGGCTGAGGAAAGAGCGACTTCGGATCGTCTCCCGGTACAGAACATCTCGTCAGATACGGCCGGCGTTTCGATATCGCTTCCGGAGCAGAATGGAGTCCAAGTAGGTCGGCTGGAGCCAACTTCTGGCACATCGAAAATCTCCTTTGAGGGAGTTTCGACAGAAGACAATAGACAGGTTGAGACCAGATTGAAAGTGTCGGTTGACGTGGCAGAGCGGAGGGAGAAATAATGGCGACTGTCAACGAGGGAGTTGAAGGTACAGAACCGGAAGAAGAAGAAGATGTCCGGACCGGTAGCTTAGTCAGCCAGTCTCTTCCGCATAAGTACCGAGAAGAAGCGCTGGAATTCGATGTTGATTCTTTTCGTCTAGATGGATCTCCACTCAGTGATAGAGGTGAACTGGATGAGGATGATCAGTTCCTGTCCTTGGTGGACGAGGGTAACTGGGAGACGTTGGAGTTGGAAGGTACGGTCGCCGTGGATCAGGACACTGTTGAGGAGGTCTTCCCGTTTGACGAGTGGGAGGGGACGCCAGGTCGCCTGGCACTGGTGACGGAGAACCCCCTCGCAATGAGTCGAGATCGGCAGATACTCGCCGACTCTCCCTTCAATGGAGGTTCCTACGAGTTCACTCTGTCCATCAACCGTGACGACTACCGTGGGCAGGTGAAGATCAAGCCGTTCCTCACCAGAACCGAGAAAGGTGGATCTGGTGGATCAAAACACGCGTCTAAGGTCGGTTCACGAGTCGCTGACGGCATTTCGTGGATCGTCCGACTTGACGAAAGGGACGACGGCGGAAGCCTTCTCATGCCGATCATTGAGGACTTCAGCGACTACGACAGCTTCCCCGACGAGAATCACATCCACTATCTCAGCCTAGAGGCACCTCGGAACCCACAGCTCTACCTGAACAGAGAACATCCACAGGTGGTTGAGGTTCTGAACAACACGGGATACACGGGTGGACCTCCCCGACTGCGAGACGTACTCTATGATTACATTGAGCACTCCGTCTGGACGCAACTACTGTTACAGACAGCACGTGATACGAGCCCAGACACCGGCGAACCAGAGTACGGCTGGCAGGAAGACGTATTAGACATCTTCTTAGATGATTTGTATCCGAACCTTGCAGACGACGAAGCGGCGATTCAACTTGCTGAAGATGTCCGGAGTCACGTTGACATTCCGGATCTTGTTCAGCGGATCGGGCGTACGGTTCACCAGCAGTACGATATCCCGTCGGATACCACGAATCTGATTGAGGAGGCGATCCAGAGTGACGACTGAGCTTTACCACTTACAGAGTGCAGCCCATCCGATGATCGACAACCGATTCCTTGCGGGTGACCGCGAGCTCACGAAGGATGACCTCCGTCCGTACTTACAGCCGCTAGGTCGATCTATAGACCTAAGTCCGGTAGACGAGCGAATTGAGGAGATTCGAGCAGACGATGACATTGACGCCCAGGATCCTCTCATTGACGCCGAGTTAGCACCCACACTCCACCGCACTCTCGATCTGACACGCAACGAAGCAGCAGACGCTGGGCTGTGGCACTACCTCTGTATCGTTCGGTTCCCAGAGTTCGTTCACTACCGGTGGGATCATGTATTCGATCCGGAGAGTCCGGACAATATGGAAGAGAAGTTTCTGAAGGCCGGTACGGACGCCTACTCCAATGCACTGCACCGGATCTGGTGGGGTGCTGAACTCACCTACGAGGAGGCTGACTCAGGGGCGGTTGAGGATCGGGACTACAGTCGAACGAAGCAGGTCCTCGGTTTTCAGGAACTCGCCAACGATATCCTAGACCACGATTTCGCACGATACAGTCCTGTTACGCACGCCTGCGGCGATCTCCTCTGTCACGACACACTAAACGAGATCAAGGAAGAGGACACGTATGGTGATCCCCCCTCTAACAGTAACATCGTGAGTCGAACCACGACGCTACTCCGGGAGGAGCTGACAGTCCGACGTGTAGAGATGATGGACGAAGACAATATCGTAGAGACGATAGAGGATCTACGTGACGACGTGATGCGTGGGGAGGCCGGTTGGTCGTAGCGTGAGATTGAGAAGCTACACAAACATGAGGATGCTATAGAACACTTCACAAGATGTTGTTTTCACTATCTTCTATCCAAACCACCTGGTAGAATGAACTGCGTTTTGATTAATAATAGTGAATCATGTCATTTTCAGGCGTTTCGATTGTATCTGAGAACCATCAGTGTCAAGAAATTTCTTGTCCTACGGAACTATTGCGTATAGAGGTATGGCAGTCAACATCCAATTCGGAACGCTGATTCTCGCCCTTACAACTCTCATAGGTGCGTTTGTTGGTGCGACCGTTCGGATTCTTTGGCAAATAAGGAACGAGCAGAAACGTCGGGAGAACTTACGACGGGCAATTTGGGCGGAGATGATGACAATGCGACCCTACCTCTCGGGTAAGCGGGGCCCTGAAGACCAATTCCTCCGGAAGACCGTCTACGAGTGTAACGCGGATGATCTTGGGCTTCTCACAGAGAATGAGGTCGAAGCTATTGTAGCCTTTTATGGCTCTGCGACGAACGTACAGCGAGCTAGTAACTCGTCCAAAACCGACCATATGGAACCGACAAATGTTCCGACTGCGATTATGAATACAGGCGTCCAACAATGGTTTAATCACGCCGTAGAGCAACTCTACCCCTATGTAGATATTGACGATGATCTTGAAGATATACAAATTTCCGCTACACTAAGCTATGGATAGCTTTATTTTCTGAATGTATTGAGCGATCCGTAGGTACCCTGTATTGAGCGATCTTGATCCGGGTGTTGGAACATTTCTATGACACCCTCAAACATATCTAGACCTCTTCCAACTTCTACCACCCGCCAGGGACGGTGCGGCTCATACGAACCACATACACGTCGTCCTTGTTGTGAACGATGCGGGGCTTGTCCCAGTCTGGAGCAGGCACGTCCGGTAATTCGTTGAGCGCGGCGCGGATTGCTTCGCGGCACGAGTCGCTACGCAGAAAAACGATCGCTACGTTCTCGCCGTTAATGAAATGAATGTCATTTCGTCCATATCTATAATCACGTTTGGGTGATGACTGTGGTTTATCGCCATTTCCGAACATCCCGATGCAGTCATCGAAATTCGCATCGATTATATTCACAAAGAATCCTTTGTGGCTGATCAATCGGAAATACTATTCTGATTTAATATACAAATAGTTTTTATAATGAATGCATTACCCAGAAGTGGCTGAAAACGCCCCCGGTGCTGAGACACCGGGAACATCGCTGCCAGCTATGACAGCAAACGACACTAATCGTGTCGGGAGTGATAACTCTGACTCTCGGGCCCCCGAGAGTGCGGAGATCGTCTCCGAACACGATACACGATACAGACGAATCGTCGAAGAAACACGCGCCGTTGGCGGCACGACGACGCGCAGAGATCTCGTTGCGAGAACCGATCTTCCTCCAGCGGATCTGGATACCCAGCTTCGGAAGTTGACGGATAGCGGTTACGTCGATCTGATCGGTGAGTCTGAGCACGAACTGATCGTGCTCACACACCGTGGCGAACGTCTCACTGGAGGCCAGCGATGACGGGTCCCGACGAAGGTTACGGCATACCGATCGATCCGGACGACGCGTTCAGGGTGATGTCCAACAGCCGTCGTCGGCAGGTGGTCTTATCGCTTACACAGTCGGACGAGCCGCTCACTGCCTCCGAACTGGCCCGTGAGATTGCCGCGATAGAGAACCTCGTCGATCCGAGTGAAGTGACAGGAGAGCAGCGAACGACCGTCTACGTCGCCCTGATTCAATCTCACCTAGAGACGCTGGACGATGTTGGTGTGGTGGATTACGACGAAAGGGGGAAGCGAGTCAAGGCGACCCGAGCTACGCAGCCGATCGCCAGTCACATCCGAGAAATCACCCGCGTGTGCTACGAACCGGAGGGATCCGAATGCCCCGTGTGAATGACGACGATCTAACTGGGGAGCTGGTGATTCGGAATCTGACGTATCAGTTCGACCGGACGCTCCAGCTGTTGGAGTGTCTCACCGTGGATAACGGTGAAACCGAACCGTTCGTCAGCGTGTTGGGATCCTACTCGCAGCGGAAGGTGGAGTTTGCTGCGGAACAGGCACTTACCGGTTGGTCGCTACCGACGGATACGACCTGTAGCGAGTGTGGTCAGACTCTCGGTCCCTACGAGCCAGTCACAGTCGTAGCCCGAAGACCCTTGGAGTTACTCACGTGGTTTCTCGACTCGTTTGTCTGCGACGAGTGCGACACGACGCTCGACCCCAAACCGGACAGTATGGACGTGATCGCGTCCGCGTGGATCACCAAATGGGACGACCCCGAGTACAGGCGACCGATGATGCTGAGCGAGATTACTGTCGAGGAAGCGAGCGGGACCCACTATCGCGGTGACGTGGATATGGAGGTCACCGAGTGATGACCGACAACGGTTCAGGCAGGGACGCTGTAGCAACGGGAACGACGAGTCGTCGTCGAAAAACAATGGAAGTCGAACGCAGCCAGGTCGATCGGATGCCGGACCAACTGACGGTTCACGTAGGTGGCGAAGACGCCTTGTGGGAGCGGGCTCAGCGGTGTACCCAACCGATAGAACTCATTGTCTCCCCCGTTGAGCTCCATCAACGGAACCTTCAGCGCCGGCTACGAGAGGCGAACCTTCCGAAGAACGCTTTCTCTTTCGAAGATCCCGTCGGAATAAGCAATCAGATACTAGATCAGACGAGGGGATCGACGACGACCATCGACCGGATCGATCGTCTCAGTCTGCTCCGGTCCTTCTTCGACGGATCGACGCCTGATGAGGAGATGGAAGTCTCTCTCCCACCCGGGATTTCGTCTCGCGCTCCACAACAGATCGAGCAGATCCGCACGGAGGTCGAGACGATCACCAACTTCCACCCCCAGCGTGTCGCAGCGTGGCGAAACACGGCAACCGAAATCTACCATCCAATCGACGAAGAGGCCGAGGTGTTTCTCGAAACCGCACTCGCCGTGGAGCGTCAGCTTCGAGAGCGAACTACAAAGGCTGTCTCGGAGACCGGCCTCATCCGGCGTGCGACTCGTTCGCTGGTACGGACGGACGGATCCGTCTGGGAGGAGGCGTACCCGGACATCCAGCGTGTCTCCCTGCTCGGTCTCAGCAGTCTCTCCGCTCCACACACGGACTTGGTACACGCGCTGTGTGCGACGACGCCCGTTGAGGTACACGTTCATTTTCGATCCGGAACCGGGGAGTACCTGCAGAGCCGGGTCGAGAGCCTCCTCGATATCACTAATCCCGGAACTGAGGTGTTCGAATGACGTCTTCGAATAGACTTGCGCTCTCCGGGACAATCGAGACACCCGACGTTCCGACTGTTGAAATCGTGTCGCCGACGCGTCGAGAGGAAGCACGATGTGCGATGGCCGTCGTATCCGAACTCCGTAATCGGGACGTGCCGATTCGGGATATCGCCGTCGTGGTTCGAGACCTCGACCCGTACGAGGAACCGTTGTTCCGTGCGGCGGTCCAGTACGGCATCACGCCCGTGTTCTGGACACAGTTGCGGGTGACGAGAACCCGACCGTACGCACTTATCGCGGCCGTCTGTGAAACTCTGGCGGAGGATAGCACCGACTTGGAGACGCTGATTCAGCCACTCGAACTCGGCTGGGCACCGCCCGAAGCAGGGTCCGAGACGTGGCCGCTCTCGCCGAGAGAGCTGTATCGATCGGTCGAGCGACTACCACGTGATGCCCGGACAGCTTCAGAGTGGAGCGAGATCGTCGAAGCGACCGACGGTGTAGATACCCGACTCCGACAGTTCGCGGAGTGGGTTTCGGACGCTCCGAATCCGGAACCGGAGTCGATCGCTTCGTTGCTTGACGACGTGGTCGAAGCGTACGCGGAACACGGGCTTCCAGAGACGAAAGCCGTGGATTCGCCGGCGTTACTCGAAACGGAACTTGATGCTCGCGCGGTCGTCCGCGTTCGGACGCTGGTTCAGCAGTTGCGACTCAAGTTCGCTGATCGGCTCGAAGAAGGCACCGTCGCACGCTCCTGGGGCGACGTCGCCGAACTCGCTGGTGTGATCGCTACACAACGGCCAGGCCGCCGGGAGCACTCGAACGCTCGGGCGCTGGACGTACTGGAGGCGAACGACGTGTGGGCACTGGATATTCCGTACGTCATCACCCTCGGGTTAACGGACGACCAGTGGCCCCAGCCACCACAGTCCCTGATTCCCCCGGAATTTCGAGAGGCAGTTCTGCGCGGAGACGAACGGGCGGAGGTTCTCGCGCCGCAACCGGTGTGGGCTGGCGGCCGAGACCGCGACCAGTTCCTAGACACGCTTCGATCGGCGGGCCGGTGCGTCATTCTGTCGAGACACACACGAACGGCTGAAGGCGACGACGTGCCACCTTCACCGCTCCTCGATCATCTCGATCCGGAGCGCGTCACCGAGGAAGCGAGACGACGGCTGGTCGGGACTGAGCGTGACCTTCCACCGGAAGTGCAGGGATTCGTCAAGGAAACGGAGGAGCCGGATGAGTGACGACACTGGCGACGGAGATGTGGACCCGATCGTTCTGCAGGACGCACAGCGAGCGATACGAGAAGCGTACTTCGACTACGAAACCGGGCTCTTCACGCTGAACTGCGTACCTGGCTCCGGAAAATCGGTGGTCGCCCATCACCTCGCTGCAGAAGATATCCTTCGTCGATACGTGGCTGGCGACCCTACGCCGGAGCTACACGTCGCGGTGGTCTCGTTCAACCGCGATGAGGCCGCCGACATCATTCCGGAGGTCTGCGAGAGACTGGAGACGATCGTTGAACACGACCTCGTTCCAGTCGCGTCCGATATCTCCGACGAAGAGCTACAGTACCTCCTCCAGCGCATCCGACAAGCCCCCTACGTTGGAACCATCGATGGGCTCCTGCGTAGTATTCTTCAGGATATCGCTCACGATGCCGGCTTCGACGAGATGCCGTCGGTGGGGAACGACGCACTGCTGAACCGAGTCCACCGTGACTGTTACGAACGGCTTCAGAGTACCCCGGACTACACCGAACGACTTGACGCTCTCGAAGCAGCATACCCCGATGGAGAGTACGACGACAGCGTCGCCGAAATGCTCGAAGCCGCGCTCACGTTCTGCCGCGACCAGCGCATCTCGACTGCGGAGTTCCGGGACGAGTTGGAGCGGACGCGCGACTCTACGTATCCCGGTGGAAAACCGGACTCGTTTTCCGATATCGTGCGGTCGGTCGAACGGTTCGCCGGCGACGATGAGGCCGTCGGCGAACGGATTAGAGACGCGGTACACGAGTTGGACCGCGACCGGCTGCTCGAAGCCGACCGCGAGCTGTACGAGGCGTGGTGTGACCGGATCGACGACTTCTGTACGGTCCTTTCGGCGTACCGTGCCGCGTATCGTGAGACCGTCCGTGACTACGGTGTCGTCGCTCACACCGATGTCGCCTATCTCGTGGACGCCTACTTTGACGACACGACTGACCGGTCGGAGCTTCCCGAGCCACTCCGCGCTATCGACGACTCGCACCGAACACGAGTCCTCCAGCGGTACCGGTCACGGATCCAGAGCCTGATCATTGACGAGGCCCAGGACGTTTCGGCCATCCAGCACGCAGCGCTGTCCCATCTCGTGACTGACGACTCACGCGTGTTCGCCTGTGGAGATGTTCTACAGGGAATCTACCTGTGGCGGCACGCCGACCCGACCTGGTTCGACGCCGCAACGAGGGGAGGCGAGTACCTCGGCGTTGACTGGGACACACACGAGAATCGGACCGCGACCACGACGTATCGGTGTGTCCCCGACATCGCTGCGGGTATTAACGCGATCGCCGAGCCGATGGTCACCGATCTTGCTCGTGGGAATATCGGTGACCTGGACACCACGTACGCACGGTTGGACGCGGCTCGTGACGGTACCGACGAGCCATCGGTACACGTCTCCTCGTTCACCGGCATCGGTCACCCCGGATCGGAAGCGTGGGCGAATCCCGATGGAGAGGTCGGAGAGGCGAACATGCTGGCGACTCACATCTCACGAGGGTTCGCCGACGGTACGTTCTGCGACGACGAGGGCGAGCCACTGGATGTCACGGTGCTGTTCCGACGTGGTACTCGAATGCCAGAGTACGAGAAAGCGTTCGCTGCGGAGGGTCTCCGCGTCCACACCACGGGTGAGGGGCTATTCGACTGTCCTGCGGTCGAAGCTGTGTTTGCCGTCTGCGACTGGCTAGAACACCCTGGCTCTCCTGACCGTACGGAGACTCTTCTCACCGAACCTCTGCTGGGTATCATCGAGGACACGGAAGCGTTTGAGGCCCACTCCTGGGATCTAGACCGTGTACTTAGCGAAAATGTACTTGACCTCACAGAGACGCAACGGCGGACACTGCGTGCTCTGCTTCGGCTCCGTGATCGAAGTGACGTCTTCCAACGCCAGCCGGCCAGCGTGTACGTAGAAGAAATCGTCGAAGCGCTCGAACTGAGAGCCGATCCACAGAAGATAGCCACTGGAAGTGGACCCAAACAACGAGTCGCCAATCTGGATGCGCTCGTCGAGACTCTCTCCCAGTGGGAGGGTGAGACGCATTACACGCCGGCCGAATTGACGGACCTCGTACAACCGTTCCGCGACGATCCCGACGATGGTCCGACGCAGCCGAGTACGACGGCAACCACGTACGACGTCGAATTCCGAACCGCACATAGGGCAAAAGGAGATCAAGACGACGTCGTCGTCATGGCTGACCCCGGATTCGACGTCTGGTCTCAAGGCCCGCATACCCAGCGGTTCATCACGCAGGCCTCGATTGCGGGACTCGCACCACCGACGGACACAGATATCCCCCGTGACATCACGATTCCGCCATTCGGGTGCGGACTTTATGAGGCACCGGGCGGGTTTGACCGTGACACCGGCCTTCGCTGGGCGACTGCCCATTGGTTCGACTCCGTGTCCGATTCAGCGCCCCGTGACGAACTCGTCGGCTCCGAACGTCTGTGTCGCGTCGCGGCGAACGAACGCGCCGAAGCATGGCGCTTGTTGTACGTGGTGCTGACTCGTGCCCGGGACCACCTCGTCGTACCGCTACCTCGCTCCGACTTTGAGGGAGACCAATCACGAGATCGGTGGCTCGACACGATCCGTGAAGGGATCGAATTCGATCAATCCGGCACCGACTCGTACACGCTCGAACTCGGTGCCTCGGATCCGAACGCGGATGATATCGAGATCGGCGTCAACGACGCTGACTTGTTCACAGAGTGGCGTCCGACGGGAGCCCCCCCGACCAACAACGGAGTTTCGGTAACTCCGCCACGGCGAGGCGATCTTGAACGGTGGATCCCCCGGTTCCTCGATCCTAGCACGATGTATCCACTGACGGAGTCGCTGGACGAGCACATCATTCCGCATCTGCTGGGTGAGCCGCTTCACACCGAGACGAACGATGTCCGTGACGACATTCCGCTACAGTTCGACGAGCTGGGTCCGGAAGACGTGGGATCCTGTTTACACGAGGTTCTGACTACGACCGTCGAACGCGAGGTCTCTGAAGAGACACTCGATTCGCCGAAGGACGAAGTTCGCAACGTGTTCGACGACGTCATTGACGACCGCGCTCCGCGAATCGACGACGACGAACGTGACGGACTGTTCACGTTCTTCCGAGGGGAAGTCCTCGACGACTTCCTTGCGTCCGACCTCTGGAGTCGTATTCAACGGGCCGAACGCGTTTCGGTTGAGCGGCCTGTCGATGGGCTCCTCACGATCGACGACGTCGAAATCGAAATCCACGGGACGATCGACTTCATCGTCGAGTCACCCACCGGAGAACGGCACGTGGTAGACGTGAAAATCACACTGACGGACCCAACACCGGAAACACGACGACGGTACGAGCTCCAAGTGGCAGCCTACTCGTACCTCCTCGAACAGCAGCAACACTCGAAAACCTCCGTACATCGGACTGTGGAGACCTTCGGAGTCGAGCGTGAGACAGTAGAGTCGTCGTGGCCGTCGGACGTCGTGAAACGGAGACTCGCTGCTCTAGTTCGACAGTAGCCGCCTGAGTGGCGACGATCCCACTTCACATCTACCGGACTGAAACCCAACGCGAATGACTTTCATGAAGAATCGCCCCAAACGCAAACCGGACCGAATGAATACTTCTCTGTCTCACGGCTGACCCTTTTCCCGCAAACGCTCATATGAGGTGTGCATGACGAACCCAAACGCCCTTCCGTCGGCCGATAAAGCCCTCAACACGGACGCCTACTTTCGACTCTATCAGGGCGCGCTCCGGATCAAGGACCCAAGTGCACGACTCGCCGCCTGTTATATCATCCTGCTCGCTGGGCGACTTGGACTCCGCCTCCAAGAGATTCAACACCTCCGTGAGGAGTGGATCGACTGGCGACGCGGCGAAATCAAGATACCCAGCTACGATCCCTGCGGCTGCAAGCGGTGTTGGCTCACTGCCCGCGACATCTGGGGCCGCCGCGGCCTATCGGAGCTCCAAGACAAAGGCGAGTGGGATGGTGACATCAAGTGGCGGGACCTGAACGCAGACGCCCGCGACACCGTCGTTGAGAAGGCGAGCTATTGTCGGCCAGAGAGCTTAGAGGACATCCTCTACAGCGAGCGCTGGGAACCCAAATACGACCGGTCAGCACGTACCGTCCCATTCGGGTGGTCTGAACGCATCACTGCGTGCCTCATAACATTCTTCGACCACAATGACTGTCTCCAACACCAGCGGTACTCGGTAAGCCGACTGATTACGAAAGCTGCGGAAAACGCCAACGGCGTGGACCCTGATGAGCTGTCTCCCCATCCACTTCGAGCGACCGGTCTCACGTTTCTTGCGGACATTTCTGTTGACCCGAAGATGCTATGCGACCTTGCGGGTTGGCAAGATATCCAGACCGCTGCCCGATACCTGCGGGAGAGTGGCCGCATTACAAGCCACAAGGTATACTCGTTGCTCGGAAAAGAAGACGAAGCTCCGCCTGTCGTGCCGTCCGAGCCCGAGTATCAATATCCAGTCGTGATGAATCCGGTTCCGTTTGAGGGGGAGCCGTTCGCGCCGATCACGCCAGACGGAATTCGGTTCGACCGAGATGTCCGGCTTGCCCGCCATCATGAGCAACGTGATACCCCGATTCGGCTCGTCCATCCACGCGAGGCTTCGCTCCCGTACAACTATGCTGGCTTCCCGGACGTAGACGATCTGAGTTACGATCCCCGGAAGCACGATCTACCTGGTCATTTGGATTGGGATTCCGACCGCGTTCAGTTTGACAAAGGTGAACCTGTGACGACAGCGACGACGATTGCAGACCTTGAGGACCCTCACCGTGTAGATCCAAGTGAGCATGCGCTACCGGAAGAGTACCGTGCGGAGACAGTGGACACCCGGCTGTCGGACTATCTTGACGAGGACCACGACAGCGACAGGTTGGCGGCTACAACCTTCACAGGTGCGGCCGTGTTCACGGCTGGAACTGTGTGGTCGCGGCTTGGTCGGGAGTGGGATCAATACTGGATGGCTGGTGGGGGTGCTGTCCCAGACGGAAAACGACTGGCGAAGGGAACAACCGCGTACATCATGCTGGTTGTGTGGCCACTAGCGGTGAATCTCGCGTTCCTCTTTCAGTAGATAGGGATTCGTGAAATTCTCAGTAGGGGATAGTCTTCAATAACGTGCTGAATACAGGGTTCGAGTCTTGGACGACATTTCCTGTAGATTGAACCAAATTGAATCGGTCAATACAGTTCTGGACCGAGTCATAGCGTGGTTAAGCATTTATATCGTCGTCTAATCATAATTCACTATGCCAGATGCGTGGATTAGCCTGTCACTACCTTCTGTAGTCTGGCTTGCTTCGGCAATCATAGCCGTAGCGTCTCTTGAAACGAGTGTATTTGGGGTAATTGGGGTCTTGGCTTGGCTTGTATTCTTGGGCGGGATTATCGCGTTCTTCGCCTTCATTTTTGCATAATAGTCATGATGATAGTAACGAAAATGCACACCTCTACCAACTGATTCAGCACAGCAAACCCAAACAAACGAAGTCATTGAGCTATACGGCCTCTGTATTCCCAAATTTTCCTATCTGTTTCTGATGGTTTCAACGGACCAATAGAGCGTTAACCGAGTGCGCGCCAGGTCCTCGTCAGAGAAAGGTATTTACGTATCAACATTATCAGCCGTGCGGGGTAGTACGATAGAGTGCACATCGTCAGCAAGCAGACGTTCTAACTATCGAGTCTTATCAGGCACCGATACTGAACTGCCAGGGTGCCATTTCCGATCGAGACCCCATTACCTAAATAATGATTATCTAGGGTATGAACAGGGACCGGATTATTTCTCTCGATCCCTATTCCGAAGATCACCTTCCAAAATAACTAAGTCATTATCTGGATAATCATTAGGTAGCGAATGGCCTTCTACAACAGGAACAATGAACTGGAGGCTCTCAACGCGGCATTCGAGTCACCGGGCCACGACTTCTACGTCATCTATGGTAGACGGAGGATCGGGAAGACAGAACTTCTAAAAGAGTTCTGCCAACATCGGTCTCACGTCTATTTCCTCGCCTCTCAGGAAGCCGAGGAACGACAACGAGAGAAATTTGTTGAGCAAATAGCGGATCACTTCGACGATCGCGTACCGAGAATCGACGGATGGGACGAGGCTCTGGAGTACTTGGGAGATAAGATCGCGGATAAAGATCTCATCGTCGCCATTGACGAGTTCCCATATCTCGTCGAAGAGAACGATTCACTCCCGTCCTACTTCCAGTCGTTCGTGGACGAGCATCTGCAGGAAACGGACTCGATGCTCGTTCTCTGTGGGTCAAGCATCAGTACGATGGAGTCGGAAGTGCTCGGTCACGAGAGCCCCCTCTATGGTCGTAGAACTGGACAACTCAACGTCCAGCCGTTCTCGTTTCAGCAGGCACGCGAGGTCATCCTGTATGATATTGAGGACGCGATTCGATCCTATTCGGTCACCGGTGGGACGCCGATGTATCTTACCCTGTTCGACTATTTCGACTCTTCTCCTGCTGAGAACATTCGATCTCACATCCTCTCGCCGTCGGCAGTACTCTACAATGAGCCGGAATTCCTCCTTCGGACGGAACTACGGAGTCCAGCACGCTACATGAGCATCTTGGAGTCAATCGCCCTCGGCCACACAACACCGAACGAGATCTCGGGGGCGACCGGGATCGACTCGGGGCCCCTCTCGAAATATCTCCGTAAGCTCCAGCAGCTGCGGCTCATCGATCGGGAAGTACCCGTGACCGCATCGGCGAAGAAGTCGAAGCGCTCCAAGTACTACGTCGCGGACGAGTTCCTCCGGTTCTGGTTCCGTTACGTCGAGCCGAACCGATCGAGTATCGAGGAAGCACCGGCAATCGTATACGAGAACACGATCGAACCTGACCTCCCGAACCACGTCGGCGAGACGTTCGAAGACATCTGTCAGGAGGCGATCTGGGAAGGTATTCGACGCGAAGAGTTTGAGCAGTACTCGGAGCTCGGCCGGTGGTGGTACGGTGAGAATGAGATCGATATTGTCGGGCTCTCGCCGACAGACGACAGAATTCTCTTTGCCGAGTGTAAGTGGACCTCTGAGCCGGTTGGCCGGGGACTCGTCGAAGACCTCCGTGCGAAAACCGAATACGTACGGTGGGGACCGGCTTCTCGGACTGAACGATTCGCGTTGTTTTCGAGGAGCGGGTTCGTGGAGGGACTCGATCAGGAGTTGGATGATGCGTGGTCGCTGTTCGATGTTAGTGAAATTGACCGAATCTTAGGAAGACCAACCGAGATCTGACGTTCACCTATCGAGTAACGTTTCGTGCGCAACAGATGCTACATCACAGTTAAATTGGATCACAGAGTGGTTGGTGTCGCTCATCGGAGTCACATCAGCCGAGACGATCGGCGAAATCGACTGCTGCCTCCGTATGGACCTGGCCGTCATCGTCTTTGAAATCGATAAGGATCACACCACTTGGGACCCGTCCTTGTGTCTCAGTTTCAGACACCTCGACCGATGAGTACTCTCGATAAATACGCTCGATGGTAACAACGCCGTGATTGCTGTGTTCGCGTTGAGTATGTGTGACAAGATCCATGTTTTAGAGTCGGCACCTCTGGTGATTAACTTGGCTCCGTGATCTGGGACTGTGGCTCCCGCTTAACTGTCTCAGAAAGGTGGGTTTCTGAGACACACCTAATTAACACTAAGTGTATGGCTACGATTAGTACTAATTACGCATGCCCGAAACCACCGTCACGAAAACGACGTCGAGGAGTGGCGACCGCGAGATCGTGCAGTACAGAACGACCGTTCCCAAGGGGCTCGCTGAGTCGTTCGACTTGGAGGGGAAGAAACTCGACTGGGAAGTCGCGTCTGGGAACAAGTTCGAACTGACGATCGTGGACGCTAAGGATGAGTGAAACAGCTGTCGGCTACATCCGTCTCTCGCAAGACGGGAAGTCGCTGGAGCGCCAGCACCGTGACGTCAAGGAGTACGCTGACGCAGAAGACTTCGACCTCATGAAGGTGTATAACGAGGGCCGACACGCCTCTGGCTTCGACGAGGACCGTGCGGAGTACCAGTCGCTACTGGAGCACGTCGGTGACGGCGACGTCGCCGCTGTCGTCGTGCCGAACCTCTCACGCCTCTCACGCGATCGGAAGGAACGTCTCCGGCTGCTTTTGGACCTCGACGCCACCGACGTGGAGCTGCACTCGCACGAGCTCGGGCGCGCAGTCAATCTCGACGACGACTGGGAACTCGTGCAACAGTCGATCAAGGCGACGACCGATGACGTCGAGAAACGAAAGGAGATAGAGCGCTCGAAGCGGGCAACGAAGGAGAGGATCGAGAACGGCTACGACCACGGTCGCCCGCCGATCGGCCTCCAGTTCGACGACACCGGTGAGTATTGGGTTCCTAGTGAACGGTTCGACGACGTCTTGGATGTCATCGCTCTCCGGAAAGACGGTGTCTCGTGGAGGAAGATCGCTACTGAGACGGGTGTCGCCAAGGACACCGCTCGTCGTGTGTGGGACAGGAAGGAGCGCTATTTGGCGGAGAAATGATGGCACCCAGATCTTAGTCACCGCTCTCACTACTCATAATATTCATCTTGTACGGTTGCCATTAGTTGGTGTCTCTGTGCTTGAGAGTCGTGTGAGAGCTAGTATGTGGTCTCTGGCGAGGGGGGCTGCCTCCACAGGATGTATTCAGTCCATTATTCGAGGACTTCTGAAAACAATTGACCGATGGGGGGAAATTGTAGGGCTGGTTTACGCGTTCCATTCTGAGTTATGGTCAGGCCACGCGTGGCCCGGTTGTTGCGTGTCACTTACGTTTCGATACTGGAACTCCGCTTGTCGAAGGTCTTGGCGCTCCAGATCCTTTTGGAAGAACTCGGCCGCACTCAGCTTCTCCTTGATACTCCTCGATAGCCGTCGCATCGTTCGCTTATCCAGATTAACTGACTCAGCGAGACGTTTGAAATCTCCAGTCTCCGAAATTCGCGTACCATCCTCGTCCCGCAAGTGTGCGAAGCGATTGTAGTTGACGACGACCCGAATGACTGTTAACGCTACTTTTTCGATCCGTTTGTTCTGCCCGAAGTCGTCGAGATTCAACAATAGCATCGCCCGTACTGCCTCATCTCGCTGGAACTGAGTGACATCGAACCGTGAACAGTACGCTTGCGTGATCCGCTTCTTATCAAGTCGAGCAAGTCGCGCACTCAGCGTCCCATCTGACGGATGCCGTCCCTCGTTATGTTTGGCGAGACGATCAGCTGGTGTTCGAAACCGAGAGAACTTGGAGTGGCGGTAACGCTCTGAAGCATCCCCAATAGAGGTCTCCCCGACAGGTTCGTACCCGACGGCGTATGATTCAACATCGACTCCCCATGCCGGCGGCAGATCTCCGTCCCCTTCGCCCTCGTGTATGGGGCCTGCCCGATAATCTAACCGGGCACCAGTAGTGATATCCCGGATAGTATCGTCAATAGTGGCAGTCTCCCATACCGATTGGCTCATCTATTAACCCTGTACAGGACGCATTCTTTAATGCAGCGCTGCTGAACAGTCAGGAAAACAATAGGATCCAAAATAAAAATGGAGGTGCTTGCTTAATTTTGGTTTAAATATGGTCCTGCGACAATACTGTTATTGAGGGGTTCCCGGCTGAGGTGGCTCGAAGAGCCAGCGAGAGTATGCCGATTTCCCAGCCTCTATTCGAGGCTTTCCCCGACACCCTTTACCTGCCTTATGGCAGGTTCTGGCGATAGGTTCGACTTCGTCAGCTAAGGGTATTACTTGTGGCGCTCGCCCGCGAAGGATTAGACACGAAGGGGCTTCGGGCCCTTTGACCCTACGTCGAGCGGTGTCAGGAGATGACTCCGTGGATTGCGAAGGGTATTCAATGTTCTAAGCAGCAGCCTTGCTTCAGTTACCATTCTGCCAAAGTGAACTTGAGCCCAAAGCATCGTCACTGAGCGTAGCGCGTAGCTTGCCGGTCCGAGATTCCCCTCACCCAACGGCACGATAGCAATTCTCAGAGACCGTTCGTCCGACTGAGCACACTTCGGTAGGGCCAGCTCCGTCCTGCCGACCAGAGGATTCTACCCATGAACACGAAAACCACTAGCGACCAGCATCAGCGTCCAGTTGTGTCGTCCCACGCAGCAGACGAGTACGACAACCGATTCGACAACGGAGACATCCCCCTCGCAACAGCGTGGGAACGCGGTGTACGAGTCGAAGCACCGGACAAAGACTACCACGAGGCTCGGCTCCATCCGCTGATGGACCTCCTGATGACCTGCAAGAACGGAGTCATCACAACCGTGATGTACGCCAGCAAAACACGGGTTCGAGCACCCGGCAAAGTCCGGTGTCAGGGGTGTGGTCATCCCCATGAACCGCTCCGAACAAACGAAACCTGCCTGTGGTGTGGTTCGACCGCCGAGGCTGGCCGGAGCACCGGAGCGATCAGCATCACTCGAAAGGGAGGTAACTAAGATGGCACAAAAGCAGGGACTCGCTGATCTCACAGATCTGTCCGGGTCAGGCGACAATGTCCTGGTCAAAGCTCAGGTCACATGTGAGCAAGACCTGAACAGCCATCGCCCCTACCAGAAGGGACTCCTCTGGGACAAGTCGATGAACTACGGAGACATCCGGGCCTTCGTTGTCTACGACCCCGACGTTCGACTTGAACCTGGAAAGGTCTACATGTTGAACGGCAAAGACCACTACTACGACCCCCGGGACGAAGTCCAGCTTATGCTCCACGATGGAGCCTACGTGAAGGAGCTCTACGACACCAATTCGTGAGCTCCCGGCCTCTATTTTTTACCCACCTCTGGTGTGCTCAGTCGTCGATTGGGTTTGGTAGTTCCATTATCACCCTACGTTGAGAATTTGATTACGGGCTCTCTGGGTTTATGTGGTGACTCTCCAATACAAATAATAGATGCCAGGATTCCACAAGCACAAGGGCGCAGGCTCGTATTATTTTGTCCCAAAGCGACACGGGGACTTCCACACCTACCAACTGGAACCCGAGGCACGAGACATGGTTCTTGCGACCGGGAACGAAGACGGAGATATCGTCTCCTGGGATATATTCTATACGTTGAATGACCTCGGCCTACTCTACTTTAAGAACAGTAATGCTGACCCTCGGGACACAGCTCCAGACCCATCGGCTGTCGATTTCGATATAGTGAGTGAACTTTCAGTTGAGAAGCGATGTTTGTTCGTAGAACGCGTACTGGCTCATTACGAGCTTCACGAAGTGGATTCCAACGCATTCCATCGAGTCGTCGTTTCCCTCAGTGAGGCATCTTCCAACCAACTGGATTCCGTCCTTGACAAAATCTTCGATCACACCCCTGCTTCCGCCGAATGTATTGCTCCGCTGATGTTTATGTTTGAAGAAGGTCTGCCCGATGAGTTTGATTCGATTGCATTAGCGGTCGTTCTTCACTACGCGTACGTTGTTGTACGCCAAGACGATAATACACCAACTATCGTCGATCTCTACGACGGTGAATCTCTCTGTGAGACTGAAAACTACATCTATTACCTCGTTGATGCTGATTTCTGGGATGCTGAAGACGACGCTCAACACCTCGAAATCACACTCCCGGAGACCTATCAAGAAGGGTTCAAAGTCAGTGAGGTAGATGAAGATGTTTTCTTGTCTCTTTGTGAGAGCGTGCTTTCAGCCTCACTACGTGTAGTTCTGAACGAAAAAGAGTCTCGTATCGGTCGAACTGTCATTAAAGGATTATCTGAGGTTGACGATACGTCTGTCTTCGCCGCACCCAAGGAGAGTATTATCGACACTGATGTAGATCTTCTTTCGGAGATTGTGGCTTCATTCGATAAGTCGATATGAATGTGCTTCGGGATCATCCTCTATCCATACCCCTGGTCTACCCCAAGAACATCCTGAATACTGTTATTGACTCATACACCAACCCCGGATCTTATGGCAATTGGTGAAGTTTGGAGTCTACTTATGCTGTTCAGACATCAGAAGCCGGGTATTTAACAGCGAGTACTTCACATACGACTGGTTCAACTGGGATACTACGCCTGACGTATCGGAACACAACGAGTAACTCCGACGAAAAATGATGTATTAGTATCTAAAAAATTAGATAATGAAACGCCCGGACATCGGTGATACGTTCACGAACGGGATCGATAACATCACCGACGACAGGACCGGACAAATCAAAGACCACTCGGTCTATCTATCGGATCGTCGTGGATCGGCCGCGGTAGTTGAACTGTAAACCGTTATTTACCAGTGTGAGCTCATTATGGTACTCTGATGCCGGTCACAGATATCACGATCCCCGATTCGCTGCAGACGGAAGTTGAGGAGTTCGCGTCACGCTATTATTCAATGGTCAAAGAGACGTACGAGTCGCGTGATTCGAGTATGGGGTGGCTTCATCCTGTGATTACGTGGACAGAAGAAACGGCTGAAGAGCACGGATGGGAGTATCTCGATAATGGCGGGGCGCGACTAGTGATCAAGATTCCTCCGACGGCCTGTGCGCCATATGATGGAGCACCATTGGTGCTCAAACTCCCGATTTACCGAGATGATCCACGAGACGGTAGGTACCAGAACGCGTGTGAGGTGAATCTGTGGGCTGAGGCATCGAATGAGCTACGGCCGTATTTACTGCCAGTACTCGCGTCCGGCCAGCTGTATCGGTGGTTACTGATGCCTTGTGCTGATACTGAGAGCGTAGATCGGGACTTGATTTCCCAGCGGTCGCAGGAACTGGTACACGAGCAGGATATTCTGTCTAATGAGGTGGTAGCGGCCCAGAACTGGGGGGTCTGGGAAGGGGAACCTCGGTTGATCGATTATGGGCACGAAATCTCACAGTTTGTGTTGGATGATGTGGACCAGGTGGCTGTAGAGGAGTATGCGCCGGAGATTCCGGCATCGTACGATGACTTGGATACCGGCGATGACGATGATGTTGATAACGAGGTAGACAGAGAAGAGGCGCAGGACGAGACGGTGGATGGACCGGATGCTGAGCAGGTGGTCCTAGATGGGAATGGCCTGCTGCCAACGGAGAAAAACGAGATCCGGGGGCAAGTAGCCGATCAGGGTGCGGTTGCGGGTGAGGCAGTGGAGGTAGATGTTGGTGAAATTATGGTTGTGGAAACGACGCCTTCAACGGGGTCTGCCTTTAGCGTTGATGAGACACTTATTACGGATGAGACGCGAATTCGGTTTGATTGACGACAGTTCGTGGCATTTGAGCTGTCGTTCTTGAATTTGCTAAAGGTGTCACCATGCGCTTGGGGGGTCAGGATTATCTCGATCTTCTATGTCGCTCCCGATATCCCAAGTGTTGTCACCTGACGGCCCAATGCGAGGGTAGCTGCTATATTCACCGGGAAGTTGACGTTCATTTCCATCACGTAGAGTCGAAGTTCGCGCTCCTGCAACTCGATAATATCACGCCGGGAACAGACAACCTCTCCTATGTGCCGATCGGACGGATGCACGGAGATAGTCGTCTGGTACTACCGTTCTTTCCCTATGGATACGATGGAAGTGGCTTTAGCTTCCTGATTGGGGCCCTCGTGGCACTTCTGGTCGTGATTGTCTTGGGGGTGGCAATACCGTGATGTCCTTGTTAGAGAATTTGCCCCCGTGATCTTCTCTGCGGAGCCTTGGATTCAATAGCGAGGCGGGTTGAGCGTTATATGATCAACTATGGGAGAGTCTTCCTCAGCGACCGAGATCTTCCGATTGCTTTCCGACGAAACCCGGGTCGATATTCTGTGTGCGATCGCCGTCGCGCAGTCTGAACTCGAACAGGCTGGGTCAGGACCAGCTGAACTCGCATTCTCCGACATCTACGACCATGTAGACGTAGAAAATACATCGAAGTTGTCGTACCATCTCGGAGAACTCACAGGAACCTATCTTCGGAAGAGTGATGAGGGATATTCGCTCTCGCATGCGGGGGAACGTATCGTCCGATTCATCCTGTCGGGTAATTACGAGCAGCCCGAGTCGTTCGGGCCGGAACCGGTCGATGGGATGTGCGTGTTCTGTGGCGAAGAAGCACTTGAAACACGTCTCTCGCATCAGTTTTTCCGTATTGATTGTGCGGCGTGTGACCAACAGGTTGCAGGGCAGCCAATTACGCCGGCACAGGTTCGGGACCGAACGGCCGAGGCGCTCATCCGAAGTGTAAAATTACAGGGTGCGGAGGATTACAGGCAGGTGCGACGGGGACTGTGTCCTGAGTGTGGGGCGCAACTCTCAGCTGAAGTACTGGGGCTGCCAGAGAGTCCATTACCGGATGCTGATTCGTTTCTCGTGACGAGTCAGTGTGATGCGTGTCTACGGACGTACAACAGCCCGCTGACTTACAGCGTCGCTTACCATCCGGCGTCTATCGCGTTTTACTGGGACCACGGGATTGACGTGACGACGAAAGGTATCTGGGAGTTTCACGAGTACGTTTACGATGGACGGTGGGCGTCTGAGCAAGTGGCGTCTGATCCTGACGAGTACGAAGCTCTGATGCAACACGGTGAGGACACTCTTCGACTTCGGCTTGATTCGAGCGCGACCGTCACGGCGACTGAGCGCGTGCGACGTGAGAGCCGCGAGTTTTAGCGAACCTAACAGAATTTTTACGAAAGCGGCGTTGAGAGATGCGTCCTGTTGACCATCGATTTCCCTAACCGGCGGTGATAATCGCCTGTACGTCGGGTAATTCGCTCAACCGATATTTTGAAACGAACGCGATAAATTATCAAATATACGATAGTTTTATTGGTGCTGGAGGTACGACTCTCACTTGCAGTCAACGGACACCGACCCATGCAATCAAACACCCCCGCTGACACGCCAGACCAGCAGCACCGTCCGCAAAGTCCCAGTGACGACCAAAAGCAGTCAGACCAATCACGTTCGATGTCAGCCGACGATATCGCCGACGCGTACGCAGACGTAGCTGACAAACTCGCCCGATGGCGACACCTCGACCGTCTATTCGCCGGTCGATATCGCCGCCACCAGTTCGCGGATGCGGACGGCCGTGTCCTCGACGTTGCCTGTGGCACCGGCCGGAACTTCCGATATCTCAGCAATGCGCGAGAAGTCGTCGGTATCGATATCAGCGCCGACATGCTCACTCATGCCCGCGACGAACTCGACCGACTCGGACTAGACGGCAGCGTCCACCAGATGGACGCGCAGGCACTCGACTTCGCCGACGACAGCTTCGACACCGTCATCTCGTCGTTCTCCACGTGCACGTTCCCCGACCCGGTCGCAGCGCTCCACGAGATGGAGCGCGTCTGTGACCCTGACGGCGAGATACTGTTGCTCGAACACCGTCGCAGCGACGCCGCACCGCTCGCCTGGCTCCAGGACTGGCGCGCCGAGTCCCACTACGAGAAGAACGGCTGTCGATTGAACCACGAACCCGTGGCGACCGTCCAGCGCGCAGGATTCTCGGTCGAAAACGTCTCCCCGGCGTTCTTCAGCCTCATCTCTACCATCGACGCCACTCCGAGGTGACCATCCAATGAACACTCATACTACCCGCACTTCCACGCCTCGACACAACACCAACCACTCCACTACTAAGGTTCCCGGCCGACCGATGCGACAGCAGCACAGCACGCATACGGCCCCGACCCCGAGTTCGGCCGACACGCCGGAGGTGCCGTATGTCTAACGTCCGAGCTCGTCTTCACTCCATCGTCTGGGGTCAGGAAACTGGCCGCGTCCGCGCCGTCTGGCGCGTCCTCGTCCCGGTACTCGTTGGCTTCCTCGCGTTACGACTCGCAGGTGCAGCCGCGCTCGGATTCGACCTGAATCGCGGTGAAATGATGCTGACCGCCTTCGCCGGAACCACCCTCGTCATGCTGGCTGTGCTCAGCGTCTCGGCCCGGTATCTCGACCGCCGTCCAGTCAGAGAGTACGGGTACACCCTGTCCCGTAACTGGTGGCTCGACCTCGTCGTCGGCATCGGACTCGGGAGTCTCGTCGTTGGCATGACGTTCGTTATCGCGCGCTACACCGGGTCGCTACGAGTGACCAGCAACACAGTCCTCCCAGATGCCACCACCCTTGGCTGGCTCATCGCGTTCTTCGCTGGGTTCGTCGGTGTCGCCTTCTACGAGGAGTTCATCTACCGCGGCTCGTTCATCACGAACACGGTCAAGGGACTCACCGCTCGCGGTGTCACTCGGCCTGTCGCAACTGCTGTTGCGTTGCTCGCAAGCACGGCCGCCTTCGCACTCATCCACCTGCCGGGTGCGATCATCGCAGACGCCAACGTCGTGCTCGTTGCCGTGAAGACCGGGTTACTCGGCGGCTTGTTCGGCGTCGCGTACCTGCGCACCGGCGAACTCGCACTCCCAATGGGCCTGCACCTCGGTGTGAACTATGCGTTGATGCACGTCTTCGGCATCGGTGCCGCAGAAACGCCCGGCATCCCGACGCTACTCACGGTCGAACACACCGCAACCGGCCTGTGGAGTCCGGGTCGCGGCCTCCCGCTGTTCGCAGCGATCCTCATCGGGTACGGCCTCGTCATCGCGTGGACACGATGGCGACACGACACCAGTACCGCCCAGCAACGCACACCCCTCACCCACACCCGTTCCGACTCATGACACGATCACGATCCGCCACAGTACGCTCCAGCGACGATGGAACCACGCGGCGAGCGTTCCTCACGACCCTCGGCGCACTCGGACTCACAAGTCTCGGCACCACAGGTCAAGCCAGCGCCACGACCGACGCCCATACCGATATGGCACGTTCAAGTACCGACCCGTTCCCTGACTCAGTCGAACTCGAAGCATTCGTTGACGACGTGATCGCTGACCGGATTGGGACGACGACCCCCGGCGCAACTGTCGCCATCGTTTCCGGGGACACACCGATCCTCACCAAAGGATACGGCTCCGCTGATGTCGATGCAAATATCCCGGTCCGCGCTGACGAGACGGTCTTCCGGGTCGGATCAGTCGGGAAACTCGTCACGTACACGGCCGTCATGCAAGGCGTCGAACAGGGTGTGCTTGACCTCGACACGGATGTCAACACGTACCTTACCGACTCCGCCGTTACAGTCGCAGACACGTACGATGACCCCGTGACGCTCCGGCACCTCGGTACCCATACCGCCGGGTTCGAGTCAACACTTGACCCGGAAATCGTCGCTGACCCCGAGGCACTCACCTCACTGGAAACGTTGCTCGCTGATCACCAGCGCTCACGTGTCCGCCCGCCCGGTGAACACGTCGGGTACTCCAACTACGGCGCAGCGCTCGCCGGCCACATCGTCGCCGAAGCCCACGACACCACGTTCGAAGAGCACGTCCAGTCGGAGATCTTCGACCCGCTGGAAATGACCCACAGCACGTTCGCTCAACCCGTGCCAGGCGATCAGCCCAGCGACCTCGCAGCCCCACACGTCCGTGACAGCGAGTCGTTCCTCGCAGCTGACGACGTGTACATCAACATGCGCCCAGCGGGCTCGCTCAGCGCCTCAGCGACCGACATGGCAGCGTTTATGAGCGCCCACCTCGGCGACGGCGCACTCAATGACAGCCGTATTCTCGATGCGGACACCGCCGAGCGGATGCACAGCCGCCACCACGTCCGACACCCGGCAGTCACCAACTGGCGGTATGGCTTCCACGAGTACGGTGATCCCGACGCTAACCTCATCGCTCACTCCGGGGCCACGGTTAACTTCACGAGCCATCTGCTGCTCGCCCCTGACCATAACGTCGGTATCTTCGTCGCCTACAACAGCAAGCCAAGCGAGCAACCAGCAGCCATCGTTGATGAAATCGTCGCCGAGTACGACCTGCAACCCGCACCGACCACCCCGCAACCGACAGCCAAAGAAGACGGCCGAAAGCGCGCCGAAACCGTCGCTGGAGAGTACAGTGTCACGTACCTTCCCCAACGCGGGCCACTCCAGGTAGCGGACCTGCTGGAACACGTGACTGTCGAACCTACAGGCGACAGCCAACTCCGCACGACGACACTCGAAGGCGACGCCCGACAGTGGGTCGAGACCGAACCGTATGTCTACCACGAGGTCGGCGGACACGATGTCATCGCTTTCGAAGTCACAGATGGTACCGTAGACGTGATGAATATGAGCAGCGAACCGACCGGCGTCTACCAGCCAGTCCCGTTCCATGAACAACAGGTCGTCACCGGAGGTATCCTCGGGACGGCGCTTTCGGGCTTCGGCCTCTCGCTCGCCGGGTGGGGTGGCCACAGCGTCTGGCAGCAGTGGAAGCAGCATCGTAGTGACGACGAACTAGGTATGGAGGACTCCCAATGACAGAACAACCTGTCTCTCAGTCCAAGACCGGACAGCAGACCGAGCACGATGACCGGAACAGGTTCGCTTACGGTGTCAAACGCCGAGTGACCAGTCCCTCCTGGCTCGCCCGCGCAGCAGGCGTCGCTCTGAGCAGTGTCTCCATCGGGTTCGTGGTGCTTTTCCTCTTCGTCTTGGAAACGAGCGGCGAACTCGCGCTCATTACGCGACCATTCCCGATGCAAATCGCGTTAGCACTCCCAGTTGTGATCGCGGTTCTCACCATTGGAACGACGGTTGGTGCAGGGCTCGCGTGGTGGAATCGGTACTGGTCACTTCGAGCCCGAATTCACCAAACAGTCTTAGCGCTACTGGGACTCGGATTTTGCTGGCAACTCGTTACGTTAGGGTCCCTCTCGTTGTAGGACAAACCACTCATTAACGAACCATAGAAGAATCAACAATGCTTCCGAGCTTGGGATACATTACGGAACTGGAACAGGCTGCCGACCGTGGAAACGCAGCGATCAATTCAAAGGTAGATGTCGAACCCCAAGAAGTCCGAGACGCAGCACGAGCAGTGCTTCCGGATGCGGACTCCGTCACCCTCCACAGAGAGCTAACAACCGGAGCTGGCGGCATTAACATACGTCTTCACAGCCGAGGATAAAGCGTCAAAGTACGTTCTCAAAGTCGCTCCAGAAGAGGCTGCAGACCGCATTCAGAAAGGAGCCGAGATGTATGAGTATCTCCACCGTCTAACGGAGGTTCCAGTTCCAGCAGTATACTCTATTCGCCCCTCCCCCTCCAAGCTCTCGTATCCGTATTCGATCGTTGAATACGTACCAGGTGATGAGCTGACGAGCATTCCGCAGTTCAAATCGTTTCCCCGGGAGCAGAAAAAGACGCTAATACGTGAAATGGGCCGTGTACTCGGTCAACTACACACAAACGCAATTCGAGACCCCTAATCAATAGGGTTCGAAACAAATAATCAACGACACTACTTGAACCGTCGTATATGAGACTGGTCGCTGAATTCGAGATCAAGTGCGAGGCTCTCCCTCTCGTTGAAGTAGCATCGTCAGTTCCCGAGGCAACGTTGATCCTCAAGCTGCAATTCAATCACGGGGAACGACCGCTCTTTCTCGTCACCGTGAGTGGTAGTTCACACCAAGAGATTGGGGACGCTCTTACTGCTGCCTACGATGTCGGTGAGTGGACGCTAGTCGGACAGGCCGGGGACACACACCGCTATCAGGTTATACCGGCGCTCAGTTTCGAAGAGCAACTCGGTGGCCACATTGACGACCTTTCGGGGCTTGAATCGCTTGCGACGGCAGACGCCATCATCGAGCGAATCGAGGTATTACCGAATGGTTGGCAACAGACAGGCTGGTTTGCCAGCCGCGAAGCATTCGACAATTTCGCCTCGTTCTGGCAACAGAACGCCGATTTTCAGTTATCTCGCCTCACTCGTGACGGCGAATCTGAACCGCCCGGCGACGGATTAACAGACCAGCAGCAGGAGGCGCTTCGGACGGCCTACGAACTGGGTTATTTCGACATCCCACGGCAGGCGTCGTTGGAGACGGTCGCTGCAGAACTAAACATCTCTGCATCGTCGGTGTCCGAACGGTTGCGCCGCGCTCAGACGCAACTCATCGAGGAGACAGTGGCGACGACCTGGCCGCCTCTCCCTGACCGAACCACCACACACTGAGATCACCCCGTACTTAAACGGCCGGATGATTGAGAGACAGTAATTCCTCGGGTCCGTGCGACCATAGAGATGTACAATGCAGACAGTACCCTCCGCAGACGGTACCAGTATCGCGTTCGAGCAACACGGAGAGGGACCACCGCTCATTCTCCTCCACGGTGGCTCGTCTCCCCAGTATTGGAAGCCGATAGTTCCGCGGTTCGCCGAAGACTATACGGTCGTTATCCCCCATCGACGCGGCGTGGGAGAAAGCGGCGACTCTGAAGAGTATAGCCTGGACCGGGGTGTCGAGGACGTTCGTGCGGTTATCGATGCAGTTGATGGGGAACCGGTTCTGTTCGGACACTCATTCGGCGGCTTGCTGGCGATCGAGACCGCTCGGACTACGTCAGTCGAGAAACTCATCGTATACGAACCGGCAGTCCTCGTTGGTGAGTACAGAGAACAAGCAGACCTCGCGTCACAGATGCAGGCACGAATCGATGACGGGGACCGCCGGCAAGCGATGAAGTTCTACATCCGTGAAGTCATGCACGGTGGCGACATTGACGATCTCGACGGCTGGCTCGCCGAGTGGCCGCCGTGGCCCGACATCGTCGCTCTGACAGAGAACATCGCACGAATCAATCGTGCCATCGAACAGTACCGTCTCCCCGACTCGCTAGACATCGACGCGCCAGTACTTATGCTGACCGGAACCGAAGGACCGCCCCATCTCCAAGATGGCATCCGTGCGGTTGATGACGCCCTCTCGAACCGTCAGCTTGTCGAGTTCGAGGGTGTCGGTCACGGTGGCCCGACAGAAGCACCCGATCGCGTCACAGCTGAGGTGCGCCCCTTCATCGACGGAGAGGAGAACCCAGTTCCCGAGAGCGGCGACTGAGCCCGAGTCACCTCATCTCATCCCGTCGCAGACCGGTCGTCGTAGAGCGCAACAAGACGCGCCTCTGCTTTTCGCAGATGGTCCGCGGCGGTGCTTTTCGAACACCCGATTTCATCAGCGATTTCACGAACGCTCGCCTGACGAGGAATTTCATAATAGCCGCGTTCCCGTGCTACTTCAAGTACTTCCTGTTGCCGGTCAGTTAGCGCTGTGACGTGGGATTCTCGATACGCGTCGTACTCACCAAGCCGGTTGATAGACACAGCGAGCTGATCGGGTAGATTGGCAACCAAGCCTTGCAGTGCGTCTTGGTCGCCGGCGACTTCGAAGAGCATCTCACCGTCAGACCCGTATTCGACTGGTGGCACGATGAGTAGTTCCGTATCGGTAAGGAGGGCCCGAAGGCGACTGGCGAAATCCTGTGCAGTCTCCCGAATGAAGACGTAGAAACTGCGGTCATCGACTGGTGTCACATCGTATTCCTGAATGGTCTCGACGGTGTCGAGCGCTGCGACATACTCCTCACGGCCTTCTTCGACCTTCCCGATGACGTGGAGCAGCGTCGTCACGTACTCGGGGTTCGAGAAGTTCCAGTGGCGTAAATGCGCTCGTTGAATCGAGTTCTGTTCGACGAGGAACTGGTGCATCGGATGTCTCGCTTCAGGTGGGAAGTGAATCTGCAGCTGGAGGTATCGCATTGTCGGAGACAGCAGTCCAGGGGTAGTAAAAAAGGGTGGACTTGTCCGACAGAACACCGGAGTTCACGTGTCGAAAATGTATTCGTATGAGCACAGAGACGAGGTACCCGCCCGGTCCACGTGGACTGCCAGTCGTCGGAAACACCGTCGATTTGAGCCGCGATATTTTCGCGTTTTTCGAGGAGCTACGCGATGACTACGGCCATATTGCTAGCTACGAAGTATTTGGGACAGATGCGTGTATGGTCGCTCATCCGGACGCAATTCAGCAAGTACTCCTCGATAAACACGAGGCCTTCGAGAAAGGCGAGGTGCTGACGCGAAACCTCGCCGACACAATGGGTGAGGGACTCTTCGTGACGGGTGGCGAACAGTGGCAGAACCAGCGGACACAGGTCCAACCAGCGTTCTACCGCGACCGATTGAACACGTACGTCCCTGAGATGCGTGCCACGGCGGAAGAAACGGTCGAACAATGGCGTGACGGGATGGTCGTTGATGTAAACGACCGGATGACCGAGGCGACGATGGACGTACTCGGCCGCACGTTGTTCGGTGTGGACGTAACGGAGAACCCGATCGTCTCAGAGGCCTCGGACGCGATTCTCGCACGGTTCGACACGAGCCGGTTCTGGTCGTTCCTCCCAGACCAGATCCCAACGCCGACGAACCGGCGATACAGGCAAAAACTCGACCAGCTCAACGCGTTTGTTGACGACCTCGCAGACCAGCGGCGCGCTCAATCACCTGCTGATCGAGGTGATGATTTACTCTCGATCCTCGTCTCATTCGTCGAAGCAAGTGATCTCACGCAGGAGGAGTTCCGTGACAACATGATCACTTTCCTCTTCGCCGGTCACGAAACGACAGCACTCGGGCTAACGTACACTCTCCTTTGTCTCGCCCAACACCCCGAAGAACAAGAGAAACTCTACACGGAAATCGACACCGTCGGTGACGGGCGCGTAACTGCCGAGGACCTCCCCGGCCTTGAATACATGGAGCGCGTTATTGACGAAGCGCTCCGGCTCTACCCACCCGTGTATATGTTCTTCCGCGAAGCGACGCAAGACGTAGTGCTCCAAGGATACGACATCCCAGCAGGCACGACCCTCGTCTTGCCGCAGTGGGCTGTCCACCGTGACCCGGAGTGGTGGGACGACCCCGAGGCGTTCCGTCCAGAGCGGTTCGCAGACGATGCCGACCGACCTGAATACGCGTACTTCCCGTTCGGCGGCGGGCCGCGTCACTGCATCGGCATGCGCTTCGCGCGTATGGAGATGAAGACCGTCCTGGCGACGATTCTTAGCGAGTATACGTTCGAACTTGCGTCTGAACCGAACCCAGAACTGGTCGCCAGCACGAATCTCAAGCCGGGAGACCCGATCGAGATCAGCCTCTCCCAACGCGAACGGGCTGGCCATTGAACCACGACTGTCAATTATATCGAGTTGGCAAATGTAAATAAAAATATGACAGCGTCAACAGATCAAGGGTCTTCCGTCGGTACCGTCAGCACGGCAGACGAAGCGGACATCGTGATCCACGATGCAATGGTTGTGACGGTTGACGGAGACAACCGGATTTTCGAGAACGGGACGGTAATAATCAATAATAATGTGATTACCGAGGTGCGGTCCACGCGCGACCGCGACCGAACCTGCGACGCCGACCGCGTTATCAACGGTGACGGGAAGCTCGTGATGCCGGGGCTCGTGAACGCACACACGCATCTGGAACTGACGCCCTTGATCGGGGCATTCAGCGACATGGAACTCACGGAGATGATGACGCGGATGACCGCGCTGTACGACGACTTCTGGACTGGTGAGCTGGACTATCTCATAGACGCAGGCATGGAGTTAGCCGCACTCAACTTCCTTCGCGGCGGCGTGACGACAGTAAATTCAATGGATGCTCGCCCACAAGCGGGTATCGACACATACGCCGAGACCGGACTCCGTGGATTCTTTGGACCAAGTATTTCGGACCTCTTTTGGGACCATCCCGTTGACGAACAGGTCGAACGATTCCGGTCGTTCACCGAGCAGTACCACGGGAGCTACGATGACCGGATCCGGGCGACGCTCTGTCCGCATGACGACTGGTCGGTTACCAGAGACCTGTGGGAGCAGTGTGCGGATCTTGCGGCAGAGTATCCGGATGTCATGGTCCACACGCACCTTCTGGAACTGGAGCAGAGCAACACAGTAGCACGCTCAAGCGGCGGAGAAGACTCACTGAATCTTCTCAACGAAGTAGGGCTATTGAACGACCGTCTCGTGGGCGCACACTATCGCGTCGCGGACGAAGAAGACATCGAACGGACCGCCGAGGCCGGCGTGTCAGTCGCACACTGTCCGTCCATTTTCTGTCACTGGAACGTTGACCCGGATATGCAGTGGACGCCAGTCCCCGAGCTTCGCGCAGCAGGTGTCGATGTCGGATTAGGTATTGACGACCACTACTGGCACGACTCCTACAATATGTTCGGCGAGGCGAGGCAAGCACGGCTCGCGGCCAACCTGAAGAAAGGTGCCAACCAGTTCGACTCCGTGGAACTGCTGCGGATGTTAACTATTGAGAGTGCACGAGCACTCGGCGTCGGCGATGAGATCGGCAGTCTAGAACCCGGCAAACGCGCAGACCTGATTGTCCTCAAGTGGGATGTTCCGAAATTCACTCCCTCGACGAACGTGTCCGGGCATCTCGTTGGCCACGCCACACCGGCAGACGTGGAGACGGTCGTCGTTGACGGCTCCATCCTGCTGGACCACGGTGAATACCTGACTGTCGAGCCAAGTGCCGTCCAAGAGCGCGTTAGAGGTGCACTTGAACGGTTCGAGACAGAATCGGACTGGACGTTCTCACTCACTGGCAGCGACTCGCCAGGCACACTTAACGTGGCCAAGAGCCTCCCCAAACGCGGTCCAGTTCACATGCTCAGCCGGATCGCCGTCCAGTCCGCGAAAGACTCACTTCCATTTCACTGAGCACTGCGACAGACTTCAATCACATTCGGTGTGAGTTCTGCATTTGCGCCCTGTATTCACCTTTATAGAAGTCGAATTCAGACAGCCTTCGATGGTACCGGGGATCAGAAGAGAGATTGACGAGGGTCTGTCTCAGATTGTTTCCCACTCCGTGAAGTCGATGACAGTCTCGTTTTCAAGGTTGACTGTGGCAGAATAGTACGTCTCGTCGGTAGCAGGGTCGCGGAACCTGACGACGGCCTCGCCCTCGACGTATTCGGGATCCCGGTCGATAGTGACTGTACCCGTCTCATCACTGTCTTCGACCGTTAGGGAGAACGTTTCCTCTCCTTCAGCTGTCTCACCGTCTATCGAAGAGTTGTTGAGACCGGTGAAGGACCGGGTCTGGGCAGAGTCTACGGTCAGTTTGTGGATCGGTTCCACGGCCAGTTCGTACTGGTTCAGGTCCTGGAGGGATTCCTGTACGGTCGCATTGTCTCGGGCAATTGCTTTGGCCTGGCTACGCTCGCGGTCCGTTAACGGGTCGTCAGTCTCCGTGTTCACCTGGTAGGTGCCGCTCCCCTGTTGTTCAATCTTGATGCTATCGACACGGGTCATGTTGCCGAGGACGGTCGCCTGCTGGTCGCCGTGTTCGAAGGTGACGTTGTCTTCGGATACGACAAACGCTGCACCTGGCCCGGAGGCGGTGAGGTGGGTGGTCGCACCGACTTCGGTGCCGATAACAGCGAGCCCGACACCGATAACAGCGAGGATCACCAATACGGTGAGACGGGACCGCAAATCTGATGTCATTCGTATTCGGGATTTGGGTGAAAGAACACATCAGTGCTGCGTGAAACCAGTTGGAAAACGCTTTGAAACGCGTTTCACAGGTGTTTCAACCCGGTTTTACAGCCAAAGAGCGATACGCATTAGACGGAGTCCTCACTACCCGTTCATATGGACCTGTCAGCCCTCCACGGCAAGCGCCTCGTCGCGGCGGCCGTGTTCGTCGCCGCGGTCCTCGTGCTTGCCGTCCAACTGATCACGCCCTCACCAGTTATGGTCTCTCTCGGAGACAACGGCGCACAGACCACCCAACTCGGCCAGTACTTCACCTACACCGATGTCGCCCTCATCACGTTCGCGTCCTCCCTCCTCGGTGCCAGCGGCACCTATCTCCTACTCCACGACTACACCACAACGGTCACCGCTACTGAATCGACGACACCGTATGCCACCGCGAACGACGGTCAACAACTGACACGCTTGGCGGCTAGTGACGGACACGGCAGCGGAGCCGTCCAGCACGACACAACGGACCCTGAGAAACGGTGGGAGAAAACAGTCGATCGGTTATACAACAACGAGGAAACAGTCTACACCGTCGTGCTTGAGGCTGGCGGCGAACTCCCGCAACGCGACATTGTTGAGGGGACCGACCTGTCCAAGGCCACGGTCAGCCGGACCCTTGACACCCTCGAAAGCAAGGATTTGGTCGAACGGAAACGCAAGGGAATGGGCAACGTCGTCGTTCTCACCTAATCCTCGCTGAACGACCGGCTGAAACGGGTTCCAAACCGATTCCGTAATGCGTTTCCAATCAATCACTTTCTGGTCTTTCATATAACAGTCTACGTGGAGCGCACCACTCCTCCTGTGTTTGGAGGCCTCGGTGGTGCCTCCACGCGACGAGGTGAATTAACGAACTATGCGCACGAAACTTGCCGTCCTTGCGGTCGCCGCACTGCTTGCCTTTGGTACAGGCAGTGTCGTCGCCGCAATGGACACTCCTACGACCGACACAGCGTCGGATGACGTATTACCAGCCAACCATTCTGTCGATGTCATCGACCCCGGAGAGATGAGCGATGAAAAAATCGACCAAGCCATCGAGACAGCTTGGGAGAACGAGACGGTTCGGAGCTACTTCGATGACGATGCTGCTGTCCATTTTGAGGTCTGGGCCTCCGGATTGGACGAGGACGTGATCCACGTCAAGGTTGCCCCAATCAAGGAGCCGGACGAGACACGAGTCATCGCCGATGTCAACCTCTCGCAACAGCGGGTCACCTACATCGATGAACCGGTGAAACTCAACGCCTCCAACGCCATCACGATCAACGCCAGCGACTACGACCTCAACGACACGGACCACAGTCAGGGCACGAACGACGAAGAAAACACCACGAGGCTCACCGCTGACCAAGTTACCCCAATAGAGCTCAACGAGAGCTCAATCGAACGCGGCGGAGACGGCACCTTCACCCTCGAAGTCGAAGGCGACGGAACCACCCCGACTGTCCCCTCGGACGAGATTATCAGGATTGACCTGCAACCAGAGAATCGCACGGTCACTGACGAATAACGTGGACGGCCACTAAGAAAGAGCTACCCGTCACACGTTTCCTTCGTGTCTTCCCCCTCTTTGTCTCTCCTGAATCAGCCGCTCTCTACACTTGCTTCCACTCATCCAGGGTGTCATAGAACAGTTCACAAGGTGGTTGATTTCAGGACTATTGGAAATGAATCACCTGGTCAGTAGAGGGTGTACCTTACTCGGCTGTGTCAAGTTGAACAAGTGCAATACAAGCAACCCACTCGTCGCTGTTTTCTGGGTCAGGAACACCGAGTTCCGCAGCATACAAACCCGGCTCAAATGCCGGTTCCTCCTGAATGGACTCCACCGCCTCGATAAACGACCACGAATGTGTATCATCTGGCGACGTAGTCAGGCGTCCATCACCCGACAGTTCCTGCTGGAGTTCCTCCCATTCAGTTCCCGAATTGTGCCAGATGCTCCAACTGTGTGGATTGAACGTGAGTTCATTGGAGGACTGATTGTAGAAGGTCAGCGTAATATCGTCAACAGGTGTCCCGTCATCGAGGGTGCTGCTTTCTGGATTCGGCTCAATATACACTGATGCCGTGTCTGTGTCTACTGTGTGAGAACAGACGGCACTATCACGTTCCGTTTCGTATAGCGGGCACGGCTGGTCATCAATCTCGGGGGTTAGAGTATCTACTTCTCCATCTGATTCATTGCCGGCTTCTGGCTCATCAGGCGTCTCAGCGCCACCGAGGCAACCAGCGATACCGACGATTGACCCACCTCCAATGTGAGAGAGGAGGTTGCGGCGGTTCATAACTAACACTAAACCGTCTGTAAATAAGGTGGTATGGGAAGCTAAAACACCCCTTTGACCGATGACCGATAACTTTGCAACTCCCATCGACAGCTGTTTCAGGCGAGAAAATATCTGAAGAAGAGGATTTCAACAGAGCCAGATTAGAATTTACTGCCCCAAGCGGATCCATTGACTGTCTTGTTTGATCTGCTTTCCTCCCGGATCTCAGCACACCGCGACGCCCTCCATGCAACCGAAAAATACGATGAACAGGAGTACCTGCCGCGCTCATCACTGTCATAGACTACTGCAGGGACGACACGTTCGACACCGGTCTGTTCTAAGCGCTGACGTAGTAGGCGAAGACGAATTTCAGGAAGATATGTCCCGCGGAAACCAATCTGAAGGGTTGAAAACATGGACGCGGTCTTTGCTTACTGAGCGGGACCAGATTTGAACCGGTGAAGGGACGGAAGCGCGATTGAAGTCCAGTAGCGGACACACTGGCCGGTAAGCACTGCTCACGATCGAGCAGAGCCGTCAGAAGCGGGCGCTACTGGCAACCCCAGGCCTGTTACCGACATGTGTGACAAGCACCACACCGGCCCCTACGGGCCAGCATGAACCTTCTTGTCACTGTCTCTCGAATGAGAGATTGAACCGCCAGCCGAAGCGGGCGGCAAGTCGAGCTCAGAAGATGATTGGGAACCTTCGGACCAAGCGTTTTGGTCAAGCTTTTGCCCGACGCGAACCCCGACGCGGGAGGGGTGAGCGAGGGGAAAAGGTTGGGGTTCCAAATCCTGCAGCGCCCATCCTGCCACGACTCTCTTAAAATATAGCAGAAGGCGAAGCTACGCTTAAAACAGTCTGTGTGTGCCGATGGGAGAGTCGAAGTCCCGGTGTTATCGCTCACAGTTACCGGGTAGTGTTATCGCTCACTGTGCCCGCTCGGTGTTACCTCTGCTGAGAGTCGAGGGCCCGGCAACTAACAGATCTGCAGATCGGGTTTGAACCGGTGGACTCCTACGGGACAGCGGCCCGCTCAACGGTTGTATCGCAGAACGCTGTGCCTCACATTACTTTTATAATTCGAGGGGCAGTTGGTCGCGGAGCGAACACGGTATTTGACCGCCCAACGCGCGCGAAGGCGCACGCGCTCAGGATGACCTGTGCCAGTCCGAACAGCTCCTGTTGCCTCCATTGTTTATGTGCCACTGGAGCCAGATAGCTCACTCTAAATGTGACCAGGTACGCAATGGCACAATTTTCACGCTGGTCCCCAAAAGGGACCCGTTTAGCAGATGATGCGCCAGATGTTCGGCAACGAGTAACGAACATCTACACTCCTTTAACTTCTATTTCGACCCTGAGCGACCGCTTCGTCCACAGTTGGCTCCCATCTGGGTGTGGTCGCAGTGACCGACTCGGACGACTTCTTCGGGCAACTCGAAGAGGCCACGGCGACGAACTGTTAATCTCCGATGTGTCGCTCGGCGTCGATTCTGCCGGTGTACATTCGAGTAGCACCGCATCACCACGGACAACGGGACCACCAGTAGTCTTTTGCGAGTTGGTGGGCAAAGTCAGGTATGAGTCTCACTTCGGACGACTTCGAGGAGTTCGTTTCCTCTGACCCCGATGATGACGAAACGGTCCCGCTCGGACAGGCACTCTCAGAGCTGGGACTCGATGTCGAGGTTGACTCCGTCGAAGCCGTTCGTGACGTCCGCGAACGGTTATGAGGATACTTCTCGACACTAACGTTCTCGTCGCAGCAGTTACTCGGGATACCGATCGGTCCGATGAGGCAATCGAACTGCTTGACCGAGTTGATGACCCCCACTCGTTTCGGTTCTCAGTCTCATGGAACTACGGAGTGTTCTGAGCAAAAAGAAACGGTTCGAACGGGACCGAATCGATGCCATCGAGAACCGAGTTACCGCTCGTATGACCGTGACTTTTCCAGACGCCTCCGATATGATGGCGGCGAACCGCCTCCAATCGGAAACGCTGTTGTACCCCATGGACGCGATGATCCTTTCGGCGGCCGACGCTGCCGACGCAACCCTCGTCTCGTTTGATTCCGAATTGGTCGAGCACGGTGCGGATCTCCCTCAACAACTGCTCGACGAGGACGAGTGAATCGGGTCACCACGGCACGCGAAGGACGTGACCGGTATCGGGTTCACCGATATCGAAGACCATATCGAGCGCTTCCTGAACGAGGTGTCCAGATCAGTGACGGACGATAACGCCAGTGGATCCGCGCCCGAAGACCTGAACCATTTCGATACGCTCCGGATCACGACCTTCTCGGCCTATCTCATGTCGTGTTCATAAATCAAACACAGCCGACTACTCATGCGCCAGAATGTTCCAACGAGTAGACACGGTCGTCGAACGACGCCCGTCGACCACGACGACGGGTCCGCTCGATCACCTCTCGAAACCGTCCTCCCATCGGAAGGTCCCGTCGCGCTGGACGACCTCGCCGTCGACGGCCATGACGGAACCCGTGCTCACGTCGCTTATCATGTCGACGTGAACCGCGCTCTCGTTACCGGACTCGCCGTCCGGCAGGCAGGCGTCGTAGGCGCGGCCGACCGCGAGGTGGACCGTGTCGCCCATCTTCTCGTCGAAGAGGATCGAGTCGGTAAAGCGATCGATCCCGCGGTTCATCCCGATGCCGAGCTCGCCGAGCCGACGGGCTCCCGGGTCCGTCTCGAGGACGCTCGCGAGCGCGTCCTCGCCCGTTTCGGCGGCGAAGTCGGCGACCTCGCCGTCCTCGAAGACGAGGTGGACGTTCCCGACGCGGGTCGCGTCGATCGTCATCGGGACGTCGAAGAAGACCTCGCCTTCGGTGTCGTAGGGTGCGGTGAACACCTCTCCGGAGGGGAGATTGTGCGAGTCGTACGCCACCGACGCGGCGGAGTTGACCGCCGTCCGGCCCGCGATCGACATCGTCAGGTCGGTATCGGGCGCGTCCTCGCGCTCGGTGTGGATCCGGACCTCCTCGCCCGCATCGAGGATCCGCTTCATCTCCGCCATCTCCTCGGCGAGGGCCTCCCAGTCACGCAGGACGGCGTCGTAGACGAACTCGCGATACTCCTCGTAGGCCATTCCGGCCTGCTGGGCGAGCGAGCGGGTGGGGTGGACCGTCGACACCCAGTCGGTGTCCATCCGGCGCTCTCTGACTTCCTGCCGGGACCTCGCGTGGGCGCGTCTGGTTTCGCGGGGCACGTCCGCGGTCGCGGCCGTGTTGCGGCCGCCGCCGAGTCGGAGGTAGACGTCGGCCGCCTCGAAGAGCGCCCGGTCGACGACCGGGTCGGGGAACTCGGGGACGGATGCGGCGGGGTCGTCGCCGCCAGCGTCCTCGTCGCTCTCCTCTCCTACCTCTCCTTCCTTGCTCCGCGACGTGGCCCCCTGTAGATACGCCCGGTTCATCTCGTCGGAGCCGTACAGCGTCGTCACGGCCGCGCCGCGCTCGCCGAGCGCCTCCGCGACGGCGACGCCGAGCTCGTGTGTGTCCTCGGCGACGCTCACGACGACGTGGTCCCCGGGATCGACCCGCGCGCTCCAGTCGACGAGCACCTCTGCGTGTTCGCGTACGCGTTCGTCCATGATGATCGGCGAGTCGTGGCCGGGAGGTAAATCGGTGCCGACGCACTGAACGCCTCGCCGAGCTCGGCGGTCGGCGACTCCACCGCACGTAGCGTCGTGGGTTCCGGACAGGTTACGAACGAGGCCGTCTCCGAAGCCGGCTTTTTAGTCGTGCGCCTCGACCCGAGGGTATGGCCGACCGGAACGTCCACGGGGGGAAACTCGCCGCCTGTAGCACGGACCCGACGACCGGCTTCGAGCGCGACGGCTGCTGTGGAACCCACCCCGACGACCGAGGGCGACACGAGCTCTGTGCGGTGATGACCGCCGAGTTCCTGCGGTTCAGCAGGGAACGGGGCAACGACCTCGTGACGCCGCGGCCGAAGCTCTCCTTTCCCGGGCTCGACCCCGGCGACCGCTGGTGTCTCTGTCTCGGGCGTTGGGTCGAGGCGCTGGAGGCCACGCGGAGCCGGCGACTCCCTGAGACGACGGTTCCGCCCGTCGTCCTCGAGGCGACCAACGAGGCCGTGCTCGACACGGTCGAACTGGAGACGCTCGAGGCTCACGCATACGACGCGTGAGAACCGACGGCTACTCCAACTCCAGCAGCGTCGCGACCTCGTCGAGGTAGTCGTCGTAGATCCCGACGGCCGACTCGATCGGGTCCGAGGAGGCCATGTCGATCCCGGCGAGCTCGACGACCTCGAGCGGGTAGTCGGAACCGCCCGCCTCCAGCATCTCGCGGTAGTCGGCGGCGGCGGGCTCTCCCTCCTCGAGGACGCGCTCGACGATCGCGGCGGCCGCGGAGATTCCGGTCGCGTACTGGTAGACGTAGAAGTCGTAGTAGAAGTGCGGTATTCGCTCCCACTCGCGCTCGATGCCGCCGGTGAGTTCGGCGGGCTCGTAGTAGTCGCCCTTGAGGTCGGCGTAGGTCTCGTCGAGGACGTCCGGCGTGAGCGCCTCGCCGGCCTCGACGCGCTCGTGGATCCGCTGTTCGAACGTCGCGAACATCGTCTGTCGGAACAGCGTCGAACGGAAGCGCTCGAGGTACTCGTCGAGCACGTGGGTCCGGAGCTCGTCGTCCTCGACGGTCTCGAGCAAGTGGTGGGTGAGGAGCGTCTCGTTGACCGTGGAGGCGATCTCGGCGACGAAGATCTCGTAGCTCGCGTCGTGCCACGGCTGGGCGTCGCCCGCGAGCTCGGAGTGCATCGAGTGGCCGAGCTCGTGTGCCAGCGTGTACATCGAGGCCACGTCGTCCTGATAGTTCATCAGGATGAACGGTTGGGTGTCGTAGGTGCCCGAGGAGAACGCGCCGGAGCGCTTCCCGCGATTCTCGTAGACGTCGACCCACCGGCTCTCGAGGCCCTCGGCCATCCGGTCCTGATACGCCTCGCCGAGCGGCTCGACCGCCTCGACGACCCACTCGACGGCCTGCTCGTACTCCACGTCCGGCCCCTGATCGCCCGTCAGCGACATGTAGAGGTCGTGGCTCTCCAGCGTGTCGACGCCGAGCGCTCGTTCCTTCAGTTCGGCGTGGCGGTGGAGCGTCCCGAGGTTGTCGTCGACCGTGTCGACGAGGGTGTCGTACACCTCGACGGGGACGTTCGAGCCGTCGAGGGCGGCCTCGCGGGCGGTGTCGTAGTCGCGGATCCCCGCGCTCGCGACGTGTTCGCGTACCGCCTTCTCCAGCGAGGTGCCGACCGTGTTGCGGACGTCCTCCCACTCGTCGTAGAAGGTCTCGTGGACCCGCCGGCGGAAGTCGCGGTCCGGGTTCGTCTGGAGCTTCGTGAAGTTGGCCTGGGTGATCTCCACCGACTCGCCGTCGGGGTCGTCGACGACGCCGTAGGTCATGTCCGCGTTCGTCAGCATCGAGTAGATCTCGCTCGGCGCGCTCGTGACCTCCGAGAGGTCCGCGAGCACCTCCTCGACCTCCGCCGAGCGCGTGTGGGGTTTCATCCGCAACACGTCCTCGAGGTAGTGTTCGTACTCGGCGAGGTCCGGCTCCGCCTCGAGGAACTCGGCGAGCGCCTCCTCGGTCAGCGACTGGAGCTCCGGCTGAAGGTACGAGATGGCGCTCGAGGCCTCGGACTGGAGCGAGGACGCCCTCGCCGACATCGCCTGGTACTCTTGGTCCCGCGTGTCCTCCGCGCTCCGGAGCTGTGCGTACACCGAGACCGCCGACAGCTCGCGGAACACCTCCTCGCGGAGTTCCAACAGCTCGAGGAGGGTCTCGGGGCTCTCCGTGACGCGGCCCTCGTAGGCCCCGAGTTCGTCGATCCGACCCTCGACGTCCTCGTAGGCGGCCGCCCACGCCTCGTCGTCGTCGAACACGCTCTCGAGGTCCCACTTGTACGCCTCGTCGATCTCGGACCGCTCGGGAACCGAACTCATACGCCCCCGTCGATCCCCTCGGCACTAAGCCTTGTCAAAGTCGGAAACGGGGAGGTCTCGGGGCGGTCGAGGCGCTCGAAGCGGTCGGGGGGCCGAAGCGGTCGAGGTGGTCGAGGCGTCACCCGCCGTGGGCCCACTCGGCGAGGTCCACCACGAGCACGAGCGCGTCCTCGCCGTCGCGGTAGTACCGCTTCGCCCGCCGGACCGGCTCGAACCCCTCGGTCGCGTACAGCGACCGGGCGGGATCGTTGCCCTCGCGGACCTCGAGTTTGACGACGGCCGCGCCGGCGGCCCGGAGCCGCGCGAGCCCGGCTCGCAACAGCGCCCGGCCGATCCCCCGGCCTCGAGCGTCGGGGTGAACCGCGAGGTCCTTGATGTGGCCGATGTCACGGCCGGCGTTCGGGGTGATGTCCGCGACGACGTACCCGACCACCGCCCCCTCCCGCTCGGCGACGAGGAACGCCGGCTCGTCGATCAGCCGCTCGAAGGCGTCGTACGGCCAGGGGTCCGAGAAACACTCGCGCTCGATCCGGAGTACCGACAGGAGGTCGGCGCGCTCGACCGGCCGGATCGTCACCTCGGCGGGGGTCACGTCCGCGTTTCGGGATCCCCCGGAATAAACGCGACGGGCTCCTCCCGCGCTCGGACGGACGAGGACCGCGCGGGTCCCGTTGTCGTCCGGGTCACGGCTCGATCCACGGCTCCGCGTCGTCGACCGTCGCCGGCGTCGGCGCGCGGATCGCGAAGCGGGCTCCGTTCGGGATCCGGTCCGCGATCCGCGGATCGGCCTCGACAGTCGAACCGGGCTCGACGACCTCTATCACCCACCCGTGTGAGTCGACGATCTCGCGGACGATGTCGAGGCCGTAGCCGGTCCCGTCGGTCCGCGTCGTGAACCCGGACTCGAAGACGTCCTGGCGGTGTTCGGGCGGGATCCCGGGACCGTCGTCGGCGACGACGATCCCGCGGTCGGTCGCGCTCACGACGACCGTGAGGGGAGCGGCGGCGTCGGCCCGTGGCCGACTGCCAGTCGAGCCGTGTTCGACGCTGTCGCCGGACTTCGTCCGGCTGCTCGTGGAACCGTGTTCGACGCTGTTCCGAAACAGGTTCTCGAACGCCTGCCGGAGCCGGCCGCGGTCTCCGCGGATCCGCGCGTCGGCCGCGACGACGAGTTCGGCCCTCTCGCCGCCGGCCGTCCCCCACGCGTCGCGGACGACCCCCTTGAGCGAGAACTCGGTCGGCTCGTCGATCCCCGAACCCTGCCGAGCGAGCGTCAGGAGCTCGCTGACGAGCTGTTCGATCCGTTCGGTCGCGCGCTCGCCGCGCTCCAGCGGCTCGGTGTCGTCTTTCACCCGCGCCATCTCGATCGACCCACGGATCACGGAGAGCGGGTTCCGGAGGTCATGCGAGACGATGCTCGCGAAGCGATCGAGGCGCTCGTTCCGGTCGGCGAGCCGGCGCTCGCGCCGCTTCCGCTCCGATACGTCACGCGAGTTGATGACCAGCCGACCGACCGCGGCGTCGTCGGGAAGCGCTCGCGCCCGCGACTCGAGCCAGACCCAGTCGCCGTCGGCGGTCCGGTATCGATACTCCAGCGCGTCGGCGCGGTCGGGGTCCGCGAGCGCCTCGTAGAACTCCGCCGTGATCCGGTCTCGGTCGTCCGGATGGACGTATCCGAGCGGGGAGCGTCCGACGAGCGAGCCCTGTTCGTACCCCAGCACGTCCTCGACCGAGGGGCTCTCATAGCGCACGCGGCCGTCCGCGTCGACGACGGTGACGATGTCGGTTCCGTACTCGAGGAACTCGCGAAAGCGCTCGGGGAAGGTCCGGTCGGCGTCGATACGCCGTCCGGTGACGACCCGTCCGCCGAACTCGGGGGCGAGGTCGTCGTCGACGACGGACTCGACCCAGGCGTACCCGCCGTTTGCGCGGCGGATCCGGTGTGTGACCCGTCGCTCGGTCGCGACCGCGGAGAGGGCGTCGGAGACCTCGTCCCGCTCGTTCGGGTGGACGTACTCGAGGAAGTCGCTCCCGCGGATGGCCTCCCGGTCGTCGCCGATCAGCGCCGGCATCGACGGTCCCGCGAACAACACCTCGCCGTCGACGGCGACCGCGGCGAGGAACCGGTCCGGATCGGCTCCGATCCCGCCCGGCGCATCGATCGCCGCTCCGCCCGCGGTCGGCACGTCCGCTCGATTCCCGTACCGGCGTTTCGAGCCGTCGGCATCGGCGCTCGAGGCGGCTTCGGGGGCGGACCGTCGACCGGAGGAACGCGGCTCCATCTACGCGTCGGGAGTTCGGATCACGGGAGATAAACCCATCCGATCCAATTATCAAAAATGATTCTTACGGAGGGCCGGTCACGGTTCGACGGTCGGGTCGGCCGTCTCTGCCGGTTCGCCCGTCGGCGTACCGGATCGCAGTCGATCCCAGAGGAACAGCGCGGGCGGGAGCGCGATCACGGAGATGACGAACGAGTAGAACACGCTCAACGCGATGAGCGCCCCGAAGTCGCCGAGCACGGGCGTGATCGCGAGGCCGAGCGCGCCGGTGCCAAGCGCCGTGGTGAGCATGCTCCCGGTCAGCGCGCCGCCGGTGCCCGTGAGCGTCGTCCGCAGCGAGGCCGCCACGTCGCCGTTCTCCCGGTACTCGTCGATGAACCGGGCGGTGATGTGGACCGAGTAGGCGATCCCGATCCCGATCGCGATGGAGAGGATCGTCGCCGTCAGGGCGTTGAGCGGATAGCCGAGAAAGCGCATCGTCCCGACGAGCGACGTGACGGCGATCGTGATGGGGAACACGTTCACGATCCCGAGCATCGGCATCCCCTCCAGAACGCCGTAGGTGAACACGAGGAACACGCCGCTCAGTCCCACCGCGAGCACGAGTCCCTGTATCGCGGAGTCGAAGATGATCGCCGTGATCGCGTCGAAGACGACGATCTGTCCGGTCGCGGTCGCCGCGTACCGGTATCGGTCCGCCTGTTCGCGGCCGTCAGCGGAGACCTCGCTCTGGGTCGCGCCGCTCTCGACGGTGTACTCGACCTGTGCGCTGCGGCGGTCGTCGGTGAGGTATCGGCCGGCCTCCGCGGCCATCGGGGAGTCGAACAGCTCCTCGTAGATCCGGTCGAGGTTGCGGTCGGGGATCCCGTCCCCGTCGCGGTCGTTTCGAGCGACGAGCGCGGCGAACTCCTCGTCGGTTCGGGCGTGCGACTGGATGATCGTCACGATGCTCGTCGTCTCCGCGCGTCCGCCCTCGCCGACCGCCAGCGTGTCGGGCGGGTCGTCGGTCGGCGCGGCGAGCGCCTCCAGGGCGTGGTCCTCCTCGAAGGGTCCCTCGACGTACACCGTGAGCGACGCGTCCTGGCTCGCCTCGAAGTCGTCCTCGAGCAGGCTCAGCGTCTCGGTGACCGTGTACTCGCCGGGCGCGAACGGCTCGGGGATGTACTCGACGTATCCGGGTTCCTCCTCGGGCGGGAGGAAGTCCTCCTGTTCGAACGTGGTGTCGACGCCCGCGCCGTACGCCCCCAATCCGCCGCCGACGAGCAACAGGAGGACGACGAAAACCGCCGGCGCACGCTCGCCGACGTCGACGGAGACGGCCAACAGCCGGCCGAGCGCGGAGTCCTCGGAGGCGATCGGCGTGGTGCCGAACTCGGGCACGCCGTACCGCTCTCTGAGCCGGTCGAGTTCGAGCTTCGCCGCGGGCAGGAACAGCCCGAAGATGAGGAACGTGAAGACGATCCCGACCGCCGAGACGATCCCGAGGTTCCGGATCGGGTCGAGGTCGGAGGTCACGTTCGCGCCGAAGCCGAACACCGCGGTCACGGTGACGATGACGAACGCGATCGCCAGCTGGTCGGCGGCGGTGCGCATCGCGGTAACCGCGTCGTACCCTTGGACGGTCTCCTCGCGGTACCGGTTGATGAAGTGGATCCCGAAGTCGACGCCGACCGCCAACAACAGGACCGGCACGGCGATCTGCTGTTGGTCGAACGGGATCCCCGAGAAGCCGAGGAAGCCGAACGTCCAGATCAGCGTCATCAACAGCGCGAACAGCCCGAGCGCTAAGTCGATCGGGTCCCGATAGGCGACGACGAGGAACCCCAAAAGCAGGACGAGGACGATCGGCATCACGATGAGAAGCGAGTCGGCGATGATGCTGGCCGTCTCGGCGTTGATGACGCCGGTCCCGAAGGTGCGGATGTCGGCCGGTTCGTCCTCCGCGAGCGACCGGACGTCGGTCTGGATCGATTGGAGGTCGTCGAACCCCGGAGGCACGTCGTGGGTCACGACCGTGATCGTCGTCGACGCCGACGCCTCGTTGCGGTTGAAGTCGTCGGAGACGACCATCGAAAAGCGCTCGTTCTCGCTCAGGCCTCGAACGGTTTGCCGGAACTCCGACTCCGTCGCGCCCTCGACCGCGCGCCGCATCTCCGCCGGCGTCTCCGCGGTCGGATCGATCGATCGCGCGACGAGCGTCGCCGGGCCGTTCGCCGACCCCATCCGGAGGTCCTCCCGGGACTCGATCCGCTCCAACAGCCGCAACATCGTGAGCGTCTCCTCGCGGGTGAGGACGTCGTTGCCGTGGTGGATCAGCTGTGTCCGCTCCGCTTCCGGCTCGAAGGGATCGTCGAACTCGCTGTTTATCGCGTCGAGCGCCTCCTGTTCGGGGAGGTCCTCGGAGAACCCCTCCGTCGGCTCCGTCTGCGTCTCGATGGCACTCATGCCGCCGGCGAACGTCGCGGTCACGAGCAGGAACGCGACGATGACGGCTCGCGGCCGCGAGACGATGACCCCGTTGAGTCGCGTGGTGGCGTTCTCGATCCACCGGCCGGCTCGGCTCATCTACTCCCTCTGTGTGACGTATATTCCCGCGCCGAGCACGGCGAGCAGCGCGAGGACGCCGAGCACGAGCGGGACGGTTCCGACCCCGGAGAGCGGGGAGCTCTCCTCCGCCTCGACGACGGTCACCGGGACACGGGTCGTATCGGACAGTTGGCTGTTCCCGTCGCCGTCGTCGTACCGGAAGTCGAAGGAGACCGGGTACGTCTTCGCGGTCCCCGACGCCGACGCCTCGAGGTCGAACGTCATCGTCGTCGACTCGCCGGGCTCGAGCGACGCGGCGAACGCCTCGTCGTTGGCGCTATCGAGCGGGCTGTCGGCGAACAGCCGTGCCTCGACGTCGGTCATCGTCTCGTCGAGGTTGTTCGTCACCTCGACGTCCATCTCGACGCTCCCGCCGGCCTCGATCTCGCGGTTCTCGACCTCGAGGCGAAACTGGTCACGCTGTGGCTCGACGTCGTACAGCAGCTCCACGTCGTCGTAGGCGCGCCGTTCGAACTCCTCGTTGCGGTACTGGACGACGACGTCGGAGGTCCGATCGACCGCCTCCGCCTCGCCGCCGATCTCGAGCGGGAGCCGGAACGACCCGGACTCGCCCGCCTCGAGCGTCCCGACCGCGACCGACCGCTCTATCGGGATCACGTTCGCCGACTGATCGGCGTACTGGACGACGACGTTGCGCGCCTCGTTCGGCCCCTCGTTCGTCACGGTCCCGTACACGCTCCCCCGTTCGCCGACGTAGAGGTCGGACTCCACGTCGCCGACGCTGAACCGCTGTTCGGGCCTCGGCGTCACGCCGACGGAGGGGTCCACGTCGGCGCGCTCGTATCCTTCCGGCGTCTCGAAGGTGACCGACCCGTCGAGGACGTACTCGCGTACCGACGCCCCCGGCGTGAAGCCGACGTCGTACCGGACGGTCCGCGTCTCGTTTGGCGCGAGCTCGTCGATCCTTGCCGTGTCGCTGGGCTCGCCGCCGAACCCGACGCCGGGACTCGCCGACTCCAGAACGACGGTCAGGTCGCGGGCGGCGTCCGCGCCGACGTTCCGGACCTCCGCCTCGAGCGTTCCCTCGCCGCCGACCGTCGCGTCGGTCGTCGCGTTCGTGATCTCGAAGCGGGCGTCCTCGTTGACCTCGACGTCGATCTCGGTCGAGAGCGTTCGCTCGCGGTCGTAGGTGACTCCTCCCGACTGCTGGTAGGTGTAGGAGTACTCGACCTCGACGTCGATCGTGTAGGTACCCTCATCGACGTCTTCGGGGACGCTCACGCCGATCGGTGCCTCGCCCGGTCTGTCCTCCGTAACGGCGCCGAGCGCGAGCGTTCCGGTCTCGACGGTTAGTGGCGTTCCCTCCGCGTCCGCCTCGACTCGGACGTTTCGTGCTCGGGTGACCACCGCGCGCGACGACGAGGTGCCGAGATCCAGGTCGCCGTCGTTAGTGATCTGGAGCGGTACCGTGTTGGTCTGGCCCGGAATGACGGTCGAATTCCGCGTGCTGACCGCCAGATCCGGAGAGCCGCGGATCAGCCCGCCCGACTGCTGGGGCGTCACTGCCGAGTCGACGGACCCCGAGGACCCTCCGGCCGTACCCGCAGCGGGACCGGCACCCCCGGCCGATCCGCCGCCCGTCGCCGCCGCGACGGCGAGACCGGCCGTTCCGCTCGTCAACAGCGTCACCGCGACGAGCGCGACGAGGACCGTCCGCGCGTTCATTTCTCACCCCGACCGACGGCCGGAAGCGATCGACGCCGCCCTCCTCGATGCGAACTGATCCGCTCGGCCGGTCGCTCCGTCCGAGATCCCCGGAATCCGGACCGACTGCCGGCGTGATCCTGCGTCTGTTTCACGGTCGTATGTGAATCCACGAATCAATAACACCTTTGTTTTTGAGTTCCTACTGCCGCCATGACGAAACGGAAAGACCCTCGGGGCGCTCGTGTGAGGACACGTCCATGAGTCGATTCTCCGAGTCCGAACGCGACCGGATCCGTTCACAGCTCATCGAGGACGGTCGCGAGTTGTTCGCCCGGTTCGGGTTCGATCGAACCCGGATCAGAGACGTCACCGAGTCGGTCGGCATCGGCACAAGCACGTTCTACCAGTTCTTCGACTCGAAGGAGGCGCTGTACGTCGCGGTGCTCCACGCCGAACGCGAACGGCTCGAGACACACATCGACGAGGCGGTCTCCGAGGCGGACACGCCTCGTGAGGAGGTGAAGACGATGCTCCGAACGACCTTCCGGGAGGTGCGGTCGAATCGGCTCGCCTCCCGGCTGATCGTCGAGGGCGAGCTACAGCTGCTCTACGACCAACTCTCGGAAGCGGAGCGGCAGTCGATCGGTCCCGACGCCCGCGAGACCGAACTCCCCTACGCCCGACGCTGGGCGGCGATGGACGAGGTCAGATACGACGACCCCGACCTGATCAGCGGACTCTTTCGCTCCCTGATCTTCGTCACCCGTGCGCAGGACTCCCCGATCGGCATCCTCCACGTCTCCGAGTACGAGGAGGTCGAAACCGCCCTGATCGAAACGATCGTCGACGGGCTGTTCGTCGACTGAGTCGATCCCCTCGGTCACCACCCCCACCGAGGGCGGTGTTCAGATAAGGATTGAAAGGTGAGGCGGTGCGTTTTCAAAGTGTCTATGCCCGAAAACGACCGCCTCAGCGGCTGTTTAGACGAGATTAACTTAGAGTTTGTGGAGCGAGAAGCAACACCGCGGCTGTTGATGAAGCTCAGTATTCAGCTCCATTTAGCAGGATTATCGCTTTCGAATACTGTTTAGTTTCTTGAGGTATTTGGTGTTGATCGGGTTCGATCCACCGTTCACAACTGGGTTCACAAGGCCGATCTACAGCCGAAATCTGGCCGAAGCCCGAATCACGTTGCGGTCGATGAAACGGTGATTCAGCTTGATGACGAGCACTATTGGCTGTACGCTGCCGTCGATCCTGATTCGAACGATCTGCTACATACAAAGCTTGAGCCAACAAGAGCGAACGTGATCGCAGATCAGTTTTTCGCGGAACTCCGCGAAAAACACGATGTGGATGACGCGATCTTTCTTGTTGATGGCGCGGTTCCACTTCACCGAGCCTGTGAAAAACATGGCCTCGATTTCAGATACGAACGACATGGAAATCGGAACAGCGTCGAACGTGTCTTTCGAGAGGTAAAACGCAGAACTACCTGTTTCTCAAACTGTTTCAGCAACGCCGAAGCAGAAACTGCTGACGAGTGGTTGAGATCGTTTGCTTTCGCATGGAATCAGCTTATCTGAACACTACCCCACCGAGAGTCAGAAGCGTTAAACGCCCGCCCGGGATACGCCCTCGTGAGGGCGCGTAGCTCAGCGGACAGAGCACTTGGTTCCGGACCAAGATGCCGCGGGTTCAAATCCCGTCGCGCCCGCCTTGTCACGAACCGTTATCCGACTAATGACGATTCTACCGTAGCAACGTTCTACTCTCTGATTTCGACCGATCCGGTTCGGGACGAACCGGCCCCTGAAATCGGGTTCCATACGTCACCGATCGCGACCCCTTCACGTCGGTCGATCACCCTGACAAACCTCCGGGTGGTGTCGACATGATGGATCTCCGGGTAGCGGCCGTTGAACCCGGCGATTGCTTGGGTTGCGGTGCGAACCTCCCGCCGGACTTCGGTCGCGTTCACGGCGACGAGGACGATCGGGCTCACCGGTGCCCCGAGTGTGACTCGTGGATCCGGATCTGTGAGGGAAGCGCGGCCGGCAAGGACGTGTCGACGCCGGACCCGCAGACGAGCCCCTCCCGCAACGCTGGCGAGCCGTGGAACGGAGGGCTCTCGGGATGACGCCGTTCGTTCGTGCGAGCCGGCTGTACGACCCGGCTCACGGTCCGCGTGACGCCGTTCGCGATGCCGCTCGACTCCGGTGGAAGCACGATGCCGAACGGAGGCGGTCGGCGTGATCGACCGGAGCGAGAAACCCGTGCGCGGGCGTGTGCCTCTGACAACGCAGCCCGGATGCTCCGGTAGTAGAGAAGACGAGTCCCAGAGACAAAGCGCCGTTTCGGTCAGGTACGGAAATCGCACAGGGGAAGCGGCCGCGATCTTCACGTCCCACGGGATTCTCGACGCGGTGACGACCGTCCTCGCAGCTCGAGCGGTCGGCCCGCACGCCGAGGCGAACCCGATCGTTCGTGAGTTGCTCGCGATGGGAGAGATCGCGACGATCGTCGGTATCTGTGCTTGTGTTGCGGTCGCGGCCGCCGCATGGCCGACCGCCGCCGACGCCGTCGACGCCCCCGAGTGGGCCGGGTTCGCAGTGGCGACGGTCGGCACGATCGTCGCCGCGGTGAACTTGGTGGTGGTGTTTGCGTGAGCCGAATCTGCGAGACGTGCGGCCGCGATCGCCCGTCGGTTCGGGTTCGTCTCGGCGGCCGCGTCGAGTGTGCCGGCTGCTATCTCGACCGCGAGGTGCGTTCGCGATGAAGGCAGTCGCGACCGCTCCGCACGAGTACATGGCGAACTACGTCTATCCGGGTCTCGGGGCGTGGTTCGGTGCCGCCCGACTCGTCGACGCGACGGGGAGCCGGCGCGGGAGCTTCCGGCTCGAGGGCGAGAAATGGCACGTCACCCTGTCGTACCAGGAGTCGGGGCTCGCCCCGCCCGAGGGCGGCGAGACGCCGGACGGGACGCGCATCGACTTCGACATGCTTCGGGAGTTCCGGCTGAACGCGGTCGTCGACGACGAGGTGGGCGAACGGAAGGTGAAGGCCCTGATCCAGCCGCGGTGGTACGGGCTCGAGTCGGAGAGCGGGAAGTCGGTCGCCCGGCCGATGTGGGATCTCGGCGACGTGGTGAACGTCCGGGTGAACGCGTCGAACGTCGAGTTCGACACGATCGAGACGGTCATCCAGCGCGCGGCGGGCGCGGTGACGCTCGACCCGATGTACTTCGAGAACCGCAACGAGGAGTACAGCGTCGTGATGGACGCGGCGCGGTACGTTCGGCTCGATCGCGACGTGTCGGGGCCGATCCACGCCCGCGAGGGGCCGCTCGCGCGGATGGGCCACCTCCTCGAGAGCGACCGGTCGGGTTACCGGAAGGTCGTCCAAGACGACACCGAGCGGGCCGGCTACTACCACACGGTGACGCTCGGACCGAAACGGATCCGCGAGTGTTTCCCGGACCACCGAGTGCCGAAGGAGTTGAAACACTACTACGGCCGCAACTCGGAGTCGCTTCCCGAGGACCACCCGCTCGCGCATCCGAAGGTCGAGGCGTCCTATCAGACGAAGCGGTGGGACGAAACGCTCCGGCCGACGGACCACGATCTCCTCGCCGACGAGCTGGAGGAGGCGGTCCTCGCGACGCTCAACGAAGCGGGACTTCCCACCCAGCGGATCGACGACGACGGGCCGGGGGGCGGGCGGACGTTCGTCCCGGATCCCTACTTCGACGCCGAGACGGTCGACCGGTCGCGGGTCCTCCCGTTGAATCTCGAGCGCGTCGAGAGCGACCAGCGGAACGTGGTCGTCCGGCAGCTCGCCGACGGGCTCTCGCCGGTCGAGTGGGACTCGCTTCGGACGCTCGTCACGGACGGCGGGGACGTGTCGCCGGCGGAGATCGCGGCGGAACACGACTGGCATCCCGACAGCGTCCGGCGAGGGCTCCGGCGGATCGAGGACATGGTGGTCCGCGAGCAGGGGTCGGTGGCGTTGCGGTCCCATCACGTCGCCGAGCAGGTGGTCGAAGCCCTCGAGTCCGCCCGCGCCGGCGTACGGAACGCGATGGGCGCGGCGGCGAACATGGTCCAGAACGCCGAGCGGAAGTCGCTCGACGACCGAACCGACGAGCTGATCGCGTTCTGCCAAGCGAACGGGATCCACGTCGAGGAGCGCGAGGCGCGTCTCCGGGTGAAGATGGGCTACCTCGGCGGCGAGTCCTGGTCGGAGCTGGTCACGCGGCTGAAGCGGTACTGGGTCGACGCGGGTCGTGACCCGGAGCGGCTGAAGGAGGCGGAGACGCACTACCGCGACGACGCGGGACCGAAGATCAGGCCGGCGCGCGGGGCCTGGGGGGTGGGTCGGAAACTCGGCTGAGGCGGCCCCTCGTGAGTGGCAACACTACCCTGATCCCCTTTTCGCGACAGTTTTCGCCGGGTTCGACCGGGATCGACTCCTCGAGCGGCGTCGATCGCGACCGCAACACAAGCACGATCTCGTCGGAAGACGTCGATCGGCAGGGTCGGATCGACCCCCGGGGGTCGGTCGACTGTTAGGGGTGTGGCTAAGGCCACAGATTCTAAGGTACCCACCCCGTTTTCGCGGACTGTCCGCACGCTTCCGAGGCGATCTTAAATCTAACAAAATGGGAGTCATAGAACAGTTCGCATACCCGATCCACCGCTACTGTTGATCGTTCAGTACAGCTGATCGACATAACGCGAAGAAACCTGTACAAGATGGAGAGTATGAGTTTAGCAGTTCATTCCAGTGATCGATCGCACATAAAACTCAGTAGTATACGAGACACGGGTTGGCGCGCGGCGCGTATGTCTTACACTATCGGAAAGTACAATTGTCAATGAAATTCCTGTCGAAATGTTTTTTATATGATGGTATGACACGACTGTATGACCAAACAGCGGCGAAGTTCGCTGAAATCCACTCGACGAACACTGATAAAAACGGTTGGTGTGGCTGGACTTGTAACTACCATCGGGAGTAGTACAGTATCCGCACAATCTAATGACAGGGTTGAGTGGGTTTTTGAGACCGAAAACAATATTCAGACGCCACCGACGATAATCGGCAGTAACGTCTTTATTGGAAACTGGGCTGGAGCGGTCTACGCCATTGATAGCGCAACTGGAAACGAGATTTGGTCGTTCCAGACTAACGGTTCCGTGAGAGCAGCACCGACGGTTGTGGATGGGCGGGTTTACTTTGGAAGTAGTGATAATAATGTATATTGCCTCGATGCGGCCTCAGGAAATGAAATATGGAAGTTCTCAACGGGTGAAGTTCTAGATCGGGAGGGGGTCAATTCCTCACCAATGGTAACCGGTGGGATGGTACTTTTCGGAAATCGATTTAATACTGATGAAGATAGTGGTATATACGCAATTGATAAAGAATCGGGTGAAGAGAACTGGACATTCACTACCAGTGAGTCTGTAACGGCATCACCAACGGTCGTTGATGAGACGGTATTTATTGGTGGACAAGATGGGATTCTAAACGCACTAGACCTTGATACGGGCTCTAGAAAGTGGATCTTTGAAACTGAAAGAGCAATTATTTCATCAGCGACAGTAGTAGACGGTACCGTCTACGTCGGTAGTAGTGACAACAATCTCTATGCGGTGGATGCTGAAACGGGTAACGAACGGTGGGTGTTTTCAACTGGTGGTCCAGTCGATTCATCGCCGACAGCGGTGGATGAGACGGTCTTTGTCGGTAGCTCTGATGGCAACCTATACGCGGTGGATGCTGAAACAGGTAACGAACAGTGGGTCTTCACAACTAACGATACCGTTCAGTCGTCCCCGACAGTGGTGAATAACACCGTATTTGTAGGAAATCGGGACAAAAACCTGTATGCGGTGGACGCTGAAAGTGGTACTGAACGATGGAGATTCAAGACTGAAGGTTCCATTGAGTCATCCCCGACAGTAGTGGATGGGACCGTTTTTGTCGGCAGTGACGACGGGAACCTGTATGCGCTGGATACAAACGTAAGTGATTCAAGTGGGGGTTCACGCATCGACCTTGGAACTCTCGGCCATCATGGCAACAGTAGTTTTCTTTCATCAGAGATGGATTCTTCTGAAGAGAAATCTGTCTCATCAGAGAATGAAGACACAAAAGAAGTCAACTCATCAGACAATATCACACCGAACAATGAGGAGGAAAGTAGCGACTCAGTTCCCGGATTTGGAATCGGCACGGGGATCGCCGCCGTCGGAGCCACGAGTTACATACTGAAAAGTTGGCTCACAGCGGACACCAAGTGATCGACTTGTGCCCTACGTCTTATGCGGTGGTGACAACACCATCTGAAACTGACAGGAACCTATAATCAGTGCGCAAGCTCAACGGAACGGCTCTTGCACACCCTCCTCAACGGACACAAGTCCTTGTGAAGAGTTCTATGGCACCCTCAACAAAATATATTGGGCCTATCGAGTGTAACGTGGGTATGACAACATCGATCGGTACCCAAGCATCTGTACTAGCTGGATTTCTCGCGCTTGTTGTCGCGATCTCTATGAATAGTATTCAGGAGGATGATGGGCATTTATATCGTCTGTTTGTCGGCGGAATAGGATTAGCATCGCTTGGACCGATTTTTATTGTTCTCTTGTTTTCTGTGTTGGAGCCAACAGGAGGAGTTAATCAGACTAGAGCACTTGTATTCACACTCGTGTCATTATTTTTAATATTCATACTTCTTATTGGAACACTACTTAAAGAATCACGCAGAGGCCTTGATTCCGATGACGATAACTGGTATATGATACTACTCGGTATTTTCGTCTCTTTTTGGTATCTTATCCTTTATACCATATTCTAAAAGTTCTGTTATTATTGCTGGATAGTTGACGCGGGAATCTGTGCCTCCCGTGAGTGACTTCGGTAGTGCGTATCTCCGGGATTCGTCCAATTCGTGATCTCGAGGTCGCGAGCGCGGACCGTACGCGACGAGACGACGGTTATCTCGCGACCCTCTGCTCGGTACCACACGAGTGCGTAGCCGCCGTCAGCGTCCGCCAGCGTCGTGTGTTGGTCCTCCCAGAACTTGAACGTCGGTCGGACGCCGTTGACCATCGAGCCCTTCACGTCCCACGGACGGCCGTTCTCGTCGCTCGCGTCGAACTTGAGCCCGTCCACGACGGGATACTCCAGCGTGAGGGGGTATCGATCCGTCGCCCACAGCTCGACGAGCTTCCCGTACCGACCGACGATCGCCGGATCGTAGCTCATGGACGGATCCGTTTGGGTTTGTGTCGCCGAACCGCCGGCCGATCTTGCTCGCGAGTCGATCGCGGCCGGGCCCCCCGCAGATCGCCGGCGTATAAAATAAGGTATGCGCCGGGTGGGTGTCCGTCATCGGATTAGTCATCAGCCGGAGCATTCTCTCGCGGAACTATCTCCGTATGGCGTTTTCCGTCCCTCCAGTTTCGATACACTTTCCCGACCCAGTCCGACGAGTACGGAACCAACTCGGCCACCTCGTCGTAGGTCGCCCCGCCGTCGGCCGCGCGGATCGCCGTCGCGATGTGTTCCTGTTTGCGGACCTCGTCCACGTCGATCGCGTCGTCGCCGTCCTCGTCGTCCTCGAGGATGATATCGAACTCCGAGGCCTCGTGTTCCGGGTAGTTCTCGGCGGTGTCCGTGAGCCCCTTGTAGTCGCCCGCCTCGGTGAATTCGTCCTTCCCGCCCTCGCTCTCGAGTAGCCGGGCGACGCCGGGATCGCTCCGACTCGGCTTGTTGATCGCGAACGACGCGACCCGCCGGATAGACTTCGCTGTCTTCGTCCGCGTGTGCCCGACGAGCAGGACCGATCCGCGCTTCGGGTGCGGTCCGTGTCGTTCCTCCTTCTTCCGAATGAAAAGCAGGGAGTCGCTGAACTGTTCGGCGGCCTTGTTCCCGCTCCCGAACCCGGAGAGTTCCTGCGCGATCTCGTCGAGAACCGCCAGCACCGGCCCCTCGATGTTCGCCATCGCCTCGAGCATCTCTCGGTCCGACCGGACCACTCGATCGTAGCCGTCCCACGAGGTGTTTCCGATGAGACTCCCGCCGGTCCGGACCTTCCATGACTGCGCCACGTCGAGCGTGGTCGCTGTCTTCCCGGAGCCGGGAGACCCAAACACAAGCCCGATCGCTCCCTCGTGCGTGAGTTCGTTCGCCGCCGCCGCGTACAGGTCGCCGCCGTCGCGTTCCTGTCCGGTGAGCCCGGTCGCGGACTTCATCTGCGACACCGAGCCGTGTCGAACCGCCTCGTCGATCGTCCGGGTCGCCGCGTTCTGGATGATGAGCCGACCGATCTCCGTCTCCTCGATCGGGGCGTCTATCAGCCCGTCGTAGTAGTTGAGAAGCGCGAGCGTCCGCCGATCGTCGATGAGCCCGGCGAAGGAACGGACGTTTTCGCCCGGATCCTCGCCCCGGAGCTTCGATCCCAGTTCGGCCGCCGCGTACGCTCCCGTCTTGTCGTTTCCCATCAGTTGGCGTCCTCCATCGACAGTGCCTCGGCTTCATCCAGCAGCTCGAAGCCGATCGTCTCGTCGTGCCCGTTCGTCTCCTCGGCGGGACCGTCGCCGGCCTTCATCGACTCCGGCTTGAGGTCCTCCGGCAGCTCCTCCTCGACGACGGCCGACACGGTCGCGTCGTCGTCGCCGAACGACGGCGTCCCTCGGGGTGTCGTCTCGGACCAGCTCAACGCGAGCGAGGACGTACTCGACAAGCACTACGATCGCGCTTCGGAGCGCGAGAAAGCGGATCGCCGCTGGAGGATTATTCAAGAATGATACACACTAACAAAACGATCGAACCCGACGCTGTCGTGCGATTCCAGATTCTCAAGGCCCGTCGCGCCCGTATCGTTCTAATCGCATGACTGCGACGGGATAAATACTGTAATACTGCGAGGTGCGTGCTTTCGTTCGATAGCTAGTCGTCCACGGGTGTATCGGTGAGATTCGCCTACATTGAAACTGAACTCAGTAGAGAAAATCAATCGCTGATTGACCAATCCATCTCGCTTGGTCGGAGAGTTCATCTCAAATCCGAACAGGATCCAACTACTGAATAGCGAGCGTATATTCTGTACAGAACCCTAGTTGTTTTCTCTAACAAAGTCGATGAAACATGTCTGCGTATCGATCACTGAGAGTGTTACAAATAAACCTCGCTAGAATCGTTATTCGTCTTCGAGAGCGTCGTAGACGTCCCGGTTCGCATCTCGGTCGTCCGCCGCAACCCGCCGAACCAGTTCCCGCCGGATGTCCTCCATCACGTCGTCAAGCGGGGAGGTCGTCTCTGCTCTTTCTTCGGTGGCCATACCTAAACAGACGCTTCGAACGCCGTTAATCGTTCGGGTCCGAAGAACCGCCGGTCAACTGATCTAGCCCGTACTGGATGAATTCGTCTCGCCACTCTTCGATCTCACCGACCAGATCCAGTTCTTCTGTGTGGGATCGGAGATACTCGGTGGTGTCCTCCTCATCGACGGCCGCTTCGTCAGTGCCGAACCCTTTCAGAACTGCCCTAATTTCGTTGTCATACTCGAACCGATACCCGTTGAGGAAATAGAAGACGACCGTCACGTTGAGCGCGGTACGTTTGTTCGCATCGACGAAGGGGTGATTGGCGACGAGGAGTCGAAGGAGGTGATACGCCTTTTCGTGGACGGTTTCCGGTGAGGAGCCGAAGCTGCCCTCTTCGATGTAGTCCAATGCGAATTCGATGTCACCGCGGTTTCGAACACCGGCGGGTGTATCGGGATACTCCGCGACGATGTCGTCGTGGATGGCAACGACGTCTTCGGCGGACGGATACCACAACGGGTCGGCCATTTCGCTCCAACGTCATCGCTGTACCAGTGTAGATGTTGCTATAGATGAGCCGGGTGAGCGATGTCAAAAATCACGGTTTTCAGGACGCCGATTTCGACCGCCTCACACCTGAAAGGTCGAGTCGTTCGACAGTCGAACCAGCTCCCGTCGAGCCCGTAGTCTTCTAATCGCATGACAGCGGCGGGGTAGTGACTTCCTTCAGAAGCAGAGCGTTGTGATTTGGAACGAAAGCGAGATTCATGTGTCGACTTTTTTTGGACCGCGGCAGAACACTGCTCACATCCATGGACGTGACGGAAGGAACAGTTCGAAAGATCTGCACTGACGCGGTCTTCGAACGTGGCGAGAGATACCTTGCTGAGGACCGCATCCTCGATATTCATCGCGTTGACACTACCGTGACTGCCGTCGTGAACGGCAACCGTCAGTACGACGCGCGTGTCGATCTCGCTGCTGACGGGTTCGATCCGTGGTGTGACTGCCCGTACGACGGGCCGGGAGCGTGTAAGCACGTCGTCTCCGTGTTGCTTCGATGCGTCGACGACTGTCTTCCAGACGAGGGCGACCGGCTTGACGCCGCGCTCGAAGCTGCCGACGCCGACGATCTCCGGGATTTCCTCCGGGAGGCGCTGGCGACCGATGTTGCCCTCCGTGAACGCTTCTTCGCCCGTTTCGGCGAGTCGCCGACGCGGTCGGTCCACGAACTGCGCGACGCGATCGACCGGCAGTTCGAAGAGACGAATCCCGACTACTTCGTCGTCTTCGAGCCGATCGACTTCTCGGAGTGGTTCGACCTTGCGGGCGAGTATCGCGATCAGGGGAGGTACGCGTCGGCGGCGGCAGTGTATCGTGCCCTCATCGAATCGCTTGACGGCAACATGGAACGTGTCGACGGGACGTACGACCACTTCTCGCAGGCATTCAAGCGAGCGCTCGACGGGTACGTCGACTGCGTGACGGCCGAAGATATCGACGTTGACGAGGCCGCCGACGCCGTCGCGTTCCTCAGGGACCGGGCGGTATCCGGGACGCCGTTGCTCAGCGAACACTTCGAGCGCGCAGCGACGAAATTAGAGGAAACGCTCACTGAGCGGCGAGAGCATTAATTCACCGCTATTTCGCTTTTCCCCGTGCTTCAATTGCTCACTCTCCGAGTGCGGCAGCAATGTCGTCGATCGTATAGAGACGTAAATCGTCACGTCCGGCAGCGGCTTCGCGGACGCTATCCGTAAACCCGCTCCGAGAGAACAGCGCGTATTCGACGGTTCGCGTGCCACCGCCCGAGGGCTGCCATCGGAGTTCCTCGACGTGCGTCTCCAGCGATGCCAGCGCGCCGTAGTCGAGCGGCGATTCCTGATATTTACACTCGCCGACGACGAGCGTTTCCTCGTCGGTGAGTCCGACGACATCGATCTCGTGGTCCTGATACCACCACTGTCCGACATCGACGATCGGCGTCTCATCGTACAACGTCCACAGGGCCTCACAGCACAGTTGCTCGAAGGCGGGAGCGACGAAGTCCGCCATTTCCGGCTCGACGAGTCGTTCGTAGCCCTCGTCGCCAAATTGATCGTAGCGATCCGAACTCCAGTACAGGAATCGGAACCAGAACCGGAACAAGGGGTCACGCAGCCGATACTGGCTTCGCTTGGATCGCTCCGGCTTCTCAGTCACCGGCACGTGCCGTTCGATGAGTCGAAGTCGAGAGAGCCGATCCAGATACGTCGACAGCTGGTTGTAGTCGATACCGGTCACACCGGCGATCTCGTTGCGGCCGGTCGCCCCGCCGGCGATCGCTTCGAGGATCGAGAAGTAGCGCGTCGGCTCTGTCAGCTCCATGCGGAGGACATGCTCCGGTTCGTTACGGAGCGATCCGTGACGAGTCAGCACCGTCTGCTGGATGTTCTCGCCGAGTGATCGGTCGGCGTCAAGTTCCTCGAGGTAGTAGGGAACCCCACCGAACACACTCCACGCACGCACGGCCTCGTCCGGTGTCACATCGTCTGGTAAAAACTCCGTCGCGGCGTCGAACGAGAGTTCACGGATGTCAAGTGTGAGGGACGTTCGCCCGTACAGCGGGCTGTCTCCGAGCAGCGTCGCTTCCTCCATCATGCTGATCGACGACCCGACGAGAACGAACGTCGTCTCCGACCCGTCGAACTCGTGGTCGAACAACGCCTGTAACACCGACGGGAGACTCTCGTCCTGTTCGATCAGGTACGGAAACTCGTCGAGGACGACGATCGCGTTCCGGTCGGCCAGATACCGGAACAGTCGCTCCCAGTCTGGGCGAATATCCTCAATACCGGGAACCGTGTCAGCCGCAGCCTCGATGAACTGTTCCAGTTGGAGGTCCCGCGTCTTCTGTCGTGCCTGATAGAAGACCGCGTTCTCTCGTCCCTCAAGCGCCTTCTTCACGAGTCTCGTCTTTCCCAGCCGTCGCCGTCCGTACACGACAGCGAGATCCGCGGTCTCCGAGTCGAAAAGACTGTGAAGCCGCTTCAACTCCTCCGACCGGTTCACGAAGTCTGCCATGGCGACGGGTTCGTGACTCCGAAATAAAAATATTCTGAATAATCATATTCTAGAATATCATACTTAGATATATTATAATGGCTAGTGACGAGCAGCAATCGACGGGGTCGCCTCAGGTGCTGTCGAGACGTCCTCCTTGCTCAAGCGCAGGTCGTCGAGGTCCTCGATCCCGTAGCCGCGGAGGACCGTCGCGGCCAACTCGCCCTGTGCGGTCAGTTCGTGCGGCGATCCCACGGTAACCAGCCCGAGGGTACGCGCGCTCGCCACGGTCTCGTCGCCGGCCCCGAAACCGTACTCGTCGGCGATGACGTCGACGAGTTCATCGCGCGCGAGCGGGCCGTACCGGTCGAGCGCGGTCACCACGCGGTCGAACACCGCCGGCTCGTTCATACCGGAGTCACATCCGCGCGGACGATAATCGATTCTCCCGTTTCGCGGCGAGGGGTCCCCCGTTTCGCGACGGGTGACCCCGCCTCGAATGGCAGGAGTGTCGATGCCACGCAAGCGTCGGACATATAGGCCGTCGCCGCGTACGCCGGGTCGACACGACGACCATGATGCTTCCGACACACGCGACGGTGGGGTTGGCGATCGCGGCCCCGATCTCCGCGCTCGCGCCCGACCTCGCTCCCGCCGCGCTCGCCGGCGCGCTCGCCGGGAGCGTCCTCCCCGACCTCGATCTCTACTCGGGTCATCGGCGAACCCTTCACTACCCCACGGTCTACGCCCTCCTCGCGGCTCCGGCGGTCGTCCTCGCGGCGGTCTCGACGCTCCCAGCGGCCGTCGCGCTCGCCGCGTTCCTCGTCGGGGCGGCGGTCCACTGCCGCATGGACCGGTACGGCGGCGGTCTCGAGCTTCGACCGTGGGAGGAGAACTCCGATCGCGCGGTGTACGACCACGTCCGGGGCCGCTGGCGTCGCCCGAAACGCTGGATCCGGTACGACGGCTCGCCGGGTGACCTGACGCTTCTCGTCGCCCTGACGCTTCCACTTCTCGTCGTTCTCGAGGGTCCGTTTCGGCTCGTCGCCGCCGCCGCACTCGCCGTCGGCGTCACCTACGTCGCGCTTCGCCGGCGGCTCGCTTCCCTCGCTCCGGTCGTGTTCGGCTACGCCCCGGAGGTGCTGTCACGGTACGTCCCGGACCGCTACCGGCGGTAGCTCCCGCCGACTCGCGAACTCGACTGCGGCCCGACTCACGGTCACGAACTCGACTGCGATCCGACCCACGGTCACGAACTCGACTGCGATCCGACCCACGGACTCGATCCGCGGACGCGACCCGGCGTTCGTCACAAACACTTATCACTGCGTGTTGGCAGCATCTCACGTATATGAGCGGGACCCTCGACATGATCCGCGTCCTTCACGTCGACGACGATCCGGGTCTCGCCGAGATGGTCGCGACGTTCCTCGAACGCGAGGACGACCGCATCGAGGTTCGGACCGAGCACGACGCCGAGGCGGGACTGCGAGCGTTGGCGGACGACGAGGTCGACTGTGTCGTCTCCGACTACGACATGCCCGGTCGCGACGGCATCGAGCTCCTGCGAGCCGTTCGGGCGGACCATCCGGACCTGCCGTTCGTCCTCTTCACGGGAAAGGGAAGCGAGGAGGTCGCGAGCGAGGCGATCTCCGCGGGGGTCACCGACTACCTCCAGAAACGTAGCGGCACCGAACAGTACGCGCTCCTCGCGAACCGGATCCGCAACGCCGTCGACGCCGATCGGGCTCGCGAGTTGTTGGCGGAGCGCACTCGCCGTCTGGAGACGCTCATCGAGAACCTGCCCGGGATGATCTACCGATGTCGAAACACCCCGGAATGGCCGATGGAGACCGTCGAGGGCGAAGCCGAATCGCTCACCGGGTACACGGCCGAGACGCTGGAGCGAAACGAGGTGGTGTGGGGCGAGGAGGTGATCCACCCGGACGACCGCGAGAACGCCTGGTCCGCCGTCCAGGAGGCGATCGAGACCGACGGCACCTTCGAAGTGACCTACCGGATCCATACGAGGGCCGGCGAGACGAAGTGGCTCTGGGAGCGCGGACGTACCGTCCGCGACGACGGCGGCCTCGAGGCGCTCGAGGGGTTCATCACCGACATCACGGACCGGAAGGAACGCGAACGGCGGCTCGAACGGACCACGACCCGGCTCGAGGCGCTCTTCGAGAACTCCCCCGACATGATCGACGTCCACGACGCCGAGGGGACGATCCTCGACGCGAACCCACGACTGTGTGCGGAGACCGGCTACGACGAGTCGGAACTGGTCGGAACCAAGGTCTGGGACCTCGATCGTCGACTCGATCCCGACGAGGCTCGCGAGATCTGGAGGGAGATGGACGTCGAGGACCGGCTGGAGCTCGAAAGCGAGTTCGAGCGCCGCGACGGGTCGACGTTCCCCGTCAAGGTCCACCTCAGACGCTTCGACATCGACGGCGAGAAGCGATTCCTGGTGAGCAGTCGAAACGTCGCCGATCGAAAGCGTCGAGACCGGAAACTCGAGGAGCTGCGGGAGCGAACGCAACGACTCAACTACACGCGGACCGTCGAGGAGACGACGCGGCTGGCGACGGAGGCGGCCGACGAGATCATCGGCGCGTCCCTGACCGGCGTTCACCTCCTGAACGAGGAGGGGACGCGCCTCGAGCTGTCGGCGTTCGCGGAGGGCGTTCCGAAACTGTTCGACGAGCTACCGGGGTACGACCGCTCGGCCGAGCCGGGAACGCGGGCACACCTCGTCTGGGAGGCGTTCCGCGAGTCGGAGTCCGTCCACTTGAACGACGTCTCCGCCTCGTCCCGGCTCACCGAGGAGACGCCGGCCGAGAGCGTCGTTCTCCACCCGATCGGAGACCACGGAGTCTTCATCATCTCCTCGTCCGAACCGAACCGCTTCACCGAGACGGACGTCCTCCTCGTCGAGATCCTCGCAAACTACCTCGAGGCGGCGCTCGACCGCGTCGCCCGCGAGGAGACGCTCCGCACGCGCGAGAACCGGCTCGAACGGCTCCACGACGCCACGCGCGAGCTGATCCGCGCCGAGTCGCGGGCGGAGATCGCCGACCGCGTGATCGAGGCCGTCGAGGAGATCCTCGGCTTCTCGGTCGCCGTGGTCCGTCTCTACGAGTCCGAGGAGAACGGGCTCGTTCCCGTGGCCGCTTCCGAGGCGGTCAGCGACGTCGTTCCGGAGCGCGAGGTGTTCACCCCCGACTCGGGCAGTCTCAACTGGGCGGCCTACGAGGCCGGCGAGGTCCGCGTGTACGACGACATCGAGGCCGAGGGGGACGCGCTCGATCAGGGGACCGGACTGCGGAGCCTGATGCTGCTGCCGATGGGTAAGCACGGGACCCTCTCGATCGGCGAGACGACGCCCGACGCCTTCGATTCGACGGACGAGTTCCTCGCACGGATCCTCTCGACCGCGGCCGAGACGGCGTTGGACGAACGCGAACGCGAACGCGAACTCCGGCGCAGCCGCGACGAACTGAAACGGCAGAACGATCGCCTCCAGGAGTTCGCCGACGTGGTGAGCCACGACCTCCGGAACCCGCTCACCGTCGCGGAGGGGCGATTGCGGCTCGCCGCCGACGAGTGCGACAGCGAGCACCTCGCGGACGTGGCCCGCGCGCACGACCGCATGAACGAGCTGATAGGCGACCTCCTCACGCTGGCTCGCGAGGGCGAGGAGCTGGGCGAACTCGAGGCGGTCGACCTCGCCGACCTGCTCTCCGGGTGTTGGGATCACGTCGAGCGACCGTCCGGCGCGCGGCTCCGCGTCGACGTCGACCGAACGATCCGGGCGGATCGAACCCGCCTCCAGCAGCTCTTCGAGAACCTGCTCCGAAACAGCGTCGAGCATAGCTCGACTGGCAGCCGGATTCCAAAGGAATCCGGCGACAGCGTGGAACACGGTTCCACGGGCAGCCGGGCTTCGCCCGGCGACAGCGTCGAACACGGTTCGAGAGACGGGGACGTGGTGACGATCACGGTCGGCGAGCTCGCGGACGGGGACGGGTTCTATCTCGAAGACGACGGCGTCGGCATCCCTCGGGACGCTCGCGAGGAGGTGTTCGATCCGGGATACACCACCGAGGAGGGCGGCACCGGATTCGGGCTCAGCATCGTCAGACGGGTCGCCGAGGCACACGGCTGGGAGGTCCGGGTCGTCGACGGAACCGACGGCGGCGCGCGCTTCGAGGTCACCGGCGTCGAGTTCGAGGACTGACGAGGAGGGTCACTCGGGTCGGCCGACGACGCGGGTCACGGCTCGCTCGACGACGCGGGTCACGGCTCGACCCGGTAGACGTATCCTCCGCACCCACACTGGTCGACGACCTCCGCGGTCGCCTCGGGGAACCGCTCCAGGATCGCGTCCTCCAGGTACGGCTCGGGATCCCCGTGTTCGGGATGCGTGACGAGGTTCACGTGGTGTTCCGGGGACGTCCGCTCCAACGCGAGCAGCGCGTGCTCGACGAGTATCTCCCTGTCGTCGGCGTACCGGTCGAGTTCGAGGTTCGCCGACCACGACCCCGCGTGCTCCTCCGTGAGGAACGCGGGGAGGTCTTCGGTGGTGCTGGTGGCGTCTCTGATACCGCCGACGTCGGTCTGGCTCATGTATCTCGTTCGGTCACGAAGGCACCTGTCTCGACGGGCGAACGTGTTCGGGGACGGTCGGCTTCACCGAGCGAGAGTCACCGAACCACCGTCACCGACACCGGCGACCCCCGGAAGACCGTCTGGGCGACGTTGCCGACGAGCAGTCGATCGACGAGCGATCCGTCGTGAGTCCCCACCACTACCGTGTCGAAGTCCTCGGCCCGTTCGACGATCCGCTTGCCGGGCCGCCCCACCGCGACCTCGACGTCGACCGTCGTGTCGTACTCGGTCGCGATCTCGCCCGCCCGCTCGATCAGTTCCTCCGACCGATCGCGCGCCTTGCCCTCGAGGTCCTCGGCGAGCGCCATCTCCGCGGCCTCGCCCATCATCGAGGACGGCTCCCCCGCCACGTGGAGGACCACGACCGCCGCGTCCTCGTGGACCTCGAGCGCGTACCGGAGCGCCCGCTCGGCGACCTCGGATCCGTCCATCGCGACGAGCACACGCGTTATCATGGCGCATGATACGCGTCGTGGCCGGATAAATCCCGGCGTACGGGCCGACGTGCGCCTCGACACGTACGCTCGACGCGCGCCCCGACGCCTCCCGCCGGCGACCCGTCGGCCTTTTAGGCACCTCTCGAGTACCGATCGACGTGACTCACCGGGGTGAACGCGACCGTGTCGGCGAACCGTAAGGGCGACCGCCGCGAGCGCGAGCTGGTCAACGCGCTGGACGAGGCGGGCTTCGCCGTGATGCGCGCGCCGGCCAGCGGCTCCGCGACGGAACGGGAGCTCCCGGACGTGCTCGCGGGCGACGGCGAGACCTTCTACGCGATCGAGGCGAAGTCCAGCGCCGGCGACCCGATCTACCTCTCCGGCGAGGAGGTGGAGGCGCTGCTCTTCTTCGCGCGGAACTTCGGCGCGAAGGCCCGCATCGCGGTTCGGTTCGACCGCGAGGACTGGTACTTCTTCCACCCGGGCGACCTGTACACCACCGACGCCGGGTCCTATCGCGTGAAAAAGGCGACGGCGCTCGCGGAGGGGACCGACTTCCCGGAGTTCATCGGCGAGACGGAGAAGGTGACCCTCGATGAGGTCGCGACCGACCCCGACGAGGAGCGCCGCGAGATCCTCGAGGCCGTCCGTGACGGCCACATGCCGGTCGAGGACGCCCTCGACGTGTTATGACCGCCCGTTACGGACCACGGTGGCGCGTGCCGTGAGCGGCCCCCGGGCCGCGAACGACCCGCGCGAGGTCGCCGGCGCTACGCGCCGGCTGCCAGAGGGACCTTCGGTCCCTCGGTGGAGTCGACTGGCCGGAGCGAAGCGGAGGGCAGTCGACAGGGCGAGAGCGAAGCTCTCGCTTGAAACCGGCGGCTTCGCCGCCGGTGACGAGGCCGGGGGGGCGTGAGGCGCGGTCGTGGTGCGGTTCGGGGGGACTCAAAGGGCTGGGGCTTTGGCGGTGTCCACCGCACGCTAACAACCGTGTAAAGCCAAGCAGCTGGGAATTTGGCGGCGTTCGTCACGGAGGTATCGACTACGTACAGCCGAGCGGGCGGGGATCGGAGACGATCACCGCGCCGGCAACGACGCCGTCTCCTCCCTCCTCACTCCTCGCGATCGACATCGACCGGGACCAGCCGCGAGGCCGGAAAGCCGTACCGTCTGGCGTCGTCGATCCCGTGGGCGGGGCCGAGCGACTCCGCGTACACCGCCTCGACGACGGGTTCGTGCGCCCCGTAGGCCGCGTTGGTCGGGTACTGGTCGATCGGTCGCCCCTCGTCGGTCCGGTACTCGTCGGCCCGCCGTTCCGTGACGTGGGTGACGACGAGCAGTTTCCCCGTCTCGCGGTCACGGACGGCATCGCCGCGGTCGAACCCGTGTCTCTCACACAGCCGCGGCCCGGACGCCGCGAACGGGACGAACGTCTCGACCCCGCAGACCGCACAGACGCCGATCCGCTCGTCGGGCGCGGGAAGCCGGCCCTCCGTCACCTCGATGGCGACCCGCCGGAGGTGTTTACACCGCGACCCACGGATCTCGTGGTCCGGACAGCTACAGGAGCCCGAATCGAGCGCGACGACGTAGGTCCCCCCGTCCGTCTCGACGACGTACCGGCGGTCCCGGAGCGGCCGCACCGTCATCGGCTCCCGTTTCGCCCGCTCGGACCGGCCGTCCTCGCGGTTCGAGTCGGGATCGCGGTCCACGTCACCGGCGCGGTCCACGTCACGGTCGCGGCCCGAGTCGTCGTCGCGTCCTCCGTTCCCGTCGACACTGTGTCCCCCGCTTCCGCCGTTGCCGGCGCTATTGTCGACCGCGAACGACGCGGGCGGGATCGGTCTGTGAGTCATGGCGTTCGCCGGGGTCCTCCCGGTTCGTCCCGACGTACGGGCGGATCGGGCTTAACGTGCGGCCCCGACGGGTCGTCCGTCGCTGCTCGCCCGACCCGGCCGTGCCCGCGACTCATCCATCGAAGTCCTTTTTTAGTGCCGACGGGAACCGGAGGCATGGAAATCGATGCGGAGCTGCGTCGACAGATCACCGTCTCGCTTCTGGCCGCGGTGGTGTTCGTCGCCGGACTGGTCGCCATCGGCGTCACGTTCGACGGCTCCTCGCTCCCCGAGTCCGGCGCGATCGCGCTGGTCGGGCTTCTCACCGGATTCGTGTTGCTGATGGCGCTAGTCGGCGCGTACCTCATCCGGGCCGGCGACGGCGACGCGTAGTCGCCCGCCGGCGTCACTTCTCGACGGGTTCTCCCGCTTCGGTAGCCGCGCCGTCGTCGACACCCGCCTCGTCGCCGCTTTCGGCCTCGCCACCGCTCTCGGCCTCGACGCCCCCGCCGTGCTCCTCCCGCCAGTCGACGATCTCGTCACCGTCGGCGTCGTTCACCCGCGTCTCGTAGTACGAGAGGGGGTCGGCGGCGACGCGCATGTGGTCCTCCTCGTTGTGACAGATCCCGTAGTTCGAGAGCGTCTCGCAGGTCGGCGGCGGGTACTGCGTCCCGCGGTCGTCCGCGAGGTACTCCGTCTGATAGCGGATCCCCTCGGCATCGAGGCTCGTGTCCGCACAGAAGGCGACCACCTCGTCCGGCGACATCCCGATCCCGACGAGAAACGCCATCAGCGCGAAGCTCTCCGGGCCCGACAGCTCGACGCCGCGCTCGGCCTTCCCGATCAGGTTCTCCATACACGGCGGGAACAGCTCGGGCGCGACGATGTCGATCGGTCCGGCGTAGGTCCGTTCGGAGAGCAGCCGTTTCAGCTCCGAGACGCGCGACTCCAGCTCGGCCGCGATCCCCTCGCCGGCCTCCAACTCAAATGGGAGTCCCTCGCGGACCCGTGCCTCGATCGCGGCCCCGAGCGCCTCCAGCAGCTCCTCGCGTGAGACCCGGACCGCGCCGTCCGCGAGCGCCCGGTTGACGAGCCGCCAGGAGTCGCCCCACGACGGCGAACTCAGCCGGAGGTACGGGCCGACCGCGATCCGGTAGTGGCTCGGGTCGTGGCTCCCGCGAGTTGGCTCGGCGCGGACGGCTTCCGACAGATCGAACTCGGCGAGCACGTCGTCGAGGTCGACGGTCGGGGTCGGCGTCGACCTGAGCCCGTCGTCGCGCTCGAGATCCGCCCGGAGCCGGTCGAGCGCGGTCGACGCCTCCGCGGCCGCGTACTTCTCGATGGCGGGTTGAGAGTCGAGAAGCGAGACGAGGATCCGCGCGATCGGATACGAGAGCAGCTCCGCACGGGCGTCGACGTCGACGGCCGACCCGCCGAACGCGCCGGCCTCGGGTTCGACGGTGCCCTCGAGTAACGCCCGCTCGACGCGCTCGCGGGCCCGGTCGACCGCCGGGGCGTCGGCGGCGACGAGCTCCGGCAGCGACGCCGACGCCCCGGCGACTGCGTCGCGGGCCCCCTCGAAGAACGGGTACTTGGCGTGGAGCGCGTCCATGTCCGGCCCGAGGTAGAGAGCCGCGGCGAATAAGCGGTGCGGTCCGGGATGCGGGGTCGTCGCCGACTCAATCCGTCAGCCCGTATCCCCGCTTGAACAACAGCACGTCGAGGCCGACGGCGGCCGCGGTCATCCCGGCGAGCACGACGAGCGAGAGCCGCGGGTCGACCTCGGCGACGCCGAGGAAGCCGTAGCGCACGCCGTTGACCATGTACACCATCGGGTTGAGAAGCGAGACGTCCCGAAGCAGGGGCGTGAGGTCCTCGAGCGAGTAGAACACCGCACCGAAGAAGACCAGCGGCCGGAGGATGAACTGGTTCATCACGGTGAGGTCGTCGAAGTCGCTGGCGGCCAACCCGCCGATCACGCCGAGACTGGCGAAAAGCAGCGTGATGACGAGCATGAACGCGAGCAGGTACACCGGCTCCTCGACCGGGACGGGCCGGAACAAAGCCGAGACGATGGCCCACCCGATCGCGGCGATGAGCCCGCCGACGAGCAGCCCGCGGGTCGCCGCCGCGAGGACGTACGCGCCCACCATCCCCGCGTACGACAGCGGCGAGGTGAGCACCTCGTGGATGTACTCGTTCCACCGGCCGTGGAAGATGGAGAAGGAGGCGTTCTCGAAGCTGTTCGACACCGCGCCGAGCACCACGAGCCCCGGCAGGATGAAGAGGATGTACGGCACGCCCGTGATCGTCCCGACCCGCTCGCCGAGGATGACGCCGAACACCGAGAAGTACAACACGTTGGTGATGAAGGGCGGCGCGAACGTGTTGCTCGGTCGCCGGAGGAACCGCAGGACCTCGCGTTTGGTGAGCGTGAGGAAGCCGGTGAGATCGACCGTTCGCCCGTCGCCGCTCATCGGGACCCCTCCCGATCGCCGGTCGCGGCGGTTTCGAGCGGCGCGTCGTCGTCGCGGTCGTTCCCACCCTCATCGTCGTCGTCGCCGTCGACGCCGTCCCCGTCCGGGCGACCGTCCCCCTCCTCGTGGCGAGTCATGTCCACGAACACCTCCTCGAGGGAGGTGCGTTTGATCTCCATGTCGAGGATCTCGTGTCCGGCGCGATCGAGCTCGCGGACGAGGTCGGGCGCGACCAGCCCGCCCTGCCGGGCGGTGACGACGAGCCGGTCCTCCTCGAGGCTCACGTCCTCGATCCGGTCGTCACCGGGACGGAGCTCGGAGAGCGCGTCCGCGGACGCCGGCGGCTCCCGGAGCGCGATGACGACCCGGTCGGTCCCGCGGTCCATCAGCTCCTCCGGGGAGGCGACGGTGACGACCCGCCCCCGGTCGAGGATCGCGACCTCGTCACAGAGCCGCTCGGCCTCCTCGATGTAGTGGGTGGTGAGGAGGACGGTCGTCCCCTCCTCGTTGAGTTCCGTCACGAGGTCCCAGAGGTCGCGGCGCAGTTGGACGTCGACGCCCGCGGAGGGCTCGTCGAGGATCAACAGGTCGGGGTCGGTGACGAGCGCCCGCGCCAGCATGAACCGCCGTTTCATCCCGCCGGAGAGCCAGTCGAAGCGGGTATCGCGCTTGTCGTAGATCCCGACCTGCTTGAGCGCGCGGTCGGCGCGCTCGGCCGCCACCTCGTGTGGGACGCCGTGATACCCCGCCTTGTGCTCCAACACCTCATGGATCGGGAAGAACCGGTCGACGTTGAACTCCTGGGGGGCGAGCCCGATACAGTCGCGTGCCTGCCGGTAGTCGTCCTCCACGTCGTGGCCGAAGACGCGCGCGTCGCCGCCGGACGCGCGCACGAGTCCGACCAATACGTTGATGAACGTCGTCTTCCCCGCGCCGTTGGGGCCGAGCAGGCCGAAGAACGAGCCCTCGGGCACCGTCAGCGACACCCCTTTCAGGGCGTCGAGGTCCCGGTAACTCTTCCGGAGGTCCTCGACCTCCAGTGCGTTCGTCATGGGAGGAGGGTGACCGCCCGGCGGGTTAAACGGCTCCGTTCGGCCCCGTTGAAGCCCGCCCGTCTCCCCCTACTCGTCGACTTCCTCGACTGCCGCGCCCGGCGCGTTCGCCTTCACGCTTCGGAGGCCGCCGACCGCGTTCCGCTTCGAGGCGTATCCCTGGCCGCCGTCGGCGATGACGTTGCCGTTGTCGTGGCGGAGCCGCCAGCGCCGCTTCCCGTCCTTCCCCTCGAACAGTTCGAACGTCGCGTTGCTGCCGCCCTCCTCCGGGGGCTCCTCCTCGCTCTTCAGGTCGACGACGTGCCCGCCGGGGGCGTTCCGTTTCACGGACTCGATGCCGTTCTCGGCGTCCCGCTTGTCCGAGTACCCCTCGCCGCCGTCGGCGATGATGTTGCCGTTGTCGTGGACGAGTCGCCAGCGCCAGTCGTCGGCGGCGTCGGCGTACACCTCGAAGGTCGCCTTGCTCGCGGCGGCGTCGAGGTCGACGTCGCCCTCCTCCTCCGTCCACTCCATCTCGAGTTCGAGGCTGACCGTCTCGCCGGTGCGTTCGATCTCCACCTCCAGGTCGGGTTCGGCCGGCGGGTCGACGGTGACCGTCCCGGCGTCGTCGACGGGGACGGGGTCGCCGCGCCCCAGCGCCTTCGCGATCCGGCGGAAGTAGGTTGCGAGCGCCTGTCGACTGCGCGACCGTTCTGACTCGTGGACCGTCTCTTCGGTCTCGTCGGGCATACACGGGCACGTCTCCGCGAACACACAAAACGGTATGGTCGGGACGGGAGCGACGCGGGCGGCCGGAATCCGGGCGATCGGGTCGGCCACGGGGCGGCGCGGAGACCGCCCCGCACCTCACGCCTCCCCAGCCTCGCGGCTCGTGCTCTCCGAGCACTCGCCGCGTCCCTCGCGCGGACGGTTCGCGCCCGTCGGGTGCTCACCGGCGCACGCCTCCACGCGCGGTCACGACCTCACCGCCGTCGGTTGACCCGAACACGAGTCGGATCCGCTCTTCCCCGTCCGGCCTCACTCCCGCTCGGCGATGATCGTCTCGCCCGCACGGACCGCGTCGCCCTCGTTCACGAGGAGGTCGTCTCGTTCGACGTCCGCCGGCAACACCACGTCGGCGCGCGAGCCGAACGAGACGTGGCCGACGCGGTCGCCCCGCTCGACGCGGTCGCCGGCCTCGACCGCGGGGTGGATCCGGCGGGCGAACCAGCCGGCGATGACGAGCAGCTCGTACTCGCCGAAGTCGATCGCGACCTGCTCGTTGCGCTCGGACTCCTTGTCGAACGCCGGGCGGTTCGCGCCGGGTCGATGCCGCACTTCTCGTACGTTCCCGGCGATCGGCGCGCGGTTGACGTGGACGTCGGCCGCGCTCATGTACACCCCGACGCGGAGCCGCGTCCCCTCCTCGCGGACGACGCTCACGGTGCCGTCGGCGGGCGAGACGACCGCCCGTTCCGGGTCGGGCGGGGTTCGATCGGGGTCACGGTGGAACCAGAGGACGCCGAACGTGAGCGCGACCAGTCCGAGCCCGACCGGCGGGACGAACGGGAGCGTGACGGCCGCGGCGAGCGCGGGGGCGAGCGCCAGCCGCCAGGCGTCGTCGACGACCGCGAACGGGAGCAGCCGGGCGAGCGGCGGGTTCCGGCTCACGCGTCCACCCCCGTCTCCGCGGGGTCGGGCTCGTGGAACCCGGCGTGGAGGTCGGTTCGGCCGGCCGCCCACGCCGCGAGCAGATGGGTGAGGTGGAGCCGGTCGTCGAGGCCGTCGGTCAACGCGAGGTCCGCCTCGCCGGCGAGCTTGTGGAGTCGCGCCAGGTCGTCGCCGCCGTACGCGGAGCCGGCGCGGGCGACTCGAAGCGTCTCACGGAGCAGCCCCGGCCCGTCGTACCCGCCCTCGTCGAGCAGGTCGTCGAGGGTGCTCCGGGCGTCCTTGAGGTCCCCTTCGCGGGCGGCCGCGAGCGCCTCGCGGATCGCGTCGTCGTCGCCCACCTCGCCCAGCGTCTCGTAGGCGGTCGTCATGGTGATCTCCTCGCCCTCCACGGCGGTCGTCTGTGCCGCGAGGATCGCGCGTCTGAGGTCGCCGCCGGCCGCGCTGGCGACGAACTCCAGTCCGTCGTCGTCGTACTCGACGCCCTCGCGGTCGCAGATCGTCTCGAGCACGTCGATGGTCTCGTCGGTCGTCGGCGCGCGCAGCCGGATCGGGAAACACCGCGACCGGATCGGCGCGATGAGCTTCGAGGGCTGGCGGGTGGCGATGGCGAACTGGGTCGTCCGGTGGTGCTTCTCCATCACCCGGCGGAGCGCCTGTTGGAAGTCCTCCCGAATGGACTCGGCGTTGTCGAGGAGCACCGTCTTGTACTCGCCCGACATCGGCGCGTAGGAGGCCGATTCGGTGAGGACGTGGTTTATCATGTCGCGTTTCGCCATCCGGCTCTTCCCCTGGAGAAAGCCCTCGAACCGGGGGTCCGTCCGGATCTCCTTTTTCGTCCGGCCGAAGAAGTCCGCGACGTTGATCTCGATCAGGTCGCTCTCGGGCTCGGCGTGCGACTCCCGCGCCAGCGCCCGCGTCGCGGCCGTCTTCCCGGCCCCCGGCGGCCCCTGAACGACGAGGTTCATCGGCTCGTCGACCGCTCGGCGGAGCCGGTCGCGGGCGTCGGTCTGCCGGATCTCCGACAGCTCCGGCGCGTGCGTGTCGATCCACAGCGGTCCGTCCATTAGGGTTCCCTCCGGGCCGCGCGCTCAAGAAACGGTCGGTCCGGGCGACCCGGGTCGGTCCGGTCGGATCGGTCCGGCCGGTCGTCGATGCCCGTCCGAGTCACTCCCGAACTCGCTCGAGTTCGCGCTCGACGGTCCCGCGGATCCGGGCGGCCACGTCGCGGTCGCGCTCCGCGACCTCCGCGTCCTCGGTCTCGAGCAGGCGGTCGAGTTTCCGCTCGAACTCGCGCTCGTCGATCTCGCCGCGGGCGTAGCGCTCGCGTAACGCGTCGAGCGCGGGGTCGTTCGTGCCTTCACGCTCACCTCCACCGCTCCGGTCGTCCGAGGACGGGAGCGGCTTCGCGAGGGTGTGGAGCACGGGGAGGACGACGAACAGGCCGAGGAACCAGATCAGCGGCAGCGTCCACCAGAGGTCCGTGAGGAAGGGTGCGAGCACGCCGCCGCCGACGACACAGAGCGCGAACACCCGCCGCCAGCGGTACCGGAGGTTCCAGGCGGCGCGTCGGAGGGGACCGGTCATACGCGGTCGCACGCGAGCGAGGCGTGAAAGGGTTTCGTCGGGGCGTTCAGGATCCGGATCCCGTCGAGGGCTTCAAGGTAACTCGAACTCGAGGCTGTCGCCGGGTTCGACGCCGTTGTCGGCGCTCCACCCCCTCGGGACCTCGAGGACGTACTGCCCCGTCCCTTCGTAGGTCGTGAGCGGGCGCGACTCGGGTTCGGCCTCCCGGATCTCCGTGATCTCGCCGTCGGCGGCGACGAAGACGATGTCGATCGCGAAGGCCATGTCGCGCATCACGTAGTCGTGCTCGCCGGACTCGCCGTGGACGAACAGCATCCCCTCGTCGTCGGCGAGCTCGTCCGTCGTCGAGAGGCCGACGTACCGTTTCATCGGGCCGTCGGCGATCCGGGCCTCGACGGTCGCGAGCGTCTCGCCCGTCTCGGCGTCCGTCGCCTCGACCGTGGTCGTGTCGTAACTCGAGATGAGGATCGTCGGAGCGGTGGCGATCACGAGGGCGGCGACGACGAAGACCACGATGGCGGCGGTGGTCAGCGCGGGAAAACGACGGTTCACGGCCGGGATTCGCGGTCGAGACAGAAACCGTTTTCCGCTCGCGGCGGCTGGTCTCGACGAGGGCTCGTGGTCTAGCTGGTTATGACGCGGCCTTTACAAGGCTGAGGTCGGCGGTTCGAACCCGCCCGAGCCCATTTCTGGGACGAACGAAGTGAGGCACAGAGATGTACGCGAGGGCGGGTTCGAATCAGGGAGCGGAGCGAGCGAAGCGAGCGGAGTGAGTGGGGTTCGAACCCGCTCGAGCCCGGTCCGTTCTCTCGCATGGGATCGTTTCGAGTGCGCTCTCGTCGTTTGAACCGAGATCGTCGCCGGCGCGGTGACCATCTCCAAAGCCCCATTCGCTCGGCTCTACATGGTTGTCGGTGCGGTGAACACCGCCAAAGCCCCAGCCGTGAGGGGGTCGCACGCTCGTTGTGCTCCTCAGTCGCTCACTTCGTTCGCTCCTTTCGGTGCTTACGTCGCCTGCGACCCCCTCACGGCTGCCCCTTTGAGTCCCACCCCGCACCGCAACCGCCCCGCACCTCACGCCTCCCCAGCCTCGCGGCTCGTGGTTTCACCACTCGCCGCGTCCCTCGCGGTCGGGTTCGCGCCCTTTGGGCGCTCACCGGCGCGCCACCGCGGTGATCTCCTTCCACCACAGATCGTCTTTCCGTTCCCGATCCTCAGTCGGAGTCACCCCCCGAACAGGCTGGAGTGGACGGGGGCGTGGTCCGGGCTGCGGTCGGGGTCGTCTCCCGCGTCGTCTCCGCCCTGATCGTCGACTGCGCGGCCCTCGACGCCGTCCGCGAGGAAGTCGCGCAGCGGCGGGCCGACGTGTTCGGGCTCGACGAGGAACGCGTCGTGGCCGTGGTCGGAGTCGATCACGTGGTGGGCGACCGGGACGTCGCGGTCGCGGAAGGCGGTCGAGACGGCGTCGGCCTGCTCGACGGTGAAGTGCCAGTCGCCGGTGAAGCTGATCACGAGCGCCTCGCCCTCGAAGGCCGCGAGCGCGTCGGCGTCGGAGCCGTAGCCGGCGGCGAGGTCGTACTCGTCCATCGCGCGCGTGAGGTAGAGGTAGCTGTTGGCGTCGAACCGCTCCGCGAACCCCTCCGCCTGGTAGTCGAGGTACGACTCCACCTCGCGGTACGGGAAGAAGGCGGCCGCGGGGTCGGCGTCGAGTCCGAGGTCGCCCTGCTCGCGGCTCAGCGAGTCGCGGCCGGCCGAGCGCCGGCCGAACTTCCGCTCCATCGACGCCTTCGAGAGGTACATCACGTGGCCGATCTGGCGGGCCATCGCCAGCCCGGTGGCGGGCGATTCTCGATCCTCGCCGTAGTAGTCGCCGCCCCGCCAGTTCGGGTCCGACCGGATCGCTCGGCGGGCGATGGCCTCGAGCGCGAGACACTGCGCGTCGAGTCTGGCCGCGGCCGCGACGGGGACGACGAGGTCCACGTCGTCGGGGTAGCGTTTCGCCCACTCGAGGACGTTCATCCCGCCGACGCTGCCGCCGACGACCGCCCGGAGTCGACCGACGCCGAGGTGGTCGAGCAGCCGGCGCTGTGCGCGCGCCCAGTCCTCGACCTGAACGGGCGGGAACGCCGTCCCCCAGCGGTCGTGGTCGGGCTCCTCGCCGGGGAGGTCCAGGTCGGCCGGCCGCTCGCTGGCCGGCCCGGAGGTGCCGTAACAGGAGCCGGGGACGTTCGCACAGACGACGTAGTACTCGGTCGTGTCTATCGCCTTGCCCGGACCGACCACGTCGTCCCACCACGCGCGGGCCTGGCCGGCCTGTCCCGCGTCCGCGTCGCGCTCGGGCGTCCGGGCGACGTTCTGGCTGCCGGTGAGCGCGTGACAGACGAGCACGACGTTGTCGCCGTCGAACTCGCCGTACGTCTCGTAGCCGACCCGCAGGTCCGGGATCGACCGACCGCACTCGAAGGTGAACTCTCCGAGTCGCGCGACGCCGGCGTCGGTGGGTGTCGCCGCCATGTTCACGCCTCCGTCGACGCCGACGCCGTCGCCGTCTCCAGTGCGGCGTCGAGGTCGGCGATCACGTCCGCGGCCTCCTCGATGCCGACCGAGAGCCGCACCATGTCCGCCGGGACCCCCGCGGCCTCCCGCGTCTCCTCGTCGAGCTGTGCGTGCGTCGTCGAGGCCGGATGGATGATCAGGGTCTTCGCGTCGCCGATGTTCGCGAGGAAGCTCGCGAGCTCGACCGACTCACACAGCGTCTTCGCGGCCTCGTAGCCGCCCGCGGCCCCGAAGGTGATCATCCCGCCGTAGTCGGCGAGGTACTCGGTCGCGTTCCCGTGGGACGGGTGCTCGTCGAAGCCCGGATACGTCACCCAGTCGACCCGGTCGTCCTCGCGGAGGAACTCGGCGACTCGCCGGGCGTTCTCGCAGTGGCGCTCCATCCGCAGCGGGAGCGTCCCCACCCCCTGGAGGGTCTGCCAGGCGTCGAACGGGGACTGCTGGCTCCCGGTGGGACGGACCGCCCGCTGGCGGACGACGTTCGCGAAGGCGGCGTCGCCGAACCGCTCGACGAAGTCGATCGGGAACGCGGGCGACTCCCCGGAGAGCTCCTCGTACTCCGCGTCCGGGTGGTCCCACGGGAAGGTTCCGCCGTCGACGACGACCCCGCCGACGGTGGTGCCGTTGCCGGTGAGCCACTTGGTCGTCGACTCCCAGACCACGTCCGCGCCGTGTTCGATCGGTCGACAGAGGGACGGCGTCGCGAACGTGTTGTCGACGACGAGCGGGACCGCGCGCTCGTGGGCGACGTCGGCGAGCCGCTCGAAGTCGGGCGTGACGAGGGAGGGGTTCGCGAGCGTCTCCACGTGGACGAAGGCGGTGTTCTCGTCGATCGCCTCCGCGTACGCCTCGTAGTCGGTGGTGCCGACGAGACGCGCCTCGACCCCGCGGCGGTTCGCGATGCTCGTGAGGTGCGTCGCGGTGCCGCCGTACATCTCCTCGCTGGCGACGACGTTGTCGCCGCTGCGAGCCAGCACCGTCGTGATCGCGTCGAACGCGCCCATCCCCGAGGCGGTCGCGACCGCCCCCGACCCGCCCTCGAGGTTCGCGAGCCGGTTCTCAAGGGCGCGGACGGTCGGATTCGAGACGCGGGAGTAGACGTCGCCGTCGGCCCGGAGCGCGTAGAGGTCGGCCGCCGCGTCGGCGTCCTCGAACTCGTAGGACGTCGTCTGGTGGATCGGCGTCGCGCGAGCCCCGGTCGCCGGATCGGCGGTCGCCCCGGCGTGGAGACTCCGGGTGTCGAACCCACGTGTCATGTATGTAGCGCATATCTCTTTAGACTTCTATAACTGTCAGTTACGGCAAGGCCTGCCGGACCCGGGGCCAACCCCTATAACGCCGCCAACCGATCCCGACACATGACCACGGACGCGGAGATCGGCCGGCTCGTCGACGCGCTCACGATCGACGAGGCCGTTCGGCTCGTCTCCGGCACGACCGACCCGACCGGGCGCGCGACGGGGTACCTCGCGGGCGTCGAGCGGCTCGGGATCCCCCCGTTCCGCATGGTCGACGGCCCCCTCGGGGTCCGGATCCCCGACGAGTCGGCGACCGCGTTCCCCGCCCCGATCGCGCTGGCCGCGACGTTCGACGCCGACCTGGCCCGCGAGCACGGCGCGGCGCTCGGCCGTGAGACCCGCGCCGCCGGCGCCGACTCCCTGCTCGCGCCGGGGACGAACCTGATCCGCGTCCCGCAGGGCGGGCGGAACTTCGAGTACTTCTCGGAGGACCCCGTGCTCTCGGCGCGGACCGCGGCCGCCGTCGTCGAGGGGATCGAGTCCGCGGCCGTCGTCGCGACGCCGAAACACTACGTCGCGAACGCCCAGGAGACGGGTCGAGCCTCGGTCAGCGCGGAGGTCGACGAGCGTGCGCTCCGTGAACTGTACCTCCCGTCGTTCCGCGCGGCGGTCGCGGCCGGGGCCGGATCGGTCATGTCGGCGTACAACGGCGTGAACGGCACCCGAATGAGCGACCACCGGCGGCTGTTGACGGGCGTGTTGAAGGGCGAGTGGGGGTTCGACGGGTACGTCGTCTCCGACTGGTACGGCACCGAGGGCGCGGTCGACGCCGCGGCCGCCGGCCTCGACGTCGAGATGCCCGGCGTTCCGATGGCGGACCACGACGACGAGGCGGACCCGTCCGACCCGATCCCCCCGGAGATCGCTCGCGGGATGCCCGACCCGGAATCCTGCGAGCCGTTCGACGAGGCCCTCCCCGCCGCGGTCCGCGACGGAACCCTCCCGCGGGAACGTCTCGACGACATGGCAACGCGAGTGCTCCGGACGATGGGACGAGTCGGTCTGCTCGACGGCGACCGCCGGGCAGGCGACGCCGATCGGCGGACGGTCGACGCGGACGCCCACCGCCGGCTGGCGTTCCGGGTGGCGACGCGCGGGTCGGTCCTGCTGAAGAACGACGGCGTGCTCCCGCTGGCGGACGACGACGTCGCGCTCGTCGGTCCCGCGGTCGAGGAGGCGGTCCTCGGCGGGGGCGGTTCCTCGGAGACGACGCCGGAGACGAGCACGAGCCCGCGGGAGGGGATCGAGGCGCGGGCGGGCGGAGCCGTGACCGTCGTTCCCGGTCACCCGCCGGTCGAGGGGATCTCGATGCTCGACCTCCTGGCCGGCGGGGACGACACTGACGAGGACGGAGACGGGGGCGAAGAGTCCGGCCGCGAGCACGACGTGGACTCGGCGGTCGCGGCCGCCGAGGCCGCCGACGTCGCCGTCGTCGTCGTCCGCGACACCGCGACGGAGGCGCTCGACCGGGACGGGCTGGGGCTCCCGGGCCGCCAGGACGAACTGGTCGAGGCGGTCGCCGCGGCCAACGGTCGGACCGTCGTGGCGGTCGCGGCGAGCGGCCCGGTCGAGCTCCCGTGGCGCGAGGCGGTCGACGGCGTCCTCCTGAACTGGTATCCGGGACAGGTCCACGGCGACGCGCTCGCCGCGCTCCTCTACGGGGACGCCGACCCCGGCGGCCGGCTCCCCGTCTCGTTCGCTCCGGAGTCCGCGTACCCGACGGCCGAGCGCCGTCGCTTCCCCGGGGTCGACGACCGGGTCCACCACGACGAGGGCGTGTTCGTCGGCTACCGCCGGTTCGACGCCCGCCACGTCGAGCCGACCTACCCGTTCGGCCACGGGAACTCGTACGCGGCGTTCGAGTACCGGGACGCGGTCGTCGACGACGAGGGGAACGACACGACCGTCGAGGTCGCCATCGCGAACGTCTCCGACCGCGACGGGCGCGAGGTCGTCCAGGCGTACGTTCGCCCGCCGCGCGTCGCGGGCGTCGACCGGCCGGTCCGCGAGTTCGCCGGTGCCGAGAGCGTCGCCGTCGCCGCGGGAGGGACGGCAACGGTCGAGATCCGTCTCGACGACCTCGTGTTCTCCCGGTACGACCCCGACGACGGATGGACCGTCGACGACGGGGAGTACGTCGTCGAGATCGGCCGGTCCTCGCGTGACGCTCGGTTCGAACTTGCGATCGGGCGATGAGGTCCGACTCCCTGTCGTTCCGCCGCCTCGACACGTGCGTTTATCCCCGATGGCGCCCCACGGTCCGGTAATGGCAGCCGCCGACAACCCGGTTCCCGACCTCGGCGGTCGGGCCCGCGCCTGTGCCGACCGCCTGCGTGTGGCCGACCGCGTCCTGCTCGCCTCGCACATCGACGCCGACGGGCTCACGAGCGCCGCCGTCGCCTCGTCGGCGCTCGCGCGGGCGGGGATCGACCACGAGGTCGTCTTCGAGAAGCAGCTCGACGCCGAGTCGATAGCGGGGATCGCCGCCCGCGAGTTCGAGGTCGTCCTGTTCACCGACTTCGGCTCCGGACAGCTCGACGTCATCGCCGACCACGAGAGCCGCGGCGATTTCGTCCCCGTGGTCGCCGATCACCACCAGCCCGCCGACCCCGACACGGAGTTCCATCTCAATCCCTTGCTCGAAGGTATCGACGGCGCGAGCGAGCTCTCGGGGGCGGGCGCGAGCTACGTCCTCGCCCGCGCCTTGGAGGGTTCCGACGGCGACAACCGCGACCTCGCGGGGCTGGCGGTCGTCGGCGCGGTCGGCGACATGCAGGACGGCGGCGGGGGACTCGTCGGGGCGAACGAGGCCATCGTCGCCGACGGCGTCGCCGCGGGCGTCCTCGAGGAGCGCACCGACCTCGACCTCTACGGCCGACAGACCCGGCCGCTCCCGAAGCTGTTGGAGTACGCCTCCGACGTTCGGATCCCGGGAATCTCCAACGACGAGGCGGGCGCGATCGGCTTCCTCCGTGACCTCGACGTCGACGTGAAACGCGACGGCGAGTGGCGGCGTTGGGTCGACCTCGACGGCGAGGAGCGACGAACGCTCGTCTCCGCGCTGATGCAACGCGCCGTCGCCTCCGGCGTTCCCGCCGACCGGATCGAGACGCTCGTCGGCACCTCGTACACGCTGCTCGACGAGGAGCCCGGCACCGAACTCCGGGACGTCAGCGAGTTCTCGACGCTGCTCAACGCGACCGCGCGGTACGAGCGCGCGGACGTCGGACTGGTGGTGTGTCTCGGCGACCGTGACGCGGCGCTCGCGGAGGCACGACGGCTGCTCCGGAACCACAGACGGAACCTCTCGGAGGGCCTCCAGTGGGTGAAGACGGAGGGCGTGACCCACGAGGAGCACCTCCAGTGGTTCGACGCCGGCTCGCGGATCCGCGAGACGATCGTCGGGATCGTGGCCGGGATGGCGGCCGGATCGCCCGCCGTCGACCGCTCGAAGCCCGTGATCGCGTTCGCCGAGAAGGGCGACACGGAGCTGAAGGTCTCCTCGCGCGGAACGGAACGGCTCGTTCGGCAGGGGCTCGACCTCTCGGCCGTGATGCGCGAGGCGAGCCGGTCCGTGGGCGGCGATGGCGGCGGCCACGACGTCGCCGCCGGCGCGACGATCCCGGTCGGCGAGCGTGACGCGTTCCTCGCGACGGCGGACGAACTGGTCGGGGATCAGCTCTCGTAGGGGCAACCGTCACTCCGGGTCGCCGTCACGCCTCGCCGATGTCCCGGAACATCGCGCGGTAGTCGTCCGTCGAGAGCGACTCCGCGATGGCGTCCATGTCGGCGTCGAGGTCGTCGAGTCGGTCGACGAGTTCGGCGAACGCCTCGTTTCCGTCGAGTTGGGCGGTCGGCTTCTGCGCCTTGAGGACCGCTCGTTTGCTCGCCAGCGCGGCGGCCTCTTGGAGGAGGTCGTCGTACTCGTCGCGGGTCAGGAGCGTCTCGAGCGCGGAGAGGAGGTTCGCGCGGCTCACCGGCTTCGTCAAGTAGAGGTCGAAACCCATGCCGATGATGTCGAAGTCGGGTTCGACGGCGGTCACCATCGCGACTCGGCATCCGAGGTCGTTCTCGCGGATGTGTTCGAGCACGTCGTCGCCGCTGCCGTCGGGGAGCCGTCGGTCGAGCAGGACGGCGTCGACGGTCCCGTCGACGACGTCCATCGCCTCGGCGGCTGTCTCGGCGACGGTGACGTCGTAGCGCTCCTCGAGGAAGCCGGCGTAAAGCGCCGCGATGTCCGGCTCGTCTTCCACGACGAGGACCGTCGCTTCGCTCACCGCCGATCACCGTCGGAAGCGACGGGATACGTTTCACCGGGCATACTGGACGTGGCGGCGTGTCGACGAATAAAGCTGTCGCCGTCTTCCCATCCGCAAAGGTCCGGTCGTCTCTCGGGCCGCCCCGGCGGCTCGAACGGATCGTCTTTTATATACTCCCGCCGCGAAGACCGAGGCGAATGTCAGAACTCGTCTCTACCGGAGTCGAGGGGCTCGACTCGATCCTCACCGGCGGCATCACGGAGCAGTCGACCGTCTTGGTCTCCGGGAACCCCGGCACCGGAAAGAGCATCTTCGGGATCCAGTACCTCTATACGGGCGTCACCGACCACGACGAGCGCGGCGTGTACGTCTCCTTCGAGGAGGACGAGGCCGACATCCGCGCCGCCGCCGAATCGGTCGGGTTCGAGGACTTCGGCGATCTGGTCGACGACGGCGAGATCGTGATCCTCGACAAGCGACAGATGCTCCGGGAGACCGACTTCTCGACCGCCGTCGACAAGTTGCTCGACACGATCGAGGGCGAGGACTTCGACCGGCTCGTGCTCGACTCGCTGTCGATGTTCCAGCTGTTCTTCGAGGACGAACAGGAGAAACGGACCTACCTGCTGAAGTTCTCCGACATCCTCAAGGCGAACGGGCTGACCTCGCTTCTCATCAACGAGCAGGGCGCGGTGTTCCCCGACACCGAGGTCGGTCTGGAGAACTTCCTCACCGACGGCAACATCTACTTCATCCAGACGCCGACGGACTCGGGTGTCAACCGCTACGTCTGGGTCGCGAAGATGCGCAAACAGGACATCGACACGGACATCTTCCCGATGGAGATCGGACAGGGAGGGATCACGGTCCACGAGCGGGCGGGGGGGTTCTCGATGATGAGCCGGTCCGACGAGCCGTCGTTCTGACTCAGTCGCCCTTCGCCGAGAGGTCGCGCCACACGTCGTCGAGGCGGTTCTTGACCGCGGAGCGCTCCTCGACCTCGACGGTGAGCCCGTCCCGGAAGTCGACGTCGACGCCGTCGACCTTCCGGCGGTACACCTTCACCCGGCGGTGCTCGTCGGAGAGCGGTCGGTCGTGGAGTTCGAGCAGGTCGGCCTCCTCCAGCTCGTTGATCCGGCGGTAACACGTCGCGATGGGGACCTCCAGCTCCTCGCTCAGGTCCTGGGCGGACTTGGCGTCGCCCGTCGCCGTCAGGATGTCCGTGTTGTACTTGTTTCCGAGCACCGTGATCAGGTCGTCCCCCACCATTATCGTTATCAATTGTGAGTCCCGGACCCAAAAAGATATTGATAGGGAGCACGGCCGCCGCCGGCATTCGTCGAGTCGTCGACGCGGAACGGTCGGGTTTCCGAGGGTCTGCGGCCGCGCGGCGATCGGTCGCGTATGACCGATCGTCGATCCGCCGAACGTTATCGGTATTGATACCCGTTACAGGAGCTTTATCGTGGCCGAGCGGGCAGGCCGCGTATGGACCTCATCGAAGGACTGTATCTCGTGACGACCACCGTGCTCGCGGGGGCGGGCGCGACGCTGTCGGCGTTCGCGGTGACGGCGTACCGCTCCTCCGGGCGGACCGCGATGGCGTACCTCGCCGTCGGGTTCGGACTGGTCGTCGTCGCCGCGCTCGCCACTCCCCTCGCGGCGTTTCGGACGGCGTTCGCGAACCCCCGAGCGCTGCTCTTGGTCAACACCGGCCTGCTCGCGGGGTCGATGGCGCTCGTCGCGGGGAGTCTCGTGGTCTACGAGCCGGGTACGCGCGAGTTCGTGATCTCCGAGTCGGAGATCAGCGAGGTTGGAGACCAGTGACTCATCGGATCCATCTCTGATAATCAGATGGGCATGTCGTTTTTTGATTCTTTTACTATTTTTTTGGAATTATCCCCAAAAACGCACGACTGCGGTAGTTTATCAACTCGAATAATCTGCCCCGTGTCTTTAATAGGTGATTCCCGCTCCGTAGCGATAACGCCCGCCGGGCGGACCGCGGGCCCACACAACAACCAATGTTCGAAACCATACTGGACGAGGAAGAGCGCGGTCAAGTGGGGATCGGGACGCTCATCGTGTTCATCGCGATGGTGCTGGTGGCGGCGATCGCCGCCGGCGTCCTGATCAACACCGCCGGGTTCCTCCAGACGCAGGCGGAGGCGACGGGGCAGGAGAGTACGAGCCAGGTCAGCGATCGGCTACAGGTCGTGAGCCAGTCCGGCTCATTCAATGATGCAGAAGGTGTGATCGAATCCGTTGACTTCGTTGTTGCGCAGTCTCCGGGTTCAGATAATATCGATCTGAGTGAGACATCCGTTGAGATCCTCGGAGGAGACGGTCAAGAGACATTCACTCTGAGTTCGGATTTCAACGATGACGGATCCCAGATCAACATCTTCACTGGTAGTCCCGGTGATGTTGTATTAACTGACACAAGTGATCGTGCCGAGGTTACTCTCAATTTGGATGATTCAAGTGGGGAGATCAGTCATATCGTCGGTAACGACGGCTATCTTGTCGAAGAAGGTGATTCGTTGACCGTTACGTTCACTACGCCGTCGGGGGCGACGACAACGACGGAACTGCGTGTTCCGAGTACCGTAGTTAGAGATTCGGTGAGGCTGTAACAATGTTCGAATTCATTACTAACACGGAAGAGCGCGGTCAAGTGGGGATCGGGACGCTCATCGTGTTCATTGCGATGGTGCTGGTGGCGGCGATCGCTGCCGGCGTCCTGATCAACACGGCTGGGTTCCTCCAGACACAGGCGGAGGCGACTGGGCAAGACAGTACGGACCTCGTGTCCGAACGGATCGACGTTACGAGCGAGGTCGGTATCGTTGAGACTGGTCAGGATCCGTCTGCGCTCGACGAGATCCGTCTCACGGTTTCCGGTGCTGCAGGGGCTGACGATATCAACCTCGCCGACACAACACTTCAGGCAGTGGGTCCGGGTGGTCAATCGAATCTCGTGTTCACTGATCAGCCGACGAGCGACGTTGCGGCACTCTCGATCCCACAAGTGGATGAAGAATCAGATCTAACCAATAATGGGCCTGTGACAGTGTCTGTTTCGACTAACTACGATGCGTTTGATTCCTTCGATTCGACTACTGCCCAGAGAGTTGAGTTCAGCCTCACTGATGATTCTGAAGGTTCGACTGTAACTACCGAACAAACTGGAGACGATTCAGGAAATACTGATTTCAATATCGTTGATCAGAGTACTGCTGATTCTGCCAGCACGGACCTTGCTGCTCCTACAAGCGAAATTGTGAATCCTGACGAGATTACTGTCACGATTTACGATACTTCTGGTGCTGAGGACGAAGAAATCGGTACTGTCACACAAACTGTTGGTGCACAGGACGGTCCTGCTGAGTTGACTGGTACAGTCGATGATGCGGCAACAGTCCAGAATCTTGATGGTGACGAGTTTGCCATTGACGATCCTGATGGTGACTTTGAGAGTTCGCCCGTCCTCAACAGCGAAAATCAGTACACGATCCTGATCAACCCCAGCGCGGGTGCATTTAACGAGGGTACCTTCGGTGAAGGAAACACTGCGACTCTCGACATCGTCTCGCCTGCCGGTGCGACGACGACGGTCGAACTCCGTGCTCCTGACCTCTTCAGTGAGGGCGGTGCAGCGGTCCAGCTCTAACGAGCCACGAACGGCCTGCTAACCACGTCCCCGGCGGCACGTCCGCCCGGAACACCTATTTTCTCGCGTCACCACGGCTACGCCATGAGTGACCACGACGCATCGCCGGCCGACCCCGAGGAACTCGATTTCACCGACGACGAGAACGTCGTGGAGATCGGGGAGGGTCGGTACGTCGTCGGGACCGACGGCCGCCCCAACGTCCGCCGCCGGTCCCCCGAGCCGGAACCCGGCCCGGCCGACGACTCGGGGTTCCGGTCGCCGACGGACCCCGCCCCCGCCGACGAGCGCGAACCGGTCGCCGGAGATCGCCGCAATTCGGGTGCTGAGACCAGTTCGTCGAGAGGCGACGCCGGCGTCGACCGCCGCGCGGTGAGTCGGTGGCTGGCGGACTCCTTCGACGACGACGGCTTCGACTACGGCGTCGACATGACGCTCCACGCGAAGGGGTCGACCGCCCGCAACCGCATGGTCTCGAACGACGTGACGGCGACGTTCGACAACACCCTCTCGTGGTTCGTCTCCAACGCCGGGCCGGGAACCGATTCGGCGGAGGCGCTCGGGCTGCTGCTCGTCGCCGCCGACACCCCGATCGACGTGCCGCCGGTCGCGATCAAGCGGTTCGCCGCGAGCCAGGGGCTCTCCGCGAACGACTCCATCGGCGATCTGATCCGCGCCGCCGAGGAGGCCGGCGGGTTTCGGATCGAGTGAGATCGGGCGATCGGTTGGTCGTGATCGATTCTGACGCGGCGAACACCACCAAAGCCCCAGTCGCGAGGACGCCGTACTCGCTTACGGCGTCCTCGCGACTGCCTCTTTGAGTCCCATCCAGACCGCCCAGCACCGCACCTCACGCCTCCCCAGCCTCGTCGGTCGCCAGCGGCGACCGACTCCCTCGCGGGCTCCTCGCGCCCTGTCGGGCGCTCGGAGGCGCGCCACCGTTTAAACCGACCATATCTCGAACTATAACACGAAGAACAGCGCCGCACCGAGGACCACGAAGACGACGTACAGCCCCGCCATCGCCTCCCGCTTGAACGTCCCGCCGACGGGCAGCCCGAGCAGCCGGCGGGTCGGCGGGAGGATCGCGATCCCGCCCAGAAGCAGGAGCCACGCGCCGGGGTTCGTGATCTGCGTGAGCGCGACGACGATCGTCGCGTACCCGAGCACGTAGCTCCCCCGTCGCCACAGCTGTTCCCGCTCCGTGAGTTCCTCGGCGGCGACGCCGAAGACGTCGGCCGCGGTGACGTCGCCGCTTCCGCCCCCGCCGGCTCCGCTACCGCCGCCCGACCCCCCGACCACCTGCTTCGCCTGACGCTTTACGTACTGGTCGAGCTCCTCGGCGGCCTCCTCGTTCTGCGGCGCGCCGCACTGCGAGCAGAACCGGGCGGAGTCGTCGATCGGCGCCTCACAACGGGGACAGGACTTCATCCTCATCGGAACGGCACCGCGGTCGGGCTTAACTCTTCGGTCCGCGGCTCTATTCGACCGGGATCTCGGATCGCTCATCCGACCACTCGGGCGCTCTCCCCTTATTTCACGGCCGATCGCCTCGTTTTCCACGCTGATAATCGGGGGCGCACGTTTTAGTCGACACGCCGCCGAGTCGACCCAGACGACCGGCGGTCCGTCCGCGAACGGGCCGCGTGAACGACCAAACGATGTCACAGCCACCCCCGCAACCGTCGACGAACGAGCCCGACCCGTCCGTCGACGCTGACTCCACCGATGAAGCCGAACGGACCCGTCGCACCCATCCCACACGAGGATCGACCGCGCGCGTCCTCGCCGTCGGGGTCCTCGCTGTCGCCCTCCTCGGACTCCTCCTTGCGGGCGCGGCACCGGCCATCGGCGCGACTCCGGTCGGGGATGGCGCATCCGACAGCTCCGCAGTCGCCGAGTCCGGCTCGATGGCGATCGACGCCGAGGGGGTCGCGGGCGGTCCCGCCGCGGTGAACGCCTCCTTCGGGTCGGACACGTACACGACGACCGCCGGCGACCCCGTGGAACTCACCGTCGAGGTCGAGGACGGAACGAAGTATCTCCTCGTGGGCGGGAACCGGCTGAGCGACCCGAACGCGCCGGTGGGGTTCGTCGACGTGATCGAGGTCAGCGGCGAGGGCTCGACCACCGTAACCCTCAACACCCGCACGGCCGGCACCGGGGTTGAGTACGCGTCCGTCACGAGCGAGGGGGGCAGTGCGACCAGCTGTTCGGTCTCCGCCTGCTCGCTCTCGTTCGTCGACGAGGACGGCGAGCCCGTCGCGAACTCCCTCTCCGGGCTCCCGTCGAGAGCGGGCGCAGACGGGCTGGTGCGCCCGCTCGTCCCCGAGCGGTACCGGCTCTCGCTCGTCGACAACGCGACGTTCACCGTCGACGAGTCCAGCGTCGTCGCCCCCGCGGCCGCCTCCAACCGGGCGGAGCTCGTCGTGACCGAGCCGGAGCGGCGGATCGCGGAGGAGATCGAGATGTTCACGACGATGCCGGCGGAGTCGGAGTCGGACGCCGGGATCGAGCCGGTGGGGTCCCTCCGGAGCGACGGCCTCGAGCGGTCGGCCGTCACGAAGGGCGACCGGCTCGTGATCGGCGTCGAGGCGGCCGGGATCTGGGGCGCGCTGTCGCATTTCGCGGACGAGCGGGACGCGGGGCCGGTGGCCGCCGGCGAGAACGCGACCGGCGCAGTCCTTGCCGACCTGCTCGCCGCCGAGGAGGGCGTTCACCTGCGGATCGAACAGACGAACCGGCCGAACCAAGCGACACGGATCGGCCCCGACGAACTCGAGGACGCCACGCTGATCTTCGAGTCGGCGAGCGAGCTCGAGGCCGCGCCCGACGACCCGACCGCCGGCCGCCTCTACGTCGTGATCGACACGAGCGACGGGAACGCGCTCGGCGACCGGCTCAAGCCCGGCGAGGAGTACCGCGTCGAGTTCGGACTCGACGGAGCGGACGGCGAGCGGTATCGGTTCGCGGAGGATCCCAGCGCCGTCGACGCCGATGCTCCCTTTGCCGCCGCGTCCGTCGGCGACGACGGGGTACCAGAGCAGTTCCCGTACCTCTCGACGGACGAGACCGGCGTCTCAGCCGACGCGACGTTCTCGGTCAGCGAGCGATACCTCCGGTACGATCACGTCACCGACGACGGCGAGGTCCTCGTCGACGGCGACGGCGTCACCGGAACCACCACGCTGTTGCCCGCGACCGAACTGACCGCCGTGTTCGCCTACGACGGCGGCGAGACGCCGCGAACCTCGGAGGCGACGGTCCGGATCGACGACGGCGGGAACTTCAGCGTCGATCCCGGCATCGGCGAGGCGCAGCCCGGCGACCGCCTGACGGTCGACCTGTACGCCGATTCGAGGCCCTACGACAGCCGGACGGCGATCGTCGCCTCGGACGCCACCGACCCCGATCGGCTGCGGCTCGACGACGAAACCACCGAGCTCAACGTGACCCGCGGCGACACGCTCTCCGAGCTGTCCGTGACGGTTCGCAACGCCGGCGTCGTCGAGGGGCGGGAGCCGCTGTCGCTCGACGTCGCCGGCGGGGAGATCTACGAGGAACGGTACGTGACCGTCGGCCCGGACGAGCCGAGAAACGAGACGTTCAACGGGACGAGAGTCGACCTCGAGCCCGGCACGTATTCGTACACGCTGGCGATCGCCGACGACGAGACGGCGGGCACGCTGACGGTCGATCCCGACCCCGCCGTGACACGGATCGACGACGGAACGGACGGCGGTGGAACGAGCGACGACGGGAACGCCAACGACGGCGACGGGAGCGACGCTGGCGGAACCGGAAACGGCACGGAACCCGGAAGCGACGCGGAGACGGAGAACGGAACCGAGGTTGCGAACGGGACGGAACCCGACGACACGGGACCCGGAAGCGAAACCGACTCCGGAAACGGCACGGACGCTGGAAACGATACGGAGGCTGGAACCGGCACGGAGGCCGGAAACGGCATGGGGACGACGAACGGAACCGGCGCGGAGACGGAGAACGGCACGGACGCCGAGAACGGCTCACCCCCCAACGGAAGCGACGGCGACGGCCCGGGAACTCCCGCCGACCCGGCGTCACCCGCGTTGATCCCGGTCGGCACCCGCGAGGCGTTCGGTGGCACCGTGGTCGTGGGCGTGACGTATCTGCTCGGCCATTGGATCTGAATTCCGCTCGGACGAGTGTGTAGTCCGTTCTCAACGATGAGAACCGCAGGCGAGCGGTTAAGTGGACGCTGGCTCCGAGTTCGTGATATGGCGAAGCGCGTGCTCATCGCTGACGACTCGGAGTTCATGCGGAACCTGCTCCGTGAGATCCTCGAAGGGGAGTTCGAGATCGTCGGCGAGGCCGAGAACGGGGTGGAGGCGGTGAACATGTACGACGAACACGGTCCCGACCTCGTGATGATGGACATCGTGATGCCCATCCGCGACGGGATCGAGGCGACGACGGAGATCAAAGGCGAGGACCCGGAGGCGACGGTGATCATGTGTACCAGCGTCGGTCAGGAGGAGAAGATGAAGGCGGCGATCAAGGCCGGCGCCGAGGGGTATATCACGAAGCCGTTCCAGAAGCCGAACGTCCTCGACGCGATCGGGTCGGCAGTCTGATGCGCGTCGACGTTCGAGCGCTCGGCGCGTGTAACCGGCTCGCCGAGCGCGGCGCCGAACGCGCGGCCAACGCGCTGGGCGAGCTGACGGGGTCGGACCTCGCGGTTGAGGTGACGGGCGCGAGCGTCGCCACCGGGGAGGACCTCGCGGAGGCCTTCTCCGGCCGCGAGTCAATCGGCGTGCGCGTCGGGCTCGACGGCGGCCTTGAGGGCGCGGCCGTGCTCGCGTTCGACGCCGAACAGATCGACGGGCTGCTCTCGGTGCTCCCCGGCGGCTCGTCGATGGGGCGGAGCGCGGTGACGGAGGTCGGCAACATCGCGCTCGGCGGCTTCCTCGACGGCTGGGCGAACTACCTCGGGCGGGCGATCGACATGACCCCGCCGCGGTACTTCGAGGCCGACGGCGCGGCGGTGTTGCCGGACGGCGCGCTCGCCGGAGACGGCGTCTTCCTCTTCGAGAGCCGGCTCGACGCCACGGGAACCGACCTCGACTTCTCGATCTACATGCTGCCCGACTCCGGGCCGTTCCGCGACCTCGTGGTCGGCAAGACCGCCACGGCGGCGACCGCGGGCGCGGAGGGTGCCCGCGGCTCCGCGGCGGGCGCGAACGCCACCGCGGTCCCCTACGAGTCGCTCTCGACGTTCGCGTCGCTGGCGAAGCGCGGCTCGGCGAACGCCGCCGACAACATCGGGATGATGACCGGGCTCGAGACCACCGTCGACGTGAGCCGGCTCCGGTTCGTCCCGCTCGCGGACGTGCCGAGCGAGGTGGGCACGGAGCCGCACGCGGGGACCGTCTTCGAGCTTCAGGGGAAGCCGAGCGGCTACCTCGCGATCCTCTTCTCCGAGGAGTCGGCGGCAGCGATCGCCGAGGAGATGCTGCCGATGGAGCCGAACGAGCCGCTCGGCGGGATGGCCGAGAACGCGCTCTGTGAGCTCGGCAACGTGATGACGAGCGGCTTCATCGACGGCTGGGCGAACGTCCTCGGCACGTCCATCTCGCACTCGCCGCCGGAATTCGTCCACGACATCGGCTCGGCGACGGTCAGCCCGCTCGTCGCCTCGCTGAGCCGACGCCAGGACTACGGGTTCGTCATCGACGCCGCCATCCGGACGGAGGGCGTCCAGGCGCGCTGTGACGTGTACGCGCTCCCCGACGAGCGCGAACTGGCCGCGGCGCTGGAACGCCTCTCGGAGACATGAGCCATCTCACGCCGTCGGGGGACCGGCCCGTCTCGGACCGGGACGACCCTCCCCGGCGCGTGAAGGTCGGCGTCGGCGATCTCGCCGTTTCGAGCGACGGCGCGGTGTTGACGACGAGCGGGCTCGGCTCCTGTGTCGCGATCGCGCTCGTCGATCCGGCGACCGAGATCCGCGGGCTCCTCCACGCCATGTTACCGTCCGCTGACGGGGACGAGAGGCGGACGCCCCGTCCGGCGAAGTACGTCGACTCGGGGCTCGACACGCTCGTCGACGAGCTCGAGACGTCCGGTGCGTCGCCCGGTCGGCTCGAGGCGCGGCTCGTCGGGGGCGCGGAGATGCTCGATCTCACGGCCGCGGTCGGGCCACGGAACGTCGAACGGGCTCGCGAGAGCCTGGCGGCGGCCGGGATCCCCCTCGTCGCCAGCGATGTCGGCGACGCGGTCGGGCGGACGGTCCGGTTCCTGCCCGGCGGGGACCTCGCCGTCCGGGCGGCCGACGGCTTCGAGCGAACGCTGTAGCGCCCGCCGGAAATCCTCCCGCTCCCCTGTGTTCTCACGCCTGATATTTTGAGGGGTGGGTTGAAGTGTCGTCTGGGGATTGCTGTGATCAATGGGCCTCGAACTATCGGTGTGGGGCGTCTCGACGGTCGCTTGGACAGTCGCCACGCTGGGGCTCGTCGGTGCGAGCGTTCTCGACCGATTCCTCGACGACGACGGGGACGACGCGGACGGTGGCGACGACGTCTTCGGCAGCGATGGAATGGGAGGCGGTGGTGGCGGTATGGGGGGAGACGGCGGTGGTATGGGCGGCGGATTGGGAGGCGGCGGTGGCGGCGGCATGGGTGGCGGCGGAATGGACGGCGGTGGGGGCATGAGCGACGGCGGGATGGGTGACGGCGGCTTCGACGACTTCGACGGCATGGACGAGTGGGACGACGGCTTCGACGACGGTGGGGGCGGCTCCGACACCGACGAGTTGGAAAAGCGCCTCGACGACCTCGAAGCCGAGGTCGCCACCCTCTCCTCGACGGTGTCGACGGTGCGCTCGGAGAACGAGGAGATCTCCGCCGCGGTCGACGACATCGAGGAGGACGTCCGGAACCTCCTCGACATCTACGAGATGGTCACCCGCGGGATCAACCCGTTCGTCGACGAATCCAGCGGCTTCAACGGCGGCGGCGGTGGCGCGGACAACTCCTTCGGCCTCTTCGACGACGACGGCGACGACGAGGCCGAGGCGGAGCTCGACGACGACGTCGCGAGCGCGGACGCGGACGGCTTCTTCGACGAGGAGCTGCTCGACGACGACGACGGGCTCGACGACTTCGACGAGCTCGAGGACGCGGACGACGGAGACGGATCGAACGGCGAACCGGACGACGGCGAACCCGCCGACGCCGCGTCCGAGACCGAACCGGCGGAGGAAGACGACGACATGAACGACGACGGAAAGAGCTTCAGCGAACTCAAAGAGGAGTACGACGCCGGGGAGGCCGACTGGGCCGATGACGCCGGCGACGAGACGGCACCCGAGGGGGACGGCTTCGAGGACGACCCGGACCCGTTCGACGACGAGGGTCTCGAAGACGGCGACGACTTCGACGACGACGTCGGCGGGACGTTCGAGGACGACTCCGCGGCCGGATCCCGCGGGCCGACGCCGGGCGGCGATCCCGCCGAGGCGACCGGGGACGGCTTCGAGTACGTCGGGGACGACGACCTCTCGAGCCGCCGGGGGAAGCCGTACCTCACCGAGTTACCCGGCGACTACGTCGGCGACCTGCTCGTGATGGAGTGGCTGGAGTTCCTCGTCTCCGAGAGCGACGTCACCGACGCGGTGCGCGCGGTGAACTACTACGAGCGGATCGAGTGGGTCGGCCCGGACGCCGCCGCGCGGCTCCGGGACTTCCTGTCCGGATTCGGAACGATCGACCGCAACCTCGTCGACCGGCCGGGGACCGACCGACTGGTCCGTGAACACCACACCCGGAGCCTGCGGTACATCACGCAGCTCAACGGCACGGGCGGGAACCTCGTCCTCCTCGACAGGTGGGACGACCTCGCCGGCGGCTCGATGGTCGGCGGCGGGCCGCCGGCTCCCGCCCGCGGCTCTCGTGGTTCCCCTGACTCCCGTGGGCGTGACGGACGGGAGTCGGCGTCCAATCGCGCCGCCGAGAACGCCCGGGAACGGTCGAACGGGACGGGCCCACGGGACGGAAGCGATCGCCGTTCGCGACCCGACGACGGTCGCGGTCGAAACGGCAGGTCGCCCCGACCGATGAACGACCCGGATCCGCATCCCGACCGCGCCGACCCGGCGGACGGAGGGTGGGGAGATGGGCGTTAGCGTCTCGGCGTCGACGGCCATCATCGTCGCGGGGATGTTCTTCGCGTTCACCGCCTTCTACCCGGTCGCGGCCAACGGGTTCGACCGCGTCACCGAGGGCGAACGCGACGTCCACGAGCGCGCGCTCGAACGACAGAACACGGCGTTTTCCGTCGACTCCGCGACGTTCAACGCGAGCGGGAACGACCGGCTCGTCGTGAACGCGACCAACGAGGGGTCGGTCGGGCTCGTCGTGAGCGACACGACCCTCGTCGTCGACAACGAGTACGTCGACGTCGCCAACGCGACCACGACCGTCGACGGCGACGGCGACACGGACCTCTGGCTCGGCGGGGAGCGACTCTCCGTCGAGGTCGACGGGAACTCCCTCGAGACGGGCGTCACGAACGACTCCCGCGTCGTCCTCGTCGTCGAGTCCGGCGTCCGCGACGCGACGGGGGTGAGCGCGTAGATGGCCAGCGTCCCGGTCTCACACCTCATCCTGTTCGTCGCCAGCCTCGTGATCGCCGCCGGCGTCGTCGGCACGGTCACCACCGGGGTCGACAGGGTGAGCGCGGCCGTCGAGGACGGCAGCCTCGACGCGACCCAACAGCTCCGCACGGACGTGACGGTGATCTCCGATCCCAACGGCGGGGTGTACAACGGGACCGAGAACAACGTCACGCTCCTCGTGAAGAACACCGGCACCCAGCGGCTCGCCCCCGACGGCTCCGGGGTCGACGTCGTCTTCGACGGCGAGTACGTGCGGCCGGACGCGACGACCGGCGAACTCGTCTCCGTCGACGGCGCGACCGCCTGGAGCCGCGGCGACGTGCTCCGGCTCACGATCGACCTCGACGTGGTCGGCGTCAACCCCGGCGAATCGAGCGGCACGAGCGACCACCGGGTGTACCTCACGGTCAACGGGGACGAGGAACTGTTCCAGTTCCGGGTGGAGGCGTAGATGCCCCGCGCCGACAACCTGCTGTCCCTGGGCCTGGGCGAGCACGACCGGCTGAACAAGGAGCTCGGCGGCGGGATCCCCCGCGGGAGCATCGTGCTCATCGAGGGCGATTACGGCGCGGGGAAAAGCGCCATGTCCCAGCGGTTCTCCTACGGGCTCGTCGAGGAGGGCGCGTCGGTGACGCTGATGTCGACGGAGCTCACCGTCCGCGGGTTCATCGACCAGATGCACTCGCTGGAGTACGACATGGTGAAGCCGCTCTTGAACGAGGAGCTGCTCTTTCTCCACGCCGACTTCGACTCCGGCGGGGCGTTCTCCGACGACGACGGCGAGCGCAAGGAGCTGCTCAAGCGGCTGATGAACGCCGACGCGATGTGGCGCTCGGACGTGATCTTCCTCGACACGTTCGACGCGATCTTCCGGAACGACCCGACCTTCGAGGCGCTCGTCCGGAAGAACGAGGAACGGCAGGCAGCCCTCGAGATCATCTCGTTCTTCCGCGAGATCATCTCGCAGGGAAAGATCGTCGTCCTCACCGTCGACCCGTCGGCCGTCGACGACGACGCGATCGGCCCGTTCCGGTCGATCGCCGACGTCTTCCTCCAGCTCGAGATGATCGAGGTCGGCAACGACATCCGTCGACAGATCAACGTGAAACGCTTCGCGGGCATGGGCGAACAGGTCGGCGACACCATCGGGTTCTCCGTCCGCTCGGGGACGGGGATCGTCATCGAGAGCCGCAGTGTCGCCTGAGGAGACCGCCGCGGGGGCACCCCCGGCGGGGAGCGACGATACGAGACACGAACGATGACCGAACACGGCACCGCGAAACCTTCAGACGAGCTCCGGAAGGCCGCCATGCGTCGGCCGCACCTCAGAGAGCACCTCAAGGAGTTCAAACAGATCACCGGGGAGTTCCCGCTGTACATCGAGGAGCCGAAGGACGAGTACGAGTCGAACCGTCCGAACGTGCTCTACCCGGTCGGCGGGCCGATCTACTGTCACGTGTACGGCGACCTCGGCCAGGAGACGAAGTACTACGCGATCGAACCGGAGATGTCCGGCCCGCAGGCGACCGTCCTCGAGCGGGTGAAGAACAAGCTGCTCGCCGCCAGCGGCGGCCACACCGCTCCGTCCTCGGAGGCGGAGTACGACGACCTCATCGAGGAGTTGCTCGAGGACGTCACCCACATCCAGAACGGGCAGACCGGGTGGCGATCGAGCGTCTCGAAGCTCCTCAACGTCGGGAAGCTCTCGGTCACCGAGGAGACCTACGAGAGCATCCGGTACCGTCTCAACCGGGACATCGTCGGGCTCGGTCCGCTCGAACCCGTGATGCGCGACCCGGCGAACGAGGACATCCACGTGATCGGTCCCCACGAGTGTCACGTCGATCACGGCACGTTCGGCATGCTCGAGACCACCGTCGACTTCGGGACGCCGAAGGAGTTCGACAACTGGCTCCGCAACATGGGCGAGCGGATCGGCGACCCGCTCTCCGACTCCGATCCGATCGTCGACTCGACGCTGCCGGACGGGTCGCGTATCAACATCATCTACTCCGATGACGTCTCGCTGAAGGGCTCCTCGCTCACCATCCGACAGGGCGAGGACGTCCCGCTGTCGATTAACCAGATCACGAACTGGGGGACGCTCTCGCCGCAGCTCGCGGCGTACCTCTGGCTGTGTCTGGAGAACGAACAGACCGTCTTCGTCGTCGGCGAGACGGCTTCGGGGAAGACGACGACGCTGAACGCCATCCTCTCGTACATCCCGCAGGAATCGAAGATATACACCGCGGAGGACACCGCCGAGGTCGTCCCGCCGCACAACACCTGGCAGCAGCTCCTGACCCGCGAGGGCGGCGGCGAGGGCTCCTCCGACGTCGACATGTTCGACTTGGTCGCCGCCGCGTTGCGCTCGCGGCCCGACTACATCGTCGTGGGCGAGGTCCGGGGCGCGGAGGGTCGCATGGCCTTCCAGGCGGCCCAGACGGGTCACCCCGTCATGTTGACGTTCCACGCCTCGGACATCGTCTCGATGATCCAGCGGTTCACCTCCGACCCGATCAACGTCCCGGAGACGTTCATGGACAACGCCGACGTGGCGCTGTTCCAGAACCGGGTGAAACAGGGCGACGACGTGCTCCGCCGGGTGACGAGCGTCCAGGAGATCGAGGGGTACTCGAAGGAGATGGAGGGGGTCGTCACCCGCGAGGTGTTCAGTTGGGACCCCGTCGAGGACGACATCGTCTTTCAGGGAATGAACAACTCCTACGTGCTCGAAGAGCAGATCGCGACGCTTCTGGGGTACGCGGACACCCGCGACATCTACGACGATCTGGATTTCCGCGCGGAGCTGATAGAGCGGATGATCAGTGAGGGAATCCTGGGCTATCACGAGGTCAACCAGGCGATCGACGCCTTCCAGCGCGACGGCGTCGAGGGGCTACCCTTCGAGATGCACCGCAACGTCAGGTGAGTTCACGCGCATGGACCAGGTGACCCGATGAACGTGAAGGCGGCTGGAGACGGGCTCGCGACCGCGATGCGGCTCACCGAGGAGGTGCTTGACTCCTACGAGAAGCTCGACATCTCCAAGCGACAGTACGTCGGCTACGTGCTCGTCCCGGCGATCCTGGTGTTCGCGGCCACCGTGGCCGGGGGGTTCCTCCTCCCGTTGCCCGTCGCCGCGCGGGTGCCGATCCCGATGTTCGGCGCGCTCACGCTGCTGTCGGCGGTCGTCTATCCGAAGATCTACCTCAGCGGCGTCGAGAACCGGATCGACAACCAGCTCCACCTCGTGATGACGCACATGACCGTGCTGTCGACGACGAACATCGACCGCATGGAGGTGTTCCGGACGCTGGCGAAAGAGGGGGAGTACGGGGCCGCAGCCGAGGAGATCGGTCGCGTCGTCCACCTCGTCGACACCTGGAACCAGAGCCTCGACGACGCGTGTCGTCGTCGCGCCAAGGAGGTCCCCTCCGACGCCATGGCCGACTTCTTCGACCGGCTCGGCTACACGCTCGGGGCCGGCCAGTCGCTCGAGGACTTCCTCGTCTCCGAACAGGACGTCATGCTGGCCCAGTACGAGACGCTGTACGAGTCGTCGCTGTCGAACCTGGAGGTGATGAAGGACCTCTACATGTCGATGATCCTCTCGATGACGTTCGCGTTGGTGTTCGCCATCGTGCTCCCCATCCTGACGGGCAACGACCCCACGGCGACGGTCGCGGCCGTGATCGTCCTCTTCGTCTTCGTCCAGCTCGGGTTCTACGCGATGATCCGGGCCACCTCGCCGTACGACCCGATCTGGTATCACCCCGAGGACCGCGCGCCCGGCGACCTGAAGCTGTGGGCGTCGTTGGGTATCGGTGCCGCGCTCTCGCTTCTCCTCATCGGGTTCACCGCCGCCGGGATGTTTGGGTACGGACCGGGGCTACCCGGCCTCCTCTTCTTTCTCGAGGACGTCAGGCTCCCGCTGTACATCGCGGTCCCGATCACCCCGCTTTTCATCACCGGGGTGATCCTCCGGACCGAAGAGCAGGCGATCACCGCCCGCGACGGGGAGTTCCCCTCGTTCGTCCGCGCGCTGGGTGCGACCGAGAGCGCCAAGCAGTCCACCACCTCGGACGTGTTGACCACGCTTCGCGACAAGGACTTCGGCGCGCTCTCGCCGTCCATCACCCGGCTGTACCGCCGGCTGAACATGCGGATCAGCACCGAGGGGGCGTGGCGCGCCTTCTCGCGTGACACGCGGTCGTACCTCATCCAGAAGTTCTCCGAGATGTACCTCGTCGGCCGGGAGATGGGCGGGGACCCGAAGCTGCTCGGCGAGCTGATCTCGCGGAACATGAACACCGTCAACCAGCTCCGCGAGCAGCGCCGGCAGTCCGCCGTGACGTTCATCGGGCTCCTGTACGGGATCACCGCGGCGGCGACGTTCGCCTTCTTCATCGGGCTCGAGATCGTCGCCATCCTCGCCGACCTGACCGCCGACTTCGAGATCGACCAGATGGACATCGGCCAGATCGTCTATCCCGGCGCGTACGACATCCCGCTCATCGAGTACCTGCTCCTCACGGTCGTGCTCTTCAACGCCGCGCTCTCCTCGCAGATGATCCGGAAGATCGACGGCGGCAACCCGGCGAACGGCTACATCCACTTCGTGTTGTTGACGTGGCTCGGCGCGGCGACCGCGATCGCGACCCGGACGCTCGTGAACGCGATCCTGTCGATCTGAGGGCGTCGGTTCGCCGTCGTGCTCCCGGCCTACCGCTCGAACAGCGTCGGCTCCTCGACGGTCTCCTCGGCCGCCTCCCGCCACGACCGGGTCGGCTCCCAGCCGAACAGCCGCCTCGCCTTCTCGATCGCGTACGCGCCCCGGTCGTCGCCCTCGGCGACCGCACAGTCGTCGGGGACCCCGCCGTACGCCTCCCGCAGGAGGTCCAGCAGGGGGCGGCCGAGCGCGTTGTCGGCGGCGACGCAGTTGACCGCCTCGTGGTCCCCCGGCTCGACGGCGGGGTCGTTTCCGAGGAGGTCCGCGACCGCCGCGTCGACGAGACCCGCCACGTCGCGGGCGTCGACGTACGACCAGAAGTTGCCCGCGCCGGCCGCGAGGTCCTCCACGTACTCCGCCTCTCGACACGCGTACGCGCCGGGATACTGGATCCACGACGGGCGGATCGAGACCGCGGGGACGCCGTGTCGGCGGGCGACCGCCGCGGCGTTCTCCTCGGCGGTCACCTTCGAGAGCCCGTAGGGGTCCTCGGGCCGCCGCGGGTGCTCCTCCGTCACCGGCAGCTCGTCCGGCAGCGGCGTGGGGTCGGCGAAGAAGAAGCCGTACGCGCCGTCGCTCGACGCCTGGACCACCGGCGCGTCGGCGCGTCCCGCCGCGGTCAGGACGTTGTGGACGGCGAGCGCGTTCGTCTCGAAGACGCGGCCCTCCGGGTGGGTGCCCGCGACGGGGATCGCCGCCCAGTGGACGACCGCGTCGGGATCGACCGCGCTCACGACGTCGAGCGCCTCGCCGCGGTCGGCGAGGTCGGCCGCGCGAAACGAGACGTTCGGGGCCGGGTCGACCCCGAGCCCCGGGTGGTCGTAGTCCGCGACGACGACGTCGTACTCGCCGGCGATCCGGTCGACGACCCAGCGGCCGGACGCGCCGCGGCCGCCGGTGACGAGGACGGTGTCCATGTGCGGGCCTCGCGGAGCCCGGAAAAAAGGCCGTCGTTCGGCGGTGTCGTCTCGGCCTTGCTGTCGATCTCACACGGCCTCGCAGTCGATCGACGAGGGCGCCTTCCCGCTCCGGCAAGCTTTAACGCCACGAACGGTAAGCCATGGGTATGGACTGGAAGACCGACTGGGGACTGCGTGGACGGATGGCGTTCACGATGTTCCTGCTTTTCGCCCTCTACGTCGTGTTCGTCGGCGTGCTGTCCCTGTATTTCAATAACTTCCTGTTCCCGCTCGTCATGCTCGGCGGGTTCGCGATCGCCCAGTTCTTCTTCAGCGACAAGCTCGCGCTCCGGAGCATGGGGGCCCGGGAGGTCACCGCCGAGGAGTACCCCGAACTCCACCGCACGATCGAGCGGCTCTGCCAGCAGGCCGACCTGCCGAAGCCGGCCGTCGCCGTCGCCGACTCGCGGGTGCCGAACGCGTTCGCGACCGGCCGGAACCAGAAGAACGCGACGGTCGCGGTGACGACCGAGCTGCTCCGGACGCTCGATCAGGACGAACTGGAGGGCGTGCTCGCCCACGAGCTCGCGCACGTGAAGAACCGCGACGTGATGGTGATGACCATCGCCTCGTTCCTCTCGACCATCGCCTTCTTCATCGTGCGGTGGGGGTGGCTCTTCGGCGGGAACAACCGGCAGGGCGGCGGCGCGCCGGTGATCGTCGCCATCGCGGTGTCGATCGTCGTCTGGATCGTCTCGTTCCTCCTGATCCGCGCGCTCTCGCGGTACCGCGAGTACGCCGCGGACCGCGGCGCGGCGGTCATCACCGGGAAGCCCGGCGCGCTGGCGTCCGCGCTCGTCAGCATCGACGGCCGGATGGACCGCGTCCCACAGGAGGACCTCCGCGACGGCAGCTCGGAGATGAACGCCTTCTTCATCATCCCGATCAGCGCGGGGTTCCTCAGCCGGATCGCCTCGACGCACCCCCAGACCGAGAAGCGGATCGACCGGCTCCGCGACCTCGAACGCGAGATGGAGACGGCCTGAACGCGTAGTGGTACGGTCGTTTCGACGGGAATCGGGCCGGTGAGGACGAGGTCGTTGCCGGCGCGGTGACCGTCTCCAAAGCCCCAGTCGCCCTCGCGACTGCCCCTTTGCGTCCCACCCAACCGCACAGCCCCGCACCTCACGCCTCCCCAGCCTCGCTGCTCGCTGCTCGCGGCTTCGCCACTCGCTTATCGAGGTACTCACTTCGTTCGTACCTCGCACCGCTCGCAGCGTCCCTCGCGTGCTGCTCGCACCCTCCCGGGCGCTCGCAGGCGCAGGGCGAGAGCGAAGCTCTCGCTTGAAGCCGGCGCGTAGCGCCGGCGACGCCACCGCTCCGGCGATCTTGTTCGGCTGTACGATCGATACACAGCGACTCCGGAAGGCGTCTGACCCGACTCCCTGGCACCGCGGTATTTTCTCACACCGCCCTACCGCTTCTCGCCGCGGATCCAGACGTACTCGTGGCCGCCCAACTCGAGCGTGACGCCGCCGTCCGCGACGCGGAACCCGCCCTCGCCGACGACGCGCTCTGCCGCCGCGGGGTCCACGTCGAACCCGCAGACGGCGTCGCGCGGCTCCGCGGCGAAGTTGTGCGCGCACAACAGGACCTCCCCCTCGTGGTCGAACCGATGGACCCACACCTCCTTCGGATCCGCGTCGACGATCCCGAAGTCGCCACGGGCGACCTCGGGACACCGACCGCGGGCGCGTGACAGCTCCCGAACTCGCGAGAGGAGCGAGTCGGGGTCGTCGCGCTGGGCGGCGACGTTCACCCGGTCGTACGCGTACTCGCCCTCGTCGACGACGGGATTGTAACACTCGTCGGGGTCGGCCGTCGAGAACCCGCCGTTTCTCGAGTCGTCCCACTGCATCGGGGTGCGGACCGCCTCGCGTTCGGGCAACGAGAGGTCCGCGCCCATGCCGATCTCGTCGCCCGACTGGAGCGCGACCGACCCCGGCAGCGCGAACAGCAGGGCGTGAGCCAACGCGATCCGGTCGTGATCGCCGTCGTACAGGTCCGCAAGCCGGAGCCTGTGGCCCCGCTCGAAGATCCACGAGTTGCCCGCGTCGTCGCCGAAGTACTCGCGGGCGTGTTCGAACGCCTCCTCGGGCAGCTTCAGCAGGTTCCACTCGTCGTGGTTCCGCAGGAAGTTCACCCAGCCGCCGACGCCCTCGACGTCGGGCAGGACCTCGTGTGCCCGATAGAGCGGCCACGCGTCACGCACCCCGATCGCGTACGTGAGGTGCGCGTTCATCACGAAGTTGAACTGGAGGTGGAACGCCTCGCCCTCGCCGAAGTAGTAGTCGAGGTGTTCGGGCTCGTCGTCGGCCTCCGCCAGCAGGACGGCGTCGGACTGCTCGGCCTCGACGACCTCGCGCATGCGCTTGAACAGGTCGATGGGCTCGTCGAGTTCGGTGTCCTCGAGGGTCGTCGCGTTATGCCCCTTCGGCATGAGCATAGGGTGGGCGGCGTCGATCCGGAAGCCGTCCGCGCCCTGCTCGAGCCAGAATCGGAGCACGTCGTACAGCTCCTCGCGGACCGCGGGGTTCGCCACGTTGAGGTCGGGCTGGTGGCCGTAGAACTGGTGGAAGTAGTGTTTCCCGGCGACCTCGTCGTACGACCAGACGCCGTCCTCGTACTCCGGGAAGATGTTGCCGCGGTGGTGGGCGTCCTCGAGGTGGCTCGTCCAGCAGTAGTAGTCGTGATACTCCGATTCGGGGTCCTCGCGGGCCCGCCGGAACCACTCGTGTTCGATCGAGGTGTGGTTGAACACGAGGTCGGTGATCACGCGGATCCCGCGGTCGTGTGCGCGCTCGGCGAACTCCCGGAAGTCCGCCAGGGTCCCGAGCCGCTCGTCGACCGCGTAGTAGTCGGCCACGTCGTACCCGTTGTCCCGCAGCGGGCTCGGGTAGAACGGCCGGATCCAGACGGCGTCGACGCCGAGTTCCTCGAGGTATCCCAGCCGGTCGATCGCTCCCTGGAAGTCCCCCCATCCGTCGCCGTCGCCGTCGTCGAACGTCTTCACGTCGAAGGAGTAGACGGTCGCGTCCTCGTACCAGTCGGGATCGCTCATGCGGGCCGCTAGGGCGGCCGGGGGTGTGATTCCTTTCGATCGCCGAACCGACGGGCGCTCGACCGTCTCCGGGGTCGATCCCCGTCTGACGGGGTTTTTAATCGGTGAGCCCCCAGTATCGGTCGTGAGCGTCGTCGTCGCGGTCAAACCGTCCGCCCGCAAGCGCAACGCGAAGGTCGGCCGGATCGTCTTCGAGGACGGTTCCCGACACGCCTTCGAGAGCCGCGAGGCCGCGGAGCGCTGGGCCGACGACCTCTCCGCGGGCGACGGCCACGTGTGGGTCGCCGCCGCCCACCCCCGAGACGGCGGCGTCGCCGACCTCTATCTGGTCTCGCGAGCGACGAACGCCAAGCTCGAGGCGGCCTACGACAAGCGCCGGCGTCGACTCCGCGGCGACGCCGACCCCGAACAGGCGTCGCTCGGAAGCCCGCCGTAACGTCGAGAGACGGGTCTCTCGGTCGAGGAGTTCCACGAGAGAGCGCCGAGGCGGAGATTTGAACTCCGGTGTCCGAATGGACAGTAGATTTCGAATCTACCGCCTTGGCCAGGCTAGGCTACCTCGGCTCGTCTCCCGATTCGCCGCTTCCGATGTTATGGGTTTCGATCGCGGTCGGTCCGTCCTCCCGTCTTCGCCGCCCGCGACAACCCTTTTGCCGCCTCCGCCGTTGACGCTCGTATGGACGTCCCCGACGCGGCCGATGCCTGTTCGCGGGTGATGGACGAGATCGGATCCGCGGTCGTCGCCGACCGCGAGTTCCTCGAGCGCGTCACGCTCGGGATCATCGCCCGCGGCCACGTCCTCTTGGAGGACGTACCCGGGACCGGAAAGACCCTCTCGGCGCGGTCGTTCGCGACCGCGCTCGGTCTGGAGTTCTCGCGGATCCAGTTCACGCCGGACCTCCTCCCCTCCGACGTGACCGGCACCAACGTCTTCGACGAGCGGGACGGCTCCTTCTCGTTCTCGCCGGGACCGATCTTCGCGAACGTCGTGCTCGCCGACGAGATCAACCGCGCCCCGCCGAAGACACAGGCGGCGCTCCTGGAGGCGATGGAGGAGGGACAGGTCACCGCCGACGGCGAGACCCACGCGCTCCCCGACCCGTTCTACGTCATCGCGACCCAGAACCCCGTCGAGAGCGAGGGCGCGTTCCCGCTGCCCGAGGCACAGCTCGACCGGTTCATGATCAAGACGTCGCTCGGCTATCCCGACGAGGCCGGCGAGGTGGAGATCCTCCGCCGGCGTGCCGGCCGAACCGACCGGAGTCCGACCGTCGAGCGCGTGCTCGATCCCGCGGACGTGGCCGACCTCCGAGCGGTCCCCGAGACGGTCCGCGTGGACGACGACCTCCTCGCGTACATGGCGTCCATCGTCCACCGGACCCGCGAGGACCGCCGGGTCGAGGTCGGCGTCTCCCCCCGCGGGACCCAGCGGCTCTTCGAGGCCGCCCGCGCCAACGCGACCGTCGCCGGCCGCGAGTTCCTCACCCCCGACGACGTGAAACGCGTCGCGGAGCCGACGCTCGCACACCGGCTGGTGTTGACGCCGGACGCGACCGTCAACGACGTGGAGAAGGCCGACGTGATCGCCGACGCGCTCGACCGCGTCGCGGTGCCGACGGTGGAGCCGCCGGAGGCGTGAGCGGCCGATTCAGGCGTCCCGATCGGCGAGCAGCTCCGAGGCCGTCAACAGCGCCTCCAGTTCCACGTCGTGGTCGGCTAGTAGCTCCGCGGCACCCTCCTCGCGGTCGACGACGACGAGCACGCGGTTCACGGTCGCGCCCGCCTCGCGGAGCGCCTCGACCGCGTCGACGGCCGACTGCCCGGTCGTCGCGATGTCCTCCAAGACGACGACCTCCTCGCCCGCCTCGAGTCTCCCCTCGATCCGGTTGCCGGTGCCGTACTCCTTGGCCCGTTTCCGCGCGATGACGTACGGCCTGCCGAGCTCCGCGGCGGTCACCGCCACGAGCGGGACCGCGCCGAGCGCGACGCCGGCCAGCTTCGCGTCCGTGTCGGCGAGCCGGCCGGCGAACGCGTCGGCGATCCGCGTCAGGCAGTCCGGGTCGGTCTCGAAGAGGTACTTGTCGACGTAGTAGTCGCTCGTGCCGCCGTGTGAGAGCTCGAACTCGCCGAACCTGACGGCGTCGGCCGCGCGCAACGCCGCGATCAGGTCGTCCCGTCGGTCGTCGTCGGTCATGTCCGATCCGGCTCGCGGAGCGATTATAAACCGGTCGGAACGGCGGGACGGGCCGACCGTCGACGGTCGCTCGCCGCCCGGTCATCGGCCGTTCCCCGTTCGGTCATCGGCCGTTCCCCGTTCGGTCATCGGTCGCTCGCCGACGGCTTACCGGTCGATCCCGGCGTCGCCCTCGAGGACGCGGTCGACCTCCGCGGGCGTCACGACCGCGATGTCGCCGCCGACGGTGCGTTTGAGCGCCGCCGTCGCGGCCGCCCGTTCGAGGGCCGTGGACACGTCGCCGCCGTCGATCCGCGCGGCGAGGAAGCCGGCGACGAACGCGTCGCCGGTCCCGATCGCGTCGAACGTCTCCGCCTCGAAGACGCCCTGCTCGTGGACCGAGCCGTCCCGGAGCGCGAGCGCGCCGCCGGTCCCGCGGGTGACGACCACGCACTCGAAGCCGTGCTCGGAGGCGAGGCCGTGGGCGATCTCGACCGCGTCGCCCTCGCGTTCGAGCACCTCGTGGGCGTCCCGCTGTGGAACGAACAGCACGTCGACGTCCGCGAACAGGCTCTCATACGTCTCCCGCGCGGTTTCCGGCTCCCACAGCTTCGCCCGGTAGTTCAGGTCGAACGTCCGGACCACGCCGGCCTCGCCGGCCGTCCGCAACAGCGCCCGCGTCGTCTCGCGGGCCGTCTCCGAGAGCGCCGGGGTGATCCCGGTGGTGTGGAAGTACGTGGCCGCCTCGAGGGCGGCCGTCGGCAGCTCCGCGGGTTCGACCGTCGTGACCGCGGCGTCCGCGCGGTCGTAGATCACGTCCGTCCCCCGCGGCTCGCCGCCGTGTTCGAGGTAGTAGGTCCCGACGCGGCTCGAGTCGGGGTCGTCCCACGCCACGCCCGTCCGGACGCCGTGGCTCCGGAGCTCGCTCACGACCCGACGGCCGAGCGGCGAGTCCGGGAGCTTCGAGAACCAGACCGCGTCCGCGCCGAGCCGAGCCGCGCCGACCGCGACGTTGCTCTCCGCGCCGCCGGCCTGAACGTCGAGTTCACGGGTCCGCTCCAGCCGTTCGCCCCGCGGCGGGGAGAGCCGGAGCATCGTCTCGCCGAACGTCACGAGGTCCGTCACGCCGACCACCCCGGCGCGGTCGCGTCGGTGTCCATGTCCGCTCGTCGTCCGCTGGGTACAAAAGCGACGCCGATCCGCCTCACCGGAACGCCGACGCCAACACGATCACCGGAACGCCGACGCCAGCACGACGCCGCCGAAACAGAGCAGCGCGAGCGCGGCGATCGGCTGCCCACCGGCGGCGACCACGTACGTCCCGTAGACGACCCCGGCCGAGATCGTCCCCGCGAGCAGGGTCGTCCCGGCGTGGACGGCCACGTTCCGTCGGGTCCGGGCCTTCCTTCCCACCTGTCGACCGACCGAGAGGCCGTGGTCGGCGACGTCCCACGCGACCGCGAGCGCGACGCCGGCGACGAGAAGCGGCTCCGCGCCGCCGCCGAACGCCGCGGCGAGCGCGATCCCGCCGATCCCGGCGGCGGCCCCCCAGGACAGGACGCGTGCGGAGCCGAGGAGCGACCCGCCCGCGAGACAGACGACCGACGCTCCGACGACCGCCCCGCCCGTCGGATCGGCGACGAGCGCGGCGACCGTCGCGACCGTCGCGGCGACGAGGCTCGAGACGACCGCGAGCGTCGGCGGGCGCGCGTCGCGCTCACGCTCCTCGGCGGCCTCGGGCCCGCGGCTCCCGTCCGCCTCCGCCCCGCGATCCCCGTCCGTCACGGATCCCCGGTTCCGCTCCGCGCTCACCGCGACCACCGTCCGTTCGCGCCGGCGACCGCGGCCGGGAACGACCGGTCGCCCCACTCGACGACCCGGATCCCCGCGCCCCGGAGCGTCCGGATTCGCTCGCGACGCTCGATCGCGGCCAGTTTCCGGCCGGGCGTGCTCGTCGACCGCGACGGCAACCGCGACGACAACCGCGACGACCGCGTCGCCGTCGTGTCCGGTGAAAGGACGGTGACGAGGTGGCCGTACGCGTCGAGCCGGCGCGCGGTGTCGACCGGGACGTCGTCGACGAGCGGCGTGAAGAACAGCACCTGGGCGTCGCCCGGAAGCCGCCGACGGAACCGGCGGCGCCACAGGGTGCGGTAGAACCGGTCCTCGGACGGCGTCGGCGCGAGCGCGGGGTCCGTCGCCAGCGTCTCGCGACCCCGGACCGCGTGGTCGTTCCCCGCGCCCGGCGGCAGCCAGCAGTCACGCGGCCCCATCGTCGCGATCCCGACCCGGTCGCCGCCGGCGAGCAGGGCGGTGAAGACGGCCCCCGCCGCCTCGACGCTCGCCTCCACCGCGGTGTCTCCGTCCGGCCGATCGGCGACGTACGCCGCCTCGCGCGCGTCGACGAGCAGGACGACCGTCGCGGCGCGCTCCTCGCGGAGCTCCAGCGTCGCCAGCTCGCCGGTCCGGGCCCGCCGGTTCCAGTCGACCCGCTTGAGCGGGTCGCCCCGACGGTACTCGCGGGTGGCGTGGAACTCGACGCCCGAGCCGCCCACGTCCGTCGGAACGCGGCCGTGTGACACGGTCGTCAGTCCCCGGAGCGGGAGGTCGCCCCCCGCGGCCAGCTCCGGGGTACACGTCAAGCGGGTCGGCGTCTCGAGCTCCGTCAGCCGCTCGCGGGAGCCGGCGGCGTTGCGGACCACCGCCCGCGTCGTCCCCCACTCGTGGTCCCCGCGGCTCGCGCGGACCGCGTACGAGAACGTCACGCTCGCGCCCGGGCGGAGCGCGGTGGCGACCCGTGCGGGGCCGTCGACGACCTCGAGGCCGGGCGGCACCCCGTCGACGATCCGGAGATCGAGACACGGCGCGTCGCCGACGTTCCGCGCGCGCACCGTCACCGACACCTCGTCGCCCGGGTCCGGCGTCGGATCGCTCACCTCGCGGTCGATCTCGAGTACCGCCTCTCCCGCCTCGCCGAGGCGCGCGTACAGCCCGTACCCGACCGCCGCCGCCCCGACGAGGACCATCCCCGGCTGTCTGAGCGCGACGCCGAGCCCCACCAGCGTGAGCGCGACGCCGGTGACCCCGACCCACCGTCCCGTGTCGAACGGGCGAAGCGCCCGGCGGTCAGTCGGGTGGTCGTCGTGGCCGGTGTCGATCTCGTCGGCGTCGTCGCGGCCGCCCTCGTCCCTCTGATCGCCGTCGCCGTCTCTCTCCCCGCCGTCTCCATCCCCGTCGTCCCCGTCCCTCGCGTACGTTTCGTCCGCCGGGGTCGCCGCGGAATCGACCCGATCCCGCTCGGCCGCCGTCATCGATCCCCCTCCCTCCCGTCGCCGGTCGATCCTCTCCCGTCGCCGGCCGATCCTCTCCCGTCGCCGGCCGATCCTCTCCCGTCGCCGGCGGTCCGTTCGCCGTCCCGATCGGCTCCGGCGTCGATCCCGACCGTCGCCCGTTCGAGGGCGTCGACGGCGGCGGTCACGCCGGCTCGAAACGTCGACCGACCGGGCAGCCCGCCCAGTATCTGGTCGCGGATCGGGTAGGCGATCGACCGCGAGCAGAACGCCGCGGCGGTGCGGTCGTCGGTCCAGTCCCCCTCGTCGACGAGCTCCGCGGCCCGCTCGCGCGAGCAGTTCCGCTCGCGGGCGACCGCCCGGACCGCGGCCGTCCGAACCCGCGACCGCACGTCGTCGCGCGCGGTGCGTCCCCGTCGCCGTCGGACGGAGGCGGCCCGTGAGACCGCCGCGTCGAAGTCGGCTCCGGGGACCGCCGCCCGCTCCCGCCGCTCCGGTTCGCCGAGGTCCGTGGACCGGCGCTCCTGCCCACGCCGAGCGCTCGCGTATCGAACGCCCTGGAGGACGCTGAGCACGCCGATCAGCGTGACGACGACGAACGAGAGGTCGAGCGTGCTCGCGAGCCCCCGATCGACGGCGACGAGGAAGCCGACCGCGACCGCCGCGACGCCGACGGCCGCGAGCGGGCGCACTACGTCTCACCCCCGTGTTCGTCCTCGATGCGACGGAGCGCGGCCGCGGCCCGACGCTCCCGGTCGTCGGTCGGGTCCGCGCCGCCGTACCGCACCCGCTCGAAGACGTCGGTGAGCTCCGAGACGGGCTCCTCGTCGACGCCGGCCTCGACCGCGGCGGTCGCGAACTCCCCCGGCGTCGCGGAGGCGGGGCGGTCGATCTCGAGCGCCTCGGTCATCTCGCGCCACGCGCGGTACACCTCGTTGTCGCCGGCGTCGCCCTCGATCCGGTCGGCCGCCTCCCCCGCGGTCCGCGCGACCGCCGCGAGGTCGGGGTCCGCCGGGTCCGGGTCGGGCTCCGCGGGCACGCTCCTCCCGGACTCGTCCTCGTCGTCGCCGGCGGCCGCCACCAACACGAGGAGGCTGACGAGGATGGCGATGAGAACCACCGCGACGAACGCCGCCTCGGGCGTCGAGACGCTCCCGGAGCCGCTCCCGAGGCCGGCGCCCCCGCCGCCGCCCGCGGGGAGCAGCCCGTCCTCCTCGCCCGCCAGTCCGAGGTCGAGCTCGCCGACGCTCTCGGGGTCCCGACAGCTCGAGAGCCCGTACCATATCACGCCGACCGGGAAGCCCACCGTGCCGGCGACGACGGCCGCGGCGAACCGCGACCCGGTGTCGCGATACGCGAACGCCCCGATCGCGATCAGCGCACCCGCGAGAAGCAACAGCGCCGGTAGCTGCCGTAAGACCGGATAACAGACCGGCGGCAGCGCCAGCATCGTCGGCCCGCCCGGCGTCTCCGAGGGGCTGATCTCGCCGGGGTCGTCGGTCGGGCCCGCGCCGCCCTCGACGCCGCCGCTGAACCCGCCGCCTCCGTCGACGGCGACCGCGGAGTCCAGCGTCGCCGCCGCGACGCCGAGAGCGACGACCGCGAGGAGGGCGAGGAGGGCGGTCGAGAGGGTCTCCCGCTTCACGACGGTAGATGCGCGCTCGTGCGGGAATAGCTTTCGGCGACGACGGGACTTTCAGCACGGGAGCGTTCGGCGACGACGAGCTCTCTGTGCGGTCGAGTCACGTGCTCGCGGCATCGAGCGCCGTCGTCGGGAACAGGTCGTCCACGTTCGGGTCCGGATCGAGCAGGCGGTAGGCGGTCCCGTCGCGCTCGAGGACGCCGGCGCGCTCCAGGTGGTCGAGGTGCGCGAACGCCTCGCCCGGGCCGTGGAGCGTGTGGATCTCCTCGAGGTCGCCGAAAAGCGCCGCCGAGACCTCCCACGCGGTGGCCGGTCCGGACTCCAGGACGTCGATCACCCGCCGAGTGCGGTCGCGGTGGTGGTCGAGGATCTCCGCGGCCCGCCGGCTCGGTTCGTCGATCCGCTCGCGGTGGCCCGGGTGCGCGGCGTCCCAGTCGCGGTCGACGATCCGGACGAGGCTGTCGGCGTAGGCGGCCAGCGGCTCCTCGACCCGGACGTCCGCCCCGCCGACGTTCGGGGTGTACCGCGGGAGCAGCGCGTCGCCGGTGAACGCCTCTACCGGCGACTCTCCCCCGTTTCCGTCCCCGCCGTTCCCGCTCACGGGCTCGTGTCCCGGAACCGTCCGCGGGTCGAACGCGAACGCACAGAGTCCGGCGGTGTGTCCCGGCAGGTGAACCGTCTCCAGTTTCACGCCGCCGAGGTCGATCGTCTCGCCGTCGGCGATCGGCGTCACCTCGGCGTCGCGGCCGTAGATGTCTGTCCCCTCCGTCTCGAAGAACTCGGTCAGTCGGTCGCGCGCCGCCGCGGGCATCCCCCACCGCTCGAACGTCTCCCGTTGGGCCGCCGGGTTCGTCGCGAAGGGGCGTTCCCGGCCGTCGACGAGCGGCGCGTCCGCCTCGTGGACGTACACCTCGGCCCCGCCTTCCGTCTGGATCTCGCCGGCCAGCCCGGCGTGATCGGGGTGCCAGTGGGTGAGCACCACCGCGTCGACGTCGGCGAACCCGACGCCGAGTTCCGATAGTCCCTCCCGCAGGTCCGCGCGCACCGCCGGGATCGAGACGGCGGTGTCGACGAGCGTCGTCCGGTCCGCCTCGATCAGGTAGGCGTCGTTCTCGCCCTCGAAGACGGTGTTCCCGAGCTGGATCCGTTTCACGTCCGTCGATCGACGGGGTCCCCCTTCAGGATTGCTACCGCGGGTGCGATCGCCGGAACCGGACGATCCCCGTTCCCGGAGGCGTCGATGCCACTCACCCCGAATCGGACGATCCCCGTCACCCCGAAGCGTCGACCCCCGCCACCTCGAAGCGCGCACCGCCGTCGGCACTCTCGGTCGCACGGACCTCCCAGCCGTGCGCCTCGGCGACCCGCTCGACGATGCTCAGGCCGAATCCGGTCCCCTCCTCGGCGGTCGTGTAGCCGCTCTCGAAGACCGCCTCGCGGTGGTCCTCGGCGATCCCCGGTCCGTCGTCCGCGACGTAGAACCCGCCACCGTCCTCGAGGACGCCCGCGGCGACGGTCACCGCGCCGTCGCCGTGTTCGACCGAGTTCCTGATCAGGTTCTCCAAGAGCCCTTCCAGCCGGCTCTCGTCGGCGGCGAACGACAGGTCACCGTCCATCCGGAGGGTCGCCTCACCCGTCGCGACGTTGGCCCACGCCCGCTCGACGATCCCGGACAGCTCCACCCGCTCCGGCTCGTCCAGTTCGTCGCCGGCCCGCGCCAGCGACAACAGGTCGTCGACGAGCGACCGCATCCGGTCGTGTGCGCGCTCGATCTCGTCGATCTGCGGGGACTCACACTCCTCCCGAAGGAGTTCGAGCCGCCCGCTGGCGACGTTGAGGGGGTTCCGCAGGTCGTGGCTGACGATGCTCGCGAACTCGTCGAGGCGCTCGTTCTTCCGCCGGAGCGACTCCTCCCGCCGCTTCCGGTCCGTGACGTCACGGATGACGCCGACGCGGTCGATGCCGTCGTCGTCGGGAACTCGGGCGAACCGCATCTCCACCGGGAACGTGTCGCCGTCGGCCGTCTGGAAGTCGTACTCGATCACGCCGACGTCGCGGTCGCCCGCGGCGAGCTCCTCGCGCGCCCGCCGCGCCTTCTCCGCGGCCTCCTCGGTGGCCCACTCGTAGATGTGCGTCCCGATCAGTTCCTCGCGGTCCGCCCGCTTCATCTCGGCGTACCGGTCGTTGACGTACACGATGGTCCCGTCGGGGTCGACGGCGTACACCCCGTCCTCGAGCGACTCCAGGACGGTCTCGTACCGCCGCAGCTCCCGATCGCGGCGCGTTCGATCGCTCATGTGGCTACTCGGTCCCCACTGTGTCCGCTTGGATCATAAAGCGATCGTCCGAGCGCTCGATCGAGTCGGCGCGGTCGGACCCGTCCGATCGAATCCGCGTGACCCGACCGCTTCCATCGAGCCGCGATGTCCTTTTCGTCGTGCCGACCGACGGTCCGGCATGGAGTATCAACCCGGCGTCTGTAACATCGGACCGACTCAGCGACGGCGACGGCTCCTGCTCGGCGGCGTCTCGATTCTGGCCGCGGCCGCGCTCGTCGCCGCGGTCCTCGCCGTCGGCTGGCCGCACTGGACGCTGGTCCTCACGACGTTTCCGCTGTACGGGGCGGCGATGGGATGCTTCCAGTACCGCGAGCGGTTCTGCGTCGGCTTCGCCGGGGTCGGCGTCTTCGACGTGGGCGAGGGAACCGAGCGGATCGACGACCCGGAGGCGCTCGCCGCCGACCGGAAGCGTGCGGTTCGCTTGAACGTCAAGTCGCTCGCCGTCGGCGCCCTCGGCGCGCTGGCGATCTACGGGATCGCGGCCGTGGCGTTGTAGCTCACTCCAGGACGACCAGCACGTCGCCCATGTCGACGCCGTCGCCCTCCGCGACGTGGACGCTCGCGACGGTCCCGCCGCGCTCGGCGACCACGTCGTTCTCCATCTTCATCGCCTCGAGGACGCAGACCACGTCGCCGGCGGCGACCTCGTCGCCCTCGGCCACGTCCACCGAGAGGATCGTCCCCTGCATCTCCGCCTCGATCGCCTCGCCGCCCTCCGCGACGTCGACGCCGCCGGAGTCGTCGCCCTCGTCGGCGTCTCTCGCCTGCGGGGGTCGCTGCTGCCGGCCGCCGCCCGATCCGGAGCCGCCCCCGGCGGGGATCGGCGGGGCACCGCGCTCCTCCAAGTCCACCTGGAAGCGCTTGCCGTTCACCTCGACGGTGAACTCGCGCTCGGTCACCTCCTCGTCGTCGTCGCTCGAGGACCGCGAGGGCTCCGTCCCCCAGCGCTCCTGTGCGTCGGCGATCCGGTCGGGATCGACCTCCTCGTCGAGGTACTTCGTCGTGTGCGTGCCGTCGAGAAAGCGCTCGTCGGAGAGCATGAGCCGGTGGAACGGGACGATCGTGACGACCCCCTCCAGCTCGTACTCGGCGAGCGCGCGCCGCGAGCGCGCGAGACACTCCTCGCGGTCTCCCCCCCACACGATCAGCTTCGCGATCATCGAGTCGTAGTCGGTGACGAGGTCGTCGCCCTGCCGGAGCGCGTCGTCGACGCGGACGCCGATCCCGCCCGGCGGGTCGTACGTCTCCAGGGAGCCCTCGCTGGCGGGCTGGAACCCTTCGGCGGCGTTCTCGGCGTTGATCCGGAACTCGATCGCGTGTCCCTCGAGCTCCACGTCGTCCTGCTCGATCGAGAGCCCCTCGCCGGCGGCGACCCGGAGCTGCTCCTTCACGATGTCGATCCCCGTCAACGCCTCCGTGACGGTGTGTTCGACCTGTATCCGGGTGTTGACCTCGAGGAAGTAGAAGGGCGTCTCGGGGCCGAGTGGCTCCTCTGGGTCGCGGTCGGGGTCCTCCTCGACGAGGAACTCCACGGTCCCGGCGTTGGTGTAGTCGGCGGCGGCGACGCCGCGGCGGGCGGCCTCGCCGATCGCCTCGCGCAACTCGTCGGAGAGCGCGGGGGAGGGACCCTCCTCGATCACCTTCTGGTGGCGGCGCTGGAGCGAGCAGTCGCGCTCGCCGAGGTGGACCACGTCGCTCTCGCCTCCGGGACCGTCACCCTCGGGACCCGAATCGGCGACGATCTGGACCTCGACGTGTCGCGGCGTCTCGAGGTACCGCTCGAGGTAGACGGAGTCGTTCGAGAAGTACGCCTCTCCCTCGCGTTTGGCCGACTCGAGGGCCTCCTCGGCCGCCTCGGGCGACTCGACGATCTTCATCCCGCGGCCGCCGCCGCCGCCCTCGGCCTTGATCGCGACCGGGTAGCCGTGCTCCTCGCCGAACTCGCGGACGGTCTCCGCGTCGCTGACGGGCTCGGTCGTCCCCGGAACGATCGGCACGTCGGCGTCGGCCATCGCGCGCCGGGCGTGCGTCTTCTCGCCGAGCCGCTCCATCGCGTCGCTCGAGGGACCGATCCAGGTCACCCCGTCGGCGGCCTCGACGCGCGCAGCGAAGTCGGCGTTCTCGGCGAGGAAGCCGTATCCGGGGTGTACCGCGTCGGCGTCGGCGGCGCGCGCGGCGTCGAGGACCGCCTCCCCGTCGAGGTAGGAGTCGGCCGCGCGGGCCGGCCCCACGTTGTACGCCTCGTCGGCGTAGCGGACGTGGCCGGCGTGTCTGTCCGCGTCGCTGTAGACGGCGACCGTCTCGACGCCCAGTTCCTCGCAGGCGCGCATTACGCGGACGGCGATCTCGCCGCGGTTCGCGACCAGTACCTTGTCGAACATTCCTGTCGGCCCGTTCTCGGAATACGCACCTCATTCTGTCGGTCCGGGGCGATCGACGGCGACGCCGTCGTCCCGGGACGGTTAAGGGGGATCGAGCCCGGATCGACGGACGTGATCTCCGCAGGGAACCCCTACGTGTTGCCGTCGGTGCTCGTCGGCGCGGCCGTCTACCTCGGGCTCTCGTTTCTGACCGACGCCTCCGTGCTCGTCCGGGTCGCCGTCCTCGTCGCCATCGCCGGCGTCGTCCCGGTCGTCGTGAACCGGGTCGCGTCGGCGGTTCGCGGTGAGGAGGCGGTCGACTCCGGAGCCGACCCCGAGGCCGACCCCGACGCCGATCCGGAGCAGTGAGAGCGACGTACGACCCGGAGGAGCGGACCGGAAGTCGCCGACCTCCCGCGCTTTCAGAACCGGTCGAGCCGGCCGGCGGCCGCCCACGGGTCCGATGGGGCCGTCTCGGGGACGCGAGCGCGGCGGCCCCGGACCGACTCCAGCCGGCCGGCGAACCCCCAGCGGTCGCCCCGCCGGCCGGTCCCCTCCTTCCCCTCGTTCGCGGCGGCCGCGGCCGCCTCCCGGTCGCGGAGGTGCGCCGCGACCGCGACCGCGATCGCCGCGGCCTCATCGTCGTCGGCGTCGTCGGGGAGCCGTAGGTCGCCGGCGTCGAACCGGACGGGCGAGGTCGTCTCCGCTTCCGCCTCTCCGGCGGGCGAGTCCGTCGCCATCTCAGATCGGGATGTTGCCGTGTTTCTTGTCGGGCAGTTCCGAGCGCTTGCCCGCCAGCATCTCCAGGTCGTCGATGAGGCGGGCGCGGGTCTCGGTCGGCTCGATCACGTCGTCGACGAAGCCGCGGTCGGCCGCGGTGTAGGGGTTCGCGAACTCCTCGCGGTACTCGTCGATGAGCTCCTGTCTGTGCGCGTCGGTGTCCTCGGCGGCCTCCAGCTCCTCGCGGTAGAGCACGTTCACGGCCCCCTTCGGTCCCATCACCGCGATCTCCGCGGTCGGCCAGGCGTAGTTGACGTCGCCGCCGATGTGTTTCGAGGACATCACGCAGTAGGCCCCGCCGTACGCCTTCCGGGTGATGACCGTCAGGAGGGGGACGGTCGCCTCCGAGAAGGCGTACAACAGCTTCGCGCCGTGGCGGATGATCCCGTCGTGTTCCTGATCCGTCCCGGGCATGAAGCCGGGCACGTCCTCGAAGGTGAGGATGGGGACGTTAAAGGCGTCACAGAAGCGGACGAACCGCGCGGCCTTCTGGCTCGACTCGATGTCGAGCGTGCCGGCGTTGACCCGCGGGTTGTTGGCGACGATCCCGACCGAGCGGCCGTCGAGGCGGGCGAAGCCGACGACGACGTTCTTCGCGAAGTTCTCCTGCACCTCGAAGAAGGATCCCTCGTCGACGACGCCGTCTATCACGTCGTGCATGTCGTAGGGCTTCCGGGGGGCGTCGGGGACGACGTGGGTGAGCTCCTCGTCGGCGCGCTCGGGGTCGTCCCACGGCTCGACCCGCGGGGGGTCCTCGACGTTGTTCTGGGGGAGATACGAGAGCAGCCGGGCGATGTCGTCGAGGGCGTCCTCCTCCGACTCCTCGGCGAAGTGGGCGACGCCGGAGGTCGACGTGTGGGTGACCGCGCCGCCGAGCTCCTCGAAGCTCACCTCCTCGCCGGTGACCGTCTCGATCACGTCCGGTCCGGTGATGAACATGTGTGAGGTGTCCTTCACCATGAAGGTGAAGTCGGTGATGGCGGGCGAGTACACCGCACCGCCGGCACACGGCCCCATGATCGCCGAGATCTGCGGGATCACGCCCGACGCCTCGGTGTTGCGCCGGAAGACCTCCGCGAAGCCGCCGAGCGAGGCGACGCCCTCCTGGATCCGCGCGCCCGCGGAGTCGTTGAGCCCGATCACGGGCGCGCCCACATCCATCGCCTTGTCCATCACCTTGCACACCTTCTCGGCGAACACCTCGCCGAGCGAGCCGCCGAAGACGGTGAAGTCGTGAGCGAAGACGAACGTCTTCCGGCCGTTCACCTCGCCGTACCCCGTCACCACGCCGTCGCCGGGGAGCCGCTGTTCCTCCATCCCGAACGTGTGGTTTCGGTGGGTGCGGAACCGGTCGAACTCGTGGAACGTGCCGTCGTCGAGGAAGTAGTCGATCCGCTCGCGGGCGGTCATCTTCCCCTTCTCGTGTTGGGAGGCGATCCGGTCGTCGCCGCCGCCCTTCGCGGCCCGTTCGCGGCGCTCCCGGAGGTCCTCGATCCGGTCGTCCATCGTCACGCTGGACCACCCTGAGTCATTGGATTACGGGTCGGAGAGCGTCGCCAAAAGGGTTCCCCTATCCGACGAGACGCGGGTTCGACGCGCGTCGATCCGCGTCGGGGCGTTCGGCCCGTTCCGGCACGTTCGATCCGCGACGAACCCCGGCGTTCCGCCGCCACGGGGGCTGTCTCCGGTTCACACGGACACCGGGGCTTCGACGGTTTTAAGCGTCCGATGGGCCACTCTCCGATGAGACAGGCTTCGCCTGTTTCACTGACCCGTAGGAGCGACCTGCGTACTACGGAGGTGAAAATGGCAGACACAATACAAGAGGCCGTAACCCTCGCACTCGATGAGGCCCCCGAGCGGAACTTCCGCGAGACGGTGGACCTCGCCATCAACCTGCGAGACCTCGACCTCAACGATCCGTCGAATCGCGTCGACGAGTCCGTCGTGCTGCCGGCTGGAACTGGACAGGAGACACGCATCGTCGTCTTCGCGGAGGGCGAAACCGCCGTCCGCGCCGCCGAAGTCGCCGACGAGGTCCTCGACGGCGAGGACCTCGAGGACCTCGGAGACGACGACGACCGCGCGAAGGACCTGGCCGACGAGACCGACTTCTTCGTCGCGGAGGCCAACCTGATGCAGGACATCGGTCGGTACCTCGGTACCGTCCTCGGTCCTCGCGGCAAGATGCCGACTCCCCTACAGCCGGACGACGACGTCGTCGAGACAGTAAACCGGATGAAGAACACGGTGCAGCTCCGATCGCGTGATCGGCGCACCTTCCACACCCGCGTGGGTGCGGAGGACATGGACTCCGAGGACATCTCGGACAACATCGACGTCATCATCCGCCGGCTCGAGGCCGACCTCGAGAAGGGCCCGCTCAACATCGACGGGATCTACGTGAAGACCACGATGGGTCCAGCGAAGGAGGTGCCCGTATGAGCTCCGCCCGCAAGACCGAGACGATCCCGCAGTGGAAACGCGAGGAGGTCGACGAGCTCGTCGAGTTCATCGACTCGTTCAACTCCGTCGGGATCGTCGGCGTCGCCGGCATTCCGAGCCGCCAGCTCCAGGCCATGCGCCGCGAGCTTCACGGCTCCGCGGACGTCCGGATGAGCCGCAACACGCTCACCGTCCGCGCGTTGGAGGAGGTCGACGAGGGCGTCGAGGAGCTGACCCAGTACGTCTCGGGTCAGGTCGCGCTCATCGGCACCAACGACAACCCCTTCGGGCTCTACAAGCAGCTCGAGGCCTCGAAGACGCCGGCCCCGATCAACGCGGGCGAAGTCGCCCCGAACGACGTCGTCATCCCCGAGGGTGACACCGGCGTCGACCCGGGACCGTTCGTCGGCGAGCTACAGACCGTCGGCGCGTCCGCGCGCATCATGGACGGCTCGATCAAGGTCACCGAGGACTCGAAGGTCCTCGAGGAGGGCGAGGTCGTCGACGACGACCTCGCGAACGTCCTGACCGAGCTCGGCATCGAGCCGAAGGAGGTCGGTCTCGACCTGAAGGGCGTCTACTCCGAGGGCGTCCTCTTCGAGCCGGACGAGCTCGCCATCGACGTGGACGAGTACCGCGCGGACGTCCAGTCCGCCGCGGCCGCCGCGCGCAACCTCTCGGTCAACGCCGCCTACCCGACGGCCGCCACCGCCGGCACCCTTCTCGCGAAGGCGTCCGGCGAGGCAAAGTCGGTCGGGCTGTTCGCCGAGATCGAGAGCCCGGACGTCGTGCCCGACCTGATCGGGAAGGCCGACGCCCAGCTCCGCGCGCTCGCCGCGCAGATCGACGACGAGGAGGCGCTCCCCGAGGAGCTGCAGGGCGTCGAAGCCGCCCCGGCTCCCGAGACGGACGACGCCGACGAGGCAGAACAGGTCGACGAAGAAACGGAAGACGCCGAGGAGACCCCCGACGACGACGCCGACGACGACGGCGACGACGGCGGCGAGGGACTCGGCGCGATGTTCGGATAACACGAGGTTACACCAATGGAATACGTTTACGCTGCGCTCATCCTGAACGAGACTGGCGAAGAGATCAACGAGGACAACGTCACCGGCGTGCTGGAAGCCGCCGGCGTCGACGTCGAGGAATCCCGCGTCAAGGCGCTCGTCGCCGCGCTGGAGGACGTCGACATCGCGGAGGCCATCGAGACGGCCGCCGCGGCCCCCGCCGCGAGCGCGTCCGCCGGCGGCTCCGCCGACGAGGCGGACGAGGCCGACGACGAGGACGACGAGGAGGAGGCCGAGGCCGAGGAGGCCGACGAGGACGACGAGGACGAAGGCGACGGCGGCGAGGGCCTCGGCGAGCTCTTCGGCTGAGTTCGGTACCCTCCGCGTCGAAGACCGGGGCGAGACCGCCCCGCAGTACCGCGTTTTTTGAAGCCGTCCCGTTTCGCGCAGTGATAACGCCGTCCGCGAGTTTTTATACCGGTTCGGCGAATCGACTGTCGAATGAAGATCGTCGACGGCGACAAGGCGGAGTGCGATCGGTGCGAGTCGGTCTTCCCGCTCGAGGCGGTGTCGCTCCTCGAGAAGGAGACCAATCGGGACTACGAGCGGGTGTTGTGTTCGGAGTGTCTCGGTGCCGTCGGCGTCCCCAAGGGATACTCGCTCCGTCGGGACATCACGCACCTCGGCGGGTGACCGGCGAGACGTTCGTTCCCGCCGGTCACTCCTCGGGGTCGTCCGCGACGAACTCGACGCCCGTGACCTCGAAACGAGCGCCGCCGGCTTCGCCCTCCGTGACCGCGATCTCCCAGCCGTGTGATTCGACGATCCGCTCGACTATCCGCAACCCGAAGCCGGTCCCGTCGCGGCCCGTCGAGTAGCCCGCCTCGAAGACTCGCTTCCGGTCCTCGGGCGGTATTCCGGGGCCGTCGTCCTCGAGGAAGAACCCCGACCCGTCCGGGAGCTCGCCGACGACGACGGTGGGTCCGCGGTCGGCCTGCGGCCGACTACCCGTGGAACCGTGCTCGACGCTGTCGCCGGGCGAAGCCCGGCTGCCCGTGGAACCGTGTTCCACGCTGTCGCCGGATTCCTCTGGAATCCGGCTGCCAGTCGAGCTATGCTCGACGCTGTTTCGAACTAGGTTCTCGAAACACTGCCGGACGCGGCCCTCGTCGGCGTAGATCGCCCGATCGGTCTCCGCCCGGAGCGTCGCGCCGTCGACGTCGACGGCGCCGCGACAGTGCTCGAGGAGATCCGGGAACGAGACCGACTCGGTTTCGAGGGCCTCGGTCGCCTCGCGAGCGAGTCGCAGCAGGTCGTCGATCAGCGTCTCGATCCGATCGAGAGCGTACTCGACGCTCTCCAGGTGTTCGTTCGCGGGCGAGTCGTCGTCGACGACGGTACGGGCCAGCTCGAGCCGGCCGACCGCGACCGAAAGCGGGTTCCGGAGGTCGTGGCTCACGACGCTGGCGAACTCGTCCAACCGCTCGTTCCGGCGGGCCAGCTCTCGGCGCCTGTCGAGTTGCTCGAGCGCGGCGACGACGTTCCCGGCCAGGATCCGCCCGAGCGTCACGTCCCGTTCGTCGAACGCGTTCGGAACGTGCGACCCGGTAACGAGGACGCCGTATCCCTCGAGCGGGACCGTGAGCTGGCTCTGGATCGTCGTCTCCGGATTGGCGACGTCGGGATCCGACGGTACGTCCCCGACCGCCTCCGCTCGACCCCGCTCGAAGACGCGCCAGACGATGCTCTCCCCGGGGCCGTACGCCGGCGGCCCGTCGGTGTCCCACGAGAGCCTCATCGCCGCGTCTGTCGAGGCGATCGGCTCGACCACGTTCGCCTCCTCGTCGTACAGGTACACCGTGCTTGCGACCAGCCCGTGGATGTCGCTCATCGCCTCGACGGCCACCGTCGCGACCTCCTCCCGCGTGGTCGCGCTGATGAGCGCCGCGTTCGCCTCGTGAAGCGCGACCAGCTGTCGGTCGCGTTCGGCGGCGGTCGGGGCGTCGCGCCGACCGACCGCCTCGCGGACGCACGCGACGATCCTCGCGCCCCGATCCGCGCCTTCGCCCTCCGACGGCACGTACGCCGAGACGCCGGACGCGACCGCCTCGCTCGCGACGACCTCGCTGCCGGTTCCCGCCTTCGGAGCGAGGACGAACGGGACCTCCCCGTGTGACGACCGGACCGACTCCAGTAGCTCGATGCCGGTTCGGTCGGGGAGCTCCTGGGCGGTGACGACGCACTCGACCGGCTCGCCCGAGAGGAGGTCGAGCGCCTCCTCGGCCGTCCCCGCGGACCGCGGCCTCGCGTCGGGAAGCTCCCGTCTCACGGACGCCGCCGTCCGCTCGAGGGAATCCGGGTCGCCGTCGACACAGAGGACGTTCATGCGCTCCCGGACGACGGTTCGGGTGAAATAGCTTTGCCGGTGACGGAGCTACTCGTCCGTGCGGTACACGTCCTCGAGGTCCTCCTCGACGTGTGCGTGTTCCTCGGCGGGGAACTCGCCGGTCTCGACCGCGTCCCTGTACTCTCCGATCGCCCGTTCCATCTCCCCGCGCACGTCGCCGAACTGCCGGGAGAAGGGTGGCGACCACTCCCCGAGCCCGATCACGTCGTCGATCACGAGGACCTGCCCGTCGCAGTCGGGACCCGCGCCGATCCCGATCGTCGGGGTCTCGAGCGCCTCGGTCACCGCGGCCGCGAGGTTGGCCGGGACGTGTTCCAACACCAATGCGAACGCGCCCGCCTCCTCGTGGGCGCGGGCGAGGTCGAGGATCTCCGCCGCGGCCTCCTCGTCGGTTCCCTGCCGGGTGTACCCGCCGAGCCGGTTGACGTGTTGGGGGGTGAGCCCGAGGTGCGCCATCACTGGGATCCCCACCTCCGTCATCCGTCGGGTGGTCTCGACGGTGTGCGGGCCGCTCTCGATCTTCACCGCGTCGGCGTCGGCCTCCTTGAGGAGCGTTCCGGCGTTGTGAACCGACTCAGCCTCCTCGACGCCGAACGAGAGGAACGGCATGTCGGCGACGACGAGCGCGTCCTCGACGGAGCGCGCGACGGCGGCGGTCCGGGAACGCACGTCCGCCATCGTCACCGGGAGCGTCGAGTCGTAGCCCAGCGCGGTGTTGCCCATGCTGTCGCCGACGAGGACGACGTCGATCCCCGCCTCGTCGACGACCGCCGCGGTCTGTGCGTCGTAGGCGGTGAGCATCGTGATCGGCTCCTCGCGGTCCCGGAGTCCCCGCGTCGTGGTCATCGATCGGCGGTCGTTCCCCGTCCGATTAAAACCGCCGGGATCCGCGGAGCGAGTCCGGGGGAACCGCCGGCGACCGCCGCCGAACGGAGAGGGTGAGAGAGACGCCGACCGCCACCGATATGTCGGTTCGCCCCGGTTGGGAACCCGTGCAACCCGTCGAGCAGGTCGAGGTCGAGGGCGTCGACTACGGGTGGGTGATGCAGACGACGTTCGTCGTCACGATCCTCGTCGGAGCGCCGGTCGTCGCCGTCCTCTCCACGTTCGTCACGCTGGAGTCGTGGGGGGCTCGCGCCGCGTTCGCGGTCCGGGTCGGCGCGCCGATCTGGTTCCTCACCGCGGTCGTGGTCGCGGTCTACGCGAGACGTACCGAGGCCGGCGACGGCTACTCGAGCCCGGACGACGAGAGCGACGAGGATTGAAGCGGATCGGGTATCCCCGACGATCCACTCGTTCCCTCCGCTCGCTCCTCGAGGTCGGGGGATCCACGTTGAACTACACTCGTCCGGTGTTCCACGCACCAGTTCTCGCCGTTTTTGCCCGCGAGATAGTAGTGAAGAACCGGGCTTGATGAACCGTCTTACCTTCGACGGGGATCTCCCGACCGTCGTCAACGGCGTGGAACCCACACGCGTTTCCTTTTTCGAGATCGCTACTCTTCGTGCTGACTCCCTACTAGACGTCGTACGGACGAAACAGCCGGAAGTTTGAAACTACAATTGGATTTATCGTTTACATAAAATCTTAGCACCGTCACGGTATATGATATGTAATGAGCACTGTAGAGGACCAGGGAGACGACCGGACCGACTCAGTGGTCGAGATCGAACTCACCGTTCGGAACGCGGGATATCCGTTCGTTGGCGTGTCCGGCGAAGAAGGCTGTAGGGTTGAACTCGCGGAGATCATACCGCGTCCGGAAGCACGGTACGCGGAGTTCTTCAACGTGTTAGGTGCGCCTCCGGCTCGAATCAAGCACCACACGGACTCGTATGAGACCGTCGAGACCTCGCTTCTCCGTGAATACGATGACGGCGGTCTGTTCGAATTCGTCGTTTCGGGGAACTGTCCAGCTCATCGGCTCGCTGAACTCGGAGCGCTCCCTCGCACCGTCGAAGGCGTCAATGGTCAGGGGCGCATCGTCGCTGAGATCCCGTTGAGGTATGACCCGTCAGCGGTCACGGAGTCGTTCTTCGCGGAGTATCCCGATTTCGATCTCATAGCTAAACGAACGAAAGACACACATACGTCCATGTTAACGCCCTCTACGTTCCCGCGGTCACTCCTCAACGACCTGACTGACAGACAACGGGAGGTCCTACGGACCGCGTTCGAGATGGGGTATTACGAGTGGCCGCGCGACTGTACCGGACGGGACGTTGCTGACGAACTCGATATCACGTCGGCTACCTTCTCGGAACACGTCTTTACGGCCGAGCGCAAGATCCTCACCGTCATGTTCGGAAGCGCCGACGGGACCCGTCCGCCGGACGTCGGTTCCGACGAGTAGGAGGCCGTTCGAGGCGTCACTCTCCGTCGTTCGTTCGGGGCGAAACGGCTATCCACTCGTCCGCGCTGACAGTGACGGTACACCCCTCATATCTAAACTTCACACAGCCCCTTCCAAACCGGTGTGGCGATTCGAAGAGCATGTTGAGGGCGGCGGAATCGATCGTGTCGTAGAGCGGCCGCAAGTCCTCCAGATCCGTTTCGATGGCTTCCGCAACCGTCTCAACTACACGGATGGAGACGGTCTTGTCGGATCCACGGGCGAACGTCGACGTGTACGTTTTCGACGCCGTCTCGGAGCACGGTCCTTCGTCTTCTCGTCCGGAGTAGTCGCGTTGTTGGGTCATGGGTCACCGTGATCTGACTACCATCCAGTGGGAGAAGGCGAGCGAGGGGTTTATCCTCCATCCCTATCCCTGAAGGGTCGTTATCATCGTCTCCGCTACCCGGACGTCCGTGGATCCCTCGTACGGACTACCGCCGAAGTCCGCCCCACACCGCGGCCGAACCGGCCGCAACGGCGGATCGATACTGCTCACACCGACACCGATCGAAAGAGGACCGAATCGGTCTCCGGAACCGTCAACGCGACCTACTCGCCGAGCAGGTCGGCGACGGAGACGAACGGGACGCCCGCGCGGTCGGCCGTCACCGCGTCGCTCTCGGAATCGCCGACGAAGACGGCCCGCTCCGGTTCGGCCCCGAGCGCGTCGACCGCCGCCAGCAACGACTCCGGTTCGGGCTTGTGCGTCTCGGCGGTGTCGCGGCCGATCACGGCCTCGATCGCTCCCTCGAGGCCGTGGGTCTCGAGGGCGATCCGGCAGGCCTCCTCGCAGTTGAGCGAGCAGACCGCCGCGGGGTGGTCGTCCTCGCCGGCGGCGAGTCGCTCGCCGAGCGACAGCAGGGTCGACGCGCTCGCGCCGGCGCGCTCGTGGTCGGCGATGGTCTCCTCGACGGCGGCCTCGACGCCGTAGTCGGCCGCGGCGTCGAGTAACGACCAGAGGTCGCCCGTCGGCGGGATCAGTGCGTGCTCGGCGTACACGCCGACGACGTCCTCGGCGACGGCGTCCCAGTCGACCGCGAGTTCGAGGAGGGTACCGTCGAGGTCGTACACGATCGCGTCGGCCGCGTCGAGGGCGGTGGTCATCGTGTGTCGAAGAGCCCCCGAGCGATGACTTCCTTTTGGATCTCCGTCGTCCCCTCGTAGATCTCCGTGACCTTCGCGTCGCGGTAGAACCGCTCCACGTCGTACTCGACCGTGTATCCGTAGCCGCCGTGGATCTGAACCGCCTCGTTTGCCACCGACATCGCGGCCTCGCTCGCCCGGTACTTCGCCTGCGCGGCGGCGACGCGGGCGTCCTCGCCCGCCTCAGCCCTCCTCGCCGCCTCTCGGACGAGCAGCCGTGAGGCGGCGACGTCCGTCGACATCTCCGCCAGCTTGTGACGGATCGTTTGGATCTCCGAGAGCGGCTCGCCGAACTGCTCCCGCTCCTCGGCGTACGCCGTCGCCGCCTCGAGGGCGGCCCACGCGACGCCGACGGCCTGTGCGGCGATGCCGATCCGCCCGCCGGTCAGGGTCCCGAGCGCGGCCGAGAGCCCACGCCCCTCCTCGGTCAGCCGGTTCGCCGCCGGAACCCGGCAGTCGTCGAAGGCGATCGGCGTCGTGTCGGAGGCGCGTAAGCCGAGCTTCTCCTCCGACGGGCCGACCTCGAACCCCGCGGCGTCCGCCGGGACGAGGAACTGCGTTATCGAGTCGGGGTCGTCGGGGTCGACCTTCGCGAAGACGACGGCGACGCCCGCGCGCGAGCCGTTGGTTATCCACTGTTTCTCGCCGTTCAACACGTACTCGTCCGCGTCCGGGTCGTGCTCGGCGGTCGTCGACATCCCCGCCGGGTTCGACCCCGCGTGCGGCTCGGAGAGACAGAACGCCCCGACCGGGCGACCCTCGGCCATCTCGGGGAGCCACCGCTCGCGCTGGGTATCCGTCGCGAACTCGGCGAGACAGGAGGTCACGAGACAGTGGACGGAGAGCGCGGTCGCGACCGCGAGCGACCCGTGTGCCAGCTCCTCGTTGACGACGGCGTAGGTCGTCTCGTCGGCGTCGGATCCCCCGTACGCCTCGGGGACGGTGAGCCCCGTGAGTCCGAGTTCGGCGAGCCCGTCCCACACGTCCTCGGGAAACGACCCCTCCGCGTCGGCCTCCCGTGCGCCGGGCCGGACCTCCTCGCGGGCGAACTCCCGGACGAGGTCGCGGACCGCCGCCTGTTCGTCGGTCAGCGCCGACCCGACGCGCGCGCCAGTCATGGCCCGGGGTTCGGACCCGGCGGGCAAAAGTGCGCGGGGCAGGTCGGGGGCAACGCGGGGAGGCCGGTCACTCCCAGAGCCGGTACAGTTCGTCGCGAGGGGGTTCGCGGATCGACTCGCCGTCGAGGAGGAGCGTGCCGGCCGGTTCCCCGTCCGGCTCCGCCTCCGGCTCGCGGACGGATCCGATCTCGGCCGCGTCGATGCCGGTCGCGTCGTCGCTGGCGGCCGCGAGCGCGTCGAGCGCGTCGTCGACCCGGTCCTCGGGAACCGCCGCGAGCAACGCGCCCGACCCGAACGCGCGGAGCGGGTCGATCCCGAGCGCGTCACAGCAGGCGCGCGTCTCCGGCCGGACCGGCACCCGCGAGCGCTCGACGTCGAGGACCGTCCCGCTGGCCGTCGCGAGCTCGACGAGCGCGCCGGCGACCCCGCCCTCGGTCGGGTCGTGTGCCGCGGTCGCGAACTCCCGGACTGCGGCGGCGTCGGGGACGACGCTCACGTCCTCGAGGAACGCCGCGGCCGACTCGAGCGTGTCGTCGGGGACGCCCGCGTCCGCGCATTCCTCCCGGAAGTCGGTCGCGAGGATCGCGGTCGCCTCGATGCCCGCGCCCTTCGTGAGCAGCAGCCGGTCGCCGGGGCTCGCCCCGCCGGTCGGGAGGAAGCGGTCGGTCGTCCCGAGCGCCGTCATCGAGAGCAGCGGACGCTCCAGCGCGGGCACCGTCTCGGTGTGGCCCCCGACGACCGCCGCGCCGACGTCGGTCGCCGCCCCGTCGACGTCGGCCGCGATCGTCGCCAGCCGGTCCGCGTCGTCGTCCGGCACGAGGACGGTGTTCGTCAGCCACCGCGGGTCCGCGCCGCTCGCGGCGACGTCGTTACAGGCGACGTGGACCGCGAGCCGCCCGACCGCGTCGGCCGCCAGCGACAGCGGGTCCGTCGCGACGACGAGCGTCCTGTCGCCGAGGTCGATCGCGGCCGCGTCCTCGCCGTACGCGGGGCCGACCGCGACCGCCGGGTCCGCCGCCCCGGTCGCCGCGAGGAGGTCCGCGAGCGCGTCGGGAGGGACCTTGCCGGTCATCGGCTCCGGAGCCAGTCGACGACCGACTCGGGGTCGGCGTCGAGCCCGCCGCCCTGCGCGAACGTCGGGCCGCCGCCCCCGCCTCCGCCGAACTCGTCGGTGACCGCCCCGACGACTTCGCCGGCGTCCGCGTCGGCGTCGGGCACGGCCGCGGCGACGACGAACGGCGCGCTTCCCGTCCCGACCGCCGCGAGCGCGTCGACGTCGGCCTCGGACTCGAGCAGCGCCTTCGCGGGCTCCCGGAGGTCGTTCGGGTCCGCGTCCGCGACGGTCCCGACCGCCCAGACGACCCCGTCGACCTCGCTCGTCGGGAACTCCGCGAGCCGGGCGCCGAGCAGGTCGGACTGCGCGTCCCGGAGCGCGGAGTCGAGCCGGTCGACCTCCCCGCGGAGCCGCCGGACCTCGTCGGGGAGGTCCTCGACGTTGGTGTCGGCGGCCGTGGCCGCCTCCAGCGCGGCCGCGTGGCGGGCGGCGACGCGGTCGATGGCGGTCGGGCCGACCGCGAACTCCACCCGCGTCACGCCCTCGCCGGGGTTCGACCGGTCGAGCGCCGTGATCGTTCCGATCTCCGCCGTGTTCTCGACGTGGGTGCCGCCGCAGGCCGCCACGTCCCAGTCCTCGACGGTGACGACGCGGACCGACTCGCCGCCGCTCATCGCGCCCTCCTCGGTCTTGGTGTTGAACGCGATCCCGTCGCGATCGCGCGCCGCCGCCTCCGGAAGCACTTCCCACGAGACCGACCGGGACTCCCAGACCGCCCGGTTCGAGAGCCGCTCGAGCTCGACGAGGTCCTCGTCGTCGAGCGGCTCGGCGGTGGTGAGGTCGACGCGGACCTTCTCGGGGGAGATGTCGAAACCGGCGTAGCCGAGGTCCTCGCAGGTCCGGCGGGCCGCGCCGTAGAGGACGTGCGAGGCGGTGTGCGCCCGGGCACAGTACGTCCGGAAGTCGTCGTCGATAACGCCCGTCACGACCTCGCCCGGCTCCACGTCGCCCGCACCCCCGGCGGTCGGGTCCTCGCCGAGGACGTGGACGACCTCACCGTCGCGCTCGGTCACGTCGTCGACGAGGACGCCCGCGAGGGTCCCTCGGTCGGCCGGCTGGCCGCCCGACTCGGCGTAGAAGTACGTCTCCTCCAGTACGACCTCGCGGCCGTCGACCCGTTCGACCGTCGACTCGAACTCGCGGACCGCCGGCTCCGCCGGCGCGCGTGATGCCGTCATGGAGGAGCCGTCGTCGCGGTCGGGTAAATAGGTGGCCGGTCGCTCCCGCGTTCACCCGCCTCACCCGTCGTCCGTTTACCGTCCACCGCCGCTCACGACGCCGCGAGCAGCTTCAACCGGAGCTCCCGCTCGTCGACCTCGTATTTGAACGCCGGGGTGCCGTCGACGAACACGTACGGGACGCGCTCGCCGTACTCCTCGGCGAGTTCGCGGTCCGCGTCGACGTCGACCGTCTCGAGGTCGACGTCGACCGCCAGGTCGGCCGCGACACGCTCGACCGTCTCGCGGGCGACGACGCACAGATCGCAGTCCTCGCGGGTGTAGATCGTGACGGGGACCGGGTCCGCGCCGGTTCCGGTCGACTCCGATCGGTCCGTCTCGGTCTTGTCGCTCACGCCCGCGGATCGGGCCTCGACGGCCCAGTGCGTTTCGATCCGTCCGACCGGCCGGACGGCCTCACTCGCCGTCCGGGTCCACGAGGAACTCGACGTCGCCGGCGATGACCGCGCTGGCGACGACCGCGCTCCCGACGGCCAGCGCGACCACGAGCGTGATCAGCGTGACCCGCATGGGGTCTCCGCCGATCGCGACGCCGACGAACGCGCCGACGGAACCGCCGACCCCGCCCGCGAGCACGGCGAGCGTGTTGGCTTCGCCCATGCCGTGGGATCGGCCGATGTGGCTTATAAGCGTTCGCGCCGGATTCTCCCGGCTGATAACGTGAGTTGACTGACGTGTCCGGACGGACTGCGCTCGATATCGATCGGCGGCGTCAGCGGGGGTACCGGCGGTCGAGATCGAGGGCGTCGCCCTCGGCCGTGTCCTCTCCGTCACCGGTCGTGTCGCCGTCGCGTTCGGCGGTACCGTCGCCGTCGCCGCCGTCGTCGCCAGCGCCGTCGCCGGTCCCGTCGTCCGTTTCGCCGCCGGGGCTCACGCTGCCGGTCCGGTAGCCCGCCATGTCGAGGGTGACGTACTCGAAGCCGATCTCGGTGAGGTGTTCGTGGACCGCGTCGGCGAAGGCGGGATCGAGCGCGCGCTCCAGTTCGTCCGGGGCGATCTCCACCCGCGCGAGCCCGTCGTGGTCGCGGACCCGGAACCCCGAAAAGCCCCAGTCGCGAAGCAGGTTCTCGGCCTCCTCGACCCGCGAGAGCCGCGCCTCCGTCACCTCGAGCCCGGTCGGGATCCGCGAGGAGAGACACGCCATCGACGGCTTGTCCGCCACCGACAGGTCGTACGCCTCGGCGATCGCGCGGACCTCCTCTTTCGTGACCCCGGCGTCGAGAAGCGGCGAGGACACGTCGAGCTCCTCGACCGCGCGCAGGCCGGGACGGTGGCCCTCGCCGGGGTCGTCGGCGTTCGTCCCGTCACAGACGGTCCCGATCCCGAGCTCGCGGGCGCGGTCGTACATCCGGCCCAGCCGCATCGTCCGGCAGTGGTAACACCGTTCGCCGTCGTTGGCGACGAAGTCGGGGTCGTCGAGCTCCGAGAAGGTCACCGTGTCGTGGCGGACCCCGATCTCCTCTGCGACCCGTTTCGCGTCGTCGAGTTCGGCGGCCGGCAGCGTCTCGCTGCGGGCGGTACACGCGACCGCGTCCTCGCCGAGCGCGTCGTGTGCGAGCGCCGCCACCACCGAGGAGTCGACGCCGCCGGAGAAGGCGACGAGGACCCCGTCGCGGGCCGCGAGCGACTCGCGAGCGGATCGTGCCTTCTCCGCCGTTTCGGGGTCGAGCCGGTCCGTTCCCGCCGCGATCGGGTCGTCGGTCCCGACCGCGGGAGCGTCCTGATCCATGGCCGCGGTTCGTCGTCGTCGGGAAAAAGGGCGTCGGCGTCGGCGCACAGGCGCACCGATGTCGCCGCACCGGCGCGTCGATGTCCGGCGTATCGCCGTCGAACGGGCCGCCGACACCCGCATCCTTTTGCGGGTTGCCGCGATATGAGGCGTGAATGGAGTTGGAGGCGATCCCCGGCGTGGGAGAGAAGACCGCGCGGGCGCTCCGTGAGCTCGAGGACCCGGCAGCGACCGTCCGGTCCGGCGACGTGGCGGCGATCGCCCGCGCGCCCGGGATGAACGAGGCGCGGGCGGCCCGCGTCGCCCGCGGCGCGATCCGCCGCCGCCACGACGACGGGAGCCGCGTGCTGGCGACCGACCGGGCGCGAGAGGTGTACCGCGACGCGCTCGGCCTGCTGAAGGAGCGCACGGTGACCGACTACGCCGAGAAGCGGCTGGAGACGTTCTACCCCAGCGCGTCGGCCTCCCGGATCGCGGAGGCGCAGGCGTTCGCCGCGGCGGCGACCGAGCGCGACCCCGACCCGGCCGTCCTGGAGGCGCTCTCCGGCGTCGAGCCGCTCGCGGACCCGCCGACGGTCAGGGTTCGCGACCGCTGTCTGGCGACCGCCGATGCCGAGGTGTACGCCCGCGCCGAGGCGCGAGTGCCCGAGCTGTCGGTCGAGACGGTGGATGACACGCGGGACGTCGCGGAGCTCGCGCGGTCGTACGCGACCGTGATCGTCCTCGACGAGGCGTTCGCCGGGATGGACGTGGAGGGCGACGTCCACGTGCGGCCGGACGCGCTCGAAACGCCCGCGGAGACCGTCCCAGAGCGGCTGTTGGCCTTCTTCGCGGAGAACCGGGAGCGGCTGGAGGCGGCCGCGGCGGTTCACGAGACGGTCCACGAGGCGGACACGGGAGCGGACGCCGACCCCGCCGCCGACCCCGACGCGCTTCGGGACGCCCTCTTTCGACTCGACGACGACGGGACGATCGTCGGGGACGCGGAGCTCGAGCGACTGACCGCCGCCGTCGACGACCTCGACGCGGCGGTCTCGACGGCCGAATCGGTCGCCGACGACCACCTGCGCGAGGCGATCCGCGAGCGCGACGTCACCATCGAGGGCACGGACTTCCTCTCGCTCGTCGAGCAGGGCGCGCGCGTCGACTCGCTTCTCGACCGCGAGCTCGCCGACGAGTACGACACTGCGATGGCACGCGCCCGCGAGCACCTCGTCGACGCGCTCGAACTCGAGCCCGAGGAGGCCGACCTCGCGGAACGCGTCTTCGACGACGACCCCTCGTTTCCGGTCGAGCGCGACGAGTCCGCGGTCTCCAGGCTCCGGACCGAGCTGGCCGCCGGCCGGGACCGGCGGGCCGCCCGGCTGAAAGCCGAGCTCGCGGCGGATCTGGGCGACCTCCGCGAGCCCGTCGAGGAGCTCGTGCGCGACGCCCTCGAGCTCGACGTGGAGCTCGCGATCGCCCGGTTCGCCCGGGACTTCGACTGCGTCATGCCCGAGGTCCGCGACCCGGGCGGAGGCGAAGCGGGAGGCGGGGCGGAAGGCGATGCGGACGACGAGAGCGGGAACTCCGGCGGCTTCCGGCTCGAAGGCGGCCGCTCGCCGCTCCTCGACGTGGAGTTCGAGGAAGTCGAGCCGGTCGACTACGCGGTCGACGGGGTGCGGCTGCTCTCCGGGGTGAACTCCGGCGGGAAGACGTCGACGCTCGACCTGGTCGCGCTCGTGGTCGTCCTCGCGCAGATGGGGATGCCGGTCCCGGCCGCGGACGTGGAGCTCGACCGCTTCGAGGAGGTCCACTACTACGCCAAATCGCAGGGCACCCTCGATGCGGGGGCGTTCGAGGCGACCTTGCGGGACTTCGGCGACCTCGTCGAGGGCGCGGACGGGCGGCTCGTGTTGGTCGACGAGCTGGAGTCGATCACGGAGCCGGGCGCGTCCGCGAAGATCATCGCGGGCATCCTGGAGGCGCTCTCCGAACAGGACGCCACCGCCGTCTTCGTCTCGCACCTGGCCCGCGAGATCCGCGAGGCGGCCGACTACGACGTGGTGGTCGACGGGATCGAGGCGGTCGGGCTCGTCGACGGCGAGCTCCGCGTGAACCGGTCACCGCGCGAGGGACACCTCGCGCGCTCGACGCCGGAGCTCATCGTCGAGAAGCTGGCCGAGGACCGCGGCGGCGGGTTCTACACGGACCTGTTGGAGAAGTTCTGAGGGCGGAGTACTCGCCGAAACTCACTCGTCGCCGTCGAGTTCCGCGTCGACCGTGATCTCGACGTCGAGCGGGGCGGGGAGCCGCGACACCTCGACGCAGGTCCGGGCGGGATACGGCTCGGAGAGGTACGACCGGTACGCCTCGTTCACCTCGTCGTAGTCGTCCATGTCTGTGAGGTAGACGGTGGCACGGACGATCGCGTCCGCGTTCGTGCCGGCCGCCTCCAGTATCCGCTCGACGTTCGCGAGCGTCTGGGTGGTCTGTGCGCCGACCGACTCCGGGGCCTCGCCGGTCGCGGGGTCGACGCCGGTCTTGCCCGAGACGTGGACCGTGCCGTCCGAGACGATGGCCTGCGAGTACGGGCCGAGCGCGTCCGGGACGTCGTCGCTGGTGATCTCCTTCATCGTCCCGAGCGACGACGTAGCGGCATATCAAAGTGCGGGTCGGACGGGAGCGCGGTCGACGCGGCGGTACCGAACCCGGACGAACTCGGCGAATCCCGATGGGTTCGGCGAACTCGTCGAACTCAGTCGTCGTCCGCGGCCTTCGCGGGCTTCCGACGGTCGCTTCTCGGCCCCTCGATGTCGACGGCGGGGAGGAGGTCGCGCAGGTACCGCCCGGTGTGTGAGTCGTCCTCGCGGGCGATCGCTTCGGGCGTCCCGCTGGCGACCAGTTCGCCGCCGCCCTCGCCGCCCTCGGGACCGAGGTCGATCACGCGGTCGGCGTTCTTCACGAGGTCCAGTTCGTGTTCGATGACGACGGCCGTGTTGCCGGCGTCGACGAGCCGGTGGAGCACCTCGATCAGCTTGCGCTCGTCCTCCTTGTGGAGCCCGGTCGTCGGCTCGTCGAGCAGGTAGAGGGTGTCGCCGGTGGCCTTCTTGCCGAGCTCCTCGGCGAGCTTCACGCGCTGGGCCTCGCCGCCCGAGAGGGTCGTGGAGGGCTGGCCGAGCTCCATGTAGCCGAGCCCGACGTCCTTCAGCAGCTTCAGGCGGCGCTGGAGCCCCCCGTGGCTCTCGAAGAAGTCGTACGCCTCCGCGACGCTCATCTCGAGCACGTCGGCGATGGTCGCGCCCTTGTAGGTCACCTCGAGCGTCTCGTCGTTGTAGCGCGCCCCGCCGCACTGCTCGCAGGGGACGTGGACGTCGGAGAGGAAGTTCATCTCGATCTTCACGGTCCCCTGGCCGCCGCACTCCTCACAGCGGCCGCCCTTCACGTTGAACGAGAACCGCCCCTTCTCGTAGCCGCGGCGCTTCGCGAGCTTGGTCTCCGCGAACAGCTCGCGGACGTGATCGAAGACGTCGGTGTACGTCGCGGGGTTCGACCGGGGCGTCCGGCCGATCGGCGACTGGTCGATGAGCCGCACCGTCTCGATCCCCTCCATCCCCTCGATCGCGTCGTGTTCGCCGGGGTCGACGCTCGTGTTGTCGTTCATCTCGCGGGCGAGCCCCTTGTACAGGACGTCGTGTATCAGCGTCGACTTGCCCGACCCGGAGACGCCGGTGACCGCCGTGAGCGTGCCGAGCTCGATCGGCACGTCGAGGTCCTTCAGGTTGTGCTGGCGCGCGCCCCGCACGACCAGTTCGCCGTCGGGATCGCGTCGATCGTCGGGCACCGGGATCGACTTCCGGCCCGCGAGGTAGTCGGCGGTGACCGACTCGTCGGCCGCGACGATGTCGTCGAAGTCGCCCTGTGCGACCACCTCGCCGCCGCGCTTTCCGGGACCCGGGCCCATGTCGATGATCTCGTCGGCCCGGCGCATCGTCTCCTCGTCGTGTTCGACGACGACGAGGGTGTTCCCGAGGTCGCGTAACCCCGCGAGCGTGTTCAACAGCCGGTCGTTGTCGCGCTGGTGGAGCCCGATCGAGGGCTCGTCGAGCACGTACAGCACCCCGACGAGCCCGGAGCCGACCTGCGTCGCGAGCCGGATCCGCTGGCTCTCGCCGCCCGAAAGCGTCGAGGCCTCCCGGTCGAGCGTGATGTACTCCAGCCCGACCTCCTCCATGAACCCGAGCCGAGCGCGGATCTCCTTCAAGATCTCCGTCGCGATCGTCGTGTCGCGCTCGGAGAGCTCCGCCTCCATCCCCTCGAAGTGCTCGCGCGCCTCCGCGATCGACAGCCGGTTGACCTCGGTGATCGGCGTGCCGGCGACGAGGACGTGTCGCGACTGTTCCTTGAGCCGCGTCCCCTCGCAGGCGGGACACGTCGTCACGGCCATGTACTCCTCGATGTGGTCGCGGGCGCGCTCGGAGTCGGTCTCGACGTGGCGGCGCTCGAGGTTCGGAATGACCCCCTCGAACCGCTCGGTCTTCTCGCGGGTGCCGTTCTTCGTCGTCCACTCGAAGTGGACCATACCGTCGGTCCCGTAGAGGAACTGCCGCCGGATCGACTCATCGAGCTCCTCGAAGGGCGTCTCGAGGTCGACGCCGAAGTGCTCCGCGACGTTGTCGATCTGCCGGGAGTAGTACGTCCGGTTGTAGCTCCACGGCTCGAAGACGTGTTTCAACGGCTTCGAGGGGTCGACGACGACGAGGTCCTCGTCGACCTCCTTCGTCGACCCGATCCCCTCACACTCGGGGCACGCGCCGTACGGGCTGTTGAAGGAGAACGAGCGCGTCTCGATCGCCGAGAACTGGAAGTCCGAGTTCGGATTACCGAGTTCCTCGGAGAACTCGACGATCAGCCGGTCGTCGCCCTCCGCGTCCGCCGCCAGCGCCCCGGTCGACCGGGCGTTCGAGGCGAACGGAGTGTCCGCGGGCGGGTCGGGGACGATGAGTTTGAGCGCGCCGCCGGCCTCCTCGAGGGCCGTCTCGACCGAGTCCGTGATCCGCGAGCGAGCGTCGGGGCTCACCTTCACGCGGTCGACGATCACGTCGATCGTGTGGTCGTAGTTCTGGTCGAGGTCGGGGTCGTCGAGCGTCAGGTCCGTCGGCTCGCCGTCGACCTCGACGCGGGCGTAGCCGTCGGAGACGAGGTCCTCGAACAGGTCCTCGAAGGCCCCCTTCTGGTCGCGTACGACCGGCGCGGCGACCTTCGCGCGGGTGCCCTCGGGGAGTTCGAGGATCTGGTTCACCATGTCCTGGGCGGACTGTTCGCCCACCTCCTCGCCGGTGATCGGGTCGTGTTGGACGCCGACCCGGGCGTACAGTAGCCGGAGGTAGTCGTGGAGTTCGGTGACCGTCCCGACCGTCGACCGGGGGTTGTTGGCGGCGTTCTTCTGGTCGATGGAGATCGCCGGCGAGAGCCCCTCGACCGACTCGACCTGCGGTTTGTCCATCTGTCCGAGGAAGTTGCGAGCGTACGCCGACAGCGACTCGATGTACCGGCGCTGCCCCTCGGCGTAGACGGTGTCGAACGCGAGCGACGACTTGCCCGACCCCGAGAGGCCGGTGACGACCGTGAACTCCTCGCGCGGGATCCGGACGTCGAGGTCCTTGAGGTTGTGCTCCTCCGCGCCGCGGACCTCGATGTAGTCCTTGCTCATTCTGCTCCCGTGTTGCGCCCGCGCGCGGGAATACCCGTCGGTTTCGGCGGTCCGAGTCGTCGTTGCGGCCGCGGGAATCGGGGACCGCGCCCGGCGGTGACGATCGCCGGACCGCTACCGACCGACGATCTCCGCCGGCGGCGAGAGGTCCCGCCGGCCGCCGAGCGTGACGAGGAACAGGACGCCGAGCCCGATCCCGTACGCGACCATGAGCGGGATCGTCACGAGGAACATCGTGATCACGTCCGCGGGGGTGAACACCGCCGCGAACAGCATGATCCCGACGGTGACCTCCCGCCAGCGCCCGCGGAAGCCGTCGTAGGGGACCCCCGCGTTGTTCAAGAGCACCATCGCGATCGGGATGTCCGCGAGGAAGCCGATCCCGATGGTGGTGAAGATCACGAGCCACATGAAGTCGCTCACCTGGTAGGTGATGATCATGTTCGCGTTGGCGGCGTCGGTGACGAGCCAGCCGATGATCCGGGGCGCGATGTACGCGTAGCCGAGCGCGAACCCGCCGATCAGCCCGGCGAAGAGCGCGCCCGCCCAGAGGTACACCTGCCGGATCCGCCCGGCGACGAACCCGCGGTCGCGCAGCGCCGGCCACGCGGAGTAGAGCAGAACGGGGAACACCGCGATCCCGCCCAACAGGAGCGAGAACTTCACCATGAAGATCAGCGCCTCCACGGGGTGAAGCGTGATGATGTTGATCCCGCCGCCGACCTCCGCCGGAACCCGCTGCTGGAGGTCCGCCCGCACCGCCGCGAGCCCGCCGAGGTACAGCCAGGTGAACGCCGCGCCCATCACGCCGCCGAACACGACGAGGAGGATGAACGACTTCGAGCGAACCGAGTCGAAGATGAACTTGAGGTCGGTGTAGTAGCCGCCGATGTCGTCCTCGGCCTCGTCGTCCCCGGTGAGTTCGGAGAGGAACGTCGAGGAGGCGCGGGAGGTGCGGTCGCCGACCGACGAGGCGAGCCCGCCGCCCGCGCCACCGCCGCCACCGCCGGCCGATCCGTCACCCGCCGTGCTCGTGCCGTCTCCGCTTCCGTCGCCCTCACCGCCCTCGCCGGCGGCGTCCTCGGTCACCTCGTCGAAGCGGTCGAGGATCGCCTGCGCCTTCTCGGCGTCGTCGTCGTCGAGCGCCGCCTGCGCCCGCGCGAGCGACTCCTCCTCGGACATCTCGAGGAACGGCTCCTCGGGCGCGGCGCGGATCCCCGCGGCGTCGAGCTCGTCGAGGTCGATCGCGGCCGGGTCGCCGTACTGATACCCCGCGCTCGTGGTGTCGAGGTCGGTGTAGACCGCCCACAGCGTCGCGACGCCCGCGAACGCGAGCGCCCAGGCCGCGGCGTACACCGCGGCGGCTGTCACGGGATCGAGTCCGAGCCCCTCCCCGGGCGCGAGGAAGCGCCAGTCGCTGTTCGCCGCGCGCAGGAGGCCGTTGATCCCCGTCCGGCCGCCGTACTCGTAGAAGGCGTACACGAGGCCGCCGCCGAGGACGGCCGCGCCGCCGACGACGTTCCAGTGGTTCCGAATCGCGCCGAGCACGCGGATCCGGTCGGAGCTCCGCTTCGCGGTGACGACCAGCTTCGCGAGGTAGAGGCTGAAGCCGTACAGCGCGACGAGCGGGAACGCCCACATCAGCTGGGTGAACGGGTCCGGCGGCGAGAACACCGCGCCGAAGACGAAGATGGCGACGACCGCGTAGCGCCACTTGTCGCGGAACGTCTCGTACTGGACGATCTCGGCGTACGAGAGCCCGGTGATGAGAAGCGGCATCTGGCCGGCGAGCCCGAAGGAGAGCGAGAGGAAGACGATGAACTCCGTCCACATCACGATGCCGTAGGTCGGCTGGATGCCGGCCTCGAGCCCGAACCCGGCCAGAAACGAGAACATGATTGGGAAGAAGGCGTAGACGCCGTAGGCGACGCCGACGGTGAAGAGTCCGAACCCGAGCAGCCCGATCGCCGCGAGCTTCCAGCGGGGGACCGGCGACTGCGGCCACATCCCGCGTGCCCGGAGCTCGTCGCGGGTGAAGTAGATCAGCGCGGGCAGACAGACGATCGCGCCGACGACGAGGCCGATCTTCGCCTGGAGGAGGATGACCTCGAAGGGGGTGGTCGCGATGACGTCGGCCTCGGCGGCGACGTCGGGGGACATGTTCGCAAGCGTCATCGCGAAGAGGTAGTCCCAGACGTGTACGCGGAGCGCCCAGAACGTGCCGATGAAGCCGATCAGGAAGACGACGAACACCTTCTGGAGGTCCTTCTGGATCGACCGAAGGAACGCCCGGGCCGACTCGCGGCCGGCCGCGAGCGACTGTTGGGTGTCCTCGTCGAGGGCACTCGCCATACGGCGGCAGAGGACCGTCGTCGTTATCAACCTTTTCGACCGCGTCCGCGAAACGTCCCGCTGAGGGCGGCGTCATCCGAAAAGGCCTATAATCACCCGGTGGCGTACCTAAGGTGAATGGACGACGACGACCGGCCGAGCGACGAGCCGTCGGACCCCGAAGACCTGTCGCCGTCGGTCGAATCGAGGAGGTCGACCACGGTCGACGACGAGGTTCTCGGGGAGGATCCCGCGTCGACCGACGAGGAGGACGCCGACGGGAACGTCGAGGAGGAGACGGAGGGTGTCGAGGGCGACGAGGACGGCGGCGACGAGATCGACGACGAGGACGGTCCTGACGACGACGAGGACGGTCCTGACGACGACGCCACGGACGGCGAAGACGAAGACGACACGGACGAGAACGACACCACGGACGGCGACGACGAAGACGACGCCACGGACGGCGGCACGCCGGCGACCGCCGGCGACGCCGAGGACCTGGGCGGGATACAGGGTCCGGAGACCGACGAGGAGATGCCGCTCGCGGAGCACATCGAGGAGATGATGCGGCGGCTCGCGGTCGTCTTCCTCTTCGGCGGGCTCGCGACGCTCGTCGCGGTGACGGAGTCGACTGAGCTCATCAACTACTTCTGGGGCTACCACATCCCCGCGCCGCTCGAGAACCGGCCGCGGCTGTACGGGCCGCTCGAACTGCCCCTGACGCGGCTGAAGGTCGCCGGTCTCGCGGGCGTCGTGGTCGGCCTCCCGGCGTTCGTCTACCAGACGTACCGGTTCATGAAGCCGGGCCTCTACGAGAACGAGCGGCGCTACTACCTCGCGGCGGTCCCGACGAGCCTCGTTCTCGGCGGGATCGGGATCGCGTTCGCGCACTTCCTCGTGTTGCCCGCGATCTTCTCGTATTTCACCACCTACACCTCCGACGCGGCGACGATCGCCTTCGGGCTCGCGGAGACGTTCAACCTGATCGTGATCATGCTGGCGTTCATGGCGATCGTCTTCCAAATCCCGCTTTTCATCATGCTCGCGATCATGATGAACCTCGTCACGCGGCAGTGGCTACAGGACAAACGCCTCATCTTCTGGGGGTCGTTCCTCGGGATCGCCTTCCTGTTCAGCCCCGACCCGACCGGGATGGCCCCGATCATCGTCACGCTCACGATGATCGTCCTCTTCGAGGGCACGCTCGCGATCCTGCGCTGGACCGGGAACTGAGGATCGTCCTCCGGTCCTCACTCCCCGCTCGATCCCGCTCTCTCCGCGTCGTACCGACGCACGAGCTCGTCGACGAACCGGAGTTTCAACAGGATCGACGCCAGTCCCGCGAGCGTGGCTCGCACCGGCCGCTTCCGATACGCGGACAGAAACGCGTACGCGAAGACGGGGAGGTTGATCAGGTTGAGGACGGCGGGATACGAACGCGAGAGGACGGCCTCCTCGCGCTCGTCGATCCACCACCGCTCGGCGAGCACGACGCGGGTCATCCACGCGTCGTCGGTCGCGGGCGGCGAGAACAGGACGGGGTTCACCACGGTGAATGCGAGCGCGAGCGCGGCGATCCGCCCGTCACGTCGGTACACGGCGTACAGCAGCACCGGCGTGACGAGGACCCGGCTCCACCCGCTCTTCGGGTTCGCGTGCCGCCGCCAGACGGTATCGGAGACCGATCCGAGGGGATCCATGCCCTATCTCGGGCCGCCGAGAGCATAGCGATTTCCCCGACTCGGTCCCTCACGCTTCGACGGTCGTGTTACGCCCGATCGCCGATGACCCACTTCTGCGAGTAGCTCTCCCCGCAGGTACAGTGCGCGTACGCGTGGATCACGTCGCCCTCGGCGTAGAGGCCTCCCACTTCGGGGTTCTCGCCCTCGGCGAACGCGAACACGAACCGGACGTCGTGGTCGTCGTCGTCGTCGCCTTCGGCGTCGGCTTCCGCGTCGCCTCCGGCGAACGGACACTCGCCGCCGTCGAGCGAGCGGGCGATCCGACCCTCGGCGGCCATCGCCTCCTTCGCGAACTCCATCGCACCCATGCCCGTGCCCGCCTGAAACGCCGAGCGACCGGTCTCGCCGTCGAGGACGAGGCGGACCCCGTCGTCGGTCTCCGTGCCGACCTTCCGGAGCCGCGAGTCGTCGTCGAGGAACGCGTCGCTCAGGTAGAACACCACGTCGTCGAGCCGGTCGCCGGCGAGGAACTCATCGAGCTTGCTCATGCCGGGCCGAGGCGCGTGAACCCTAAAAGGCGTGCGAGTCGCGTCCGCGGCGCGGGGGCCGTGCCGGTCCGAACCGATCCCGGCGAAGCTGGAATCGGGGTAAGTGTTAATACGAACCACGGAGATCCGTCAGCCGATGAGCACGCAAACCCCGTCCGGAGACCGGCTCGTCGAGTGGGCGAAGTTGGTCGACGAGGACGTGCCGGAGGAGATCCGGGAGGACGCCCCCGGCGACCGATAACTTTCACCCCGCTTCGCGAAGCCTTTAGGCCGATGGCGGCGAAGCGTCGCCGATGGCGACCGAGGTCACAGGAATAGACCACCCGTTGCTCGTCGACGACTTCCTCCAGTCCCGCCGCTACCAGCTGCGGCTCGCGGACGCCGCGCTCGACGACCACACCCTGGTGTGTCTCCCGACCGGCCTCGGCAAGACCACGGTGAGCCTGCTCGTCACCGCGAGACGGCTACACGAGGCGGGCGGGACGGCGCTGTTTCTGGCACCCACCAAACCGCTCGTCCAGCAGCACGCCGACTTCTACCGCGAGGCGACGACGATCCCGGACGACGAGATCGTCGTGTTCACCGGCGACGTGAAGCCCGACGACCGCGCGGCGCTGTTCGAGGACGCCCGGGTCGTGATCGCGACGCCGCAGGTGATCGAGAACGACCTCGTCGGCAACCGGATCTCCGTCCGCGACGTGACCCACCTCACCTTCGACGAGTGTCATCGCGCGACCGGCGACTACGCGTACGTGTACATCGCCGAGCGGTACCACGCCGACGCCGCCGACCCGCTCGTGACGGGGATGTCGGCCTCCCCCGGCGGCGACATCGAGGAGATAGAGACGGTCTGTGAGAACCTCGGGCTGACGAACGTGGAGGTGATGACGGAGGAGGACGCCGACGTCGACGAGTACACCCACGACACCGACGTGCGCTGGGAGCGGGTCACGCTCCCCGAGGAGGTCCTCGAGATCCGCGACGCGCTCAACGAAGTGATAACGGGCCGCTTGGAGAAGCTGAAGTCGCTCGGCGTGACGAACAAGACGAGCCCGGACCTCTCCCAGCGCGACCTCAACGAGATGCGCGGGAAGCTGAAGCGGATGATGGACAACGACCAGTCGGACGGGTACAAGGGAATGAGCACCCACGCCGAGGTGATGAAGCTCCGCCGGGCGGTCGAACTGGTCGAGACGCAGTCGGTGGAGTCGGTCCGGCGCTACTTCGAGCGCCAACGCGAGGCCGCCCGCTCCTCGGGCGCGTCGAAGGCGAGCCAGCGGATGGTCGCCGATCCCAAGGTCCGCGAGGCGATGCGGAAGGCCGAGTCGTTCGACGGGCTCCACCCCAAATTCTCGCAGGCGCGGATCCTGCTCGCGGAGACGCTCGGGATCGAGGAGGGCGAGCGCGCGATCCTCTTCACGGAGTCGCGCGACACCGCGGAGGCGCTCGTGGAGTTCCTGGAGGCGAGCTTCGACGTCCGGAAGTTCGTCGGCCAGGGCGACAAGGAGGGGTCGGACGGGATGACCCAGAAACAACAACAGGAGACGCTCGAGGAGTTCAAGCAGGGCGAGTTCGAGGTGCTCGTCTCCACGAGCGTCGCCGAGGAGGGCCTCGACGTCCCCGAGGTCGACCTCGTCTGCTTCTACGAGCCGGTCCCAACCGCGATCCGGTCGATCCAGCGCAAGGGACGGACCGGCCGGCAGGCGGAGGGGAAAGTCGTCGTCCTGATGGCCGAGGACACCCGCGACGAGGCGTTCTTCTGGATCTCCAGGCGACGCGAGAAGGAGATGGCCAGCCAGCTCGCCGACCTCAAGGCCGCCACCGACGACATCGAGGGGACCGTCGGCGACGACGGCCAAGCCGGACTCGACGCGTTCGCCGGGAACGGGAGAGACGTCGGAACCGACGGGAACGACGGAACCGACGGCGACGACGAGAGCGGCGATGGCCCGCAAGCAGACGATACGCCGACCGACGACGAAGCCGCCTCGACGGACGCCGGCCTCACCGACTTCGCCGGCGAGGCGCGAGAGAGCGACGAGGCCACTTCGGACGCCGACTCCGCGGACGCCGCCGACGGCGTCGTCGCGACCGCCGGCGCCGACGAGGGCGTCGAGGTCGTGATCGACCAGCGCGAGCTCGACTCCTCCATCGCGAAGACGCTCTCGACGCACGACGGGCTACTCACCCGTCTGGAGACGCTCGCCGTCGGCGACTACGTGCTCTCGGACCGTGTCGCCGTCGAGCGGAAGTCGGCGGCGGACTTCGTCGACTCCATGCTCGATTCCGACCGCTCGATGTTCGAGCAGGTCGGCGAGCTGTCGCGGGCGTACGCCAGACCGGTGCTGGTCGTCGAAGGGACGAACCTCTACGGACAGCGCGACATCGACCCCAACGCGATCCGCGGCGCGCTCGCGTCGCTCGCGGTCGACTTCGGGATCAGCGTCCTCCGGACCGAGGGCGAGACCGACACCACGGAACTGCTCGCGACGATCGCTCGGCGCGAACAGGAGACCCGCGACCGCGAGGTGAGCGTCCACGGCGAGAAGACGACGAAGACCCGCGCGGAACAACAGGAGTACGTCGTCTCCTCGATCGCCGACATCGGCCCGATCACCGCCCGCGCGCTGCTCGAGCACTTCGGCTCGGTCGAGGCCGTGATGACCGCGCCCGAGGACGACCTGCTCGAGGTTGAGGGCGTCGGGCCGGTGACCGCCGAGCGGATCCGCGAGGTCGTCGGGAGCGAGTACGAGTGAGCGCGAACGACCGCGGTCGTGAGCGACCGTCGTCTCGCTACAACTCGTAGGTCTCGCCGTCGACCGCGAGCGGCTCCGCGAACGCCTCCTCCGGCGGGTAGAAGTGCGCGAGGTGGACCAGCCGCGTCCGGTCGGCGTTCAGGTCCTCGGCGAGCGCGAGCGCGCCCTCGCGAGTCATGTGCTTCGTGCCGAACGTGCGCGGGACGCCGTCGGGTCCCTCGTGTCGCCCGCCGATCGGGTGGTGTTCACACAGCGAGGCGGGGACGATGGCGTCGGCGAGCAGGAGGTCCGGGTCGGCGAGCGCCTCGCGGGAGCGTTCGGGAACGTCGTAGCTCGTGTCGCCCGTCAAGGAGAGCTTCCCGCCCGTCTCCGGATCCTCGACGACGACGCCGAAACACAGAAGCGGCGGGTGGTCGACGGGGACGAACCGGACCTCGAACCCGCAGGTCTCGAACGGCTCGAGCGGCTCGCGCGAGTGGACGCCGATCCGGTCCTCGAGGTAGTCGTACTTCCGGCGGACCGTCTCGGCGACGCTCTCGTCGGTCGCGGGGTCGGTCCCGCTCGGCGCGTGGACGGGAAGCCCGTCGACGAGCCGGTAGACGTTGCCGAGGCCGTCGAGGTGGTCGAAGTGGATGTGCGTCACGATCCCGGCGTCGGGCAGCCCCACGTCGTTGTCCAGGAACTGGCTCCGGAAGTCGGGGCTGAAATCGATTAGCAGCGACTCGCCGGTCCGCTCGTTTTCGACGTGGACCGAGAACCGCGAGCGCGACACCCCGCGATCGCGCGCCTCGCGACAGGTGTCACAGTCGCAGCCGACGGTGGGCGTCCCCGTGGTGTCGCCGGTTCCGAGGAGGGTGACCCGCATCTCGTGGAACGCTCCTCGCCGCACGGCCTTAGCGTCCGTGATCGGGAACCGGCTCCGCCGCCTCGGTCGAGCGTCGTCGATCCCCATCGCTCGCGACTCGGTCACCGCCGGCCGCGACCCCGATTTATAACCGAGTCGGGACCAACGCTGGGGTATGCACGACAGTCGAGAGCTCGTCCTCGCACGGCTCCCGTCCGGCGTCCCGATCCGCACGACCGTCCACGTCTACGGCGAGGGAACCCTCGTCGACGGCGAGGAGGGTCCCGAGCTCGACGTTCCCGACGACGGCGGCCCCGTCGTCTACGCGCAGGCTGCCCAACACGGCCGGGAGGTGAACGGCGCGGCGGTCCTCCGGCGGCTTCACGGTCGGCTGACGGGCGAAGCGGACGATGACGCCGCCGATCTCGGCGACGGGATCGACGACGACGTTCGCGGGACGCTCGTGAGCGTCCCGGTGGCGGACCCGCTCACGTTCGATCGCGTCTCGTACACGACGCCGGAGTCGCTCGACTCGATCAACGCCAACATGAACCGCTGCTGGCCGGGCGACCCCGACGGGACGCTCCACGAGCGGATGGCCGCGCGGCTCTGGCCGTTCGCGAGCGCGGCCGACGCGGTCGTCGACCTCCACACCGGGTCGCCGAACATGCTCACCCACACCGTCTACATGCGCGGCGACGAGGAGTGCCGGGGCCTCGCGGAGGCGTTCGGCACCGACCTCCTGTTGGCGGAGGCCGCCGGCGACGACGCCGACACGGAGTGGGCCGAGCGGAACTTCGGCGGGAAGTTCCGCGTGGCCGCGACCCGCGAGGGGATCCCGACGATCACGCCCGAACTCGCCCACAGCCGCGAGGTCGTCGAGGAGGCGGTCGAGACCGGCGTCGACGGGATGGTGGGCGTCCTGCGACGCGAGGGCGTACTCGCCGGCGACCCCGCCCCGTGGGATGGAACCGTCGCCCGCAACCACCTCGGACGGGTGACCGCGGCCGACTCCGGGCTGTTCCGGGCGGAGCCCGACCTCGCGATCGGCGACGAGGTGACGGACGGGGAGCGGCTCGGCGAGGTGTACGACCCGACGACCTTCGAGACGCTCCAGGTCGCCGAGGCGGACCGCGACGGGATCGTCTACTCGGTCGCCCGCGAGTCGACCGTCACCGCGGGCGCGACGCTCGTGGGCGTCGCCGAGCGGATCGAGGAGTGAGACGGCGGACTCGCGTGACGGACCGCCGCCACGTCACCGCACCCGGATCCGGCCGTCGGCGGCGACCGTGACGAGCAGTCGCTCGCGGACCTCCCGGCCGTACACCGCGTCGCCGGCGCGCTCGCCGATCGTCTTCATCAGGTCCGGCGCGGTCTGGCTCACCTTCACGCCCGCCTCGTCGCAGGCGTCGTACACGCGTTTGGGCGCGTCGTAGAGGTCGGTTCCCTCCGGGATCTCGACGCGGACCGGCGCGGAGAGCGCCTCGGCGAACGCGACCGTCTCCTTCGCGCGCTCGACGTTGTCGCGCGCGCTCGCCTCGACGCTGGAGACGTTCGCGCGGGAGGTCCCGAGCCGGTCGGCGATGTCGGACTGGCGGAGCCCCCGCTCGCGGAGCGCGAGGACCTCGGCCTGCCGCTCGGTGAGCACGCTCGCGTCGGCGTCGAAGCCGGCACGCGCTAACAGTTCGGCGGCGTCGACGTCTCCCGCGTCGTCGACGTCTCCCGCGTCGCCAGCGGACGAGGCGTCGTCTGCGACCATGCTTCGGCCGACGAGACGGGCGGTGAAAAAACGGCGGTTTCGCCGGGGAACGGCGATCGATCGGATCGGGGACGGTTCGGGACCGGATCGGCGGCGTGTGGACTGTCCGTGGGGTGATCCGGCCCCGACCCGTCTCAGCTGCCCCAGAAGTTCTCGCGGCTGCCGAGCCGCTCGCGGTCGGTGCGGCTCGGGCGACCCTCGTCCTCGTCGTCCTCGTCGCCTCCCTCGCCGCGGTCGGCGTCGTCTCCCTCCTCTCCCTCCTCGTCGGGGTCGTCGGGGAGCCGCTCGATCACCTCCTGGGCGGTCGCGTGGCTGGATTTCACCCGGTGGATCGACACCACGGCGCGGGCGGGCGGGAGCAGCCCGTCGACGAGCACGATGAAGCCGTCGTCGGTGCGGCCGACGCCGGCTCCGCTCTCGTGGATGTCGTCGACCTCGACGACGACCTCCTCGCCGGGCTGGACCGGCTGCTGTTTGAGCTCGTAGATCGGCATGTCGTAGTGGTTACACCACTCGGCACCCCCCTTGTTGCCGTAGTGTTGACACCCCATGCCCTGGATCCGTTCGTCGAAACTGGGGCAGTCGTCGGCGAGTGGACAGTCCGCCATACAGTAGGTCAGACCGGCGGCGGTTGTAAACGTTTTCGACTCTCTCGACCTGAAACGACGAGAACGACCGGCTCGTTCGGGTGAAATTCCGGAGATCCGGGGTCCGCGGTTGCTCGTCGATCGGCGGTCCGGACGCCACTCACAGGAACTCGCGGACCTCGGAGTACCACATGTCGTGGTGGTCGACCGCGTCAAGCGCGTCCGCGACGTCGACGGCGATGGCGTGCCAGCAGCGCTCGGCCGGGTCCTCCGGGTCGAGGTTGTACGTCGCGTCCGCACAGTCACAGCCCCCGTCCTCGACGACGTACTCGTCCTCGTGGCCGACGACGACCGTGAAATCCCGATAGCGTTTCACCCGGCCCTCCCCGACCGCCTCGATCGCGCGCTTCCCGCGGTCGCCGTGTTCCTCGACGATCGCGGCGGCGATCGGCCCGGTGAGTTCGCCGGCCCGCTCGATCGCCGTCCGCCAGTCGTCGACCGGCTCCATGCCCCGTCCTTTTCGGGCGGCCGGTTAAATCCCGTCGGTGGCGCGGCCGAGCGGCGGAACGGCGTCTCCGGGGCGTGGTTTCAAGCCCCTCGTCCCCGATGACCGGGCATGAGCGAGACGTGTCCACACCTGGAGTACCGCGAGGAGGGCGACGGACGGTCCTTCGAGGTCGCCCGCGCGTTCTGTACCGTCACGGGGTCGTTCGTCCAACCGATGCGGGCCGACGTCTGTAACGCCCGGCACGGGCTCGACCCGGAAGCCGACTGCGAGTTCTACGTCGCGCCTGAGGCGGAGGCGGGCGTGGATATCGACGAGAACGAGGAGCGATGACCTACGCCGAGTACCTCGACAGGAAGCCGGTGGTTATCACCGCGGCGCTCACCGGGGGCGTCCACGGGAAGGAGGCGCATCCGGGCCTCCCGGAGACGCCCTCCGAGATCGCCGCGGCCGCGGCGGCCTGCGAGGCGGCGGGCGCGAGCGTCCTCCACCTCCACGCGCGCCGTGAGAACGGCGAGCGCGCGTTCTCGGCCGAGCGGTTTCAGGAGGTGACCGACGCGGTCCGCGAGGCGACCGACGACGTCGTCATTCAGCACTCGACGGGCGGCACCGCCGCCCCCGACGACCTCCGTCACGAGCCGCTCCGGACCGACCCCGCCCCGGAGATGGCGTCGCTCGACATGGGCCCGCTCAACCGTTACGAGCGGCTCACCTCGGAGAACACCCGCGGGCTCGTCTCGTCGCTCCACGACGAGATGCGGGATCGGGGGATCAAACCCGAACTGGAGGTGTTCAACGACGGCCACCTCAACGAGTCGCTCGCGATCCTCGAGGAGTTCGAGGAGCCGCCGTACCTCAACCTGCTCTTCGGCGGCGGGACCACGTCGCCGCCGCACCCGCGGAACCTCGTGAATCGGGTGGAGGCGCTCCCCGAGAGCGTCGAGTTCAACGTGATCGGGTTCGGCCCGCACCAGTTGCCGATGACGACGCAGTCGATGCTGCTCGGCGGGCACGTCCGGGTCGGGCTGGAGGACAACCGGTACTACGAGCGGGGGGAACTCGCGAGCAACGAGGACCTGGTCGCGCGGGCGGCGCGCATCGCGGAGGAGCTGGATCGCCCCGTGGCGACTCCCGAGGAGACGCGAGAGCTGCTCGGGTTGCGGGGTCGATAGCGACTTCCCGGAAGCGGTGGCGTCGCCGGCGCTTCGGCGGAGTCATCCGCGAAGACATCGCGACAATACCCACGAACGTGCGCATAGAAAAGCATTAGAACCGGCTCGATAACCACGTAAGTGAATGAGTCTGTCCGAGCCGGACCACGAGCTCGTCGCCGCGGAGCTCGGCCGGGAGCCGACGGCGGCCGAGGCCGCGCTGTTCGAGAACCTCTGGAGTGAACACTGCGCGTACCGCTCCTCGCGGCCCCTGCTGTCGGCCTTCGAGAGCGAGGGCGACCAGGTCGTCGTCGGCCCCGGCGACGACGCCGCCGTGCTCGCGCTGCCGACCCCCGAGGCGGCCGACGCGCCGGCCGGAGCGCGCGACGCCGACGACTACGGCGACACCTACGTCACGTTCGGCATCGAGAGCCACAACCACCCCTCCTACGTCGACCCGTTCGACGGCGCGGCCACCGGCGTCGGCGGCATCGTCCGCGACACGATGAGCATGGGCGCGTACCCGATCGCCCTGCTCGACTCGCTGTACTTCGGCGGCTTCGGGAGCGAGGAGTCGCGATACCTCTTCGAGGGCGTCGTCGAGGGGATCTCCCACTACGGCAACTGTATCGGCGTCCCCACGGTCGGCGGCAGCGTCGCCTTCCACGACGGCTACGAGGGCAACCCGCTCGTCAACGTCGCCTGCGTCGGCGTCACGAACGAGGACCGCCTCGTCACCGCGACCGCCGAGGAGCCCGGCAACGCCCTCGTGCTCGTCGGCAACGCGACCGGCCGCGACGGGCTGGGCGGGGCCTCCTTCGCGAGCGAGGACCTCGCCGAGGACGCCGAGACCGAGGACCGGCCCGCGGTCCAGGTCGGCGACCCCTACGCCGAAAAGCGGCTGATCGAGTGCAACGAGGCGCTCGTCGACGAGGACCTGATCGTCGCCGCGCGCGACCTCGGCGCGGCCGGGCTGGGCGGAGCCTCCTCCGAACTGGTCGCGAAGGGCGGGCTCGGCGCGTCGATCGACCTCGAGGCGGTCCACCAGCGCGAGCCGAACATGAACGCCCTGGAAATCCTCCTCGCCGAGAGCCAGGAGCGGATGTGTTACGAGGTCGACCCCGAAAACGTCGACCGCGTGCGCGACCTCGCGGAGCGGTTCGACCTCGGCTGTTCGGTCATCGGTGAGGTGACCGAGGGTAACTACGTCTGTACGTTCGAGGGCGAGACCGTCGTCGACGTCGACGCGGAGTTCCTCGCGGACGGCGCGCCGATGAACGACCTCCCCTCGACGGAGCCGGCCGAGCCCGACCACGATCTCCCGGATCCCGACCTCGAGGAGGCCTTCGAGGCGGTCGTCTCGGACCCCAACGCCGCCAGCAAGCGCTGGGTGTACCGGCAGTACGACCACGAGGTCGGGACGCGGACCGCGATGAAGCCCGGCGACGACGCCGCGATCGTCGCGATGCGCGAGGCGGCCACGGGCGCGACCCCGGACGATCCGGAGCCGGTCGACGACGGGAGCGGGGACGGTCGGAACGAGGACGATCGGCACGGGGACGCGACCGGCGTCGGGCTCGCGCTCTCCTCGGGCGCGAACCCCCGCTGGACGAGCGTCGCGCCCTACGACGGTGCGCGCGCGGTCGCACTGGAGAACGCGACGAACCTCGCGGCGAAGGGCGCGCTCCCCCTCGCCGCGGTCGACTGTCTGAACGGCGGAAACCCGGAGAAGCCGGAGGTGTACGGCGGCTTCGAGGCGATCGTCGACGGGCTCGCGGACGCGTGTGCCGCCCTCGATACCCCCGTCGTCGGCGGCAACGTCTCGCTGTACAACGACAGCGTCGAGGGGCCGATCCCGCCGACGCCGACGCTCGCGGTGCTCGGCACGCGCGCGGGCTACGACGCGCCGCCAGCCCGGCTCGACGGCGACGCCGCCGAGGACTCCGAACTCCTCCTCGTGGGGCACTCCGAGGCTGCACTCGGCGGCTCGGCGTACCTCGCGGCGGCCGGCGGGTCGGACCGCTTCCCGGCGTTGCCCGACGACCCCGCCGCGATCGTCTCGTCGCTCGCGGCGGTCGCGCGCCACGAGGCCACCCTCGCGAGCCACGACGTCAGCGACGGCGGGCTCGCGGTCGCGCTCGCGGAGCTCGTCGACGACGACGCGGGCGCGGACGTGACGCTGGCGGACCACGCGGCGGCCTTCGAGGAGACGCCCGGGCGGATCGTCGTCCAGACGACCGACCCGGAAGCGGTCGCCGATCTGGCCGGCGACCTCCCCGTGTTCCGGCTCGGCGACGTGACGGCGGACGGGACGCTGTCGCTGTCGGTCGGCGGGGAGTCGATCGCGGTCGACGCCGACTCGATCCGTGAACTCCGCGGCGTGATCGAGCGCGAGCTCGCCTGAACCGTCCGAACCCCCCGGATCGCCCGAACCGTCCGAATCGCCCGAACCGCCCGATATCCCCGGTCTCGCGTATCTCCCGCCGCTCGACGAGCCACACTCCAGTCACCGACCTCCTCGTGTCCTCCTCACGGGCCGCCGCGAGCGACACGCTTTTAGGTTCTCCTAAAATACATGACCCAACGACCGGACGCCGCTTCGATCGGCGTTCGAACTCACATGGCTCACTCACAAGGGACGGACTCACGACAGGTGACGGATCGCGCGCCCGGCGCGTCGTCCGCGTCGGCGACTGCCGAGGGGGCCGTCGCGGACGAGGCGGGTCCGCGTGACGACGGGTCGCAAGTGACCGACTCGGTCGAGGGCTCCTCCACCGAGGAGACCGGATCCGAGGCCGATTCCGTGTTGACGCTCTCGGACGTCTCGAAGGAGTTCGGCCCCGAGCGAGCCGTCGACGGGGTCTCACTCGACGTCCGATCGGGCGAGCTCCTCACCTTCCTCGGCCCGTCCGGGTGCGGGAAGACCACGACGCTCCGGATGATCGCGGGGCTCGAGGAGCCGACGGAGGGGTCGATCGCGCTCGCGGGCGAGACGGTGGCCGACGCGGACGCCGGAAACGCCTTCGTCGAGCCCGAGCGTCGCGACGTGGGGATCGTCTTCCAGAACTTCGCGCTCTTCCCGCACCTCTCCGTGCGCGAGAACATCGCGTTCGGGCTGAGCGACGCCGACGAGGCGGAGACGAGCGCCCGCGTCGACGAGCTGCTCGAACTCGTCGAGATGACCGACCACGGCGGGAAGACGCCCGACCAGCTCTCGGGCGGGCAGAAACAGCGGGTCGCGCTGGCCCGGTCGCTCGCGCCCGAGCCGGACGTGCTCCTCCTCGACGAGCCGTTCTCGAACCTCGACGTGCGCCTGCGCGTCGAGATGCGCGAGGAGGTCCGCCGCATCCTGAAGGCCGCGGGCGTCACCGCCGTCTCCGTCACCCACGACCAAGAGGAGGCGCTCTCCATCTCCGACCGCGTCGCCGTGATGAACGACGGCTCCATCGAGCAGGTCGGTCGCCCCGAGACCGTCTTCGAGCGGCCCGAGTCGAAGTTCGTCGCCTCCTTCCTCGGGCGGGCCTCCTTCCTCGAGGGGAGCCTCCGTGAGGGGCAGGTCGAGACCGGCGTCGGCCGGTTCAACGCCGCCACGCTGGAGGGGTACGACACGACCTACGACGGCGCGCCCGTCGACGTGCTCGTCCGGCCCGACGACCTGCGGGCGACGCCCGCCGACGAGGACGTCGCCGACGGCGTCGTCGTCTCCAGACAGTACGTCGGTCCCTCGTTCATCTACCGGGTCGAACTCGACTCCGGCGAGGCGGTCCACTGCCTGCACAACCACGTCGAGGAGTTCGAACTCGACCAGTCGGTGAGCATCGACCTCATCGCGGACCACCCGCTGGCGTGGTACCCGCGGTAGGTTCGAAAAGACGTTTCTCGACCGAGTCCTTGCTCGTCCGGCGTCAGATCAGCAGCGCCGGCAGCACGTACGCGAGGAGGAGCCCGATCAGGGTGACGGCCGCGCCGATGCCGACCTCGCGGCCCCCGAACTCCTGCATCGGGGCGGTCACGCGCTTGTCCGGGTCGGGCTCGTGGGAGTGGTCGTCCATGCTTGGGGGTGTGGCCGCCGGATACAAAAACGCATCTGAACGGGATCGACTTGGGAGCGTCAACGGTCTAGGGCGTCACGGAGGTTTATCGGCACTCGTCTCGACGAGCCGGTATGGGTGGCGTCGAACTCACCGACCGTGGACTCGTCGTCGATCGCGAGCCCAATCGCCTCGACGAGCTCGCGATCGGATTCTCTCGGGTCCTCTCACGGCTCGACGTCGACCACGTCTTCGTGGCGGGCTACGTCGCGATCCTCGCCGGACGGTCACGATCCACCGAGGACGTGGACGTGTTCATCGAGCGATGTTCGTCGGAACGGATCGACGAGCTCGTGGTTGAACTCGAACGCGACGGATACTGGGGTCCAGCCATGCCGCTCTCGGAGACGTACGGAAACCTCGCGAACGGAACGAACATCTGGGTCGCGCCGGACGGCGAGATGACCCCGCACTTGGAGGTGAAGTTCCCCGGTGACGAGTTCGATCATGCCTCCCTGGAGAACGCGATCGACGCACACGTCGGCGACGAAACGATCCCGATCGGGCCGTTGGAGCTTCAGATCGCGTACAAGCTCTCGCTCGGCGGCCGGACCGACCTCGAGGACGCCGCACATCTCTACACGGTGTTCGGAGAAACGCTTTCCACGCCTCGCCTCGAAGGCTGGGTGGAACGACTCGACGTCGAGGACCGCTATGACCGACTCACGAACGCCTGATGCCGACGACGACGGTCCCGAGCGACCGCCGCGCTACGAACAGGTGTTTCGCTGGGCGGAGTACATCGAGGAACACCCGCCGGAGGTGTGGGGCCCACAGCAGAACGCGGTCGTGAACGGGCAACTCGAGAGCGCGCAGGCCGTCGACGTGAGCGCCGAGGAGAAGGTACGGATCCGGGAATTCGCGGACGAGGTGTTGCGGGCGGAACGTGATGACGACGAGGACGGTGAGAACGAGGAGTAGATCGATCCGATCACTCGAACGACTCCATTTTCCGGACGATCCTCGTGTACAGGTCCGGAGCGACGTACCACCCGTGCTCGATCGTCGCGTCGATCGTCTCGCGCCCCCGATCGGGTGATAGCTCCCCGCGTTTCACCGCCGAGAGGACCACGTACGCGGTCCCGCGCGTCTCGATGCCCTCGACTTCCGCGGCCGATCGGCCCGCCGCCTCGTCCATCACCGCGACTGCGTCGCGCGCGTTGGCACACCCGAGCACCGAGACGTCGGCGTCGCTCAGGCCCGAATGCCGGTCCAGTCGCGTCGCGATCGCGGAGTCGTCGAGATCGACCTCGACGATCTCGAGATGTCCCTCCTCGACGGCCTGCTCGATCCGGCGCGCGTCATCGTAACCCGCCTCGATCCCCTCGGTCACCACCTCGTCGTACACCGGCTCCGGCACGAGCCGTGGTTCCGAAAGCGTCTCGACGATCGCCAGTCGCTCCGCCTTCGCGAGGTAGATCAGCGGAGTCGCGTCGAGGACCCAGCTCACAGGTCCTCGAGGTCGGTTTCGAGGTGGTCACTCGAGACCCACGCGGCGTCGGACTCTTCGACCAGATGCGTGAACTCCCAGACCGACAGGTCCGCGAGGTCGGCGGCCCTGGTGAGCGAGATCTCGCCGGCCGTGAACCGATCGAGAGCGCGTTCCCTCCGCCAGTCCTCGAGGCCCTCCGCGAGGAGCTTCCTGACCGCAGTGCTCCGATCGAGGCGCTCGGATTCGAGGTACGCCTCGAGTTCAGATTCGAGGTCTTCGGGGACTCGAGTGGAGATCGTGCCCATGATGTATGCTATGTGTACTATGTATTCATAGATTTCGACTCGGCGTTTATTACATACAGAAATAAGGCCTTGTTTAGACGCGGTGTGGATAGAGCGAAACAGCCTCTATCGAAGAAGAAAATCAAACTGAGAGCCTCTCACAGGCGGGTCCCGTTCAGTCAACATAGGCGCTAACCCACGTTCCGGGAGCGTCTAAACAAGGCTCAGAAATAATGTGTGCGATCAACAGGCCGAACCAGGATGGCGGCCGCACCGATAACGACCCCACGGCTGTCGAACCCCTACAGAGGAGCGGTCACGCGCCCGTTCGAGTCGGGTTCGTAAGAATGGTCGTCCATCTGTGGAGGTGGATACGGAGATCGTATAAGAATATCTGAAAGAATTTATAATTTCAAGAGCTAAATATTGAGTGTAATATAAAATAACCGAGTTTATTGCCATATTTATTTAAGAACCCCCCCCCACAATAGATTGTCTATATTAGTCGATCAGTTGTTATTTTGATCGCCGGGATCTTCGGCGTTAATCACGATGTTCCCCGACTCCCAACCGGCATTAACATTATCAGGTGTTTCAATTTTGACACCGATATTAACACCCTGCCCAGCGTTAGTCTGACCGTTCCAATCGCTATCGCGATTCATATTTTTCCCGTTAGTCCACGCTCCGTAAAATGTGAACGCACTTGAATTGTCCAGCCCACTCTTATCAATATCTATCGCGAGGGTATCCTCAGTTTGATTTCGAATCTGGAAGACATTATCAAAGTAGAGCGTAGAATCGGGATTGAGCCCATCACTTGACGAAAACGATCCACTATTGGAAGCCCCTTCAAAAGTCAGAGTAAGCTGTCCATTCTGATGCGAGGCGTACTCGGTATTTTCCAGCGAACTGTCGTCGATGTTCAAGCCCACTAGCCCATTATTATCGTTGACTACCGCAGCACTAACTGAACGGGTAGAACTCTGTGAACTAAGTGCTCCCGTTCCCACTGCAGCCGAACTACCCGTTGCCAATGCACCTGCGCCGATGATGAACTTGCGTCGTTCCATGGTTGGTCTACCTCTGTTGTCCGCACGCGACCCGCGTTCGGGGACACGAGACGTCTCGTGTCACCCGGGGTCGCTCTACTACACCCATGGGACGTATCCCATATCGTTATGAGTCAGCAGAAAGAATTCTGCGTCGTACTGAATTTCCTCTGGATCGGGCTGAAACGATTCTGAACACGCCTGAAGAGCGTTCAGGATCTACCTACGGATGACGATCATATCTCTGAGACCCTCTTACGACCACATTTGATTTCCATCTTATTGGGAATATTATATTTCTCTCCAGAATTGAGTTCTCTCTTCTCTATTTCAACAACTAACTGCTTCTCGATTCAGAACGACACACCGGATTACTGCCGCTCGACTCGACCCCGATCAGTCGTCAGTCACGAGCTGGTTGCCGAACGCCTGCTCAGCGCTCACCGTGTTTCCGTGCGTGACTACGTTGTCGTCATTCTTGTTAGATCTGACGAATACGCCGTCTATTCCGTCGATCTCGATTCCGACGATGGTTGGTCCGTTGTTCGGTTCTCCAAACTGTCGTAGATTGAGGGGACCGTTAACCGGAATCTCACCGGTCCAAGAAGTCCGCTCAATATTATCTGATGAATTTCCGTTTCCGTTTTGACGGAAGTAGGCTCTTGCCTTGAGCGTTCCATCACCTGTGGTCGTCTGTATCTGGGGATTTCCAGAATTCCCAGGGAACTTCACGCCAGAGATCAGATCTGTCGTGCTGATCGTTTCTCCGGTGATCGTGAACTCCCGCGTGTCTCCGAACAACTGCGCGGCGATTCCAGTACTCTCTACCCCTTTGAGAGTGACTGTCACCACCATGTCGACCTCTGTTCCCGACCCGATACCGTCCACTTCAGCAGTGATCCTCTCGTATCCACCGGGTCCAAATCCGTTTTCCGGTGTATCGATAGGATCCGGTTCCGTGGTCCCTTCTGTGATGTCCACGTGCTCGACGTCTTCGTACTCGTCTTCCTCGGAGTCGGGTAATTTTCGTTTTACCTCGTAACTCTCGCTGTCCAACACTCCATACCCTTGCTCTATCTGAACGCCGACCAATGAGATCTTCTGCTCTTTATTAAACCGACTTCTGACTTCGACGAGTGGAATCCGATCTCCGTTCTTTACTGAATCCCCGCTATTTGGAGCGTCTTCCGGGACGTACTGGTCGTCATTTGGTTCTCCCCTCGGGACGTAATACCCGACGAACGCCTCTCTATTACCCACTACGTCCACCGATACCCCACGCTCCGCTTCCATACTGCTGAACGCGCCGGTACCGACACCCATCGCGCCGGAGCTCGCGCCGCCGAGTAGTAAGATGAAGCGTCGTCGTTTCATATCGAAGTTCCCCCGTTACTCGCTCGAACGTGTTCCATACCCATCGTTATGCGCTACCGGAAGACCGGTACGGAGTGCTTGAATCCGATTCAGACCGTCGTCGCCACCCCGAGAACGACGCGCTTCGTCGGATCCTCGAGTTCTGCCTACCCGTCCGGTTCACTGGAGCTCCGGCGGCTCCTCCAGTTCCCCGACCTTCATCTCCGCGGTGTAGTACTTGTGCGCGATCGCGGAGAACGCGAACGCGACCACGATCGCCAAGGTCCACGCGAGCGGCGGCAGCAGGGTGAACGGCCACGCCCCCATCCACACCGCGGCCACGAGCGCGAGCGCGACCCCCGACAAGCCGAGGTAGTACTCGCTCCAGGGGATCTCCTTGCCCTCCACCACGTCCATGTAGAGGTCGATGTTCTCGAGCGCGTCGGTGGGCTCGACCACCCCGCGGTTCTTGTTGAAGTGGACGACGCCGGCGCGGTCCATCTTCGGAAGGTGCGACTGCTGGAGCGCGGTGTACACGCGCTTGCGGTCGCTGCCCGTGATCTCCGCCATGTCGACGTCGTTCTCCCAGGCCGCGATCTGCTCGGCCATCTCCCCGATCTCCATCGTCTCCTCCTCTCGTTTCAACAGATGCACCGCGAACCGTCGTCGCTGGTTCGCGAGCACGTCGTACAGCTCGTCGTCGGAAACGTCGATTCCGACGTCAGAGGGCCCCCCGTCGATCTGCTGTGCCGACGCCATTTCTGTCTGACATATAATATCCTGTCAACATAAATCCTCGGGTCGTGATAATTTAGTGAGGGTTCTCACAGCCCGAAAGGGAGGCACTACCGATTCTGGGAAAGCCGAAATTTCCGGCGATAGGCGGCTGATATGGTCGTTATCTGATCTGATTATGAGGATCTCACGACGAGAGAATGCCCATTATCATATGAAAAATTATGTATTGAAACGCGCAGATCGGCCCTTCAGACCGATCGTGAACGGTGGGAGAGTGGTCTTCAGACCGGGCCTGAACCGATCGAACCGTCGTTCAAGCGGGAGCGGGATTATAATGATAAAAATCCAATCAATTTCGGATCGATCTCTCTATCTCCTCGCATCGCGATATTTTCTATCCGGTTTGGATCACTTTGATACTTCATTTTAACCATCAAGCAACCCCTTCAACGACTTCAAGCTCCACATACTCAACACCCTTCGACGTGTAACGATTCACAGAAACCGTGCCCACCGCCCGCCGCACCGCGATCCTCGCCCTCCTCCTCGTAGCCGCGGGATCGCTCGCGTTCGCGACGGGTGCGGCGGTCTTGGACGATCCGGCCGACACCCTCGCCGACGACCGCGTGGCGATCCAGCCCGCGGACGGCCCCAACGGGAAGTACGCCTACCTGAACGAGGACGACGAGATCGTCGTCGACGTCTCGCCGTCGAACCCCAACGTCTCCGCGGACTTCGAGGGCGTCAACGTCGGCTCGACCGGGCGGATCGACGACGTGTTCACGATCACCTACACCGCCAACGAGACGGCGGACGTCTGGATCGAACACGCGGGCGAGAACCTGACGTTCGTGACCGACGACGGCCCGATCGAGAACGAGTCGAACGACGTCACCCTCGGGCCGGACGAGTCGGTCTCGGTCGGCCTCCGGTTCGACACGCGCGGGACGGAGGCGGGCACGTACCTGAGCGGCGACGAGTTCGCGATCCACGCGAACGTCACGGACCCGGCGTCGGCGGAGAACGCGGCGTTCACCGCCGAGGGCGACGACGACGACTCAGCCGGCCCGCAGGTCCTCGTCGCGAGCTCGGGGCCGTCGGCGCGAGGACTCGAGGCGAACGACGTCGACCCCGGCGACACCCTTCGGTTCGAGACGGACGGCATGTCGATCGACCGGGCGAACCTCACGCTCGACGGCCTCGACCTTCACGGCGTCTCGACGCGAAGCGTCCGCATGAACGCCAGCGGGACCCCCGAACCGCTCCCCGAGGCCGGCCCGCTCGAGACGGCGCAGGAGCCGGTTCCGCTCGGCTACCTCGCGCTCGAGTACGACTTCGACCCCGCCGGGGTCGAGGAGATGGCCATCCGGTTCAGCATCGACCGGGACGCGCTGGGCGGGACCGATCCCGGGAACGTGGTCGTCTTCCGCCGGAGCGACGACGGCGACTGGGAGCCCCGCGAGACCGAGGTCCTCGACGAGGAGAGCGTCGAGGTGCGCGGGCTCTCCGAGGACCGGGTCCACTTCGTCGCGCGCACGGGGGAGTTCTCGACGTTCGCGGTCGCGGCCCACACCGACCGGATCCGCGTCAGCGACGCCGACCTCGCCGAGTCGGCCGTCGAGACCGGCGACGAGACGACCGTGACCGCGACCGTCGAGAACGGGGGCGGCGCGGCCGGCGAGCGAACCCTGGCGCTCACCGCCGACGGCGGGACGCTCGCGTCGACGACCGTGTCGCTCGCACCCGGCGAGTCGACGACGGTCTCGTTCCCGGTCGGCTTCGCCGAGGCCGACGCGTACGACCTCGCGGTCGACGGAACCCCGGCCGGAACCCTCGTCGTGGGCGACGGGACCGACTCGAGCGACGGCGGAAGCCAGGGCGGCACCGGCGGCGGGACCGATACGAGCGGCGACGCCGGGCAGATCGACGCGGACGGCTCGGGATCCGATGCGGCCGACGACGGCTCGTCGTCCGCCTCCGAGGACGGCGCGTCGTCCGAGGTGGACGCCGAGCCGGTCGAGGAGCCGGGTGGATTCGGGATCCCGGAGCTCGCGGGCGTGATGGGCGTTCTCGCTGTGCTTCTCGGGTGGCTGGCGGTCATCCGGCGGATGCCGCGGTCCTGACTCCGCCCGGGTCGCCCACGCCGCTCCGTCTCCCCGGGTCGCCCGTTCCTGCGGCGACAGGGATTTACCGTCGGTTCCCGAGGGATTCCCCGTGAGGACGACGTCGACCGATCCGGGCGTCTACGGGGCGGACCCGTCGCTTCGCGAGGAACTCCGCTCGCGAGCCCGCGCGCTCGACCTCCTCGCCCTGTCGGCCGTGCCGGTCGTCCTCCTCGCGGTCTTCGCGCTCCCGGAGACGACCCGGCGGTCGCTCGCGTTCGCGTATCACGAGCCGACCGCGCTCACGGCGTTTTCGGCCCACTACGTCCACCTCGAGGCCGCACACCTCCTCGCGAACGTCGCCGCCTACGGGCTGCTCGCGGGCGTCGGCTACCTGCTGGCGGTCGCGGGCGGGCAGCGCCGGTTCTTCTTCACCGCGTTCGCGACGTTCTGTCTCGCCTTTCCGTTCGTGCTCTCCGCGCTGAACCTCGCCGTCCCGCGGCGCGCGATCGGGTTCGGCTTCTCCGGCGTGAACATGGCCTTCGCGGGGCTCCTCCCGTTGTTGTTCGCCGCGTTCGTCCACGCACGCCTCTCGAACGGCGAACGCGCCCCGCTCTCCGCGTCCGCCCCGGTCCGACTGCTCCCGGCGACCTTCCTCGTCGTCGTCGGCTGGATCGGGACCCTGGCGCTGCCGATCTCGACCGAACCCGCGGGGCTCGTCGGCCCCGTCGTTCTCCTCGGCGGGCTGCTCCTCGGCGCCCGCGGGGTCCTGTCGACCCCGCTGGAGCGCCGTCCCTCGCTTCGAGGGGGTCTCGCTCGCGTGGTCGACCGCCGGGGAGACGGCGACCTCCTCGCCGTCGGCGCGACCCTCGCGGTCGCGTACCCGGTCGTCGGGTTCCCCGCCGAGGCGTCGGTCGAGGGCGGCGTGATCAACCTCTACGTCCACCTCCTCGGGTTCTGTCTCGCCTTCATCGGGCCGTACGCCCTGCTCGCGGGCGGCGCGTTCGACGACGGACCCCTCCATGACGAGGCCCGCGCCGACCTCCGAGTCGATTGACACGATCCGCGAATTTATAACGCGTCGATGATTGCCTTCTGTCGAACGCGACTGCTTCCTGACTGACACATGTCCCCTCGACGAATCCTCTCGATCGGCTTACAGGTCGTGGCCGTCATCGCCGTACTCTCGCTCGTCGTCGGGCAGTTCCTCGGACAGCCGATCCTCCTGAGCTTCGTCGAGACCGGGAGCATGCAGCCCACGCTCGACCCCGGCGACGGCTTCGTCGCGATCCCCGCGCCGGTCGCCGGCGGGGTCGGCGTCGGCGACGTGGTCACCTTCGAGGCCCAGGAGATCCAGGGCGGCGGGCTGACCACCCACCGCGTCGTCGACGAGACCGAGCGCGGCTACATCACGCAGGGCGACAACAACCCCTTCACCGACCAGGACGGCGGGGAGCCGGTCGTCCAGGAGACGGAGATCGTCGCGAAGGCGCTCACCGTCGGCGGCAGCGTGGTGGTGATCCCCCACCTCGGGACGGTCGCCATGGCGTTCCAGTCGGGACTCGAGAGCGCCCAGACATGGCTCGCGGTGACGTTCGGGATGCGGTCGCTTCAGGGCACTCAGGGGTTGGCGTACGTCCTCTTCGGGCTCTCCGTGGTCGCGTACGCGGCCGACTGGCTGTTGACGGGCTCGACGCGCGACCGGCCGGAACGCGACCGCTCCCGCGACGACGGCACCTCGGTGACGTTCATCCTCGTCGTGCTCGCGCTCGTGTTGATGAGCACCGCGACCGCGGCGATGCTGGTTCCGGGCGGGACCCAGGAGTACGGCGTCGTCAGCGCGGAGTTCGAGTCCGACAACCCCACCGTGATCGAGCGGGGGACGAGCCAGGAGCTGGAGTACGTCGTCCCCAACGCCGGGCTCGTCCCCGTTCGGACGTACGTCGAACCCGCCAGCCCGGGCGTGACCGTCGACCCGCAACGCGTCGCGGTCGGCCCCCGCGGCGAGGGGTCGACCACGGTGACGCTCACGGCGCCCGAGGAGACGGGCTACTACCGGATGTTCGTCGTCGAGAACCGCTATCTGGCGGTGTTGCCGCCGGCGGTCATCGACGGCCTGTATCGGATCCACCCGTGGGTTCCCCTCGTCGCGATCAACGCCCTGCTCGGCGGCGGGATCCTCCTGACCGGCCTCCTCCTGCTCCGCGGGGAGCCGGCGCGGATCCGGAGCCGCGAGTCGCGCCGGACGACCCCGCTGTACCGACGCCTCCTCCGTGCGCTCTACAGGTGATCTCCCATGAGTACACTCCCTGACCCCGACGACCCGATCGGACCCGACGGATCGCGAGCCGGCCCGGACGAGACGCGGCTCCGGGCCCGGGCGTTCCTGGACGCACAGTTCTCCGTTCTCCTCGTCGTCTGTCTCCTCGTCGCCGCGGCGGGCGGCGGCCTCGTCTACACGACGCACGTCGACCCCGGCACGGAGACGCAGACGCGGACCGTCTCCTCGTGGAACGTCGAGACCGAGTACGTCCACAGCGCGGAGGTGACGGAGCCGAGTCCCGTGTTCTCCATCGGCGACGAGCTCACGAACCGGGAGACGTACTTCGCGAGCGTCGCCCCCGAGCTCGACGTCGCGGCGCAAACCACCTACACCGCCGACTCGGCCGAGTCCGTCGACGTCACGCTCGAGTCGACCCTGGTCGTACGCAACGTCGGCGGGGAGGAGAGCGGGACCGTCTACTGGGAGCAGCGCGAGGCGGTCGACTCGACGACCGCGACCGACGTCGGGCCGGGCGAGACCGTCTCGGCGCCGTTCACGCTCAACAGCACCGCGATCGACGAGCGGGTCGCGACGATCGAGGAGGAGCTCGGTGCCTCCCCCGGCGAGACGGAGACGTTCGTCGTCACCGACGTCGAGGTGGCGGGCACGCTCAACGGCGAGAACGTCACGTACACGCGGTCGGTCCAGTTCGGGATCAGCCACGAGGGCGCCACCTACACCGTCTCCGACCCCGGCGTCCAGTCCGACGGCGACGAACAGCAGGTCACCGAGACGGTCGAGCGAACGTACGGTCCCCTCCGCGGCGTCGGCGGTCCGCTCACCCTGCTCGTCGGGCTCCTCGGCGTCGCCGGGCTGGGATACGCCCGATACGAGGGCCTCATCGGGATCGACGAGGCGGAGCGGGAGTACCTCTCGTTCCGTGACGACCGGTCGGAGTTCGACGAGTGGATCACTCGGGTTCGGCTCCCGCCGGAGGCACACGACCGCCCGGAGGCGTACGCGGACGGCCTCCGCGACCTGGTCGACTTCGCCATCGACAACGACACCGGCGTCGTCGAGGACCCGAACACGGGGGCGTTCCACGCCGTCTCCGGCGAGTTCGTCTACACGTACCGGCCGCCGCTCGCGCCCGGTTTCGGCGGCGGAGCCGGACGGGCACCGGGTCCCGACCGGTCGGGTGGCGACGGCCGCGAGACCGCCGGAAGCGACGCGAACGAGGACGGGTTCGACGGGGACGAGTCCGGCGACGACGAGGCGGACGCGGGGCTGTTCACGAGCTCGCTGTTCGGCGACGGTTCGGACGCGACGGAGAGCTCCGAGAGCGGTACCGCCTCCGACGAGGAGCCGGACGACGGTTCCGAGCGGGACGAGGGTCCCGCTCCGGACGGGAGGGAGTGAGTGAGGCCTCGGCGTGACGCGGCTCAGACCTTCGGCTCGTAGCCGGCCTCCTCGATCGCCGCCGCGAGGGCGTCGTCGTCGGCGTCGCCCTCGACGCTCGCGGTCCCCGCCTCGTGGTCGGCCGAGGCCGATTCGACGCCGGGGACGTCGCCGAGCGCGTCGACGACGCTGTCCTCGCAGCCACCACACGCCATTCCGTCGATCTCGATCGTTCGCATGGTCCGCCCTTCGGCCGCCACGGATAACTCGCTTTCCCTCGACGGGACGCGACGGGCACCCGTCACGACGCTTTTGTTCGCCGGGACGGAAGGGAACCCATGCGCACGCTCGACGAGACGGACCGGGAGATCCTCCGGCTGCTGTTGGCGGACGCCCGACGGCCCTACAGCGACATCGCCGACCGCGTCGACCTCTCCGCGCCGGCGGTCTCCGACCGGGTCGACCGGCTCCGCGAGACCGGCGTGATCGAGGGGTTCACCCTGCGGATCGACGCGGACGAGCTCTCCGAGGGGCTGGCGGCGCTCGTGACGCTCGAGGTCCCTCCCGCGGAGGCCCCGGCCGTCTACGAGGCGGTCGCGGGTCGAGACCGGGTCGAACACGTCGTCCTGACCGCCGACGGCGACGTGGTCACGCTCGTCCGGGTCGCCGGCGGCGACGTCCGCGGGTTCGTCGACCGGGTCGTCGGACTGGATCGGGTCTCGTCCCTCTCGGTGAGAGTCGTCGACCGTCACGAGTGGTCGCCGGGGCTCGGCGACGCCGACCTCGCCGTCGACTGCGTGGAGTGTGACAACACCGTCACCGCCGAGGGCGAGTCCGCGCGGATCGACGGGACGCTGTATCACTTCTGTTGTGGCTCCTGTCGGCGGAACTTCGAGGAGCGCTACGAGCGGCTGGAGGAGGGCGCGTGAACCCGGGAAAGTAACCTACTTGAGTCCGGCCCGGTTACCGGTATTCGAAGTCCCGTGGTGTAGTGGCCAATCATAATGGCCTTTGGAGGGAATCCGTCCGCGTTCGCGGCCGAGACGCGATCACGGGTCGTCTCTTCGGAGACGCCCGCCGGATGCCCGAAGTCAGCCATTGACGGCGGTTCGAATCCGCCCGGGACTATTCTCCGACTCACGATCGGTTCCGTTCCGCGAGCGGTGCGCTTTCGCTGTCTCCGTCCTCGCCACCTGCGTGCCGACCGTCGTCGTGTCACCAGAAGACATACCACGATCGAACGCGATCCGATCCCCCATGTCGACGAGCGACCGATCGGTTCGATCCGCCTCCGAGGCCGACGAAGCCACTCTCGAGGATCGGGTCCTCCTCGGGGACGAACTCCCCCCTGAGTTCCGGCGGGAGCTACGGAGCCTCTCCGACATCGTCCGGAACCCGCGTGCGGAGCCGCTCGCGACGGTCGTCGCGGCGGTCGTCGTGCTGGCGTTGGGCTACCAGTCGTACGTCATCGCGACGACGACGCACCCGCTCCTCGGGCTCGTCGCGATCGGCGTCGTGGCGGTCGCGTACGCGCTCGCCAAGCGGTTCTGGACGATCCAACACCGGTACGTGGTCCGTGAACTCGCACGGGAGGGCGAGCTGGATCGGCTCCGCTGAGGGGTACTTCCCGTCGAAAAACGTCCGACAGCTCGCTCTCGCTTGCCCGCCTCAGACTAGCCGTTCGGCGATGCGTGCCGCGCCCTCCGCGGCGGCGGTCGCGGGGTCGTCGGGGGCGACGACCTCGACGTCGCGGTCGAGCTCGGCCGAGAGCCGCTTCTCGAACTCCTCGACTAACCCGGGGATGCACGCCATCCCGCCGGTGACGGCGATCGGGCGGCCCAACGCGAGCTGGTAGGGCTTCATGTGGTCGTTCGCGAGCTCGGGGAGGAACTCGTTGGCGACGGCGTCGACCGCGTCGTCGATGTAGCGGTCGACGGGGTCGCGGACGCCGCGGTCGACGGTGAACTCGTGGCTGCCGCCGCCGGGCTGTTGGACCACGTCCGTGAACGGCTCGAAGTCGTACACGTCGGCGCGCTCCTCCTTGTACTCCCGGGCGGTCGTCCGGTCGATGTGGACGCGGCCCTGGCTCTCCTCCTCGACGGCGGCGACGATCCAGCGGTCGACCTCGTTGCCCGTGACCGAGCCGGTCGAGAACGGCGAGAGCTGCTCGCCGCGGCGGTACGCACAGGCCTCGAGGGTCGTCGAGCCCATGTTGACCGAGACGAACACCTCGTCGATCGCGTCGAGCCCGTCGCCGTAGGCGGGGATCGCCCCGCACAGCGACTCGGGGAAGCTCCGGACCGCGGCCTCGCCGACGCTCGAGCCCTCGATCACCGCCTTGAGGTTCTCGACGCCCGCCTCGTTGTCGATGGTCGGGACCGCGTAGACGACCGCGCTGTCCGCCGGGACGTCGTGGGCGTCCACGACCGCCTCGAAGAACGCTTCAGCGTCGGCGACGCCCTCGTCGTTTTCGGGGAGTCCCGACCGGAGCATGAACCGCACCGAGTCGGGATACTCGACGGCGGCGTCGTGGCCGTACAGCGCCTTTTCCTCGCCGGTGATGGCGTCCTCGTAGGTCGCCAGACAGGTGAGCGTCGAGTGTCGCTCGCGCCCGTCGCGTTCGTCCGGCAGGTCGAGCACCGTCCGGGTGCTGCCGAGTTTCACCCCGACCGGGGTCGGGGCGTCCTGGTCGTCGAAGTCCGTCGTGTCCGTGGAGTCTGCGTCGCTCATTGTTCACTCGCACACGAGACGATCCGGACGACAGAGACGAGGCTGATCCGATGGTCGGCGGGGGAGAAGGGCCGGTCGTGTCGGGGCGCGTCGAAGCCGGCGAGCCGGCGTTCCAACGCGTCCGCGACCGCCGGGGAGATCCACCCGAGTTCGGCGTAGTACGACAGCGCGTCGCGGCTCCGCAGGTGGCCGCCGACGTCGACGAGGTAGCCGAGCCAGTCGGCCGCCTCCCGCTCCGCTTCGGGCACGCTCGGAACGGATCGTAGGTAGGGGCGCTCCCCGTCGACGACCCGCCGCAGCCCGCGTTGCCGTTGGAGGACCTCCGTGAACGCGGCCGAGCGAGCCGCCTGCTCGGCGCGGTTCCGGTTCGGTTGACGAAGCGGCCGCTCCCGAGGCGCTTCGTCCGCGCCCGCCCGCGTTCCCGCGAGCCAGCGCAGTTCCCGTACGTCGTATCTCCGTGGATTCAGGCTCATTGTCCGTCCGTCGTTCGCGTCCGTACCCGGACGGTCCCCCTCGACGTATATGAGGGTTCGTGCGCGGTTATCAGGTGTGAGAAGCTACTTCGACTCCGCCCACGGCAGCGGCTCCGTACACCAGTGACAGAAGTCGAGTTCGGCGTCGGTCTCCCGCCCGCAGTGGGGACACTCGACGCGGGTCGGTTCGGCGTCGGCCGCCCCGGCGTCCTCCGTTCGAGGGCCGGCGCCTTCCGACCCGACGCCTCCCCGACCGACGCCCGTGCCGTCGTCGTCCGCGGACTCCCCTTCCGTCGCGTGCCGCCGTATCGCCGCTGCGGTCGCGTCCGCGCGTTCCGCCTCCGCCGCCTCCGAGCGCGCGACGAGGTACGCGTCCACCGCCGAGAGCCCGACGAGCACCGAGATCGGCAGGGCGACGTCCGGGGACACCCCGGCCGCGACGTCGGCGAGCGACCCGCTCGGGTCGATAGGGTCCGCGTTCGAGAGGCTGTACAGCGCCACCGCTCCGCCGAGGATCGTCACGTGCCACACGATCGCTCGTCCGAACCGTCCCAGAAACGCGTGTCCCAGCCCGGGGACGAACGTCGCCAGGAGGGCGGCGACCGGCGCGCGGAGACGGCGTCGCATGGCGCTCGCTTCTCGTGGCCGCTACTTACCGGCTACGGTGTCGGACGACCGCGGATGGCAACGATTAATCGGGGGCCTCGCGTCCGGTGACGCATGAACGGGAAGCGGGCGACCGCGTTCGTCCCCGGCCACGTCACCGCCTTCTTCAGCGCGCACCCGGCCGAGGACCCGGCCGCGGCGGGCTCCCGCGGTGCCGGACTCACCCTCTCGGACGGCGTCGACGTGACGGTCACCCTGGTCGACGACGCGGACGCCGCGGACGACTCCCCCGTCGCGCTCGCTCTCAACGGCGAACCCGCGACGATCGGCGCGGTCGGGGACGTCCTCGCCGCGCTCGACGTGCGGGCGCGGGTGACGCTCGCGACCGATCTCCCGGTCGGGGCCGGATTCGGCGTCTCCGGGGCGGCGGCGTTGGGGACCGCGTTCGCCGCCAACGCGGCCGCCGACCGGGGTCGCTCCGAGAACGAGCTCGTCCGGATCGCCCACGAGGCCGAGGTCGAACGCGGAACCGGGCTCGGCGACGTGGTCGCCCAGGCCCGCGGCGGGATCCCGATCCGCCTCGAGCCGGGCGCGCCGGGCCACGGCGTGCTCGACGGGGTCCCCGCACACGCCCGCGTCGAGTACGTCACCTTCGGCGAGCTCTCGACGGAGGACGTGCTCGCCGGCGACACCGCCGCGCTCACCCAGGCCGGCGAGCGCGCCCTCTCGCGGCTCCGGGCCGATCCGCGACTCCCCACCCTGATGGACGCCTCACGCGAGTTCGCGGAGCGGGCGGACCTCCTCGTCCCCGAGGTCGCCGAGGCGATCGAGGCGGTCGCGACTGCCGGCGACTCCGAGGACCCCGACGGCTTCGGCGGCTCCGCGGCGATGGCGATGCTCGGCCGCACCGTCTTCGCGCTCGGTACCGGCCTCTCCGACGCCGGCTACGACCCCGCGGTCTGTCACACCCACCCCGCGGGCGCGCGGCTGGTCGGCGAAGCCCAGTAGCCGACTCCCGGTCCCCGTCGTCAGTCCGTCCGCGCGGTCGCCGGGTGCCGCGCGTCGAGGTGGTCGCGGGCCGCCTCGGCTATCACCTCGCCGGGACCGCGCACGCAGTCGCGGCGCAGGTCCGGGTAGTGGCCGTCGACGAGTCCCTCGACGAGCTCCTCGGCCTCGAGCGCTCGCTCGATCGGCTCGCCGCGGAGCGCCTCGGAGACCATGCTCGCGACCGCGGTGCTCACCGCGCAGCTCTCGCTCTCGAAGCCGATGTCGACGACGGTGCCGTCGTCGTCGATCTCGACGAAGAACTCGCCGTCGTCGCCACAGGAGGTCTCGGCCGAGTGCTTCGTGAACGTCGGGTCGGCGATCGCGCCCGCGTTTCGCGGCGCGTGGTAGTGGTCCGCGAAGCGGTCGTGGAATCGGTCGGACGCGACGAGGTCGTCCCGGCGCTCCCGGGTGTTCTCCAGCGCGTCGATCAGGGCGTCGACCTCCCGTTCCGTGTTGTAGACGTAGAACGAGGCCCGCACGGAGCCGGGAACGTCGAGGCGGTCGTGAAGCGGCTGCGTACAGTGGTCGCCGGCGCGGACGGCGATTCCGCGGTCGTTCAACACCGAGGAGAGGTCGTGGCCGTGAACGCCGTCGACGTTGAAGGCGACGAGCCCGGAGCGCTCCTCGCCGGGCGGGACGCCGTAGACGGCCACGTCGTCGCGCTCGCCGAGCCGCTCCATCGCGTACTGGGCGAGCTCGTTCTCGTGGGCGGCGACGGCCTCCATCCCGATGTCGTCGAGGTAGTCGGCCGCGGCCGCGAGCGCGATCCCCTCGGCTATCGGCGGGGTCCCGGCCTCGAACTTCCAGGGTGGCCGGTTCCACGTCGACCCCTCGAAGGTGACGTGCCGGATCATCTCGCCGCCGTAGAGGAACGGCTCCATCTCCTCGAGGAGGTGGCGTTTCCCGTAGAGCACGCCGATCCCGGTCGGCCCGGCCATCTTGTGGCCCGAGAAGGCGAGGAAGTCGGCGTCGAGCGCCTCCACGTCGACCGGGCGGTTCGGCACCGACTGGGCCCCGTCGACGAACACCATCGCGCCGTGGTCGTGGGCGAGCTCGGCGAGCTCGGCGACGGGGTTCACGGTTCCGAGGACGTTCGAGACGTGCGCCACCGACAGCATCCGCGTGTCGTCGTCGACCACCTCGGCCGCGTGCTCCATGTCGAGGTGGCCCTCCTCGTCGACGCGGACGTACCGGATCTCCGCGCCGGTCCGGCGGGCGACCTGCTGCCAGGTGACGAGCGAGGCGTGGTGTTCCATCTCGGTCACGACCACGTTGTCGCCGGGGCCGAACTCCTGCATCCCGAAGCCGTACGCGACGAGGTTCACCGCCTCCGTGGCGTTCTTCGTGAACACGATCTCCTCGAGCCCGCCGCTCGCACCGACGAACTCGGCGATCCGCTCGTGTGCCTCCTCGTAGGCCACCGACGCCTCGTGGCTCAATCCGTGGATCCCGCGGTGGACGTTGGCGTTGTACTCCTCGTAGTACTCGCGGAACACGTCGTACACCTGCGTCGGCGTCTGCGTCGTCGCGGCGTTGTCGAGGTAGACGAGCGGCTCGCCGTCGACCTCCCGGTCCAGTATCGGGAAATCGTCGCGGATGCGTGCGGAGTCGGATGCCATACCGGCAACAGATACCAGTCGTACAATAAGTTTCGGGGGAGAGGACGTGGCCGGCCTACCGGTCGGGAGTTACGCCGTGTCCCGGGCCGCCGATGTCGTGTATCGGGCCCTCGCCGCTGTCGACGACGTCCTCAGCCAACAGTCGATTACCGTCGAGGTCAACGTACGAGAACGCTCCCAGTCCGGCAACGACGTGGGCGCTAGTGTGGATGCCGATCGAACTCTCCAGCATACAGCCGACCATCAGATCGAGGTCCGCACCGTTCGCGATGGCGGCGATCTCCGCGACCGCGAGCGGGCCGGACTTCCCCAGCTTGACGTTGATGATGTCTGCCGCCTCCTCCCGGACGACTCGGACCGCGTCCTGGGGTGTAAAGACGGTTTCATCGGCCGCGATGGGGATGTCGATGCGACGACGTGCGTCCGCGAGGCCCGCGAAGTCGCTTGCCGGAACCGGCTGTTCGATCAGCTCGAGGTGTATCCCGCGTTGAGTGACGCGATCCGCGAACAGTGCCGTTTCCTTTGGACTCCATCCCTGGTTGGCGTCGACCTTCAGCGCGGCATCCGGCGCGGCCTCCCGTATCGCAGTCACTCGGTCGATGTCTGCGTCGAGATCGGTTCCCGTCTTGATCTTCAGGTGTTCGTATCCCTGATCGACTGCCTCCTTGGCTCGTCTCTTGGCGGCTGCCGGCTCGACGATGGGGATCGTCATGTCCGTCTCGACGGGAGAGGGCGTGCCGCCGAACAACTCCGAGAGCGCGATATCCCGCTCTCGGCAGAACGCGTCGAGAATGGCCGTTTCGACCGCGAACGTCGCCGAAACGGCTCCAGGAAACGTGTTCCGAAGATCCGTCACGACGCTTCGGTACTCGCCGACGGGACGATCTTCGACGACGTCCGCAGCGGCACGTGCCGTTTCGACCGCCGCCTCGCGCGTCTCTCCGGTCACCGGTGGAAGGGGAGAACCCTCGCCGTACCCCCTCACGCCTTCTTCGGTCTCGACCGTGACGAGCACGTTCGAGGCCTCGTGTTGAATGCCGAGCGAGATCTCGAACGGCTCGGAGAGGGGGAGATCGAGCGGTTCCACGGTGAGGTCGACGATGGTGCTCATGCCCCACCTCCCGTCGTCCGACCCGATGCCTCTGGTTGTAAGGCGTCCCGAACCGCGCCGAGGAGGTCTTCGGAGCCGCCCTCGTCGTAGACGTTTGCGACCGGGTACTCGTGACGGTCGCGCTCCGTTTTGGGATCCCCCCAGGTCGAGACCCCGGCGATGGTGGCGTCAGAGAGCGTTTTAACGAGGTCTGCCTCCTTTTCGACGCCATCGATTTGAAACCGATCGAAGTGTGTCCGTCGGGTTCGAGCCGGGTCGTCGGCGAGGACGACCGCGTCGGGCCACGCTCCGTGTAGGATACCGAGCGTGACGCTGGAGTACGCACGGTGGGTGAGAGACGCCTGGCCCTCGACGAAGACGAGGTCGTGATCCGCTCCCACCGACTTCACCATGTCCTCGACGACGCCACCCGTGAAGTCGGCGGGGACGCGGTCGATCACGACCCCCTCGTGTGCGCCAACCATGATGCCGGTCTGTCCGGTGGCGACCCAGCCGGCGTTGAGGCCCGCCTCGCGGGCCGCCTGATAGAGTTCGAACGTCGTCGTGCGCTTGCCGACCGCACAGTCGGTCCCGAGCGTGAGAACCACGTCGGTATCGATGTCGTCGACCGATCCGTCCCCGACGCGGAGCGCATCCTCCTCGGGGGGTTTCCGTACGTCGAGGATGCGGGCGTCGTGCTCGTCGGCCAGCCCCGACCAGTGTTCGTCGTCGCCGAGGAAATAGTGGAGTCCGCTCACGATGTCACAGCCGGCACGAAGGGCGTCTTCGATGTCTCCTACCCACGCGTCCGGGAGTTGTCCCCCCGCCGGCGCGACGCCGATGACGAGTGCTTCGGCTTCCGGAGCGATGTCGAGGGCGTCGTCCACACATTCCACGATCGGGACGTCGGGTGCGTCACGTTTCTCGAGGACTTCGGCCGGGGTCTGCCCCGCCGTCCCCGAATCGACTACCGCCCGGACGTCGAACACCTCGCTGTGTGTGACGACCCCGTTTGCCGTCTTCCCACCTTTGCTCCCGAACTCTCCCTCCGCGAGTACGATGGCGGGAACCGGGATGTCGAACGTGTCTCGAAGATTCATCGGATATGGGATCGTTCTCCCATTCAAGCAAAACCCTACAACCTTCCATGATGGGTCCTCGATGCCCCCGGGTTCAGGTCGGGTGGGGTTTCAATCGGTCCGGTACCGTTCGACCGCCGAATCGTCCAACGTCACTCCGAGGCCCGGATCGCTCGGGACCGAGAAACGGCCTCCCGAGGCGTCCCACGCAGCCGGATTCTCGATGAGCGTCGACGCCGCGTGGACGTTCAGAGCACCGGACGGATAAGGGATCGCCGGCGACGACGCCGCGAAATGGGCGTTGGCGGCCATCCCAACCCCGAGTTCGAGCATTGTTCCCATGAAACAGGGGAGTCCATGCGCGCTCGCGACCGTCGCGACGTCACGCGCACGCGAGAGCCCGCCGGTTTTCGCGAGCTTGATGTTGACGATGTCACAGGCATCTCTTCCCGCGAGATCGGCCACGTCCGACGGGGAGAAACAAGCCTCGTCGGCCAACACCGGCACCCCCGTCGCCTCCCGTACCCGCCGGAGCCCCGCGACGTCGTCGTAGGGTACCGGCTGTTCGATCAGGACGAGCCCGCCGGCAGCCTCGTCGAGGACGGGGACGCGACGCACCGCCTCCGCAGCCGACCACCCCTGGTTGGCGTCGACGCGGATCCTCGCGTCGGGCACCGCGTCGGCGATCGCCGCGATCGCCTTCCGTTCGGCCTCGAAGTCTGGTCCGCCGACCTTCACCTTGAACGCCGTGAACCCCTCCTCGCGACCCTCGACCGCGAGCTCGCGGACCTCCTCCGGCGGACGGATGCCGATGGAGTAGTGGAGAGGGATCGTGGGATCGTCGTCGGGTGCGCCGCCGAGCAGATCGTACACCGGGAGGTCGCGTAGCTTCCCTAACGCATCGTACAGCGCGACGTCGACGCCGCTGATCGGGAACGGCTCTCCCGAGAGCGTCCGTTCCGCCCGGTCGACAAGCCGCGGGATGCGGTGGAGCGGCTCCCCCTCGAGAAGCGGCGCGAGACGGTCTTCGATCAAGTCCACGACCGCGCGCTGTGTCAGTCCGTGTGGCCACGTCGATAGCGGCGCGACCTCGCCGACACCTGTGACGCCGGCGTCGATCTCGACACGGACGAGGACGTGATCGTACGAATCCTGCCCACCGGTCGCGACAGAGAGGCTCGTCTCGTAGGAAGTCTCCACCGGCACCGACACCGGGATCGTCTCGACGGCAGTGATCGTGGCACTCATGCGCCGATCACGTCCCCGGGCCGCGCGCCGGTGTGGTCGCCGTTGCGGAGGACGAACTCCCCGTTGACAAGGACGTGCTCCATGCCGGCGGGGTAGACGGCGGGATCGAGGAAATCTCCGGTCTGCTCGACGGTTTCGGGATCGAACACCGTCAGGTCGGCACGGGCGTCCCGTTTCACCACGCCCCGGTCGTCGAGGCCCAGGCGCGCGGCGGGCATGCCCGTCATCTTGTGGACGGCGCGTTCGAGCGGGATCACTCCCTCCTCGCGGACGTAGTGGCCGAGCACGCGGGGGAACGTCCCGTAGTTGCGCGGGTGTGGGACGCCCTCCCCGAGTGGGCCGGACTGGCAGAGCGAGGAGCCGTCGCTACCGACCATGGTGAGATCGTGGCGCATCACCGTTCGGACATCGGTCTCGTCCATGCCGAAGTTGACGTGCATGGTCCGGTTCCTGTCCTCGAGGACGACGTCGAGGAGGATCTCGGCGGGTTGGCGTTCCTCGCCGTCTCGGGATGCGAGTTCGGCGATCGTCTTCCCCTCACACGTCTTCAGGTCGGGGTTCTGGACCCCCGTCACGAGGATACCGTCCCAGTCACTCGTGCGGTCGGCCTTCAGGTCGTCACGGATCCGGGCTCGAGTCTCGGGGTCACGAAGCCGCTCAAGGAGCGCGTCGTCGCCGCCGTCGTGAGCCCAGTTGGGAAGGAGCGCCCCGAGGCTCGTCGAGGAGGCGACGTACGGGTACTGGTCACACTGGACGTCTATCCCCTCTCGCTGGCGGACGAGCTCCATCCGGCGGAGGGTGGCTCTGACCTTGCCCCAGTTGTCGGGACCGATGGCCTTGTGGTGGGACACCTGTACCGGCACGTCCGCCCGGCGGCCGATCTCGATGGTCTCCTCGACGCTCTCGAGGAGGCCGTCGCTCTCGGAGCGCATGTGGGTGGCGTAGAAGCCCCCGTGGTCTGCTGCGACCTCGGCGAGTTCGACGACCTCGTCGACGTCCGCGTAACATCCAGGCGGGTAGAAGAGGCCGGTGGAGAGTCCGACCGCACCGTCCGCCATCGCCTCGGCGACGAGGTCGCACATCTCGTCGAGTTCGTCGGGCGAGGGGGCGCGGTCCTCGTGGCCGACGACGGCCGCACGGACGTTCCCGTGGCCGACGAGCGAGCCGACGTTGAGCGAGAGCCCGTCCGCCGCGAGGTACTCGAGGTAGCCGGCCATCGAGTCCCACTCGTTGGGATCCACCTCGTCCCCGAGTCCGTTGCTCTCGAACCAGTCGTCGACGGAGCGGGCGGCCGCCCCGTATCGGGGAGCGGCGCTCGTCCCGCAGTTCCCGACGATCTCGAGCGTCACGCCCTGTCGGACTTTGCTGTGGGCGTCACGGTTCGCCGGGAGCGTGAAGTCGGAGTGGGTGTGGATGTCGATGAATCCAGGCGCAACGACGTTGCCGTCGAGGTCCACCTCGGTGTCCCCTTCACCCTCGACCGTCCCGACCGCGGTGATTCGACCGTCGGTGACGGCAACGTCCCCGCGGTACCACGGTGAGCCGGTCCCGTCCACGATCCGCCCGTTTCGAAACACGTGTTCATAGCTCATCGAGTGAACTCACGGGGACCGATGGGTAAAGTGTGCCACCGTCCAAGTACGGGTACGGACGCTCCGAAACCGGCGAGTTCGAGCCGAGACGGATCCCCGGCGATTCGTGCTGTGGGGTCCGGGAGTCGATCGAATTGCTCTACGAGAGCAGTCCGACGTACGTCGCGACGATCGAGTAGAGGAGCGTGACAACGAGGAACGCCGTCTCGTTGACGTCGAGCGTGAAGTACACGAGAGCGAACACCGGATACGGAGCGACCAGAAGGAACGTCTCGAGGATGTACCACTGCTGTGGCGTGACGTCGAGTTGATTCCGGATCCGGTCGCGAGGGAGGGGATCCCGCAACTCGGTCGGAGGCTTGATCTCGTCGGATTCGGATGTATCTCCGTCTCCGGGATCGCTTCCACCGACGGAGTCTTCGGTACCTCCTGGTGGTCCCCAGTCCGCGTACTCTTCCCGGTCGGGATCGCTTCGAGTCACGTCTCACCTCCGTCGTCGCTTCCAGAGGTCACACCGGAACGGACGCCGACCGATTCGACGGTCTCGAGACTGGTTCCGGAACCCCTCGTGGGAGAAACTCCACGCACCGGCGTGACCCCTACGGATCGGTTTGAGTCCGCTGCCGATCGCCGGAGGACGCTACCACAGGAGTTCGTGGCACGGAAGCCCATGGTCCGAGATGTCGGGTTGAGACGGGTAAACTCTTCGCACGAAAGCGTACATTGAAAGGCGTACATCGATAGCGATGGGCGTATGGGACTACGGGACATACTCGACGCGGCCGAGGCGGTCGGGGATCGCGACGAGGTCCGTCAGTCGACGTTCCGCGAGGAGTTCGAGGCGTACGAGGCCGGCGAGACGGAGTCGTTTCCTCGAACGCGGGAGGCCATCGCCGACGAACGCGCGGCGCTCGAGGAACTGGCCGAGGAACTGGACGCCGAGGAGGGGAACATCGATCAGTTGATCGAACGAACCGAGTTCTTCACGGTGGATCAGGCGGTCCGCCACCGGGAGCAGACGATCAAAAAGCTGGAGGCACACAACGAACACCTCCGAGAATTCCACGACGCGATGACCACCGCGCTCGATAGAATCGAGACGAACCTCTCCGAGTTGGAGTCGAGTGATCCGGGATCGATCGAACAGGACCCACAGCCACCGTTTGAGCGTGCTCGCAACGCTTTGGACGACCACAACGAGGCGGTCGAGGACCTGAGTACCAATCTCACTATCCTGAATGCGTATCTCCCGTAAGTGACCCAACCGTCGAGTTGTAAAAAGAACTCTCACGAGCGATCCGAGCCGGATGTGCTAGGACTATTTTTGTACGCTCGTAGGGTGATGTGTTCGAAAAGCTCGGAATCGACTCGGCACCCTCCATAGTTTGGTGGTGGCTATAACCCCGGAAGTTGGCATTGGGCTTGTGTATGACTACCAACCGACGCAGCTTCATGCGGAAGATGGGCGCTGCCGGGGCGGCCATCGGTAGTGTCAGCATCGCCGGGTGTTCCGGGGAGCAAACCACCACGACCGACGGAGGCGACGGATCGGGTGGCGGTGACGGATCGGGTGCCCGGGTGGTGGAGGAGGACCTCCCCGAAGAGCGGATGATGGACGACGTGATCCACCTAGCATACACCGAACAGTACAATCCCGGGCGCTACCAAGCGAACCGCCTCGTCGACCAACGTCTCACCGACGAGATGGGGATCCCGACGGTGACGGATCCGGTGGAGGCGACCGTGGTCAGCTCCCGCGAGCAGGCGGGCGAGTACGACATGGTCACCTACCGGTGGACCGCGAACAACGGTGAGCCGGACAGCATCATCGTCACGCGGTTCGCGTCGGACGGATCCGAGAACTGGACGGGGTTCTCCAGCGAGGAGTACGACGAGATCGCCTACGAGCAGCGACAGGAGACGGACCGGGACGCCAGACAGGAACTCGTCCATCAGGCACAGGACATCATCGGCGAGCAGCGTCCCGAGAATCAGTTCCTGTTCAACGAGTACTACTACGCGTTCCGAAGCGACCGGTTTGAGGAGGATTCAGTCGTCGTGACGGACACGGGGCTGCGCAATATCTGGAACTACACCCAGATCGAGCCGAAAAACGAGGAAGGGAACACTATCGTCACGAACAACTGGGACCCCTCCGACCAGCTTAATCCCCTCAACGCCAACGCCATCGGTCCGAGTCGGAACTGGGTTCCCACGCGGTTCATGCACGACATGCTCATCCGGACGGGGCCGGAGCTCGAAGCCCAGCCGTGGGCGGCGACGGAGTGGGAGTGGGAGGACGACACTACGGTCACCTTCCAGCTCCGCGAGGGGATGACGTTCCACGACGGGGAACCGGTCACCGCCAGCGACGTGGTGTGGACCTACCAGATGATGCTCGATAAGGAGCCGCCGGCGTACCTCAACAACGTCGTTCAGGTCGTCGACAGCGTCGAGCAGGACGGCGACTACACGGTGACGTTCACCCTCGAGGAGGCGTACGTTCCGTTCATCAAGACCACCGCGGGGATCGTGCCGATCCTCCCCGAACACTATTGGACGCAGCTGATGGAGGAGACGGGGACGACGGAGCAGCCCTGGCAGATCTCGATCACCGACGACAGGCCCGTCGTCGGCTCGGGGCCGTTCCAGTGGGGAACGTGGGACCAGGGGTCGCGGTTCGAGATGCCGTCGTTCGACGACCACTTCATGGCGCCGAACATCGACATGCGGGTCCAGCGGCCGCTGTCGACCACCGACGCCGAATACGAGGCGTTGCTCAACGGTGACTACGACCTGCTCGACTTCTGGTTCGGCGACACCGAACAGCTCGCGGGGGCCGTCGAGGAGAACGACTTCTTGGGTTCCGTCGAGACGCTCGGGACCGGGCGACAGTCGGCGTGGGTGAACTGTCAACGGCCGCCGTTCGATCACGTGCCGATGCGGCAGGCGTTCAACGCGGTGGTCAACGACTCACAACAGACCATCATCAACGAGGCGTTCGACGGCTTCGGACAGGAGGCACACACGTTCATCAACCCCTCGTTGACGTTCTGGCACAACGAGGACACGACGTTCTTCGACGGCGGGATCGAGGGTGCGACGACGATCCTCGCGGACGCCGGCTACGTGTGGGACAGTGACGGGAACATCCACTACCCGGAAGGAATGACCGGGAAGTGAAGTCGTCGATCCGACGACGACGACCAGATCCGTTATTAATCCTTCCCATTACACATGGTTAACAAACGATACATCGCTCGACGGCTCGCGTTGATGGTGCTCTCGATTTTCATCGTCATTACGATCCTGTTTTTCCTCTTCAGACAGGTTCCCGGCGGTCCGATGTCGGCGTTCACGAACCCCCGGATGAGCCAGGCGGCACGACAGGCCATCATCGAACAGTACGGGTTGAACGATCCTCTCTGGCGGCAGTACCTCCGGTACATGGTGAACGTGGTCCAGCTCGACTTCGGCCAGTCGTTCTACTACGGGAACTCGGTGTCGTCGCTCATATTCGATCGGTTCGTAAACACGATGAGTCTGATGCTGACGGCGTTCGTTATCTCGTACACCGTCGGTACATATCTCGGCGCACAGCTCGGGTGGATCCGGGGCACGACGAAAGAACGGCTCGGGATGGTGGCCGTCCTGTTCGTCCGATCGATGCCGGTGTTCTGGACAGGAATGGTCGTTCTCTACGTGTTCTCGTTCCAGCTGGGTCTCTTCCCGATCGGCGGGATGCGGGGAACGGGCGCGAGTTACAGCACGATGGCGGAGAAGTTCCTCAGCACGGACTTCCTGTATCACGTGGCGTTGCCGGTGTTCACGCTGTGTACGTACTACACGGGACTGCCGCTGTTGTTGATGCGGAACAACCTCCTGGAGGTTCTCTCCGAGAGTTACATCGACACGGCGCGTGCCAAGGGACTCACCAGTCGACGGGTCCTATTCGTCCACGCGGCACGCAACGCCATCCTACCAGTAGTGACGGCGTTCGCGATCGCGATCGGCTTCGCGGTCGGCGGACAGGTGTTGATCGAGACCGTCTACTCGTGGCCCGGACTTGGTCGCGAGATGGTTCAGGCGTCGCTTCGAAGCGACTATCCCGTCGCACAGGCCGCGTTCGCTCTTCTGTCCGTGATCGTCATCACGATGAACTTCGTCGCGGACATCGCGTACACGTACCTCGATCCGCGGGTCAGTCTGGGTGAAAGCTAACATGAGTGAAGAAACGGAGTCGAGTGGAAGAACCGTGTCTGAACCCACAACGAAACAAGGATGGCGTCGGTTCCTTCAGAACCTCAAGCGATCGAGCCGCGAACAGGCGCAGCTGTTCGTCCAATCACGAATGGCGGTGGCAGGATTACTGATCGTTCTCTTCTATCTCGTGCTTGCGGTGATCTCGCCGTACATCATTCCATACGGGCCATACGAGCGGATCTACATGCTCGATGGCTCGTGGGCGTCACTCCAACCGCCGACGCTCGCACATCCGCTCGGGACGACGGACTCGGGATACGACGTGCTCTCTCAACTGCTTTTGGGATCGCGCATCGCGATGTTCGTCGGCATATTGGGGGCGTTCATGGTGGCCGTCATCGGCACGACAGTCGGCATCGTCGCCGGCTATTACGGCGGCTGGATCGACGAGGTCGTGATGCGCCTCGTGGACATCCTCTACGGGCTTCCGTTCATCCCGTTTGTCATCGTGCTGGCGACGGTGTTCGGCGCGAGCGTCTGGAACATTATCTTCGGCGTCGCCCTGTTGTACTGGCTTTCGACCGCCCGGGTGATCCGATCGGAGGTGTTGACCGTCCGGGAACGTCCATACGTCGAGGCTGCCGAGGCTGCCGGTGCCTCCGACTTCCGCATCATGACAGTCCACATCCTTCCGAACGTCATCCCGCTGTCGGCGCTGTACGCCGCCATCGCGGTGGGGTACTCCATCGTCGCGCAGGCGAGCGTGGCGTTCCTCGGGTTCGGCGACCCGGCGGTCCCCTCGTGGGGCGTGATGCTCCAGCGGGCGTTCGTGACCCAATCGTTCGGACAAGCCTGGTGGTGGACGATCCCGCCGGGGCTTTCGATCACGCTGGTCGTAATGGGCGCGTACCTCGTCGGTCGTGGATACGAGGAAGTCGTCAACCCACAGCTACAGGAGAAATAAGATGAAACAAGCAACAGCGACCTTCGACTTCGACGACGACGCACCGTTACTGGCCGTCGAGGATGCCGTCGTGACCTACTCGACGAGCGAGGGAGACCTCACCGCGGTCGACGAGATCAGCTTCTCGGTCGACGAGAACGAGATCTTCGGGCTGGTCGGGGAATCCGGCTGTGGAAAGAGCACGGTCGCACAGGCGATACTAAGCCTACTTCCAAGCAACGGCCGCGTTTCCTCCGGCTCCGTCCGGTTCCGCGGGGTCGAACTGACCGAGCTGTCGAAACGTGAGCTCGACGCGCTCCGCTGGGAGCACTTCTCGCTCATCAGTCAGGGGGCGATGAATGCGCTCAATCCGGTTCACCGGATATCCAACCAGATCGTCGAGGCGATCCAGGCCCATCGGGACGTCTCCACCGACGAGGCTCGCGAGCGGGTGGCGGAGCTGTTCGAGGTGGTGGGGCTCGACCCGGATCGCATGGACGACTACCCGCACCAGTTCTCCGGCGGGATGAAACAGCGGGCGTACATCGCGATGTCGCTCGCGCTCGATCCCGACCTCATCATCGCCGACGAGCCGACCACGGCGCTCGACGTCATCGTTCAAGACCAGATCCTCAAGCGACTGAAGGAGCTGCGCGACGAGCTCGGGATCTCCGTCATCATCATCTCCCACGACATCAGCGTCATCGCGGAGACCTGTAACCGCCTCGGCGTGATGTACTCGGGGAAGCTGATGGAGTACGGCAACCTCAAGGAGATCTTCGCCAACCCGTACAACCCGTACACGCTGGGATTACAGAACGCCTTCCCCACGCTTCGCGGCGACCAGTCGGACCTCATCAGCATCCCGGGAAGCCCACCGGACATCGCGGACCTACCCGACGGCTGTCGGTTCATGGACCGGTGTCCCTTCGCCACCAGCGAGTGCGGGACCGATCACCCGCCGCTGGAGGCGGTCGGCGAGGACCACGCGTCGGCGTGTTATCATCACGATTCGATCGAACGGATGCGCGAGGACTCGAAGAACCGGGAGACGTGGAACCGAACGGGAGCTGACGCCGCCACCTCCGGAGGTGTCGGGGATGACTGAGGAGGCGTCCACTGCTGACGGTGACGACCCCGAGTACATCATGGAGTGTGAGGGATTGAAGAAGTACTTCAATACCCAACAGGGACTCCTCGGCGGGCTGTTCGGCGGGCAGGACCAGGTCCGTGCCGTCGACGGGATCGATCTCCAGATCCAGAAGGGAGAGATCGTCGGTCTCGCGGGTGAATCTGGCTGTGGAAAGACGACGGCCGGCAAGACGCTCATCCGTCTGCTCGACTCGACGGAGGGCACCATCCGGTTCCGCGGCCGCGACGTGACGGACATCACCGGATCGGAGCTTCAGCAATTCCGTCGGGACGTTCAGATCATCTTCCAGGACCCCTTCGAGAGCCTGAACCCGCGGATGACCGTGTATGACGCGGTGGTCGAACCACTGAAGATCCACGGGATCGACGGAGAGGAACGGTACGAGCGGGTCGTTGAGGCGCTCGAACGGGCGGAGCTCACGCCGCCGGAGACGTGGTTCGAGAGCTACCCCCATCAGCTCTCCGGCGGCGAGCGCCAGCGGGTCGCCATCGCTCGCGCGCTCGTGCTCGAACCGGACTTCCTGTTGGCCGACGAGCCGGTGTCGATGCTCGACGTCTCGATCCGTGCCGGCGTCCTCGGTCTGCTCCAGCGGCTGAACGAGGAGCTCGATCTGACGATCCTCTTCATCAGCCACGACCTCTCGTTGCTCCGACAGGTGTGTGACCGGATCGGGATCATGTACTTGGGGCGGATAATCGAATCCGGAGAAACGGAGCGGATAATTAGTAATCCGATTCATCCTTACTCGAAGGCACTGATCGGGGCCGCCCCCGAACCCGATCCGTTCCGCGAGCGCGAGCACGTCGAGATCCAAGGGTCGATCCCCGACCCGATCAACCTGCCGAACGGTTGTCGGTTCAAGGATCGGTGTCCGGAGCGGGAGGCGATCTGTGACCACGTCGACCCCGGTCTCCGACCGATCGAGGTGGAGGGCGAGCCCGGCTCGAAGCGCGAGGTCGCCTGTCACGCCTACTACGAGGACGACGACGCCGCGGCCTACGAGTCGGAACTCCGATCGATGGACCTGGTTCCGGAAGACGTAAAAGAGGAGCCGCACCGAGCGATCCCTCTCGAGGAAACGCAGGACGCCGATCCCGAGTCGGACATCACGGCCTACTGAGCGCGCCGACCGGGGACCGCCCCATAATCCTCCTTCGACCACGGATCCGCTCGAATCGTCAACGTCGGTTCGTTGGATCTGATTGCCGGCGAGTCACTTCATTCCCAGTCCGGATAGGCCTCGTCGTCCATCTCGTCGAGCGGGAACTGTGGCCGGCGGATCCGGTCGAACTCGTACTTCCGCGGGTCCATCGGGACCTGTCCGATGCTGTTGATCGGGATGACCTCGCTCGACATCGGCTCGTAATCCGCCCGGAAGTGGTTGGTGCTCTTGACGGTCAACACGTCGAGTCGCTCGGGTTGGATCCCCACGTGTCGCCAGATCTCGGCGTCCAACGGCTGCATGCGATTCTCGGTGACGATCACGGAGACGCCGTCGTCGCGGCCGCACTGGAGGTGGATCCCCGTACCGAGGTGGTTCTCGCTCCCGGTACCCATCGGTCCGGTGTTGCGGAACTCCCCGTCGGTGATCGCCTTCACGTAGCCGTCGAGGTCCGCGATCGGGTCGCCGTGTTTGTCGTCGGTCTTCCCCCCGAGATCGACGGTCACCCGTTCTCCGACGCCCGCCTCGACGCAGGCGTCGACCACTTCCGGATCGCGAATGATGGCGAATCCGGCGTTCGTCAGCCCCTGATCGATCATCTCCCGGAGAACGGTGGTCCCGTCGGCGGCCCCGCCGCCGCCGGGATTGTCGCCGACGTCGGCCATCACGATCGGCCCGGCGTCCTCATCGAGCCCGTCGAGGAGCCGCCGCGCCTCCGCGACCGCCTCTGCGGGTTCGGGATAATCCCCGATGAAGTCCTCCCGACGCTCCCAGACGTGTGTGGCCAGCTCGCGGGAGATCTCTCGGGCGAGATCGGGGTCGTCGTCGGTCACGACGGGGAGCGAGAACCCCATCGACGGGACGTCCGCCTGATGGAACCCGGGGAACACGTTCACCTTCACCACCCCGTCGCGTTCCTCGTACTCCCGCGCGAGCTCCATCACCTCGGCCATCGGCCCCTCACGCGTGTTCTGTTTGGGACCGAAGGGGAGGACCGGCGGGCGTTCGATGGCCATCGTCGGATCGATCTCGCCACGCATCGTTCGGGTGAGGTATCGCATCGCCCGGCGGCCGGTGTCGCCCATGTCCGTGTGCGGATACTCCTCGTAGGCGACCAGAACGTCCGCCTCCTCCACGAGCTGGTCGGTGTTGTTGCCGTGGAGGTCGAGGGTCACGGCGATCGGGACGTCGGGGCCGACCCGTTCGCGGACCGCGGCCACCAGCGGCCCCTCGCCGTCGTCCATCTCCTCCGGAACCATCGCCCCGTGGAGACAGAGACAGATCCCGTCCAGTTCGTCGGCGTGTTCCTCGACGCCGTCCAGGATCTGCCCGGTGTAGAAGTCGTAGGCGTCCGACGCGACGACGCCGCTGGGCGTCGCCGACGCGGACACGGTGTACCGGAGATCGACTCCTTCCTTCTCCGCGACCTCCATTGCGCCCCCCTCACAGGTGTTGGTTCCTCCCATCCGTTCGGGGATCTCTTCCCCGAAGTACTCCCGGCGCTCCTGGAACAACGACCGACCGGTTCTCCCGCTCGCGAACGTGTTCGTCTCGTGAGCGAAACCACCGAGCAAAACTGTCTCGTTTGACATGTCCCTTCCTCCCGACTACTCCCGATTAAAGCCGGGACCTATCATGGTCAGGGGTGTGCCATCGATGCCGGACCGGCCGACACCCGTGGATGTGAGGTAGTGGTGTTAGGTGTCCTACTCTCCGTGCGTCCGTATGGCCATGCCTGTTCGAACCGGGAGGGTAGATCGATGACGAACGACGTACTTCTCGAGAACGCTCGGGTCGTCGACGGGACGGGCGCACCGTGGTTCCGCGGTGCCGTGGCCGTCGAGGACGGCCTGATAACGGACGTGATCCGTGGAGACGTCGACGTCGCGGCGAACCAGTCCATCGACTTGGAGGGAAAGGCGGTGTGTCCGGGGTTCATCGACACGCACTCGCATTCGGACTTGGAGCTGTTCGAGGACCCGACGCTCGCGCCCAAACTCAGACAGGGGATCACCACCGAGATACTGGGTCAGGATGGATTCTCGATGGCTCCGATGTACCGCGACGGCGGTGCCGACCTGTGGGCACGGCACCTCTCTGGACTCGCCGGCGACGTCGACGTCGAGTGGACCTGGGGAAGCGTCGCCGACTACCTCGACGCCGTCGAAGAGAACGGCATCGCGCCCAACGTGGCCACGCTCGTGGGGCACGGAACCGTTCGGTTCGACGTGCTCGAGATGGCTGACCGCGCCCCCACCGACGACGAACTCGAGGAGATGGCGTCGCTCGTCGCTGATGCGCTCGAGGACGGGGCTATCGGCTTCTCGACCGGTCTCGTGTACTCGCCACAGGTGAACGCATCGACGGAGGAGACGCAGCGTCTCGCCGCCGAACTCGAGCCGTACGGGCGGCCGTTCGTCGCACACATCCGGAGCGAGGGACGGTGGATCTGGGAGGCGCTCGACGAGTTCGTCGACATTGGTGCCGACGAGAACGTTCCGCTTCACCTCTCACACTTCAAGGTCTCTGGCACCGAACAACAGGGAAAGGCCGAGCGGGCGACGGAACTCGTCGAGACTGCCCGTGAACGGGGCGTCGATATCACGGCCGAGCAGTACCCCTACACGGCCGGAAACACCCTCCTTTCTGCGGTTCTCCCGCCGTGGGTTCACGCGGAAGGACCCGACCACGTACTCGAGGTCCTTCGAGACGAGACGGCCAGAGAACGGATCCGCCGCGACATCGAGGAGTGGCGAATCGACAGCTGGGAGAACCAAGGCGCTCGCTCCGGGTGGGAGAATATCGTCGTCCGCAATCTCGACACCGAGGCATGGCGTGAGTACGAGGGCGAGTCCGTCGCCGACATCGCCTCGGACCGTGATCAGAATCCCGTCTTCACCGTCTGTGATATCCTCCTCGACGAGGAACTGTCACCGGCCATGATCCTCCACACGGTCACCGAGCCCGACGTGCGCGACATCATGGCGAACGAACGGGTCGGCATCGCCACCGACGGGCTGTTCGGCGCGTATCCACATCCCCGAACATACGGGACCTATCCCCGCGTTCTGGGAACGTACGTCCGTGAGGAGAACCACCTCTCCTTGGAAGAGGCCGTCAGGAAGATGACGTCACTGCCAGCGCGTGCGATGGGGCTCGACCGGAAGGGTGTTCTCCGGCCGGGAATGGATGCCGACCTGGTCGTGTTCGATCCGGTCACCGTGGAGAATCGGGCGACGTTCGAGAACCCGCGACGGTTCCCGGCCGGGATTCCTCACGTCATGGTCGACGGCACCTTCGTCGTCCGGGACGGCGAGGTGACCGACGCACGACCGGGGACTACGATCAGGAAATAACTGGGTTCGTCGTCGACGGTTACATTATTTCACTTTTCCACGTGCTTGAACGGGCCAGAATTCCTCGACACGGCCGTCACGCACGCCGATGATCATGTCGTGGAGATTGACAGTCGTACAGACGTGGGGAACAATGAACTCGATTCGATCCCCAACCGCGAGTGACCCATCGACGTCGGCGGTGTCGAGCCAGCCGTGCTCCTCGGACGCGTTCACGTATTCGATGTCGTCACGGTATCTGGGCACGGGCAGTTGCGACGTGTCCATCGAGAGCGTTTTGCTCCCGGCGTCGACGACCGCACGGTCCTCGCTAGGGGTGGATATCACGCTCGAGACGACGGTCGCCGCGCAGTCGGTCCGATCGACTTCGAACGGTCGATGTTCGAGTTCACCCACGTCCATAAACGGATACATTCCCGGATTGATCTCGGTGACGACCGGATGTCGTCCACTGTATCTCGAGGTGGCCGTCCCGCCCACTTTGACTTCCGGGACGGAGATACCCTCGGATTCCAGCAGGTCAACTGTCTCCTGTACACGATCCATTGCCTCCGCACAGTACGTCTCGTACTCCGCTTGCGTCTCAGCTTCGGATTTGACGTGGGCCTCGTAGGCGAGAAGCCCTTGGAAGTTCAGGTTCGGCTGCTCGCGCACGAACCGTGCCGTCTCCAGCGCAGGTTCGCCCGGTGCGACGCCCGTGCGGTGTAATCCGACGTCGACCTCCAGGATCACATCGATGTCCTCGCCCCGCTCCGCCGCGGCCTCCTGGAGCGGTTCGATGTTTCCTGGCCCGTCGACGGTCGTGGCGAATCGATCGAGTTTCTCGGACAACCATACGAGCCGCTCAAGTTTCCGTCGGCCGACGATCATATACGAGAGATAGACGTCGTCAATGCCGTTCCTCGCCATGACTTCGACCTCACTGAGGGTCTGACAGACGATCCCGCTGTCACCTCCATACTCGCTCTGTCGCTTGGCGAGTTCGGCGTTCTTGTGTGTCTTGACGTGCGAACGGAGTCGGACGTCGTTTGCCTCCGCGAACGAGACGTACTCCCGGACGTTCGCTTCCATCGTGTCGAGGTTGACCAACAGCGCCGGCGTCTCGATCTCGTCTTTCGGCGTCCCTAGAGCTGGTCGCGTCTCCGCGGTCGTCGGGATGGGCATGGGTGAAATACAAAAAACGACGACAAAAGTCTTGCCGCCGGCCTGGCGGCGTTTTCGTTGGAGATACCTTATAAAACAGGCATCCACGATATTTCTTCATCAGGAGGTGGTCGTCTGTATACTCTCAAAACGGTTGTCTACATCATTGGTTCAGATACACAGGATAATAGACAACGCTCTTGTGACGTAAATTGTTGGTGAGTCAGAGAACTTCTCGAATAATCTGTTTCAGTGCTTCTCGTCCTGGTTTGCGGAGGATTCGTCGCCGAAGTTGGAGCGGTCTGAGATACGCTGTCAGTTTGTCCTTTGAGACGCCTCGATGTGGCGAGAGCCACCGTCGCGCCAGCGACGCGTGGCTCTCGCACGTGTTCACGTGCGCGTCTCCATCAACGTACTCGCCGTCACCGTGAATAACTGCTTCTCGGTGGAAGTTCTCGTCATCGTCAAGCGGATCGTAGGCCCGAAATCCGTCCGTATAGACGGTCAGCGACTCCTTCTTGTGGTTGTCGAGAAGGAGTCGCACCGTCGCTTCGTCGGCGGATTTCGCCGGGACGACGTACCGCTGACCGGTGCCGCGATCAACGAGCGTGAACACCGGCGGTTTGTCCTCTTCATACGTTCCTCGTCCGCGTTTCGAGAGGGCACGCGAGCGCGACCGAGAGTCGCGCTCGCGGCCTTTCTTCCCGGCAGAGACGTAGAACTCGTCGATCTCAACCGGGCCAACGAGAGAGATGTCTGGCGCGTCGAGCGTTCTGGCGAACTGCTCGACGCGCCGGCGGAGCGAGCGATACGAAACGTCAATTTCAGCGTCTAGCTGGCGGATACTCGTGTTGAACCGGAGGAACGAGTAGAACGCGAACAACAGCTTGTCGAGGCCGATCTTCGCGTGCGCGAAGATCGTGCCGGTCTTGTCGTTGAACGTGCGGTCGCAATCCTTACAGAGATACCGTTGGTACTCTCGATAGCTGCCGTGTTTGATCACCGATTCAGACCGGCAGCGCGGGCAACAGAGCCCCTCGCGCCAGCGAACCTGCTCCAGCAGGTTCGCGGCGCTCGCCTCTGAGCTCAGCAATTCAAATGGGAACATTGCGTTCGGGTGACGCGTTCGCGTCACCCTTGCCCGCTACGCTTTCACAGCGACAGCTCTACCCGACCAACAATCTGCTTCGGAAGAGCGATAGACAAAAATTTTGAAATGGGAAACCATGCTGCTACTATTTCCATATAAAGATATATTTATCGTCAATTTCGATCGCTTTTTCAAATAGTATGGGATAATGGAGCTTTATGTGGGATACACTGTTATATATCCAACGCTCTTGTGGCGTAGGTTGTTGATACAGTTCTCCCGAAGAGAGTGAGGATAGAAAGTGACCGGTAAACCGCTCAGACAGCTGGTTCTCATCTAGGTTTTTCTATGGCAGAATCGTAAGACGGCACTACATCAACAATGTGCTACGCATGAGCGTATATCCAAATCCTTGCGATCTACTATTATTCTTGGTAGTATCCATATAATTTGGTTATGACTGCCGAAACATTTATAATTCTACATCTGGCGCCTGATGGCATGGGAGAAGCTCTCAATAGATCATCAACTACGATCCCTCGGACGTCGCAACTCGCGCTCCGCATCTGGCATCCGGACTGTTGGACGCTACAGACGACCGCGGCCGTCGACGCCGGACTCATCGCACACGGAGTCTACGAGTACGACGACATCGTGAGTGCGCGACTGACGGCTCATGCAGACACCACCGATCGGATCGACGACCTCGTAGCAGAGATCAAGGAATCGCCGCTGACCGAACGGGCCAAAGTAATCAACGAGTATTTCAATCCCGGATTACAGACGAATCCGGCCGGAAACGCCACACAGGAGCTCCTCGTCGAATACGAGCCGGAAAATAGCATCCACGACGCCTTCGTCTCGCGTGGCTTCGTTCCCGAGGAGGAGATCCGGATGAACGACGGCTTTGAGTACTGGACCGTCATCGTCCGTGCGTCCCGGAACATGATCCAGGAGCGGTTGGACGAGATCCGCCAGGAGATGGACGCCGAGATCCGGATCGAGGGAATGAAATCGGCACAGACGACTACCGCTCAGCGCCAACAAAACGATCAGTTGTCGGAACGACAGCGGGAGATCTTCGAGCTCGCACAGGAGGAGGGGTATTACATGTGGCCCCGCGAGACGTCCGCCACCGATCTTGCGGACGAGGTCGACATCTCGAAGACGACCTTCCTCGAACACCTCCGTAAGGCGGAGGCCAAAATTCTCGGCAAGATGGACTAGATCTAGCTACCGATCGGTGCCGTCCATGAGAGGCGGTGGATTCTCTTCGTTCCCGCCCGACCGCGGTGTATGGACCACGTCGAAACGTTGGAGTGTACCCTCTGTGGCGCGGAGTACGACCCCGACCAGGTGATCTACACGTGTCCGAACCACCCCGGCGTGAAGGGCATCCTCGACGTCACGTACGATTACGACGCCGTCGTCGACCGGTTCGACGAACCCCTCGACGGGGACATCCGCTCGCAGTGGAAGTACCGGGCGTTCCTCCCGGTCGCGGATGACTCGGAACCGGTGACGCTCGGTGAGGGCGGGACTCCCCTCCTCGAGACGCCCCGGCTCGGGACGGAACTCGGCGTCGACCTCCGCGTGAAGGACGACGGCCGCAACCCGACGGGCGTGTTGAAGGACCGGGCGACCTCGATCTCGGTGACGAAGGCGGGCGAGTTCGGGCGGGAGGTCGTCACCTGCGCCTCGACCGGGAACGCGGCGGCGTCGCTCGCCGGCTTCGCCGCCCGGGGCGGACTCGACTGTCGGCTCTTCGTCCCCGGCGACGCGCCGGAGGGGAAGTTGGCACAGCCGCTCGTCTACGGCGCGGACGTGCTCGGCGTGGAGGGGAGCTACGACGAGGCGTACGACCTCAGCATGGAGGTCACGGAGCGGTTCGGCTGGTACAACCGCAACGCCGCTGTCAACCCCTTCCAGGTTGAGGGGAAACGGACCGTCGGCCACGAACTGGCCGAACAGACACGCGGCGACGTTCCCGACTGGCTCGTCTTCTCGATGGGCGACGGCTGTACGATCGCCGGCGGTTGGAAGGGGTTCCGCGAGTTCCACGACCTCGGCTTCGTGGACGAGGCTCCGAGGATGCTCGGCGTTCAAGCCGAGGGCGCGAGCGCGATCCACGACACGTTCCACGACCACGACGACGTCGACGACGTCGCCGACACCGTCGCGGACAGCATCTCCGTCGGCCGGCCACGGAACACGGTGAAGGCGTGCTCGGCGCTCGAGGAGAGCGGCGGCGAGTCGGTCCTCGTGAGCGACGAGGAGATCCTCGCCGCCGAGTCGCTTCTGGGACGGACCGAGGGGATCTACGCCGAACCCGCGGGGGCCACCCCGGTCGCCGGCCTCCGGAAGGCGCGCGAGGCGGGGGTCGTCGAGGCGGGCGACTCCGTCGTCGTCGTCGTCACCGGAAACGGGCTGAAGGACACCGAGAGCGCGATGCGGGCCGGCGGCGAGGTCGACGCGATCTCCCCGGAGATCGACGACGTGGTCGACCGGTATCCCGACGAGGCGTGACCCGAACGGGGTCCCGAATCACCGGTCCGAGAGGTCCGGACGACGTGGGTCCTCCCACTCCTCGACGGAGCGGAGCACCCGTCCCGGACGGGTCCCAGTCGGCTCGCCGTCCTCGACGACGAACTCGCCGCCGACCACGACGTGTTCGATCCCGTCCGATAGCCGCATCGGGTCGTTGAACGTCGCGTTCGCCCGGACTCGATCCGGGTCGAAAACGACCAGGTCGGCGACGTATCCCTCGAACACGCGGCCACGGTCCGGGAGGCCGAGCACGTCGGCCGGGTGACCGGCCGCCTTGTACACCGCGTCCTCGAGTGGGAGCACCTCGCGGTCACGGACGTACCGCTCCAGCAGCCGAGGGTACGTTCCGACGGCCCGCGGGTGTGGCTTCCCGCCGAAGATCCCGTCGGTACAGATCGTCCCGCGGAGGTCGGACAAGAACCGGTCGATGTCCTCGTCGTCCATCACGAAGTCCGCCATGGTGACGTCGAGGTCCTCCTCGACGAGGAGGTCGCAGATCGCGTCGACCGGGTCCGCATCGTGTTCGGCCCCGATCCCCGCGACGGTCTCGCCCTCGGCTCGCCCGCTTCCCGTGTCGGTGATGAGCACGTTCTCCCACGACCCGGCGGCTTTCGCGAGGTTCTCCCAGTCGCCGTCACCGGATTCGATGTCGTGTCGGATCCGGTCGCGGGCGTCGGGATCGGTCAGTCGCTCGAGGATCTCGTCCGTCTCGCCCGTTCGCGCCCACGGCGGGAGGAGCGCCGTCAGCATCGTGCTCCCCGCCGTCCACGGATACTGGTCGAACGTCACCCGGACGCCGCGCTCGTTCGCGGCGTCGAAGACCTCGAGGATCTCCTCCGAGGCTCCCCAGTTGTCCTCGCCGGCGACCTTCAGGTGGGAGACGTGCGGCTGACAGCCGGCGGACTCACAGAGCTGGACGAACCTGTCGATGGACTCGACCACCGCGTCGCTCTCGTTCCAGACGTGCGAGACCATGAACGAGTCGCGGGTCGCCAGCCGTTCACCGAGCGCCTCGAGCTCCTCGTCGGTCCCGTACGAACTCGGCGGGTAGATCATTCCGGTCGAGAGCGCGAACGCGCCGTCGCCGATCGCGGTATCGAGCGCGTCCGAGACCCGTTCGAGCTCGGCGGGTTCGAGCGGTCGGTCCTCGAAGCCCGCGGCCAACGACCGCAGGTTCCCGTGTGGGGCGTAGTACGCGCAGTTCACCGCCGGTTCCGCCCGCTCGAGCGCGTCGAGGAATCCGTCCGTCGTCTGCCATCCCCACGATTCGTGGGTCCCGAGAAGCGTTTGGACGCGGCGAGCCCACTCCTCGCGTCTCCCCTCGGGGACGGGTGCGACGCTAACGCCGTCCTGTCCTAACACCTCCAGTGTCACTCCCTGCGTCACCTTCTCGACCGTCTCGGGCCGATCCAACAGGCGAAGCTCGGAGTGTGCGTGCATGTCGACGAAGCCGGGAGCGAGCGCGGCCCCGTCGACGTCGATCACGCGCTCGGCTCCGATCGGGTCGGCGGATACCTCGTCGATCCGTCCGTCGACGAGTCGAACGTTCGCCTCGATCGCCGGGGCGCCCGACCCGTCGTATACGGTCGCTCCGCTGAACTCGACGTCCTCGGTCATGGACGGGAAAACCCGCCCGCCACGCTAAATCGTACCCCCACACATGGGAGGCGGAGGAGTGAAAGCCGGGACGGCCGTTCCATCGAAACATGCCACGAACGATATCGGGCGAACGGTTCAGAGAGCGGTTCGACCGCTTCAACGAGATCGGGGCGACGGAGCGGGACGGCGTGAACAGGCCGACGCTCTCCGACGAGAACGCGCGAGCACGGGACACGCTGGTCGAGTGGTTCGAGGAGGCCGGCCTCGATGTCCGTGTCGACGAGATGGGGAACCTCTTCGGACGGCGCGAAGGGAGAAACGACGACCTCCCACCGGTGATGGTCGGCTCGCACGTCGACAGCCAGTACAACGGCGGCCGGTACGACGGCGTCATCGGCGTGCTCGGCGGCCTCGAGATCGTCGAGACGCTGAACGACGCCGGCATCGAGACGGAACGGCCCATCGAGGTGGTCTCCTGGACCAACGAGGAGGGTGTCCGGTTCCAGCCGGACATGCTGGGAAGTGGGGTGTTCGCGGGGAAGTTCGACCTCGAGTTCGCGTACTCTCTCGAGGACAAGGAGGGGAACACCTTCGGCGAGGAGCTGGAGCGGATCGGCTACCGCGGCGAGGAGCCATGTGAACCTCGCGACCTCCACTGTTATCTCGAGCTCCACGTCGAACAGGGACCGAAACTCGAGGACCGCGACCTGGCCGTCGGCGTCGTCGAGGGCGTCTACGGCTTCGTCTGGTTTGACGCCGCGTTCACGGGCAGCGCGGACCACGCCGGCCCGACGCCGATGCACCTACGGAACGACGCGCTGGTCGCGACCGGCGACGTGATCGAGTCGGTCCGGCGCATCGCCGGGACGGGCGGCGACGACCTCGTGGGGACGGTCGGATCGCTCGACATCGACCCCAACTCGATCAACGTTATCCCGGAACGCGTGGAGTTCACCGTTGACTTCCGCTCGTACGACGACGCGGTCGTCGACCGGGCGGCCGACCGGGTTCGCGAGGAGATCGACCACGCCGCCTCGCGCGAGGGGATCGAGGCCGAACGCGAGGTGATCATGCGGATCGAGTCCCAGTCGTTCGACGACGACGTGGTCGAGGCGGTCGCCGACGCGGCCGACGCGCTCGACGCCGACGCCACCCGGCTCGTCAGCGGGGCGGGCCACGACGCGAGCTACCTCAACCGCGTCTGTCCGACCGGGATGGTGTTCGTCCCCAGCGTCGGCGGCGTCAGCCACACCGAGGACGAGTTTACCGAATGGGACGACGTCGTCACGGGCGTGAACGTCCTCCTGAACGCGGCGGTCGGGAAGGCGAACGAACGACCCGCGGAGGCGTGAGACGGGACAAATGACCCGATACGAACCGGTCGAGTCGCCCGATTCGACCACGACGTTCCCCTACCACGACCTCACGCCGCCCGAACCGGTCGACGTGTACGAGGCCCGCGAGGTCGTTCGACGGTACCTCCCGCGAACGCCGCTGGTGAAAAGCGAGATGCTCTCCGCGGAGACCGGCGCGAACGTCTACCTCAAACGCGAGGACACCCTTCCGACCGGGGCGTTCAAGGTGCGTGGCGGCGTCACGCTCGGCCACCGACTCTCCGAGGAGTTCCGCGAGGCCGGGCTCATCGCCGCGTCGACGGGGAACCACGGCCAGTCCGTCGCCTACGCCGGCAGGGAGTTCGACGTTCCGGTGACCGTCGCCGTCCCCGCGGACCCGAACCCGGAGAAGGTGGCCGCGATGGAGCGGTTCGGTGCCGAGGTGGTCGCGATCGGGGCCGATTACGACGAGGCGCGGGAGTGGGCCGAGGGCCGGGCGGCGTCGGAGGGGCTCCGCTACGTCCACTCGGCGAACGAGCCCGACCTCGTCGCCGGCGTCGCCACGGCCGGATTGGAGGTGCTCGAGACGCTGCCTGCCGTCGACCGGGTCGTGTGTCCGGTCGGCGGCGGGAGCGGCGCAGCGGGCTACTGTCTCACGGTTGGTGCGATCGGCGGCGCCGACATCGTCGGCGTCCAGTCGGTGGCTGCCGATGCGACGTACCGGGCGTACCACGAGGGCCACCTCGATCCAGTGGACTCGGCGATGACCGAGGCTGAGGGGATCTCCTCGCGCGCCCCATTCGCGCTCACCGTTGAGGTCCTCCGCGACCGGCTGGACGACATGATCACCGTCCCGGAGGAGTCGATCTGGGAGGGCGTCGCGGACCTGTTGACGGACGAACGGATCGTCGCCGAGGGTGCCTCCGCGGCAGCGATCGCCGCGGTGCGATCGATGGACGACGTCGCCGGCGAGAACGTCGTCGTCCCGATCACCGGCCGAAACCTCTCGACTGAGAAGCTCCGGAACGCGCTCTCCCCGGCGTGAGGTGGACCGGGCCGATCGATCCGAGAACGATCGGTCCGACCCGAGGATGGACGGGGGCGGGTTTTTCTAGGACGGAACGGGACCACACCCCATGACGGATCTGCTCATCGAGAACGCTCGGATCGTCGACGGGACGGGCGCGCCGTGGTTCCGTGGTTCGGTGGCCGTCGAGAACGGCCGGATCGAGTCGATACACCGCGAGTCGTCCCCAGACGCCGATCCGGAAGCGATCGTCGACGCCGAGGGAAAGGTGGCGTGTCCGGGGTTCATCGACACGCACTCGCATTCGGATCTGGAGCTGTTCGAGGACCCGACGCTCGCACCCAAGATCAGACAGGGGATCACCACCGAGGTCCTCGGTCAGGACGGGTTCTCGATGGCGCCGATGTACCGCGACGGCGGTGCCGACCAGTGGGCGAAACAGCTCGGCGCGCTCGCCGGCCGGGCCGACGTCGAGTGGACCTGGGGAAGCGTCGCCGACTACCTCGACGCCGTCGAGGAAAACGGCGTCGCGCCCAACGTGGCGCTCCTCGTGGGACACGGGGCCGTTCGGTTCGACGTGCTCGGAATGGCCGACCGCGCCCCCACCGACGACGAACTCGAGGAGATGGGCGAGCTGGTCACCGAGGCGTTGGAGGACGGGGCGGTCGGCCTCTCGACGGGGCTGATCTACACGCCGTGTACCTACGCGGACACACACGAGATACGGGAGCTGGCCGCCCGTCTCGGGCCGTACGGGCGGCCGTTCGTCGCACACGTCCGAAGCGAGGGGCGGTGGATCTGGGAGGCGCTCGACGAGTTCGTCGATATCGGCGCCGACGAGAACGTCCCGCTCCACCTCTCACACTTCAAGGTCGCCGGCCCGATGCAACACGGGAAGGTCGACCGGGCGACGGCGCTCGTCGAGGCTGCCCGCGAGCGGGGCGTTGACCTCACGGCCGAGCAGTACCCCTACACGGCCGGCAGCACGATGCTCTCGGCCGTTCTCCCGCCGTGGGTTCACGCGGAGGGGCCGGACGGAACGCTCGAACTCCTGGCCGACGAGACGGCCAGAGAACGGATCCGCCGCGACGTCGAGGAGTGGCGCATCGACGGCTGGGAGAACATCGGCAAGCTCACCGGGTGGGAGAACGTCGTCATCGCGAACGTCGAGACGGCGGCGAACGAGCACGTCGAGGGGATGGACGTGGCCGCGATCGCCGCGGAGCGCGACGTCGAGCCGGTCGACGCGGTCTGCGACCTCCTCGTCGAGGAGGACCTCGCCGTCAGCATGACGATCCACATGCTCGAGGAGTCGGACGTGCAGGACATCCTCTCGTACGAGCGGGTCTGTGTCGGGTCCGACGGGCTGTTCGGCGGCAAACCGCATCCCCGCGTCTACGGCACGTACCCGCGGATCCTGGGACACTACGTCCGCGAGGAGAACCTCCTGACCGTCGAGGAGGCGGTGCGAAAGATGACGTCGCTGCCGGCGCGCGCTATGGGGCTCGACCGGAAGGGCGTCCTCCGGCCGGGAATGGACGCCGACCTGGTGGTGTTCGACCCGGTCACCGTGGAGAGCCGGGCGACCTTCGAGGCCCCGAGACGGCATCCGAGGGGGATCGACCACGTGCTCGTGAACGGCGAGTTCGTGGTTCGCGACGCCGAGACCACCGGCAACCTGGCCGGTCGAGCCGTCCGAAAGTAGTCGCCGGGGCGTCCGACGGAAGTCGTCCGGAGCCGCTTCCGCGACGAACAAAGCCTTTACCGCGTGGCCCGCCTACCTCCGGCAAATGGTGCTCGACGACCTCGGAACGTCCCTGCGGAGCAGCCTCGACAAGCTCCAGGGGAAGACGCGTCTCGACGAGGACGACGTCGAGGAGATCGTCAAGGAGATCCAGCGGTCGCTGCTCTCCGCCGACGTCGACGTCTCCCTCGTCATGGAGCTGTCGGACTCGATCGAGACGCGCGCGCTGGAGGAGGAGCCGCCCGGCGGCACGACCGCCCGCGACCACGTCCTCAAGATCGTCTACGAGGAGATGGTCGCCCTCGTCGGCGACTCCACCGCACTGCCGCTCGAACCGCAGACGATCCTTCTCGCGGGGCTTCAGGGCTCCGGGAAGACCACCTCCGCCGCCAAGATGGCGTGGTGGTTCTCGACGAAGGGGCTCCGCCCGGCGGTGATCCAGACGGACACCTTCCGGCCCGGCGCGTACGACCAGGCGGAACAGATGGCCGATCGGGCGGAGGTCGACTTCTACGGCGACCCCGACGCCGACGACCCCGTCGAGATCGCCCGCGAGGGGATGGAGGCGACCGCGGACGCCGACGTGCGCATCGTCGACACCGCGGGCCGACACGCGCTCGAGGACGACCTCATCGCCGAGATCGAGGAGATCGACGAGGCGGTCGACCCCGACCGGTCGCTGCTCGTGCTCGACGCCGCGATCGGTCAGGGGGCCAAGGAACAGGCCCGCCAGTTCGAGGAGTCGATCGGGATCGACGGCGTCGTTATCACCAAACTCGATGGGACCGCGAAGGGCGGCGGAGCGCTCACCGCCGTCAACGAGACGGGCTCGTCGATCGCCTTCCTCGGCTCCGGCGAGACGGTCCAGGACATCGAGCGGTTCGAGCCCTCCGGGTTCATCTCCCGGCTGCTCGGGATGGGCGACCTCAAGCAGCTCTCCGAGCGCGTCGAGCGCGCGATGCAGGAGGCGGGCGAGGAGGACGACGACTGGGACCCCGAGGACATGCTTCAGGGGGAGTTCACCCTGAAGGACATGAAGAGGCAGATGGACGCGATGAACCGGATGGGACCGCTCGACCAGGTGATGGACATGATCCCCGGGATGGGCGGCGGGATGATGGACCAACTGCCCGACGACGCGATGGACGTCACCCAGGACCGGATGCGCAAGTTCGAGCGGATCATGGACTCGATGACCGAGGAGGAGCTGGAAAACCCCCGCGTCGTCGGGCAGGAGCGCACCCGCCGGATCGCCCGCGGCTCGGGGACCGACGAGGAGACGGTCCAACAGCTGCTCGAGCAACACTCGATGATGGAACGAACCATCCAGCAGTTCCAGGGGATGGGCGAGGGCGACATGCAACGCATGATGAAGAAGATGGGCGGCGGCGGTGGCGGCCTCGGCGACATGATGGGCGGCGGCAAGGGACCGTTCTAGATACCCCGTCGAAGGCGATTCGGCGGTTCGTTTTTCGGCGGTTTCGAGGCCTTCGTGATCGGGTGAGCACTGCCAAATCCCAAACCCCTCGGCTACCTCCTCGAATCCCGCCCGCACGGCACCACCGGAAGACGATCGCCTCGCTCGGCTCGGCGCTGCGACTTCCGTACTCCCACTCGCTTCGCTCGCGGGACCGCACCTCACGCCTCCCCAGCCTCGTCAGTCGCCTCCGGCGACTGACTCCCTCGCGCGGTACGTTCGCGGCCCGGCGGGCCGCTCACGGCACGCGCCACCGTGGAACGATCGAGGAGCGCCTGCCGGCAGACTCCGGGCAGTTCAGGCCTTTTATAGTGGTGACCGGGCTACGGACTGGCGATGAACCTCCGGCGGATCGGCGACTACGACGTGCTGATCCTCGTCTCCCTCATCTGGTTCCTCGGGAAGTTCGTTCGCTACCTCTTTCCGCCGCTTTTCGGGCCGCTCCAGTCGACGTACGGCGTGAGCAACGCCACGATCGGGGCCGCCTTCTCCGGGTTCATGGTCGCGTACGCGCTGATGCAGTTCCCCAGCGGCGCGGTCGCCGACCGGATCGGCCCGGTCCGCGTGATCGTCGCCGGCGCGTCGGTCGCGGGGGTCGGCGCGCTCGCGCTCGTCGTCGACTCGCCGTTCGCGGCGCTCGTCGCCGCCATGGTCGTCATCGGCGTCGGAACGGGCGTCCACAAGACGGTCGCCGTGCGGCTGCTCGCCCGCGTCTACCCGGCCCGGACCGGGCGGATGCTCGGCGTTCACGACACGTTCGGCGCGCTGAGCGGGATCGCGGCCCCCGCGGTCGTCGTGGTCTTCCTCTCGCCGCCCGCGGCGCTCGCGCTCGCCCTCGACCGGTTGCCGGGGGCCGACTGGCGCGCGCTCTTCCTGCTCACGGGGATCGCCGCGCTCTCGCTCGCGATCGCCTTCGGCCTACGCATTCCCGGGCGACTGCCGACCGGCCCCGACGCCGGGGGCGGGAACGGCGCGGAGCCGGGGACGCGCGACTACCTCGGGCTGTTCCGGAACCCCCGGTTCTCGGCGTTCGTGCTGGCGACGATCGGGTTCTCGTTCGGGTACAACGGGCTCGTCGCGTTCCTCCCGCTGTACCTCTCGCGGGAGGTCGGGCTGGCGACGACGATGGGGAACCTCCTGTACTCGCTCCTGTTCGCCGTGACGTTCGTCCAACTCGTGACGGGCGACCTCTCCGATCGGGTCGGTCGCTTTCCGGTGATGGTGGCCACGCTCGGGCTGGCGGCCGTGGCGCTCGCGGCGCTGGTGGTCGTCCCCGGCGTCGGCGTGGGCTCCGCCGCGGTCGTCGTCGTCCTGCTCGGGCTCGGATCCCACGGGTTTCGCCCGGTCCGGAGCGCCTACCTGATGGAGATCCTCCCCGACTGGCTCGCCGGCGGCGGACTCGGCGTCGTCCGGACCCTGCTCATGGGCGCGGGGGCGTTGTCGCCGGCGGTCGTCGGGACCGTCGCCGACGCCGCCGGGTTCCGACCCGCGTTCGCGCTGCTCGCGGGGTCGATGGGGCTGGCGGCGGTCGTGGCCGCCGGGCTGTGGCTCACGGAGTGAGCGCGCTCGCCGGTAGTTTCAGGACGTGGTAGATCAATGTCCAGTCACCAATGTACACGGATCGGTCGGAAATCGGAAGCGACGGTCGGGGACGGACCGAAGCCGTTCGCGACGGGACATCGGCGGGTGACTCGACGCATGGCGCGAAGCGATTCGACCGCCGAGCGGGGGCCGGACGATGACCGATCGGGGCAAGATCCTGGAGGGGATCAAGGTCGTCGACCTCTCCACCTTCGTCACCGGCGGGTTCTGTTCGGCGATGCTCGCGAACCAGGGCGCGGAGGTCGTGAAGATCGAACAGCCCGGCTACGGCGACGCGGTCCGTCACTCCGGGCCGCCCTTTATCCAGGGCGAGTCGCCGTACTACTGGTCGCTGAACTACGGCAAGCGGAGCCTCGAGCTCGACTTAAAGAACGACCGGGCCAAGGAGGCGCTGTACGAGCTCGTCGAGGAGGCCGACGTGTTCATCCAGAACTTCCGGCCGGGGACGGCCGAGCGGCTCGACGTGGACCACGAGACGCTCGCCGAGTACAACGACGACCTGATCTACCTCGCCATCTCCGCGTTCGGACAGACCGGGCCGTGGCGCGAGCGGTCGGGGTACGACCTGCTCATCCAGGGGATGAGCGGGATCATGAGCGTCACCGGCGAGGAGGGCCGCCAGCCGGTGAAGGTGGGGTTGCCGATGACGGACCTCATCACGGCCATGTGGGCGGCGTTCGGCACGATGACGGCGCTGTATCGCCGGGAGCGGACCGGCGAGGGCGAGTACATCGATCTGGGCATGCTGGAGGCGGCGCTGCCGTGGCTCACCAAGCAGGCCGGGATGACCTTCGCCGGCGAGGAGACGCGGCGGATGGGAACGAAGGACCCGGTGCTCGCCCCGTACCAGACCTTCGAGACGAAGGACGGCTACATCAACGTCTGTATCCTCAACGAGAAGCTGTGGGGCGAGCTGTGCGAGGCGATCGACCGCCCGGACCTGCCCGAGGACGACCGCTTCGAGACCAACGCCGAACGGGTCGATCACCTCGACGAGCTGGAGGCGGAGATCGAGGCGACGCTGACCGAGCGGACGACCGACGAGTGGATCGAGACGATCGCCGAGGACGCGGGCGTCCCCGCCGGCCCGGTGTACGAGGTCGAGGAGGCGCTGAACAACCCCCAGATCGACGCCCGGGGGACGGTGACCGAGATCGAGCACCCGGAACTCGGCGAGGTCCCGGTGATCGAACATCCGTTGCGGTACGAGGGAGCGGAGAGCGGGTTCGACCGCGCGCCGCCGCTTTTGGGCGAGCACAACCGCGAGGTGTTCCGCGAACTCGGCTACTCAGACGCGGAGATCGACGCGCTGGCGGCCGAGGGGGTGTTCGGCGACGACGAGCCGTGAGACGACGAGCGCGGCGAACGACGTGGCGATCGAGACGGTGATTCGAGGCGGCGATCGACGGGGCGGCCCGACGCGGCTCGGGAGCGGGTCGGTGCGGTCGGTCGTCGTCGGTTTTCCAGCCGCGTTCGCGCTTTTGACCGAGAACCGAGCGGGGGTCCCCGTCTTCAGGCACGGCGAGGACATCGGGGGATCACGTACTCGATCCGGTATTTGTTCGGTTTGTTTCGATGTCTAATCGATGGAAGTGTTCGATCTGCCATGCCTTCCGGGACTCTCCGTGAGAAGTGACATATTTTGCTCGAACATCGGTGGGTTTATGTATATCTTGTCGCGACACTACACCGGACATGGTAGGGAGTAGCATATGTTACACGTAAACAGCCTAACTACCCGACCGGAAGCGGAGTACGGGCCGAGAGACGACCCGATGGACGGGGGTCATCGTCTCGAAACGCGCCGCGGCGTGGGGGGAGACGGATGACGGGAGCGGAGACGTTCGGGGCGATCTCGGTCGTCCCGCCGCTTCTGGCGATCGTTCTGGCGATCGTCACCCGTCGGGCGATCCTCTCGTTGTTCCTCGGGATCTGGTCCGGCGGGATCATCTTCACCGGGAGCCACGGGATCATCCAGACGCTCAACTGGACGGTCTCGTCGCTCGGCGAGAGCCTGTTCAACGCCAAGATCCTCACGATCGTGATGTTCCTCGGCGGCGGAGTCGCCATGATATGGCGGCTCGGCGGGGCGAAAGCCATCGCGAACGCCGCCACCTCGCGACTCGACTCACAACGGAAGGTCGGGCTCGCGACCTGGATCTTCGGCATGCTCTGGTTCTTCGGCGACTACTCCAACACCGCCATCGTCGGCACGACGATGCGGGACATGGCCGACGAGATGCGGATGTCGAGAGAGAAGCTCTCGTACATCATCGACTCCACCGCCGCGCCGGTGGCGACGTTCGGCATCTCCAGTTGGGTCGTCTACCAGCTGAGCATGATCGAACAGGGGTACGAGGCGGCCGGGATCTCGGGGGAGGCTCCCGAGGCGTTCAGCCTCTTCCTCCAGAGCATCCCGTTCAACATGTACTGTCTGTTCGCCATCGTGATGGTGGGGATCATCATCATCACGCAGCGTGACTTCGGCGAGATGCTCGACGCCGAGCACCGTTCGTGGAAACACGGGAAGCTGCTCCGGGACAACGCGGTCCCGATGCAGAGCGCGGAGGACAGCCTCGGCGAGATGGTGACGGACTCGCCGCAGCTCCGCTACTTCCTCATTCCCGTCGGCTCGCTCATCACCGTCGTCTTCGTCGGCTCCGCCTACACGGGCGTTGCGGGAGCCGGAGAGGGTGCGGCGCTCGTCGACATCGTCGGCAGCGCCGCGTTCGTCGACGCCCTGCTGTGGGGGTCGTTCTCGATGGTTTCCATGGGCCTGATCACCGGCGTCGCCGGCGGCCTGATGGACCTCGAGGAGGCGATGGAGACGATCATCGACGGCTTCAGCATGATGCTGACCGCCGCGTCCATCCTGGTCATGGCGTGGACCATCGGCACCGTCACGACCGAACTCGGGACGGGGATCTACGTGACCAACGTCGCGGAGTCGATCATCTCCCCGATGCTGCTGCCCGTCGTCATCCTCTTCGCCTCGGCGGTGATCGCCTTCTCCACCGGGACGTCGTGGGGGACGATGGCCATCGTCACGCCCATCGCCATTCCGCTGGCGTGGAGCATCGGCGGCTCCGCCCCGACGCTCCTGCCGGTCGCGGTGGGGACGGTGTTCAGCGGCGCCATCTTCGGCGACCACTGTTCGCCCATCTCGGACACGACGATCCTGTCGTCGACGTTCACCGGGGCGGACCACATCGACCACGTGCGGACGCAGATGTACTACGCGGTGACCGTCATCCTCGTTGCCTCGGCGATGCTGCTCGTCTGGGGCGCGACCCGGATTACGCCGCTCGTGCTCCTGCCGATCGGCGTCGGGATACTCTACGGGCTCGTCTACGGGCTCTCGGAGTGGGACGCCAGCCGGAAGGACCTCGTGCCGCAGGCGACGCGGACCCAACAGCAGTCCTCGCCGTCGGACGACTGAGGGCGTCGCGGTAGCCGGTTTTTTTGGCCGATCCGAGGTAGTAAGGCGAGCGCCGGCGTTCGTCTGCTTGTGGTACGGATGTTTCGTTCGGAAACGAGTTGATAAAACTGAGACTGTTGCTGGGGCGGTGAACTCTTCCAAAGCCCCAGTCGCGAGGACTCGCGCGGCTTGCTGCGCGCCTCGCTCAGTCGCTTTGCTCCTTCGCTGCGGTGCTTACTGCGCCGTGCTTCGTCCTTCCGAGAGACTTTGTCTCTCGACTTCCCGTCTCGCTTACGCTCGCGGGAATCACGACTGCCCCTTTGAGTCCCACCCCGCACAGCACCGCACCTCACACCTCCCCAGCCTCGTCGCTCCCTCCGGTCGCGACATCCCTCGCGGGCTCCTCGTGCCCTGGCGGGCACTCGGAGGCGCGCCAACCGCACCACATAATCGCCCATTCCTTCGTCTATACTGAGCGACTCCTTCCGCGATCGACCCGCACGGCCGACGATATAAGACCCATCCGGCCGAACGATCCGTCGAATGAGCCGGAACGACGAGGTCGCGGCCCGTCTCGAGGAGTTCGCGGACCGCCTCGAGGCGACGGGCGTAGAGTACAAGCCGACGGCGTACCGTCGCGCGGCCGAGAACGTCCGCGAGCACCCGACCCCGATCGAGGACCTCGCGGCCGACGGCGAGGAGGCGGTCGCGGAGATCGACCGCGTCGGCGACGCCATCGCCGCGAAGGTCGTCGAGTACGTCGAGACGGGCGAGATCGAGGAGCTCGAGGAGCTCCGGGCGGAGCTGCCGGTCGACATCGGGGCGCTGACCGCGATCGAGGGCGTGGGTCCGAAGACCGTCGGGACGCTCTACGAGGCGCTCGGGATCACCACGCTCGACGAGATGGAGGCCGCAGCCGAGGCCGGCGAGATCCGCGAGGTGAAGGGATTCGGCGCGAGGACCGAGGAGTCGATCCTCGAGAACGTTCCGTTCGCGCGCGAATCACAGGAGCGGACCCGTCTCGGCGACGCCCGTCCCGTCGCCGACGACGCCCTCGCGTACCTCGCGGACGTCGAGGCGATCGCGCGCGTCGAGGTGTGCGGGTCGATCCGCCGGTGGCGGGACACGATCGGCGACGTCGACCTGCTCGTCGCGAGCGACGAGCGCGAGCCGATCGTCGAGGCGTTCGTCGAGTGGCCGGCCGCGGACGCGACGATCGAGGCCGGCACGGGGAAGGCGAGCGTCCGCGCGGACGGCACCCGCGTCGACCTGCGGGTCGTCGACGACGCGGAGTTCGGGGCGGCCCTCCAGTACTTCACGGGCTCGCGGGCGCACAACGTCGCGGTCCGCAACCGCGCGATCGACCGCGGGCTCAAGCTCAACGAGTACGGGCTGTTCGACGTGAGCGACGTCGATGACCCCGACGCCGGCCAACGCGTCGGCGAGCGCGTCGCCGGCGAGACGGAGGAGGGAGTGTACGACGCGCTCGACATGGCGTTCGTCCCGCCGGAGCTCCGCGAGGACGCCGGGGAGGTCGCGGCCGCGGCGGCCGACGATCTCCCGGACCTCGTCGGCCTCGACGATCTCCACGGCGACCTCCACACCCACACCGACTGGTCCGACGGCGGGTTCACGATCGCGGAGATGGTCGCGGCCGCCGCCGAGCGCGGGTACGAGTACCACGCCGTCACCGACCACGCCGCCGGACCGGGCGTGTTCGGGAACGTCGGGCTCGAGGAGGACGAGATCGCGGAGCAGGCGGCGGCGGTCGCCGAGGCGGCCGACGCCGTTGACGCCGATGTCGAGGTGCTCCACGGGATCGAGGCCAACATCGACGCCGACGGCGCGGTCACGACCGACGACGCGACGCTCGCCGACCTCGACGTCGTGGTCGCCTCGCCGCACGCCGCGCTCGACGCGGACGCCGACGCCGCCACCGAGCGGCTCGTTCGGGCGGTCGAACACCCGGAAGTCGACGTTCTCGGGCATCCCACTGGCAGACTCATCAACGAACGGCAGGGACTCGACCCGGACATGGAACGGGTCGCGGCCGCGGCCGCGAGCGAGGGCGTCGCGATCGAGGTGAACGCGAACCCCGCGCGCCTCGACGCCGACGGATCCGCCGTCCGCGCCGCGGTCGAGGCGGGGGCGACGGTCGCCGTGAACACGGACGCACACGCGCCCCGAGAGCTGGACAACGCCCGGTACGGCCTCCACACCGCCCGCCGCGGCTGGGCGGAGACCGCCGACGTGCTCAACGCGTACTCGCTCGCCGAGCTTCGCGAGTTCCTCGGGTAGGCCATCGCGCCCGACCGTGCCGGCTCGCGCGCTCCCGAGCGGTCGCCGAACACAACCCGTATGCCTCGCCCGCCCGTATCACGGGCCGATGGAACTGGAGCGGGCCGTCGACCGGCTGGAGGCGATCGTCGACCGCGTCGAACGCGAGCCGATGCCCGTGCCCGTGCGCGAGGTGTGGGCGTTCGGCGACGTGGCGCTCGGGCTCGACCCGATCGACCGGCTCGACGTCTACCTCACGAAGGACGTGCTGATGGAGAGCGACGCGGACGCCGCCGCGGCGTTCGAGGACGAGTACGGGATCAAGGGCGTGGGGACGACGGTCCGCGCGTCGTGGGCGGAGGCGAACCCCGACCGCGTGCGCGCCAGCGACAACGGGTACGCCGCCCCGGAGAAGTGTCTCGCAGCCGAGCTGCTCGCCGGGATGGACGCGGACGCCGCCGGCGACGACGGCGACGACGCCCCGATCCACCTCGAGGTCTGTAACGCGAGCTTCGGGGACAACGTGACCCAGCGGCTGAAGGGCGCGCTCGCGAGGGAGGCGTACGGGGAGGTCCTCGACCCCCGCGGCGTCTGTCTGTGGGTCGACGGCCGGCGGGACGGGGAGGCCTTCGAGCGGCTCCGGGAGGCGTCGTTCGCGATGCCGACGCTGCCCGCCGCGCTCTCGTCGCTCGGCGTCGACGACGACGTCGCCGGGGCGGTCGCGGACGCGCTCGCAACCGAGCGCGCCGACCAGGACGGGTCGTCGGTGCGCGGCGACATGGTGTGACCCCAGTTCGACGCGTTTCCGGGTCCGACGATTTCCGCGACCCGACACCTTTTGGGACGGATCCGCGTGGGGACGGTATGCCCACCCCGACCGATCGCGTCCGGAACGCGGACCGATCGAGCATCCGCGTGATGTACGACCTCGCACAGCAGCAGGGCGGCGACCTCGTCCGACTCGAGGTCGGCGAACCCGACTTCGACACGCCCGGACACGTGATCGACGCGGCCGCGGACGCCGCCCGCGGCGGCGCGACCCACTACACCTCCAACGCCGGGTTGCTCGACTGTCGGCGGGCGATCAGCGACACGCTCGTGCGCGACTACGGCGTCGAACACGACCCCGACGAGGTCGTCGTCACCGTCGGCGGCATGGAGGCGCTCCATCTGGCCACGCTCGCGACCGTCTCCCCGGGCGAGGAGCTGCTCGTTCCCGGGCCGACTTGGCCCAACTACGCGACGCAGGCGGCGCTCGCGGACGGGACCTTCCGCGAGGTACCCATGCCAGCGGAGACGGGGTTCGCCCTCGACGCGGACCGCGTGATAGACGCGATGAGCGAGGACACCGCCGCGGTCGTGCTCACGACGCCCTCGAACCCGACCGGCCGCGTCTTCGACCCCGAGGAGTGCCGGGCGGTCGTCGAGGCCGCCGCCGACCACGACGCCTACGTGATCGCCGACGAGGTGTACCTCGGGCTCACCTACGACGGCCCCGCCGAGGGGATCGCCGCCTACACCGGCCACCCCGACCACGTGTTGACCGTCGGCTCCTGTTCGAAGCGGTACGCCATGACCGGCTGGCGGCTCGGCTGGCTCGCCGGCGACGACCACGTGATCGACGACGTGGTTCGGGTCCACGAGTCGACGACCGCCTGCGCGTCGAGCGTCGCTCAGCACGCGGCGATCGCCGCGCTCACCGGCCCGCAGGAACCGTACGAGGAGATGTACGACGCCTTCCGCGAGCGCCGGGACCTCGTGGTCGACCGCGTCGAGGGGATCGACGGCCTCTCGTGTCCCCGGCCGGAGGGCGCGTTCTACGCCTACCTCGACCCCGGACTCGACGCGCCCGCGATCGACGTCGCGAAGTTCCTGTTGCGGGAACACGGCGTCGTCCTCGCCCCCGGCGACGGCTTCGGCGACTCCACGCCCGGCCGACTCCGGCTCTCCTTCGCGAACTCCACCGAGCGGATCGAGGAGGGATTCGACCGGATCGAGGCCGGGCTGGCCGAGTACTGAGGGTCGGCTCCGTTATCGTACCCTCGGATCGTTTCTCGTCCGAAACGGCTGGTCGCTGAAAGATACTAGTTATACGGTTGTTTCGATGGGGATCGGGATGAGTAGAAGGAGATCGTTGCTGGCGCGGTGAACACCACCAAAGCCCCAGCCGGCTCCGAGAAGACGGCCGACGCAAGCAGCGTGGCGCTCCGCGCCACGGGCAGCCGGCGACACCGCAGCGAGCGAAGTGAGCGAGGAGCGCAGCGAGGCCCTCGACCGAAGCCGGCTGCTCCTTTGAATCCCACCCCTCACCATAACCGCACCACAACCGCGCCGCACCTCACGCCTCCCCAGCCTCGCTGCTCGCGCTTTTCAAGCGCTCGCAGCGTCCCTCGCGGTCGAGTTCGCGCCCTCCGGGCGCTCACCGGCACGCCACCGCTCGGGAGATCGCTCGTTCTTTCGTCTGTACTGAACTGGTGATAGAGTGGCTCACCGACGGAGCCGTCGAAGACGGCGGAGTCGGGTTTTTCCCTCCAGAGTTTTCGAGGAGCGGTTCCCGAAGCGAACGCAGTGAGCGAGGGGACTCGACGAAAAAAGTGGTGTATTGACCGGAGCCGGATCGGAACGTCTCGCCTGCTGGGGATCTCGACGAAGTCGACTCGGTTCGTCGTGTCGTCTCACCCCCGAAGAGGAACGTTCTTGGCCGCACACGGAGTCGATCACGGTGATGTATCTCGTTACGTTCCGTCTCGATCCAGGGGAGTACGACGCGGAGTTTCACGAGTTGAACGACGCGATACAGGCGGTCGCCGAGGAGACGGACGGGTACCTTGACAAGCGGACGTGGCACGACCCGGAGAGCGGAGCGGTCCTCGTCGTGTACTATTGGGAGTCCCTGGACGCGCTCGAGTCGTTCGGTGCGGATTCCACCCACGAACGGGCGAAAAAGCGGTGGACGGAGTGGTACGACGCCTACGAAGTCGTCGTTACGGAGGTCGTCGACTCGTACGGGAGCGGCTTCGACGACGCGGACCCGCCGCTGTCAGTGAGTCACGACTGAGGTCCAACGGGAGACCCCTTCCCCGCCGGTCAGTTCATCAACTCGCCGCCGTTCACGTTCAGCGTCTCGCCGGTGACGAACCCCGCGTCCCGGAGGTAGGCGGCCGCCTCGGCGATGTCAGCGGGCTGGCCGTAGCGGTCGACCGGGATCGCCGCCAGTTGCTCGCGCTCCTCCTCCGGCGTCCGGTCGCCGGTCATGTCCGTCTCGATGTGGCCGGGCGCGATGGCGTTCACCCGCACGTCCGGCGCGAAGTCGCCGGCGTGGCTCCGAGTGAGAGAGACCAGCGCCCCCTTCGAGGCGGCGTAGTGACACTCGATCGGCGCGCCCGTGTGTGCGAGAATGGAGGAGACGTTCGTCACCGAGGGGCCGTCCTCGGAGTCCCGAAGGTACGGGAGCGCCGCCTTCGTGGTGTTGAACGCGGAGTTGACGTTCACGTCCATGACCCGGTCGAAGTCCGCCGGGTCCAGGTTCTCGGTGTACACGTGCTGGTCGATCCCGGCGTTGTTGACGACGTGGTCGACGCCGCCGAACGCGTCGGCGGCGGTCTCGACCAGTCGCGCGGCGGCGTCCGGGTCGGAGACGTCCGCCCCGACGACGACCGCCTCTTGCCCCCGATCCCGGACCTCCGCCGCGACCGACTCGGCGGCGTCCTCGCTCGTGTGATAGTTGACGGCGACGTCGTAGCCGTCCTCGGCGAACCGGAGCGCGATCCCTCGACCGATCCCTCGCGACGACCCCGTCACGACTGCGGCTGGCATGTCTCTCCGGTCCGGGCCGACCGACTTCGTCCTTCCGGACCCGGCGAAGGACGGGCCGAAGATCCGAGTCTCACCGCACGCGACCCACCGTCACCTCGAAGGGAACCAGCTCGACGCGCTCGTACTCGCGCTCGCGCATCGCCGCGACGACGTCACGACCCATTCCGCGCCAGCGCCGGCGGAGGTCGTCGTACGCCGCGGGCGACAGCGCGGCCTCCAGCTCCTCGCGGTGGTCGGCGAGGCCCGCGCCGGACGCCTTCCGCGCGGCCGACTCGAGGGCGGACTCGGCGTACGGCGGGGCCGTCCGTTTCTCGTGGAGGTACCGCCGCGTCCGAACGTCGACGAGGCCGGCGTCCGCGAACATCGACTCGACGCGGTCGCCGAGGGCCACGTCGGTCCCGACGCCGGCGAGATACGCCTCCCGCGCCTCCCGCTCGAGGTCGGCCTCGCGGTCGACCGTCGAGGAGACGGCCACGTCGGCGTTGTTCGGCTCCACGGCCGCGACGAGGTCCGAGGAGACCCGCGCGAGCTCCCGTATTGCCCGCGCCGGCTCGGGGAGGTTGACCAGCAGCGCCTGACACGCCGCGAGGTCGACGGCGTCCTCGCGGAGCGGCAGCCGAGTCGCGTCGCCGGCGGCGTACGAGGCGGCCGTCTCCTCACGGGCGACGTCGAGCAGATCCGTGTCGGCGTCGACGCCGATAACGGTCGCGTTCGGTCCGGTCTCCTCGGCGAGCACGCGGGTGAACTCGCCCGTTCCGCAGCCGACGTCGAGGACGCGCTCGCGGCCGGGAAGCGAGCAGTCCGCGAGCGCCTCGCGCCCGTCGGCCCACATCCCCTCGCGAGTGAACTCGAGGTACTCGGCTGAGAACCGTCTCACGCCGCCCCGTTCGCGGCGACGGGGATTAAGCGGCGGGGTTGCGGACCGATCGAACCGACGACCGCTCAGCCGTCCAAGCCGATCCCCGAGCCGATCCCGACGAGGTCGGCGACCAGCGCGGCGGTGACTCCCGCACAGAAGCCGACGAACGCGCTCGCGACGCTGTGGATCAGAAACGAGCCCGTGAGTTCGGCGATCCACACGCCGTCGACGCCCGAGACTCCGATCGCGCTCGCGACCGCGAGGAGCGCGCCGAGGACGACGACGGGGACGATCCCGACCGCCAGACAGGCCGGTCCGCCGCAGCGAGCGTACGCGCCGACGGCGGCGATCGGCGCGGGCGCGTACACCGCCACTACCGGGAGCGTCCGCGCCGAGAGGGCCGCCACCGTCCGGTGATCGACCGCGCTCGCGACGAGGGTCGCCGCCGCCACGAGCCCCACGGCGACGGTGAACCCGACCACGAGCCCGATCGCTCGCTCGCGTCGGCGACCGAACAGCAGCGCTTTCGTGGTCGTCATGGGTCGCGTTCACACGCCGAACGGACTTAAAAGCGCGTCAGACGGGATCTCCCTTTCCACGTTCTTCGCGTCTCTCGGGTCTCTCGCGTCCTCACTCGTGACGAAGCTCCCGGACGCGGTCGACGTTCCACGCGAAACTCTTGCCGTCCTCCGTCGGCGTCTCCAACACGAACGGGACGTCCGCGAGGTCGGGATGGTTGATCACCCGCTCCATCCCCTCCTCGCCGATGAGCCCCTCGCCGACGTGGGCATGCTCGTCCTTGTGGGTGCCGCAGGCGTGTTTCGAGTCGTTGAGGTGGATGCACTTCAGGCGGTCGAGCCCCACGACGTCGTCGAACTCCGCGACCGTCTCGTCGACCGCCTCGGCCGAGGAGAGGTCGTAGCCGGCCGCGAACGCGTGGGCGGTGTCGATACAGACGTCGATGTCGGTGTCCGTCCGGTCGATGACGCCCGCGAGGTGTTCGAACTCGCCGCCGAGTTTCGTTCCCGCGCCGGCGTCGCTCTCGATCAGGATCGTCACGCCCTCCGGGACGTCGACGTCGTCGATGACGCTCGCCGCGTTGTCGAGGCCACCCTCGACGCCCGCGCCGGTGTGGGCCCCGAGGTGGACGTTCACGTACGGGATCCCCAGTTCGGCGGCGGCATCGACCTCCCGCTGCATCGACTCGAGGGACTTCTCGCGGAGCCCCTCCTTGGGCGTACAGAGGTTGACGAGGTAGGAGGTGTGGATCACCCACGGCCCGTCGAGGTCGCGCTCGGTGTGCTCGCGGAACAGCTTCGCCTCCTCCTCGTCGATGTTCGGGTCCTCCCACACCTGCGGGGAGTGGGTGAAGATCTGTCCGCAGTTGCCGCCGAACTGCGTCTGTCTGAACACCGCGTTCGCGATGTTCCCGTGCGGGGGCGTCTCGGGGTCGTTCGATGCTCTCGACGTGGAGATGGAGACGTGTGCGCCGACTCTCAGGCTCATACGCTCGGTAGGCGGGCGAGGGGAAAAGCCGCTTCGGAAGCGGTCGGCCCCCAACGGGCCGGGCCGTCGCGTCGGCTACTTCCGGTCGCCCGGACGGGACCGGACCCAGTCGTCGTCGCGGTACCTCTCCTCGACGAGCTCGCGCGCTCGCTCGAGTTCGGCGTCGGTCCACGAGCCGTCCCGGTCCACCGACCCGTCGCCACCCTCGGGGCCGTCCTCCGAGCCGATCCCCGCCTCGACCCACTCGAGGAGCGACGCTTCGACCGCTCGAACCGCCTCCGCGCGGTCGACGTCGGCCAGTTCGTCCATCCCGACGACGCGCTCGCGGAACGTCGTCGAATCCACCGGTGGGTCCGCGAACGCGTCGAGGTGCGCGTCGGCGTCGACCGAGAAGGAGAGCGAGCCGTGTTGGACGACCGCGTCGCGGGTGCGGTACTGCGCGTTGCCGGCGATCTTCCGTCCCGCGGCGACCACGTCGTGAGCGGGGTGTAACTCCCGGAGGTAACACGCGGGGTGGTACAGCTCCGGGACGGCCTCCTCGACGTAGTCGGCGTCGATCCCGAGCCGGGCGAACGCCTCGAGTATCGGCTCACACAACTGATGGTAGGCGTCGAGGAGTTTTCCGGGCACGTCCTCGGCGGGCACGGCGATCGAGTAGGCGACGTCGCCGTGGGAGTCGTGGACGATCCCGCCGCCGCCGGTCCGTCTGCGGGTGACGTCGACGCCCGCACGCTCGCAGGCCGCCCAATCGACCGTTTCCGGGTCCTGTCCGTACCCGAGCGTGAGACACGTCGGGTCCCACCGGTAGGTCCGGACCGTGGCGGGCCCGCCCCCGCTCGCGGTCTCGGCCGCGACCTCGTCGAGCGCCATCTGCATCGGTCCCGGTCGCCGCTCCTCGCGGATCAACCGCCAGTCGCCCTCCGGCGCGGTCATGTCCCTCCGTCGACGGGGCGGCCCGAAAGCGGTTGCGTTCGCCGGTCGATCGCGGTCGGTTCGGATTTGCTATCGCAGCATTTGGTTTATCGCGTGCGCCCGTCGAACGCGGGCCGTTTTTACGAATCCCCGGAGTAGGGGCCGTATGGTACGCAACGTCGCCGGCGAGATGGCGGAGCTGGACCCCGAGGACTTCTACCTCCTCTCGGGCGTCGAGCAGGGGATGCGCTTCTCCGAGTGGGTGCGCCGCGACAAACTGCCCGACTACGCCGACCTGACGCCCGAGGAGATCTCCTACCGGATCGACCGGTGTCTCGACCGCGAACTGATAGAACGGAAGACGATCCAGTACGAGGGGTACCAGCTCACCTTCGAGGGGTACGACGCGCTCGCGCTTCACACGTTCTCCGAGCGTGGAACGATAGACGGCGTCGGCTCCCCGCTCGGGCTCGGCAAGGAGGGCGACGTCTACGAGGTCCAGTCGTTCAAGCCGCTCGCGCTGAAGTACCACCGTGAGGGATACACCAACTTCCGGGCGGTCAACCGCGAGCGCGAGTACACCGCCGACCGCGACCACGTCTCCTGGCTGTACACCGCGCGCAAGGCGGCCGAACGGGAGTACGAGGCCATGGAGGACCTGTACCCCGACGTGTCGGTTCCGCGTCCGGTCGACCACAACCGTCACGCGATCGTGATGGACAAGTTCGCCGGCGTCGAGCTCGCCCGCGCCAAGCTCGAGCCCGAACAGGCCGCGGGCGTTCTGGACCTGATCTACCGCCAACTGGTGACCGCCCACGAGCTCGGCTGGATCCACGCCGACATGTCCGAACACAACGTCGCGGTCGCCGAGGACGGGGTCACGGTGTTCGACTGGCCCCAGGCGGTCTCGACCGACCACGAGAACGCCCGGGAGTTCCTCGAACGCGACGTGGCCAACCTGCTGCGGTACTTCGGACGGAAGTATCCCCACGAGATAGACCGTGAGACCGATACCGCCGCGATCGCCGCCGCGATCGCCGACGGCTCCTTCGAGACCGTTCGGGCGTTCGGCGAGTCATAAATCACATTCCGCGATACGAAATTTCTGTCTCGTCGCGATCCTCGTCGTAACGCCTACCACCCGCGACCGCGAGGGTTCGGTATGAACGCACGCGACCTGATGGTCGAGGACGTGAAGACGGTCTCCCCGGAGGACGACGTGAGCGACGTCTTCCACAAGTTCGCCCGCAACCCCTTCTCGGGGTTCCCGGTCGTCGACGACGACGACAGGGTCGTCGGCGTGATCACGGAGTCGGACCTCGTCGATCTCTTCGAACCGGAGGAGGAGACGCTGTGGATCCCGATCGGGCTCCCGCCGTTCGTCGACACGCTGACGTATCAGGTGAAGCCGCCGTGGGCCGACCTCGACCTCGGGATCGACCTCGTCCGCAACGCCGACCGCCCCATCTCCGAGGTGATGACCGCCGACCCGGCCACGGTGACCCCCGACGCCGACGTCGACGAGGTGCTCGAGTTGCTCTCCGGCGGCGACCCCGACATCAACCGTCTGCCGGTCGTCGACGACGACGGCACTCTGGTCGGGCTCATCGCTCGACAGGACGTGATCCGCGCGTTCCGGGACCGGCGGATCTGAGCCGCCGGCGAGTCACTCGACCGCCAGGCGAGTGAGCTCCGCCTCCACGTCCTCGACGAACGCGCCCCGTCCGCCCACCGAGACGGGCCCCTCGTCGGTCTCGACGGTGAGCGAGTTCTCGACGGGGAACTCGTTGTTCGTCGGCTCGATCATCGCCTGTTTGACTGAGCCGACCGGACCGGACACCTCCACCGGTTCGGCGTCCTCGTCGATCCACCTCCCGGCGACGGTCGCGTGGACGGTCCGTCCGGCCCGGAGGTGGAGCGTGGCCTGAAACACCGCCTGTCTGAAGTCCTCGTACTCGACCGGTAGGGCGGTCGGTTCCGCGAGCGCCACCTCGTCGGCGGCGGGCCAGTAGTTGCCCATGAACGCCCCGACGATGACGGGAGCGAGCTGTGCTTGCGAGAAGGCGATCGCCTGGCGGTCCGAGTCCGACCGGCGCAACAGCTCCGGCGGCGCGACGAGCCCCCGCGCCGAATCGACGGTGAGCATCGTCGACATCGCCTCGCTCCAGGTTCTGACGACGCTCGCGATCGTCACGAGGTCGACGGAGTCCTCCGGACCCTCCGTTCCCCCGAGAACGTCACGGACCTCCGCGGCGTCCTCGACGTCCGTGACGATGAGCAACACGAGGACGCCGCGGTCGAGCGCGTCCGCGAGCGCGTCCCGGACCGTAGGGAGGTGCTTCGCGGGGATCGAGAGCGTCAACTCAGCGTCGGCGCCCTCGAGCAGCGACCGGATCCGCTTGATGACCGTGACGCGGGATTTGACCACCTCGAACTGTTCGGTCTCACGTTCCGCCCGCGAATACCGCTCCTCGAGCCCGGGCCGGATCGCGTCCGCGTCCGACCGGAGCCGCTCTATCACCTCCTCGGGGGGGTTCGCGCGGATCGTCGTCGGCACGGCGTGGTCGTGGACCTCGACGAACCCCCGGTCCGCGAGCGACTCGCTCACGCTGTACACGTATCGTTTGGAGACGCCGGCGGCGTCGGCAACGGTGCTGGCCTTCGCCTCGCCGTACTCGAGGAGAGCGAGGTACGTGTCCGTCTCCTTCTCGGAGAGCCCGAACCGACGGAGGAGGTCGGCCAGCGTCCGGTCGTCCATACGTCGAACGGGAGGAGGCGACACTTATACCGGTCGGTGACGGACGAAGCGGCCGCCTCACGCGAGCACCGCGACGCTCTCGACCGTCACGTCCCCGTCGACGGGCTGGTCGGCGAACAGCTCCCGGTCGATCCGATCCGGGACCGCGACGGTCGCGGATCCCGTGCCGAAGTTCACGACGACGAGCAGCCGGTCGGCGGTTCCCTCCGTGTGCGCCGGATCGACGGCCCGTGCGTACGCGGTCACTCGGTCCGGGTCGCCGTCGACGACCTCGATCGCCTCCGCTCCGGCCGCGAAGTCGACCGTCCCGGAGCGAAGCGACGGCTCGGCGTCCCGGAGCGCCGAGAGCCGCCGGTGGTACGCCGTGAGCGCGTTGTCGCCGTCGTGCCAGCGGAACGGCCCGCGCGTCGTCTCGTTGCCGCGCTCCTGGCCCGCATACACCATCGGCGCGCCCGGGAGGGTGAACGTCACCGCGACCGCCGCGCGCAGCGCCGCCTCGCCGTGTGACGCCAGGTATCGGTCCTCGTCGTGGTTCTCGACGTAGCGCAACTGCGCGCTCGGGTCGTCGAACCCGAGCCAGCGCGCGCGCTCGAACGCGTCCGCCAGCGCGTCGGCCGACTCCCGCCCCGCGCCGACCGCGTTCAACGTCCCGTACAGCGAGGTGTCGTAGTGGAGGTCGAACTCCCCCTCGCCGTAGAAGGGGTCGTGGGGGAGCGTCTCGTCAAGCAGCAGGAAGCCGTCGGGGACGCGGTCGGCGACCTCCTTCCAGAACCCGTGCGGGACGCCCCAGGCCACGTCCGCGCGGAACCCGTCGACCACGCTCGCCCACTCGTCGACGACCGACAGCATCCACGCTCGGACGGCCGGGTCGTCGTAGTTCAGGTTCGGGATCCGCCCCCAGTCGAAGTGGTACTCGGGGACCTCGCCCGCCGGCAGCGCCGCCCAGTCGATCCCCGTCACGTCGACGGCGGCGTCGGCCCGGCGGTAGCGGTCGGCGTACGCCGGGACGCCGGCCGAGTGGAGCTGGAACGCCGGGTGGTCCCGGGAGGTGTGGTTGATCACCAGGTCGAAGACGACCCGGATCCCGGCGTCGTGGCAGGCGTCGACGAGCGACTCGAACGCCGCCCGCGACCCGAGGTCGTCGGCCGTCTCGAAGTAGTCGGTGACGTGGTAGCCGTGTTCGGTCGGCGAGGCGAGCACGGGGGTCAACCAGAGCGCGTCGATCCCGAGACCCTCCAGATAGGGGATCCGCCGCTCGATCTCCCGGAACGTCGTCGGGAGCGTGTCGCCCGCGAACGACCGGACGTACGCCTCGTACACCGTCGGCGACTCCGCCCACGCCGGTCGGGCGTGCGGGTTCGTGACGGTCACCGGTCCCGCCGCCGCCGACCCGTCCCCGTCCGGCTCGACCCGGACCGTCGCCATCGCGCCGTGCCGCTCCGCGTGCGGGACGGCGTGGATCCTGAGCCCGTCGTCGACTCCGTCCAGTTCCTCGAGGGGCACGGCGAGCGCGTGTCCGTCCGAGAACCCCTCGACCCGTTCGACGGTCCCGGGGTCGGCGTCCCGGTCGTCGACGAGGAACGTCACGTCGACGTCCTCCGGATCGATGTCGGAGTCCCGCGGGACGCCGACCTCCGCGTCGACGACGAGGCGGCGACGGTCGACATCGTCGGCATCGCTGGCGTCGCCGGTTTCGACTCCCTCGGCCGCCTCGATCCGTCCGTCGAGCGAGAGTCGGGGGCGTCCCGGTCCCTCGACCTCGTGGACGACGTGGCGTTCGGTCGCGCGGTCGTCGTTGGCGACGAACCCGACGCCGTGACGGCCGGGCGGGACGCGGGTCCGGTAGACCCACTCGTCGCCCTCGCGCGTCGGCCGGTCGCGCGCGAGCAGTCGGTCGTTGTGTCGCCACAGCAAGGAGACCCGATCGACCGCGTCGTCCTCGACCGGGAGGTCGCCCGCCGGCACGCGGATCTCGGTCTCGCGTCGCTCGTCCGGGAAGACCAGCACGCGCTGCCGGTGTGTCCCGTCGGGAGCGTCGAGCCGCAGGACGTAGGTCCCCGGCGCGTCCGGGTGGAGGTGAACGACCGGGTCGTCCGGACGGCCCGTCTCGCCGGGCTCGAGGACGTCGTCAGCGCGGTCGCCGTCACCTCCGTCGTCGTCGACGCCGCCGTCGATGTCGATGTCGTCGCCGTCGGCGGGCGTCTCGAGTAACGTCCACTCGTAGCGTCCCGACGGGTCCGGGTCGCGCGGGGCCAACTCGACCGACCGACCGACGCTCGTCGCTCGCGGCGGTCCGGGCTCGTGCATACTCCCATCCGGAAGCGGACTCGCTTGAGGGTTTCCGTCGTGAAAAATCGTGATTGATAATTTCACCAAAGATTCATTCCTACTCGACACGTCCCCTCGACCAATGCAACTACGCGACGCGCTCGACGACTACAAGCGCAACGCGGGCGACGACCGGCTCTTCGCCGGCGAGCGACGTACCGTAACCGGACGGTTCACGGGCGGGGACGGCCGGCTCGTCCACGTCGATCCCGACGGCGGACTCCGCGACTTCGGGTACCCGCTCACCGGCGGGAGCGGGCTCTCCCGCTCGCGGTTCGGGCTGGCCGTCCACGGCGACGTGACGTGGTTCGAGGCGTCCCGCTCCCGGCAGCGCTACGTCGACGACACGCCGCTCGTCGAGACGGTCCACGAGACCGACCGCGCGACCGTGCGCCGGTACGACCTCACGGTCGGCGACGCCCACCTCACGCGCGCGACGGTCGACCCCGCGCCGGACGCCGGCCTCGACGCCGACGACTTCGTGCTCGTCGCGTACGCGGCGTTCGCCCCCGACGGCCGCGACGAGCGCGTCGGACAGCTCCGCTACGACGACGCGGTCGAGGTGTACCACGCCGACGAGCACGACTTCCTCGCGAGCGCCACCGGCCTCGCCGACCTCCGCGGCCAGCTCCCGCCCACGTTCCCCGAGGTGCTCGACGACGCGCCGATGGACCTTCCCCGCGACCGCGGCGCGGCCCGCTACGAGGAGGAGCGGCTCTCCGGCGAGGTCGTCATCGAAGCCCCCTTCGAGGGGGGGACGACGACCGTCGGCACGCTGCTCACGGACGGCTCGGAGACGCCCTGCGAGGAGGCCCGGGGCCGCCTCTCGACGCTGTTCGCCGAGCTCGACTCCCCGGAGGCGCTGGCGGACGCCGCCGCCGACACGGTCCCGACGGTTTCCGCGTCGACCCCGGAGCGCGAGTCGGTCGTCGCGGACCTGCGGGTGCTGTCGTTGCTGTCGGCCGAGAGCGGCCTGCGGATCGCCGGCCCCGACTTCGACCCGCACTACCAGCACTCGGGCGGCTACGGCTACACCTGGTTCCGGGACGACGCCGAGATCGCGACGTTCCTCCTCGAGTCGGACGACCGGCTCGGGCTCGGGCTCGATGACTGGCACGCCCGCTCGGCCGAGATGTACGTCGAGACCCAGCGACCCGACGGCTCCTGGCCGCACCGCGTCTGGCCGCGGAACGGCGCGCTCGCGCCCGGCTGGGCGAACGCGCGCATCGAGGACGGTCCCGACGTGGACTACCAGGCCGACCAGACCGGCAGCGTCATCGCCTTTCTCGCGCGGGCGCGGGGAGCGGGAGTCGATGTCGACGAACTCGATCGGACCCTCGTCGACGCGCTCGCGAGCCTCGATTCGACCCTCGCGGACGACGGCCGCCCCGTCGTCTGTCAGAACGCCTGGGAGGACTCCGGCGGCCGGTTCACGCACACCGCCGCGACGTTCCTCGAGGCGTACGGCGCGCTTGCGCGTCACGGCGACGGGCTCGTCGATGACGCCGACCGGTTCGGCGGGGACCCCGCCGCCCACGCCCGCCGCCGGGCCCGAGAGGTGTACGACGCGCTCGACGACCTCTGGGTCCCCGACCGCGGCCGGTACGCGCTCCGCGAGACGGTCCACGGCGACCTCGACGACCGGATCGACTCCGCGACGCTCGCGCTCGCGAGCGCACACCGCGCGTACGACGCGCTCGGCGACGACGGGAGGGTCGGGAACGACGAGTCGCCCGGAGCCGGCGGCGTCGACGACGAGCGGCTCGACCGGCTGGTCTCACACGTCGACCGCGTCGTCGACGGGCTGACCCGCGAGACCGACGCGGTCTCGGGGCTGTTCCGCTACGAAGGTGACGGCTGGCGGCGGGGCGACCAGCCGGTCGAGAAGGTGTGGACGGTCTCGACCGCGTGGGGCGCTCACGCCTGCGGGGAGCTCTCGGCCCTGCTCGCCGCCCGCGACGACCCGCGGGCCGAGCGGTTCGCCGAGCGCGCCCGCGACCTGCTCGGGATCGTCTCGCCGGACGGCCCGCTGTGTGAGCCGACCGGCTACCTCCCCGAGCAGTTCTTCGACGACGGGACGCCCGACAGCGCCACGCCGCTGGGGTGGCCCCACGCCATCCGGCTGGCGACGGTCGGACTGCTCGACGCGCACGACCTGCTGGCGGTCGAGCCCGTTCCCGCCGACGACTGACCGGGGCGGTCGACGGCGGGGATCCACCGCTGCGGCGCTCGGGCGCGCTCGGGCGCGTCGACGGCGGACGGTCCCCGTCTCACGTCGCGTCCGCGAGCACGGCACCGCCGGTCTGCTGGACGACGTAGTAGACGATTATCGAGACGGTGACCAGCGGGTCGGCGAACGGGATCGAGACCAACAGCGCGATCCCGAGGTTCTTCAGGTTCGTGGTGAACAACAGGGAGAACGCCCGGCCTCGTTCGATGCCGAACGCGCGTTGACAGCCGACGGCGAGCGCCGCACCGAGACCGAAGAGGGAGACCGCGACGCCGATGACGGCGAGCAGCGCCGTGGCGTCGATCCCGCCGACGCCCGCGCCGGCGACGGCCGTGTAGATCAGGAGGAGTATCGCGAGCGTCGACCCCCGCTCGATCGCGTCGGCCGACAACGCGCCGGCCGGAACGGCCGCCGTGAGCAGCACCCCGCCACCCACGATCACGGCCAGATCCGTGAGGATCGACGCGGTGGGAACGGCGATCCGCGAGCCGACGAGCCGGGTGAGTACGAGGGGGGTCGCCACGGGCGCGAGGAGCAGCGACGCGATCGAGGTGATCGTCGCCAGTTGTACGTCGCCGCGCGCGAGCCGCGTCCAGATGATCGCGCTTCCCGCGGTCGTCGGAACCGAGAGCGCGATCGCGAACCCGAGGACGGCCGCGTCCGCCTCCGCGAACGCGAACTCGACGAGACGGATCCCCGCGAGCGGCAACACGGCGTACGAGAGACAGAGCGAGAGGGCGACCACCGCGGCGTACGACGAGTAGTCGATCGCCGCGAGCCGAACCCCTCGGAGCGACGTGAACACGAGGAACACGACGAGCGGCGTGATCAGCGGATCGAGATACGGCGACGGCTGTGGAACGAGAACGCCGACGGCGACGGACCCGAGCACGAGGAGCAGGTTCGAGAACCGCGAGACGAACCTCCGTATCATCCGGATTTCACGTCGGATGGGGCGTTGCTGGCGGTCGATAATAAAGCGGTAGTGATCGCTCGCGAAGCCACGCCGAACGTCTTCGCTACCGCCACTCCTCGCGCGGCACGCAGTCGTCCGCCCGCACCGTGATCCACCGCGTCGTCCGCTCGTCGGGGTCGCGGTCGGCCTCGAAGAACGTCACCTCGGCGTCCGGGGACTCCTCACCCGCCGATCGGCAGACGATCTCCGGCCGCTCGCCGCGAACACGCATCGGTGACGTGGACATACATGATCGTTCATGGTCCATCGGATAATAGCTGTTGGTTCGTCTCCATCGGAGAGGATCCGTCGGCTGATCCGTCGAAACCACACCGTTCGACGGAATATTGATCGAACGTCCGTTTCTGAGACCTACAGGCGGACCGGAACGCCGCGTTCGTCGAGGTACTCCTTCGTCTCCTCGATGGAGTAGTCGCCGAAGTGGAAGATTGAGGCGGCGAGGCCGGCGTCGGCGTTCGCCTCGGTGAACACCTCGTACATGTCCTCGGGGCCGCCACAGCCGGAGGAGGCGATGACGGGCGTCGAGACGGCGTCACACACCGCCTTCATCAGCGGGACGTCGTACCCGTCCTTCGTGCCGTCCATGTCGATGGAGTTGACGAACAGCTCGCCCGCGCCGCGCTCCTCGGCCTCCTTCGCCCACGAGACGGCGTCGATCCCGGTTCCCTCGCGGCCGCCCTTCTTCGTACACTCGAACCACACCTCCTCGCCGTCGGCGTCCCGATAGAAGTGCTCGCCCGCGTCGTCGTGGCGTCGCCGGGCGTCGACGGAGATGACGATGCACTGGCTGCCGAAGGCGGCCGCGCCCTCCTCGATGAGCTCGGGCCGTTCGAGCGCGCCGGTCGTGATCGACACCTTGTCCGCGCCCGCGCGGAGCGTCTCCTTGATGTCGGCTTTCGTCCGGATGCCGCCGCCGACCGTGAGCGGGATGAAACACTCGTCGGCGACCGCGTTCACCACGTCGAGCATCGTCTCGCGCCCCTCGGCGCTGGCGGTGATGTCGAGGAAGACGAACTCGTCCGCGCCCGCGGCGTTGTACTTCTTCGCCAGCTCGACGGGGTCGCCGGTGTACTCCAGGTTCTCGAAGTTGACCCCCGTGTAGACGGCGGCGTCGCCGTCGTCGTCGAGGTCGACGTCGATACAGGGGATGATCCGCTTCGTGAGTCCCATTCGTTACCGACCGTTGGCGACGAGGGAAGTAAAAGGCGCGGGGACGGAGTCGGCCGTTTCCCCCTCCCATCGGCGGGGTCGCCGATTCACTCCCGGGCGTCGTACCGGGACACCGCGCGGTCCGCGCGCGTCGAGACGCCGTTCGGGTTGCGCGCGGGGCTTCGGTCGCGTGCCCGAGCGACGAGTCCGTCCGAACCCCCGGAGAGGATCCCGGTCAGCACGTCGCGGCCGTTCGAGACCCACCCCGAGGGCGTGGCCTCGCCGCGGACCACGTCGCGGGCGACGTCCACCGCGTCCGTGACCGCGTGCTTGCCCGTCCGGGCGAGCGCGGTCGGGCGGACCCCGTAGTTCTTGACGAGCCGGTACGCGAGCGCCCGGTACTTCCAGCCCCAGTCGCGGGCGGTCCGTCCGCCGTCGGCCGCGGTCGGGTTCGGCGGCTCCTCACGAACCGCCATCCCGGGACGCCAGGCGACCTCGCGGTCCATCCGCGCGAGCCGGTGGGCGGCGTCCCGCGCGCCGCCGACCCGAAGGTACTCGTCGAACCCGTCGAGGTCACGGAGCGTCTCCCGGCGGAACGCGACGTTCCCGCCCGCGAAGTACGTCACCGACCGACCCGCGATCCGGCGGCGCTCCGGACCGTCCGGGCTTTCGGCCCCTCCGTCACCGCTTCCGTCCCCTCCGTCACCGCTTCCGTCCCCTCCGTCACCGCTTCCGTCCCCTCCGTCACCGCTTCCGTCCTCGTCGGTTTCGGACTCGGTCGATCGGACCGGTCCGGTCACCACGTCGGCGTCGGCGAGCCCCTCACGGACGCCCTCGAGCCACGACTCGTCGATCCGGTTGTCGTAATCGACCAACGCGACCGCGTCGCCGCTCGCGACCTCGATGCCGGCGTTGCGGGCGACGTTGACGGTCCGGTCGGAGATCTCGACGAGCACGTCGACGTCGTCGCGGTCGCGAACCATTCCGGTGGTGCCGTCAGCGGACGGGCCGTTGACGACGACCACCTCCGTGTCGGGCGCATGCGCCGCCAGCGCGTCGAGGCAGGCGGCTAACCGGTCCCGACCGTTGAGCGTCGGGACGACGACCGACAGGTCCATACGCGTGTCCATCGGGTCGAGGATAAAAAAGGGCTCCGTGGTGAGACGACGAGCGCGGTCGATCCGAACTAGACCGTCAGGAAGTAGACCTGTTTGCGGGCGTCCTTGAAGCTGTACCGGGAGTCGACGAGCTCCTCCTCCTCCAGACGGTTGAGCGCGTAGCGAACGGTGCGGTCGGGCAGGAGCGACTCCTCGGCGAGTCCGCCCTGCGAGAGGGGCGCGTCGCCCTCCAGGACCTTCGCGACGAGCTTGGCGCTCGGCGGGAGTTCGCGCAGGCGGTCGCGGTATTCGCTCTCGGAGAGACGGTCTGTTTCGGCTGATCCCACGGGACTGGTACTCATACGTCCGGAAAAACTCCCGATCGGTGGTAAAGGTTGGCTACATATGGAAGTATACGATCGTTATTATATAAGGTGTTAATATCACGATCGCCCGGCCGCTCCCGCGGCCATCCGGTCGGCCCCCGAGCGGTCGGGGCGACGAGGACGGCTTCCGGCGACGCACATCCAGTACGGTTTTGGTCGTTCGGCGTCCACCGGAGACAACGTGAAGGGTCAGGACTGGTATCAGGCCGACGAGGTCGCCGAGGAGTACGAGGACCTCCGCTTTTCGGGCGGCGGGGCCCTCATCGACCGGCGCGAGAGGGAGGCGGTGCTCTCCGCGCTCGGACCGATCGACGACGGCCACCGGGTGTTGGAGGTCGCCTGCGGCACCGGTCGGTTCACGACCATGCTCGCCGACCGAGGAGCGGACATCGTCGGACTCGACATCTCCAGGGAGATGCTCGAACAGGGCCGCGAGAACGCGGCCGACGCCGGCCTCTCCGGCACCGTCGAGTTCCTGCGGGGTGACGCCTCCAGACTGCCGTTTCCCGACGACCACTTCGACTCGGTGGTCGCGATGCGTTTCTTCCACCTGATGGACGACCCGCTCGAGTTCATGCGGGAGCTCCGCCGGGTGAGCAGCGAGCAGGTGTTCTTCGACACGTTCAACGCCCGCAGCCTCCGGGTGCTGTACACGTGGCTGCTCCCGATGGGCTCCCGGCTCTACTCGGAACGACAGGTCGCGGACCTGCTCGGGGAAGTCGACATGACTCTCGCGGGCGAGGAACACGACTTCGTGTTGCCCTACGGGTTCTACCGCGGGCTCCCGAGCGTCGTCGCGAAACCCTTCCGGGCCGTCGACGAACTGATCGGGAACACGGTCCCCGGCGACTACGTCGCCTCGGTCTCCTACTGGGACGCCCGGATCGCGGACGAGTAGGCCACCGACTCACGGGGAAACGAGTCGCCGGAAGGAAACGCCTCGCGGACCGAACTCGCCGACTCGGTCCGTCTAGACGTCCTCGTCTATCACTTCGCCGACCGCGAAGTTCGATTTCACTTCCGTCACCTCGATCTTCACGCGCTCGCCGACCTCCGTGTCGGGGACGATGATCACGTATCCGCGCTCGACGCGGGCGATCCCGTCGCCCTGCTTGCCGAGGTCCTCGATCTCCACGTACCGCATCTCGCCGGGTTCGACCGGCGGCTGCGGGCCGTCGCCGGCGGACGTGGACGCGTCGTCGCGCTCGGCGACCCCGCCGTCGGTCCCGCCCCGCTCGATGAGCGCGACCCGATAGGTCTCGCCCGGCTCCACGGACCCGGTCTCGACCTCGCGGCGCGGTACTTCCACGACGTACTCGCCGTCCTCCTCGCGGACGTCGGCGCTGAACAGACAAAGGAGCTTCTCGGAGATTTCCATGATATACTCCGACCGGTACGTCGAGACCGGCTATTATAGTTGTACCGCCGCCGACCCGTGAGCGTGTCCCGAGCGTCGTTCGGCCACCCCGTTCTCGATTCCCGCGTCCGACCCCCTGCTCTCGACTCCCGCATCCGAACCCTGCTCTCGACTCCCGCATCCGAACCCTGCCCTCGACTCCCGCATCCGAACCCTGCCCTCGACTCCCGCGTCCGGCCCCTCACTCCCGGCAACCGCCGCGGAGGGACGAACGCCTTTGTGACGGCCTGCCGAATCGACACGCATGACCGGACCCGAGTTCCGCCACGGAGCCGTCTCGCCCCCGATCGTGACGCCGTTCGACGCCGACGGCGACGTCGACGCCGACGCGCTCGCGAGCCACGCCGAGACGCTCGTCGACGCCGGCCTCGACGGGATCGTCCCCTGCGGGACGACCGGCGAGTTCGCCAGCCTGACCGACGCGGAGTACCGGACCGTGATCGAGACCGTCACCGAGGCCGTCGACGGGCGCGTCCCCGTGATCGCGGGCGCGGCGGACACGACGGTCTCGGGCGTGCGCGACCGCCTCGCGTTCGCCGAGTCCGTGGGTGCCGACGCGGGACTCGTCACGCTTCCGTACTACCACACCTCGACCGCTCTCGAGGGCCAACGGGCGTTCCTCGAGGCCGTCGCCGACGACGCCCCGCTTCCCGTCTTCCTCTACGACATTCCCTCGACGGTCGGCGAGCCGATCGACCCCGGCGTGCTCGCCGACCTCGCCGACCACGAGTCGATCGTCGGGGCGAAGGACACGACCGGCGACGTCTCGGCGCTGGACGCGAAGATCCGCGCGACGCCCGACTCCTTCACCGTCTTTCAGGGGTTCGACTCCCAGCTGTATCCGAGCGTCTCCCTCGGCGTCGACGGCGGGATACACGCGCTCTCGCAGGTGATCCCCGAGGTCTTCGTCGCGCTCGGCGACGCGATCCGCGCCGGCGACGACGACCGCGCGCTGCGGCTTCACCGCCGGGCGATCGTCCCGCTCTTCGACCGGTGTGGCGAGCACGGCTTCGCGCCCGCGACCAAGGTCGCGGCCGTCCACCGCGGGTTCATCCCGGACCCGGCGGTCCGGCCGCCGCTGACGCTCCCGGACGAGGCGGCGCGCGAGGCGATCGCCGCCGACGTCGACGCGGCGCTGGACGCGGTGTGAGGGGAGCGGCCGGCGTTTTCATCCGCCGCCGACCGGCGTCCCGTCCACGTTCTTCGGTCCCTCGGAGTCGAAGACGACGACGTCGCCGTCGGCCCGCTCGGCGGCGGACGGGTCGTAGCCGTCACGCACCGCGATCGCTTCCTCCAGCTCCCGAATCGCCCGCTCCTTGAGTGCCGCCGCCAGCGACTCGGCGTCCGCACGGGAGATCTCCCTGCCGAGCCCCTCGCACTCGTGGGCGCGGACCATCCCCTCGCCGTCGACCGCCTCGCCCATCGGCTGGCTCGTCCCGCCGAGCGCGACGCTGAAGGGGTAGGTCCGACAGATGAGCGGCCGGGAGTCGTGGACGGTACAGGCGCCCCGTCCGTCCGTCTCCTCGTAGAAGGTACAGTCGCCGCAGTCGTCGGTCGCGAGCGCCCATTCGAAGGTCTCGCCCGCTGGCTCGCCGTTTTCGTCCTCCGAAAGCCCGTACGGCATGGGGCGGGCCACGTCGCGCCAGTCGTACGCCTCGCCGAAGGCGTCCTCGGCGGCGTCGGCGACCTCGCGGACCTCGTCGGGAAAGACCGTCGCGGTGTGCGGCTCGCGATCGTCGCCGGCGCGGTCGCCGTGGCAGTCGCCGTCACCGGCGCGGTCGTCGTCGCCGGCGCGGTCGCCGTCGGCTACCTCCTCGCCGTCGGCCTCGCCTTCCCCCTCGCCGGCCGGTGCCCCGCCCGGTTCGTCCGGGGCGTACCCCGTACAGCAGCCGCCACAGCGCGTGCACTCGAACCCGATCGACTCGATCGCGTCGGCCAGCTCGGCCACGTCGAGGTCGCGGGCACGGTCGAGTTCGGTTTCGAGCGGTTCCATACCTCCGATCGCGGCCCGATCGGGTTAACGTCGTTCCTTCCCGGGACCACGGGACGATCGACGGCGAAGGAGCGAAGTGCGACCGCCTCCTACGCCCCGGTCGTGAGAGAGTACGAGCGGAAGGGACTCTTAGAGCGCGTCGAGCGCGAGGCGGCCACTGTCGGCGCGCGGATCCCGGAGGAGATCGAGGTCCAGGGGGAGCCGATCGACCTTCAGTCGTTCGTCTTCGAGATCAAGCGGCGGGAGACGGTCCCGCCGGGCGAGCGGGACCGCGTCGAGCGGGCGAAACGGAACCTCCGCCGCGAGCGGCTCGAGCGGCTCGAGCGCATCGAGGAGAACGAGGTGAGCTACGAGCGCGGCGAGGAGCTCGCGGCGTCGATCATCGGGATCGACCGCGCGCTGGAGGCGCTGGAGGGGCTGAACGCGCCGGACCCGGAGACCGAGGCGGAACGGCAGGCTGCCGCCGACCGGAAACGGTGGATGAACTTCCTGAAGAAGGCGCTCGGCCGCGATGACGCCGGGGGCGGCCGCACGCGGTTTTAGTTTCCGGTGAAGTCGATCCGCGAGTCGCCGGCGTCGTCGTCGCGACGGCTCGGCCCGCGCCGGACGAACTCGTACGCGTCGTCCGCGAGGTACACCGCGCCGTCGTCGACCGCCACGTCGACGCCCTCGAGGACCGCGCCCTCACAGGGTCCGAAGTTACAGTAGCCGGAGCCGCCCTCGAAGGTCGCGCCGTGTTTCTGACAGAACACCTCGCCGTTCCGGACGAACGCGCCCTCGTCCTTGTCGAGGCGCACGTCCGTCCAGTGTTGACAGTAGTTGCGGAACGCGGAGATGTCGCCGTCGAGCCGGAGCAGGATCGCCTCGGCCTCGACGCCCCCGTCGTCGTCCGCGCCCACGTCGCCGTCGCTCTCGGAGACCGAGTCCGGATCGACCGGGCGGAGCGTCACGAGAAGCGTGCTGTCCTCCGGCACCTCGTCGAGGGCGGCGATCCGCCGGTCCGCGTCCATACGTTTCGGTGGCCCGCGCTCGATTTGAACGTTGCGCGTTCGAGTCCGTCGATCCCGTCGGTGCCGTCGGGATCGCGGTCCCGGCGCTCGGGGCGCTCGGACTCAGATCCCCAGCCACTCGTCGTTTCGGATCGCGTACCCGTTCTCCCGGCAGACCTTCGCCGCCTGCCGTCGAACGTCTCGAGAGCCCGGAACACGCTCCTTCTCGGCCACCCGATCGACGATCCAGTCGGCGACGGCGTCGATCGCCTCGTCGTCGTCGTCACCGTCGACGTCCGCGAGCGCCCGGAACGTCCGCTCGTAGGCCTCTCGCTGTGACCGGCTCGTCTCGGCGTTCGGGAGTCGCGCGACCGCCTCCACGACCCGCTTCATCGCCGTGGCCACGGTCGGTCGCTGAATGCGGTTCCTGACCGCGGCGGGCGAGTCGAACGACTCCGCCGGCGCGTCCGGGATGAGGTCCGCGATCGTGTACGTTTCGACGACGGACTCGATCTCGCGGTCGCCGACCGCGGAGACGACCTCGGCCCCCGTCGCCGGGAACTCCACGGATTCGAGCTCCGTCTCGAAGTAGGCGAGCGTCGAGGCGTCGACCGGCGGTTCGGTCTCGTCGCCCCGCTCGAGTTCCGCGGCGATCTCGCGCTCGCGCTGGCGTCGCTCCTCGTCGTGGGCCTGTTTGTCTCGGCCGCTCTTGTCGTCTGCCATCCCCGATCTACGGGTCCGAGCCGGATAGTCCTGTGGGCGAGATGACGGGTCCGTTCGGGTCTGCGGCGTGTCGCCGTCGTAACACGCCGCCTCCACGCGTCGGTCGAACAGCCGCGAGAGCAGCGTCGTGAGCGGGCCGGAGACGCCCTCTCCCTCGCCGTCGACGGCGATCCCGTCGACCGTCCGAACCGGGCGGATCCCCCACGTCGCGTTCGCGAGGAAGACCTCGTCGGCCTCGCGCACCTCGCTCGGGGCGTAGTTCCCCTCCTCGACCGGGATCCCCTCCTCCTCGGCGACGTCGATCACCTCGGTGCGAACCACGCGCGGGACGACCGGACCGTCGAGCGAGGGCGTCTCGAGCCCCTCGCCGTCGGTGAAAAAGAGGGTCGAGTCCGCCCCGCCGACGACGTCGCCGTCGGCGTCGGAAAGCAGCGCCTCGTCCGCGCCCGTCACCCGGAGTTCGAGCCGCGCGAGGACCTCGTTCACCCGGGCGTGAGTCGTCGCGTCGGCCGGGACCGCCCGTTCCGGCGTCTTCCGGGTCTTGACCGTCTGGAGCGTCGCCGGCTCGTCGAAGACCGGATCCGACCCGACCCCACCCCTCGGAAGCGGACGGACCGCCACGACGACCGTCGGGTCGCTCTCGACTCGCGGATCGAACCGGTCTGCGGTCCCGTCGCGGTCGGACCCGTTCGCCGGGCGACCGCGGGTGACGGAGACCTCACAGACCGCGTCCGACAGGCCGTTCGCTTCGAGCGTCTCGTCGATCCGGTCCCGCAACTCCGCGTCCGAGAGACCGTGGTCGATCGAGAGCGCCTCACAGCTCCGGGCCAGTCGGTCGGCGTGTCGGTCCCAGCGGAACACGGTTCCGCCGTACGCTCGTGCGGTCTCGCGGGCAGCGTCGCCGTAGCGGAACCCGCGGTCCTCGACGTGGACCGTCGCCGACCCCGCGGGCACGACCTCGCCGTCGACGTGGTATCGCCGGTCCGGATCGCCGCTCATTCGCGTCGTCGGATCGGACCGCGGACGGGAGCCACCTCAGAACTCCTTGGCGCGGTCGATCCACTTGGCGGCGCGCTTCTCGCCGATGCTCGCGCCCTCGGCCACGTCGGCGGGATCGGCCGCCGCGAGGTCCTCGACGGTGTCGATCCCGATCTTCCCGAGCCGCTCGCCGTACGCCGGGCCGATCCCCTTGATCCGGTCGACGGGATCGCCGTCGACCTCGTCCGCCGATTCGTCCTCGACGGTTTCGGCGGCATCGTCCTCGGCGGCATCGCCGTCCTCGAGCGTCTCCTCGTCGGATCCCGCCGCGTCGGTGTCGGCGTCGGCGTCGGATCCCGCCGCGTCGGTCTCGTCCTCGCGGGCGACCGCGTCCTCGATCTCCTCTTCGTCCTCGGTGGCTTCCTCCCCGTCCGCGACGGCGGCCGCGGTCTTCGTGTCGTCGGCTTCGCTCCCGTCGGCCGGTTCGTCCCTATCGGTCGCTTCGTCCTCCTCGACCGGTTCGTCCCCGTCGATCGCTTCGCTCTCCTCGACCGGCTCGCTTCCGTCGGCGTCCCGCTCGACGGTCACCGTCGTCTCCCCGCTCTCGCCGTCTGACGAGTCGCTCCCGAACCCGAGCTTCTCCTTGATCTTCTTCAGCAGGGCCATTGGGTTCCGATACACGCGCCCGATATTTAAAGGCCCGCGACGGATCCGCCCGCGGAAGCCTCGGGTGCCGGTCTCGCCGCGGTTAAGTCGTCGCAGGCACACGATCTGCCATGTCGATCCTCGATGCGGTCATGTGGTCCGTACACGTCGGGTTCGCGGTGCTCTGGACGGGAAGCGTGCTGTTCGTCGCGCTCGCCGTGGTCCCGCCGGCGACCCGCGGCGACGTCGGAAGCGACGCGCTCACCGCGGTGGTCGGCCGGCTCCGGTGGATATCGCGGATCGCGGCGCTCGCGTTCCTCGGGTCCGGCGGACACATGGCCGGGACCCTCTACACCGTCGAGTCGCTCACCGGCACCGGCCGGGGCCACCTCGTGCTCACGATGCTCGCGCTCTGGTTCGTGATCACGGGACTCGTCGAAGTCGCGAGCGGAAAGCTCCTCGACGGGCTCGAGACCGGCAAACTCCGTGAGCCCGCCCGCGACGCGAAGCCGTTCTTCTACGGAGCGGCCGGGCTCTCGGTCGGGCTGATCCTCACGGCCGGGCTGCTGGCGAGCCCCTCCGTGCTATAAGACGACCCGGGCGGTCACTCCAGTCGCTCGCGAAGCGCCGCGTTCATCTCCTCGACCGGCGCGTCCTCGCCGGTCCAGCGCTCGAACGCCTCGACGCCCTGGAAGAGCAACATCCACGCGCCCTCGATAGTCGTCGCGCCTGCCGCCGCGGCCTCGCGGAGGAGTCGGGTCTCCGTCGGCGTGTAGACCGCGTCGAGGACGGCCAGGTCGGCGTGGAGCAGGTCGGCCGGCACCGGCGTCGCGTCCTCCTCCATGCCGACGCTCGTGGCGTTCACGAGCACGTCGGCGGCGGGTACCCGCTCGGCGAGCCCGTCCAGCCCGCCGCCCGTCGCGCCGGGCACGTCGGCGGCGAGTTCGACCGCCCGCTCGGTCGTGCGGTTGGCCACGTGGACGCTCGCGCCGGCGTCGGCGAGCGCGAACGCCGCCGCGCGCCCCGCGCCGCCCGCGCCGACGACGACCGCGTCGGTCCCGTCGAGGGACACGTCGTGGCGCTCGAACGACCGGGTCACGCCCGCCGCGTCCGTGTTGTAGCCGCGGGGCGTTCCGCCCCCGTCACCGTCGGTTCCGTCCCCGTCGATCCCGCCCTCCCCGCCGTCGGGAAAGACCACGGTGTTCACCGCGCCGATCCGTTCCGCGAGCGGGTCCGGATCGACGGCCTCGAGCACGTCCCGCTTGAACGGGATGGTGACGTTGAGTCCGGCCACGCCCAGCGTGGCCGCGCCCTCGACCGCCCGCGCGGCGTCGTCCGGGGCCGGCTCGAAGGTGACGTAGCGCGCGTCGATGCCGAGCGCCTCGTAGCCCGCCTCGTGCATCGGCGGCGAAAGCGAGTGCTCGACCGGGTTGCCGATCAGTCCGTAGACGTCCATGTCCACCGGGGCGACCCGAACGGACAAAAACCCGACCACTCGCGTTCGGTCCCACGACCGGCTCCTCCGCCCGCTCCCGAAGCCGACTGGTTCACGCGTTCACGCGCTCACTCGCCTTCGGTCCCGCGGTCCGCGTCGGCGTCCGCGTCCGTCTCGATGACCTCCTCCAACGTCTCGGTCCCCACGTCGCTCGCGAGTTTGACCCCGACGAGCGAGACGACGACGCCGGCGACGATGAACGCCGCCAGCCGCTGGGCGGGCGCGACCGTGAAGCCGGCGACGACCGTCGGTTCGAGGAGCGCCTCCTGTTCGAGGAAGTAGCCGGCGAACCCGCGCACGACGAGCGCGACGGCGACGATCACGAACGGGAGGTTGAGGTACGGCGTCCGGATCCCCTCGTCGCGGATCAGCTCGTCGAGCAGGCGGCCGACCGCCGCGGTCACGCCAGCGACCGCGAGCCACGGGACGGCCGCGTAGGTGAACTCCATCGCCTGGACGGTCAGGAGCGCGTCCCCGAGGTCGGTGGCCGCCAGCACGCCGAAGAAGCCCCCGACGAGCGAGAGTCCGCCGGCGACGACGTACGTCACGACCGACACCTGCCCGGCGTACAGCGCCTCCCGCACCCGCTCGGGCATCCCCGCGACCAGCCTGTCGATCCCCAGCCCCTTGTACAGGAGCGCCGCACCGAGCAGGCCGGCGACGCCGGCGACCGCGGCCGGAGCGGAGAACTGGACGAACAACACGGGCAACAACAACAGCGCGATCCCGATCGGGACGAGCACGGTCGAGCGGAGCTGCTCGTCGGCGAGGAACTGCTTCAACAGGTAGTAGGTCGACTCGATGTCGCGAGCCTGCCGGACCACGACGCGGTCGACGCCGTCGACCGGCATCCGCGACTCGACGATCGGGAGGACGCGCTCGTCCTCCGCGGAGTCGACGACGACGATGGCGGCGCTCGGGGCGTAGCGGTCGACGAGGTCGTCGAGCTGGGCGGCGATCGAGCGGTCGGCGCCCACCGGGCTCTCGCTCTCGGCCGAGACGACGGCCACGACCGCGTCCTCGCGCTCGTCGCGGAGGTCGCGGGCGACCCGAAGCGCCTCGAGCAGGCAGTTGACGCTGGCGTCCTCGGGGTCGGCGAGCCCCGCGTCGGTGACGAGCGAGCGCACGGCCTCCCAGCCGGCGACCGGCATCGGGACGTTCGTGGCCCGTCCGATCGTTCCCGAGCGGTCCACGCAGATCACCAGCGTCGTCACGGGTGAGTCCACACCCCGACGGAGTAAAAAACCCTCTCCGTCCTTTCGGTTAGGCCGACAGGCACAAACCCCCTCCCGCCCCAGCCCGCCCATGATCGACGTCGACGGAAGCGAGGGTGGCGGCGGCGTCCTTCGGACCGCCCTCGGGCTCTCCATCGCGACCGGCGATCCGGTCCGCATCGACGACCTCCGCGGGAACCGCCCCGAGCCCGGGCTCAAGTCCCAGCACGTCGCGTGCCTCGAGGCCGCGCGTCTCGTCGCCGACGGCGACACGACCGGCGTCGAACTCGGGAGCGAGCGGGTGACCTTCGAGCCCGGATCCGTGGCGGACGACGAAGCAACTGCGAGGAACCCGTACGCGGGCGATGAAACCGCGGCCGAACCGACCGTCGACGTGGGGACCGCGGGCAGCGCGACCCTCGTCGCCTCGACCGTCCTCCCTGCCGCGCTCGTCGCCGAGCGGACCGTCCGACTGCGGATCGCCGGCGGGACCGACGTGGCGTGGTCCCCGCCGCTCGAGTACTTCGCCGGCGTGACGCTCCCGGCGCTTCGGGCCCACGGTCTCGCCGTCGGACTCGACGCGCTCCGCCGCGGGTTCTACCCGGCCGGCGGCGGCGAGATCCGGCTGACGCTCGGGCCGTCGACCCCGGACCCGATCGAGGTCGCGGAACCCCGTGGGATCGACCGGATCGACGCGGCTGCGGTCGCCTCAGCCGACCTCCTCGAGGCCGACGTGGCCGACCGGATGGTCCGGGAGGCGGGCGACCGCCTCGCGGACGACGGGGTGACCGTCGGCTCCCGCTCCGCGCGGTACGTCGAGACGGACTCGACCGGGGCGGTGATCGTGCTCCGCGTCGTCTCGGGCGGCGAGGACGGAGACGACGGAGTCGGCGGGGATCGAACCCCGGGGTCGGTCCCGACCGCCGGGTTCTCCGCGCTCGGCGAGGCCGGCGTCCCGTCCGAGACGGTCGCTCGCGAGGCGGTCGACGGCTTCCGCGAGTGGCGCGCCGGGCCCGGGGTCGTCGACGCCCACCTCGCGGACCAGTTCGTCCCGTGGCTGGCGCTCGTCGGCGGCGCGGTCCGGGTGCCCGCGGTGACCGACCACGTCGCGAGCGCGATCGCGGTCGCTCGCGCGTTCGGGTTGGAGGTCGGGGTCGATCGGGACGCCGCTGCCGGCGACGGGGCGGTCCTTCGCGGCTCGGGCCGACTCGATCCGTAGCGGTCCGACCGTCGACGCCGCCCTAGCGGAACTCGACCTCGACGTCGCGGCCGTCGCCGGAGAGGACGCTGGCGACGCCGTTGCCTGCGGCGAACGCGACGCGCTCCGCGCCGATCCCGAGCCGTTCCGCGAGCCCGCGCTCGGGCGTGAACTCCCGGACCTCCACGTCGGCGTCGATCGCCTCCGCGATCCGGCCTTCGACCTCCGACTCGACGCCGAGCTCGTCGACGAGGCCGATGTCGAGCGCGTCGGGTCCGAGGTAGACGCGCGCCTCCGTCTCGCGGATCGCCTCGGGGTCCATCTCGCGCCCCTCGCTCACCGTCTCGACGAACTGCTCGTAGTAGCCGTCGATGAGCGACTGGAGGTACTCGCGCTCGTCCTCCTCGATCTCCCGTAACGGGACGCCCGCGTCCTTGTACTCGCCGGCGGTGAACTGCTCGTAGGAGATCCCGAGCTTGTCGGCCAGCCCGGCCGCGTTCGGTCGCGAGCCGACGACGCCGATCGAGCCCACGAGGCTCCCCTCGCGGGCCCACAGCTCGTCACAGCCGCTCGCGATCCAGTAGCCGCCGGAGGCACAGAGGTCCGTCGCGTACGCCATCGTCGGTCCGTCGAACTCGGCCACCGCCCGCCGGATGTCGTCGCTGGGGACGACCTCCCCGCCGGGGGTGTTGATCTCGACGAGCAGCGCCTCCACGTCCTCGTCGTCGTCGGCCGCCTCGACCTGTTCGACGACCTCCTCGGCGGTCGTGCCGCCGGGGCCCGACAGCGGCGAGGGACGGCCCCGGTCCCGGGAGATCGGGCCCGACACCGACACCTTCGCTACGTTGTACTCCTCGGCGTCGCCGAGCCGACCGCGGGTGAGCCGGGCGAGGAGTCGTTTGCCCGCCACCGCGCCCACCGCGCCCACCGCGGCGGCCGCGAGGAGGTCCGATCCGGTCGAACGCGCGTCGCTGTCCATGTCCACCGGTTGGGGACGGGCGCGTTTCACGTTGTTGGCTCGGTCCGTATCTCGACCGTTCTCACAGCGGCGTCGCCGGCGGCGTTGCCGCGGCTGGGGCTTTGGCGGCGTTCGCCGCGCTCGCGACGACGGACGGCCGAGCGGCCGGGTCGTTGGCGATGGTCGTCACTCCGTCTCGTCGTTCCGTCGGGAAAACGCAGAAAGACCGCGTTCGCAGAGAAACCGACCGGACTTACAGGAGGCCGGTCTTCTGCAGCTTCATCAGGTCCTCGGTGTCGAGGGTCTCGCCCTCCTTGAACTTCTGGTAGATCTCCTCGGCCTCCTCCTTCTCCTCCTCGCGCTTCTCGGCGCGCTCGTCCTTGCGCTCCTCCTCCTCCTTCTTGTCGAGTTCACGCAGGCGCTTCTGGACGCGGACGAAGTCCTCGTGATGACGGTCGGCCGCCTCCTGGGCCTCGACGAAGAGCTCGTGCATCTCGTCGGCCTCGTCGCGGATGTCGTCGGCCTCGCGGTAGGCCTCGATCATCTGGTTGTGGTGCTCCTGGGCCTTGTCCGCGAGCTCCGTCACCTTCTGGTGGTGTTTCGACGCCTCCGAGCGGACCTCCTCGGCCTCCTCGACGAGGTCGTCGAGCTCGCTGGTGTCGTCGACCTTCTCCTTCTTCTCGGCGAGCTTTTCGCGCTTGTCGTCGATCTTCTCGATGAGTTCGCGCTCGTCCTCCGCGTCGAGGACCTCCGTCTGCTGGCGGAACTCGAGCTCCTCGATCTCCTCTTTGAGCTCCTCGATGGACTTGCCGGAGCCGAGCTCCATGTCCCCTTTGAGCTCCTCGACCTCGTCGAACAGTTCGTTCGCCTCCGCGTTGAGCTCGTTGCGCTTGTCCTTGTGCTCCTGGACCTGCTCGTTGAGCTCGTCGCGCTTCTCGCGGTGTTCCTGGGCCTCGTCGACCTTCTCTCGGGTCTTGGCGTTGAGGTCGTCGCGGTTCGACGCCCGCTCGGAGGCCATCTGGTTCAGCTCGTTGCGTCGGTCGCGCAGTTGACCGGCGCGTTTGATGAGCTGTCCTTTGGACCCGTTCTCGAGGTCGTCCTCGGAGAGGTCCACGTTGTCCGCGTCGTTCATCGGCTCGATGTCGTACTGTTCGATGACTTCTTCTTTCGTTACCATTTTTTATCTCTCCATCACCGCTCCGGATGTGGCGGCCGCTCGCCGTCGTGCGTGGGGCCGTTGATAAGAACTCCCGTTCATTTCAGCGTGCGATCCTACCAGCGCCGGAGGCGTTCTGGTACCTAACGATACTGGAGGACGACATATAAATACTTCGGTGGATCCGTGTGAAAGTCGGTAGCACGGGCCGTGTACCGTCCGATCTTGCGGGTCCTACACATATGTCATGGGTGGCGTTCACAGGCACAGGTAGTGCCGGATGCGTCGGTGGCGCACGCGGTCGTGTTCGTCCCGGTCCTCGTCTCGCCGTCGATTCACGCGCGCCCTTCGACGCCGTACGAGAGCACGATCCCGTCGTCGAGCCGCTCGGTTCCCGTCAGTTCCAGACGGGGGAACTCCTCGAGGAAGCCCTCGCCGTCGGCCAGCGTCGGCGCGTCGCGCCCGCCCACGACGAGCGACCCGACGTACACCTGTAGCTCGTCGACGATCCCGGCCGCGAAACACGAGTAGATCACCTCGCCGCCGCCCTCCACCATCAGCCGGTCGACGCCCGCCTCGGCCAGCGCGCCCGTTCCCTCGAGGAGGTCGACGCGCTCCTCGCCGGCGACGATCACCTCCGCGCCGGCGTCGGACAGTTCCTCGCGGCGCTCGGGGGTCGCCGCCGCCGACACGAGCAGGTAGGTGGTCGCCGCGTCGTCGAGGATCCGGGCGTCCGTCGGCGTTCGGCCCGTGGAGTCGACGACGACGCGGGCGGGGTCGCCCGGCCGGCCGTTCCGGAGCCGCTCGACCCGGCGCGCCTCCTCGTCGAGGGTGAGGTGCGGGTCGTCGGCGAGGACGGTCCCGACGCCGACCAACACCGCGTCGGCGGCCGCCCGGATCCGGTCCATCCGGTCGAAGTCCTCCTCGCCCGAGATCCGGAGCTGCTCCCGGCGACGCGTCGAGAGCTTCCCGTCGACGCTCTGTGCCGCGTTGACCACGACGTACATACGCGTGGGTGGTTCGGGCGTCGAATGGTCGTTTCGGTCCCGTACGTCTACCGCTCGGTTCGATACGTCCCTCATCGAGCGGTAGTAGGTCCTGAAGTCCCAGCCACTCGATGGTACGATCCGAGATCTCGGAGTGCGATGAACACCACCAAAGCCCCAGCCTCGAGGACTCGCGCGGCTTGTTGCGCGCTTCGGTCACTCGCGCTGCTCGTTCCCTCAGTGCTTACTGCGCCGTGCTTCGCCCTCGAGGCTGCCCCTTTGAGCCCCACCCCGTACCACACAGCACCGCACCTCACGCCTCCCCAGCCTCGCGGTTCGCGACTCGCGGCTTCGCCGCTCGTTATCGAGGTGCTCGCTTCGCTCACACCTCGCCCCGCTCACCGCGTCCCTCGCGGGCTGCTCGCGCCCTTCGGGCACTCGCAGGCGCGCCACGGTTTCCCGAGGGGTGTGATCGCCGCGAGCACCGGATGAACGCCCGTCGTCGTCGGCGGTTCCTTCCCTTTCGAACCGCGTCGATGTCGCATCTCGTTCGGGTCGACACCGTTTTCTCGACGGTTGCCGACGCTCCGAGCGTGTCCGATCCGACCGCACACCACGTCGGGATCACCGTCTCCGACCTCGACCGCGCCGTCGACTTCTACGCCGAGGTCTTCGGCCTCGACGTCGTCGCCGAGTTCTCCGTCGGCGGGGAGGCGTTCGCCGATGCCGTCGACGCCGCCGGCGCGTCCGCCTCGTTCGCGCACCTCGCGGCCGACGGGATCCGTCTCGAACTCGTCGAGTACGACCCCGAGGGCGAGCCGATGCCGGAGCGCTCGCTCGACCGACCGGGCGCGACCCACCTCGGTCTCGGCGTCGACGACGTGGCGGCCTTCCACGACGGCCTCGCGGACGACGTGGAGACGCTGAGCGAGCCGCGCACGACCGAGAGCGGGACGACGATCCTGTTCGTCAGGGATCCCGACGGGAACCTGATAGAGGTCCTCGACGCCTGAATCGCCCGGTCGATCCCCGTCCGATCAGTTCGCGCTCGCCTCGCGCATCACGAGCAGCGACAGCGGGAGGCTCGCGGCGATGAGCCCGTAGACGCCGCCGAGGATCGGCTCGACGCCGAGTTCGGGGGCGAGCAGGTAGCCGGCCGTGAAGCCGATCGGGTCGAGGACGACGGCGAGGACGACGACTTGTCGCTCGAAGGGCTGCGTCTCGAACCAGCGGGGAAGCAGGGACATGGGACGGGAGCGGGTTCTCCGGGATCGGGGAAAAATCGTTCGAGAAACGGTTCCGTCGGCCGAGGCCCCCGGACTCTCTACAACACCTTCGTGCCGGGCTCGGCGTCCTCGTAGGTGGTGAGGAGGTCGGCCTCCTCGCCGGCGGCGAGCACCATCCCGTTCGACTCCACGCCGAACAGCTCCGCCTTCTCCATGTTGGCGAGGACGACCACCTTCGTCCCCGGGAGGTCCTCGACCGCGTGAAGGCCCTTGAGCCCCGCGACGATGGTGCGGGTCTCCGCGCCGAGGTCGACGCGGAGCTTCAGGAGGTCGTCGGCCCCCTCGATCCCCTCGGCGTCCTCGATCCGCCCGACGCGGATGTCCAGTTCCTGGAACTGTTCGAAGCTGATGCGGTCGTCGCTGATGGGGTCGATGTCGGTCATGGCGTCGGTGTCGTCGGGTTCGGTCTCGTCGTTCTCGTCGGCAGTCGCTTCGTCGTCGTTCGTTTCGTCCGCGTCGCCGGCTTCCGCCTCCGCGACGCGCGACTCCAGTTTCGCGTTCAGCTCCTCGACGCGGTCGTCCTCGACCTTCTCGAAGAGCTCGGTCGGCTCGGAGAGGTCGCCCTCGGGTCCCTCTCGGGCGGCCTCGACGGTGACCTCGTGGACGGAGCCGTCCTCGCCGAGTTGGTCCCACAGCCGCTCGCACTTCTCGGGGGCGATCGGCTCGAAGAGGACCGCGATCGCCTTCGCGATCGCGACGCAGTCGTGGATCACCTGGGCGGCCTCCTCGGGCTCGTCGTCGACGAGCTTCCACGGCTCGTTGTGCTGGATGTACTCGTTGCCGAAGCGCGCGAGGTCGGCCACGGCGTCGCCGAGCGCCCGCACCGAGTAGTCGTTGACGGCGGCCGCCACGTCGGCTATCGCCTCGTCGATCCGGTCTGCCACCTCCTCGCTCGTCGCGTCCGCGATGGGCGCGTCCTCGTAGTTGCGGTGCGCGAAGAGCAGCGAGCGGTAGAGGAAGTTGCCGACGGTCCCCACCAGCTCCGTGTTCACGCGGTCGCGGAACTTCTCCCAGGAGAAGTCCACGTCCTGTTGGAACCCGCCGTTCGTCGCGAGGTAGTAGCGGAGCGGGTCGGGGTGAAAGCCCTCCTCGAGGTACTCGTCGGCCCAGACGGCGCGGTCGCGGCTGGTCGAGAAGCCCTTGCCGCCGAGGGTGACGAACCCGCTCGCCATCACCGCGCGCGGCTCGGCGTGGCCCGTCGCCTCCAACATCGCGGGCCAGAATATCGTGTGGTGCTGGATGATGTCGCGGCCGATCACGTGGACGATCTCGCCGCCCTCGGGGTGCTCGTCGCTCGCGCCCTCCTTCCAGGCGGCCTCCCAGTCGAAGACGTCCGCGCCGACGCGCTCCGTGTACTGCTTCGTCGAGGAGACGTACTCGATGGGGGCGTCGACCCAGACGTATAAGACGAGGTCCTGCGGGTTCTCTCCGGGCATGTCGATCCCCCAGTCCATGTCGCGGGTGATACACCAGTCTTGAAGCCCCTGTTCGATCCACTCGCGGGGCTGGTTCCGGGCGTTCGAGGTGCCCTCGAGCCGGTCGAGGAAGCCGGAGAGATACTCCGAGAACGCCGAGACCTCGAAGAACTGGTGGGTGCGCTCGCGGTACTCCGCGGGGTTGCCGGTGATCGTCGACTCGGGGTCTTCGATCTCGCCGGGTTCGAGGTGGCGCTGGCATCCCTCGTCGCACTCGTCGCCGCGGGCGTGTGCCCCGCAGTACGGGCAGGTTCCCTCGACGTAGCGGTCCGGGAGGAACTGGTCGTCGACGGGGTCGTACGCGACCATGATCTCCTTCTCGTAGACGTGGCCCGCCTCCTCGAGGTCGCGGACGAGCTCCTGGGTGACCTCGGTGTTCGTTTCGTCGTGGGTGTGGCCGTAGTTGTCGAACTCGACGTTGAACTTCGGGAACGTCGCGGCGTACCGCTCGTGCCAGTCGAGCGCGAACTGCTCCGGGGAGACGCCCTCCTTCTCGGCGTTGACCGCGACGGGCGTCCCGTGCATGTCCGATCCCGAGACGAACGCGGTCTCCTGGCCGAGCCGCTCGAGCGCGCGGGCATAGACGTCGCCGCCGACGTAGGTGCGGAGGTGCCCGATGTGGAGGTCGCCGTTGGCGTACGGCAGTCCACAGGTCACCACCGCCGGGTGCTCCGTGGGGAAGTCGTCGTGGCTCATTGTGTGTCTCGTGTGTCGTGGATACGCGCCAAAAGCCCGCTGGTTTCCGGGTGCGGACCCGTCGCTTACGACGACCTGCGGACCACCGCTTACAACAGCCTGCGGACGGCCCGCGCCGCCTCCGGCGCGGTCGGTGCGAGGACGTACACGATCGGCTCGACGCCGACCGCGCCGGTCTGATAGAGGACGAGGGCGTCGGCGTCCTTCGGGAGGTCCGCCCCCCGAACCGCCTCCGCGACCGCCTCCCGCGTCTCCCGTTCCGCGTCGAACTCGACGGTCGGGTGCGACTCGGCGAGCGTCGCGAGGAGGTCGGGGTCGTACCGGACGTTGACCGCCCCGCGGGCCGGAGAGCCCGCCTGGCGGGCGGCGAGAAGCACCGTCGCGACGTGTTCGCTCACGCCGAACTCCGGCTCGCCCGGCACCATCGCGCGTCCCTTCACGTCGACGAGCCGGCCGGGGACGGCGGCCACGTCGTCGACGGAGCCCGCGTCGGCGAGACACTCCGCGACGTTCGCGCCGACGTTCGGGATGAGCCCGGCGAACCCGGAGGCGTTCGTCAGGGTCCGCAGCCCGCGGCGGACCGACGCGAGGACGGCCTCGCGCTCTCGCAGCCCGCTGTCGGGGTCGTGGACCGAGAACTCCACGTCCGCGGCCTCGAGCGCCGGCATCGCCTCCTCGTGGAGCTCCGCGAGGAGGTCGCCCTCCTCCAATCGCCGGATCAGCACCTCGATCTCGACGAGCGCCGCGACCGGCGAGAGGTCGCCCGAGGCCAACCCCTCGCCGACCCGCTCGACGAGGTCGCGCACGCGCTCGTCGGCGACGATCCGCTCGTGGCGGGCCACGTCGCCGTGGGCGTACTTCGAGACCGCCGACTGCGAGATGCCGAGCGCGTCGGCGACCTCCCGCTGGGTGAACCCGCGATCGCGGAGGTCCTCGGCGAGCATCGAGCGCACGGTCGGCAGGAACTCGTCGACGACGACCTCCTCGATGAACTTCATTCCGCCTCGCCTCCCGTGTCGGTCTCGGCAGAAGCCGCGCCGTCGCTCCCGTCGTCTTCCCCCGAAAACTCCGGATCCGAGCCGATCCGGGACGCCTGCGGGCCGTCCTGGTCCTGGTACTTCGAGCCGCGCTCGCTGCCGTACGGCCGATCCGCCGGCGACTTCAGCTCCGTGAAGGTGAGCTGTGAGACGCGCATCCCCGGCGAGAGCGCGACCGGCGCGGTCCCGAGGTTCGACAGTTCGAGCGTGATCTGGCCCTTGTAGCCGGGGTCACAGAGGCCCGCGGTCGCGTGGACCACGATCGCGAGCCGCCCGAGCGACGACCGGCCCTCGACGTGCGCGACGAGGTCGTCGGGGATCTCGACGCGCTCGGTGGTCGTTCCGAGCACGAAGTCGCCCGGGTGGAGGATGAACTCCTCGCCCTCGGGGACCGTGGTCTCCGTGACGTACTCGCCGACCTCGTCGGCCTCAGTCGGGTGGATACACGGGATGTTGGTACGTTGGAACTCCAGGAAGCGCTCGCCGAGCCGGAGGTCGACGCTCGCGGGCTGGACCTGCTGGTCGACGTCCGCGAGCGGCTCGACCACGAGGTCCCCGGCCGCGAGCCGGTCGAGGATGTCGGCGTCCGACAGGATCATGCCGGGAGAGGCGCGGGGCGCGACCTAAAGACTCCCGGAAACCGTCGGAGCGCTCGGTCGACCCGCTACTCCTCGTGGGGCTGAACCACGACGAACCCCTCGGAGCCGGTGAACTCCATCTGGATGGACTCGCCGGAGGTCTGGCCGAACTCGAACGTCTTGTTGATCGACACCGACGGAGAGAGGTCGCTGCTCCACGCGACCGTCGCGTCCGGGTCGGTGAAGACCGGCGGATCCAGCACGACGGGGTCGCCGTGCGTCGATATCGCGACCTGTCCCGGGCCGGTGAGGTAGACGTTCGTCAGCCCGCCGGCGGCGGCCTCGGAGACGCTGCCGATCGTGTCGATCTCGTAGTCGACGGAGGACTCGAACGCGAGCACGTCGTTGCCGCTGACGGAGATCGACTCGCCGGCGTCCAGATCGAGGATCCGTACCTTCTTGCTCTGCTCGGCGACGTAGAGGTAGCCGCTGCCCTCCGCCTCCATCACCGGCGTCCCCTCGCTGCTCACCGCGTCCTTGAGGAAGCCGGTGACGCCGCCCTCGGCGGAGGCCTTGCCCGTGAACGTCACGTCGCCGGTGTACGCCACCATCGAGCCGGCCTTCACCGTCACGGTCCCGTCGAGCGGGACCCCGAGCAGCCGGTTGTTCTCCTTTCGAAACTCGTCGCCGTCGCGTTCTGGCGCGCTCGTGCGCGCGAACTCGTCCAGATCCATGGGAACCAAGCGTCGCGGGGACGACGCGGCCGAGGGTCGTCGAGGCCGGCCAATAAATCCCGGCGGTTCGGTCGCGGAGGAATCGCTCGGCCTGCCCGACTCGCCAGGTGAGCCACCCGACCCGTCCGAGAGAACAGAGCTATACCCGCGGCGGGGCTCTCGGTCGGTATGAAACAGGCGATCGTCGCCCGCCGGGACCTCGGCATGGGCGAGGGGAAACTCGCGGCGCAGGTCGCACACGCCTCGCTTTCGGCCTACGAGGACACGGGCCGTCGAACCCGCAAGAAGTGGAAGGGCTCGGGCCAGAAGAAGGTCGTTCTCGGGGCCGACTCCGAGAGCCAGCTCTTCGAACTCGCGGACAAGGCGGACACGGAGGGGATCCCGTACGCGGTCATCCGCGACGCCGGCCACACCGAACTGGAGCCGGGGACCGTCACCGCGCTCGCGGTCGGGCCCGCGAGCGACGACCTCGTCGACCGCGTCACGGGCGACCTCCCGCTCTACTGAATGGCCGACCCCTCCACCCGCGACCTCCCCGAGGCCCACCCCGTCGAGCGCGCGGTCGGCATCGATCACTTCCTCAGCGACGCCGACGGCATCGGCGGGCGGCTCCGCGAGCGGCCCGAGGACTTCCGCGTCACGGAGCTGGAGGCGTTCGAGCCGGACCCGCTCGATTCGGACCGGGGCGGATACCCTGAGCTCGTCGTCCGCGCCACGCTCCGGAACTGGGACACGAACGACTTCGCGCGCCGGATCTCGGACGCGTTGGGGATCAGCCGCGAGCGCGTCTCCTGGGCCGGCACGAAGGACAAACGCGCCGTGACGACCCAGCTGTTCACCCTGCGCGAGGTCGACCCCGCCGAGATCCCCGAGATCCGCGGCGTCGATATCGAGCCGATCGGGCGGGCGGGCCGCCGGCTCTCCTTCGGCGACCTGGCCGGCAACGCCTTCGAGATCCGCGTCGCCGACGCGGTCCCGGACGCCGAGGAACGCGTCGCCGCCGTGGCCCGCGATCTCCGGGCGTTCGCTGGCGCGGACCCGGACGACTCGGACGACCCGAACCACCCGAACGACTCGGACGCCCCCGTCGCGGTCCCCAACTACTTCGGCCAGCAGCGGTTCGGGAGCGTCCGCCCGGTCACCCACCGCGTCGGGCTCGCGGTCGTCCGCGGCGACTTCCGGGAGGCGGTCCGGCTGTACGCCGGTAACCCCTCCGCGGCCGAGCCCGACGACACCCGCGCCGGGCGCGACCGGGTCGACGACGCGTTCGGGATCGCGGACCGCGGAGACGACGGTGTAGACGGCGACGACGCCTCCCCCGTCGCCGACGGCACCGGCGACGGCGACTGGGAGGCGTGTCTCGAGTCGATGCCGCGGAAGCTCCGGTTCGAGCGCGGCATGCTCTCGCGGCTGGCCGAACGGGGCGTCGACCCGGCGGCCCCGCCCGCGGACGACGACTGGCGGCACGCGCTCGAGGCCGTCCCCTCGAACCTCCAGCGGCTCTTCGTCAACGCGGCCCAGTCCGTCCTCTTCAACCGAATCTTGAGCGAGCGGCTCCGCCGCGGGCTCCCCTTCGACCGTCCCGTCGCCGGCGACGTGGCGTGTTTCGCCGACCGCGACGCCCCCGACGGACTGTACGCGCCCGACCCCGACCGCGAACAGCGGGTGACCGAGGAGCGGACGTCCGTGATGGCGCGCCACTGCGCACGCGGGCGGGCGTTCGTCACCGCGCCGCTCGTCGGCACGGAGACCGAGCTCGCGGAGGGCGAGCCCGGCGAGATCGAGCGAGGGATCCTCGACGACGCGGGGGTCGAACCCGCGGACTTCGACCTCCCCGGCGAGTTCGACTCGAGCGGCACCCGGCGGGCGATCCAGGTCCGGACCGACCTCGAGGTGACGTTCGACGCGGGCGACCCCACCTTCGCGTTCGCGCTCCCGAGCGGGTCGTACGCGACCGTCCTCCTCCGGGAGTTCACGAAGGTCGACCCGCTGGAGCGGTAGCGGTTCGAGTTCCGAATCGCGGCGTGATGATCCAAACACATGGATCGTTTGCGCGGACGGTGGTCGAGAACCGGCACGACCCTGCGGTCCGTTCCGAGTCGTTTTTGTGCCGTCCCCGCGGATCGCGTCCATGACACGGATCGTCGTTCTCGATCTCCACGGCCAGTTCACCCACCTGGAGCGGCGCGCGCTCCGGGACATGGGCGTCGACACCGAGATCGTCGACGCCGACACGCCGCCCGCCGAGGTCGACGCGGACGGGGTCGTCCTCTCCGGCGGCCCCGACATGGACCGGATCGGCAAGGCCCGCGAGTACCTCGACCTCGACGTCCCCGTCTTCGGGATCTGTCTGGGGATGCAGGTGATCGCCGACGAGCGCGGCGGGCGCGTCGGCGGGGGCGACTACGGCGGCTACGCCGACGTCGACGTGGAGATCGTCGACGAGGCGGACCCGCTCGTCGGGTCGCTCGCGCCCGACACCCGGGTGTGGGCCTCCCACGCCGACGAGGTGAAGGAACTCCCCGACGGGTTCGCCCACACCGCGACCTCGGACGTCTGCGGGATCGAGGCGATGTCGAACGTCGAGGAGGACCTGTACGGCGTCCAGTGGCACCCGGAGGTCGCCCACACCGAGGAGGGCGAGGAGGTCTTCGAGAACTTCGTCGCGATCTGCGAGTCGGCGTAGGACGTTTCGATACCGCCGACATTCATTTCAGCTGATCGGTGTTGTGCGCTGAATAGGGTGGTTCTCTGTAGCGTAGCGGCATCGACTTCGTTTCAAAAAGAGTGGGCAGCATCCGATCAATACCCGTATATTCGTCAAAAGAGCGTGGAACTCGCTCAATACGGAGTACCGACAGTTTGGCTCCCCGCTATCGTCCTGCCGACTCGCACTGGATTGATTTCCATCGGAATATTATAGTGTCTTCTCGTTAACATCTCCCGCATGGAGAGGCGCGGGATTCTGGAATTCATCGGCGGTGTCGGATGTGGGACGTTCGTAGGGTATTACATCGGCGCGAAGGAGTTACTCGGTATTCAGGGCTCCTCTACGGACAGCGAGCAGCGATCTCCGGATACCGACGGATCGGCGGAGACCTCACCCGAAAGCGAGACCACTCCATCCGACGCGGATGAAACCGAGAGTGAAGGCCCTGACACAACCCCGCTGTACGACGATTTCGAAGACGGTACGCTTGATGATCCGGAGTGGCGTGCCGTCGGAGGGGGACCGGGAGGCCTCGCACAGGAAAACGAGATAGGAGTCGCGAACGACGGACATGAAAGCCAGCATTCGCTCTATCTCGACCAAGGTGGGAGTCTCAGTAACTTCAGTGCCGAATCTACCCTTGATCAAACTGTCTCTCCGAGCCGGATCTCTTTCTACATAAAGCCGATGAGCGCGGATCAGTACACGAAAAACCAGCTCAGGTTGATCAACGGGGACACCATCGGGATTCGGTTCACCAACCACATACAAAACGACGGGCTGTACTTCAGATTTGGAGACGGGAACGATGAGGAGGACAGAAACCGGATCCGTGATGGTGCCATCGATCCGGACGTTGAGCGGTTCGTCCAGATCAGCATGCGGGAGATCGACTGGGCCGACGGAACGATCGGAGAGGTATACGTTGACGGAGAACAGGTCGCCACGGACGCACCGTTCGAGAACGATATCCCTGGATTCGATACGGTTGCCTTTGCGGCTATCGGTGGGGGAGACACGGTCTTTAGGGTAGACGATATCGGCTGGCAGTGAGAACCAGCGTGACGATAGAACATCACACCGAAACATACGGAATAGAACGTCTCACCGTTCGGTACGTATCCTCCATCGAGCGATTCACGCTACTTTTTCGGTAGGGCTTCGGTGTGATATTCGTAGCCTGTATTCAGTACGAAGAAGCTAGACAGTCATCACCGATACCTGACCTCCAGGATGCCTCTCTCTGAAAACTCCGCTTTCGACTCCGTCGTGACCCGTCCGTTCGACGAGTTCACGAGTTGCGTCACCGTTCGTGGGAGAGCGTCAGTTGATCGGGAACGGTCGGCGGAACATGAACCGATCCGTCGAAGTCGCTACGAGTGTGGACAACACCTCCAAAGACCCAATCGGGAGAACGCCGTGCGCCGTCCTCCCGATTGCCCCTTTGAATCCCGCCCCGCGACCGCACCTCACGCCTCCCCAGCCTCGTCGCTCACTTCGTTCGCGACGTCCCTCGCGGGCTCCTCGCGCCCCTCTGGGACGCTCGGAGGCGCGCCACCGCGGGAATCGATCACGTTTCATGAGTCGATTTCCTGCTGGCGAGATATGCCGATCTCCACATCGGCGTCCGAAAGCCGGAGAGACTTTTATTCGCGGGCGCGAATCCCGCACCCGTGACCGCGACACAGGGACGGCTCGCCGGGCTCTCCAAGTTCATCTTCCGCGCGCCGCGCTGGCCGAGAACGCTCGCGTTCGCCGTGCTCTTGGGCGGGCTCACGGGGATCGCCGTCTTCGACTCCGCCTCGACGATGGGGTCGACGTACCCCGTGTTGCTCGTCGGCCAGGACGCCTGGCAGGGGATCGTCTTTCTCGGCGCGCCGACGGTCGTCGCCGCGCTCACGACCACCACGGTGGACCGCGCGCTCGGCGGGAGCCTCACGTACAACCGGTCGGCGCTTTTAGCGCTCCTGTGTGAGCTGTTCGTCGTCGTCGTGCTCGTCGTCGCCGGGGTCTTCGCCGCCGTCCTCGGGCTCTCCCAGCGGTTCGTCTTCGACGCGCTCGTCGTCGCGCTCGCGTCGATCTTCGCCCTCCGGCTGCTCGCCGTCCTCGCCGTCTCGCGGGTCTCCGTGCCCGCCGCCAGCGTCCCCGCGTTGGTCCAGACCGCCGTCGCCGCGGCCCTGCTCTTCGTGTACGGCGGGACCGCACGCCTCCTCATTGATGGCGGGTCCGCCTACGAGGCGTACGTCGTGTTCCTCTCGCGGACCGACCACGGCCCGCCCATCTTCGACGCGGTGACGATCGACCACTTCCTGCTTCTGGGCGCGCTCTGTCTGCTCTACGCCGTCGCCGTCTGGGCGTTCCTCGTCGCGGTCGAACGACCGTGGCGGCGCGCGCTCGACGTCTCGGTGCTGGATTTCATCCGCGGGTTCATCGGCTACGCCGCCGAGGAGTCCCGCGATCTGGAGCGGTTCTTCGAGCGGCTCGGACAGGACGCGGTGGTCCCGGTCTCGGTGCTGTCGTTCCGGACCATCGAGGGCGATGCGGACGATGCTGACGACGCCGACGACACGGACTCGAACGCCGGAGCGGACGCGGCCGCCGACGGCGGGAGGGTCGATCCCGACCGACTCGGCGCGGAGAAGGCCCGGTTCGTGCTGCCGATGATCCACCCCGGCCCGCTCGGCGAGATCGGCGGCGGCGACCTCCCGCGCCGGGTCGCGCTCTCGGCGGAGGGGATCGGCTTCCCCCCGCACGCGACCGCGGGCCACGACTTCAACCTCGTCTCGGAGACCGAGGTCGACTGCGTCATCGACGCCGCCGACCGCGCGCTCGACGACGCGACGTTCCGACGCGAGGGGACGGTCCCGCAGTCGGTCGCGGCCGGCGAGTCGTCGGTGCTGACCCAGCGGTTCGGCGACGCCGCGCTCGCGATCTCGACGTTCGCGCCGGGCTCGGCGGATGACGTCGACTTCGCGGTCGGCCAGTCCGCGATGGCGGAGTTCCGGACCGGCGGCGTGGAGGACGTCCTCCTCGTCGACGGCCACAACTGCCACACGGGGCTGTCGGGGGCGGGCGCCGACCTCGGCCACGTCACGCCGGGATCCGAGCGCTCCTACGACCTGTACGACGCCGCGGGCTCCGCCGGGGAGGCGGCCGCGACCGCCGACCGCGGGCGGACGGAACTCGGCGTCGCCTGGGACCCGACGGGGTGGACGCCCGAGGAGGGGATCGGGCCGCTCGGCGTCCGGGTCGCGGTCACCCGTGTCGCCGGCGTCGAGGCCGCCTACGTGCTCATCGACGGCAACAACATGGTTCCGGGCCTGCGAGCGGACCTGCTCGCGGCCGTCCGCGAGGCGACCGGGATCGACCACGTCGAGGTCATGACCACCGACAACCACGTCGTCAACCGGACCCGCGCGGACAACCGGGTCGGGGAGGAGGTCGACGCCGACGCGCTCGCCGAGCGGGTCGCGTCGCTCGCGGTCGACGCACGCGAGGACCTCGAACCCGTCGCGGTCGGCGGGGGGACCGAACGCACGACGGTGACCGTCTTCGGCAACGACCGAACCGAGACGCTCGCGACGCAGGCCAACGCCGCGCTCTCTCTCGGGGCGGCGCTGGCGGCGGCGGTGACGCTGTTCGCGATGTCGGTGAGCGTGCTGCTGTTCTTCCTGACGTGAGCGGCCCGGGACGGCGCTCCCGCTGAAAGCCGAAAAAGGACGAACGGGTCGAATCCGGCCCGTTCTCGTTACTCCCCGAACAGCTCGTCGACGGCGTCGCCCGCGGCCTCGGTGGCCGCCTCGACGACCGCCTCCGGGTCGGGGTCGTCGTCGCCGTCGGGGGCGTTCAGGTAGACGTCGACATCGAGGACGCCCTCCTCGAAGGTGACCGTGACGTCGAGATCGGTCACGGCCGACTGGTCGTAGTGTTTGAAGACGACCCCTTCGGCCGCCTCCGCGGCGGTACGAACGACCTCCTCGTCCGTCGGCCCGTCACTCGTCGATTGCTCGCTCGACGCGTCCTCGCTCATCGGTCTCTACGCGCCGCCCGCGCCCGGACCGCCGGGACCCATCGGGCCGCCGCCCGCGCCGCCCTGGAGCATCTGCTGGAGCTCGCCCTGGAGGTCGTCGAACTGCTCCTGCACGCGCTCCTCCTGTTTCTCGAGCTGCTCGACGCGGACCTCGAGGGAGTCGACCTTGTTCTCGAGGTCGTCGTAGGCGGACTCGTAATCGGTCTCGACGAGTACCTCGCCGATCTCGCGGTACATGCCGGCGTCCTCGTCGACGTCCTCGAGGGCGTCGAGCGCCGTCTTCGACTCGTTGAGCGCGCTCTTCGCCTGCTCCTTCTGCTCGGCGACCTGCTGTGCGGTCTCCTGTAGCTCCTGAAGCTCCTCGATCTTCTCCTGTGCCTCGGGCGGCATGTTCCCTTGCATGGGCGGACCGAGGCGGCCCGGACGGAAAAACCCCCGACTTCTCCGACGAGCGCTCGAAACGTCGAGAATCCACGGGAGACGGTTCGAGCGGACGAAAACGGCGCTCGTAGCGTGCTACCGATCGACGGATCGGTACCGGCTCACGCGCTCGATCGTCCCCGACTCACGCGCTCGGCGACCGCGACCAGCCGCGACCAACTCGTGATCCCCGCGCGCAGCGCGACGAGGTCGGTGGCGGTCACGCGGACGCGGACGACGGAGCCGTCCCGGGAGACGGTCGCGCTCGACCGCGACTCGTCGAGTTCGCCGACCTCGGGCGCGAGCGCGTCGGCGACGATCCGGGCGCGCCGCTCGTCGGGGTACTCGAAGGAGAGAAGCGTCCCGTGGTCGCGGTCGGCGTCGGTCGCCGGCGCGGCGTCGGCGGGCCCGGTCGTCGCGTGGTCGGCGGGCCCGGTCGTCGACGCGTCGCGGTCGGTCACGGCGGGGTCCGGTTACTCGACGTCGACTTCCTTGATGTCGCCGCCGCGCTCCTTCAGGAGGACGCGGTGGCCACAGTAGGGACAGCGGACGCCGCCGTACTCGTCGAGCGTGACGTCGCGCTTACAGCGGGAACACTTGTAACTCATTATTCCTCGTCGGCGAGCGCGGCGCGGATGGAGCGGCGGACGGTCCGGCCGCCGGGGGTCTCGGGGCGGTAGGCCCCGCCGGTGAACGTCTCGCCGGTCTCCTCGTTCACCCAGATGCCGGTTCCGACGCGCTTGACGTCATCGCCGTCGACGGTCGCGTTCTGCATCTCCGCCTCGATGTCCTTGACCCGCTTTCTGGCGACGCGGCCGTAGCGAGCCCCGAATCGGCCCGCACTGCCGGTGCTTCGTGCCTTGTCCTCAGCCATAGTGTGCCTGAATACCGCCAGCGTGGGTAAAAAGGCTACGAGTCGGCCACGGCCGTGCGCCTCCGTGGCGTAACCGTTCGTTTGGTTTCTCGGACTCCCGTTTCTCGGATGCGTCCTCGAAGGAACCGTCGCTCACTGGCGAGGTTCGTCGATCGAATCGCGAGCGGAGTGAGTAGAACGGGTCGTTGCTGGCGCAGTGAACTCCTCCAAAGCCCCAACGCCGAGGACTCGGGGGCCTCGCTGTGGTCCTCAGTCGCTCACTCCGTTCGCTCCCTGTGGTCCTTGCGTCGGCCGCCGTCCCCCTCGGCGTTGCCCCTTTGAGTCCCACCCCGCTCAGCCCCGCACCTCATACCTCCCCAGCCTCGCGATTCCCTTCGGTCATCGCGCCCCTCGCGGGCTCCTCGCGGCCTCCGGCCGCTCGGAGGCGCGCCACCGCACCGCGAGTCGGATCGGTACTTCGACCGTATCGACCACAACGACTAATACAACCCAGTGATATTACTCGGTCGTACCATGGAGTTCGACGGCTTCAGCGACGTGAGCGAGACCGACGTAACGCGCGCCATCGGGCGGGACTGGTCCGAGGAGTTCCTCGACTTCTCCGAGAGCGAGGCCATCGTGATCGGGGGCGGCCCGTCCGGGCTGATGGCGGCGAAGGAGCTCGCCGAGCGCGGGGTGAAGGTGATGGTCGTCGAGAAGAACAACTACCTCGGCGGCGGCTTCTGGCTCGGCGGCTTCCTGATGAACAAGGTGACCGTCCGCGACCCCGCCCAGGAGGTGCTCGCGGACCTCGACGTCGACTTCGAGCCCGCGGAGGGCGTCGAGGACCTCTACGTCGCCTCCGGGCCGGAGGCGTGTTCGGGGCTGATCAAGGCGGCCTGCGACGCGGGAGCCAAGGTCCAGAACATGACCGAGTTCACCGACCTCGTCGTGCGCGAGGACCACCGCGTCGGCGGGATCGTGATGAACTGGACGCCAGTCCACGCGCTCCCGCGCGAGATCACCTGCGTCGACCCCATCGCGGTCGAGTCCGAGGTCGTGATCGACGCCACCGGCCACGACGCGGTCGCGATCAACAAACTCGACGAGCGGGGCGTCCTCGACGTTCCCGGCATCTCCCACGCCAAGGAGCACAACACGGGAATGGACGCGACCGGCGACGACGAGTACGGCGCGCCGGGTCACGACTCGCCCGGCCACGACTCGATGTGGGTCGGCAAGAGCGAGGACGCCGTCGTCGAACACACCGGCGTCGTCCACGACGGACTCGTCGCGAGCGGGATGGCGGTCGCGACGGCCTACGGGCTCCCGCGGATGGGACCGACCTTCGGCGCGATGTTGGTCTCCGGCAAGCGCGCGGCACAGGCCGCACTCGACGAACTCGGCGTCGACGCCGGCGACGTACGGCTCTCCTCGCGGCCCGCCCCCGCCGACGACTGATCCCGCCCGCGCACGACTCCTAGTCCCGACGGACGTCGAGTCCGTCGTCGACCCGGAACCGGTCCCCGTCCGGCGTCTCGAAGACGAATTCCGTCCCCTCGACGGTGACTGGCCACGACATCACCGTGGCGTTGCGGTCCCAGCCGGGGTCGATACCGTTTCTCGTGAAGAAGCCGGCCATCGGCTCCCGGTCGTCGGTGGCGTAGAGCGGGTGTGTGATGTGTCGGCGTCCGCAGCGGTCACACGCGAACCGGACCATCCCGTCGTGGTCCACGTGGCGGAACCCGTAGCCGTCGTCTCCCGGGTCCTCGCCCTCCGCGGGGGGAAGCGTGATCGTCACGTCGTGGCCGCAGTTCGGACAGAACCCGTCGGCCATCGCCCGAAAGGTGTGTACCGCGCGGAGATGGGAACGCTCGAAGGCGGTCCCGATGTCGATCCCCGACACGCCCGACGGTGGATACGCGAGCGACGCGAGGGTCCCGTCGAGGACGAGTTCGTGGTCGATCAGCCCGATACACTCCTGACACTGCGTCACGAGATACCCCCTTCGGTAGAAGGCCTGGATGTCGGCTCCACACCGGTAACACTCGCCGTCGACCGGCTCCGCCTCGACGGTCCGATCCTCGGTGAGCACGCCGGTCCGTCGGAGTCGGACCACCTCGCGGCCCGGCTCCGCGAGCCGATACCCGGTTTCGGTCTTCGTGACGAATCGGTCGGTGAGCTTGTCGAGGTGGTAGCTGAACCGGCCGCTGTCCTCGACGCCCACGTCGGCCTTGATCGTCGAGTACGCGGCGTTGCCCGCGAGCGGGCCGGACGCGACCGTCCGGTCGTACAACGAGTCGAGGATGGCGAGCCTGACTTCGCTGTCGAGCACGGAGAACGCGAGCGCGTCACGTGAGCGGACCGCGGCGATACTGTCCATTCGTCCGTCTGGTGTGGTAGTAAGCGCTTATGTATTTCGTTCCAAATGACATGTCATGCGTCCCGGACGCACGGGCCACGGTCGGGACGGACGGACCGCGATCGGACGCCGAGCTATCCGTCGTGATCGTCCCCGATCGTTCGCGGTGAAAGCGCCGAAATGCGACCGTTCGACCGCGCTCTCCGGGTTCTCTCGTCTCGCCTCGGTCGCGGCTCGACCGTGTGTCTTTTTCCGGCGCTGCGCCGAACTGTGCCTATGCGAAACGCCAAGATCGTCTGTACGCTGGGTCCGGCGTCGGACGACCGGGACACGATCCGCGACCTCGCGGCCGCGGGGATGTCAGTCGCTCGACTCAACGCCAGCCACGGAACGACGACCCACCGCGAGGACGTCATCGAACGCGTCCGCGACGTCGACGACACGATCGACGACCCGCTCGCGGTGATGGTCGACCTGAAGGGCCCCGAGGTCCGAACCGCCGAGATCGACGACCCGATATCGCTCGCGACCGACGCCGAGGTGACGTTCCACGAGGGCGACGACGCGACCCCCGAGCGGGTCGGGCTCACCCACTCGATCGCGGCGGCGAGGCCCGGCGACACGGTCCTGCTGGACGACGGCCGGATCGAGTGTCGCGTCGAGCGGGTCGCCGAGGACGGCTCGGTCGTCGCACGCGTGGTCTCCGGCGGGCAGCTCGGCTCCCGGAAGGGCGTCAACCTCCCGGGCGTCGCGATCGACGTCGACCTCGTCACGCCCGAGGACGAGGATGAGCTCCGGCTCGCGGCGCGTGCCGACGCCGACTTCGTCGCCGCGTCGTTCGTCCGCGACGCCGACGACGTGTATCGGATCGCCGACCAGTTGGAGGCGTACGGCGGCGACGAGGTCCCGGTGATCGCGAAGATCGAGCGCGCGGGAGCCGTCGAGAACCTGCGGGGCATCGTCGACGCCGCCGACGGCGTGATGGTCGCCCGCGGCGACCTCGGCGTCGAGTGCCCCCTCGAGGACGTACCCATGATTCAAAAGCGGATCATCCGCACCTGCGTCGACGACGGCGTCCCCGTGATCACGGCGACCGAGATGCTCGACTCGATGGTCCGCTCGCGGCGACCCACCCGCGCCGAGGCCTCCGACGTCGCCAACGCGGTCCTCGACGGGACCGACGCGGTGATGCTCTCGGGCGAGACCGCCATCGGCGACCACCCCGTCAGGGTCGTCGAGACGATGGACCGGATCGTCCGCGAGGTCGAGACCAGCGAGGAGTACGCCGAGACGCGCGAACAGCGGGTGCCGGCCGCCGCCGAGGGCTCCCGAACCGAGGCGTTGGCGCGCTCGGCGCGGTATCTCGCGCGAGACATCGGCGCGTCGACGGTCGTCGCGGTCTCGGAGTCCGGCTACACCGCCCGCAAGACCGCCATGTTCCGCCCGGGCGTCCCGGTCGTCGCGACCACGCCGGACGACCGCGTTCGACGCCAGCTCGCGCTGTCGTGGGGCGTCCAGCCGGTCACCACCGAGTACGCCCACGACATGGAGACCGTCCTCGACAACGCGGTCGACGCCGCCCTCGACACCGGCGCGGCCGCCTCCGGCGACACCCTCGTGGTCCTCTCGGGGATGCTGACTGAACTCGAGGGGACGAACACCACGAACACGCTGAAGGTCCACATCGCGGCCGAGACCGTCGCCACCGGGAAGGCGGTCGTCGCCGGGCGCGTCGCCGCGCCGGTCCACCGGAGCTCGGACGGCGACCTCTCCGTCGTCCCCGCGGGATCGGTCGTCGCGCTCGGACCCGACTTCGAGGGCGAGTTCATCGGCGACCTCGACCGGATCGCCGGGATCGTCGACGCCCGTCCCGGAATGACCGGCTACCCGGCGGTCGTCGCCCGCGAGCTGGGCGTCCCGATGGTCTCCGGCGTGACCCTGCCGGACGCCGTCGCGGACGGGACCACCCTCACGATCGACGGCGAGCGCGGCGTCGTGTACGACGGCGACGTGATCGCGCCGGCCAGACGGCGGTAGGATCTCGGGTCGCGTTCCGCGACCGATCGCGCCCGCCGGTCTCGTCGACCGATCGCGCCCCGCCAGCCATTTACCCGGCACGCGCCTACGGCGAGTATGAGCGGCGATGACACCCGAAGCCGGGCGAACGAGGTCCGCATGGACGAGGACGACGACGGACGCGAGTGGCGCTTCGGCGTCGACGACGTGGGCCCCGACGGGGTGACGGAGGACACCTCGACCCCCGCGGACGAGCCGATCGAACCGGGCTCCATCGAGGCCGAACACGCCGCCTTCGTCGTCCTCGGCGTCGCGCTCGTCGTCGGCGTGTTCGTCTTCGGGTTCTGATCCGTCGGTAGTGCGAGGGGGATACGGATCGCGGAAGACTTCTCCGGAGCCCCACCCGGCCGCGGCCGCACCGCACCTCACGCCTCCCCAGCCTCGGCCTCGGCGACCCGCCGGAGCCGCCGGCGGGCCGCCTCGACCTCCCTCGCGCGGGCCGTTCGCGGCCGGCGGCCGCTCACGGGCGCGCGCCA
>NZ_FOPZ01000004.1 GCF_900113615.1 Halorubrum aquaticum
GTCGACCTCGAGGAACGCCTTCTTGGCGTCCATCACCTTGATGTAGACGACCGCGTCCGCGGTCACCGGCGAGTTGTCCCGCGTGATCGCCTCCTGGCGGGGCACGTCCAGCGTCTGCGTCCGCATGTCGAACGCGTACGTCCGCGAGACGAACGGCGGAATGAAGTTGATGCCGGGCTCGAGCAGCTTCCGGTACTCGCCGAACACCGTCAACGCCTCCTTGTCGTAGGCGTCGACGATCGCGACGGACTGCCAGAGCGTGACGACCACCAGCATGAGAAACAGGAGGCCGACGCTCACCAGTCCGAAACCGGTTTGGAGGGGAAGTGGGTCCATACCACGGATTAGGCCATCGGACGCTTAATAGTTCGCCCACGGATCCGACCTCGGGGAGACGGAGCGTCGACCACGCCGAACGGATAACAAACCCTAAAAGCGGGGTCGTCGACCGATCCGGTATGTCTCTGCGGGTCGGCCGGTTGGGCCTCGCCGACGCGGTCACCGTGGCCAACGCCGCGGTCGGCTTCCTCGCGGTCGTCGCCGCCACGGTCGACGTCGCGTTGGCGGCCCGCCTGATCCTGTTAGCCGCCATCGCCGACGGGCTCGACGGGGTGGTCGCCAGACACCGGGGGTCGACGCCGGCGGGACCGTACCTCGACTCGCTGGCGGACGTCGCCTCCTTCGGCGTCGCGCCCGCGGCCCTCGTCGCCGCCGTCGTCCTCGAAGCGGACCCGTTCGCCGCCGACCCGCTCCTCCTCGGGGCCGGTGTGGGGGCCTCGGCGCTCTTCGTCGCGATGGCGGTCGCCCGGCTCGGGCTGTACACGGCCTACGACAGCGGGAGCCGCGAGACCGTCGGCGTCCCGACGACGCTCGCGGCGACGGTCCTCGCCGCCGCGGTGCTCGCGGGCTACACCGCGCCGATCCCGCTCGTCGTCGCGACCGCGGTCTTCGCGGTCCTCATGGGGTCGACGGTGACCTACCCCGACTTACACGCCCAGGACGCGCTCGTGATGGGGTTCGTCCAGGCGGCGGTGGTGGTGACGCCGATCGCACACGCGCTCACGACCGCGCTCCCCCCGTGGATCGGCGAAGGGTTCGCGTTCGCGCTGTTGTTCCTCTCGGGCGGCTACCTCCTCTTAGGCCCGCACTTCTACTGGGGAGACGGCATCCGCCCGCCCGAGGAGGACGTCGATCGGGCCTGACGAAACGTCGACCCGCCCCGAGTCGGACGCCGGTCCGGACGGAGTTCGTGGTCGCGAGGAGCGGGGAGAAGGAAGGAGAGGTCGAGCGGGGCGTCTAGAGCAGGTCGCCGAAGTCCTTGTAACGGGTGATGTCGACGCCCTCGTCGGTGACGACGGCGACGTTGATCCCGTTGCCGGACGCGAGGTCGCGCTCGACGGCGGACTGGATCGCCTTCGCGGCGATGGTCTTCGCCTCGTCGACGGTGACGTCGTCGTGATACTCCTGTTCGAGGACACCGAGGGCGTACTGCGAGCCGGAGCCCGTGACCGTGTACTCCTCCTCGGTGGTTCCGCCGAGCGCGTCGATGGAGTAGATGTGGGAACCCTCGTCGTCAACGCCGCCCAGTATCGGCTGGACGATGAAGAACGCGCCCGTGCGGAGGAGGTTCCCGGTGAGCGTCGAGAGCGCCTCCATCGACATGTCCTTGCCGCGGCGGGCCTCGTAGAGGTTGGTCTCGGCTTTGAGCGTCGAGATGAGGTTCTGTGCGGCGGAGACGGAGCCGGCGATGGTGAGCGCGCCGCGGGGGTGGACCTCCTCGACCTTCTGGACGTCCTTCGAGGAGACCATGCCGCCGAGGGAGGCGCGCATGTCCGTCGCCATCACGACGCCGTCGGCGGTGCGGATGCCGACCGTCGTCGTGCCGGTCTTCATCTCGCCCTCGCCGTCGGCCTGTGCGGCGCGACGCTCGCTGTGTTCGAACTCGCCGAGCTCCGGTCCGAAGACCGGCTGGTCGCGGCCGAGTTCGAGGGACGCCCCGTCGGAGAGATCGTCGGTCGGTGTTCGCATTACCGCCTCGTTGGCCCCTCGCGCTGATAAAGGCAACCCTTCGGGGACCGGCCGCCGGTTCCGACGACCATATCCGGGGCGGGCATTGGGCGGGGTATGAAGCGGGTCACGGAGCGTCGGACGGCGTGGACGTGGGAGCGACTGACGGTGCGGGATCGGAGCGGCTGACGGTACGGGATCGGAGCGGCTGACCGTGTGGGATCGGGACGACTGACGGTGCGAGGGCTCCGAGAAGGTCGGTGCGAACGAGTCGGCGAAAAAGCGGACGCTCGGGTTACTCCTCGACGTCCTCGATGGCCTCGGTGGTGGTCTCGACGAGCCGGCGGACCGGGAGGTTGATGCCGAGTTGCTTGCGGGCGAAGACGGCCACGGGGAACGCGGAGATCCCGATGGCAACGGTCGCCTGGTGGAGGCCGAAGAGGGCCGCCGTGCGGATGCGGTCGAACATGGGTCTTCGATAGCCCGCAGTCGAGGGGCATATATATACTTTGTGACCGCCGCGTCGATCCGATCCCGCCGCAGTCTAGCGATCTCGTCGAACGTTTCGGATCCGTTGAACGTTCGTCGTCGGATCGCGATCGAGGCGTATCCCAAGCCGGTCGAACCCGACTCGTTTCCATAACTTATGAGAATCCCTCGTCGCGCATGCGCCTACCTGCGGCGGCTCCCGGCGGGTACCCGGCGTGGTCGTTCGCCGACCGAGCCGGTATCGAACGGGCTATTACGGGTCGCGTTCCTAGCGGATTCCGTGAAGAACGTCACCGATCGCACGCGAAACCCGTTCGGGATGCGGCCGGACTGTCCGTCGTTCGTCCCGGGGTACGGCGACGCCAACGCGGATTTCCACGTGATCGGCGACCACCCGGGTCTCCACGGCGGCCTCGAGGAGGGGATCCCGTTCACCGGCGAGCCGTGGTCGCCGGCGTTTCTCGGGGTGCTGACCGACGCCGGGCTCCTCGCATCGGTCGACGAGGACGGCGATCCGTCCGGAGCCGGGAGCGAGGACGGCGCGGACCTGGTCGGAACGGGAGACGACGATCCCGGCCGGGTGTCGACGGACCGGACGTTCCTCTCGTACCTCCACATGTGTCTGCCCGACGGGGAGCCGACGCCGGCGTCGTACGACGACATGGAGCGGTACTTCGACGCGGAGCTTCGAGCGATCGCCGCGCACGTCCTCCTCCCGGTGGGCGCGAGGGCGACCGACCACGTCCTTCGGCAGTACACCGCCCGCGCGTGGAAGACCGAGGTCGACATGGACGCGCTCCACGGCGAGGAGCTGCTCGGGTCGGGGTGGCTCGTCCTCCCGATCAAGGAGCCCGCGGAGTGGGACGACGGCGACGCCGACGCTCTGGTCGAGGCGCTCCGCCGACTCCAGTCGACCGACTTCCGGCGCGAGAGCGACCTCGGCCGCTTCGTCGCCGGCAACGACCCGTACCTCGTCAGGTGAGTCAGTGCCGGGAGCGGACGACAGATGAGTCGGTGCCGGGAGCGGACGACAGATGAGTCGTCGCCGGGGGACGACTCCGTAACGGTGATCGTACGCGCCCGCCCCGGAAGCGTCGAATTTCGACCCACCTGTGGGAGTCGTACCGGACGTTCGTTCCGAACGATGTGGAAATCCTCGAAGATCGGTGTGTTTCCAACGGATCGGGTGGATATATTTGTCGCCACTGCGCGGATTTTATACGATACCCGGCTTCCGTTTCGATGACGCCCGGACCGATCGGGCGTCGGCCGCAGGACTGGTACTCCAACGCGCGGCTTGGTCAGGGTCGGCCCGCTCGGGCCGGTCCCTTCGACGGGAGCGGAAGTCGAACGGTCCCTACTCCTCGAGCAGCGCGTCGACGTACTGCCCGACGTGGTTCTCCATCCGTCGCTTGAACCCGTTCCGTCTCGCCAGCCGGTCGATCTCCCGGGAGACGTACGTGCCGTACTGTACCGCCTTCTTGTCGGCGGTACGTACCGACTCCGGGACGCGTCCGGCCGCGGCACGCCGGAGCGCGACCTTCCGTTGGTCGGCCGTCGCGAGCAGGTCGCCCGGCAGCCGGAGTGTGGCGTCGACGACGCGGTCGTCGAGCAACGGCGCGACCGGCTCGACCCCGGCCGCCCGAAGCGCCAGCACGTCGCGTTCGAGCTGTGCGGGGAGGGTCCGGACGGTCTCGGTCCGCGCGCCTCGGACGGTGTCGGCGGAGACGCGGTCGTCGTCCGCGGGGTCGACGACCTTGCTGTAGCCCCCGAACAGCTCGTCGGCCCCCTGACCGACCGCCAGTCGGTCGATCCCGTCGCCCGCAGCCGCCTCGGCGGTCAGATATAGCGGGACGGCGATGTTGAGGTCCATGGGGTTCCGTCGGCCGGTGGCGGCGACGATCTCGGGGATCGCCCGCCGGAGGTCGTCGTGTGAGATCTCGACCACGCGCAGGTCGCGGTCCATCGCCGCCGCGGCCTCGCGCGCGGCCGAGACGTCGTGACACCCCTCGAAGCCCGCGACGTAACACGGCGCGTCCGGGACCGCGCCGGCGACGAGTCCCGAGTCGACCCCCCCGGAGAACGCGACGGCGAGCCGGCCGGTTTCCGGGTCGGCGTCCTCGGCGGCGACATCGGAGAGGGTCGCCTCGATCGCGGCGTCGACGGCCGCCTGGGCGGGCTTCGGCTCCGAGGCGGGAGGCGTCGGGAGCGACCAGCGGGGATCGCGTTCCGTCGCCGACGCGACCGACCCGGCCGGGATCGGCTCCGGGTCCCGGAGGTCCGTCCGGTCGAAGCTCCACGACCCGGGGCTGGTCGGATCGGCCGCGTCGGCCTCGACGAACAGGGGCTGGCGGCCGAGCACGTCGCGGACGAGGACGGGACCACGACCGTCGGGACCGCGACCGGCTGATTCACCGTCTTCGCCCGTCGAGGGCGGCGGGCTCGTCAGCAACCCGGCGAATCCGCGGGTCCCGGGGAGCGGGTCGCGGTCGCGGATCGCGTCGACGACGAGGCCCGGGGACGCGCCCCGGAGACGGTCGGCGGCGCTCCCGTCACGTCGGTCGGCGGTCATCGGGTCGCCCTCGCGTCATTTCGGCGGCCTCGAGTCACGGGAGCGACCTCACGACCGTCGCAGTCCGTCGATCGTCCGGAACGCCCGGCGTTTCGCCCCACCGGCGAACTGGCGGAGCGAGACGCGCCAGGGCGTGCGTTTCCCGACGACGCTGGTCCGGCCCGCGGCGACGGCCTCGAGGATCGCGTCGGCCGAACGCTCGTCCGCGCCGACCTCGGTGACCGCCTGACCGACCATCTCGGAGATGTGCGCGTCGCTGCCGGCGGTCATCGGGAGGTTCCGGCGGACGGCGAACGTCTCCGCCTGCCGGTTCGCTCGCCCCGTGAAGAGTCGCGAGTTGTACACCTCGATCGCGTCGGCGCTCGCGAGCTGGTCCTCGGTGATGTGCGCGGCGACGCCGTGACGGGTCTTCTGGAAGGGGTGGGGGACGACCGCGATCCCGCCGGCCTCGTGGATCCGGTCGAGGGTCTCGTCGAACGGCAGCCCGCTGGGGACGAGGTCGTCGATCCCGAACGCGAGCACGTGACCGGCCGCGGAGGTCACCTCCATGCCGACGATCCCCACGAGCCCGTGTTCGGAGGCCTTCTCGGCCGCCTCGATGCTCGCGTCGATCTCGTCGTGGTCCGTGACGGCGAGCGCGTCGAGACCGACCGCGGCGGCCTGCTCCAGGAGGAGGTCGACCGGGTCACGCCCGTCGTGGGACAGCGCCGAGTGGGAGTGCAGCTCGACCGATAGCACGGCTCTCCCTTCGGGAGTCGTCTTAAAAAGCAACCCGGTCCGACGCGGCGGCGGAGGCGCCGGAGGTGACGGAGTCGACGGAGGTGGTGGCAGAGGCGCCCGACGCGCGAGATCCTCGCGAGGGAACTCAGAAGGCGCTCCCGCCGACCGTCTCCCGGTACGTCCCGGTTCCGCGGTGGGTCGACCCGTCCCACGTCTCGACTGCGACCAGCACGCGGGTGTCCACCGCGTCGTCCGGCGCGCCCTCGATCCGGAGGATCGAGTCGCCGATACGGGCGGTCGCCTCGCCGCCCTTCTCGCCGGTGACCATCACCTCGATGGTGTCGCCCGGTTCGTAGTCGGGCGTCGAACTCCTGAACGACCAGCCGGCGAGGAACTTGTCGAGCGCGCTCATGCGCGCGACACCTCCCCGGAGGTCCGATCGGGAACGTACTCCCTCCCGAACCCGGTGACCGCCGCCACCAAGAAGACGATCACGAGGAACCAGCCGTGGAACACGTACGGCACGACTTCGATCGGGTTGACGACCATCTCCGGACCGTACTCCGCGCCGAGTCCGTTCGGCCCGACCATGACCTGGTAGCCGACGAGGACGCCGCCGGCCCACGGGAAGATGTAGCCGAGCGCCGACGTGTTGGCGTCCAGGATGTTCGCCCGTCGGTAGCCGTTGATGTTGAACTTCTCGCCGATCCGCGCGATGTACGGCGCGATCGCGATCTCGGCTGCGGTGTTGATCGTGATCATCCCGTTGATCGCGGCGGTGCCGAGCACCATCGTCACCTCGGCCCGGCGGACGGTGGTCGCGACGGAGTTCAAGAGGAACTCCTGGATCGCCGCGAAGCCGCCGCCGCGGATCATGATCTGCGCCATCGACACGATGAGGAGCGTCAACACGATGAGCGGGAAGAACCCGATCGCACCGGCGTAGAGGCTCCCGCCGACGCCCGCCGTGTCGCCGACCGCGACGAACGGCAGCGCGGTGAACGTCCCGGCCTCGGTCACGGTGAACACGAGAATATCGCTCACGGACGAGAGCCCGAGCGCGAGGTTGAAGCCGACCGCGACGACGAGACCCCAGGAGATCGCCTCGACGATGTGTCGCCCCGCGACGGCGGTGGCGATCACGACACCCATCGAGATCAGGTGGACCAAACCGGGCGCGGTCGCCGTGTCACGGAGGGCCGCGGCGCCCTCCAGGCTCGCGCCCGACAGCACCGAACCCATGATCAGGTAGGCGATGAAGGCGGGCACCGCGGCGACGATCGCGTACTTGAACCGCGAAGCGACGACGCCGCCGATGTCCGCGTCCTGCGTCACCGCGCTCACGATCGTCGTGTCGCTGACGGGCGCGAGGTTGTCGCCGAAGACGGCGCCGGAGAGGATCGCCGCGAAGAGCAACACCGGGTTCGCGCCGATGAGGACGCCCGCCGGGAAAAAGAGCGTCACGAACGCGACGGTGGCCCCGTACCCCGTCCCGATCCCGGTCGCGAGCAGGCCACAGAGGACGAACGCGGCGGCCGGGAACGTCGCCGCGCCGACGTTGAGCGCGTCGGCGGCGAAGATGAGCCCCTCGACGAAGCCGCCGACCTGAAGCGTCTCGGCGAACATGCCCGCCCACAGCCACGCGACGATCGCCGTCGCGGCGACGCGTTGGGTCATCCCCTCGAAGATGGTGTCCGCGTACGTCTTCCAGTCGCCGCGCACGAAGAACATCCCGAGGATCGTTCCAATCAACGCCCCGATCACCAGCCCGTTCGTGTCGCCGATGCCGAGGACGCCGCTCTGGAAGACGGCCCAGAGGATGAAGAAGCCAAGCGGAACCGTGCTCGCCCACTTCCCGCCGTAGAAGCTGATCCGCGGTTCAGTCTTCGAACCGCCGGCGGCGCCCATCGACGCGGACGGATCCTCACCGTCTGGTCGGTCTGTCATGAGGTACTCTCACCTACGAACCGATCTCACAGCGAGAATTTAAGGGCTGCTTTCCGTCGACGGGACCCTCTCCGTCGCCGATTCCGGGCGAGACCGCGTGAACTCGACAAGAACACGCTTAAGAGTCCGGCCGTCGACCGGTCGAACGGGAACAGCACAGCTGCGGATCCGACGCGCCGGGGCCTCTTCGCCCACGGCTTGGGAACGTAGCGGTGCACCGTCGCTCCGGCGACGCGGCCGAGACGCCCGGTTTCGGGCTCTCGCCGGAACCGCTCGCGCTCGCGAGCGCTCCGAGAGCCGCGTCTCGCGGGGTGCGGTCACGTACTCGCGGTTGTGCCGTTCCAATTTCAACCAATGGCACGAATGCACACGCGCCGTCGCGGTTCGTCCGGTTCGGACAAGCCGGCGACGGACGAGAACCCGGAGTGGAGCGACGTCGACGCCGAGGACATCGAGTCCCGCGTCGTCGAACTGGCGGAACAGGGCGAGGACCCGAGCGTCATCGGGATCAAGCTGCGTGACGAGGGCGTCAAGGGCGTTCCGGTGCCCGACGTCAAGCTCGCCACCGGCAAGAAGATCACCGAGATCCTCGAGGAACACGACGCCGAGCCCGACCTGCCCGAGGACCTGCGGAACCTGCTGGCCCGCGCGGTTCGTCTGCGCGAACACATGGCCGAGAACGGCCAGGACCACCAGAACAAGCGCGCGCTCCAGAACACGGAGTCGAAGATCCGCCGGCTGGCGAACTACTACCGCGGCGACGAGATCGACGAGGACTTCGTCTACACCTACGAGACCGCCGCCGAGCTCATCGAGTAACCACCGCATCGACCCGACTCACGACGCACCACACTGACCGAACCCACCACGCCGACCACGACCGACCACCATCCGTGACCGAGACCACCGTCGAATCCGCGCCCGCCCCCGACGCGCTCGCCAGCGTCCTCGCCGACGCGCCGTTCGTCCGGCTCGTCGCGACCGACGACGGCGACGCGCTCGCGGCCGCCGGAACGCTCGCTCGCGCGCTCCGCGAGCGCGCGGTGCCGTTTCAGGTCCGGGTCGCCCGCGATCCGGTCCCCGACGCCGACGGCGACGACGTCGCGGTGGTCCTCGGAGCCGACCGGGGGCCACACGCGGTGCCCGGCTCGGGGCGGCCCGCGAGCACGACCGCCTTCGCGGTCGCCCGCGAGTTGGGCGTCGAGCCCGATCCGGCCGTCCCGCTGGCCGGCGTCGTCGCCGCGGGCTCGGTGCCCGGCACCGACGGCTCGGGCGACGCGCTCGAGGCCGCCGAGCACGCCGGGACCGTCTCTCGACGGCCCGGCGTCGCGGTGCCCACCGCGGACCTGGCGGACGGGATCGCGGCCTCGACGCTGGTCCGGACGCCGTACTCCGGCGACGTCGAGGCGACGCGGGCCGTCCTCGCGGAACTCGGCCTCCCGGCCGATCTCGAGGAGGCGGATCATCGGCGGCTGGCCTCGCGGGTCGCCGTCGACGCCGTCGCCGACGAGGACGCGAGTACGCGGAGCGCCTCGGCGGTCGAGCGCGCGCTCCGACCGTACGCGCTCGGCGCGGCGGCCACCCCGTTCGAGACGGTCGGCGGCTACGCCGACGTCCTCGAGGCCCTCGCACGCGAGGAGCCGGGGACGGGCGTCGCGCTGGCGCTCGCGACCGATCCGAGCGACGGGCTCCGGACGGCCGCCGTCGACGCCTGGCGCTCCCACGGGACCGCCGCCCACCGCGCGATCGACGCCGCGACGACCGGCCGATACGACGGCTGCCTCGTCGCCCGCGTCGACGCGCCGGAGAGCACGCTCCCGACGGTCGCCCGGCTGGTCCGGGACTTCCGGTCGCCCGAGTCCGTCGCGATCGTCCTCGACGAGTCGTCGGGGACGCTCGCCGCGGCCGCGACCGGGGATCACGGGATCGGCGACGCCTGCCGCTCGGCCGCCCGCGAGGCGGGCGGCGACGGCTGGGGGGACGGAACCCGTGGCGGGATCGCCGTCGACGGGGACCCGACGGACGCGCTGGCCGCGCTCCGGGGGGCGCTATGACGGGCGACGATCCCGGGTCCCGGACCGCGGCGGTTCGGACGACCCACGCCGACGCCGAACTCGTCGCCGCCGCGCTCGCCCCCGACGACACCGACTCGATGGCGGTCAGCGTCGATGGCGACGCGATCGACTGCCGGATCGAGCGGCCGACGACGGGCGGGCTGCGCTCGACCGTCGACGACTACGTGGTGAACCTGCGGGTCGCGGAGCGGGTCATCGAACGAGCACGCGAACACCGAACCGCCGACGGGGCGGTCGGCACCGAGACGGCCGCCGACGGGGCGGAGACACGAGACACCGACACGGACACGCGACACACCGACACCAACACATGAGCGAACGATCAGTTTCCAAGAGCAGAGAACAGAAACGCTGGTACGACGTACTGGCACCCGAACAGTTCGACCGCGCGGAACTCGGCGAGACGCTCGCCGAGGAGCCCGATCAGGTGATCGGCCGCACGATCACGACCACGCTGGGCGAGCTCACCGGCGACTCCAGCGCGAACAACACGAAGCTCACGTTCAAGATCACGGACGTGGGCAGCGACACGGCCTACACCGAGTTCATCAAGTACGAGCTGACGCGCGATTACCTGCGCTCTCTCGTCCGCCGCGGCGCCTCGAAGGTCGAGGCGTCGATCACGGTCGTGACGACCGACGACTACCGGATCCGCGTCCAGCCGGTCGCGCTGACGACGAAGAAGGCCGACCGCTCCCAGGAGAAGGCGATCCGCCGCGTCATGATCGACAAGGTCCACGCCGCCGCCGAGGAGCGGACCTTCGAGTCGTTCGTCGACGCGATCGTCGACGGCAACCTCTCGTCGGCGGTCTACGCCGACGCGAAGACGATCTACCCGCTGCGCCGCGTCGAGGTCCAGAAGCTGACCCTCGAGGCGCGTCCCGAGGAGATCGCCGCCGAGGAGGAGGCCGCGGTCGACGTCGACGCCGACGACGTCGCGGTCGACGAGTAGTCGCGACCGACGACGACCGATCCCTTCCGTTATTTCACTTCTCGAGCGTCAGCGCCGATCTGACGGTTCGATAACCATCAAACCCCAATATATCAAATATATCTTATTATTCTATGGCGAAACAAATTGAGGTTTGATACTATTACGTTTTCATCGGCTATTCATTCGAATCTCTTCTGTTATATGGGGAAATAACCTATATAAACGAGGAAAGTATCGAATAGGGGTTTCCCACAGCGATTAGAGAGATATCGATAATACGTGTATTCTAAAGAAGTAAACGCTTTCTTATATTATTGATCGCGACGTGTCCACAGTATCGACGGCCGTTCGATTCGCTCTCGGACCGAGTCGGGAACGGGCGGGTCGGTCGTTGAGGGCGATCGGGTCTTCGGATCGCGGAACCCCACACGACGGGGATCGCCGGTAACCATTATTGGGTAGGCCCGAAAACGGGGGGTATGTACGAGATCCTGGCGGCCATAGACGAGGATGCGGACGGAGTCGGCGCGCAGATCGACGCGATCGGGGAGATCGCGGACGCCTCCGACGAGGTCGTCGTCCACCTCCTTCACGTGTTCACCGACAACCCGACCGGCGCGTCGGTCACGCAGGTCGAGTCCGCTCGCGAGGCGATCAAACGACTGGAGGAGCGCGGTATCACGGTTCACGCCGAGGAGACCAGCGGCGACCCGGCGACGCAGGTCCTCGAACACGCCGAGCGGGAGGACGTCGACCAGATCTGCGTCGGCGGGCGGAAGCGCTCGCCGACGGGAAAGGCGCTCTTCGGCAGCGTCACCCAGGACGTGATCCTCGGGACCGAGCGGCCGGTCTTAGTCTGTGGACGCGGGTCGGGGTCGTAGAACGTATCACGCGGGGATGTTTTTGCGTTTCTGTGGGTGAATCAACCGATATGTTTCGACTGCTTGTTGGACGGTTGTTTCGTGAGAGATCGGGCTGATGAGAACGAGTGCGTTGCTGGTGGAGCGAACATCACCAAAGCCCCAGTCGCGAGGACTCACGTGACTCGCTGTGGTCCTCGTCGCTCACTATGTTCGCTCCTGCGGTCCTTGCGTCGTCAGGCTTCGTCCTCGCGACTGCCCCTTTGAATCCCACCCCGCACAGCCCCGCACCTCACGCCTCCCCAGCCTCGCGGCTCGTTCCACTCGCCGCGTCCCTCGCGGGCGGTTCGCGGTCGCCTACGGCGACCATTCACCGGCGCAGGGCGAGAGCGAAGCTCTCGCTTGAAGCCGGCGGCTCCGCCGCCGGCGACGCCACCGCAATCGATCGCCCACTCCTTAGACTATCTCGCTCACTGAGACCGACATGGTACACCCGCCGGAACCGCTACAGATATTGGGATGCCCCGAATCGATGGGCGCAAATGTCGACCAACCGAGTCCACTTCGTGGACGTGTTCGCACAGGGGAAGTACACGGGGAATCAACTGGCGGTCGTCCGCGACGCATCGAACCTCTCCACCGACGAGATGCTCGCGTTCACCCGCGAGACGAACTTCTCCGAAGCGACGTTCATCGAATCGTCCGACGCGACGGAGAACGGATACGACGTCCGGATCTTCGACCCCGCCGAGGAGATCCCCTTCGCCGGCCACCCGACGCTCGGAACGGCGTTCGTCATCCGCGAACACCTCCGGGACGACCTCCCGGAGGAAGTCGTCTTGAACCTCGGCGTCGGCGAGATCCCCGTTTGGGTCGAGGACCACGACGGCGACGAGACCTACTGGATGCGTCAGATCCAGCCGACCTTCGAGGACGAGTTCCCCCCGGAGCTGTTCGCGGAGATCCTCGGTCTCGACGTATCGGACGTCGACGATTCCCGTCCGATCCGGCTCGTCTCGACCGGTCTTCCCACCGTCGTCGTCCCCTTGAACTCCCTCGATGCCGTCCGACGAGCCGAGACGCAACCGGAGCCGTACTACGACCGGCTCATCGATTCCCACGGCAACGTGAACGTGCTCGTGTTCTCCACCGAGACGTCCGAGGACAACGACCTACACGTCCGCGTCTTCGCCGACTGCTCCGGCGTCCCGGAGGACCCCGCGACGGGCTCCTCGAACGGGTGTCTCGCCGCCTATCTCGTCGAACACGACTACTTCGACACGGACGATATCGAGGTCACCGTCGAACAGGGCTACGAGATGGGACGCCCCTCGCTCCTCCGGCTTCGAGCGTCGAAGGGACCGGAGGGTATCGACGTCGAAGTCGGCGGACGCGTGAGTTCAGTTCTGGAGGGACGGCTCCACTGATCAACGACCACTACAGGGATCGCTCCTCTGCCCGCTTCGACGTTCACCTCACTTCGTCGCGTGCTCACCGTTCGGAGACTTCCCGACTCGATACGCTAATGTACGTGGTTACTCACGATGTGAACGATGCGTGTAAGCGTACTCGGAGCCGGGACCATGGGCCACGGTATCGCACAGGTCGCCGCGATGGCGGGATACGACGTGACGATCCGTGACATCGAGGAGTCCATCCTCGAGTCGGGCGTCGACGCGATCGAGTCGAACCTCCAGGGCGGCGTCGACCGGGACAAGCTGACCGCCGAGGAGAAGGCGGCGGCCCTGGATCGGATCGAGACGACCACGTCGCTTCCCGACGCCGTCGGCGACGCGTCGTTCGTCGTCGAGGCGGTCCCCGAGAGGATGGACCTGAAACGCGAGACGTTCGAGGAGGTGGCCGCCAACGCGCCGGCGGAGGCGGTGATCGCGACCAACACCTCCTCGCTTTCGATCACCGAGATCGCGAGCGTCCTCGACCGGCCCGGCCGGGCGATCGGCCTCCACTTCTTCAACCCCGTCCACATCATGGGGCTCGTGGAGATCGTCGTCGCCGAGCAGACCGACGACGCGACGGTGGAAGCGGCGACGGAGTTCGTCGAGGCGATCGACAAGGAGCCGGTGACCGTCACCGACTCGGCCGGGTTCGCCTCCTCGCGGCTCGGCGTCGCGGTCGGGGTCGAGGCGATCCGGATGCTCGAGGAGGGGGTCGCGGGGCCGGAGGACATCGACGCCGCGATGGAGCTCGGATACAACCACCCGATGGGTCCGATCGAGCTGTGTGACGTGGTCGGGCTCGACGTGCGACTGGACATCCTCGAGTACCTCCGCGAGGAGCTCGGCGAGCGCTTCCGCCCGCCGCAACTCCTCAAGCGCAAGGTCCGGGCCGGCAAGCTCGGGCGGAAGTCAGGCGAGGGGTTCTACGTCTGGGAGGACGGCGAGGTCGTCGGCGTGAGTGGCGACTGGGGTGAGCAGTGATGGCGGGAACGTCGACGGCGACCGAGTCGGCGGCGGCGGAAAGCGAGACTCTCTCCGCGTCGGTGGGCGACCGCGTCGAGGGCGTCGCGACGGTGACGCTCTCGCGGCCCGAGGCGCGAAACGCGCTCAACGCGGAGCTTCGGGAGGACCTCATCGCGGTCCTCGACGCGGTCGCGGACGACGACGCGGTCCGGGTCGTCGTGTTGACCGGAGACGACGAGAGCGGCGCGTTCGTCGCCGGCGCGGACGTGACCGAGCTCCGCGAGCGCGACGCGCTCGAACAGCGCGAGGCGAGCGAGCGACCGAGGGTCTTCGAGCACGTCGCGGACTGTCCGAAGCCGGTCATCGCCCGCGTGAACGGACACGCGCTCGGCGGCGGGCTCGAGCTCGCGTTGGCGTGTGACGTCCGGATCGCGGCCGAGGACGGAAAGATCGGCCAGCCCGAGATCAACCTCGGGATCATCCCCGGCGGCGGCGGCACCCAGCGGCTTCCCCGGCTCGTGGGGACGGGACAGGCGATGAAGCTGATCCTCTCGGGCGAGCTCCTCGACGCGGCGGAGGCCGCCGACGTCGGGATCGTCGAGGAGGCGTACCCGGCGGCGGAACTCGACGACCGCGTCTACGACCTCGCCGGGTCGATGGCCGAGAAGAGCCCGGTCGCCCTCGAGTTCGCGAAGACCGCGGTCCAGGCGAGCGAACGCATGGACCTCGAGACCGGGATCGACTACGAGGCCGAGCTGTTCGCCCAGCTGTTCGCGACCGCGGACAAGGACGAGGGCATAGACGCGTTCCTCGAGGACCGCGAGCCGGAGTGGAAAGGGCGCTGACTCGTTCGGTCGCACGAATTCGCACGACACCGCCGACTACGCCGGTTCTCCCGTCTCGTCCGCGCGCTCGCGCCGTTCGATCAGTTCGTGGTTCTCCAGAGTCAACACCGTCTCACCGGCGTCGTTCGTGACCGTGATCGACTCGTGGATTATCCCGGTCTCCGGGTCGCTCTCCGAGGGTCGGGTGTCGAGTATCTCGTCGACGACGCCGATCTCGTCGCCCGGGCGGACCGGCGCGTGCCACCGCACGTCGTCGATCCCGAGCCCCGCGATCACCGCGCGGTCCCGCCGGACCGCCTCGACGAGCAGTCGGACCGAGAGCGAGAGCGTGTGGTAGCCGCTGGCGACGAGCCCGCCGAACCGTCCCTCGGCGGCCGCGTCCGGGTCGGTGTGCATCGGGAGGGGATCGAACTCCTCGGCGAACTCGACCACGTCGCGTTCGGTGACGACCGTGCTCCCGCAGTCGATGACGGTTCCCGGCTCCACGTCCTCGAAATAGACGGCGTCCGCGTCCTCGCTCATGGGATCCGGATCGCCGCGGGCTCGCTTGCGTCTTTCCATTTATCGCGGTGAAAGGGGACGGTCCGGTCCCGTCACTCCCCGGAGAAGTCCGGGTCGCGGTCCGCACGGAAGGCGTCGACGCCCTCCTCGTGGTCGGCCGTCCGCAGGAGCGTGCTCTGTGCGAGCGACTCGAGCACCCCCGCGGTTCGCAGGTCGCTGTCGCGAGCCTCGTTTATCACGCGTTTCGTCAGGCCGATGGCCTGCGTCGGGCCGTCGGCCAGGTCCGCGGCGTACTCGCTCGCGGCCGCCTCGGGGTCCGCCTCGACGCGCTCGACGAGCCCGATCTCGCGGGCGCGCTCGCCGTCGATCAGCTCGCCGCTGAAGATCAGGTCCTTCGCCCGGCCGGGGCCGACGAGCTGGACGAACCGCGAGCAGCCGCCGAGCCCGGGGATGAGCCCGATGTTGTGCTCGGGAAACCCGAGCGTGGCGTCCGGGGCCGCGATCCGGACGTCACACGCCAACGCGAGCTCGAGCCCGCCGCCCACGCACGTTCCCTCGATCGCGGCGAGCACGGGCGTCTCGGTCGTCTCGATCCGCTCGAACGCGCGGCCGAGCACGCGGGAGTTCGTCCGGAACTCGGCGGTGGTCCACTCGCGGGCCGTCTCGAAGAGCCCGACGTCGGCCCCGACCGAGAACACGTCCGCGTCGCCGGCGACGACCCCGGCGTCGACCTCGGGCTCGTCGAGGACGGCGACCGCCTCGGAGAGGTCCGCACGCATCGACTGGCTGATCGCGTTCACGGGCGGATTCGCGAGCCGGATCGTGGCGACGCCGTCCTCGACGGCGACGTCGACCGTCTCGAAGTCGTAGTCGTCGGTCGACACGTCACTTCACCCCGAGATAGGTCTCCATCGCCTCGCGGTCGTTCAACAGCTCCGTCGCGGGCGACTCGTGGACCACCTCGCCCGTCTCGATGACGTACGCGCGGTCGGCCAGCCCGAGCGCCATCTCGGCGTTCTGCTCGACGAGGAGGACCGTGACTCCCTCGTCGTTGAGCTCCCGGATGATGTCCGCCACGTCCTCGACGATCTGGGGCGCGAGCCCCTCGCTCGGCTCGTCGAGGAGCAGCAGGTCGGTCTCGGGGCCGACGAGCGCGCGGGCGATCGCGAGCATCTGCTGTTCGCCGCCGCTCATCGTGCCCGCGTGCTGGTCGCGACGCTCGTCGAGTCGGGGGAACCGCTCGTAGACCCGCTCGATCTGCGTCGTGCGGTCCTCCTCGCCGCCACGGGCGGCGAGCCGCAGGTTCTCCGCGACCGTCAGGCCGCCGAACACCCGGCGCTCCTCGGGGACCCACGAGATCCCGCGTTGGCGCACGTCGTGCGGGTCGAGGTCCTGTATCTCCTCGCCGTCCATCTCGATCGTCCCCTCGGCCGCGGGGGTGAGACACATCACGCTCCGGAGCGTGGTGGTCTTGCCGGCCCCGTTGCGGCCGACGAGCGCGACGACCTCCCCGGCGTCGACCGAGAGTGACACGTCGAACAGGACGTGGCTCTCGCCGTAATAGGTGTCTATCCCGTCGACGGAGAGCAGCTCGGACATCTCACTCACCCCCCAGGTAGGCGCGCTGGACCGCCTCGTTCTCACTGATCTCCGCCGGCGTTCCGCGGGCTATCAGTTCGCCTTTGTTCATCACGGCGATCCGTTCGGAGATGTTCATGACGATGTCCATGTCGTGTTCGATGAGGACGACCGTCGCGTCCTCGGCGATGTCCTCGATGAGCGAGACGGTCGCGTTCGTCTGCTCCGGGCCCATCCCGGCGGTCGGTTCGTCCATCAACAGGAGGTCCGGGTCGGTCGCGAGCGCGATCCCGATCTCGAGGTGTCGACGCTGCCCGTACGCGAGGTTCGCCGCCGTCTGATCGGCGACGTCGAGCAGACCGACCCGATCTAACACCGCCTCCGCCTCGTCGGCCGCGTCCGAGAGCGAGGCGTGGTGCCGCAGGAAGTCGTCGGGACCGAACCCGGTCCGGTCGGCCTGCGTCGCCAGCCGGACGTTCTCGAGCGCCGAGAGCTCCGAGAAGAAGTTCGTGATCTGGTAGGACCTGACGATCCCCCGGGAGACGATCTCGTGGGGGGAAAGCCCGCCGATCTCCTCGCCGCGGAACTCGATCGAGCCCTCGGTCGGCGCGTGCTTGCCGGTGAAGAGGTTGAACAGCGTGGTCTTGCCGGCCCCGTTCGGACCGATGATCGAGCTGATTCCCCCCTCCGGGATCGACAGCGACACGTCGCTGACGGCGGTCAGTTTGCCGAAGCGTTTCGTCACGGAGTCGGTGCGGAGCAGCGGGTCGCTCATTTCATCACCTTCTCACGGTAGTTCGCCAACGCGTCCCGGACGTTTCCGATCGCGTCCTCGGGGTCCTCCCACAGGGAGACCAGCGCGCCCGCGATCCCTCGGGGCGCGAAGATCACGACGACGACGAAGACGGACCCGAGGATCACCTCCCAGGCCGCGAAGCCGCTGAGCTGTTCTTCGAGCAGCACCACGACGCCCGCTCCGAGCATCGGGCCCCACAGGGTTCCGAGCCCGCCGAGAAGTAACATCACGACGAGCTCGCCGCTCAAGGTCCAGTTGAGCAGTTGGGGCTGTGCCAGGCTCTGGAACGGGACGTACAGGCCGCCGGCGAGTCCGGCGAACCCGCCGCTTATCGCGAACCCGATCACCTTGTACCGGCGGACGTCGTATCCGATGAACGCCATCCGGTCCTCGTTCTCGCGGACGCCCTGAAGCACGCGCCCGAACGGCGAGTTCGCGAGCCGAACGATGGACAGAAGCGACAGGGCGACCAGCCCGAGCGTGAGGAAGTAGTAGTTCATCCGATCGGAGAGGTCGAGCAACCCGAACGTCTCGAGCGTCGCGAGCCCGACGATCCCGTTGTCGCCGCCGGTGACGGTCTCCACGCCGAGCAGGGTCGACGGCAGGTCCGCGAAGGCGATGACGTAGAAGATCTGTGCGAACGCCAGCGTCAACATCGCGAAGTAGATCCCGCGGGCGCGGACGCTGAACCAGCCGATGAAGGCGGCGACGACGACGCCGGTGAGGACCGCCGCCGGCAACACCACGAGCGCGTTGGCCGTGACGTGCGTGATCAACAGCGCGGCGGCGTACCCCCCCGTCCCGAACATCGCCGCGTGGCCGAACGACAGCAGACCGGCGTACCCGAAGACGAAGTCGAGGCTGAGCGCCAACAGCGCGAACACGAGGATCTGGATCAGCAGGTACAGCCAGAACGGCCGAACCGCCGACGCGACCGGCCCCAGAACCGCGAGCGCGGCGATCAACGCGAGTATCCCGAAGCGACCCCGGTTCGAGAGGATCCCGTCGGTGCTCGACCCGGTCTCACGCGGATCGAAGGCGTCGAGGAGGCTCATCTATGCGGCCTCCGTGGCGCCGAACAGGCCGTTCGGTCTGATCATCAGCACGACCGCCATCATGGTGAACAGGAAGATGTCCGTGACGGACGGCGCGATGAGCGCCCCGTAGGCGGTGACGAGTCCGACCGCGAGCGCGGCGTAGACCGCGCCCTTGAAGCTCCCGAGCCCGCCGATGACGACGATCACGAACGTCTCGATGATGACGCCGAACCCCATGCCGGGGTTGACGGAGCGGGAGGCACCCAACAGGACGCCCGCGACCCCCGCGAGCACCGCGCCGAAGACGAAGACGCCGGTGAACACCTTCGAGACGTCGATGCCGAGCGCGTCGACCATCTCGGTGTCGTGCGCGCTCGCACGCATCAGGATGCCGAGGTCGCTCCGGTCGATCATGAGCCAGACCGCGGCGATGAGCAGGGTGCTGACCGCGAGCACGAACAGCCAGTACACCGGGTACTCCACCGGCCCGATCTGGACCGTGCCCGCAAGCGACGCCGGCGCCTCTATTCGGAGCGACTGCCCGCCCCAGATCTCGACGACCAGTCCCTGGATCATCACCGCGAGACCGAACGTCAACAGGATGTGATACAGCGGGTTCCGGCCGTACAGCGCGCGAAGCCCGAACACCTCGATGACCGCGCCGATCACGCCCACGGCGAGGGGCGCGATCAGGAGCGCCAGCCAGAAGCTCCCGAACTGGGCGGAGACGGTGACGCCGAGGTACGCGCCCATCATGTACAGCGAGCCGTGCGCGAAGTTGATCACGTCGAGCATGCCGAAGATGAGCGTCAGTCCGGCGGCGACGAGCGCGAGCGTCATCCCGAGCTGGACGCCGAGCATGGTCGCTCTGAGGACGCTCGAGAACTCGACGAACATCAGGGATCGCCCCCGTGTGCGGACGCGGTCGGGTCGCCGTACCGGTCCCATGGTCCCACCATCGACTTAGAGCGAGCAGCCCCAATCGGGGAGTTCGATGTCGTCGATGGTCGCGACGACCTCGTTTTCCACGCCGTCGTCGCCCTGAACGACCTCCCGGACGTCCATGCTCTGGAGCGGTTCGTTCGTGTCGGGGTCGAAGCTGAACTCCCCGCGCGGGCTGTCGAGCTCCGCGCCCGAGAGCGCCGACGCGAGGTCGGACGCGTCCGTCGAGTCCGCGTTGGACGCCGCGATGTCAAGCGCCTGTGCGGAGTCGTAGCCCTGACAGGCGTACACGTTCGGCTGGCGGTCGTGCTCCTCGCTGTAGTTCGAGACGAACGTCTGGTTCCGGTCCGTCTCCTTCGTCGCGGTGTAGTGAAGCAGCGAGTACTTCCCGAGGGCGGCCTCGCCCTGTGCGGGCAGGGTGTCCTCGGAGAGCAGGAAGCCGCTGCCGGTCTGTGTGAGCTCGTCGTCGAGGCCGAAGTCGCTGAACTGCGAGATGTAGTTGACCGCGTCGCTGCCGGCGAAAAAGGAGAAGGCGGCGTCGGCGCCGCTGCTCTCGATGTCGCCGAGGAACGGCGAGTAGTCGTCGGTGCCGAGCGGGGCGGCCACCTCGTCGACGACCTCGCCGCCGGCCTCCTCGAACGCCTCCTGGAAGAAGTTCTTGGAGTTCTGCCCGAAGGCGTAGTCCGCGTACGACAACACGACGTTGTCCGCGACGTTCTCGTACACCCACTGGGCCAGCGGGGCCGACGTCTGCCAGTCGTTGAAGGAGGTCCGGAAGTGGAGGTCCATACAGCCGTCCTGCGTGACGCGGTAGTCGCCCGCGTTGGCGTTGAGCCAGATCGCGCTCGACTCCTGTTGAACCGTCTGCATCATCGCGATCGCGACCGCGCTCGAGACGGGACCGACCAGCGCGTCGACGCCCTCCTGTACGAGGAACTCGTTGGTGATCGTGACGCCCGTGTCGGTCTCCCCGGCGGTGTCACGCTGGACGGTCTCGACCTCGTAGCCGCCCAGCTGTCCGTCGTTCTGTTCGAGGTAGAGGTCGAAGCCGTTCATGATGCTCTCGCCGAGGAGCGCGTACGTCCCCGAGGTCGGCAACACGTGGCCGACGGTGAGAGTGTCGCTGCCGCCGCCGCCGGCACAGCCGGCCAGCGCCGTCGCCCCCGCCGCGGCACCGCTGACGAGGAACCGGCGGCGCGACGTCGTCGACGCCGAACGGTTCGTGGATCCTCGACTGCCCGTACTGGTCCCTGAGTCGTGAGACATATCCACACCCTCGTCGAAGCTCCGTATATATTTTTCGTTACAGATGATCGGCGGGACGGCCGACGCCGTCGGGATTTATATGACACGATCGTAGACGTGAGAGCACATGTCAGCAGAACCCTCGGAGTCACTCTCCGATGCGGTGTCACGGATCCCGCCGGGTAGCTCCGTCGCGACCGGCCTCGCGCTCGAACACGCGATCCCGTTCGCGGCGGGACACGAACTCGCCCGGCAGGGGATAGACGACCTCACGCTGATCGGCCCGATAAGCGACCTCCTCTTCGACCAGCTGATCGGCTGCGGGGCGGTCTCGCGGGTCCGGGCGGCGTGGGTCGGGAACGTCAGCGCGGGCACCGGCTATCGGTTCCGGGAGGCCGTCGAGAACGACGAGATCGACGTCGAGAACCACTCGAACTTCAGCATCGCGCTCGCGTTACGGGCGGGGGCGCTCGGCGTTCCGTTCCTTCCTACCCGGTCGCTTCTCGGGAGCGACGTCTTCGCCGAGAGCGACTGCTTCGAGGCCGGCACCGACCCCTTCGGCGGGGAGGAGGTGGCGTACGTCCCGGCGATCGAGCCGGACTGGGCGATCGTCCACGCCCAGCGGGCCAGCCCGGAGGGAGACGTCCACCTGTGGGGGAACACGGGGATCGTCGACCCGGCGGTCGGCGCGGCCGAGAACGTGCTCGTGACCGCGGAGGAGGTCGTCGACCCGGAGACCATCCACAGCGACCCGAGCCGGACCGCGATCACCAGAGAGCAGGTGTCGGCGGTGGTCGAGTGTCCGTGGGGGGCACACCCCTCGCCCGTGGCGGGTCACTACAACCGCGACAACGAGTACTACCTGCGCTATCACGGCGCGACGGACACGCAGGCGGCCTTCGACGAGTGGGCCGACGAGTGGGTGTACGGGGTCGACGACCGCGAGGAGTACATGCGGGGTGTCGACGCGGACCTGTCGATCACCGAGCCCACGGTCGCCGCGGAGGTGCGCTATGGCCAGTGAGGCGTACACGCCGCGGGAGCTGATGGTGAGCGCGGCCGCCGACGAGATCGAGGACGGCGACACCGCGTTCGTGGGGATGCGGCTCCCGCTCATCGCCTTCCAGCTCGCCGTCAGCACGCACGCGCCCGACTCGATGGCGGTCTACGAGAGCGGCGTGGTACGGGACGGTCCCGCGGACGGGTTCATCCACACGATGTGTGACCTCCCGAACCTGAACCGGGCGGTCTCGACGACCGGGATGTTGGACATCATGAGCCGGCTCCAGCGCGGGGACGTCGACGTGGGCTTCCTCGGCGGGGCGGAGGTCGACCGATACGGCAACCTGAACACGACCCGGGTGCGCGCCGGCGATCGCGAGATCCGGCTCCCCGGCAGCGGCGGGGCCTGCGACATCGCCTGTATGGCCGGGCGGACGGTGTTGTTGATGCCACACGAGTCCCGCCGGTTCGTCGAGGAGGTGAACTACGTCACGAGCCCGGGACACGCCGACGACGGCTCGGGGCGGGAGAATCACCCGGCACCGGGTGGCGGCCCCGACGCGCTCGTCACCTCGAAGGCGACCTTCGGGTTCGCCGACGGCAAGCTGTTCCTCCGGAGCGTCCACCCCGGCGTCGACCGCGAGGCGATGCTCGCGGACTTCCCGTGGGAGGTACGGACCGCGCCGGAGGTCGGGGAGGGACCGGTGACGACGACGCCGGAACCGACGGCGGAGGAACTCGATCTGATCCGGACGTTCGATCCCGACGGCTTCTGGACCTAAACGCGCCACGGGGACGGCGCGGACCGTCTCGGCTCTCGCGACGACGCGATCGGCTCTCCCGAAGAAATGACCGGATAGCAACCGTTAAGTGTTCCATTTAAGATCGTGAGGATAGACACACAGATGCAGTCCAACGTCCCGACGGAGTACCTGCCAGACGAATCGGACTCGCCGGATTACGTATACCCGATCCCCGAGGCACACTACCCTCGGGAGATCAACACCGCGGACCAGCTCGTCGATCGCCACGTCCGCGAGGGCCGGGGAGATAACGTCGCCGTCTACTTCGAGGACGAGACGATCACCTACGAGGAGCTTCAAGAACGGGTCAACCGGATGGGCAACGCGCTCCGGGAGCTCGGCGTCGAGTCCGGCGACCGGGTCCTGGTGCGGTTCCCGAACCGCCCCGAGCCGGTGATCACGTGTCTCGCCGTCCAGAAGATCGGGGCCGTCGCCATGCCGTCGATGAAGCTGCTCCGCGCCAAGGAACTCCGGTACATCGTCAACAACGCCGAGGCGACCACGGTCGTCGTCTACGACGACCTGCTTGACGAGGTGGACGAGGCGCTGCCCGACCTCGACACCGTCGAAGACGTCGTCGTGGCGGAGCGGAACGGGATCGAACACGACCACCGCAGCTACGACGAGCTGATGGACGCTGCGAGCCCCGAGCTTGAGGCCGCGGACACCGAGCGCGACGACCTCGCGTTGATGCTGTACACGAGCGGCACCACCGGGCGGCCGAAGGGGGCGATCCACACCCACCGGCAGATGCTCGCGACGGCGGACACGTACGCGCGGTACTGCCTCGAGCCGACCGAGGACGACGTGTTCGGCGGCAACCCGCCGCTGCCGTTCGCGTACGGGTTCGGCGACCTCGTCACGTTCCCGCTCCGGTTCGGCGCGAGCACGAGCCTGACGCAGGACGCGAGCCCGGGCGACCTGCTCGAGTCGGTCGAGAACCACGGGATCTCCGTGCTGTGTTCGATCCCGACGGCGTTCAACCAGATGCTCGCGAAGTTCCCCGACGGGCCCGAGGAGTACGACGTCTCCTCGCTGCGGGTCGGGATGAGCGCCGGCGAGCCGCTGACGCCGACGACGTTCGAGCAGTTCCGCGAGGAGTACGGGATCAAGCTGCTCGACGGGATCGGAACCACCGAGATGCTCCACATCTTCGTGAGCCACCATCACGAGGGCGAGGTCGACCCGACGGCGACCGGGTTCCCCGTTCCCGGCTACGAGTGTAAGATCGTCGACCCGGACACCGGCGAGGAGTGCGAGCGCGGCGAGCCGGGGATGCTCGCGGTCCGCGGGCCGACCGGCATCGAGTACTGGAACCGTCCGGAGAAGCAGGACGAGTCGGTCGAGGACGGCTGGTCGTTCCCCGGCGACATCTTCGTCCAGCGGGAGGACGGCCGGCTGGAGTACAAGTCGCGCGCGGACGACCTCATCGTCTCCAGCGGCTACAACATCCCCGGCCCGGAGGTCGAAGCCGTCGTGGAGGAACACGAGGCCGTCGCCGAGGTCGCCGTCGTGGGCGCACCCCACGAGCAGCGCGGCGAGATCGTGAAGGCGTTCGTCGTCACGACCGAGGGGACGACCGGCGACGACGAGCTCGTCGAGGAGATCCAGAACCACGTGAAGAACACGCTGGCCCCGTACAAGTACCCGCGTGCGGTCGAGTTCGTCCCGGAACTACCCCGGACCGAGACGGGCAAGATCCGTCGGAAGGAACTGCGCGAGTAGTCGACCCTCGTTCCGCCGTTTTCTCGTTTCCCCCGCCAGGTGCGCGTATACGATCTCGTATACTCCGATCGCGAGCGACGAGTCGGCGATCGTACACGATCGTCGCGGAGCGCTCGATCGGGCGATGGAATCCACGCTCTCGAGCCACGTGTCTTCGAGAGAACGCCGCCTAAACCGGCCTGAAATCACGGACATTGGCGTATACGTAATCGTATACGGCTTCGGCAGAGATGCGAGATCTTCGAACGATCGTCCTTCGAGGACGGATATCGGACGGGATCCGGGCGGAACGGGATCCGACACGCGGGTATAACACGAACTTAGTCCGTGTCACAACGATCTCGCGCGGATCGCAGCTATAACACACACTAAGTCCGTGTTACGGTTGCCCCGGTGGCGTATTCGAATTCCGTATACAATATCGTATACATACATCGAACGAGCCCCACGGGTCAGGACCTCCATGGAAGCGCCACGCCTACACGACGTGGCCCGCATCGCACGGGATCGATCGACGGGATACCCCGCCCGTCGGAGTTCGATGGGTGGAGAAGAGCGGAAGGCTGTCGGGAGGCGGAGTCGAAACGGGAGAAGACGATCCGGAGACGATCGGGGCTTTCAGGGACTCTCGTCCGTCTGTAGCTTCAGATCCGAGAGGGGGCGGCCGATACAGGTCAACACGTACCCCTCCTCCTTCTCGCCGTCGGAGAGGAACATCCCCTCGGTCTGGTCGACCTCGCCGTCGCCCTCACACTTCGCCGAGCAGACGCCGCAGACGCCCATCCGGCACTGGTAGGGGAGATCGATGCCGATCTCCTCGGCCGCCTCCAGAACGGACTTGTCGGCCGGCACCTCGATCGTCTTCCCGCGGTCGACGAGCTCGACTGTGTACGTCTCTACCATGGCGCTCTACCGGTTCCCCGCGGACGTCTCGTAGACGTGTTCGACCGGCTCGAAGCCGAGCTCCTCGTACAGTTCGGCGGCCTCGTCGTCGCCCTCGAGCACGTCGATGCGGAAGAACTCCACCTCGTGGGGCGGCCCGGAGAACCACTCGTCGGCCGTCTCCAGGAGCGCCTTCCCGACGCCCTGGCCGCGGTGGTCGGGGTCGACGTAGTGGCCGTTGATGTAGCCGTGGTCCTGGAGCCGGAAGATCGGGTGATCGCCCATCACGCGGGCCTCGAGGACGCCGATCAGTTCCCCCGACGACGACTCCTCCGCGACGACGACGGTGCCGTACTTCGAGTCGACGAGCTGGTTCTCGAAGTAGCGGATCCAGCGCTCGTCCGCGTTCTCCTTGTGGCGGTACCGGTCGTCGTACTCGGAGAGGTGATCGGTGAACCCGTGCCAGAGTTCGATCAGGTCCTCCGCGTCCTCGCTCGTCGCGTGTCGCACCTCGTATGCCATGTGCGCCCCGTCGTCCCCGACTGATAAAAAAGATCGTGTCGACGGGTTCTCACGGAGTCGAACGGAGCACCGACGGATCGGCGTCCAGAGGCGTCATCGATACGCGAATCGTATACAGAAAACAATTATAATGCTGGCCTCCGAACGGTCAATCAGTCGATCCGACCATGCCTACAGAGAAACAGTTGAAAAAGCAGCTTCAGAACGGCAAGATGATCGAATCCGAGGAGGAGATGACGGAGGGCTACAAGAAGGCCCTGAAGCGGATCCTGCTCGTCTCGGGGGACACCGAGCTGATGAGCGCGCCCGCCTACTACGACCAGTCGCTGAACGCGCCCTCGATCGACGCCCGCGCGTCGTGTATCAGCGTCGTCCAGGACGAGCTCGGCCACGGCCACATCGCCTACCGCCTGCTCGAGGACCTCGGCGAGGACCGCCAGGAACTGATCTACGAGCGCGAACCCCACGAGTTCCGGAACACGTACGGGTTCGACCAGCATCTCGAGAACTTCGCGGAGCTCGTGACCGCCCACGGCATCTTCGACCGCGCGGGGATGGTCCTGCTCGGCGACATCTACGAGAACACGTCGTACGCGCCCTGGAAGCGCGCGCTGACGAAAGTCGAGAAGGAGGAGCAGTTCCACCTCCGGCACGGCGAGACGTGGATGCGCCGGCTGTCCAACAAGAGCGACAAGACCCACGAGCGGCTCCAGGACGCCGTCGACTGGATGTTCCCCATGGGCGTCGAGTGGTTCGGCATGTCCGACGAACAGAAGCGCAACACCGAGCAGCTCGACTACCGCATCAAGGGCAAGTCGAACGACGAGCTCAGACAGGACTGGCTCTCGCGGACCCTCCCGCTGATGGAGGAGCTCGACCTCGACGTGCCGGCCCACTACGACGAGGAGGCCGACGAGTACGTCCTCGAGTACGACATGCCGGTCGCGTTCGACCAGGAGAACAAGGAGTGGCGCTTCGACGAGCCGATCTCCTGGGACGACGTCATCGACCGGTGGCGGAACCGCGGACCGGCCAACGAGAAGTACGTGAACATGATCCAGTCCGGCGAAGTGAGCGTACAGGTGTAACATGTCGACGAAACAACGAACCGGCGGCACCTCGGGACCGGCTCGGAAAAGCGAGTTCGTCGAGCGGCGTCGATCCGATGCCTCGACCTTCGAGGACCGGTTGTGGGCGGAACTCGACGAGATCCCGGACCCGCACATCCCGGTGAGCCTCGTCGAGATGGCGATGGTCTACGACGTGTCGGCCGACGACGGCCACGTCGACGTGGAGATGTCCTTTCCGTGTATGGGCTGTCCGGCCTACGACATGATCAAGAACGACGTCCGGAGCTGTCTGCGCGTCGTCGACGGCGTCGACTCCGTCGACGTCGACGTGGTCTGGGACCCGGTGTGGTCGAAGGACATGCTCACGGAATCGGTGCGTGAGAAGATGCGGAACTCGGGGATCAGCCTATGACGGGAACGACGAAGTACGCGGTGTTTGGTCGGCGAAACGAGGGGGACGACACCCTCCACCTCGGCACCGTCAGCGCCCACAGCGACCGGCTGGCGAAGACGTACGCGTACAACACCTACGACGAGGAGGACTGGAACTACCTCGCGGTCGTGCGTGAGGAGGACCTGCTGGAGGTCGAACACGGCAACGTCCGCCGGGAGGTGCCACAATGAGCGAGTGGCCCGCGGCGGCCGTCGACTACGTCCAGGCGATCACGGACACGAAGCTCGTGTTGGGCCACCGCTACGCGCAGTGGAGCCTCGCCGGCCCCTCGCTCGAGGACGACATCGGCGGCTCGAGCGCGGCACAGGAGGAGGTCGGCCACGTCCGACAGCTCTTCCGCAAGCTCGAGTCGCAGGGCCGGGACGGCGACTGGCTCCGGGGCGACCGAGACCCGGAGGAGTTCGCCAACGCCTCGTGTCTCGACGCGATCGACGGCGACTGGACGGCGTACATGGCCACCATCGCCCCGGTCGACCGCGCGGCGTGGTACATGCTCGACGCGATCGACCGCGAGGACATGGAGGGGATGATCACGAAGATGGGCGAGGACGAGTACTTCCATCTGGAGTACCACGACGCCCGCCTGGAGACGCTGGCGGCCGAAGACCCGGAGACGCTCCAGTCCACGCTGGAGGAGACGATCCCCTCGGCGCTCGCGCTCGTCGGTCCCGAGGGACTCGACGACGATCCCCTCGTGGACGCCGGGTTCACGAACCAGTCGGTCGCGGACGTCAGGGAACGGTTCATCGACCACTACCGCGACCTCTTCGCCGAGACGGACGTCTCGCTGGAGGGTGTCGACTGGGACGCGCCGGACGCGGACGCGTGGGACGAGACCAGACGCCGCGTCGGGGAGGGCGGGGTCAGAGCGGAGGACCTCGTCCAGATCCGCGGGGAACGCAACGCCGAGTTCGCGATCGAGTGATGAGCGACTCCGAGGACCCGACCGTCGAGTGTCCGCACTGCGGGTCGGCCGACGTCGACAAGGAGTCGGCGTTCGGCAGCGAGATCTCGAAGACGCAGTACTACTGCAACGGCTGTCACACCGTCTTCGAGCGGATCAAGTACGACGGGAAACAGCCCGGCGAGTGAGGACGGCCGCGGCGATCGTCGCGGCGGCGGCCAGCCCTTCTTCCACCGTTAGCGGCGTGTGAGCGCCGTTTCGACCGTCACGAACGATCGTAATGAGAACATACATATACGACGGATTCGATCGGTGGATCGTATGAAATCGTTCAGCGAGCTGGATCTAGAGTATTTCCAGACTGACCTGGAGGACCACGTCGGAACCATTCGCCTCGACCGCCCGCCGGCGAACGCGCACAACATCGACGTGTTGCTCGAGTTACAGCGCGTGGTCGAGACGGTCCGGTTCGACGAGAGCGTCCGCGCGGCGCTGTTCGGCAGCGCGAGCGAGAAGTTCTTCTCGACCGGCTTCGACATCAAGGAGCTCCAGAGCGAGTCCGGCAAGCAGGTCGGCTACGCGAGCCAGACGAGCAAGGAGATCATCATGAAGATGCGGACGACGGACACCATCTTCATCGCGATGGTGAACGGTCACTGCATGGGCGGCGGCCTGGAGCTCGCGCTCGCGTGTGACTTCCGGTTCGTCGGCGACGACGACGGCTACAACGTCGGCATGCCCGAGATCCACCTCGGCCTCATCGCCGGCGAGGCGGGCACCCAGCTGCTCCCGCGCTACATCGACCGGTCGACCGCGCTGAAGATGATGATCACCGGCGAGACGCTCACGCCGGCGGAGGCGACCGAGCGGGACATCTTCGACGAGATCCACCCGCCCGACGAGGTCGAGGACGCCGCCCGCGAGTTCGCCGAGCAGATCGTCGAGAAGTCCCACATGGCCGTCGGCCACAACAAGCTGGCCGTCAACGAGGGGCTCGAACTGCCGCTCTGGGACGCGCTCGCACACGAGCGGGAGCTCCAGAACCGGCTTCTCGGCTCCGACGTGGCGAAGGAGGGCGTCGACGCCTTCCTCGGCGACCACGACCCCGACTTCCTCGGCGTCGAACTCGGCGACAAGGAGCCGGGCGCGCCCGACGAGGAGTAGCGCCCCGATTCAGAGGCCGAGCGCCTCGCCCGCGACCGTCGTCTTCTGTATTTCCGTCGTACCGCCGATGATGCTCAGGATCTTCGCGTCCCGGTAGTACCGCTCCAGGGGGAGGTCCGTGCGGTATCCCTTCCCGCCGTGGACCTGGATCGCGTTTCGCGTGACGAACTCGGCGGCCTCGCTGGCGACGTACTTCGCCTTGCTCGAGGTCCGGGTGTCGCCCTCACCGTCGGCGATCGCCTTCGCGGAGTCGTACACCAGGTGGCGCGCGCCGTCGAGCTCGGCGTCCATGTCCGCGACGAGCACCTGGACCGCCTGGTAGTTCCCGACCGGCTGGCCGCCCTGTTCGCGGTCGCCCGCGTACGCGATGGCCTGATCGAAGGCCGCGCGCGCGATGCCGGTCCCGATCGCCCCGAGGCCGGTCCGGGCCATGTCGATGGTGCCCATGGCGATCCGAAAGCCCTGGCCGACCTCGCCGAGCAGCGCATCGTCGGCGACGCGCACGTCCGAGAGGGTGGAGTCGCCGGTGACGTGGCCGCGCATCCCCATGAACTCGACGCGGTCGAACGCGAACCCGTCCCGATCGTCGGTGCCGGGCACGAGGAAGACGCTGACGCCGTGTCCGTCCTCGGGGGCGGGCTTCTTCCGGGCGACGACGAGGTGGAGGTCGGCGACGCCCGCGTTCGTCCCGAACGACTTCTCGCCGGAGAGCAGGTACCCCTCGTCGTCGGCGACCGCGACGGTCGACAGCTCGCTCGGCGAACTGCCGGCGTCGGGCTCGGTGAGCAGCATCGATCCGACCGTCTCGCCGCGCGCCATGGGTTCGAGGTACCGTTCCTTCTGGTCGTCCGTGCCGAACTCGGCGACGGGGAGCGCGGCGAAGGTGTGGCCCTGGATCGTCTCGGCGACCGCGCCCGACGCCTCGGCGATCCGCTCGACCGCGAGACAGTACGAGAGGAAGTCGGACCCCTCGCCGCCGTACGCCTCCGGGAGGAGGATCCCGAGCAGCCCCCGGTCGCCCGCCTCCTCGATCACCTCCCGCGGGAACTCGTCGGTGCGTTCGATGCGGTCGGCCGCCGGTTCCACGACCTCGGTCGCGAACGCCGCGGCCCGGTCCCGTATCTCGCGATGCTCGTCGGTGAGCGCGCTCTCGATGAGGCTCATACGGCCCTACACGCGCGGGCAGTCCGGATAAAGGTTCAAGAATGAGGCGAGGAACGTCTCGACCCCCCGTCGGAGCCGGCCTACTCCAGGTTGACGTTGACGTTCTTCGTCTGGGTGTACTCGCGGAGCGCCTCCGTCCCCTGCTCGCGGCCGAGCCCGCTCTCCTTGAAGCCGCCGAACGGCGTCTGCGGCTGCGTGACGGGGTACTCGTTGACGCTCACCATGCCGTACTCGAGCGCGTCGGCGACGCTGTGAGCCGTCTCGAGGTCGCTCGTCCAGATCCCGGCCATGAGCCCGTACGGCGAGTCGTTCGCGATCTCGATCGCCTCCTCGCGGTCGGCGAACTCGATCACGGACAACACCGGCCCGAAGATCTCCTCACGGGCGATCGTCATGTCGTTCGTCACGTCGGTGAAGACGGTCGGCTCGACGAAGTGGCCGGTTTCCCTATCGTCGGGGACGCCCCCGCCGCAGGCGACCGTCGCGCCCTCCTCCTTGCCGCTCTCGATGTACTCGAGCACCTCCGCCTGCTGGCTCTCGCTGACGGTCGGTCCCATCCGCCCGTCGTCGTCGATGCCGCTTCCGAGCGGGGTCGACTCGGCGCGCTCGACGACGCGGTCGACGACCTCGTCGTGGACCGACTCGTGAACGAGGAGCCGCGAGCCGGCCCAACACATCTGGCCGGCGTTCATGAAGATCCCGTAGTGACAGCCCGCTGCCGCGGCATCGAGGTCGGCGTCGGGGAAGACGACGTTCGGTCCCTTCCCGCCGAGTTCGAGCGTAACGCCGGTCACGTTCGCGGCGGCGCGCTCCATCACGCCCTTGCCGACGCCGGTGCTGCCCGTGAACGCGACGTGTGCCACGTCCGGGTGTCCGGCGAGGCGGTTCCCCGCGACGCTCCCGCGGCCGGGAACGACGTTCAGGACGCCGTCCGGGAGCCCCGCCTCCTCCGCGGCGACCGCGTAGTAGAGCGCGGAGAGCGGCGTGGTGCTGGACGGTTTGAGCACCGCGCTGTTGCCGCAGGCCAGCGCGGGCGCGAGGCTCCGGCCGGCGAGCTGGAACGGGTAGTTCCACGGGATCACGTGTCCGGTGACGCCGACGGGCTCGCGGACGGTGTAGTTCAGCCGGTCGCCGGGGACGGGAACCTGATCGCCCTGGATCTTGTCGGTCCAGCCGGCGTAGTAGCGGAACGTCTCGACCACCATCTCGACGTCGAGGGAGGCCTCGAACGGGGTCTTCCCGTTATCGTGGGACTCGACCGCGATGATCTCGTCTTCCCGCTCCTCGATGGCGTCGGCCATCGCGTGGAGGCGGGCGCCGCGCTCGCGCGGGTCGAGCGACCGCCACTCGCCGTCGCGGGCCATCGCGTCGTCCGCGGCGGCGACGGCGCGGTCCACGTCCGCCTCGCCCGCCTCCGCGACCTCGGCGTACGGCTCCTCCGTCGCGGGGTCCTCGGTCCCGAACGTCGCGCCGTCCTCGGCCTCGGTCCACTCGCCGTCGATATACAGCTCTCTCGGGCCGGTGTAGCTCATGCGGTTCGGGCTCTATCCTTGACGGATAAAACGCTGTGGACGCCGGAACCGGACGGGCCGAAGCGAGCGTTGGGAGCCATCCACGGGATCGAGGGCGGACGTGAACCGAACGCGAACCGGACGAATGCTTATGTGTAACTACACACATGGTACACGTGGACATGGAAATCGATGCCGCGGTCGTACGGGAGGAGTCCGGGCCGTTCGAGATCGAGACGCTGGAACTGGACGAGCCGCAGGCGGGGGAGGTGCTGGTCCGCGTCGTCGGCGCGGGGCTGTGTCACACGGACATCGCCGTCAGGGACCAGTACTACCCGACCCCGCTGCCGGCGGTGTTGGGCCACGAGGGTTCGGGCGTCGTCGAGGCGGTCGGGGAGGGCGTCACGAAGGTCGAGCCCGGCGACGGGGTCGTGCTCACCTTCGATCACGACGGGACCTGCCGGAACTGCCGGGAGGGCGACGTGGCGTACTGCGACGACTTCTTCGCACACAACTTCGCGGGACGGCGCGTCTCGGACGGGTCCTCGCCGATCCACGACGGCGGCGAGGCGGTCAGCGGGATGTTCTTCGGCCAGTCGTCCTTCGCGACCCACGCGCTGGCCACGGAACGGAACGTCGTCCCCGTCGACGACGACGTTCCCCTCGAGCTCCTGGGCCCGCTCGGCTGTGGCGTCCAGACGGGCGCGGGCGCGGTCATCAACACGCTCGACCCGCAGGCGGCCTCCTCCATCGTCGTGTTCGGGACCGGGTCCGTCGGGCTGAGCGCGGTCATGGCGGCGGACCTGAAGGGCTGTACCGACGTCGTCGCCGTCGACCTCATGGAGTCCAGACGCGAGAAGGCGCTCGAGCTCGGCGCGACCCACGCGATCGATCCGACGAGCGTCGACGACACGGTCGACGCGGTCCACGAGCACCTCGGCGGCGGGGCGGACTACAGCGTCGAGACGACCGCGAACACGGACGTCTTCCGGCAGGCAGTCGACTGCCTGCGCCAGAACGCCGACTGCGCGGTCGTCGGCGCGCCGCCGCTCGGGACCGAGGTCGAACTCGACGTGAACAACGTCCTGTTCGGGCGGAACGTCAAGGGGGTCATCGAGGGGAACTCCAACCCGGACCTCTTCATCCCCGACCTGATCGAGCTCTACCGCGCCGGGAAGTTCCCGTTCGACGAGCTCGTCACCTACTACGACTTCGAGGACATCGAGAAGGCGATCGAAGAACAGGAGGCCGGCGAGGTCATCAAGCCGGTCCTCCGCATGAGCGAGCCCTGACGAGTCCGAGCGGCGTCGTCGGCGGCGGACCGGATCCCTATGGATTTTTACTGTCGGACCGAAACGGGGACCCATGCGAGACGCGTATGTGCTCGGAGCCGGGCAGTCGTCGTTCGGCTCGTTTCCGGAGGAGACGTACCTCTCCCTGTTCGACGACGCCTTCGACGCGGCGCTCGACAGCGTCGACGGCGAGTTCGACCCGGGAGCGATAGATGAGGCGTACCTCGGCACCCTCGGCGTCGGCGGCCGCCAGATCGGGTTGAGCGGCCCCGCGGTGACCGAACACCTCGGGCTCCACGGCGTGCCGACGACGCGCGTGGAGAACGCGTGTGCCGCGAGCGGCTTCGCCTTCCGGCAGGCGGTCACCGCCGTCAAGTCGGGGGTCGTCGACGTCGCGCTCGCCGGCGGCTACGAGGTGATGACCGACGCCAGCTCCGACCACACCCGGTGGTGGCTCGGCGTCAGCGGCGAGACCGAGTGGGAGCGCACGAGCGGCACGACGTTCGCCGGGGTGTACGCCCAGATGGCGAGCGCGCACATGGACGAGTACGGGACGACCGCCGAGGACCTGAGCCGCGTCGCCGTGAAGAACCACGGGAACGGGGCGAAGAACCCGAAGGCGCACCTCGGGTTCGAGTGTTCGCTCGAGGACGCGGTCTCCGCGCCGAGCGTCGCCGACCCGCTGAACCTCTATCACTGCTGTCCGACGACCGACGGCGCGAGCGCGGTGCTCGTCGCGAGCGAGGAGGTCGCCCGCGAGGCGAGCGACGCGCCGGTCCGGGTCGCCGGCGCGGGCGCGGCCAGCGGACGGGTCGGGCTGTTCCAGCGCGAGTCGCTGACGAGCATTCCGGCGAGCGTCAGCGCGGGCGAGGCGGCCTACGAGCAGGCGGGGATCGGCCCCGACGACCTCGACTTCGCGGAGGTACACGACTGTTTCGCCATCGCCGAGCTGCTCGCCTACGAGGACCTGGGGTTCTGTGAGCGCGGCGAGGCCGGCCGGCTCCTCCGGGAGGGCGTCACCGACCCCGACGGCGAGCTGCCGACGAACACGAGCGGCGGCCTCAAATCGAAGGGTCACCCGATCGGCGCGACCGGAACCGGCCAGATCGTCGAGGCGTTCAAACAGCTCCGCGGGGAGGCGTACGTCCAGGTCGACGACCCGCAGTACGGGCTGACGCACAACGTGGGTGGAAGCGGGGGCGGCGTCACCGTCCACGTGCTCGAACGGGGTGAGTCGGCGTGAGGGGGATCGCCGCCGCCGGGGCGTACGTGCCCCGATTCCGGCTCCCGGGCGACGAGATCGCGATCGCGTGGGGGACGAGCCACGCGAGCGGGATCGAGCGGAAGGCCGTGCCCGCCGCCGACGAGGACGCCCTGACGATGGCCGTCGAGGCGGCCGAGCGCGCGCTCTCGAGCGACGCGGTCGACCGGGACGAGCTGACGCTCGCGACCGCGGCGACGACGACGCCCCCGACCGAGGAGGGCGAGTTGCTCCCGCGGCTCGCGCGGGCGCTCGACCTCCCCCGGTCGGTGGCGACGGCGACGGTCGGCGGCCACACGGCGGCCGGGGCCGAGGCGCTCTCGCGGGCGCTCGACGCCGAGGGGCCGGCCCTCGTCGTAGCCGCCGACGCTCCGGAGGGCGAGCCGGCCGAGGGGGACCACCCGCTCGGCGCCGGCGCTGCGGCGTTCGTCGTCGCCGACGACGCGTCCGCGCCGGTAACGGAGACCGCCTGGCACACCGAGGAGACGCCCGGCGTCCGGTTCCGCGAGCGGGGCGGGCGCGACGTGGAGTCGCTCGACGTCACGACCTACCAGCGGAACGCGATCCGCGAGGCCGTCACGAGCGCGGCGGCGTCGCTGGCGCTCGATCCGGCCGACGCCGACGCCGCAGCGGTCCACCAGCCGGACGGGCGGTTCCCGTACCGGGCGACCGCGGACCTCCCGGTCTCCAACGAGGCGGTCGCGGCGGGAACCGTCGTCGACCGGATCGGCGACGCCGGTGCCGCCACGGTCCCGCTCGGGCTGCTCGCCGCCCTCGACGCCGGAAGCGGTGACGGTGGAGACGCCGACGCGGAGGCCGGCGGCCGATCGCTCGCGGCCTTCTTCGGCGGCGGCACCGCGGTCGCGGTCGCGGTCGAGGGCGGCCTCGACGTCGAGGGGATCGACGATCTCGAGGGCGGGACCGAGATCGACTACGCGTCGTACCTCCGCGAGCGGGGGTACGTCGTGAACGGCGAGGTCGCCGGCGGGGGCGCGCACGTCAGCCTCCCGAACTGGCGGCGCTCGCTGGACCAGCGCTACCGCCTCGTCGCCGGCGTCTGTCCCGACTGCGGCGGCGTCTCGTTCCCGCCGGAGGGGGCCTGTCAGTCGTGTCACTCGCGGGTCGAGTTCGAGGAGTTCGAGGCCCCGCGGACCGGGACGGTCCGCGCGCTGACGGTCATCGGCCAGGGCGGCGCGCCGCCGGAGTTCGCGGAGCTCCAGCAGCGCGACGGCGCGTACGCCGTGGCGATCGTCGAGCTCGACGCCGAGGCGGGGCGCGTCCGCCTCCCCGCGCAGGTCACCGACGCGGACCCGGCGGACGTCGCCGTCGGCGACGAGGTGCGGGCGACGGTCCGCCGGATCTACGAGCAGGAGGGCGTTCCCCGCTACGGCGTCAAGTTCGAGCCGACGGCGTGATCGCCGGGACGGGTCCGGTACTCGACCGGGTCGTCCCCGCAGCGTTCGACCGCGCCGATCGCCTCGAGCCGTCTGAGGTGTGCGGACGCCTCGCCCGCGCCGAACTTCGCGTGTATCCCCGCCATCTCGCCGAACAGTTGCTTCGCGACCGTCCACGGCGTGGCCGCGCCCGCCGCGGGAAGCGCGTCGACGACCCGTCGAGCGCGCTCGCGGTGGTGTTCGCGGACCGACGCCGCCTCGCGCGTCACGTCGACCGTCGTCCCGTGGCCGGGCTCGCCGCGGTCGAAGGCGTCGTCGACGCGGTCGACGGAGCGGAGGTACGCCGCGAGCGGGTCGTCGGTCCGCGTGTCGCTCCCGCCGACGTTCGGCGTGTACGTCGGCAACAGCAGGTCGCCGAGGAAGGGCGTGTCACGGTACGCGAAGGCGGCGTGGCCCGCGGTGTGGCCGGGCGTGGCGAGCGCCTCGACGCCCGCGACGACGTCCCCGTCTGACAGCTCGCGGACGTCGTACACGTCGGGAAGCGGCGAGGGGCGGTCCGCCTCGACGAGCGCGGTCCGCACCGTCTCCGGCACGCCCCACCGGCGGAGCGCGTCGGCGTCGCGCTCGAGCCTGCGGGCGCGTTCGTCCGCGTACGACGCGACGAGCGGGGCGTCGGCCGCGTGCATGGCGATCCGGGCGTCCGCGGCCTCGGCGAGCCGGGTCGACAGCCCGGCGTGGTCGGCGTGCCAGTGGGTCACGAGCACGTGGTCGACGTCCGCCAGCACGAGGCCGGCGTCGTCGATCCCCGCGCACAACGCCGCCCACGGCTCGTCTCCCGGCGGTCCGGGATCGATGACGACCCCCGCATCGGGGAGGACGTACGCGCCGTTGACGCCCTCGGGCGAGCCCGTTCCGACGGCGACGCGCACCGCGTCCGTCACGCGCCGTCACCCCCGGACGCGAGGTCGTCGCTCCCCGTCGACGACGGCCCGCCCTCGGGTTCATCGTCCGCCGTGAGCGACTCCCACCGCTCGAGCGCGGACTCGCGGACGCCATCCGGGAAGGAGGACTCGAAGGTGACCCGCGGCGCGATGTAGTCCTCGTCCCACCGGGGGTCCCAGATGGCGCTGATGTACAGCCGCGATCCGGTCGCCCCGTCACGGCGGTAGACCGGCGCGGTCGCCGCCGGGGCGTTTGGGTCGCTGAACACCCAGTCGTTGCCCGGATGCGCCTTCACCCACATGTCGTCGAGCGCACGGGCGAGGTCGGTCGGCCGCGCGTACTCGTCCAACACGAGCACCTTGTCGAAGTAGTCGGAAAACGAGAACAGCGCGTTCGCGAGCTGCCAGTCGAAGCCGGCGTACAGGATCTCACTCGAGACGAGACAGAGGCCGAGCCGGCTCTCGACGGGGAGCTGTACCCACGACACCGGCGAAACCCCCCAGTAGCCGTTGACGCGGCGGTACAGCGTCGCCGCCTCGACGAGGCTCATCAGGTGGACGTCGTCCGCGAGCGGCGCGCCGAGCGGGACGAACGGCACCGTCGGGTCCTCCCGGAGCCGGATCCCCTCGGCCTCGAACGAGAGCGTGGCGGTCTCGGTCGCCCGCTCCCAGGTCGCCTCCGGGCCGGACACCGGCTCGTCGGTCGGGGCGGCGACGCCGTCGATCCGCACCTCCGCGCTCGCCGGCACGATCCGCCCGTCGACCCGTGCGAGCGGGACGTCCGCGAGCCCGGCGGCGCGCTCCGGCACGGCGGGGACGGTCCGGTCCTGCGTCCACCCCTGAAGCGCGGCGACGAGCGTCGCCGCCTCGACGCCGAGGGACACGCTCGCGGCCTGCCCGCCCTCGAACCACTCGCCGACGGCGCGGGGAACGACCACTCTGAGCGTCGAGCCGCGGTGAACGGTGCCCCGGACCGGAGCCCACGTCGTGGTGTCGTCGCGCTCGACCGCGACGATGCCCTGAGTGACCCCCTGTCTCCCGTCGTCGTCGACGCCGGGGAGGCCGAGCGCGTAGAGGTCGTCCCCGGCGTCACGGTCGGCGGCCGGGTCGAGAGAGACCGCGTCCGCGAGCGGGGTCGTCTCCCATCGCGAGAGCACGTCGAGTAAGTCGACGCAGCCGACGTCGTGGCCGAGCCCGAGCCCGGCGGCGATCCGTCGCCACGGACGGTTCTCCCGTCCGGAGATCTGGTCGGGACCGGCGTAGACGCCGCTCGCGTACGCGACCCGACCCGCGGTCTCGTCGAACCGGAGCGCGGCGCAGTTGTGTGCGAGCGCCTCCGTCGCGACGACCGCCGCCTCGGTGTCCCAGTGGACCCGCGACCCGATCTCGAGGAGGTCGTCCCGCTCCCGGAGGTCGGCGAGGTGTTCGGAGAGGGTCGTCACGGCTCGACCTCCGCCGGATCGATCCCCGGCAGTCCCTCGGGGCTCGCGCCGGCCTCGACGAGCAGGGTCCGCGCCCAGTACCGCGTCTCCTCGTCGGCCACCTCCGCGGCCGCCTCCGCGTCGTCGTCGCGGTCGCGGGTGGCGTCGATGTACGCCTTGGCGGTCTTGGCCTTCGAGGTGCCCGTCTGGGCGTTCCCCTTCTCGTCGGGCGTCTGGTAGATGTTGAGCGGCACCTTCGGCATCGACGCGACGCCGAACTGGTGGAAGTCCTCGTCGGGGTCCGCGTGTAGCGCGAGCGCCTCCAGCACGGCGCGCTGGTCGAGCGGGTCGACGTCGCCGTCGACGAACACGAAGAAGTCGACGTGGAGCATGCCCCAGGTGGTGAAGATGAAGTTCGCCAGGTCGTGGAGCTCGCCGGGGTCCGTCGCGTCGGTCGAGATGACGTAGACGGTCCGCGGCGTCGACTGCCAGGGGACACAGCGGTCCACGTCGAACCCGCCGGCGCGCAGCCCGAGCGTCGCGTCCGGCCCGACACAGCCGATCTCCATCGAGCTGGTGGAGTTCTCCGTGTGCCCCACGCCCGTCCCCTCGACACAGAACGGGATGATCGGGTCCGCCCGGCGGGTGATCGCCGTCACCTCGAGGGCGGGCATCGACCGCCGCGGCCCGTGCATGTAGCCGAAGTAGTCCCCGAATGGCCCCTCGTCGCGGCGCACGCCGGGAACGATCTCGCCCTCGATGACGAGCTCCGCGTCGGCCGGGACGAGGAGGTCGTTCGTCTCGCAGGGCACCACGTCGATCGGAGTGCCCTTCAGACCGCCGGCGAAGGAGACCTCGTTTCTGCCCGTCGGGATCCACATCACCGAGCTGTACTGTACCGCCGGGTCGGCCCCGACGACGATGGCGACCGGCATCGGCTCGTCGCGCCGCTCGTACTTGTAGTAGAAGAGGTTCGGCGTCTGCTCGCCGGCGAGCAGGAGCACGCTCGCGGTCCGGCTGTCGTGGACCATCACGCGGTGATACGAGTAGTCGATCCACTCCGAGTCGGGGTCCGGTGCCACGAGCGTGTGGAGGTTCGAGTACCGCCCGCCGTCGCCCGCGTGGATGTACGGCCACGGGTAATCGAGCAGGTCCACCTCCTCGCCCGTCTCTTTCACCTCCTTACACGGCGCGTCGGTCCGGTCGACCGTCTCCGGCGGCCGCTGCTCTTTGAGCCGCCGGATCGTCTCGTCGTAGAACTCCCGGCTCGAGGCGTCCGGAGGGATGTCCATCCCGAGGGCGATCCGGTCCCACGGGCGGCGCTGTGAGCCGCGGTAGGGGTCCCCCACGAGCCGCGCGCCGTCCGCCGACTCGAAGAAGGGGATGGGGCCGTCGTTCTCGTTCGCGAGCATCGTGAGCGCGCTCGCCTCCAGGTTCCACGACACGGGCTCGTCGACGCGCACGAGTTCGTCCCGCGCCTCGATCCGCCGGAGGTACCCGCGGAAGCCGTCGACCGTCATCCGCCGTCGCTCCCGCCGGTCAGTTCGCGTTGCTCGCGCTGTACCTTCAGATCGACGTACTCGTTGACGAGTTCCGGGTAGCGCTCGGAGAGGTGCTCGTACATCACCTTGCGGCTGGCCTCCGAGATGGACGAGTAGACGCCGACCTCGACGAGATACGCCAGGAGCGTCTTCACCTCGTCGGAGCGCGTGTTGATCACGTTCGCGCCCTCGGCGGTCTCCTCCATCACCCGTTCGAGCGTCTCCCTGTCGACCCCCTCCGCGTCGATGTCGGTCTCCAACACCTCGATGTACCACTGTTCCTCGGTGTTCTCGTGGGGACCGCTGACGACCGTCAGCGGGACCGGGTCGGACAGCTCCGCCGCGTCCCGACTCACGTACGCTCGCGTGCTGAAGATCTCCTTCGTCTCGGCGTCGGTCACCTGAATGCTGACCTCCCCCTGTTCGGGATCGGGCGGGAGGTTGGTCTCGGACGTGACGTATTCGTCGGGCATGCTGAGATATGTCCCTACTCGAATCCCGCGCGTAAAGTATTATCCTGTCGGGCGGAGCGCCGCCGAACGACGGCGAGTCGCCTCACGGCGACGCGTCGGCGCTGACGACGTCCCACTCCGAGGGGTCGACGACGGACGCCTCGAGGGCGTCGTGTTCGGGATATGCGGTGAACACGAGGTACTCCGCCCGTCCGTCGAGGTACTCGACGAGCGTCGAGAGGTTCCCCGCGGAGAGCCCGCCGAGCCGGTCGAGAAGCAGGACTGGGACGTCCTCGCCGACCTCGAACGCCTCGTGGCCGGCCAGCGCGGCGACGATCCCGAGCAGCTCCAGTTCCCCCTCGCTCAGCGCGTCGAGCGAGGCGGTCCGGCCGTCACGGGCGACGACCAGCTCGAACTCGCTCGTCAGCCGCGCGGTCTCGAAGCTCGTGTCGAACCGCTCGAGGAGGTCGGCGATCGCCTCGTCGAACGCCTCGCGCGTCCGGCGTTTCATCTCGGTCTTCCGGTTCCGTAGCTCCTCGATCTCCTCGCTCAGCGCCTCCCGCTCGTCCGCCAGCGTCGAGCGTTTGTCGGCGCGACGCTCCAGGTCCTCCAGCTCCTCGCGGCGCTCCTCGAGTTCGGTCTCCACCCGCGCGAGGTCGCTCGCGACGTCCGTGACCTCCTCGTCGCGCTCGGCGACCGTCTCCTCGAGCGACTCGATCCGCCCATCGAGCTCCGAGCGGTGATCGCGCGCGGACTCGAGGCTCTCCTCGCGGTCGGCCAGCTTGGCCTCGAGGTCGCCGATCCGGCGGTCGAGCTCGTCGCGACGCTTCGTCGCGTCCCGGATCCGGTCGCGGCGTTCCTCGAGCTCCTCCACGCGGTCGTCGTACTCGGCGCGCTCGGCGGTGAGCTCGGAGATGCGGTCGCTGAGGTCCTCGAGGCGCTCGCGGAGGCTCTCCTCGTCGGTCTCGGTCCCGCAGAGCCAGCAGGCGACGTCGTCGCCGAGCAGCCCGCGGTCGCGGTCGGTGAGCAGTTCGACGCGGCCCTCCGTCAGCACCCGGCGGTTCGCGGAGTAGACGGCCCGCAACAGTTCCACGTCGGTTCGGATCGACTCCCGACGGTCACGGATCCGCGAGAGCTCCTCGCTTACGTCCTCCTCGGGCACCGTGAGCGACTCGCGCTCCTCGCGGAGTTCGGCCAGCGTCCCCTCGATGCGCTCGACCGCGTCGGAGAGGCGGTCGACCCGCCGTTCGGTGCGGGAGCGTTCCGCGCGCAGGCGACTCAGCTCCTCGCGTTCGGCCTCCTCGCCGTCGGCGTCGTCCGGCTCCGTGAGCGACTCCCGGCGCTCTCTCAGCTCCTCCAGCCGGGCGTCGAGCCGGGTCACCTCCTCCTGGACCGACGGGAGCCGGCTCGCGGCGTCCTCGGCATTCGACAGCTCGGCGTCGACGCTCGACCGCTCGGACCGTAGCTCGGCGATCCGCTCCTCGATGTTCTCGAACTCCAGCGGCCGGGTCAACAGGTCCGCGAGGTCCTCGCCGCGGCGGACCGCGTCGCGGATCGCGTTGTCCTCGTCGAGGAACGCGTACAGGTCCGCCCGGATCCGGTCGTACTCGTCGGAGAGCAGTCCGGACCCGCTGCTGACGACGGTTCCGTCCCGTCGCTCCAGTTCGACGACGTGGGTCCCGTCGGGGGTCTCGAGTTCGACCCGGCCCGCGTCGGCGTTCTCGGTGAGCGGCGCGGCCGTTCCCATGGCCGTCTCGATGGCCTGGAGGAAGCTCGACTTTCCCTGCCAGTTCGCGGCGCGCACGACGTTGTTCCCTGGGTCGATCCTCGCGGACCCCTCGCGGATGCCGGCGACGTTCTCGATCGTGAGCTCCCAACCCATAGCGGCCCTTCGTAGCGGCCGCGTTAAGTTTTACTACTGCGGAACCCGACGGTCGGGTAACCGATGCGAGGACCCCAACCGCATGAGTTGTAAGATCGACGCCGCGATCGACGAGTACGGGGTCGACGTCGCCCAGTCGGGGTACGACGGCGTCGACGACTACCTGCTCCGGCGGTGGCGCGGCGACGACGGCCGGTCGGCCGACGGCTACCGGACGCTGACCGACTGGTTCAACAAGCGCCTGCTCAAGCGGGTGTACGACGAGCACAACCGCGAGGCGACGGGCGTCCGGCTCGAGGGCGAGTACGAGGCGCTGCGGTCCGACGACGACCTCGTCCGCCGGGAGGTCGCCGACGACCTCCGAGGGGACGGGATCGAGGTCGAGGAACTGACCGCGAGCATGCCCTCGTGGAGCACGATGCGCCACCACCTGAACGACTGTCTCGAGGGGTCGAAACCGACTGAGACGGCGACCTCGGAGTGGGAACTCGAGAGCGTCCGGATCGCCGCCGACCGCGCCGCGGAGAAGGCCGAGAAGGCGGTGGGATCGCTGGCTTCGAAGGGGGAACTCGCGGACGGCGACGACGTCGAGATCGACGTCGACATCCAGTTGACCTGCCCCGTCTGTCACGTCCGGACCCCGTTCCGGGAGGCCGTCGACCGCGGGTACGTCTGTCGGGAACACGCGGAGAGGGAACGGGCGGAGGGGATCGACGGGGACGCGAGCGTGGAGGAAGCCGCGAACGCGGGCGCGAACGGCGACCGCTCGTAACGATCGACGAACCGACCGATCGACGGATCGATCGGCCGTGACCGCCGCGTCTCAGTCGAAGTCCGGGCGGCGTCCCTCGAGGAACGCCGCGACGCCCTCCCGGTGGGCGTCGGTGTCGTACGCGAGCGTCTGGAAGTGGGCCTCGCGGCGGAGCCCGTCGTCGATCGGCTGCCCGAGGTTCTCGTGGAGCGCCTCCTTCGCCAGCGCGAGGTTCTCGGTCGGCCGGGCGGCGAGCGTCTCGAGGAGGTCGTCGACGGTCGCCTCGAGTTCGCCGTCGGGGGCGACCTCGTTTATCAGGTCGAGCGCCGCGGCGCGCTCGGCGTCGATCAGTTCGCCGGTGAACGCGAGCTCCTTCGCGGTTCTGAGCCCGACGAGCCGGGGGAGCGTCACGGTCCCGCCGAGGTCGGGGACGAGCCCGACGTTGATGAACGACGCGCCGAAGCGCGCGTCGGGAGCGGCGTACGCGAAGTCCGCGGCCGCGACGAGCGAGAGGCCCGCGCCGACCGCGTCGCCGTTCACCTTCGCGACCACGGGCAGGGGCGCGGTGAGGACGGCCTCCGCGACCCGTCCCAACGTCCCGCGGACCCGGTCGTACGCCTCCCGGGCGCTCTCCTCGCGATCGGCCATCGCCTGAACGTCCCCGCCGGCGCTGAACGCGCTGCCGGTGCCGGTGATCACGACCGCGTCGAGCGCGTCGGGGTCGAGTCCCTCGAGCGCGCCCGCGAGATTGCGGGCGACGTCGGCGGTGAGCGCGTTCTTCGAGTCGGGGCGGTCGAACGTGACGTGTCTGACGCCGTTCTCGTCGCGAACGTCCATGTGGGTACCGTGCGAGCGGCGCGTATATATTGGTTGGCAGCGCGCCCGACGGTTCGTCGGCTCGATCGGGTCGATCGGGTCGACCGGATCGGTCGGCTGGATCGACGAAAGATAAGAGAAAAATAATACCTATCAATCAGTCACTTCAGGGCAAATCGTGTGGGGAGAGGGGATCGCCGTGACGTGCCTCGGGTAGATCGACCGATCGATCACCCGTCGTCGCCGGCGCGGAGGGCGTTCACGAGGGAGCTATCGGGCGTATTCGGCCGATATTCCGGTAAAACCGCCGAACAGCCGGCCGTCGTGTCACTCCCAGGGATCACGGGTATCCGACTGAGTCCCACCCCGTAACACGCGACACGGAATCGCACTTCACGCCTCCTCGTCCTCGAATTCTGGGTCTCACCGGAATCGCCGACGGGCCGTCTAGATCTCCCGCACGCTCCGTCTCGCGCACCGTTTCGTGCGCCGGCGAATGCTCTCGAAGGCACACCACCGCGAACGTAGCCGATTCGGATGGATCGGAATCTGACGCCCGTTAACATAAAATATTACATATTATTTAGTATAATATTAAGATATTTGATATATAGTGCTGCCGTGGCTGACGGTTGACGACGAAGGGCGACCGTGGAGACGCGCGGTCGAAGGAGCTGGGCGACGACGGTCGGCCGGTCTCGTCATCGATCGACCGTCGACCGGCGATATCCCGGAGACGAAACGTTGAAACGCCGTTCGGGCGAACCACGGGTATGGAACTGCGGGTCATCGAGAAGACCGACACGGAACTCCGCATCGAGATCGCCGGCGAGGACCACACGTTCATGAACGTGCTGAAGGGCGCGCTGTTGGAGGCCGACGACGTCGCCGCCGCGACCTACGACATGAACCCCGAACAGTCCGGCGGCCAGACCGAGCCCGTCCTCACGGTGAAAGCCGAGTCCGGCGACCCCCTCGACGCCGTCGAGGCGGCGGCGACCTCGATCACGGACCGGACGGACGCGCTTCGCGACGCCGTCACGGCCGCCTGAATTCGACTGACCGGCTCAGGTTCGTCCGAACCCTTTTGATGTGGTGCGGTCTATTCGGCGATATGAGCACGGATACGGGCAGGAACGGCGAGGATCCGTCCCCCGCGACACACATCACGCTCGAGCTGGCGGAGGACGGTGAGATGTGGATCGTCACCGACGAGGAGACGGGGGTGACGACGCAGGGAGAGACGCGCGAGCACGCCTTGGAGATGATCGACGAGGCAGTCGCGCTTCACAAGGGTGAGACGGGTGATCCCATCACCGACGACGATCTCCGCGAGTGGGGGATCGATCCCGAGACGGTCGACGACGAGGTCGGCGTCCCGGACGTGCCGTGGTTCGACGCGGAAGGGGAATGACCCGACGGCAGTTCTCAGGTGAGGAGGTCGCTTCCGTACTGATCGAGAACGGCTAGCGACCGGTGGATCGGACGGGGAGTCACCTGAAGCTCAGATACGAACATCCGGAGACGGATGAGATCAGAGTCGTCAGCATCCCGCTCCACGACGAGATCCGAGCAGGGACGCTCCGGAACGTCGCAGACCAGTGCGGCGCGCTCGACTTCGACGAGTTCTGTAAGTGGATCAACCGGAATCGCTGATGAGTGAATGGATCCATCGGATCCGATCACGTGAGACGCGCGATATCGTGTCGGGCGACCGCGAGGGACCATAGCTAAGTATCGAGTCCCCGATCAATGGTGTATGCCGCCGAGTGTACTCATGTTAGGTTGGGGGTATCCGCCGAACGTCACCGGCGGGTTGGACGTCCACGTCGGGGAGCTGTTCTCCGGGCTGCGCGACGAGTTCGACGTCGACGCCAAGCTGGTGTTGCCCGCGGAATTGACGCCCGAGGACGAGCCGAGGCTCGAGGGCGTCGAGACCGGCGAGGGCGACGTGGCGACGCGGGTGGGCCGTCTCAGCGACCGCTTCGTCGAACTCGCGCCGGACTACGACGTGATCCACACCCACGACTGGTTCGGCTACGGACCGGGACGGGAGGCGTCGCGGGCCTCCGACGCGACGTGGGTGTCCTCGTTCCACTCGCTGGCGAGCGACCGGAACATCGATCCGCCGACGCGCGAGGTCGAGACCGAGCGCCGGCTCGCGAACGCCGCCGACACCAACATCGCCGTGAGCGAGATCGTCCGCGAGGACATCCGGGAGCTGTACGGGGCCGACTCGCGGGTCGTCTACAACGGCTTCTCGACGCCGAAGTTCTCCGGGAAGGACGTGCGCGAGGACCTCGGGATCGACGGCGAGATGTTGTTCTTCGTCGGACGGCACACTGACCAGAAGGGCATCTCACACCTGCTGTACGCGATGAAGAAGCTCCGCGGCCGCGACGTCACGCTCGTCGTGGGCGGCTCGGGTCACCAGACCGAACAGCTGAAGCGGTTCGTCGAGCTGGTCGGAATCGAGGAGAAGGTCGAGTTCGTGGGTTACGTGCCCGAGGCGGAACTCGGCGACTACTACGCCGCGAGCGACGCGTTCGTCTCCCCCTCCTTCTCGGAGCCGTTCGGGATCACGATCACCGAGGCGCTGGAGGCGGGCACGCAGGTCGTCTCGACGCGATGCGGCGCCGCGGAGATCCTCCCCGAGGACTGTCTGATCGAGGTCACGCCGGACTCGGAGTCGATCGTCGACGGGCTCACGGCCGCGCTCGACCGGGAGTCGCCGCCGGAGTACGAGCGCCGCGACTGGTCGGCGGTCGCCGAGGACACGCTCGCGGTCTACGAGGACGTGGCCTGAGCGGGCCGACCGACGACTCCACTACTCCCCTCGATACACGTCGAACTCCGTCACCGGCTCCGGGTGCCGGATCCGGAAGCCGTCGGCGGTCTCAATGACCCCCCTCGTGCTTTCGACGGCCCCGCGGTACGGGGTTCCGTCGTCGTCCTCGCGGGCCGCCGCGCCCTGATACGGCGACGTGTACGGCGACGCGTACGACGACTCCGAGACCGGGTCGTCGAAGCTCTCCGGCGGGAGGTAGATCCGCTCGCCGCCCGCCGAGCGCACGACCACCGCCACGTCCCGCGTCCCGGTCACGTCGATGACGGTCCGTTCCGCCGTGACGCGCGTGTCGATCCCGACCTCGCTCGCGTCGATGTCGGCCATGTCCTTCCCTGCGGACGGGAACGGTTTAGCTGTGCCGGACGGGAGGGGGTGAACCCTTTTGTGTGGTGGCGTCGAACTCGCGACCGATGGACGTCAACAGCCATGCCGAGGAGCTCGCCTCCGACCTCGGCGTCGACAAGGCGGAGGTCAAAGCGGACCTGGAGAACCTACTCGAGTACAGCGTCCCGATCGACGAGGCCAAACAGAGCGTCCGCCGGAAACACGGCGGCGGTGGCGGCGGGTCGAGTCCGACGCCGGAGTCGGTCGACCTCGCCGAGATCACCACCGACCACGGCAACGTCACGGTCACGGTCCGGGTGCTCACCCGCGGCACCCGAACGATCCGGTATCAGGGCGACGACCTCACGATCCGCGAGGGGGAACTCGCCGACGGGACGGGGACGATCTCCTACACCGCCTGGCAGGACTTCGGGTTCGAGCCGGGCGACTCGCTCACGATCGGCAACGCCGGCGTCCGCGAGTGGGACGGCGAGCCCGAGCTCAACCTCAACGAGTCGACGACGGTCGCGATCGCCGACGAACCCGTCGAGGTCGACCGGGAGATCGGCGGCGACCGGGACCTCGTCGAGGTCTCGGCCGGCGACCGCGGCCGCAACGTGGAGGTCCGGGTCCTGGAGGTCGAAGCGAAGACCATCTCGGGACGCGACGGCGAGACGGAGATCCTCGAGGGCGTCGTCGGCGACGGGACCGGAAAACTCCCCTTCACCGACTGGGACCCGAGCCCGGAGCTGGAGGCCGGCGCGAGCCTCCGGATCGAGGACGTGTACGCCCGCGAGTTCCGGGGGGTCCCCTCGATCAACCTCACCGAGTTCACGACGGTGACCCCGCTCTCCGAGCCCGTCGAGGTCGCGGAGAGCGCGCCGCGGCTGTCGGTCGCGGACGCGGTCGCCTCCGGGGGGGTGTTCGACGTCGAACTGGTCGGGAACGTCCTCGAGGTGCGCGACGGCTCCGGGCTCATCGAGCGCTGTCCGGAGTGCGGGCGCGTGATCCAGAACGGCCAGTGTCGCAGCCACGGCGAGGTCGACGGCGAGGACGACCTCCGCGTGAAGGCGATCCTCGACGACGGCACCGACACCGTCACCGTCGTGCTCGACGACGAGCTCACGGCCGAGGTGTACGGCGGCGGGCTGGAGGACGCGCTCGCGGCCGCGACCGAGGCGATGGACAAGGACGTCGTCGCGGAGTCGATCGCCGACGCGCTCGTGGGCGGGGCCTACCGCGTCCGCGGGAGCCTCTCGGTCGACGAGTACGGCGCGACGCTCGACGCCACGGCCTTCGTCCCGGCCGACGACGACCCGGCCGATGCGGCCCGCGCGGCGCTCGCGGAGGTGCGCGAATGAGCGACGACGGGCCGGGCACCCGCGAGGTGGCCCACCGACTGTTCGCCGCGGAGTTCGACGACGCCTCGCTGTCGTACTCCGAGAGCGACGAGGAGCGGGCCCCGAACTACGTGGTGACGCCGACAGGCGCGCGGGTCAACCGGCTGTTCGCGGTGGGCGTGCTCACCGAGGTCGAGCGCGTCAACGACCAGACGAGCCGCGGGCGGGTCGTCGACCCCTCCGGCGCGTTCGTGACGTACGCCGGCCAGTACCAGCCGGACGAACAGGCGTTCCTCGAACGCGCCGAGACGCCCGCGTTCGTCGCGCTGACGGGCAAGGCCCGGACGTTCGAGCCGGAGGACTCGGACCGGGTGTTCACCTCCGTCCGCCCCGAGAGCCTCAGCGAGGTCGACGCCGACACCCGCGACCGGTGGGTCGTCTCCGCGGCCGAGGCGACGCTCGACCGGCTCGCGGTCCTCGAGCGGGCACTCGAGTCGGACCTCCGCGGGGAGGACCTGCGGGGCGCGCTCGAAGCCGGCGGCGCGCCGGCGGCGCTCGCGGCGGGCGTTCCCAAGGCGATCGAACACTACGGCACCTCCTCCGCGTACGTCGAGGCGATCCGGCGGCTGGCGGTCGACGCGCTGGAGCTGATCGCGGGCGAGCGCGACGAGGTCCGCGCGCCCGACGTCGCGCCCGACGCCGGCGGCGACGCGACGATCGGTCCCCTGCCGGACACCGACGTGCGGGTCGAGGCGGCAGCGACCGCCGGGACGGCCGAGACGACGGTCGAGTCGTCGGACGAGCCGGCGGAAACGTCGAGCGAGCCGGCGGAAACGTCGAGCGAGTCAACCGAAACGACGACCGCCTCGGAGGCGGACGCCCCGTCGGTTCCCGACGACGCCTCGACGGCAACCGACTCCTCGGCCGACGCTTCCGCAACGACCGGGGGAGCGGGGACTACCGGCGACGAGACCGTGGCCGAAGGCGATCTCGATGACGGCCTCGATGACTTCAACGACTCCGACGATCCCGGCGACTCCGACGACGGGACCGGCCTCGGGGACTTCGACGACGGTGGGGGCGACGACGGTGACGGCGCCGAGACGGCGGCGGAGACAGAGACGACGGCGGAGGCGGAGACGGACGAGATGTACGAACTCGACGAGGCGGAACGCGAGGAGATCGAATCCGAGTTCGGCACCGACTTCTCGACCGGGTCCGAAGTCGACGAGCCGGGTGAAGCCGACATCGACGTGCCCGGACCCGACGAGCTTTCCGAGGGCGTCGAGACCGGCGGAGCGGACGATTCCGACCCCACAGGCGAGGCCGGCGAGCCAGGGTCGGCGAGCGGAACGAACGCCGCAAGCGACGATGGTGGGGACGTCGGCGACGCCGACTCCGCTGACGACACCGATCCCGACGACGACGCGGATATTGCGGACGACGCCGATCCCGCCGACGTCGACCTCGAGGCCGCGGCGGTCGAGGAGATGGAGGCGCTCGACGACGGCGACGGCGCGGACCGCGAGGCGGTCGTCGAGGCGGTCGCGTCCGAGTACGGCGTCGACCCCGAAACCGTCGAGGACGCCGTCCAGGACGCGCTGATGGGCGGGAAGTGTTACGAACCGGGAGAGGGCCTGCTCAAGGCGATCTGATGGCCACGGTCGAGCCGGTCGTCGGCGAGCCGGCGGCCGTCGCCGACCTCGGCGGGGAACGGGCGCTGCTCGTCGCGGACGTCCACGCCGGTATCGAGGTCGGCCTCCGCTACGAGCGCGGGGTGGAACTCGAGAGTCGCGCCGACGAGCGCCGGGACCGCCTGTGTTCGCTGATCGACGGGACGGGCGTCGACCGGCTCGTCGTCCTCGGCGACCTCGCACACCGGGTCGGCGCGCCCGAGGGGGAAGAACGCGAGGAACTGGCGGCGCTCGTGTCGGCGGTCACCGAGCGCGTCCCGCTGACGCTGGTCGAAGGGAACCACGACGCCGGCGTCGCGGACGCGTTCGCCGACGACGTCGACGTGATCGAACCCGGCGGCGGGCGGCTCGGGACGGGAATCGAAACCGGGCACGGCGAGACCGAAGGTGGAATCGCCGTGCTCCACGGACACACCCGACCGGACCCGTCGCTCCGTTCTGCGGAGGTGGTCTGTATGGGTCACGAGCATCCGCAAGTCAGACTCGAGGACGCCGTCGGCGGGTCCCGAACCGAACGCGCGTGGCTTCGCGGCCCGTTGAAGCCGTCCGTCTTCGGCGACGGGGACGCCGGCGACGGGTCGGGAACCGAATCGAGTCCTCCGAGCTCCGGCCCCGAACTCGTCGTGTTCCCGGCGTTCAACGAGCGCTCCGGCGGTACGTGGATCAACGTCGAGGGCGGGTCGTTCCTCGCACCGTTCCTCCCGGAGGGGCTCGCCGCCGGCGACGCGTACCTCCTCGACGGGACGCGGCTCGGGGACTTCCGGCGTGTCTGACGGGAGGGCGGGGCCGGGGCTACGGGATCACTCGATCGGGTCCTCGGCGAGCGGCCAGCCCTCCTCGACCGCCGCGGCGTGTTCCGCCGGCGTCCGCGCGTTGCGGTAGAGGTGTTCGAGGTTCTCCAGCGTGCGCCGCACGTCGTACTGCTCGACGGCCGCTCTCGTGTCCCTATCCGTCGAGAGACACGTCTCGATCGCCTCGGCCATCCCCTCGAGGTCGCCGCGCGTGAACCGTTCGCCGTTTCCGAGGCCGATCGTCTGGTCGAACGGCGCGACGTCGGCGGCGGCGACGGGGGTTCCACAGGCGTTCGCCTCGAGCGTGGACAGTCCCAGCGTGTCGCCGGTGGAGGCCGTCACGAACGCGTCGATGGAGGAGTAGAAGGTCGGCAAGTCCTCGCGCGGGAGGAAGTCGCGGATCTCCACGTTCGAGGGTGCGTCGCGCTCCAGCGGCTCGCGGCGCGGCCCCTCGCCGACGACGACGAACCGGTACTCCGGGAGCCGCTTCGCGACTCGCAGGACCTCCTCGACGTTCTTCTCCATGCTGAGCCGACCGCTGTACCCGATCACGGTGTCGTCGGGGTACCAGTCCGTCCCGCTCGGTTCGAAGAAGTCCATGTCGATCCCGACCGGGAGCGGGACGTGCTCGACGTCGCGGTCGATCCGCTTCGTGGAGGCCGTCACGACGTCGAACGTCCGGAGGAACGCGTTCTCGAACGGGACGTACAGCCGGGAGAGGGCCGACGCGATCGCCTCGGACCCGACGCTCTGGTGGAAGTACTCCTCGAGGGGCGTGTGGTGGGTGTACACCGAGGGGAGGTCGTGTTTCCGGGCGTAGTACCGTCCGAGCATTCCGACCGGCGCGGGGCCGTGACAGTGGACCACGTCGAGCTCCGGCAGCGTCGAGAGCCGGCGGTACGTCGGGATCCGGTATCCCTCGTAGAACGGGTTCGGGAGGGACCTGACCGGGATCTCCCGATCGCCGGGCTCGTAGTCGCCGTCGGGATAGACCACGTACACCTCGTGGCCCCGCGCCTCGAGCTTCTCGCGCCAGAGGTCGATGGTGTAGGTGACGCCGTCGATCCCGGGGAAGTAGCTGTCGGTGAAGAAGCCGATCCGCACTCAGACCACCTCCTCGTACAGCGAGCGGTAACGCTCCGCGACCGTCTCGAGCGCGAACTCCTCGCTGCGCTCGGCCGCGTTCGTCCCGAGTCGATCACGGAGTTCGGAGTCGTCGAGCCGCTCTATCGCCTCGACGAAGGCGTCGACGCCGGCGTCCGCCGCGGTCTTCAGACACTCCCGGCCGTCCTCGAGCCACTCGAACGTCTCGATGTCGCGGACGACGACCGGCTTCCCGGTCGTCATCGCCTCGAGCAGAGCGATGCCCTCGTTCTCCTCGTGGGTCGGGAAACAGAACACGTCGCCGGCGGCGTAGGCTCCGCGGATATCGTCGACGTAGCCGGTGAACGTACAGTTCTCCGGCGACTCCTCGATCAGTTCGGTCGTCTCCCGTCCCTTCAACGAGAGGTCCAGCGGGCCGAACCACGCGAAGTCGACGTCGGGCATCCGGCGGGCCGTCTCGACGAACGTCTCGAGGCCCTTGCGTTTGATCACGTGGCCGACGAGGAAGACGACGGGTTCCTCGAGGTCGTACCGGTCGCGGTAGGTCGCGGAGAGCGACTCGAATCCAGCGAGCTTCTCGCGGTCGACGCCGTTCGAGATGACCGTCGTCGGGGCGTCGGCGTACGACTCGATCACGCCCCGGTTGTACTCGGAGGGGCAGACGAGCGCGTCCGCGAGCCCGTAGGCCCACTCGAGGTACGGCCGGAGCGGCCTCGCGAGCGCGTTCGTGAACCGGAAGCTGTCCCCGAAGTCCTCGGCGGTCACGTGGGTGTTCGCGACGACCGGCACGCCGCGGCGGGCCGCGCGTCGCGCGTACCACGCCGACCGGGGGCCGAGCAGGTTACAGTGAAACACGTCGGCCTCGAGCGTCGGCTCGGTCGTGTACTCGATCCCGAGTCGGTCGAGCATCTTCCGCTGGTGGGCGACGGACTCGCGGATCCCGCCGGTGACCCGCGACTCGAACTCGAAGTAGTGGCTGACCTTCATCGTCCGGCAGTCACTTCACTTCGAGCCACGGCACCTCCATCAGCGGCGGGATGTGCGTCTCGATGTGGTGTTCCCAGACGCCCTCCTCGCCGAACGCCTCGCCGTGGTCGGCGGTGACGACGACGGTCCCGTCGAGTTCCTCGACCAGGTCGGCGACGGACTCCAAGGCGATCCGCAGGTTCTCCTCGTAGAGCCGGAGCGCGGCCACGCGAGTCCCGTCCGTCACGAGGTCCTTGGGGTCGAGCTCCAGCCACAGCCCGGCCTTCTGGGCGAACTCGCTGTCGTCCAGCCGGCTCTCGATCCTCGGGCGGATCGAGTCGCTCAGCGAGGAGAGCAGCCCGTCGCCTCCGTCGCCGCCGTCCTCGTTCGCTTCCTCCTCCTGGCGTTTGATCCCCTTCTGGATCTGTTTGAGCTTCTGCCCCTTGCCGCGCGAGAGGTACGGCGCGTGCGGCTGCATGTAGTGGAGCACGGTGCGGTCGGCCCGCTCGACGGCCTCCTGCTCGTCGCGGAACGCCGCCGCGATCCCCTCGGGCGGGACGGTACCGAGGTCGTCGTCCCAGCCGGTCTTCCAGACGTCGTGGATGTCGCTGATGTGGTCGGAGGCGGTCCACTCGTAGTCACAGCTCGCACCCCACTTGAGCTCGTTCAGCGGGATTCCCAGGTCGTTGATGAAGGGGTTCCCGGAGAAGTACGCGATGTCGTGGTCGCCGGTGAACGTCCGGTAGGCCCACTCGGGCGTCGAGGACCCGACGCTCCAGCGCTTCTCTAGGTCGCCCTCGAGGTAGTCGTCGTAGACGTCACGGAACACGTCGTATCGGCACGCATCGAGTACCAGACAGTAGTCCCACTCCGATTCGAGGAAACGCTGGTCTTCCATCGGTTGCGGGTACGTTTCGGATCGAACGTTGTATTCTTATTGGTCCGCGGATCGGCGAGCGATTCGCGCCGTCGATCCGCCGACTCCGCGGACGGACCGCGGCCGTAGCCGATCAGACGTTTCAAGTTCGCTACCGCGATATGGTCGGGTATGGCCGACGGCAACCGTCGCGTGCTGTTTCTCGGGTCGCTCGCGGCGGTCGCCGTCCTCGCGGTCCTGTTCTTCCTCGTCGGCGCGGGCGACGTCGTCGACACCCTGTCGACGGCTGACCCGGCGTACGTGGCGGCGACCGTGGCGTTCGCGCTCTGCTGGCTCGTCGCCTGGGGGCTGATGCTCCGGACCGTCCTCGGCTCGCTCGGCGTCTCCGTCCCCGTCCACACGTCGGTTCTCGTCTACGTCGGGGCCGTCTTCGCGAACAACGTGACCCCGTTCGGGCAGGCGGGCGGCGAGCCCGTCGCCGCGCTGCTCATCTCGAAGGTCTCCGACTGCCGCTACGAGACCGGGCTCGCCGGCATCGCGAGCGTCGACGTCCTCAACGTCGTCCCGTCGCTCTCGCTCGTCCTCGTCGGCGTCGGCTACTACGCGACCACCGCCGCCGTCGGCGACCGGCTCGGGACGGCGGTCGTCTCCGCCGTCGCGTTGGTCGGCGGGGTCGTGTTGGTTATCTCCGTCGTCTGGCGCTACCGGGAAGCGGTCGTCGAGCGCCTCCCCGCCGTCGTCTCCCCGTGGGTCGGTCGGATCACACGGGGTCGGTACGACGCGGCGGAACTGGAGGCCGACCTGACGGAGCGTCTGGACCGGTTCTTCGCGGACATCGAACGCGTCGGAACGGACCGGTGGGGACTCTCGATCGTCGTCGGGCTGTCGCTTCTGGGCTGGCTCGCACAGGCGGTCGCGCTGACGGCGGCGTTCGCCGCGATCGGCCACGCGATCCCGCCGTACGTGGTGCTGTTCGCGATCCCGCTCGCGAATCTCGCGGGCGCAACGCCGATGCCGGGCGGACTCGGCGGTATCGAGGCCGCCTACGTGGCGCTGCTCGTGCCGACGACCGGGATCGAGGCCTCGGCGATCACTGCGGCCGTGATCGTGTTCCGCGGCGCGACCTACTGGGTCCCGGTCGTCCTCGGCGGGATCGTGACCTCTGCGCTCGGCGTGCGAACGCTCCGGTGACTCGGGAGGGACGTTTCGACGTCTCGAAACGAACGTCTCGGACCTCGGAGATCCGGTATCGATATACCCCCAAGTCGGAAACGGGCGGACATGCAGGACGCACGCGTGCTCGTGACCGGCGGGGCGGGCTTCATCGGGTCGAACCTCGCGAACGCGCTGGCCGCCGACAACGACGTCATCGCGCTCGATAACGGGTTCCTCGGGACGCCGGAGAACCTCGCGGACGACGTGAGCTACGTCGAGGCGGACGTCCTCGACGACGACCTCCCGACCGACGTGGACGCGGTCTTCCACCTCGCCGCGCTGTCGAGCCGACAGATGCTCGAGGAGCAGCCGCGGCGCGGCGCCCGCGTCAACGTCGAGGGGTTCGTGAACGTCGTCGAGCAGGCGACTGCGGACGGCTGTGAGACCGTCGTCTACGCCTCGACCTCCTCCATCTACGGGAGCCGGACGGAGCCCTCCTCCGAGGACCTCGACGTGGAGGCCTCGACGGGATACGACGCCTCGATGCTCTCACGCGAGCGCTACGCGGAGTACTACGACGAGTTCAACCCGGAGCTGACGCTCGCCGGCATGCGCTTCTTCTCGGTGTATCAGGGGTACGGCGGGGCCGAGGCGCACAAGGAGGGGTACGCGAACACGGTCTCGCAGTTCGCCGACGAGATCGCACACGGACGCGCACCCGTGCTGTGGGGCGACGGCAGCCAGACCCGTGACTTCACCCACGTCGACGACGTGGTCCGTGCGCTCGAGCTCGCCGCCGACCACGAGCTGTCGGGCGTGTACAACGTCGGCACGGGCGACCCCCGCTCGTTCAACGAGACGGTCGATCTGATCAACGAGGCGCTGGACACCGACGTCGACCCCGAGTACGAGCCCGTTCCGCTGGACAACTACGTCTACCACACGTGCGCGGACAGCTCGCGGATCCGCGCGGCGACGGGGTGGGAACCGGAGATCGACTTCGAGGAGGGCGTCGAACGCGTCTGCGCGCCGTATCTCTCCGAAGAAGACGAGTAGCGAACGGAGACGACCCACACGACGCCGTCGAGACGACGACCCTACTCGACCGGCCGGAACCGGAACCCGTCCCACGACTGGCTCGCGGGCTCGCGGATCCCCGCGCCGGGCTCGCGGAGCTCGTCGGCGTGGACGGGTTCGACGCGGTCGCCGATGGCGACGTCGAACGTCCCGCCGTCGGGGTCGTCGGGGTCGACCGCGACCTGTCCGAGCGCGCGCACCGGCGGGCCGTCGTACCCCTCGCCCATCTCGAACTCGACGATCGCGAGCGTGTTGGGCTCGCGGACCCCCGGCGGCGTCGCCGTGGAGGTCGTCCACGTGACGACGCGGGCCTCGTGTGCGCGGAGGTCGACCGTCCCCGTCCGCTCCGCGCCGTTCGGCCCGACCGGATGCGGCGGATAGGTGACCGTCCCGTCGGCGTACTCGGCCGCCTCGAAAGTCGGTTCGTCGCTCGTCTCCCCGTTCGTGTCCGCGTTCGTTCCGCCTTCGTTCGTCTCGTCCGCGTTCGTGTCGTTCATTGGCTTCCCTCCAGGACCGTCGTCGTCACGCAGTTCCCGAACCCGCCGACGTTACACGCGAGCCCCACGTCCGCCTCGACCTGCCGCGGGCCGGCGTCGCCGGTGACCTGTTCGAATATCTCGTACACCTGTGCGACGCCGCTCGCGCCGAGGGGGTGGCCCTTCGATTTGAGCCCGCCGGAGGTGTTGATCGGGAGGTCGCCGTCACGGTCGGTGACGCCCTCCTCGACCGCCCTCCAGCCCTCGCCCTTCTCGAAGAAGCCGAGGTCCTCGCTCTGGAGGAACTCGAGGATGGTGAACATGTCGTGGAGCTCCGCGACGTCGACGTCGTCGGGACCGATCCCGGCCATGTCGTAGGCGATCTCCGAGGAGTCGACGACGCCGCCCATCGTCGTCGGGTCCGCGCGCTCGTGGACGACGTGGGTGTCCGTCGCGCCGCCGACCCCCGAGACGACCGCGTACTCGTCCGCGGGGACGTACTCCTCGGCGACCGACTCCGGGCAGAACACGAGCGCGGCGGAGCCGTCCGTGATCGGACAGAAGTCGTACAGCCGCAAGGGGTCTGCGACAACCGGCGACTCGAGGACCGTCTCGAGGTCGACCTCCTTGCGGAACTGCGCGTGGGGGTTGTCGACGCCGTTAGAGTGGTTCTTGACCGCGACCTTCCCGAGGCTCTCTCGGGGGGCGTCGTACTCCTCGAGGTAGAGTCGCGCCGTGAGCCCCGCGAAGGAGGGGAGCGTCACGCCGTGTTTGTACTCGACCGGGTGCGTGAGCGAGGCGATCACGTCGGTCGCCTCCGCGGTGCTCCGGTGGGTCATCTTCTCGCCGCCGACGAGCATCGTCAGGTCGCTCGCGCCGGAGGCGACCGACTGCCAGGCGGCGTAGACGCCCGCGCCGCCCGACGAGGAGGTCTGGTCGATCCGGGCGGTGTACGCCGGCATGGCCGCGAGGTCGTGTGCGAGGGCGTTCGGGACGCCCGTCTGTCCCTCGAACTCGCCGCTGGCCATGTTCGAGACGTACAGGTGGTCGAGGTCGTCGCCGGCGATCCCGGCGTCGGCGAGCGCCGCCTCCCCGGCCTCCGCGAGCAACTCGCGCACCCACGCGTCGCGCTGCCCGAACCGCGTCATCGACGCGCCGATGATCGCTACGCGTTCCATGTGTCGAGGTTCCCTCGGCGTGACAAAAGCGTACCTCTCCGCGGTCGACGTGGGTGGCCGTCGGGACCCGCGGATCCCGGGAGTGCCGGCCTCACTCCGCCCGCCGGCCGGCGTGACCCGGGTAGTCGCGCTCGAAGCGCGATCCCAGCTCCTCGCGGTCGAGCCGGATCACGACCGGTCGGCCGTGCGGGCAGGCGTAGGGGTTCTCACACGCGTCGAGCCGGTCGAGGAGGTCGACGACGCGGCCCTCCGTCAGCGACGTGTTCCCCGTCACCGAGGGGTAACACGCGAGGTCGGCGAGCAGCTCGTCGACTGCGTCGGTCACGGGGTTCGATCCCGGGGCGTCCGCGGCGGAACCGTCCTCCTCGGCCGACTCCGCGGTCCGGGCCGCGTCCGTGACGAACTCCGTGAGGACGTCCCGGAGGAGTTCGGGGTCGAGCGCGGCGTCGAAGACCGCGGGGACCGCCTCGACGACGACCTCGCGCTCGCCCGCGCGCTCGGCGCGGAACCCGACCCCCGACAGTTCCTCGAGGAACTCGCCGAACAGCGCCGCCTCCCGCGCCGTCAACTCGACTGTCACCGGCTCCGCGAGCGCCTGGGCGGGGGGGCCGTCGGCGAACTCCCGTCTGAGCCGCTCGTAGTTCACCCGCTCGTCGGCGGCGTGCTGGTCGATCAACACCAGTCCGTCGGGGGCCTCCGCGACGACGTAGGTGTCGTGAAGCTGGCCGAGCACGCGCAGCGACGGCAGCGAGTCGTACGCGCGCTCGTCGCTCGTCTCCTCGCCGGCGAGGGTGCGCTGGCTCGTCGTGGAGCGTCGTGGCGTCGGGTCGGCGTCCGGAACGCGATCGGCGTCGGACTCGGGACCGGCATCGGACTCGAAGCCGGAATTCGAACCGGAATCGGCGGCGACCCCGGAAGCGTCGGCGAGCGATCCGTGGCTCCCGAGCGAGCCCCGGTCGTCTTCCGAGTTCCGGTCATCGTCGCCCGCCTCCGTGCCGCCCGCCTCCGTGCCGCCCGCCTCCGCGCCGCCGGACTGCCAACTCCGCGGCGAAGGACGGTCCGATTCGGACGAAGTCACACCGGCGTCACGGTCCGCATCGTCGTGGCGGTCCACGTCGCGCGTGAGATCCGTGTCGCCGTCGCGGTCCGGTTCGCCGCCATGACTCGCGTCGTCGCCGCGGCTCGAATCGCGGTCTGCGCCGGCGTCACTTCCCGAGTCGCCGGCGAGTCCCTCGACCGCCCAGGCGTCCTCGTCGTCCGGCTCGAGTTCCGTCGCCGACCCGTTCTTCGGGTCGATCTCGGCGGTGGTTCCCGTGTCGGTTCCGTCCCCCTCGTCTCCGCGCCGTCCACCCGCAGCCCCCGCCCCGCCGACGACCTCGCCGTCGGTGCTCTCGGGGGCCACGTCGACTTCGTCGGGCGCGGACCGTCCGCGCGGCGCGGTCGACCGGATGAGGCCGTGATCGAGCAGCGCCGATTCGACGGCCGACTCGACGGCCGCCCTGACACCCGCCTCCCGGTCGAACCGGACCTCCAGCTTCCGCGGGTGGACGTTGACGTCCACCTCGTCGGGCGGGACCTCGACGAAGAGCACCGCGAAGGGGTAGCGGTCGGGCGCGAGTTGGCCGCCGTACGCCTCCAACACCGCCTCGCGGAGCGCGCCGGCCGTGACGTACCGGTCGTTGACGTACGTCGCGAGGTAGTCGCGGGCCGACCGGGTCGTCTCCGGGTGCGAGACGAGGCCGGTGACGCGCGTCGCCGGGGGAGCCCCCTCCTCCTCCGACTCCGGCTCCCAGTCGACCTCGAGCATCGACTCGGCGACTTCCCGACCGTAGACTGCCAGCACGGCCGACCGGAGGTCGCCGTTGCCCTCGGTCGCGAACGTCTCGCGGCCGTCGTGTTCGAGCGAGACGGCCACGTCGGGGTTCGCGAGCGCGTACCCCGTGACCACCGTGTTGACGTGGTCGAACTCCGTGGACACCCGCTTGAGGAACTTCTTGCGGGCGGGCGTGTTGTAGAAGAGGTCATCCACCTCGACGGTCGTGCCCGTCGGGCAGCCCGCGGGCCGCACTTCGCCGACGTCGCCGCCTTCGACCGTGACCTCCGCACCCACGTCCGCGTCCGGCGGGCGCGACCGGACCGTGAGTCGGGAGACCGCGCCGACCGTGTACAGCGCCTCGCCGCGGAACCCGAGCGTCCCGACGCCCGCCTCGAGGTCCTCGATGTCGCCGATCTTCGAGGTGGCGTGTTCGGCGACGGCCGCCTCGAGTTGGTCGGCCGGGATCCCGACGCCGTCGTCGCGGACACGGATCCCCTCGGTGCCGCCGGCCTCGACCGAGACGGCGACCCGGGTCGCGCCCGCGTCGAGGCTGTTCTCGATCAGCTCCTTGACGACGCTGGCCGGCCGCTCGACCACCTCGCCCGCCGCGATCCGCTGGATCGTCCGCTCGTCCAACCGTTCGATCTCGGGCGGCTCCATCACTGCTCGTGGGTGAGGGCAGCGAGTACTTGAAACCGTCCCCGGCGGGTCGACGACGTACGATCCGATCGAAACCAAGCGGTGGCGCGCCCGGGAGCGGGCCGGCGGCCCGCTCCCGGCCCGCGAGGGAGTCGGTCGCCTCCGGCGACCGACGAGGCTGGGGAGGCGTGAGGTGCGGGGCCGTGCGGTGTGGGTGGGAATCAAAGGGGCAGTCGCCGGCGGCTCCGCCGCCGGCTGCCAGAGGCGCGGAGCGCCTCGCGGCTGGGGCTTTGGACGTGTTCACCGCCTCGACACCGACGTAGACCGAATGGTCCGCTCACACTCACGGCTCGCTCCGCTCGCCGTTCGTGATCCGAGGCGCTCGCTGCGCTCGCGCCTCGCCATGCGCGGGACCGGATTCGAACCGGCGGACCCCTACGGGATAGCGTCCTAAGCGCTACGCCTTTGGCCTGGCTCGGCAACCCGCGCGCGACCACTCGTAGGCGGAACCGCCTCAAGAACCTAACGAACGGACCCGGATTCGGGGACCGATACGTCACGATCCACGGACCGTTTTTGTACCTCGGCCGCCAACCCCGGGACATGTACCGGGCGAGTGACCGCGTCGACAACGCCGAATGGATCGACCACCTCGAGGAGGCGTGTGCTGACCTCGACCTCGACGACGACGCGTGCTCGACCGCGACCGACCTGTTCCTCTCGGAGATCCCCGATGAGGAGCGCTCGAAGGCCGCGACCGCCGCCGCCAGCCTCTACGCCGCCGCGCTGATCCGCGGCCAGGAACGCCCCCAATCAACCGTCGCAGACGCCATGGGCGTCTCGCGGCTCTCCGTCCAGCAACGCTGGAAACCCCTCCTCGAGAACGCCGGCTTCACCCCGCCGACGTGGTGAGGGCGTCGACATCGGACGCTCCTCCGCATCTCACTTCGGCGTCGCCACGACCCCGAGGTGGTCCTCGTGGAACCGGTCCAGCCGCTCGGTCTCGAGCACCTCGTAGGTACCCCGCAACTCGGCGAGCACGTCCGCGAACACGTCGTCCGGATCGGCAGTGACGTCCTCGCTGCGGGCTTTCACCGCTAGCAGCAGCCGCCCGTCGTCGGCGAGGAATCGGGCGTTTCGGGTCGCGACCGCCGCCTGCCCGCGGGTCGCGACGTCCTGAACGATCGCGTCGAGGTCGCGCTCGACGACGTGCGCGTACGTCTCCGGCTTTCGGGCGTCCTTCAGGAGGGGAAACAGCCGGTCGCGGGACTCGGCCACGTCGAGGAGGTCCCGCGTCGGCCGGGGCGCGAACTCCACGGCGTACGTCGGGCCGGCGAAGTCCGCGACGTGACTGACGGTCGTCCCCGCGGCCGCGCCGAGGTACAACACCGTCTCGCCGCCGGAGAGGCCGGCGTCGAACCCGAGTTCCAACATCCCGCCGAGCTTCGACCGCTCGGGGCCCCACGCGCGCCACTCGCCGTCGGTCGGCTCGCCGTAGACCGGCGGGCCGCGGGTCGCAAGTCGCGTCTCGCCGTCGAACGACCGGCGCTCGACGCCCACGGGAAGGTCAGGGTCACTCATTCGCGTTCACCTCCTCGGACGCCGCGCGCGCCCGGATCGTCGCCATCCGCTCGCGGAGGTCCTCGTGGAGCACCTCGCGGTACTCCCCCGAGTAGTGGTCCGCACGTGCCGCGAGCGCCAGCTTCCCCGCGAGCGCCCGGGCGGCCGACCCGCGGTCCTCGGGGCGGGTCCCCCGGACGAACTCGTGGGTGTAGATGATCCCGTGTTTCGGCGAGGGGGCCCGCCCCGAGAGGTGCGCGAACAGCGCGTCCTCCGCGCCGAGCACCTGAACGGTCCCCGAGGGCTTCTTCGCCAGCGGCTCGAGCCCCCCGGCGAGCGCGATCAGCCGCGCCGCGAGCTCCGGCCCGGCCATGTCGGCGAGGTTCGGCGCGACCGCGGGCGCGACCCGGTCGACGGTGGCCGACAGCTCGTCCCGCTCGTCGGCGAGGTCGACCGCGCGCGCCGACAGCGAGACGACCCGTCGCTCGAGGTCGCCGTCGGGCTCCCGCGCGGCGATCTCGCGTGCGCCGGCGATCCCGAGCTCGGCGTCGTCGAAGCGGCTTCCCGCCCACTCGGCCGCCCGCTCGGCCAGTTCGTTCGCGACGCGCTCGCAGTCGTCCATCGCCCGGACGGCGTGGATCAACTGCTGATCGTCGGCACGCTCACGTTCGCGTACTTCCTGCCGCGTCGCGTGTATCGTCGCCTCGTGGAGTCGGTCGTAGTACTCCTCCTCCGAATCAGCATACCCGGACTCGACGGCGATCCGTGGCCAGTCCTCCGGCTCTTCGGCGCTTCCCCTGAGTATCTCCGCCTCCGCGGCATCGAGGTCCTCCGGATCGAGATCCGAAAACCACCCCGCGTTCGCGGCGTCCGGTTCGTTGGTCATTATTGGTCCATAGACGGCCTTCTCGTTTATGCGTTCCCGAACGGCCGGGGCAAGACGCGGAACCGTCGTCCCGGGCGTGCGTCCGAACTCGGCCAGACACGAACGGATCGGTCGGACGGGTTCCTCCCGGTGACCGATCGAGGACGTGTTTAAGCGGCGATCGATGGAAACGATTCGCTGTCGAGGGGACACCAAGATCGACTCTCCGAATTCGCGGGACGATCAAGTGCCGCTGACCGTGATCAGCCGGATTCCTTCCAGTCGTGCGGATCTCCTTCCCTGAACTCCCCTTTCGCTTCCCTGTCCCGAGGCCAGAGTACGATCATAACGGCTGTCGCGTAATAGAGAGCGATGACGGTCACGACGAGAGTTCCAGGGACGCCGGCGATCGTGGCCGTCGTCAGTGGGCTCTCGTTCGGCGCGAACGCCGTGATTCGGAACAGCCACGCGACGAGTAGGACAGCCAGAAGCGGGAGGTAGATCCGCTGAAGACGGTTCGCCGTGGCTTCCACCATCGACACTTTCAGCGTCGGCGTCCGATAGTCCCGACTGAGTTTGCTTCGCCAGTCCTCGTGTTCGACGCCCGCTGACGGATCGAGCGCGTCCGCAAGCAAGTTCTGTTGGAAGAGGCGCACTCGTGAGCGATAGACGTCGTAGTCACGATACCGCCGTGCCTCGATCAACAGGAAGAGAGAGACGGCGAGAATACCGACGAGGACGATGTAATGTGGATTGTCGGTACTGGAAAACGCGAACGTGAGGATCGCAGCCACGACCGTCACACCCCAAGTAGTCGTCTGGTCAAGGCGTGATCGCCACGTCGTCTCCCGGTCCAGTTCTCCGCGATAGGCATCACCCAATATCGAACTCAGCTCCGTGCTGTGATCGGCGATCTCGCTGCCGAGTTCGGCTTCCTCTGCCGGTTCCGAGTCGTCCGGCGATTCATCGGTCATACAGATGGAGACGAGACCAGCAATGATAGGGCTTCCACGGTCCGTTCCTCGTTGAAGGAGATCACCTGCTGATTTCGGCCGGTTGATCATCCGCCATCAACGTGTCCTGAACGAGGGCGTCGATGCCCCGTCGCAACCGTTCGGAGAGCGCCTGATGAGAGACGCCCAAGTCCGCAGCGACGTCGACGAGCTCGACTCCCCGGGGGACCGTGTAGAACCCCTGCTTCCAAGCGGTCGTCAACGCCACGAACTGCGGGTCGGTGAGTCCGTACCGGCCCGCCGGTTGGCCGCTCATCTCGCGGATCGCGATCATCTCCAGATCGATGTCGTGCTCCTTACAGTGGGCCATCGTTTCGCTCACGCCGTCGTGGGTCGGGAACATGAGCCGTACGACCCAGCGCCCGTCGCTCGTCGTCGCCGTCAGGATCGTTGCCTGATTCGTCACGAGCGTCTCGAGCAGACCCTGAACGTCGTTGACCCATTTCATCCGATACAACCACTGGTCGGCCTGATCCGAGAGTAACTCGACCTCCTCCGTCGTGGGATCGTCCAAGAGGGCCGTATCGAGGTGATCGTGGTCGCCGGCGCTCGCCCAGATAAGGGGCATCACGCTGGTCTCGCACGTCTCGACCACCCCCTCGACCTCGAAGCTCGCGTTCGGAACCGACGACAACGTCTCCGTGAGAACGAACTTCTCCTGGGGAAGAGCGGCCGACAGTAGTGTGACCATGGCGGTCGCTCGCTTGTCCATCCCACATATTAAAACCGGAGTATAGTTCACAATTAACTTTCGTTATTAGTGTATTAATCCGGCACTACAGGAGCCGGTGAACCGACTCGGAGCTCGCATCCGCGGCATCTCACGTGTTCGTCGGGTACTTCGATCCGACAGCAGCCGGACGGAGCGAGGATCAACGGCGTGCCGACCCTCGCGTTCCCGTCCTCGAACTCGGTGGCGACATCCGAGTTCGGAGACGGTCAACCGACCGGTCGCGTCGTTTCGTCCAGTCCCCGGTCTCGGCACGGATGCCTCCTCTCACCGAGGTGCCGCCGTCCGGGGCATCGTACCGCGGTCAGTCCTCTTCGACCGCGACGATCGCCTCCTCCGGGGCGCCACACGCCGGACAGGGGTCCGGCATTCCCCCCTCGAGGTCTCCCATCTCGCCGCACTCCGAACAGCGCCACATCAGGTACCCTTCACCGAACTCCTGTCCCGGAAGGCTCTCCGCGTCGTCCCCGCCGGTTGAGCCGCTCTCCGTGGTCGTGACCTCGAACCCGTCGGCGGTGTACTCGTGGACCTGCCCGAGGACCCGTCCGTCCTCGTCGTACACCGTCTCGCCGGGAGTGATGGGTCCGTTCTCCGAGTCCGGCTCCGATCCCGCGTTCTCGCTCATGCTTGACCCCTCGGTAGTCGCCCGATCCTCCGGTGGAGTCGGGTGAGGATGGAGGCGACCACGCCCAATCCCGGCACCCATTTCGACGCGACGGCCGCACCGAGCAGGAGGATCCCCGTCCGGATATCTCGGCGGGCGAACGCCGCAGCGGCGTCCAGCAGCGTCGATACGATTCCCAGTCTCCGTAACGTTCGTCCGCCGAGTATCGATCTGTTCACGGGATGGTTACCGGGCCGACGTACAATAGGCCCGGGCTTGCGTTCGCAAGGACTTCTCGGTGGGGTCGATCCGCGAGCGGTCCCCCTCAGTCGGACGGGGACCGACCACCGGTGTACAGATACAGCCCGGCGTTGACGAGGACGCCGGCGACGAGAAGCCCCCAGTTGACGACGGGATCGTTGTACCAGACGAGGTCGACGCCGATCGACCCGTGATAGACCGGCCAGAGCGGTTCGATGGAATCGGCGATGTCCGGCGCCGAGAGCATATCCGCGAAGACGTGGGCGAGTCCGGGTATCCAGACCGCCAGGAAGCCGAACCGGATGCCGTGGGCCGCCGCTTCGGGAGAGAACCAGTCAGTGCCACCGGCGACCCTCTCGACGACCTTCCCGACGACGGGGCCGAGGATCGCGGCGAAGATCGTCACCGCGAGTACGGTGTGAAACACTCCGTGGTGCTTGACGGTCGGGAGAAGCCCCTCGAGGACGAGGTCGACGTCCGGCAACATTCCGAAGGGAACGCCCGAGACGACGAACGTTCCCGCCGTTCTCGGACCGTCGAGGAGGAACCACGCCGGCGCGAGCCAGAGCAGTGCCATGCCGAGGTGGCCGGTCACGTCTACCATACGAGCGATGCCCCCGAGCCGGCCGGCTCGCGTGCGGAGCGTGACGCCGGTCGGGCGTCGACGACCCGAGTGCCCCCGGCGGAAGCGACTCCCATCCGCGTCTCGACCGCGACGACGGTGTCCATCGTTGATCGGGGATGCTGCCGGTCCATTAACGACGTTGCCTGCGTGTGCGGGGGAAAGACCCTGCGTGTGCGGTCTCGGCCCTCGCCGTCACAGGGAGAAGGGCCCCGCTCCAGCGGTTCGCTGGGCGACCGTTGTGAGCCGGAGCATGTACGCGGTCAACACGAGAAACGGAGCCAGCGCGATCGTGAACACGGTCGCGACGAAGCTCATCAGGGGCGGGAGACCGAAGACCCACGCATCCGGCAGGAGCTCCGCGTTGATCGCGAGAATGGCCGACGCGGTGACGAGGATCGATGGCAGCGAGACCACGAGGAGCGTCCGCGACAGCTGGGACACCTCCCGAGTGTAATACAGCGTTTTGAAGTACTCCTTGCCGGTCGCGAACAGCTGGAACGCCTGGATGAGGTCGTCCAGCCGTTCGTCGAACGTATCGGATAGTTCGCCCTCGTGGGAGCTCCGCAGCGTCCGCGAGCGATCCATGAACGTCCCGTACTCCGTCTCCAGACCGATCCAGAGGACACCGAACTCCGTGCCGGAGGCACTGTCGGCGTGGTCACCCAGCGGCTCGACCGTTTTGATGACCTCGTCGACGAACGTCTGTATATCCCGGGTTAGGTCCTCGTCGCTCCCCGTGGCGACCCCCTCGACGGCGTTCGCGCGGTCGTGAATGACCGATGCCATCAGATCGAGGAACGAGGCCGGATCCGTGGGGTTCTGTCCGCTCTCGGCCAGCCGACCGACGTCCCGTCGGAACTGCATGACTCCCTGGATACGGTTCCCCTGCGTCTCCACGGAGGTGATGTCGTGGGAGAGCACGGTCGAGTTGATCGACACCACGATCGACACGAGCAGGATGATGCCACTCAACAGCGAACTCAGGATGCTCTGGACCGCCGGCGTCTCCGTGAGGACCCTTTGCATCTCGAAGGGCCAGACCGACCCGATGAGCATGAGCGCCGAGAACATAAACGACAGCAACGCGCCGGTGACCGCGAGTCGATCGGCCTCCAGCAGGACCCATCGGATCAGGTTGAACCGCCCGTTTCGCTGCGGGACCGGGAACCAGTCGCGGAAGCTCCAGTAGTAGTCGACGACGCTCATGGCCGCGTCGCTTCGAACTCGACGACGAGCGCGTGCTCGACGCCGAACCGCCACCCGTCCCGACACGTCCTGCCGGAGGCGAACGAGGGCCGTCGAACGGGAGGCCCACAGCTCCCGTTTGCGGGATCGTGTCTCACGATCCTACACACCGGGTGTCCCCAAGTGCGTCGAACCGATCGGACCCACGAACGTCAGTTCCCGTCACGCCGAGGAGCGGGCTCATCGGGAACGCGATCAGTGTATCGACGATCGCCATGGGAGTCACGCGGCTCTGAGCGTGATAAGGTCGGGGCTTGCGAGCGCAACCCGAGACGGCCCGTGGCCTCGATCTCAACTCTCAGCCGGATCCGGGTCACGGTCGAGGTCGGAACCGGAATCGTCGTCCTGAGTGTCGTCCTGGGCGTCGTCCTGGGTGTCGTCCTGGGCGTCGTCTCGTTCGGCTCGCGCCTCCTGTGGATCCGTCCCGATCTCCTCCGCGACAGTCGCCTCGGGACGGAGTTGCTCCCCGCTGAGCAGTTCCGGGAGGACGATCCGGATCGCCTCGAGGACGAGCACGAACAGGATCGGCATGAGGAAGAACCCGTACCAGCCGAACAGGATCGGTCCGATCAGGTAGGCGAACAACAGCAAGATCGGATCGATCCGTCGCCCGGACAGGTAGGGCTGTAGGAAGGACTGTGGCAGGACGTCCAGAAGGAGCACGTAGGCCACGAGGACGACCCCGACGAAGACGAGGCTTCCCTGGCTTTGATCGGTGCTGACGGCTTGGAAGCCGAGGGACGCGACGATGGGAATGTAGACGATCTTGCCGACGACGACGGGTATCAGGCTCGCGAGTCCGGTCAGGATCCCGGCCACGAGCACCATCGGTACTTGGAGTCCAGGCGGCGCCACGAGGTTCGTTACTGCGTACGTGACGGTCGCCAGGACGGACGAGGCGACGACGAACAGCAGGTTGCCGAAAAACACCGATTCCAAGTCGGCGTCGACCGCGACGGCGTACGCGTACGCCGTCGAATCGCGCCCCCCGAACAGCTCGATCAGGCCCTCCGAGACGTCGGCGTCGTTGGCGAGCAGGAAGTACGCCAGCGTCGTGGCGAGTCCAAGCAGGAACAGCCCGCCCAGTACGCCTTGGAGCGCGGTCACGGCGGTCCCCACGTTGGACCAGAACGAGCCGCTCGCGTCGAGGGCCGACGAGGGGTTCGAAAGCAGCGACACCAGCTGATCACGTTGTCCCGTCGAGAGCGCACCGACACCCGTGATCCGGGAGATGAGCGTACCGACGAGTTCTCCGCCCTCGAACTGGCGCTGAACGGCCTGGAACAGACGGAGGCCGGCGAGCACGAACAGCAGCAGGATCGGGACCAGGACGGACAGCGCCGTAAGCATCGCCGCGAGGTGTCGGGAGCCCGTTACCGACCTAAGCCGGACGCAGATCGGCCGAGTGGCGTAGTAGCCGAACAGCCCCAAGACGACGAGTCCGATGAAGGAGCCGACGACGTACGCGACTGCCGCGCCGAGGAGGAAGACGAACGCCCACCAACCGAGCCTGGCGCGGGGCGGCAATCGATCCGTGAGTTCGCTCTCGACTCGGTCCATGTCACCACCCCTGTGACGGGAGCCGTCCCGGCGAGACGGACGACGGTTCCGGTCCGGTCGTCGTCGCGGGGACGCGCGGGAACGCGAGCGACCGCTCCGGGTCGCCGAACCGGACCGCCATCCGCACCGAGGGGAGTCCGGTCCCGTCCCGGCCGCCGATCCGGGCGGTCACCCAGCGGCGGTCGACGTCCGGATCGATCATACTGTGAAATGACACATCAACCATGTTAAATAATGAACGCCAGTGTCCTTGAACCTTACGCGAGTACGGGTTACAGCCTACATTCGGGCCGAATCGCAATGACGTATCAATGCCTTGCGAGAGCAAGCCGACAATACTTACACGGATCTCACATCCGGTATGACGTGATCACTCTCGTGACCACGAGGACGATCCCGACAACGACGACCGGCTCGACACCGCTCGCATCGGGACCGTCGAGGAGGACGGGGTTCGCCTGAACGGTAACACCGCCCACTGGACCTCCATCGGTTCGTCTCCCGCTGAGTTCTCGTTTTCAGTATGAGACATCGGTGTGTTGACGCATGAACATCGGATTGCTGATGACTCAAAGAAACCAACTCACATGAACGTTCGTCCTGCGGAGTCGACCGACCGAGAACGGATCAGAGCGATCGCGCGCGACTCGCTACGATCGTCGTACTCGCTCAGTCCGGAACAGATCGAGACGATGCTCGAGGAGGAGTTCGACGACGCGTCGCTGGCCGACCTGCTCGACGATGCGGAGACGGCGGTGTTGGTCGTCGAAGAGGAGGTCGACGGCACGGAAACCGTCCGCGGGTTCATCACCGTCGAGATCGGAACGAAAGCGACGATCCGGTGGCTCCACGTGGACCCGGCGGCACGGGGCGGGGGCATCGCCACGGCGCTGCTCGAGCGCGTTCGCGAGCGGTTCGCCGAGAAGCCGATCGCGGCGTGTATCCTCGACGAGGCCGTCGAGGGCGGCGAGTTCCTCGAGGGGTTCGGCCTCGAACAGGGCGATCACGAACGGATACTGATCGGCGGAGAGGAGTTCGCAGTCATCGTGTACACGGCGGGCCAATCGACGGAGACGTCGACCGAACCGACCGTCACGGTCCCCGAGGTCGTCGCCGTCGACGGGGGTGACCGACCCGTCGATCACGACGACAGCGTTCCCGGCAGTATGGCCCCGTTCTTCACCGTGTACTCCGCGGACGACGAGGAGGACGCGTACGGATACTTCTGTTCGCAGTGTGGGGGTACGAACGTCTCCACCGACGGACAGGATAGGCTCGAGTGCGGGAACTGTGGCAACGTTCATCTGGCCGACGAGTGGGACGATGCGTACCTCTGACACGGGCTAATGACGGACGGCGCTCGGCCAACGGGTCTCGAACCCTCGGAACGTGGGTCAGCTTCAGGACACGGAAGGGCGAGGTATACGAATGAGGGAGCGCTGAGATACTCGGGTCGATCTCTCAGCTCTTCGGACGGGAAGCACGGAGGACCTCAGAGGTACCGGTGAACGCATCCGTATCCGGTTCGCATGAGTTCGTCGACCCGTGAGTCGCGAACGTCCACCGAAACCGCTCCCTCCCGGATCGCCGTGACCACCGTTTCCGGCGTGAGTTCCGCCGCCTCGATCCGGGTCACCGTCCGCCCGACCTCGAAGGGATAGTGGGCGTCGCTCCCCCCGACGACCGGTATCCCGAGCGATTCGGAGAGCGCCCGCACACGCTCGGCGTTGTCGGGGTGCTTCCCGTTTATCTCGACGGCATCGAAGTCCGCGTCGCTCTCGCGAACGCGACTCCGCCGATACGGATGCGCGATGATCGCGGCACACCCGTTACCGTGCGCCCGTGACACGACCTCCTCGGGGGTCGATTCACCGGGAACCGTTCGACGCGGCGGATCCGGTCCGACGACCAGGAGGTGGCCGACCGTCGTCGTGACTTCGATGCCCGGGATGAACTGTGGCTCCCCCGTCGCGCCGTCGAACGGGCTGTAGTAGTCGTGATTGGTCAATGCGATACCGTCGAGCCCGGATCGCCGCCCCCAGAGTGCCAACAGACGCGCTCCGACCGGATCGTAGGGGGTCGGTTCCCCCCGGAAGCCGTGGAAGAACCGGGTGTGCGCGTGGAGGTCTACGGTGAACATCGGTCCCCCAGGTGACGAGTCGTTTCCCGGTCGCTCGCGGAACCGTTCCGTCTCATGTGTCCGTCGGGGCAGGGTCGTATCCCTCCCCGACGACGAGCCGAAGCGTGTTCGGTCGAACGTCGACCACGAGGTCGTGCCGTTGGATGGTCTCCCCGTCCAAACTGAATCTGACGGGGTCCGACGAGTGGCTCCTGACGTCCAGCGACGAGGCTCGGAACCGGTCGATGTGTGCCGAGTCCTGTCCGAACAGGCGCTCGAGTACCCTCTCACTCATCAGATCGATCGCGGGCACGTCCTTGACGATCACGACCTCGAAGAGACCGTCCTCCATGTCGGCCTGTGTCGTCCCGTCCGCCGCGAACTGACGGCCGTTCCCGACCACCACACAGAGCGCTTCACCGCTCCAAGTCGGCGCGTCGCCGTCACTCGTCCCGTCATCAACGGTAAGCCGTAGCGGCTCGAACTCCGTCACGGTCCGGAGCGTCGTGAGCACGTATGCCAACCCACCGATGCGAGACTTCAACCCACCGGACGTCTCGCTAACTGACGTGGCCGTTAGTCCTGCGACACAGGAGTTCACGAAGGGCCGGTCGGTCGCCATCCCGATATCGATGGTACGCCTGACGCCGTCATCGAGGGCAGCGAACGCCGTTTCTAGATCGGTAATGCCGATCTGTTTCGCGAAGTTGTTGCCCGTTCCGAGGGGCAGGATGCCGAGCGTGACGTCGTCGAAGGCGTCAGCCCGATCGATCCCCTGAACGACTTCGTTGACCGTCCCGTCGCCACCGCCGGCCACGATCGTCGAGTATCCGGCCTCGACGGCCTCCCGCGCCAGCGTGACCGCTTCGCCGGCTCGTTCGGACCGTTCGACCGTATACTCATACAGGTCCGCTCGGGCACCGACCTCGTCGGCATGGGAGCCGCCCCCGCTCTGCGGATTGTAAATGATCACGGTTTCTGCCATACTAGGCTCCATTGGACACGGTGGGGACACCGGTGGCGATGCCACGTTGGGCGCTTCCCCGCTCGATGTCCGATCGCGGAACGTAGTGTTCCGGGATCCTTTCGTCCGGAGCGATGGGGGGCGTTCGAGACATTACCTTCCGATCGCGCTGCTATCGGATTGTTAGGAAGTCCGCTATTCTTTAAGCAGAGGTTACTCTTCATGGGACTCACCGGGCGGGAAGATCCACGAGCGAAACGCCACTGAGGAGAGATTCCGGATCGCGCAGGGTGCCGATCGGACCCGTTCCGGCCGGGTCGCCCGTACGGGCGTGTCCCTCCACCCGGCAGGGGCCGGGACAGTGGGTAAATGGCTTCGGAACGACTCTACGAGGATGACGACCGACCAGAACGACGACAGCCGCGAGCAGGGTGTGGAGCTCGGTCCCCTCGACGACGAACTCGACGACGAGGAGTACCCGATCGATCTGGAGACCTTACTGGAGCGGTACGGCGACCGTGAACTAGGGTTGGGAGACGACACGGTGACGCTTCGGACGGTGGTGGAACCGCAGGGCGAGGCGACCTACGAATCCGCCGACGACGTGCGCCAGAACGTCATCGGGATGGTCAGTGACGAGGCGATCGGCCGGAAGAACTACTCGGACCGCGGCGGCAGCACGGACGTGGAGGGGGACAGCGAGGAGTCGGCGTAGGCGGCTGGCCGCCCGTTTCGACCCCGTTCAACGGGAGCCACATCGACGGCGAGCCCTTCTCGATCCGAAGTTACGACTCGCCACGTTCTCGACCGCCCGGATAACCGGAGGCTCGGGGCGAAAGCCCCACCCTTAGCGCGGGGAGGACTCCAAGGGCTTGCGCTCGCATGCCGCCCGATTATGGTTCGTCCGGTCCTTCTCTCCGTTGAGTCATGATCAAGCGCCTACTCAAGCTCGCGTATTACGCGTCCAGCGTCGTTACCACCCTCCACCTCCTCTGGAAACTGTTCCGGGCGGTCCGTGATCGATCCGACTGACGGCGAGCGACTCGGGACCGACCCCGTCAAGCGAGAGGAGGGGCCACTCGGGCCGGAACGGACCGGCGAACGGGACCGATCGACGCCGGGACGTCCAGGAACGGCAGCGCCGACCCGGCGTCGAGCAGCCGAGCGGCCGGACGGATCACCGAGATGACCGTAACGACGTCGGCACCCTCGACGGCGATGGCATCGACTCGGAGGAACCCCGCACGACCCGCGACGGATCCACTTCTCGCGGCCGTCGACCGTCGGGTAACCGAACGCGACGGTCGACGCCGATTCGGGCTTGCGGACGTTGCTGGCGCTCGCTGTCGGTACCGGCGTGACGACCGCCACCGATCGGTGGGTACACGGACCCGTTTCACGCCGACTGGAGAGGATCGATCTCGCTACAGAGGAGAGAGACGTATCGCTTCAAGGTGCTGGTAGAAAATGGGTCCCGAGATCCGAACGGAGAGTTCCGTATACGAGAAAACCGCCCGGGAACGGGTGGCCGCATGGGTGCTTATCGAGGGGGATCGGCGCATCGTCGCGGGCGGCATCACCGTCGGTATCGCCGGGATCGTCGGCGTACTGATCTGGGGTGACGTCCTCGCTGTGGGACCGGACAGCTCCGTCGACTCGCTCTTTTCGAGCGGTCTTACTGCCGGCGTCATGACGATAATCACGATCACTCTATCGATAAATCAACTCGTCATGTCACGTGTGACGGGAACCATCGACGCGCTGATGGAGCGTCTGGATGGGGCGCGTGAACTCCACGAGGACGTCGCAGACCTCGCGGGACGGCCATCGAGTCCGAACGACCCGGCTGCGTTTCTCTCACTCATCGCTCGGACGCTGAGCGAGCGGGCGTCAACCCTCCGTTCGATGAACGATTCCGGGGGTCGGGACCCGCCGAGTGAGGTGACGAACGCGCTCCGTGACATCGGCGAGTACGGGGAGAACATCGACTCTCAGGTTGAAGACGACACTCGGGTAGGTCACGTGCTCAGCATCCTCTTGGGAACCGAATATGCCGTGAATCTACGGGCGGTCCAACGTCTACGAAACGGATATTCCGAGTCACTCCCGGAGGAGGTTCAGGCGGAGTTTCGGGCGATCGAGAGGCTTCTCGAATCCATCGCCATCGTCCGTCAGTTCTACAAGACGATAGCCCTCCAACAGGACTTTGCGGAACTCTCGCGGATGATCGTCTACACCGGGTTGATAGCGTTCGTCACGACGATCGTGTTGACGCTCGTGTACCGGACGAACTCCGTTACGATCCCGCCCTCGACGCTTCCCGTCGTCGTCAGTCTCGGTATCGGCGTCGTCACCGTACCGCTGACGCTTTTCGTGTCGTATATCCTCAGGGTAGCAACGGTCGCCCGGCGAACTGTCTCGGTCGGTCCGTTCATTCCCCCTTAACGGTCGAGGTGCTTCGGCCGACACCGCCACCTGCGTGAAGCCGCGGAGGGGTTCGATAGCCGCCGACCGCCTCAGGCGGCGGACCCGATCGATCCCGCGTCGTCCTCCTCCGAGTCCGCGTCGTCACCGGACCGAACGCTTCCGAAGAGATCGGAAGAGCCGGCTCTGATCTCGCCGACCGTCGCCCCGGCGAGGCCGCCGAGCGCGCCGCCGGTGCTCGCCGCGTTCCGGTTCACCAGTCCGCCGACGGCCGCGCCGATGGCCGCGCCGACGGCGGCGTACTTCGCCCGTGAGACCGCGGTTCTGATTCGTCCCATGCCTAGAACTACTCGGTTCGTTTACAAAAAGGTGTCCGTCGGATCGCCGGGCTACTCGCGGGCGATCGGCGTCGTCATACAGTGGAGGCCGCCGGCCCCGTTCGTGAGCGCGGCCCGGGGGATCCCGACGTCGTCGGGGAGCACGGTCACGCCCCGGTCGCGGAGCGCCTCGATCGTGGGGTTGTCTTCGGGCCGGTACTCACCCTCCTCGTCGGGCTCGTAGAGCGGGATCACGGTTCCGTCGTCGATGGCGAGGAAGTTGGTCGGCCACCGCTCCCCGTCGGCGACGTCGATCACGTCGAACCCCTTCTCGTCGCGCACGTACTCGAGCGTCGAGGTCGTGTGGCTGAGTTCGTAGGAATCGCCGCGACGCCGGTAGACGTCGACGTCGGCCGCCTTCGCCAGGTCCGCGTCGAGCACGGCCAACCCCTCGGCGGCGATGTTGAACCAGCCGAGCAGGTGCATCACGCGGGATCCGAGCCCGCGGTCGACCCGCACCCGCCGGTCCGCCTCGAGGGGGGCACGGACGAGCCCGAACTCGTCGTACGAGACCGCACCCTCGTCCATCAGCCGCTCGCCCGCCTCGTAGCTCGTCCGGATGACGTGCTCCTCGCCGTCCACCTCGGCCGAGACGCCGAGCAGCGCGAACTCCCCGGCGGGCATGAACTCGCCACCCTCGAGCGGTTCGCCCGCCATCTCGTAACGGAGGTCCGCGCCGATCGACTCCCAGGCGCGCTTGACGATCGGCTCCTCCCGTCGCCGGATCGGCTTCGACATGTGACAGAGGATCGGTCCCCGGTCCCCGACGATCGTCGTGTCACGCTGGAAGTAGACGTTCGAGATCGGCGCGTCGAGGGTCACCGACGCGCCGTCGGTTCCCCCGTCCGCCGTCGTCTCCGGCGTGAGGCTCGGCCGCGAGAGCACGATCTGGAGCTTCTCTCGAGGCGAGAACGTCGCGAGCACGTCGTCGATCCGGTCGACGCCGCCCGCCTCGAGTGCGTCCCGCGTCAGGTCGTCGAGCGCGCCCCCGGCCGCGAGGTCGTCGGCGAGTCGATGGACCTCGACGTGGGTCGACTTGAGCGTGTCGACGAGCTGCTCGTGCTCGCGCCGCGCCTGTTCGGGGGGAACGTGGTCCTCGAACAGGTTCGCCTCGGGCGCGAGGCTCCCGGACCACAGTTCGAGCCCCGGCGTGTGTACCCTGACCGCCGAGAGCCGTTCCCACTCCGCACGGACCGAATACTCGGACATGTCTCCGACTCTCCGTCGGAGTCGAAAAAGCTCCCGGCCGCGGTCACTGGAGCCGCTTCGTCGTCTCGACGAGCGGGTGGCGCGCGTAATCCACCACCTCGATGTCGGCGATCGAGTCCAAGCCCTCCTTCTCCGCGGTCTTGGCCATCCCGAGGTCGACGGGGCTCCTCGTGACGATCACGTACGCGTCCATCGACTCGAGCCCCATCTCGTGGGCGGCCATCACGCGGTGGTGACCGTCCGCGAGGTGGAGGACGCCGCCGTTGTCGATGACGACGAGCGGCTCCGCGAGCCCGCGGTCCAGTTCGTACTGTCTCCCCTCCAGCTCGTCGGCGTACACCCGCGCCTGCGTGGGCGTGAGGTCGTCGAGGCGGACGTCGCGACGCTCCTCGTCGAGCTCGACGCCGTGGATCTGCTCGAGGGTACGCATCAGTTTGCCGACCTTTCCCGGCGTCGCCCGCTCGATCTGTGAGCGGACGACGTCCGCGTTCGAGATGATGCCGACGAGGTTGTCGGCGTCGTCAACGACCGGGAGCTTCTGGATCCCCGACCGCAGTATCACGCGGGCGGCGTCGGTGACCTTCATGTCGGGGTGGGCGACGATCAAGTCCTCGGACATCACCGTGAACACGGGGGCGTCCTCGTCGGCCAGGAGCAGGTCGCCCGCGGAGACGAATCCCTCGACGGTTCGCCCCTGCGTGACGGGAAACCCCTTGTGGCCGGCCGTCTCGACCATTCGTTTCGCGACGGTCGCCACCGTGTCGTCGGGGCTGACGGTCTCGACGTCCCGGGTCATGTACTCGCCGACCGTCGGCTTTCCGGACATGCGCTTCCGTACGGCCCCGACCGTACAAAAAGGGGGTGGGACCGGATCGGCAGCCTACTGCGGGCTCGGGCTGGAGGGACCGGAGACGCTCCCCTCCTTCAGCGTCGACCCCGTGATCGATTTCAGCCGGGAGACGAGCGAGTCCTTCTCGGTCTCGCCCTCGAGGGCGATGTCGAGGACCTCGCTGATGTGGCTCACCGGGATGACCTCGATCATCTCCTCGTACTCCTCCTCGATCATCACGTCCTGCTCGTTCGCCTGCGGGATGATCACCCGGGTACAGCCGGCCTTCGCGGCCGCCTCGATCTTGTGGGTGACGCCGCCGACGGGGAGCACGTCCCCGCGCACCGACAGCGAGCCGGTCATCGCGAGGCTCTGGTCGACGCCGACGTTCTCCAGCGCGCTGATCACCGCGGTCGCGACCGTGATCGACGCGGAGTCGCCGTCGACGCCCTGCTGGCCCGCCTGGACGAACTGGATGTGGATGTCCATCTCGGAGATGTTCTCGTCGGAGAACTTCTTGATGATCGCCGAGACGTTCGAGACCGACTCCTGAGCCATCTCCTTGAGCTGGCCGGTGGCGATGACCTCGCCGGGCCCCTGCGAGGGCGCGACCTCGGCCATGACGGGGAGCATGATACCGGAGTCCTCGCCCATGACGGCGAGCCCGTTGACGCGGCCGACGACGTAGCCGTCCGAGACCTGCAACTCGTAGTCCTTCCGGCGCTCGATGAAGTCGTCGGCGAGCTGCTGTTCGATGGAGCGGGAGCGCCCCTTCGCGGACAGCACGTGCTCGCGGGTGGTGAACTCGGCGTCCTCGCCGCGGGCGATGTCGCCGGCGACGCGGACGAGCCCGCCGAGGTTCCGGAAGTGAAGCGTCAGGTGACCCTTCCGCCCGGAGCGGCGTTTGGCCTCGAGGATGACCTCCTCGATCGCCTCCGACGTGAACTCCGGCAGACGGCCGTCCTTGGCGACCTCCTGGGCGATGAACCGCACGTACTGGCGGCGCATCTCGGGGGTGTCCTCGATGGTGTCCTCCATGTACACCTCGTAGCCGTACCCCTTGATCCGGCTCCGCAGCGCCGGGTGCATGTTCTCCATCGCGTCGAGGTTCCCCGCCGCGATCATGACGAAGTCCGTGGGGACGGGCTCGGTCTGGACCATCGCACCCGAGGAGCGCTCGGACTGGCCCGTGATCGAGAACTCGCCCTCCTGGATCGCCGTCATGAGGTGTTGCTGGCTCCGGATGTCGAGCGTGTTGATCTCGTCGATGAACAACACGCCCTTGTTCGCCTTGTGGATCGCGCCGGCCTCGACGCGGTCGTGGCTCGGCGTCTCCATCCCGCCGGACTGGAACGGGTCGTGTCGCACGTCGCCGAGCAGCGCGCCGGCGTGTGCGCCCGTCGAGTCGCGGAACGGCGCGGACTTGGTGTCCGCGTTGTTCACGAGCAGGTTCGGGATCATCGCGTCCGAGCCGCGGTTTAGGTAGCGGAAGACGAGGTAGACGACCCCGGCGGCGATGATGCCGACGAGGATCTGGCCGACGATGATGAGCGCGTAGCCCAACACGACGGCGATGATGATCCACATGAGAAGCGACCGCATCTGGTTGCGCTTGCGGGCCTCCTCCTTGTGGGCGTCGACGATCTGTTCGCCCTTGCCGGCCGGGACGGTCCGGACCTTCGGCTTGTTGCCGTCGTCGGGGTTGTGATACACCAGGACGTCCTGAAGCTCCTCCTTGGGGAGGAGTTCGGACATCGCCTTCGCGAGCATCGACTTCCCGGTCCCCGGCGAGCCGATCATCATCACGTGGCGGCGCTGTTTGGCCGCCTTGATGATCACGTCGCGGGCGTGTTCCTGCCCGATCACCTGGTCGACGAGGCGGTCGGGGATCGAGATCTCGGAGGTGGTGTCGATCTTGAGTCCCCCGAGCAGGTCGTCCTCGTCGGGGTCCTCATCGATCTCCGCGCCCTCGACCTCGACGGTGCTGCCGAGGTCGTCGATCCCGCCGTCGTCGGGGTCGTCGACTTCGTCCTCGACGGACTCGAGTCCCCCGTCACCGGGATCGATCCCGTTCTCGTCGAGGTCGTCCCCGACGACCGAGGCGTCCCCGTCGGTCGGGTCCTCCTCGACCGGGGCGACCTCGGGCTCGCGGAACCCGTCGTCGATCGGCTCCGGTTCCGTGTGATCCGCCCCACCTCCGGAGCGGCCCCGACGCTCCTCGTCGGGGGCGTCCTCGCCGTTCTCGGTCGGACGCCGGACGTCCTCGTCCGCCTCCTCCGACGCGGAGTCGTCCGGGGGCGCGGCGTCCTCCTCCGGCGGGTCGTTCGTGTCCTTCTCGTTGCTCATAGAATCGATATCCGTTACCCGAACGGAAGGGTCGGCTACTGATATACTTTCTCCCCGCGACACTTGCCCCCTAACGCGTTAGACCTCCGATATCGGCATATAACGCCCGTATACGTCGGCGTTCGGGTCCCACTGGGTTTATAAATCCCGGCGTCACATCGTGTACGCATGCGGGGCTTTTACATCGGGCGGTACCAGCCGTTTCACGACGGCCACCGACACATGGTCGAGGAGATAGCCGAGGAGGTCGACGAGCTGGTGTTGGGGATCGGTTCCGCCGGCGACTCGCACACGACCCGCAACCCGTTCACCGCCGGAGAGCGGGTGATGATGGTCACGAAGGCCGTCCAGGACCTCGACGTCACCACCTACGTCGTCCCCATCGAGGACCTCGACCGCAACTCCGTGTGGGTGAGCCACGTCCGGAGCATGACCCCGCGGTTCGACGTGGCCTACTCGAACAACCCGCTCGTCGTCCGGCTCTTCGAGGAGGCCGGCGTCGAGGCGCGTCAGTCGCCGATGTTCCGCCGCGACGTGCTGGAGGGGACCGAGCTCCGCGAGCGCATGATCCACGGCCGCGACTGGGACGCCCTCGTTCCCGACGCCGTCGCCGACGTGATTGACGAGGTCGGCGGCGTCGAGCGCATCCGCCGGATCGCCGAGACCGACACGAACGGCGAGGAACCCTCGGACCAGTGATCACGCTTACCTCCGATTTCGGCTCGCCGTACCCCGCCGCGATGAAAGGAGTCATCCGCCGGCACACGGACGCGGAGCTGATCGACATCGCCCACGACCTGCCTCGCGGCGACCCGCGGGCGGCCGCGTTCTGGCTCCGGTTCGTCCTCCCGGAGTTCCCGCCCGCCGTCCACTGCGCGGTCGTCGACCCCGGCGTGGGAACGGGCCGCGACGCGATCGTCGTCCGCGCCGGCTCTCACGTCCTCGTCGCGCCCGACAACGGGCTCGCGATGCCCCCGGCACGGGCGCTGGCGACGGACGACGCCGACATCGAGATATGGACCATCGCGGTCGACGACCCGGCGAGCGAGACCTTCCACGGCCGAGACGTGTTCGCGCCGACCGCCGCACGCATCCGGGCGGCGCTCGACGAATCAACGGACGGAACGTCGGGCGCGGCCGACTCCGAGGCGGTCGCCGACGCTCTCGACGCCATGGACGACCTCGAGCCCGCGAGCGACCCCGTGGATCTGGTCTTCCCGGAGCCGAGCGTCGAGCGCGACGACGACGGGGACGCCGCGGTCATCGACGGCGAGGTGCTCGCGATCGACCGGTTCGGGAACGTGATAACCAACGTCCCCGGCGAACTGGTCCGCGGACGCGACTGGATCCGCGTCGACGGCGACCTCACGCCGGTGGCGGAGACGTTCGGCGCGGTCGGACCCGGCGATCGGCTCGTCACCGTGGGGAGCCACGGCTACGCGGAGTGCGACGTCAACGACGGTCGGGGAGACGGCGCGTTCGACCTCCGACCGGGCGACTCGGTGCGGTTCGTCGCCGACAACGTCAGCCTGTGACTCGGCGGTCGGAACCGTGATTTACCGGGTTCAAAGCTCGACGCCGGAGGGGATCAGGCTCTCGCCGCGAAGGAGGTTCCCCTCGTGGTCGTACACGAGGAACGTCTCCTTGTCGTAACTCACGATCCGCTCGCCGTCGAGGTCGATCTCGACGCGGTAGCGCGCGTCGTCGCCGTCGGTGGCGTCGACGGACTCGCGGGCGGCGCGGATGAAGGGGAGGACGTCGTCCGCGGTCTCGTTGAGCTCGAGGACGAAGTCACCCGTGAAGCGGTTCGTCACGCCCACGACGCCCTCGGCGTCGCCGCTCTCGAGCGGTTCGCGGAGTCGGAAGGCCACGTCGATCTCGCCCGCGGAGAGCAGGTCGCCGTCGGCGTCCGAGAGCCGGTCGCGTAAGAGGCCCTCCGGTCCGTGGAAGTCGATGCGGACCAGGGGGGTCGTCGGCTCGTCGGCGTCGTCTCCAACGCCCTCGACGGTCAACTCGAAGTAGTCACGCCGCATTTCCTATCTCGTGTTTAGCGGCCCGCCCGTATGAACGTAACGGGCTCCGTCACGGCAGATCGCGTACTCGCGAGTTCGATAATCAGCGGGGGCCTTTTAACTCGGTGCCGCGTGTACACCGGTACGACAACGATGGCGGGGGACGCACCGACGGCGGAGAACGCACGTGCGGAGGGGGTCGAGGGCGCCGTCGGGGCGCTCCGTCGACGCCTCGAGCGCACGTGGGAGATGCTCCGGGGCTCGGAGCTCTCGGTCCGTCCGTTCAGACCCGGCGAGGACGGCCCGCTCGCGTCCTTCACCCTGCCGCCGGACGAGCGCGAGGTCGACCGCTACTGGGTGAACGCCCCGTACGCGTACGTCGTGATCACCTACGACGAGGTCGAGAGCGAACACCGCTACTACGCGGTCGAGCCCGACCTCGACGACTTCGAGCGGGACCTGCTCGACCGCGTCGCCGACGACATCCGGGACCCGCTGCTGTACCGCGAGGGAACCGGCCGGACCGACGAGGAGACCCTGCGAACGGAACTGGAGTCGCTGCTCGAGGGGTACGGCGTCGAGGCGGGGATGGACACCTTTCACTCGCTCGCGTACTACCTCTACCGTGACTTCCGCGGGTACGGAAAGGTCGACCCGCTGTTGAACGACGACCACATCGAGGACGTCTCCTGTGACGGGTACGACCTCCCGATCTTCGTCTACCACGACGAGTACACCGACGTCGAGACGAACGTCTCGTTCCCGAAGGCGGAGCTCGACAACTACGTCATCCGGCTCGCCCAGCAGTCCGGCCGGCACGTCTCGGTCGGCGACCCGATGGTGGAGACCACGCTCCCGGACGGGTCGCGCGCCGAACTCGCGCTCGGCGAGGAGGTCACGCCGCGCGGGTCGGCGTTCACCATCCGACAGTACGCCGACGAGCCGTTCACCCCGATCGACCTGGTCGAGTACGGGACGTTCTCGGTCGAGCAGATGGCGTACTTCTGGCTCTGTATCGAGCACAACAAGAGCCTCATCTTCGCGGGCGGGACCGCCTCCGGGAAGACCACCTCGATGAACGCGGTCTCGATGTTCATCCCGCCGCGCGCGAAGGTGCTCTCGATCGAGGACACCCGCGAGCTCTCCCTGTATCACGACAACTGGCTCTCGTCGGTCACCCGCGAGCGACGACACGAGGGCAACGACATCGACATGTACGACCTGCTGCGGTCGGCGCTGCGGCACCGTCCGGAGTACATCATCGTCGGCGAAGTCCGCGGCGCGGAGGCGATCACGCTGTTCCAGGCGATGAACACGGGACACACCACGTTCTCGACGATGCACGCCGACTCGATAGAGACCGTGATCAACCGGCTCGAGAACGACCCGATCAACGTCCCGCGCGCGATGGTCCAGTCGCTCGACATGCTCTCGGTCCAGACGCTGACGCGCTCGGACGACCAGCGGGTCAGGCGGGCGAAGACCATCGGCGAGATCGGCGGGATCGACCAGCGGACCGGCGAGCTCGATTACTCCTCCGCGTTCGAGTGGCGGGCGGAGACGGACGAATTCCGACGCAACGACTCGGTGCTCCTCGAGGAGATACAGGAGGAGCGCGGCTGGACCCGCTCGGAGCTGCTCCGGGAGATCGACCGCCGGGAGCGGTTCCTGGAACTGCTCTCCGGGCTCGGCGTGAACGGGTTCAGGCGGTTCACGGCGCTCGTCAACGAGTACTACGCGGACCCCGATCGGGTGATGGAGCAACTCGAGGAACGCGCAGACGGCGACGGCGGGAGCGCCGAACACGCCGACGACGAGAACGTCGAACGCGCAGACGACGACGGGCACGACGAAAACGTCGGACACGCTGACGGCGTCGAAATGGACGACGAAGACACCGAAACCGACGCCGATCGACCCGGGACCGACGGCGAATGATCGCGTACCTCCCGCTCGTCCTCGCGGTCGCCTGTTGTCTCGCGCTCGCGGCGTCCCGTGCGTCCCGGCGTGCGGATCTCGCGGTCACCAGACTGGCGCTGTCGTTCTTCGGCGATTACGTCGCCGGTCGGGAACGCAAACAACGGGAACGTGACCTGATGCGTGCCGCCCACGTCGGTGGCACCCACCGAGAGTACGCCTCCCGTACCCTGCTTTACGCCGGCGTCCTTGGCGTCGCCGGGAGCGTGGTCGGCGTCTACCTCGCCGCCGCGGTCCTGACGGCGCTCGAGGTCGGTGGCGACCGCCTGAGCGAGGTCCTCCCGGCCCCGATCTCGTTTCTCGCCGGGCTGACGCGGCTGACGGAGGTCGGTCTCCTCGAGCTGTTCGTCCTCCTCGCGGTCGCCTCGGCCACCGTGGGCACGGCGCTTTCCGTCGGCGCGTACTACGCCCGCTGGGCGCTTTTGAGCCAGCGAGCGACCGCCCGTGCCGCGGAGATCGACGCCACGCTCCCGCGGACGGTCGCGTTCGTCTACGCGCTCTCGCGGTCGGGCATGGCGTTTCCCCGGGTGATGGACACGCTCGCCGAGAACGAGGCAGTGTACGGCGAGGCCGCCACGGAACTGTCGGTCGCGGTCCGCGAGATGAACGCGTTCGGGACCGACGTGCTGACCGCGCTTCGACACACCGCGCGGCGGACGCCGAGCGACGACCTCTCCGAGTTCGCCGAGAACCTCGCGTCGGTCCTCGGGACGGGTCGGTCGCTGTCGGCGTTCCTAAACGACCAGTACGAGCGCTATCAGGAGGAGGCCGAGACGAAACAGGAGCAGTACCTCGAACTGCTCTCGACGTTCGCGGAGGCGTACGTCACGACGCTCGTCGCCGGCCCGCTCTTTTTCATCACCATCCTCGTCGTGATCGGGCTCGTCCTGGAGGACACGCTCCCGCTCCTGCGCGTCGTCGTCTACGTCGCGGTCCCGCTGGCGACGTTCGGGTTCGCGGTGTACGTCGACAGCATCACGCAGGGGATCGGCGGCACCGAGCGCGTCCGGACGTCGGAGACGCCTCACGGCCGTACCATCAACCGAGGGGATGGTCGCGACGACGGCGGCCGCGACGATGACCTCGACGACGGCGACGGCGATGGAAACGATGGGGACCGAACCCCGACGGGACCCGTCGCGACGGCGACGGCGTCCGCCCGTTCGGACGGCGGGGACGTCGCCGACCGCTGGCAGACGAGCCGCGAGCGGCTCCGGGCGTACGACCGGTTCCGCTCGGTCCGCGCGTGGGCGAGTTCGCCGGTCGAACACGTCCTGCGGTCGCCGGAGGCCGTCCTCGCGGTCGCCGTTCCGGTCGCGCTCGTCGGCGTCGTCGCGGCCGTTCATCCGCTCTCACTCGGCGGCCCGACGGAGGTCGCCGCGCAGGTCGACGCCCCGATCGTGGGCGCGTCCGCGTTCGTCCTCGCGGTCTACGCGGTCGTCTACGAGGTCAGGAAACGCCGTATCCGCCGGATCGAGGCGGCGATACCCGACTTCCTCGACCGGCTCGCCAGCGTCAACGAGGCGGGCACCTCGGTCGTCGCGAGCATTCGTCGGGTGGCCGAAACCGACCTCGAGGCGCTGACGACCGATCTCGAACGCACCCGTCGGGACATGGACTGGGGCGCGGACGTGACCTCGGCGCTCCATCGGCTGGAGCGGCGGGTCGCCTCGCCGATGACGTCGCGGGCGGTCGTGCTCGTGACGAACGCGATGCACGCGAGCGGCGACGTCGCGCCCGTCCTCCGGATCGCTGCCGACGAGGCGCGGGCGACGTGGACGCTCCGGCGGGAGCGCCGGCAGGTGATGTTGACGTACCTCATCGTCATCTACATCTCGTTTCTGGTGTTCCTCGGCGTGATCGCCGCGCTCTCGGTGTCGTTCATCCCGGCGATCGAGGAGGCGTCGATGGCGGGCACGGCCGCCGAAACCGGGACCGGAACCGGTGTCGGGACGGGAACGACCGGCGGGCTCGTCGGCGGGCTCGGCGACATCGACGCGACCGCCTACGAGCGGCTGTTCTTCCACGCGGCGGCGATCCAGGCGCTGTGTTCGGGGATCGTCGCCGGACAGCTCGGTGAAGGATCCGTCCGAGACGGGGCGAAACACGCCGCGATCCTGCTCGTTCTCACGCTCGTGGCCTTCGCGGCCATGGGCGGGTTGTGAGCAAGCGCAGACCGAACTGTGACCGGAACCGGGAACGAGACCGACCGACCCCTCCGAGCCGAGGTCACCGCACCTATGGTCGTCGCCCGCGATCGACGAGTATGGACCCGCAGTCGACGTACGACCGGATCGCCGGGCACTTCTCGAAGACGCGGGAGTACGCCTGGCCGGAGGTCGAGTCCTTCCTCGAGGGACGAACCGGCGACCGCGCGCTCGACGTCGGTTGCGGGAACGGACGGCACACGGAGCCGTTGGCCGAGCGCGCGCGGAGTGCGGTCGGCGTCGATCTCAGCCGGGAGCTGCTCCGGGAGGCGATCCGGCGCGCTCACGACCGAGGGTTCGCCGACCGGGCGGCGTTCATCCACGGTGATGCTGTGGCCCTCCCGATCGCGACGAACACGGTCGACCTCGCGGTGTACGTCGCCACGATCCATCACCTCTCGCCGCGAGCCGCGCGGCTCCGGAGCCTGAACGAGCTCGCGCGGGTCCTCCGGCCGGGCGGCGTCGGGCTGGTGAGTGCGTGGAGCACGGCCCACGACCGGTTCGACCGCGAGGAGGGGTTCGACACGACCGTCGACTGGACGCTTCCCGGCGGCGAGACGGTCCCCCGCTACTACCACGTCTACGATCCCGAGGAGTTCACCGGAGACCTCGCGGAGAGCGACCTCGTCGCTGTCGACGTCGACGTCTCGAGCGGGAACTGCTACGGGACCGTTCGCGCGCCGGAGACGGGCGACGGCGTCTGAGGTGATCGTCCGAGGTGGTCGTCCGGGATGGTCACCCGAGGTGATCGGTCGGGACGGTCGTCCATGCCGGTCGTTCAGAGTGCGTGGAAAACGAGATCGAACGTCCGGGCCGACCTCGGCTCAGTCGGCCGCCACTTCCTTCCGGGCGGCCGTCTCCTCCGGCATCGGCGTCACGAGCCTGTAGGCCGCGTACAGGCCGAGCACCGCGATGCCGGCGAGGACGAGCCCCGTCCGGAGCGTCGGGTCGATGAGCGGGGTCGCGACGACCTCGCCCGCGTCGTTGGTTATCTGGACCGGGCTGTAGGGTTGGCCGGCGAGGATCTCGACCACGCCGAGCACGACGGTGCCCAACAGCATCAGTCCGGCGCTCAGTGCCATCGCCGCCCTGTCGATGATGTCCGGGTCGTTCATTGGATGTCACCTCTCAACCGAGCAGGTACCGGAGCTTCGGGTGTCGTTCGACGAACTCGGTGCGCTCGAGGACCGCGTCGAGGCCGTAGTACCGGCCGGCCGCCAACACGATCACGGTCACGAACAACAGCAGACCCATCAGGTCGCCGTTGACGAGGCCGTTGCCGAAGCCGGCGTTGCCGATCCAGAACAGGACCATGAATATGGCCCCGCCGAACGCGGCGAGCCGGGTGACCGCGCCGGCCATGAGCGCGAGCCCGATCAGCGTCTCGAACAGCGGGACGCCGGGCTCGATGAGCCACGCGAGGTTGTTCCCCATCCAGACCGGGATGGGTCCGAGCGCCGTGCCGGTCATCTCCGACATGTATGCCGGGCCGTACGTGTAGGCCAGCCCGTCCTCGATGAGTTTCGTCACGCCGGCGTGGAAGAACCACCAGCCGGTGACGACGCGCAGGAACGCGACCCAATAGGCCGTCCACGGGCCGTCCAGCGCGAACTCGACGTCGGTCGTCAGGGGATTCCCCGTTTGATATGACATGGGCGTCACCTCACGTGTGGACGTTGCGTCGGATCCGAGTTATACTCCGGCGACGAGTCCCGCTCGACGGGAAGCGTTCCGAGGGGGTGAGAACGCGAGATCGTCGAAGTCAACGGGTGATCACTTCGGTCGAACCCCAACGCGACCCGTCGATCGTTCGTGGTGGTTTCGGATCCGAGTAGTGTAATCGGAGAACTTAGCGCTCGGGCCGCTGAGCGGTCTCGTATCGCTTGATATCGTCGGTCTTCTCTATTCGCTCGTAGATTTCTCGAAGCGTCTCCCGTGCTCGAAGGAGCATGTGATCGTCGAGGAACTCCCGACCAGCGTCACTGATGCCGTAGAACTTGTAGGGCATGTCGTTCCGCCGTTCGTCCTCCGGTAGAAACACTTCCTCGGCGATACCGGCATCGACGAGCTGCTGGAGGTGCTGGCGGATCGTCGTCCGGCTCTTACTCGGGTTGACGTAATCGAGTTCCTTCAGGGTCGGGAGTCCCGACGGATGGCCGAGGATGTCCTGGATCAGCGCGAACCGAGTCTCCTGTGTGACGACGCTGAGCTGCTCTCGAACCGATTCTAGATCGCTTGGCGGACGATCGGAGGTGCTCATACCCCGTTGTTTGAATGGTACGTCGAAGAGCGTTTCGCTTAAATACGAATTGGTTAAAAGCGAAGTAGAGTCTGTCGATTACTGAACTCGTAGGTACGCAGGGATCGACATCGACGACGCCAAAGGGTAAACTCCTTATTCCGGCACCGAATTCAAACAAACGCGCGCCGGTGGTCTAGTGGTAGGACCTGAGCCTTCCAAGCTCATGGCCCGGGTTCAAATCCCGGCCGGCGCATTTCTCAGTCGATCTCGTCAGCCGCCAGATATTCCTCTCGCAACAGCCTACAGACTCGCTCCCCCGTCGACCCACACCGTCTCGCCGGTCACGTAGCTCGCGCCCTCGGAAGCGAGGTAGAGGTACGCGTCACGCAGGTCTTCGGGAACGCCGGCTCGAGACGGGAGTCCGTCGGATCCCTTGACGGTGTCTCTCGCCTCTCCGGACCAGCCCTCCCGGATCTCGGTGGCGATCGGTCCCGGAGCGACCGCGTTCACTCGGATCCCGTGTCGGTCGAGTTCGAGCGCCGCGCTTCGGGTGAGCATCTGGACGCCGCCCTTCGTGGCCGCATAGTGGGAGTGGTTCCACTCCGCGCGTTCGGCCGTCGTCGAGGACGTGTTCACGATCGTCCCCTCGACGCCGCGCTCGATCATGTCCCGCGCGGCCAGTTGTGTGCCGAAGAACGTACCTCTAAGATTGACGCCGTGGACGGCGTCGAAGTCCTCGGGAGTGACGTCGAGGAACTCGAGGCTGCGGTGAACGCCCGCGTTGTTCACCATCACGTCGACGCCGCCGAACTCGCGGGCCGCCTCGATCACCGACGCGATCCGGCTCGGCTCGGAGACGTCCGTCTCGACGAAGACGGCGGTTCCCCCACGTTCCTCGATGGCCTCGTGCGTGGGAATGGCGGCGTCGGTGTCCTTCGGCGCTTCCCGGACGTCGGCGTTGATCACGGTCGCTCCCGCGTCGCCGAATCCGGTCGCGACCGCACGGCCGATCCCGCTCGATCCGCCCGTGACCACGACCGTCTCGCCGGAGAAGTCCGCGTCGAGGGTGCCCATACGGACGGTCGATCACGGCGGATCAAAAAGGGTCGCCATCGCCGTTCGTCGATCGGCTCGTCGACTCGGTCGGGAAGCCGTGAGGACCGGGCGACCGATCCGTCTCAGTCGTCGTCCGCGGCCGCCTCCGGCTCCGCCGCCGGCGACTCTCGCGGCCCGCCGGCGTGTCCCTCGTGGGCGACCGCGGTCGCCAGGAGTTCGGGGGAGATCGCGGGCACCTCGTCGTCGCTCACCGGCCCGTCGCGCGCGATGGCCTCCTTGGAGCGCGGGAACTCGCGGATCTCCTTGTGAATCGCGAGGCCGGCCTTCGCGCCCTGTCCCATCGCCACCGGGATCTGGTTGTGGCCGGGGGTCACGTCGCCGACCGCGAAGACGCCGTCGATGCTCGTGCGCCCGTGGTCGTCGACGCCGATCCGACCGTCGTCGGTCAGCTCACAGCCGAGCGACTCCGCGAGGGCGGTGTTGTAGTCGGAGCCGTACATCGGGAAGCCGCCGCGGTACTCCCGGCGGGTGCCGTCCTCGAACTCGAGGGCTTCGAGCCACCCCGAATCCGGATCGTTCTCGACGCCCGCGACCTCCTCGTGTATCACCTCGATCGGGTGTGCCTCGAGTTGGGCGGCGGTCTCGTCGCTCCACGTCGACTCCTCGCCGCGGGTCAAGAGGTCCACGTCGTCGGTGACGTTGAGCATGATCATCGCGACGTGGGCGGCCGCCTCGCCGTGGCCCATCACGTACACCGGCTCGTCGACGAACATGTACGCGTCACAGTGGAGACAGTAGTGGAGGCCCTTGCCGGTTCGCGGCAGTGGCGGGTCCGGTCGCTTATCCGAGAAGCCCGTGGCGAGGACCACTCGCTTCGCGGTGAACTCGTCGTCGCCGGCGACGAGGCGGAACCGGCCGTCGTCGGTGTGCTCGACCGACTCGACGAACCCGCGTTCGAAGTCGCCGCCGTAGGAGGCCACCTGCTCGCGAGCGGTCGCGAGGAACTCGTTGCCGGAGGTCTCCTCCGTGACGCCGATCACGTTGTGCGTGTCGGCCATCATCGCCGCGCGGCCGCCGCCTCGGTCGATAAGCACCGTCTCGTGGCCGAGTCGCGCGCCGTACAGCGCCGTCGTCAGTCCGGCCGGACCGCCGCCCACGACCGCGACATCGTACCGCTGCTCGTCGGAAGCACTCATTGACGGTCATACGAATCGGATCGGGTTAAATGCCCATGAGGTGTGCGCGGCGATCGGCCAGCCGCGGGCAACGGGAACCGACAGGGATCACGGGCAGTCAGGGAGTTTATGCGCGCCGGGCGCGTGCTCCCGGTCGTGTCTGGACGCCTCGTCGCCGCGCTCGTCCTCCTCGTCGTCGGCACCGTCGCAGACGTGTGGTCGACGTACCTCGCGATCTCGACCGGCGAGTTCGTGGAGGGCTCGCCCGTCGGCCGGACGTTCATCACGTGGCTCGGCCCGCTCCGCGGAATGCTCCTCACGAAGGCGGTCGGGATGGTCGTCATCGGCGTTCCCGTCGCGGTCGCGGGCGGGAGCCGCCGGCTCGTGGCCACGGTGATGTGTGCCGGCGTCGGCGCGATCTCCCTTCTCGCGGCCGTCCGAAACCTGCTTCTCGTCGCGGGCTACTGGCCCTGACCGGTCGATCGGTTCTCTCCCTGTTCCCTCCATCACTCGCCACGAGCCAGTCGCGTCGCGGTGCGCTCGGGCAGTCCCTCACGTTCGACCGCCTCGGCGACGCGGTCGACGTCGTATCCGACCCGCCTGAGGTCGACCTCGCCGGCGTCGGTATCGAGCACCGCGTATGCGGCGTCGGGGTCGCCGTCGCGCGGCTGCCCGACGCTACCGGGGTTGACGACCAGCCGGCCGTCGACCGACCGGGCCCCCTGGACGTGGGTGTGGCCGAGCACGAGCCCGGCGAGTGGACGGTCGGGATCCTCGTCAGCGATCTCGTCGAGTCGTCGGTCGAGCGCCGGAAACTCCTCGGGATAGACATATGCGTCCTCGCGTTCCGGTGCCGGATGCGAATGGGCGAGCAGGTACCGTCCGTCCACGAACCGCGTCGCTCGCGGCAGGTCGCGGAGCCACGCCAGTTGCTCCGCCGAGAGTTCGCGTTTCGCGTGTTCCAAGCCCGCTTCGGCCATCCGGTTGGCACGATATCGTTCGGGCGTCTCGACGGTTCGATCGTGGTTCCCCCGGACGCACGCCGCAGCGACCTCGCGGACGCGATCGAGACACTCGGCGGGCCACGGGTTGTAGCCGACCACGTCGCCGGCACAGACGACCGTCTCGACCGGCGGCATGTCCTCGAGGACCGCCTCCAGTGCGGGCAGGTTCGCGTGGACGTCCGAGAGGAGTCCAACCTTCATCACGTGCGGGTTCGAGAGCGAGGGCGGAATACCTTTTGTCGGCGTGTGTCGGGACCCGAACCCAACGCGCGCTCTCGCCCGCCAGAGCGCTTATCATCGCAGGACCGAAGGAACCGGTAATGGCACCGACCCTTCTCAACGCCGCGCTCGGTGCGCTCCTCGCGGCGGCGCTTCTCGGGCCGGCGTTTGACGGCCGAACGGTCGCCGTCGTCGTCGCGGCCGCCGTCCTGCCGAACCTCGACGCGGTCGCGAGCCTCGTGGTCACGGGTGCGACGAACACGCTCCTCCACAACGTCTGGATCCCGCTCGTGCTCGTGGGACTCCTCTACTGGGACACGGCGCTCAGCGAGCGGTCCGCCCTCCGCGAACGCTACGGCTGGCGGGGCGTACGGACCGCGTGGGTCGCGCTTGCGGGGTTCACGGCCGCCGGAGTCGCTCCGGATCTGTTCGGCACGCCGGGAGCGAACCTCCTGTACCCTCTCGAGGACGCGTACTACGTCGTCGACGGCCTCCTGCTGTTCTCGACGCAGGACGGGATCGTCCAGACCTTCGTCTCGGCGACCGCCGAGGGTCCGGGCGTCCTCCCATTCGAGAGCCTCGGAACGACGGAGACGCACTCGATCTCGACGTGGGTGAATCCCGACGGCCGCCCCGACCTCGCGCTCGGGAGCGAACGTGAGTTCGTCGTCGTCGATGCCGGCTGGCAGGCCGTCGTCGTTGCGAGCGCGCTCGCGTCGATCGCGATCCGGTTCCGACCGTGGGCGCGCGTGAGGACCGGGGACACGGCGGAGGACTCCGCGACGGAGGCGAGCCGATAGATGGTCTCCTCCATCGTCCACGCCGGGTTCGCGTTGGTGCTTGCGGCGGGACTGTTGAAGGGCTCGTACGACCGCCGGGCGCTCGCCGTCGTCCTCGCGGTGGTTCTCCTTCCCGAGGCTGACTCCTTTCTGGGGCCGATCATGTCCGGCGCACACCGGACCGTCGGCCACAACTTCGTGTTCCCGGCCGCGGCCGCGTTCCTGATCTACTACGACACCCGGATCCGCGAGGAGTCCGCCATCCGCGAACGCGTCGCCGACCGCGGCGTCCGGATCGCGTGGGTCGCGCTGTTCGTCCACCTCTTCGCGCATGTCTCGCTCGACTGGGCGCACCTCGATGGTGTGAACGTCCTGTGGCCGCTTCACGACTCGTTCTTCCGGCTGGAGGGCGAACTGCTGTGGTCCTCGGCCGACGGCCTCGTTCAGACGTTCGTCGATATCGATCTCAACCCGGAGACAGGCGATCGCCGGGTCGACGCCGGCAGCACGGGGACCACGCAGTCGGTCCACGTGAACAACCCGGTCGAACCGGACGACCCGGAAACCCTCGAAGGGGCGGAGACGATAGACCGGCGCTTCCCGGTCGCGGGACGCGGGTGGCGGCTCTACCTGCTCGGGCTCGGGGTCTTCACTGTCGTCGCCCGGCGGCTTCAGAGCGACCCGCCGGCGGAGTCGGCGGAGTGATCCGTCGGTTCTCGTCCGTGGCTCCAGTCGAAAAACCTGGAGGGAAAAAGCCGCCCCGCTGTCTTCGACGGTTCCGTCGGTAAGCCACTCGATCTCTCGTTCAGTACAGGGGATTTTATTTCACATGATAATTTATGATATACATGGCGGCCTCCAAAAGAGGTTGGGGTCTCGGGAGCGTCTGAGGCCATCGCTCCCACTTTTCCCGAAAACAGCCGTCTCGATGTCAAAGAAAGACCCGCGTACCTCAGAAGAGGTAGAACAGCGGGAAGAGGAACACCCAGACGATGTCGACGAAGTGCCAGTAGAGCCCGAAGTACTCGACCGGCCGCTCGTCCTCCAAGTACGCCCCGTGGTACGCCCGGTAGAACAGGAACCCGGCGATCAACAGCCCGCCGACCACGTGGACGCCGTGGAGACCCGTCGTGACGTAGTAGATCGACGCCTGGACCGGGTCACCGTGGGAGTTCTCCGAGATCGTGACGCCGACGTCGTAGATCTCGTGGTGCCACTCCCACATCTTGATCGCGAGGAACGTCAGCCCGAGGCCGATCGTCGCACCCAGCGACGCGAGCAGTCCCTTGCGGCTCTTGCGGTGTGCCGCCACCAGCGCGAGGATCACCGTGAACGAGGAGGTCAACAACACGAACGTGTTGATGAGCCCCGGCAGCGACTCGGTCAGCGGCGACCACTCCTGCCAGCCGGCGTTGTACCGGATGAACACGGCCGCGGAGATGAACGCGCCGAAGACGATCACGTCGGAGGCGAGGAAGAACCACATCCCCAGTTTCACCTTCTCGACGCCGTTGAACGGCCAGCGCTCGGCGAACTCGGCGGGGGGCGCATAGAAGTCCTCGAAGCCCCACTTCACGCCGGAGTACACGAGCCCGAGCAGCCCGATGACGGTCAAGACCGGATAGATCGGGTTGCTGATCGTCACCGGCGTCGTCGCCAGCGAGTCGGCCGCCCCGATCGAGATCGAGTCGTTGAACCCGGAGAGTCCCAGGAACATGATGAGCGTCGCGAACGAGAGCGCGAACGGCCAGATGCTCGCGTGGCTGGGGTGTTTGTCCCAGTGTGCGTACTCGCGGATGTGGTCCGCGTGGCTGTCTCCGCCGTCGGTGGCGGCGTTGCCGTTCTCGTCGGCTTTCACCGCCGGGCCCCCGTCCGGGACGTAGTCCTTCACGAACTCCAGTTTCCCGGAGGCGTAGGAGGGACGGTTCGGCCAGTTCTCTATCGGCGGCGGCGAGGGGATCGCCCACTCGGCCGTCCGTGAGTAGTCCCAGGGGTTCTCGCCCGCGTCGGGACCCGAGACGAAGGACTTCAGGAAGTTGTAGAACATGATGAAGAAGGAGAACCCGAGCAGGAACGCGCCGATCGTCCCGATCTGGTGGAAGATCTGGAACTCGGGGTTGTACTCGAACACCCGGCGGGGCGTCTCCCAGCCGATGAACATCGAGGCGTAGACGGCGTTGAAGCCGATGAAGAAGACGACGAAGTGGACCTTGCCGAGGAACTCGTCGTACATCTTCCCCGTCATCTTCGGGAACCAGTAGTAGGCCCCGCCGAACAGCGCGGTCGCCCCGCCGAACATCACGTAGTGGAAGTGTGCGACCACCCAGTAGGTGCCGCGGAACTCGTAGTCGAGGACGATCGCGCCGAGGAAGACGCCGGTGATGCCCCCGACGATGAACAGCAACAGCGCGCCGAACGCGAACAGGAAGGGCGTCGTGAACTGGATGCGGCCCTTCATCAGCGTGTAGATGAGCGAGAAGACGACCAGGTCGAACGGGAGTGAGATCCCGATGGTGGTCGCCATCATCAGCGTCTTGATCTCGAGGTTGATCGTCGTCAGGAACATGTGGTGCATCCACACGAGGAACGACTGAACGGAGATCAGACAGATGGCGATGATGACCCACTTCCGCCCGACGAGCCGGCGGCCGGAGAACGTCTGGAACAACTCGAGCATGACGCCGAGCGCCGGGAAGAAGACGATGTACACCTCTGGGTGTCCGAAGAACCAGAAGAGGTGTCCCCACAGCAAGGAGCCGCCCTCGGTCGCCGAGAAGTAGACGCTGCCGAGCACGCGGTCGGACGCGAGAATGAGTCCGACTGCGAGCAGCGCGGCGAAGGCGAAAAGCATCATCCAGACCGTCGCGAGCATCGACCACGTGAACATCGGCATGTCCATGATGCCCATCCCCTCCGCACGCGAGTGGTGGATGGAGGTGAGGAAGTTCACCGTCGAGGCGGTGATGCCGATGACGAACATCGCCAACGCGAGGACCGCGCCGGTCGACCCAATGCTCGGCGTGTACATCGGGACGTTGAGCGGCGCGTACATCGTCCAGCCGGCGCTGAGGGTACCGCCCTGGAAGAAGCTGATCCCGAGGAGGACCCCGGAGAGCAGGTACATCCAGTAGGAGAGCGCGTTCAACCGCGGGAACGCGAGGTCGTCAGCCCCGATCTGGAGCGGGACGAAGTAGTTCGCGAACCCGAATCCGAACGGCGAGAGGAACCAGAACACCATTATGAGGCCGTGAGCGGTGACCGCCTCGTTGTACGCCAGCCCGGAGAGGACCTGGTTCGCCGGGTCCCACAGCTGGACGCGGATCAGCAGCGCCAGAACCCCGCCGAAAAGCAGGAAGAACAGCGCCGTGATCATGTACAGGATCCCGATGTCCTTGTGGTTCGTCGTGACCAGCCAGCGACGGACGGAGGTCGTCGGCGGAAGCTCGCTCATGCGGAGACACCTCCGACGGCCGACCCAGTAACGCTCGGGGTACCGAGGTCGCTCTCGACGTTGGAGCTGTTGGCTCCCTCGGAGTCACCCTCGGTTCCCGCGTACCACTCCTCCCATTCGTCCTGTGGGATGACCGTTATCTGGCCTTTCATCGCCGAGTGGCCGGAGCCACACAGTTCGAAGCACTCGACGAGGTACGTCGCCTCGCCGCCCTGCTCTTGGACCTCCTCGGAACTCACGGTGAACCAGGTCTCGCTGGTCTCACCGGGGATGGCGTCGGACTTTATCCGTAAGTCCGAGGACCCGAAGTTATGCCACACGTCCCGTGAGGTTATCTTCAAGTCGATCCGCTGGTCCGCGGGGACGACCAGTTCGTTCATCTCCGAGTGGCCGTTGGGGTAGAAGTACTCCCAGCCGAACTGGTATCCCTCGACTGTGATCTCGATGTCGCCCTCGTCACCCGTGTCGGGACCGTCCTCGACGTAGAGGAGCAGTCCGTACGCGTACACGACGAGACTGATGACGACGATCGCGCTCAGTCCGAACGAGAGGAAGAGTTTCTTCGCCTTCGGGCCGCCCTGGCCGGTGGGCAGCTCGCCGACGACCGGCGCGTCGAAGTCCTCCGGCGCCTCGCTGCCGTCGTCGCGATACTTGTAGACGTTCCACAACGTGTACGAGACCACGATGATACCGATGACCGTCCCCAGCGTGAGGAAGACGAAGAAGATCTCGTCGAACACCTCCGCTTGTGCCCGCCAGTCGGTCCCTTGTTGTAGGGTTATTGGGTCTATCATGTTCGTCTCTCAGCTCTTATCGTTCCCTTGGTGATGGCGCACTTAGCTCTTGTGTACGCCGGCGTCCGCGCGGCCCGAGGGGGCGCATACGAAGGCTATTTGTACACGCGTCCGGACCGAGTAGTAACGAGGAAATCATGGTTTCGCTTACCCTCTTGAGTACGGCGTTGATGGGCCTGCTCGTCCTGGCCACGTTCGTCGCCGCCGCTCGGATCGGCGGACAGCGCGCGCCGGGAGCCGACGAGACGGAAGACACGTATACCGCGCTCACCCGGCAGCTCGGTGGGATCGTTCGGACCCCGGCGGTGTGGTCCGTCGCGTTCGTCGTCGTCACGCTGGGTGTCGGCGCACTCGTCGTCCTCTCGGTCGGGAACTTCGCGTTCGTCGAGGGCTTCTCTGGCTCGCTCCTCAGCGCGCTGTACGCCGTCGTCGGACTGCTCGTCACCGGCTTCGTCTTCCTCGGGGCGTACTTCGGCGTGCGCGGACGGGGACTCGGAAACGCACACGGCGTCGCCGCCGGGTCGTTCGCGGCTGGACTGGTCTTTCTCGTGTTGATCGCGGTCCAACTGCTCGTCGGCGTGGTCGGCTAGCGGCGGAGGAGGGGGTGGAGGCCGGGGACGATCACGTTCTCCAAGACCGACCGCGTTCTCCGGGAGTACGGACCCTACGCGAGCGAGACGCCGTTACGGCAGAGATACGCGCTCGCGTTCTTGATCTCGATCGGGCTTCCGATGATCCGGCATCGACCGTCAGCCTCGATGATCGTCAGAGTGAACCGCTCTTCGAGCCCGTCGCGGAGTCCGTCGAGCGCGCAGGCGGGGACCAGGATCTGCGTGCTATCACGGAACGTCGAGGCGTCTGGCATTCGTCGTGTGCCGCGAGGGCCGACTTCCGGATAACCGTGTCGAAATGTCTCTCCGGTAACGTGTCCGGTCGTGGCTGCCGGGGGAAACCGACGGCGGCCCACGCGTCCCGCCGGCTGCCGAAGGAACACTTTTAACGAGTCGAGCGGCCGAGGTAGTACCGATGGGACTGGAAGCAGAGATAGAGGAACTCCGCGAGGAGATCGCCGAGACGCCCTACAACAAGTCCACCGAGGCACACATCGGGCGGCTGAAGGCGAAGCTCGCGGAGAAAAAGGAGAAACTGGAGAACCAGTCCTCCGCCGGCGGCGGCCACGGCTACGCCGTCGAGAAGCACGGCGACGCCACCGTCGCGCTCGTCGGGTTCCCGAGCGTGGGCAAGTCCACGCTGATCAACGCCCTCACCAACGCCGACAGCGAGGTCGGCTCCTACGAGTTCACGACCCTCGACGTCAACCCGGGCATGCTGAAGTATCGCGGCGCGAACATCCAGATCCTCGACGTGCCGGGACTGATCGAGGGAGCGGCGGGCGGTCGCGGGGGCGGCAAGGAGGTGCTGTCGGTCGTCCGGACCGCGGACCTGGTGGTGTTCATGCTCTCGGTGTTCGAGATCGAACAGTACGACCGGCTGAGCGAGGAGCTGTACGCGACCAACATCCGGATCGACGCGGAGCCGCCGAACATCAACATCCGGAAGACCCACAAGGACGGGATCGGGGTGACGATGAGCGACGACGTGAGCCTCGACGAGGACACCGTCAAGCAGGTGCTCCGCGAGTACGGCTACGTCAACGCCAAGGTGACGATCCCACACGACCTCACGATCGACGAGCTCGTCGACGCCGTGATGGACAACCGGGTCTATCTCCCGTCGATGGTCTCGGTGAACAAGGCCGACCTCATCGACAAGGACTACCTGCCGACCGTCAAGGGGGAGCTTCGCGAGCGCGGTCTCGATCCGGACGACGTGCTCTTCATCTCCGCCGAGGAGGAGCTCGGACTCGACGGGCTCAAAGAACGGCTCTGGGAGGAGCTCGGGCTCATTCGGATCTACATGGACAAGCCCGGACGCGGCGTCGACTACGAGGAACCGCTGATACTCTTCGAGGGCGACACCGTCGGCGACGCCTGTGAGAAGATCGGCGGCGAGTTCGACGAGCGGTTCAAGTTCGCGCGCGTGTCCGGTCCGAGCGCGAAACACGACGACCAGCAGGTCGGGAAGGGCCACGAGCTCGCCGACGAGGACGTGCTCCGGATCGTCGCTCGGAAGTAGCGAATAGACCGGATTCGTGTGTCGTTGCTGACGCGGTTTTAGCTTTCGGAGCCCCAGCCGGGACCGTCCGAATCGAGACACAGGGTCTCGGTGAACACCAGCAAAGCCCCAGTCGTGAGGGCTCACGGCTTCGCCGTTCGCCAGTCGAGGGCTCCCTCCGGTCGCCCTCGCACGACTCGCGCGACTCGCTGCGCGCTTCAGTCGCTCACTTCGTTCGCTCCGTCCAGTGCTTACTTCGGCCGCCATCGTCCTCACGACTGCCCCTTTGAGTCCCACCCCACCCCGCGACCGCACCTCATGCCTCCCCAGCCTCGTCGCCGGACTACGTCCGGCTGCCAGAGGCGCGTAGCGCCTCGCTGCGACTCCCTTCGGTCGTCGCGTCCCTCGCGGGCCGGTCGCGGGCCGGTCGCGGGCCGAAGGCCCGCTCCCGGGCGCGCCACCGCGACAGAGAACCGAATCAGGTGTCGATGAGGACAGATGGGATCTCGAAGCGACCGACCGAAAGGCGCTTTTTACGCGGCCGCGACCCTCGCGTATGATCACGGTCGCTCTGGCGGGGAAGCCGAACGCCGGCAAGTCCACCTTCTACACCGCCGCGACGATGGCCGACGTCGACGTCGCGAACTACCCGTTCACGACGATCGACGCCAACCGCGGGGTGACGGCCGTCCGAACCGAGTGCCCCTGTCTCGCCCGCGAGGAGCGCTGCGGGAACGAGCGCTGCCACGACGGGACGCGATACGTCCCGGTCGAACTCCTCGACGTGGCGGGGCTCGTCCCCGGCGCACACGAGGGGAAGGGACTCGGGAACCAGTTCCTCGACGAGTTGACGAACGCGGACGTCGTGTTGAACGTCGTCGACGCCTCCGGCGGCACGAACCGCGAGGGCGAGCCCGTCGAGGTCGGCAGCCACGACCCGGTGGCGGACGTCGACTTCATCGAGGAGGAGATGGACCTCTGGCTCGCCGGCGTGATCGCCGACAACTGGGAGGGCGTCGAGCGGAAGTCGCGCGCACCGGACTTCGACCTCGACGAGACGCTCACCGAGATGCTCACCGGGGTGGGCGCGACGGAAGCTGACGTGGCAGCGGTGCTCCGTGGGTTGAAGTATCCCGACGACCCGAAACGCTGGAGCGACGCGGACCGCGAGGCGTTGGCCCGCGAGATCCGCCGGCGGACGAAACCGATGGTCGTCGTCGCGAACAAGGCGGACATCGCGCCGCCCGAGAACCTCGACCGGCTCCGCGAGGCGACCGACAAGCCGGTCGTCCCGGCGACGGCCGACGGCGAGCTCGCGCTCCGGCGGGCCGCGGAGGCGGGCGCGGTGGATTACGATCCCGGCGATACCGACTTCGAGGTGACCGGCGACGTCTCCGACGAGCAGCGCGCCGGGCTCGAGGCGATCGGCGAGGTGATGGAGCGGTTCGGCGGGACCGGCGTCCAGACCGCGTTGAACGCGGCCGTCTACGACCTGCTCGACCGGATCACGGTCTACCCGGTCCAGGACGCCGGGAAGTGGACCGACGGGACCGGAAACGTCCTCCCCGACGCGTTCCTGCTGCCCGACGGGGCCACCCCGCCGGACCTCGCGTACGCGGTCCACTCCGACATCGGCGAGGGGTACCTCCACGCGGTCGATGCCCGATCGAACCGCCGGATCGGCGAGGACCACGCCCTCTCGGAGGGCGACGTGGTGAAGATCGTCTCGACGGCGGGACCCTGAACGGGGACGGTCGGTCGTCCTACTCCGCGGAGATCACGTCGTCGATCCGGAGTATCATCGTCGCCGCCTCGGCGGCGGAATCGACCGCCTCGCGTTTCACCGCGGCGGGGTCGACGATCCCCTCCTCGAGCGGGTCGCCGACGCGAGCGGTCCGCCCGTCGGCGATGACGCCCGCCCGGCCCTCTCGGTCGTGGGTCGCCCGGAGGTCGACGAGGGTGTCGATCGGGTCCGCGCCGGCGTTCTCCGCCAGCGTGCGCGGGAGCGCGTCGACGGCGTCCGCGAACACCTCGATCGCGAGCTGTTTGCGGCCCTCGACCGACGCCGCCGCCCCGCGGAGGTGCGCGGCGATCGCGATCTCGGCCGCGCCGGCTCCGGGGACGGTCCCGCTCTCGCGGGCGGCGACGACGGCGTCGACCGCGTCGGACACCGCGCGCTCGAGCTCGTCGACGACGTGCTCGGTCGAGCCGCGGACGAGGAGGGTCACCGCGCGGCTCGCGTCGCCGCCCCGGACGAAGACGAGGTCGTCGCCGTCACTCTCGATCGAGACCGATTCGGCGTGGCCGAGATCGGCCTTCTCGATGTCTTCAAGAGTTCCGAGTCGCTTCGCGCCAGTCACACGGGCGACATCGGTCGCGTCGGAGGAGCTCACGCTCTCGAACGCGAGGACCCCGGCGTCGGCGAGGAGACCGGCCACGCGGTCGTCGATCGCCTTCCGACAGACGAGGACGTCGACGCCCGCCTCCGAGAGGGCGTCCGCGTAGCCGCGGAGCTCGTCGTCCTCCGCTTTTAGCGCCGCGTTGAGCCCGTCGACCGAGGAGATCGTGTACTCCGCGTCGACGTCGCCCTGACGCACCTCGAGTTTCGTCTCGAGGACCGCGACGGACGCGTCCTCCACGGTTCGGGGCATCCCGTCGTGGACGGATTCCTCCTCGATGACGACCCCGTCGACGAGCTCGGTCGCGGAGGAGCCGGCGCCGGTACGCGGGTGGACGTGAATCGAATCGCGGTCGACACCGTCCTCCGTCGCGATACCCTCGACCGCCTCGACGACGAGCTCGGCCAGGTCGCGGGCGGCGACGTCGCCGGTCCCCTTGCCGGTCATCGACGACTCCGCGACCGACGCGAGGAGTTCCGCTTCCTCATCGACGTCGACCAGCTGCTCGTCGATCGCCTCGCCGGCCAGTCGGGCAGCCTCGGCGTATCCCTCGACGATCACGGTCGGATGGAGGTCGTCCTCGAGCAAGCTCTCCGCCCGCGAGAGCAGTTCGCCGAGGAGCACGGCCGCGGTGGTAGTCCCGTCACCCACGGACTCCTCCTGTGATTCCGCCACCTCGACGATCATCTGGGCCGCGGGGTGATCGATGTCCATCCGATCGAGGATCGTCGCGCCGTCGTTGGTGACGACGACGGTGCCCGTCGAGTCGACGAGCATCTTGTCCATCCCGCGGGGCCCGAGCGTCGTGCGGACGGCCTCGGCGACGGCCTTCCCCGCGGCGACGTTGGACTCCTGCGCGGCGCGGCCGCGCGTTCGTTCGCTGTCCTCCGAGAGCACGTACAGGGGTTGGTGAGTACGGGATGCCATACGTCGCGGATATTCGGTCAGCGGTTCTATATATACGTATCGCTCTGATCCAGACGAGATCGCCCGAAGGGAACGGGATAGCGCTCGAACACCGATCTCGTCTGCGACCGACAGGCACATGCGACACGCGTGGGATACACACGCGAATGCTCGGGTTGGAACACGACTTCCGGATCGTCGACACCCACGCCTCGCTGGACCCGGACGAGGCCTCCGTCGCCGCACACGGCCGGGACATCACGCCCGAGCGCCTCGAACGCGAGATGCACCAGGCGGGGATCGTCCGGGCGGTCGCGAGCCCCGGCCGCCGCGCCTCCGGTCGGAGCTACCTCCGCGCCAACAACGCCGTCGCGCGGCTCTCCGTCGACCGGCCGTTCGTCGCGTTCGCCCGGCTCAACGGCCCGCGTGACCCCGGGAGCGGTCCCGTCTCCACCGTCCGGAACCTCAGAGCCGAGCGAGACGACCACCACGCCCGCCCCGACGACGTCGAGCAGTACTCCTACGACGACCGGTTTCACGGGTTCACGCTCGTGCCGCCGTACGACGGGCTGCCGAACGCGGACGTGCTCGAGCGGTTGGAGGCGGCCGACCTCCCCGTGTTCGTCCACGGCGGGAAGCGCTTCCCCCCGGACGCGGTCGAGCGCGAACTGCTCGGCTACGACTTCCCCGTCGTGCTCGCCGGTTTCGGTGGCTATCCGCTCGACACCGGCCTGATGAACCGGACGCTCGACCTCCTCAGCGAGTACGACCGGCTCTACGTCGACACGAGCGCCGTGCGCTACCGCGAGATCCTCGAACGCGGGGTGTTGGAACACCCCGACCGCGTGGTGTTCGGCTCCGGCGCGCCCCACGTCCACCCGAACGTCGGCGTGATGGAGGTGTTGACCCTCGACGTCTCCGAGGACCTGATGCGACGCGTCTTCGCGAAGAACCCGGTCCGGCTCGTCCCCGCGCTCGCCGAGGGCGCTGACGTTTGAGGAGGCCGTGACGCGCCGCCGCCCGAAGCGACGGCCACTTGTCGCGCCGCCGCCGACCCGACGAGCATGAGCGACGCCGAGTCCGAGCAAGACGCTGATCCGGACGACCACCCAAGCGGGGACGAATCGCTCGTCGAGATCGTCCACGCGCGCGGCCACGAGAACGTCACCGCCAAACACGCCAGCACCTTCGAGTTCACCGGCGACGACTGGCTTACGCCCGCGGGCGACTGTATCGTCGGGGTCGATGCCGACCGAACGCCGCGGGACTTCTCGGCGGAGTTCCGGGAGGCGTGTCAGGACCCGAACGCGACGGTCACGGCGACGATCACAGTCGAGGGCGACGGAGGGACCCACACGGAGACGATCGTCGGCCGTGGCGATCCCGGTCTCGCCCTCGTCGACGACCGGTCGATGGTCGGGCGGACGAGCGAATACACCGACGACGAGCGGACGATCCTGGTCGACGCCGAGACGGCCGCCGCCGGTCTCGACCGAGAACTCGTGGCCGCGCTCGCCGGCGGCGCGGACGTGGAGCTACGCTTGGAGGTCCATTGACGTCCTCGTCACGCTCATCGGTAGCGGATCTCACTCGACGGCCACTTCGACGAGCGACATCTCGTCTCGTGTGGCGCTCCGGAGCGCCGTGCGGAGCTCCGAAAGCGAGGTGGGTCGATAGCTCTCGATCCCGAAGCTGTCGGCGAACGCGACGAAATCGGGGTTCGTCAGCTCGGTTCCGAACGAGTCGCCGGTGTGGGCGACCTGTTTCTCCGAGATGAGTCCGTAGTCGTCGTCGGTGAACAGCAGTATCGTGAACGAACAGCCCATGCGCGTCGCCGTCTCGATCTCGGCGGCGTTCATCAGGAATCCCCCGTCACCCGTCGCCGCAACGACGTTCGAGTCGACCGCGAGGTCGGCCGCGACACCGCCCGGGACGGCGATCCCCATCGAGGCGAACCCGTTCGAGACGAGACACGTGTTGGGCTCGTAGGTCGGGTAGTTCGCCGCGATGGCCATCTTATGGCTGCCGACGTCCGAGACGAGCACGTCTTCGGGCGCCATCACCTCCCGTAACACCGGAAGCACCGACCGGACGGTGAACGGCGGGTCGGCGGTCAGCTCGCGGTCGACGTCCGCGGCGATCCGATCGCGGTACTCCCGATACCAGCCGGAGTCGAACGAGAGGTCCTCGTCGCGATACCAGTCGAGGAGGGACCCGAGCGTCCGTTCGATGTCCGCGACGACTTCGATGTCGGGGTCGTACGCCTCGTACACCTCCGCGGGTTCGCTGTCGACGTGGACGAGCGGGGTTCCGTCGCCGTGCCAAGCGCCGGGGTCGTGTTCGGCGATGTCGTAGCCGACGGTGACGACGAGGTCGGACGCCGCGATCGCCCGGGTCGGTTCGTCGTTCGACCCCGAATCGAGCGTCATCAGCGAGCGCTCGTCCGCGTCGGAGACCGCGCCCTTCCCCATGTACGTCGACACGACCGGGACGTCGGTGGCGTCGACGAACTCCCTGAGCCGCGTCGAGGCGTGCGTGCGGACGGCGCCGTTGCCGGCGACGAGTATCGGCCTGTCCGCGTCCCGGAGCGCCGCTTTCACCCGATCGAGCGTGTCCGGGTTGGGTGCGGCGAACGGCACCCGCTCACCGGGGTCCATCGGTCGCGTCGCGGTCTCCGCTGCCGCCACGTCCTCGGGGAGTTCGAGGTGCGTGGCGCCGGGCTTCTCGTACTGTGCGATCTTGAACGCCTTCCTGACCGACTCGTGGACGATGTCCGGGCTGTCGAGCTGGGTGTTCCACTTGGTCACGGGATCGAACATCCGGAGGACGTCGATCGCCTGATGGCTCTCCTGGTGGAGCCGCTCGAGCCCGCCCTGTGCGGTGATCGCCACCAGCGGGCTCTTGTCGAGGTGGGCGTCGGCGACGCCGGTCAGGAGGTTCGTCGCGCCGGGACCGAGCGTGGCGAGACAGACCCCCGCGTCCCCCGTGAGCCGTCCGTGGACGTCGGCCATGAACGCCGCACCCTGTTCGTGGCGGACGGGGACGAACGTGACCGACGAGTCGCGCAACGAGAACAGCAGGTCCTCCATCTCCTCGCCGGGCAGCCCGTAGACGCGTTCGACGCCCTCCCGTTCGAGACAGGCGACGAGCAGGTCGGCGACCTTCATCACTCCACCCACACCGTCTTGCGGTTGACGAACTCGCGGATGCCGGCGCCGGCGAGCTCGCGGCCGTACCCCGAGTCGTTGACGCCGCCGAAGGGGACCCGCGGGTCGGACTTGACGAGCTGGTTGACGTACACGCAGCCCGCGTCGATCCGGCCGGCGACGCGTTCGCCCCGGTCGCGGTCCTCGGTCCAGACGCTCGCACCCAACCCGAACTCGGTGTCGTTCGCGAGTTCGACCGCGCTCGACTCGTCGGCGACCTCGTACACCGCCGCGACGGGACCGAACGTCTCCTCGCTGTCGACCGGACATCCCTCGGGCACGTCGGTCAGTATCGTCGGCGGGTAGAACGCCCCCGCACGGTCGAGCGGTTCGCCGCCGGTGACGACCGTCGCCCCCGCGTCGACGCTCGCCGTGACCTGGTCGTGGAGGTCCGACAGCAACTCCGGCCGCGCCTGCGGGCCGAGGTCGGTTCCGTCGTCCATCGGGTCACCGACGACGAGCGACTCGAACTCGTCAGTGAAGCGACGGAGGAACTCGTCGTAGACGTCCGTGTGGACGACGAACCGCTTGGCCGCGATACAGGACTGGCCGCCGTTCTGGTTGCGCGCCCACGCGCCGGTCTCGGCCGCGGCGGCGACGTCGGCGTCGTCGAGGACGACGAACGGGTCGCTCCCGCCGAGTTCGAGGACCGTCTTCTTGAGGTGGTCGCCGGCGGTCGCCGCGACCGCTCGACCCGCCGGACCGCTCCCGGTCACCGTCGCCGCTCGAACGCGGTCGTCGGCGAGGACGGGTTCGACGCGCTCGGAGGGGATCAGAAGCGACTGGAACACGCCCTCGGGGTAGCCCGCGTCGCGGAACACCGACTCGATCGCGAGCGCGCACCCCGGCACGTTCGACGCGTGTTTGAGCAGTCCGACGTTGCCGGCCGTGAGGGACGGCGCGGCGAACCGGAACACCTGCCAGAACGGGAAGTTCCAGGGCATGACCGCCAGTACCGGCCCCAGCGGCTCGTGGACCGTCTTCGCGGACGACCCCGGCGGACTGGGGTGGTGGTCGGCCCCCAGGTAGGCGCTCGCGTGTTCGGCGTAGTGGTCACAGCACAGCGCGCACTTCTCGACCTCCGCGACCGCCTGCTCGACCGGTTTCCCCATCTCACGAGTCATCGTCTCGGCGTACTCGCCCTCGTTTTCCCGGAGGGTATCGGCCACGGACTCCAGAAGCCGTTCCCGGTCGCGCATCGGTCGTTCGCGCCAGTCCTCGAAGTCGACGCTCGCCCGTTCGAGGGCGTCGTCGACCTCGTGTTCCGTGTGCGCATCGTAGGAGTCGACCCGCTCGCCCGTCGCGGGATTGACGGCGTCCATGGCTCCGATACGAGGAAGCGACCTATAGTTAGGTGTCTGATATTCCGTCTCCGGCTTCGAAGCGGGCAGTTCTCGGGACGCGTCCGCTCGTTCGACGGTGACGGTCAGGAGTATACCCAGGAGCAACCACACCGTTATCCGAGTCGATCTCCTATTAGGATATATGACAGATGACGGACAGAGTTTGGACGAGAACACGGATGATGAAGGGGGACGCCAGCCGGACCGGAAGCGAGAGGAGGAACGTGACCGCGACCGTGAAGACGAGCCAGTAGCCGGCGATCCCGATAGGCGGCTCGGTGAACTCGATGCTGGGCTCGAAACCCAGGAATATCCGACCACGACGAACCAGTTGGTCGAGGCCTATGGCGACTACGATATCGAAACACGGGACGGGACGAGATCTCTCAATGGAGTGCTTGCCTCGAGTGACGACCAAACGTTCGTCTCCGCCGATGACGTTCGCAACCGGATACTGGGACTGATACATCGGTGAGATGCGTTCCAGTGACGAACTGGAGCGTTTCGATCATCGGACTACTTTGAGGAGATCTCGGGAACCTCGACGGTACGTGATCGGTTTCGGATCGAGGTGTTCGTGAAACGTCGACTGATCGATGCGATCAGTTACTCCACGTCCATGTCCTGGGCGTGTAGTCGTGCGCCTTTGAGGACCTGTTCGGCCGCCATGTCCAACGTGACGTCGTCGCCATCCGCGTTCTCATAGAGGTACCGGATCGGAACCGATCCGAGGGTCGAATGAGACACTTCGAAAGACCTGTCGCCGGAGTAGTGCCTGTATGAATACTCGCCGGAGGAAGTGCGGGTAATCAACATGAATTCGTCTTTAGCACCCAACGACTCCAGGTCAGCAAGCGCACTCTCTTTCGATGACTCGAATTCGGACATGTCAGTACCGTTAGTCACCGCGTGATTTCATTCTGCCGCTGAGTTCCGCGAGACGTGGACCCCGATCGACCTCGCGATGAAGATCCCGACGATCGGCGACATCAGTGACGATCGCCCGACTGCGTCGACCCGCCTTCGGGGTCGGCAAGAACTATGTTTTCAGATGGGACTTCGGCGACCCCCGATTTGCCCGTGAGTACGCCGAAGAGCGTTTCTACTGTGTGTTTGTGAAAACCCGGTACGACGGAGGAGTCGGAATGGACTCGCGGGGATTTGAACCCCGGGCCTTCCCCGTGCCAGGGGGATGATCTACCACTGATCTACGAGCCCTCGTACGCATCCACCAGTTCCCCGTTGCGTATATTAAGGCCTTCGACTCGGGAATCAGGATGGGGGCCGAGCCGCGCCGGCGACGACTCAGATCCGGTCGGAGTCGACGTACACCTCGAGATCGACGTCCCGAGTCGACTCCTCCAAGTCCCGTACCGCCCGCTCGACCACCCGTTCGGCCTCGCCCCGGATGAGCGGGATCGCCTTCTTCAACACCCAGTCGAAGGAGACGAGCCGCGGGAGGTCGAGCGCGTCCGGGCTCGCCGACCCCGGATCGAACTCGACCTCGAGGGAGACCTCACATCTCGATCCGTCGTCCGCGTCCCCGTCAGCCTCCTCGCTCGGCGTCACTCGCCAGCACCCGCCCGCGTCGATGTCCTTCGTGATCTCCCAGTCGATCCGCTCGGGCGGCTCGACGCCGGTCACCTCCGAGTGGGCGGTGTAGGTGAGCTTCCACCACGCGAACGTGAGCGCGTAACGGGTACCCGGACCGCCGTCACCCGATACCGTCCGGACCTCCCGGAGGTACTCAGAGTAGTGGGCGTAGCCCCGAAAGTCCAGCAGGAACTCGTAAACGGTCTCGGGATCGGCATACACCTCGGTGCGCACGACGAGTTCGTCCACGCCGAAGGGTTCGGCCGGCGCGTATTAAGCAGTCCGCCGGGCGGCGGGAGAGGGGAGTCGGAAGAATAGCGGAAGAGAGCAAGACCAATGAGAGTTCCGTTGAAACGGCTTTGTTGAAATCCTCAGAAGTTGATAGTTTCACACCCCCAATCGCTCAGTACAGGATGTCCGGAATCTGGTGTCCGATTCGGTAACCCCAAACACTATTACTTAATACACAAATTATGAATTATATGTCGAAGGCAGCTGGAGACCCTGAACGCGCCGTCAACGGTCTATTGTCAGTAGCACAACTACTGGAAGAACCACGACTGGCGCGGCTCTACACCTTCGTTCTCCGGGAAGATGAGGTCACTATCGACGATATTGTTAATGAACTGGATATCCCCCGGACGACCGCGTATTCGGATGCCGGCTCGCTCGTTGAACTGGAGGTTCTCACTCGAGATGAGGGCCAGAAAACACACACGTATTCGGCAGTTCCGATCACTCTCTCAACAAATCTCGGGGGAGACGAGTATACAATCACACCGACGCTCATCGAAGCGTTCGGCCGATCGCCCCGAGATCAGGACCTTAATCTCCTCATCGATAGATACGGCCTCGGAAAGCTCGCTGCCGCCCTGACGTATGCGGTCCCGTACGCCGACGGAGAGATGTCAGAGCGAGTTGCAGCCCGGGAACTCGACCTTCAGCACGCGTTCGCAATTGCCGTGTTACAGGCGCTGCGAGATGTCGTCCTCGATATGGAATCGATCGATCCCTACTTTGACGAGATTCGGGACGCCAACGAGAATCCGACGGTCGAAGGCTAACTACGAGAGCGATGAGTGAGCCCTTCGACCCGTTACAGGATTCGGTGGCGTGGATAGCAGATACAGGGTTGTTCATCGCGTGTGGTCGCCAGCAGAACAACAAGTACACCGCTCTCGAACGCTTTGCTCGACGGAACGACCTCACGTTCGTCGTTCCGCAGCGGGTTTACGACGAGCTCGGTGGTGCGCCGGAGCGAAGTACGCCGGGTCAGACTCCGATCAACAGCGCTATCGACGCGGGTTGGGTCGCGGTCGCCGACGAACCCGATTACACGAACGGCACGGTATCACGAGTGATGGACGACGTTCGATCGTATATCGCTCGATCCTCGAACAGGAGCGAGGATCGGATCGAAAAGGCCGACACCGCGCTTGCTGCGGTCGCGGTTGAACGGCTCGAATCGGAAAGCGGTCAGATCTGTATCGTGACGACCGATATCGACGCCGGCGAGGCGATCGTCGTGACACTCAACGCCCACGGGTTCGAGAATCGTGTACAATTCAAAAACGGGTTCGAGTTGATCGACGAGATCACGTAACGGAGAATAATCCGTTCTATTAATCCGCCAGTATTGAGCGTGTCATAGAGAGACGCTCACGGTTGTACGAACAACGGGCGCTATGTGTTGATTAGAGTCGGATCAAAACGCATCTCCATCCGAGGATTCCTACGGATCCGGACGAGAGAAAATGAAGAAGGGGACCCCCGCCGACTCAGTCGTCGCTCGAGACCTGTTCGGTCGCGTCGCTGGCGGCGTCGGGAACGGCGTCGGCGGGCGCGGGTGGCTCCTCGCGCACGTCGGTGCCCGTCCCCTCGGCGATCACGTCGGCGTACGCGTCGGGGAAGACGCGCACGAAGTCATCGAGGGAGGCCTCCCAGTCGTCGAGCAGCTCGGCGGCGCGGTCGCTGTCGGTGTACGCCCGGTGGTTCTCGACGAGCCGGCGGAGCATCGCCTCGTCGCTGGCGTCGAGGTCGGACGAGAGCGACACCATCCCGCGGTTGAGCCGCTCTCCGAGCCGGTCGTCGGGGTCGTAGACGTAGGCGACGCCGCCGGACATCCCCGCCGCGAAGTTGCGGCCGGTGTCGCCGAGCACGGCGACGACGCCGCCGGTCATGTACTCACAGCCGTGGTCGCCGACGCCCTCGACGACCGCCTTGACGCCCGAGTTGCGGACGCCGAAGCGCTCGCCGACGACGCCGTTGACGTACGTCTCGCCCGCGGTCGCGCCGTACAGACAGACGTTGCCGGCGACGACGTTCTCGGCCGGGTCGTAGCCCGCGTCCTCGGGCGTCGAGATCACGATCCGGCCGCCGGAGAGCCCCTTGCCGACGTAGTCGTTGGCCGCGCCGGCGAGCTCCATCGTGATCCCCCGCGCGAGGAATGCGCCGAAGCTCTGTCCGGCATGGCCGTCGAACCGACAGGTGACGGTGTCGTCCGCGAGCCCCTCGCCGCCGTGAGCGGAGACGACCCGGTTCGAGAGGGTCGCGCCCACCGCGCGGTCGACGTTGTCGATGTCGCGGGTGAGCGCGACGGGCGTGCCGTCCTCGATGGCGGGTGACGCCTCCTCGATCAGGTCCCAGTCGAGCAGCTCCTCGATGCCGGCGTGGGCCTGCGCGCGGGTCTTGGTCCGGGAGTCGCCGGCGGGGTCGGCGATCACCGCCGAGAGGTCGAGGTGGCTCGCCTTCTCGTGGTCGGTCTCGCGCTGGCTCAACAGATCCGGCCGGCCGATGAACTCCTCGAGATCCGTGAACCCCAGCTCGGCCATGAGCTCGCGTAGCTCCTGGGCGATGAACGTCATGTAGTTGATGACGTGGTCGGGTTGGCCGGGAAAGCGCTGGCGGAGGTCCTCGCGCTGGGTGGCGACGCCCACCGGGCACGTGTTCTCGTGACACTGCCGGGCCATCACGCAGCCGGAGGTGACGAGCGAGGCGGTGCCGAAGACGTACTCCTCCGCGCCGAGTGCCGCGGCGACGGCCACGTCGCGGCCGGTCTTGAGCCCGCCGTCGGCGGTCACGCGGATCCGATCGCGCAGTCCGGTCGCGCGAAGCATCTGATTCGCCTCCGCGAGCCCGAGCTCCCACGGGAGCCCCGCGTTCTTAATCGACGTCTTCGGCGACGCCCCCGTTCCGCCGGAGTGACCGGAGATGTGGACCACGTCAGCGTTCGCCTTCGCGACGCCCGCTGCGATGGTGCCGATCCCGGCCTCCGAGACGAGCTTCACGTTGACGTCGGCCGAGGGGTTCGCGGCCTTCAGATCGAAGATGAGCTGTTTGAGGTCCTCGATCGAGTAGATGTCGTGTTGCGGGGGCGGGGAGATGAGCCCCACGCCGGGCGTGGAACACCGGACGTGGGCGATCATCTCGTTGACCTTCTCGCCGGGCAGGTGGCCGCCCTCACCGGGTTTTGACCCCTGTGCCATCTTGATCTGGAGTTCGTCGGCGTTCGCGAGGTACTCTGCGGTGACGCCGAAGCGGCCGGAGGCGACCTGCTTGACGTTGCACTCCTTTTCGGTGTCGAACCGCTCGGGCGGCTCGCCGCCCTCGCCGGTGTTGGATTTCGCGCCGAGGCGGTTCATCGCGATCGCGTTGTTCTCGTGGGCCTCCGGCGAGAGGCTCCCGAGGCTCATCGCGGCCGTCGAGAAGCGCTCGACGATCGACTCGACGGGCTCCACTTCCTCGAGCGGGACCGGGTCGCGGTCGGAGTCGAACTCGAGGAGTCCCCGCAGCGTCTGAAGCGTCTCGGACTGGTCGTTGACCAGTTCGGCGAACTCCCCGTACTGCTCGTAGTCGCCGCTCCGTACCGCCTGCTGGAGCGTCCCGACCGTCTGGGGGTTCCAGCCGTGGTGGACGCCCGACGAGCGGTTCTCGTACTCGCCGACCGTCTCGAGTTCGGGGTCGACGCCGAAGGCCATCGCGTGACGGGTCCGGAGGTCGTCTTCGATCTCCTCGATCCCGATCCCCTCGGTGCGGATCTCGGTGCCCTCGAAGAACTCGGCGACGAGCCCGGAGTCGAGCCCGACCGCCTCGAAGATCTGTGCGCCCTGATAGGACTCGACCGTCGAGATCCCCATCTTCGCCATCGTCTTCAGGAGGCCGTCCTCCAACGCGCCCCGGTAGGCGGCGAGCGCGTCCGCCTCGTCCGCGCCGTCGGGGCCCGCGACCACGTCGGCGATGGAGGCGTACGCGAGGTACGGGTCGACCGCGTCCGCGCCGTACCCGACCAGCGTGGCGAGGTGATGGACCTCGTGGGGCTCGCCGGACTCGATGACGAGGCCCGCGCGGTTGCGCAGTCCGTTGCGAACGAGGTGGTGATGGACCGCGCCGGTCGCGAGCAGGCTCGGGACCGCGAGTCGGGCGGACCCGATCGCCCGGTCCGAGAGGACGACTACGTCCGCGCCGCCCTCGATCGCGTCGGTCGCCTCACTCCGGATCCGGGTGACCGCGTCGGTGAGCGACGTGCTCCGGTCATAGGTGGTGTCGACGGTCTCGGCGGAGAATCCGGAATCGCCATCGAGTTCCTTCAGCGCGGCTGCCTCGGTATCGGAGAGCACCGGGGAGTCGGCGACGATCTGGCGGGCGTGTTCGGGCGTCTCCGCGAGCAGGTTGCGCTGGTTGCCGATCCGCGACTCGAGGGAGGTGACGAGCTCCTCGCGGATGTAGTCGATCGGTGGGTTCGACACCTGCGCGAACAGCTGTTTGAAGTAGGTGAAAAGCGGCCGGTCGACGTCGGCGAGCACCGACAGCGGGGTGTCGTCGCCCATCGACCCAACGGGGTCTTTCCCCGCCTCTGCCATCGGCTCCACGAGGTGGTTCAGCGAGTCCGTGGTGTAGCCGAAGGCGGCTTGGTGGGCCCGGACGGTGTACTCTGTCTCGTCGTCAGACCGTCCATCGAGCTCGTCGAACTCCGAATTCCCGTCGACGAGGGCGTCGAGTTCGACCTGCCCGTCGTCGACCCACTCGCCGTACTTCTCGTCGGTGAGCTCGTCAAACACCTCGTCGTCGGGGACGATCCGCCCCTCTTCGGGGTCGGCGACGAAGATCTCGCCGGGTTGGAGGCGGCCGCGGCGCGTCACGTCGGCGGCGTCGGTCGGGAGCGCGCCGACCTCGCTACCGACGACGAGCCGGTTGTCGGTCGTGACCTCATACCGGCACGGACGGAGGCCGTTGCGGTCGAGCACGCCCGCGACGCGGTCGCCGTCGAAGCCGATGACGAGGGCGGGGCCGTCCCATGGCTCGACGAGCGAGGCGTGGTAGTCGTAGAAGTCCGCGCGTTCCTCGGCCATGAGGTCGTCGTCACGGAACGCCTCGGGAACGAGCATCCGCAGGACGTGCGGGAGGTCGCGCCCGGTCTGCAAGAGGAGCTCGATCGCGTTGTCGAGACTGGCGGTGTCGGACTGGTTCGGATCGTCGATCACCGGCCGGATCGTCTCGAGCTCCGCGCCGAATGCCGGGTGGTCCAGGTCGTTCTCGCGGGCGCGCATCCAGTTGACGTTCCCGCGGATCGTGTTGAACTCGCCGTTGTGGACCACGTTGCGGTACGGGTGCGCGAGGTGCCACGCGCCGAGCGTGTTCGTCGAGAAGCGCGCGTGGACCAACGCGACGTGGCTCGCGAACCGCTCGTCCTCGAGGTCGGGGTAGTACCCGGAAAGCTGTGAACCCTTGAGCAGCCCCTTGTACACGACGCGCTGGCGGTCGAACGAGCAGACGTAAAAGCGCCCCGCGCCGTCGACGTCGCTCACGACGTTCTCGATCTCGCGACGGGCGGCGTACAGCGCGCGGTCGAACCCGAGCAGTTCGGGGTCGGCGTCGGGATCCGCCGAGGGGTCGGTGAACCGCTCGGCGAGGCCGGCTCCCTCGACGGGGGCGACGAACAGCTGGGCGACGTGGGGTTCCGACTCGACGGCGGTCTCGCCGAGGTCGTCGTTGTCGGTCGGGACCGACCGCCAGGCGAGCACTTCCAGGCCGTAGACGGAGAGCACCTCGGCGATGACGTCGTGGATCTCCGCGCGGACGCCGGGTTCCGGCGGCATGAAGACGGAGCCGACGGCGTACTCCTCTGGAAGGTCGGCGTCGACGACCGCCTCGAAGAACTCGTCGGGCCGCGCGACCATGATCCCGGCCCCGTCGCCAGTGTTCTCTTCCGCACCGGTCGTTCCACGGTGTTCGAGATTCTCTAAGAGTCGAACGGCGTCGCGTACCGTGTCGTGTGCGGGCGTGCCGTCGAGGTCGATGACGCCGCCGATCCCGCAGTTCGAGCGGTCATCGGTCGGGGAGGCGAGCCCCGCGTCGCGGCCGTCCCGGGCCGTCTCCAGCTCGGGGATGGTACTACGTGACTTGGTCATACACCTCCTCTCGAATCATGAGTTAAAGGAATAACCCTGATATGGGTAGGATCCATCGTACACACATTAGGGAATATAAGGTAATTATCTATCAGGGATTGATACGGTTTATCACTATCTACGATTGATCAGTTAGTTATCCCATATGTGCGGATAGATTGGACATATATCCTCGAACATGACTCAAAAACGGGTTGAATAGAGTAGGTTGCGGACGTTCGTCAATTCTCTTCGAAGGGTGCGTACGTTCCGTTGACGTCCCAGTCGTGGATACAGTAGACGTCGCCGGGCTCCCCGTCGATGCGCCACCCCTCCGTGTCGGCGTCCCAGCGCTCGGCGCGGCCGCATAGTTCGCAGGTCCGTTCGGTCGGGGGAGAGATCGTGACACTCATGATCGGCGACAGGCGTCGCATCAGCAAAAGGATACCGTCCAGCCAACCACGAGAAAGAAAGTCAACTACCCCACCCTACTTCGCTCAGGCAGGTGATCGGGGAGGCTTCCGCTTGCTGTCGGTCAGTTCACACCACGACAGAGACGATCCCACCACCCACGATTGCGAGCGCGCCGAGGCCGAAACAGACGGCCCAAAATGGAATCCGCTCGACGACCCGCATTAGCGCGTCGATCGTGATGTAGCCGACGACGGCACTCACCACGAGCGCGACGGCGGCCGAAGTGGGTTCGATCCCGGGCAGTCCCCCAGCATCGAGCAGTGTCAGGACCGCCGCTCCGAGACTCGCGGGGATCGAGAGCAGGAACGAGAGTCGGAACGCCGCCGGCGGGTCGTAACTCCGGAACAACAGTGCGCTCGTCGTCACTCCCGAACGCGAGATCCCCGGGAGGATCGCAACGCCTTGGACCGCCCCAACGAGTAGTGAATCGACGAGGGTCGGCTCCGTGCTCCCCCCCATGGACACCGCCTCGGAGGCGTACGTCAAGACGCCAGTCGCGACCAACAGAACGCCGATGACGGCGATGAATACGCCGCCGGTGAGCCGGCCAGCCAGATCGACGGCGAAGACGTACAGCGGGATCCCAACGAGGCCAGTCATCGCGCTGGCGAGGACGATATATGAAACGAGCGCGTTATCACCGTCGTACGCTCCGGCAGGTCGCCAGCCGGGCGTCGCGCGCAGCGCGGTCAGGATCTCCGTGCGATAGTACGTTGCCGCCGAAAGCGTCGTCCCGACCTGTAAGAAGAGCGCGAGCTGTAAGGCGGCGTCCGGCTCCGTGCCGACGAACGTGAGAAACAGTGCGAGGTTTCCCTGACTCGAGACCGGCAGCCACTCCACGACGCCTTGGACGATCCCGGCAAGGACCGCGATCAGGAGGGTGTCCGTCACGTCTCACACTGGCGCGATCCGGGTACTTAAGAAGCGCCGATTCGGTCTACATGTGGTTGGTACCAATACACATGGTGTGGTGGGTCCGGTGACTACGCGAACGGCTGCCGGATCGGATCGTATGAGTCGAACAGCGATCAGGATCGATCGTCGTCTCGAGTCGATTCCGATTTCGTGTTATCCGATGAGTCCACAGAGTCATCCGGGAACAACGTCGACTCCGTGTCGTCCGAAGGATCACTCGGGTCGTCCGGAAAGAGCGTTGGCTCCGGATCGTCGGCTGTTGTGGCGGCGTCATCGGTGACGGGGTCCGATTCCGCGTCGCTCGACGAGGCGTCACGCTCCGTCAAACTGGGTCCGTCAGGGTCGGAAGACTCAGAGGAAACAACGGAACCATCCGAAGCAGCCGATCCATCGGCCCCCTCCGGAGGAGCCGGCGGCTCGAGTGCGCGGATGAGAAGTTCGACGACGCGCGTGTCGCGGAGTTCTCCCCAGCTCCGCCGGTCGCGCAGCCCCACGGCACCGACCGTGGAGACGACGAGCGCGCCCACCAGAAGCGTCGTCGAGACGGCGTCGCCGGCGACCGTGACGAGGAAGAGTGCCAGTCCTGCGAGAAGCGTGAACCCGCCACCGACACGCAGCGGCGTTTCTCGAGTTTGACTCACTGCAGCTCCGGCCGCCTTCGCAAAGATCGAACCCCCCATGGCACCGATCAGGAAATCGATGACCCAGTCGAGGATCTTGAGGAAGGGGCCAACCGTCCACGTCTCGCGGAGGTCGATAACGATCACCTCCGGATCCGGCTCGGCCGTGAGCCAGGCGTAGATCGCGGAGCTGCGGACCCAGGCGGCGACGTGACTCCCGACGGTTCGCATTGCCGAGACGATCGTCGATCCAGCGATCGCGGCCGGCTCGTCGCCGTTCGACGATCCGCCCGAGCGAGTGTGACCGGACCCGTCCGTTGAGCGCGTGGTCACGCGGCGGACACCTCCGAGGGACGGCCGCGTGGAGAGCGGGCGCTCGAGGACTGTGGGCGGACGCGTGGACCGTGACGACCACGGATCATCCGGCGACGCTCACCACCTCCGCGTCGATGACGACCGTCCCGAGGTCGAGCGTGACCGTCGACCCGCTACGCAGGGATTCACCCTTGAACTGGACGCCGGTCGTCGTTTCGCGAACCTGGAACTCCGCGGTGATCGTCACGTCGCGGTTGACGGGATGGTCGACGACGTTGACGCTCCCGTTCTCGCCGGTCGCGATGATGATCGACGGCTCCGTCTCGACGGCAACGATCTCGGCGACGGGGTCGCTCACGGATCCCTCGCGCATCCCCGGGCGGATCGCGTCGGCCATGTCCTGACGAACCTCGTCCATCCGGATGGTGACCGTGCGGGTCGTAGTCTCGCCCAACTGGAGGTCGCCGTTGACGCGCTCAATCGTCCCGTCGACAGTGTAGTCGTCGGCAGGCAGGGTGAGCGGTTGTCCGCGGCGGAGGGGAACGCCACCGAAGCGAGTCCGACCGTCCTCGCGGTGGGCATCAAGCGTTGTCTCGAGGAACACCCGGCTCTGAGACGGGTCGCCCGTCGCGTACGTCGTGACGTCCTCGACGGTCGCGACGGTGCGGCCGGCCAGGCGTACCTCGTCGCCGGCGGCGATATCGGCCGCAGTCTCGCTATCGAGCGTGTCGCGGACGATCACGGTAGTCTCCTCGCGCTCGAGCGCGTCGCCGTCGCTGACGCCGCGGATCTGTCCGCTCACCTCGTAGCGAGAGGTCGCGAGCGTGAGGCTCCGGCCGAGTCGTGGCGGGGCGTCCCCGTAGGCGATAGAATCACCGTCGAGTTCACCCTCGAGTTCGACTCGGAGAGTGACGCCGATGTCGTCTCCACGTGGCGTGAGGTGGACATCGGTGACGGTCATCGTCGAGACATCGTTCGGGCTGTAGGTGTCGCCCTCGTTTATCGCGTCGACGATGTAGGTCGGCTGTGTACCCATATCAAGGGTTGCGTACGTGGTGTCAGTATCGGGTTCAGGCGCGGGGTCATCGGAGAATACGAGCGCGATACCGGCGACGCCGACCGCGAGGACCAACAGCACGACGAGCGCGTCGACGACGTTGACGACGCCAAAGAGGTCGCCGTCGTCGTCGATCAGTTCCATGAGGGACCACCCGTGAATCGCATTATCCCATGGGTATTAGGCGGGGAGTAAAACGGTTCCCCTTTCGAAGGCGTTCGGATTCGGACGCCAGGGCGTCTGTAGATCGTTGAGAAGGAGATGTACGTCCGAGATGAGGTCCTTCGAGAAATGGCACGTCGCTCGAGAAGTGAGAGAGTACGTTTCGTCTGTCCAGGTTGCCATCCGTCTCGACGTGTCGTGGAGGAGACGGAGAGTACATTTCTTCTGTCTCGACAAGTAACTCCGAACGCCACGTGTCGAGCTGGTACTGAGAGAACGATACTGAGAGAGTACGTTTCGTCTGTCTTACTCGGAAGAGTGGAGGGGCTGTCCTGACATCAACGGGGATCGCGCTCCGTTTCGATCTCCCGTCTGATGTCGAGAACAATCTCGGGATCGAGATCCAGACTGTACTCGTAGTACCTTCCGCCACTCTCACCGTGATTCTGGCCACTTCGCTGGAGGAATCCGAGCATGTGGAGATCCGAGAGATGGTTCTGAATACTCTTGAGCGTCGTGAGCGGATCGGCCGCGTGAGACGCAGCGACGTCTTCGTACCGAGTTTTGATCGTCTTCGAACGAGTCGGTGTATCCCCTCGCTGCTCGATGTACGCGAGGGTTTCCAAGAGGAGTTGGGCGTGCTGGGTCTGGTCTCGGATCCGATTTCGTAACCGTCCACGTTGAACGAGTTCCTGTGCCTCAACGATGTGTGAATCGTCGACGTGATCGTCGCCCCGCTTTTTGGCCACTTCTCCACCGACCCGAAGGAGATCGATCGCCTGTCGTGCGTTACCCCGATCCTTCGCTGCGATCGCCGCTGCTCTCGCGATTGCCGAGTCGTCACAGACGCCGTCAACGAACGCACGGTCGATGCGGTCGTCGAGTATCGCTCGTAGTTCGCTCGCGTCGTACGGGCTAAAGGAGATCTCAGATTCCATCAGCGTGTCTTTGACCTTCGGAGAGAGACTCCGTCTGAAAGTGTAGTTGTTACTGATCCCGATGATGCCGATCTTCGAGTTCGTGATGTGACCGATCGATCTCGCACGAGGCAGTTCATACAGGAGCGTATCGACGTCATCGAGGTGATCGATCTCGTCGAAGACGACGAGGTGTGTTCCGCCGAGCCGATCGAGTTGAGCGTAGAGTTCCTCGAACGCGTCGGACGTACTCAATCCACGTTTCGGAAACACGCTCGCAGTCTCCGGAAGTAGTTCGTTGACGAGCGTACGGACGACGGAGTAGACGGTCTTCCCGTTACAGTTCAACTCGTGGACGTGTAACTCGTCGGCGTCCGGCCGTTCCGTGATCTCGTCTCGGAGTGCTTCCATCATGTATTTCGTGACGGCGGTTTTCCCGAGGCCCGCCTTCCCGTACAACATGACGTTCTGTGGAGTCCGACCGAAGAGAACGTCCTGGAGCGCGTGGCGATACTCGTCGATCTCCTCGTCACGCTCAAGGATCTTATCGGGTTGATGATCCTCTGAGAGGACCTCTTTGGCAGCAAATATCGATCGCTCGATGTCGCTGAACGGCCCGGCCATTGGTCTATTAGCTAACACTGCCCAATTATATTTAAAACCTGCTTTTGTTAGTCTCGTTTGTCTTTGTCGTGCGTCCACCCGTCTCGATGGTTTTCCACGTCACACGGGCGCAACGGTTCCCACGAAGACAGACGAAAGCCACTCTCCGTGTGAGCCACGACGACCGTGTTCACCGGTGAACGCCACGCAACGAATCCAAGACACACGAAACGAACTCTCTCCCAGTGAAGCACACGCTCCCAAGAATCGAAACGCCGAACGACGGCACAGGACACTACGTGTGAGAGCCACCCACACAGCGGACGCTCGTCGACCGAGCCGTTCGACAACGTCGAAGACAGACGAAATATACCGTCCGTGTATCGCTTCCGGCCATGATTCCGACCACAAGACAGACGAAACGTACTCTCCCATCGAGGGAAACGACGACTTAGCAAATCGGTTCGTAGGAAACCGCCGAGACACCGAACTTCGGTCGATCCTCACGACGTGAGTCGAGAAAGCGTTGATCGAGGATGCGTGGGACGATTCGGCGATCAAACTCGCTGCGGCCAACGCAGCAAAGGACACTGGAAGCGCACGGCAAGCCATCGACCTGCTCCGAGAGGGTGGCGACGTTGCCGAGGAGAACGGTGCCAGCGAGGTCACGGATGAACACATCGAGGTCGCGGTCGATCGCGTTCAGCGCGGTCGTGTCGAGAACAAGCTGCGTGATCAGACCATGCACGGTCAATTGATCCTCGAAGCACTCGCGAAACTCGAAGTCAGCGGATCGACGCCCGCCAAGTCGAAGGAAGTACAGCAGGCATACGTTCGCGTAGCTGAAGGGAGACAGCAAGACCCGCTCACCACGCTCAAGAGTATCCAAAATCATCTCGCCGATCTCACCATGCTCGGGTTTCTCGAACGAACTGAACACAACGAGGGACGCGCAGGTGGCGCCCACTACCAGTACGAGCTGGCACTCGATCCGACCATCGTCCTCGAAACGCGGGATGCGATCGAAGCCGAGTCGACGTGAAGCCCTCTTTTGGGAGGCAGAACAGACGAAACGAGGGGTGTGTCCGGTAGACCTTCGAGACCATGGGCCGTGACGATACGTCGTGAAACGAGTGGAGGGTGTTCAACTGGAGAAGAACAGACGAAACGAGGGGTGTGGGTTCGAACCATGTGTTCGAATTCGACGAATCGTACGGGGTCTATGCCCTTCTCGGGAGGATAGAAGGGCTTCATATCGAGAGATCGGATTTATCGGAGATCACTTGGGCCGAGGCATCTCTTCGAGTTTGGTGATCCCACTGGTCTTCTCGATGCGGGGGTACTGGCGTCGCCATACGTCCACCGGACCATCCGTCGACATCGCGGGTCGAGTGGGTCATGCGTACTCGAGGAGCGTCAGTGGCAGGTGTGTTCCCTGTTGACATTCTCGGGCGTGGGGCTTTGTTCACATCTTCAGCAGATGATACGTTCTAAATTAGCTTCAGTCAGTACAGAAGAAGGTCGCATATTTGGATCAAAGGCATAGTAGACGACAGCCATTGTGATTCCCATCATTACTGGTCCAAAACTTCCATCACCCGGCAGTAAGAGCCTAACAGCAAATACACCCACTGCGGAGACGAGACCAACGAGAAGAGCGTAGGAAACACGGAATAGGCCACACACAATCGTCTAGCTGCCGGTACAGACCTTGAAAAGTGTCCAGATGTACAATCACCATACGTAGGTCAATGTGTCTTTCGTTGGAAATACAGTCTTCAGCAAACAGTTGTTTCAGACGATAACCTATCTGAAGAAGAGGATTTCAATAGAATTGTGGTACTTGACCGCCATTGTGACGAGACGGAGGTTCCCGAGTTCGGTGACGCCGATCCCCAGACTGTCGGCAACGCGCTCCCTCTGGAGTGATCGGCTAGCCAGATCCGGGGTGTCCTGCTCTCGGCGGACGGCACAATCGGCCGGACCACGGGTTTCAAGCCGCTTCTCGGCCATTTCCAGGTATGGGAATTGTTCGGGATCGCGAGCACAGGGACGGTGCGTCGACCATCGAGGAGACGGGGATCCGCGTTAAAGACATCGCGTCAGCGTACGAACACAGCAGGTACAGCCCTGACGAGATCACATAACTATACCCCGATCTCACTCTCAGCGACGTCCACCGGGCACTCGCGTACTACTACGACCACACTCACGACTTTCTGACCTCATCTTCCGAATCCACCTCCGCATGGTGCGGCCACTAGAATTCGACGCAGACAGGCTCGTCTGGCTTGTACTCATCGGGGCCGCCACCCCCTCGCTCGCCGAGAAAGACGATGGCATCGAGTTGATCGCGCGTGAAACCCGCCGGAAGGGGGTTCTCGAGGCGACCCCGTGGGGTTCGACGTGGATGTATTCACGAACCGCGATCTATGTACTTCGATGGTCCTCGAAGACGACCGAAGTACATAGAAATCGGTTGGGTTGCGGGTGGCCGTCGTCGAGATCGTGGTCGGTCGGTCGGTGCCACTTCAACGCGGACCCGTTCAGTCACTCCAGAACGACGGGATCGCGACCCCCGTACATACGGAGGTATATGAATGAGCCGTCGAACTAGCCTGAAACTCACCGACGAACGCGAGTGGCAGCTCGAAAAGGCGAGCGAAATTGTCGCGAGCGGTCCCGACGACGATCCGCGATGAGCGTGGTAATTGATGCCGCGCTCGCACACCTCATTCAGTCAGAGGAGAACATCCGGAACGCCCGCGATGAACTGAATCCGGTGACGATCCAGCGGTTCAATACCGATGTGCTTGGGTTGCGGTACAGGACACGAGTCGAAAGCCGGTGGCGGTGAATGATTAAGAACAGGAACAAAGCGAATCGGATGTATTGACCATCTCAGATATGATCGTCGATAAAGTCTATCATACGATTACGGCCTTCGTTGAGAATAAAAAAAACCGGCGGAAGTAGGGTCTAACTTAGATCAAATATACCCATCTCAAAGCTCTGATCTGCCTGGAAGGTCTCCTCAAGTATGATAGACTCACTGGGCACGTGAATAACTCTCACACGGTAGTTTTCACCACTGGCAACATCAACAGTAGGGGCATCACCTGCCGCAATGCTTGCATTCTGACCAGAGACGGATTCTCCGACGGAGAATCCACTACTAACTTCTCCCACAGTAACGCTCTCATCATTTGTCACATCAGTGAAAATCACTTCCATTTCTCCACCAGGAATTGGATCCCCACCGCCGTGTTCAATGGTAATTCCTTGGTTGGTCTCGTCAACGTCAGAAGTCAATTGTGCGCTCGGCTGATTGTCTCCGAGCGAGTCACCGAGTCCGAGCACGAACGTCCCGATGACGGCAGCCAGGATGACGGTGATTGCGACCATCAATATGACGCCGATCACGGGACTCACAGCACGGTCGTCTGTGTTGAACAGTTTGTTTGGTTTCATAGTTGAACCCAGCTGTTCACCGATTCGAGCGGACGAACATATCTTTCGACCCCTCGACCGGTTGCTGGTTAATAGAAGATAAGGGAACCCTGTATAAGTATTTGCTGGCACGAATATCACGGATGAAAATTAGTTCAATAGAGTGAAAACGTCTAACGTATAAGATGTGCTTAATGGAGCCCACGCCCCAAGCCCTCGCGCGAACGTACACCGATCGGGTGTATCCCGATCCGTGGGAGAAGGTCCTCGATTACCGTCGCGTCCAGGAGTACGCAGCCGAACACCCGAAGGCCGGACGAGTCCGCGTCGGCCGAGCGCTCGAACTCCCTGCCAGTCGGGTCCGCGGATGGCTCGACGACGGTGTTCCTGATCCGGTTCGTGCGATCAACACGGCGATCGATCACGGATGGCTCGAGCCCGAACCCGACAACGAGGTGGCCGCCGGTCTCGTCGATCTCCTCGCGCACGTCCTCGCAGGCGGCAGTATCTCGAAAAAATGGTTCACTCCGGCCGTCGCTCCCGGCCGACGTGTTGATCTCGACGAGATACGACACGCCTTCAAGCGGGTCGGAGTCGAGACGACGACCCGCAACGCCGATGCCGACAGTCGCGCGACCGAGCTCGTCCCGAAGGAGGACGCCTCAGTACTCGGTCGGTGCCTCGTCACGATGGGGGCGGCTCACGGGGACAAGACGACGCTCGAGCGGCTTCCACCGGTCGTGTGGGAAGTACCGGCCCCCGCCCGCCGGTCGTTCGCACAGATCTACGTTCGTCACCGCGGATTGAACTACGATGACAAGTCGACGAAACGCATCCAAGTCAACCGACCGGCGTCGTTCATCCAAGACCTTCGATACCTCCTCGACGACGTGGTAGACGGCTCGGTGACTGTCGATGACGGTGGAATCACGATCCCGGCCGACACGGTGCGGGAACTCCGAGCTGCGTAGAGGTTTGGGTCGGCAATTACTCGAGTTCGTCTGCGTCGATGTCGCCGGAGAGATACGACTGCCCTCGCTCGGTCAGTTCGTAATAGCCATCGTCGTCCTTCCGTAGTAGATCCCGGTCCTCCAGTTCACGCACCCGTCCGCGGATCGTCGAATATCCGACTTCGTGCCCGTGTCGCGTGAGGTTCCGATACAGGGGTTTCGGGGCGAGTTCGAGTCAGCGCTCGAGGAAGCCAACAGTAGCGATACATACCGGGACGTGTTCTGGCCGTACCACGAGCGGGTTAGTGACGCCCTTGACGAGGCGGCGCGATCAGATGGCTGGAGTTTTCTCGAGGATATGATCGATGCGCACGATCCGACTGTCGATGACGAGATTCCGCTTGTGACGCCCACGATCGCGAATGCCGTGGGACGGAATGTGATCCGCACGCGGTTGACCGATGGCGTGTCGGCGATTCCAGTTGCGGCGCTCGAGTACCTCGATGGCGTCGCAGTCACTGCCGCCGATACGGCTGATACTGCGCGGGAGGAAGTCCACGCATACGGGTGGGGAATCGGCCATCCCGACTACTCGGTGGTCGACCATCTCCGCGCCCGCGCCTCGGAAGACATCTTCTCCGTCAACCCGACGCTCGAACACGCGTTCTACGCTGACCAGTACGCGGCGGTCGATCTGCTCGAAACGTTGGTGAGAGATCAGTCGATCGACGGGACGCTCCCTCGCATCACCCGTGACGATATGCCGTATCGTCGCTACCTTCTCGATTGCGTCTACGGGCTGAAGACGGACGACCACTGGCCGGGGATGCCGCAGTACTACGACTGGGACGAGGAATTCGACTACACGTTCGAGCTGGACGAAACAGTCGAACAGCGCATCCGTGATCTCGTCGAAGAGGCCGGCTTCGACGCAAACCTGCCGAACGACTGGACGTTCCGCGATCTCGGTATCTGAGCGAACCACCCTCACGCTTTACCTGTCTCCCGACGATACACCCGGTAATGCCGTTCAGCGTCACATGGCACACGCTCCTCGACGAGTGCGAGGGTCTCGCCGCGGATGCGACTCTGCTCACACCACTCTCTCAGGATCGTTTCCAGATCACCGACGTACAGGAACACCGAATCGTCGTCGAATTTCTCGACCGTGACGTGGACGAGACACGGCCGCTCCAGCGCGACCAGTTCGAGACGCTCTACGAGCGCATCAGTGACGCTTCCGATGGATTCGATCTTTCGCGGCTCCCGCCCGATGCCGATCCGTATCCCGCCGTGTTGAGTCTGCATCCCCGATTCGAGGTCGGCGAGAGCGCGGGTGTGATCCGCGAAACCGACGAACCGACCGGAAGCCAGATCATCACGGGAGCAGACGACACCGAATCAGCGGAGGAAGCCACCGAGCGCACGGAGCCCGACGTGGATGTCTACAGCGATGCGCTCCTTCTCATCGATGCGCTAGAGCGGAACGATCTCTCCTCGCTCAAGGCGCTCGATACGCCCGCCCTCATCAATCTCTACACCTTGCTCTCGGACATTCAGCGCGATGCCAACGACCTGCGCCAGAACGTGACCAACGTGTTGTTGGATCGGCTGCACCACGACCAGCCCGTTCACGGCCAGTTCGGCTCCGTGCAACGAACGGCGCGTCGCAACCGAGACCTCAGAGACGACGAGGAGGTACTGGCTACGCTGGAGGACGCGGGCATCGACCGCGAGCGCGTGTTGAGCGTCGACCGCGACAAGGTCGATTCCGCTCTCGACGTGACGGAACTCTCCGAATCGGACGTGTACGACATCGAGGAGACGGAGTACGTCCGGAAGGCCGAAGTGGATGAGGAACAGCGAGAAACGCGACTACAAGGACTGAAAGATCGGCTCGCCACGAGCGACGACCCCGAGGCCACGGAACTTCGCGAGGAGATCGAAGAACTGGAGAGCCGGATCGAAGAGTTGACGCAGTTTAAGACCGGACGAGAGTATCACACCCAGTCGAGAGCAGAATGATCAGCGGACTCCCCGACCGGCCGCTCTTGGCTAGCGAGACACTCACATTGTCCCACGAGCGTGACAACCTACTCGTGATACCGACGACTCCGGACAGTCTTGTCGGAGACGACGGAACGCTTGGCGGCATTCGGGACATCCTCGTGTTCACGGCGAACGTCGTGGCGTCTCTCGCATACACCGACGCGGACGGCTGGACAGTCGTGGCAAAGGCTACTGATCCATCAAAATTTGGGCTCTGTAGTTTCGCTAGACGTGAAGCCGACGACTCCGTTATCTGGGTAGAAAGCGAAGAGACAGATCGGTGTGAGATCCGAAATCCGTCTCTTCACGCGTGTTACGGTGGCTAAGGCTAAATCAGTTGTCGCTAATCCGGACGAACCCGCCGACCCCGAAGGGGGAGGCGGGTTCGCAGAGTGGGCGATGCTCACCGTGCATGCACTCCGCATCGAGCTGGGCAAATCCTACCGCGTTGCGGTGGATTTGCTCTCAGAAATGCCCGGCGTACTTGAAGAGATCGGACTCACCAAACTTCCACACTACACGGTGCTTCGCACGTGGTTTGAGCGGATTCCGACCAAGACGTGGCGTGCGTTTCTCGGCGCGTCAGCCGAGAAACGCACCGGCCACGCTGCTATCGATTCGACTGGCTTTGACCGTGATCAGCCCAGCCGCCACTACGCTAACCGCACGAACTACCGCGTTCGAGCGCTAAAAGTCACCGCTCTCGTGGATGTCGAAACGCTGTACATCACCGACATCCACTCGACGACCTCCAAGAAACACGATGCGAAGATCGGCCCGCAGGTCGCTCGGCGCAACGCCGGCGACCTGCGGAGCCTCGCTGCTGATCGCGGCTACGACGCCAAAGCCTTCCGCGATGAACTCCGCGAAAACGGCATCAGACCGCTGATTAAACACCGGATCATGAATCCACTCGATCACGCCCACAACGCCCGCATGGACGGTGATCGGTACCACCAGCGCTCCATGTCAGAAACCGTCTTCTCGTCGATCAAGCGCACGCTCGGCTCCGCCGTGCGTGCGCGCAGCTGGTGGCTAGAGTTCCGCGAAATGCTGCTGAAAGCCACCGTCTACAACCTTCGCCGGAGCGTCAGATACCCGTGAAATCCGCCGCCGTGTACCGAAACTACAGAGCCAAAATTTGAAGTCGTCCTCGATTCGCTCATCGAATTTCGGGGCGACAGCCTCGCAGACGAAGACAAAGCCGAAATTGTCGAGACAATCGCCGAAGCCTACGAGACGTTCACGGAACGGATGCCCCGGTGAACTATCCACGTCGATCCAAGACTCTCACCGCAGCGGAAGGATCCGGTGTCGACCGGCACCATGCGACCCCTCCCGAAGGAGTGAACGGATATTGGTCGTCTATCTCATCTACTCGTTGTATTCTCGCTGGAGGATCGGGCATCCACCGATCGGCTTAACGGTCTTCACGCTCGGATTTGGGACACAATTTCCCGATCTCATCGATAAGCCACTGACGTGGACGATCCCACTGCTTCCGTACGGACGAACTCTCTCACACTCACTGATCACGTTCACGGAGATCGTACTCGTCTTACGAACACTCACACAGTACCCTGATCAGCGCACACTCGTCGGTGCGTTTGCGATCGGGTACTTCTCGCATCTGGTTGCGGATAGCATCCATCCAATGCTTTCACAGGAGTATTCTGGACTCGGGTATTGGCTTTGGCCGTTGACTCCAGTACCGGAGGGTGAATCCCGGAGTTTCATCGAATTCTTTCTCACGCTTGAAGCGACACCGATGATTGTGTTTGGAGGTGTCCTCACCGCCGTGGGCATCGTGGTGTGGGTGTCTGACGGGATGCCGGGGATACAGGACTTGTACGCGGAATATATTCGGTGAGATTCCCCAAATCTTCAGGCGGTTCAAGGCGAGTGCCTCGGGGCGCCCCGAGGCTTCCTGCTTCACCGTTTCTTTATTTGCCGTCCCACAAACACGGCCGCGAGGGTGAGCACAAACGCTACCATGATGAGCCCAACTCTGGAGAGCGGGAATTCTGTTGATTCATCACCTGGTGTGTCACCTTCTGCTGTTGCTGTCGAGTCATCTGTGGTCGATGATTCGCCAGTGCCCGTTTCATCCGTAGTCGATGGCTCCCCGGTGTCCGTTTCATCCGTAGTCGATGACTCTTCGGCGTCCGAAGACTGTTCTTCGACATCTTCACCGGCGTCATCATCGACTGTGACGATGAAGCGTGAGAAGCTATCCGTTTCAGCAGTCAGTACCACACGACCATTCTCCCTCGTCGTCTCCGTTTCGATCGGCTCGTACGTCTCGTCACCCGAACTGGCGTGAAGAACAACGAGGTCGTTGGTCGAAACGTTGGCGCTGACGGTTTTCAGTTGCGTTTCTGTGAGTTCCAGTTGGAGAGTCGCAGACCGATTGGCCACTCTCTCTGGTGTCCCGATATCCACGCCAGTAATGAATGGCTGGTCAGCAGCGAGTTGTGGACCGCGTGCTGGTGTAGAGTTGTAGACGCCAACGGTTAGCGATCCATCGATCTCAGTAGCACCGAACCGGACCCATTCGAGTGGACCGACTGAGACGTTGACGGTCGTTCCAGCAGTCGTGGGTTCCGTATCGCTGATCGTTGCCCTCTTCGTGGTCGATATCGACGGGCCGTCCGGTGTCTCAAGGTCGCCGTCTTGACCATCTGTGGTGTCACCGACACCGCCAGTAGTGCCACCACCACCGCCACCACCAGTAGTACCACTACCACCGCCACCATCAGCATCACTTTCCGAAGAGTCGTCGTCGGTCGCAACTGTTACAGAGACCGTCTGATTCGTCTCGATTCCTGCGGCATCCGCAACACGGACTTCGATTGTCCGGTTGTCACCCGGTTCGAGGTCGGTGAGTTCGTATCTCACGGTACTCTCGTTGACCCGAGCACTCTCTGTGACGGTGGTGCCGTCCTCGAGGACGCTCACTGAATCAGGGTCAACCCCGGCGGCCGTATCGTTGTAGCTGAACGCAACGGTCGTGTTATCGACAGTTGCGTTGAGATCTGTGTCATTCGTCTCGACCGTCACCGACGGTGGCGTGTTGTCGACGAGCAGACCGCGAGTGCTCGTGTTCCTGACGCCGGTCTCGCTGGTCGCGATGACGCCCAGCGTGTACACCCCGTCGGCGACCGGCTCGCCATCAACGGTCGTATCCCACGAGATCGTCTCCTCGCTCTCGAAGGCGCCCGTGACGTTCTTTTCGAGGACGGTTTGCGTTCCGTTGGCGATCACGACACGCACGTCGTCAGGAGCAGAATGGTCGGCTCCGACCGTAACGTCCAGTGGCTGGGCTTCGCTCGTCACCTGACCCGCTTCGACGGTCAGTTCCGGTGCCGTGAGCGTTGTCTCAGCCGACGTCGTATCAGTCGTCACTTCCGTCTCGTCTGCCGCCATCGACGCGGACGCGAGGTACGACGGATCCTCGGTGAGCGCATAGTCGAGAACTGCGTCACGGAACTGTGCCGTTCCGGGTTCGAGTCCGGCGTTCGTCGCCGCCTCGATCGCCACTTCACGATCATCTGCCGGGAGATCGTCGACCGTCACCGGATCGGACGGGTAGTTCGGATCGTAGAACCCGGCCGCGCTCTCACCCGCGTCGTAATCGAACAGGGAGTTCTCGGCCGTGACGCGGTAGTCCTCGCGGTACTGTCCGTACAGTGTCTCGAAGGACGGAGAGGTCGACAGCGTCGTCCCGTCCGCGAGCATGAGGTCGTTGTCCGGGTTCCCGTCCGGGCTTCCGAGGAGTCCCGTCATCGAATCGACGGCAGTTCGGTTCGGCTTGACGACCACGTCGAGACGATCACCCGCGACGGTTGCTTCCAGCCGTGAGTCACCATCGTCAACGTCGCCGTCTGCTCCCGGATAGACTACGATGTACGTTTCTGGCGTCCGGAAGATCTCCCCGTCGCCGACCGCGAGGGATTCTCCGGTTTCGAGCGAGCGTGCGATCCCGTCGACGGTCAGCATCTGTTCGTCGCGAGCATCAATGGTGACGGTCGTCCCGTTGAGTTCCGTCGCGACCGCCGAGATGACGCTCACGTCTCGATCGGCGACCGGCCGGAGGCGAGCCTGGACGTGCGGGCTGCCGTCGCTGTCGTTCGTGAGGATGAACTCGCCGGCGGCCTGGAAGTCGTAGGCGACGCCGTCATAGGTGGTGAGGTGTGGATCGCCGGTGGCGGAGCCGGACTCGTCACCATCCGGTTGTGTGGGTAGATCCAACACAGGATTCTCTTGTGGAATCTGCTCATAACCATTATTGATCATTTCCCCAATATCACTATACTTTTTATCATTAATACGAATAGCAATATTATCTTTTATCGCATCGGCTGGGCCCCGAATGAAAGGAGCAGCACTCAGAATAGAAATTATTTCTGGTTTGGCGTTTATACCTTCCGAATCCTTCCACACCGGCCCACCACTCTGTCCTCCGTAAAGCGATTCATCAAGCGGTCCACTGGTGGCTAATTGATGACACATATTATTAGATCTACAATCTCCGTATGTCCAAGGAGAGGTGCCTTGGCCATCACCAATTATGTCCCACTGTTCGGACTCTGGATACCCCGCTTTGTCTCTAGCAACGTAAGGGCCTTTTTTTGGATAGCCAGTTGCATGTACGTCATCAACTGAACTATCGGTGAAGAGGCTGTTTTCAGCGCCATATACTGGGCTATCCTCAGAGTAGCTTTCATAACCAAATGTTCCAGTTTCGGATGCTAATGTACTGTTGACATTTCCATTAAGATTGTCTATAACTGTCTCATTAATATCTCCATTAGGATCGTCTATTGTCAACACTGCCAAATCGTGGGTTCTCTTCTTTTTATTTGTCCACTTTTTGTAGGTTTGTATGTAAGTTACCCTCGCATTCGGCGCAATATTATTGCTTTTGTTGCTCCCTGGCACAAATCTAATTTCATCAGTATCTTCTATTACTGGTTTAGTTGCCTCTGTAGCCCATATTCTTTGACCACTCGAGATTAGTGAATCTCTTGAATAGTCACTACCATACACGCAGTGTGCGGCAGTAATAATATGGTTTTCATCAATAATAGTCGCTGTACAGTGTCCCTGTTCCCTGTAACCAGGGCTATTCCCACGGTTATTCCAAAGCACTAATTCCCCGACCGGGCTCCACGGATATTTGCGAGTTGAATTTATAACTCTTTTTCCACCTGTATAATCCATTCCTGGTAAGGATACATTCGATATTCGAACATCATTCGGTAGAGAAGCAGATGCCGAGGGGTTTGTTCGAGTATTTATGCTAGTTGTAATATTATTATACGTCTGATTCTGGGGATCGTACCCGACAATATTGTGTTCAACTTTAAGACTCTCAGACAATTTACTATCATCAGTCTTTGTCCACTCGTTATTGAGGTATGCTTCGGTAACCACCCGCACCTGCTTCGTTCCATTCGTGGACGGATCATACTCATAGCCGTAGAACCCAGTTTCATCGGACGAGATGTTCGTCCCCAAGCCTCCCCGAAAGACGTTCTTCTCCGCAGAGTTGTCGTTATTCGTATCCACATGGATCTGCACCCGTACGGGACGTTCGGGACCGTCGTTACGAACCTCCGGGCTGATCGTAACCGGCTGACCACCGTAGAAGCCACCGTCGCCGTTCTCATCACCCTCAAGCGTGACCTGCGACAGCCGCGGAGCCGTCCGCTGAACCGTCGTGCTCGCGCCGTTATCCACTGTGACGCTTGTGCTGCCCCAGAAGGAACCCTCAGGCCCGTACAGTTCGACGTTGTACTCGCCGGCAGTCAGCGTGGACCACGACCCAATACCACTCTGATTGGCCTGTCGGCTGTTCAGAATGACGAAGCTGTCATTGTAGAGTTTGATTTCGGCCCCGGGAACGATGTCACCGCTCGCGTTCGTCGCCGTCACCGACAGCGTGTTCGACCCGTTCAGTTCGGGTGGCCGGTCAGGCGTGACTGTCTCGTTGATATCGGTACTCGCGTTCTGCTGTTGCGCTGAGGAGAAGTAGCTCTCGTCACCCGTCAACGCGTAATCGATGAGCGCGTTCCGGTATGCCGACGTGCCCGGTGTGAGGCCGGCTTCTGCTGCGAGCTGTTCTGCTTCGGTACGCGTGTCCGGATCGATATCGTTTACCGTGAAACTACCACGGGGAATCGTTGGGTCGTAGTACGTCTCCGGACCGTTGTCACCTTCGTACTCGAACAGCGTCGTGTTCTCGGTGACTCGCCAGTCATCGCGGAACGACCCGTACAGCTCGTTGGAGTTGGACGGGTTCGACACCACGGTCCCGTTCGCGAGCGCGATATCGTTCGAACTGTTGTCGTCGATATTGCCGAGGATGCCCTCGACCGGGCGGTTTCGATCCGCATCGAGTCGGACTTCGATGTCGATCCGGTTGTCGAAGACGTCGACTACGACTCGTTCATCGGTTGGGCCGGGGTCGTCATCTTCGCCCGGATAGACGATCGCGTAGCTACTTCCAGTACGCTCAATCGTTCCATTGCCGACGGCGACTGCTTCACCATCGCTGATCTCGGTGGGTGTACCGTTGATCTGGACGGGCGTCGAATCGGTCACGTCGATCACGACTGACTCTCCGCCGACTGTCGTCGCGAGCGCCGTGTTGATCGTGACTGAGTTACTACGGTCGATCGGCTCCTGACGAGCCTGAATTTCGAGCGATCCCGCCGGCTCCCGGACGAGCGTGTACTCGCCGGCCGCCATGTAGTCGTAAGCAACCCCGTCGAACGTCACGAGGTGTGGGTCACCAGTCGACACGGCCGTTTCGAATTCCTCACCGACCACCGTCACCTGCCGTTGCGTCTCGTCTGCCGCAATAATGCCGTACGAGTATTCACCAGGGTCGAAGGAAGTCGGGGCAGTGAATCCGACCGTGGTGTTCGCTCCTGGCGCAAGCGTCAGTTCTCGCGTGCTGATCGTCTCGAGAGTGCCGTCTTGATCGACGTCAAACCCGAACGCAACCGATTCTGTCGTGTTGTTTGACGTGGGATTCGTGACCGTCGCAGAGACGGAGGGCCGCTGTGTTTGTGTAATCGTACTCGGGCCCTGAATGCTATCAACGACAAGCTGGTCCGTCGGATCCGACCCTGCTGGCTCATTTACAGACACGGTTACGCTATCGTTCGCGGATTCACTCGTGACCGCAGCAGTGATCTCCGGGACGTCCGACTCGTTCGTTTGGTACACGAACCTCTCCGTCGGCTGCTCTCTCGAGACGGGATCGGAATCATCGAACTGACGGAGAACGGTTAGATGTCCGTCCGTATCGGGACCGTACAATGCTCTCCCATCGGAAGCGAGGCTTCGATAACCCGTCACACGCTTGCCGGTACGCTGGATCAGTCTCCCATCAGTCGTAAACTGTCCGAGTTCGTTTGTATCGCTGGTGCCGACCCACAGCGTTTCGTTTTGATACGAAAGCCCCCTCGGACTGGTCGTATCGAGTGAAGCTCCCACATCGAACTGTGAGAGTTGTTCGCCCGTGTCTGGATCCAACTCTCGAACGCTATTGGACGTGACCTCGAGGACCCACAGCGACCCGTCTTCGTATGCGAGGTCGCTAGGATCGTATCGGTCGTTGGTGATCTGTGATCGAACGGCACCAGTCTCGGGATCGAGTTCAACGATCCCGCCTTCGAAGTTGGCATCCGTCGTGTCGGTAAACCAGAGTGAGCCGTCTGCATACGTGAGCCCACGAGGAGTGCCGTCAGGCGCGGCAAATTGCGAGACGATATCACCAGTCTCGCGGTCGATCTCTACTATGTCTCCGTTTTCGGTTACGTAGATGGAGTCTTCGGCGAGAGCGATTCCTCGTTGTCCCGAGACGTCGTAGTCTGATTTGGTTGTACTCGGTTCAATAGTCCGCGTTTCCACAATCTCACCGTCGACGACGAACTCGAGCTGTTCTCCATGGGTGGTGTCGTCGATGTCCGTGACGTTCGCTGTGACGCTCACCGTATCGCCGGCAACGACTGAATCGTTGAACTCCGTGATCGCCAACTCAAGTTCGGGTTCGTCGCGGATCGTCACGCCGAGATTGTCCTCGACATCTTCGGAATAGGTCGTGATCGTGTACGCTCCCGGAGCAAGCCCATCGGTTTCTACCGTGGTTTCGATCGTGGTGTTCTCTCCGGGGTCGAGTTCGACGGATTCACGCGGTCCGGAGACGGGGGTTCTGGTTCCGTCTTCAGTTTGGTTCAGTAGATCCACGGCGATCGTCTGAGAATCGGAGACGCCGCCGACGTTCTCGACTTCAACGACGACGGATAGATTCGTCTCCTCAGTGAGTGTGGTCTCAGTGGCGTTTGAATCGAGCGAGACCGTGAATTCCGACTCATTCAACACTTCAATACTCCCGGACCCGTCATCGTCGGTAGTTTCGACCGTAAATGGAAGCGTCTTCCCGGCGTCGACCTCGTTGGTTGGCGCCGTGAATGTAAGCTGTTGAGTCTCACCGGCTCCAAGTGTAATAGTGTCTCTCGTTTCGACGAGAGTATCGTTTACGGTGAACGTGACGTCTTGTGTTGTCTCTATTTCTCCGGTGTTTCTGACGGTAGTGTTTATCTCGATTATCTCTCCCGCAGAGACGGTTCCATCCGCGTTGATATTGGTGATTTCGAGCTGTTCATTCGCGATTGGTTCTCGAATACGGACTCCGTTTCCTGTCTGTGGACTCCCGCTGAGCGAGATGATCCGCTCACGGTCCAACTCCGCCCGCTGTTCGTCGACGATCACGAGATCCCATCGATATTCACCCGGATCCACATCGAGTTCGTTCAACGGGATCTCGAACTCGCCATCGCTATCTGCGTGATCGATCTCGACCTGATCGATGATCTGTTCACTAGGTGGGATCGTACGGTTATCACCCACGACCCGGAATTCGACGGTCCAGTTTTCACCGACGGCTGGATCACGCGTGATGGTGGCGATGTCCCCGTTCTGTTCGAACGTTGCCTCATAGCCCATTCCCACGAGCCGTTCGTCGGTGCTATCGATGACGTCTCCCTCCTCATCAACCAACTCGACGACGTACTCGTTGAACGTCCCGTCAGTGTAGATACCCGTATCTCCTTCGACGGTTACGTCGATATTGTCGGAATTCAACGCAGAATCACTGTCGGGGAACGGAAGAATCTGCGCTTGCGGCTCGCCGGTTCCGTCGTTCTGGAAGCCGAGCCGATAGATCTCATCGAGTGGAACCGTCCGCGCGTCGTTCGTCGGCGTGTACGTGACGGCGTCCCCGGTATCGGGATCGACGACCCGGAGCCGCAGATCGCCTTCACCGCCGAAGGTGACCGGGTCGTCGGTGTCGACGAAGATGTCGAGTTGATCTGCGTACACACTGCCGTCCCCGGTTGGTGTGCTAATCGTTGAAGAACCAGGGTTGTGTTCGATCGAGACTGGAGGATCGACCACGTTCTCGGATTCGACCACGACTTCATCGACGCCGAAGACATTGATCACCCGGTCGTCCAACTCTCCACCGCCCGGTAATCCGTCGTGGTCGTATAACTCGAGCCGGTACGTGTACTCGCCCGGCGGCACATCACTGACATCAACGGTGAAATTGAACGTCTCATCGCCCGCTTCGTTCTCGACTTCGACTGGCGCAAACTCGATATCGTTGCCCAGACTGAATGCGGCAACCCACTCGGAGTCAATCCCTTCGTTCAGGTTTTCGCGGGGAATACTGAATTCGATCTCACCAGCCGTGGCGTTTTGCTTGATCCCGTCGCCGATGTTGTATCCGATACCGATCAACCGTGGCTCAGTCGAGTCGACGACGTCGCCGTCCCGTAGCAATCGGACTTCGTACTCGGCGAACGGATCGGACGTTTCGGTCCTGTCGTTGGCGACACCATCGGCAAACATTCCAGTGTCACCGGAGACGGAGACGTTGATTCGCGTCGAGTCAGCAAGGATGGTGGCGGAATCTCCAATCGTTCCGTCGCCACTGTAAATCCCGAATCCGATCGATTCAGCAGAAACCGTCGGTTCACCGGCTTCTGGTTCGACGGTCACCGTTTGACCAGTCGATGGTTTCGCGATCTCGAACGCGACGGAACTGTCACCACCCACGGCGATCGAAGATTCACTGCCTCCGGGCACGATGTTGAGCTTCTCAGCGACGAGTTTCGGATCGCCTCCGATGCCGCTGGTACTTCCGGAGGACGGATCGTGCTCGATGGTCACTTCTCTTGCGGGTGGTTCCTCGGAGAGCGTCGTTAGCTCGGCGTCCGTGTAAAACGGGCTGATGACGACGTTCTCGAAGGCCGCAGCGCCGGAGCCGTTGAAATTACCACTTGGTCCATCAGACGCGCCCCAGTAGTTGTGTGTGGCGTTGCCTTCCGTCGCTTCGTCTGCGACGACACCCGCTCCCGAAACGTTTCGCAGTCGTGACTGTTTGATCGTCCACTGCCCTTCGGCTCTTGTGGCATCAACCGCGGCGCCGCCCGTCTCGCTGATGGTGACGCTGTCGAGTGTCCAGTCACCGTCGGTTTCTTCGGCGCTGACACCGTTGTTCGTCGCGCCGTCGATGGTCGAGTCCCGAACCGTCCAGTCGTCCGTCGCTCCGACGGCCCGGATACCGTCTTCGTTGTCGACGAACGTCGCGTTCGCCACCGTCCACTGACCGGTGGAATCCTCGGCGTTGATGGCTTCCTCGTCGGTGCCGTTTCGGACGGTGGTCCGCGAGATCGTCCAGTCGCCGGTAGAGTCGTCCGCGGAGATTCCGCCGGTCCGCCGGAACGTCGACTCACGAACGCTCCAGTCACCGGTACTCTCGAATGCGACCAGGCCGGTCGGTGTATCAGTCACAGTTACGTTGGCGACCGTCCACGAGGCTGGCGTCCCGGCAGCACCGACTCCGAATTCACTATCCGTGATCATGGTATCCCGGAGCGTCCACGCACCCTCGGATCCTCCCGCGCTGAATCCCGACCTCCATCCTGTGATGGTGAATCCGGAGATAGTCGGCGTGGCTGGCCCCAACACTTGGATCCCTGCTGGATAGTCGATCGACTCGTTCTCGACCGTTGCTCCATCCGGCGCAATAAGCGAGATGTTCTTTCTGATGACGACTGCCTCCGTGTACGTTCCCGGACGAACTTCGATCGTGTCACCGTCGGTCGCATCATCGATCGCCGATTGGATCGAATCGAAATCACCTACTGCTGGATCGGCCGCCACGACGATGTCCGACTGAACAGTGCCTGTACTCTCGGACTCACTGGTCGTGTTCTGTTCGGACCCCGGATCCTCGTTCGTGAGCGTTCCATCGTTTCCTTCGACGGTCGAATCGTGGGCCGCCGTTGCGAGACCACCAAAGGCGACGGACCCACCGACCATCGAGATGATCATGAGACACGAAAAAAAGACCGCATTAAACTGCTTGCGTGTCGTCGTCATGAGCCGACCCCACTCTCGGCAAGGAGACACAGAGAGTCCTGACCAGCAGTAACCACTCTCTTTTGTATCGACTGGTATTGACGACCAATATCGTGTAGAGCTGTATTGCTCGGTTCACAGTCGCTTATACAGACAAGGCGTTTGTCGACAGGAGGTGTTTTCAGGAACTTCGCAGATCTTCCGTCCTCAGTACAGCGATGAGAGTTGAAGCTCGTCGTTCTATGAGTCTCTACTCGCAATATTTTCCCCCGTTTATCAGCCACCATTAACCCCATCAGTGGGTAGATCTGTATATAGTAATACAGATCAAGACGTTTTTCTCGTCTGTCTCAATGTGTCGTTGAAGATCATCAAGCCCTGACTAAATCTGCTGTCTGTAAAATATCTGGCCTCTAATTTTCATGAATAAGGTTATTTTTCCAAGTAAATTTGTGTTTTTAAATCCCAATGTCGATGCGGCTCATCAGAACAGTCCATCCCCTACTTGCCAAGCGATGCCAGCCGCGAGCGAGTAAGAGAGTAGGTAACCACAATCGTTAAGACTCACATCGTGTATCTCCGTTGTGGATGTCGTTGCCCTCCAAAACAGCAGTTTTAATTCTTCGACACCGGGAGAGACAGATCAGGATCTACGATTCATGAGCACCCGCTACCGACTGCGTCTGGCCCACCGTCTATGGGTTTCATTCTCGATGGTCTCGAGAGTGAGGGCGTGGGGTCGTTGGCACGGGCGGGCTACGAGGCTTTGAACGTGCGGTTCGGCGGGCGCGTGAACGTGAACACGCCCGCGAACGTGGAGCAGGCGAGCGAGTTGACGCGTGGAGAATAGAAACTTCGGGCCGACGACGATCCGATGTCTCGTGATCCGACCGGGAGCCTTCGGCCGTCACGGTACCAATGGGCGTCGACTGGCTCCGTCAGCAATATTCGGCTCAGTGAGAGGGTCCATTCTCGAGAACGGCAACGGTATCGGACAGATCGAAGAGGCGGAGGTCATCACGTTCGTCTGCGGCTTCTTCGACGGAGGGGTTGAACCCGGAGCGGCTGAACAAGGCGAATTCATACGTCGGCTCACCACCCCCCGTGGGCGTCCAGTCGACGTGCTCCACGTCGTCTTCGAGATCCGAAAGTACAGCATAACTGAGGGGGGTACTCGTGAATTTCACTTCACCAGCGATCAGCGTTGACTCGTCAGTTGGCGCGACGATATCCACCTCCCGGCTCTTGTACCACCACTGGGTTGGCACTTGTGTGAGCTGGTAGTCTGAATAGAGTGCCGGCACCGCCTGGTGACAGAGCGATTCAAACGTTTCGCTGACGAAATCGGGCAATTCTGGTTCGATGAGATCCGTATAGACGTTCTCGCCGTAGAGTTCGTACTGCCCCTCGCGGCCGTAGAGATACCGAAAGTAAAACCGGAAGACAGGGTCTCGAATCCGGTATCGTGTCCGCTTGCTGCGTGCCGGGTCGGAGAGTGCCGGATAGTGTTTCTCGATGATTTGGAGCGTTTCCAGCCGGTCGAAGTAGTACGACGTGTTGGTGCTCTCGATCCCAGCCCCCTGAGCGATCTCGTTTCGACGACGGTTCCCGCTAGCCATCGACTCGAGCACGGAAAAATACGTGTTCACCTCGTTGAGCTCCATTTGGAGGACGGTTTCGGGCTCGTCGTGGAGTGGGCCATCCGGATCGCACAGCAGCCGCGTGATGTTCTCTCCGAGGCTCTGTGACGGATCGAGCGGGCTGAGATATCGGGGTGTGCCGCCGAAGACGCCATAGACGAACACCCGCTCTTCGGGATCGTACGTCGGCACGAACTCGTGGACGGTGCGAAACGGCAGCTGGGCGAGTTCGAGGCGGCCGTTCGGTGTCTGGGACACCCGGCCGTAGAGCGGTGCACCGCCATCGAGGACGTGGGTATGAATCATGCCGATCGCAGATCCCGTGAGTACGAGCGTTGCCTGGCTTTCGTGGACGGCCGTATCCCACAAATGTTGTATGATCGACGGGAGCCCGTCGTTCGATTCGATAAGGTACGGAAATTCGTCGATGACGATAATGGCGTCTCTCTCGGTGAGGTACGCCAAGAGCGGCTCCCACTCCTCTTTGACGGCCGTGATATCTGGATACGTCGTCGCTGCTGCCTCGACGAACCGCCTGAGTTGTGTCCTCGACGTTCCTTGGACCGCCTGATAGTACACCGCATCGTCGCGGTCAGCGATCGATCGGCGGACGAGTTCGCTCTTGCCGATCTGGCGACGTCCATAGACGATCGCGAGTTCCGCAGCATCACTCTTATAGAGCGTCTGTAACCGATCGAGTTCATCGACGCGATTGACGAACTGATCCATACCTCCAGTCAGGGTGGGAGGTATATATGTGCCTCGTAATTAGAGTCTAAATAATAATAGTTTGAACTATAATAGTTTGAACTACCATACTGAAGGTGGAGTTGCCGGATGCTTGCGTACCACGACGACCACACCGACGACTTCCGGATCTCGCCTTTGGAGTCTGTCTCCACATGACCGATAGCAAGCGGAAGCCTCACGCTTCACAGTAGTTGCCGAACCTCGAGTTGAGTGTCGCTGACTACCAACAGATCGTGTGGTCTCCGGTAGTTTTCCCGGAGACTGGTGGAATCATTTATATGCGCATTCATATAGGGGTAGCCATTAACATTCCTTTCAATTCGAGTAACAAGAATTAATCACAGAAGGTATTGATTCGACAACTACTGTTCAGGGCGGGGAGGAAGTCAAGCGGCTGTTGTACTGCGACGAGAGCATCCAGATCTCCGTCCTCGATGGGATCAGTCGGTGGCCGACTCCCACAGCGTGCCGACTCGGTCGTCGACCCACGGGAGCACGGTCTCCTCGAAAACACGCGTGAGATCCGTCGCGTAGTTCCGGTCGACCGCGGCGGCCGTGCCTGCGTCCGGAAGTGGATGGTAGTGATCCCGAGCGTTGTGTGGCTGGTCGTGTCGATCCCATCGACACCGTCGTCGGTCGCCGGCGCGTGTCTCGTGGTACGAGACGTGAAAGTCGCCGTTCGTGTACGCACGGAGCTCGAGCGAGACGCTCTCGACATATTCGGGATAGTACTCGGCGTCGAGCGTCACGACGAGGCTCTCCAGGTTGTTCGTGGGAAACAGCGACGTGTGTTCCACCTCGGGTCGGCGACCGAACGCGCGGGCGAGATAGCGCAGCGTCGCCTCGTCGACGGACCGTGACCGGTCGAAACCGGTCACGCGGCGTTCTCCTCGAGAGACGAGTCCGAGCCGCGATCCCGCCGGACGGCCTCCAGTCGGTCGATCCGTTCTCGGAGGGTGTGCCACTCGCTCAACGCGAGCCACACGTCCTCCAGATCGTCGTAGTCGGCGTGGTCGAACGCGTCCACCGCCGTCGGCGACGCCGCGTCGAAGCGCTCGCGAAACGTCGCCTCGCGGTCGGTGAGCTCGGCAAGGGCGTCGTGAAGCTCGTCATGTGACAGGTCCGCGAGCCGGTTCCGAAGCCGCCACTCGAAGTACGACTCGTTTCGGACGTACGTGAGCGGGGACTCCGAGACGGGTTCGATGACCCCGATGTGGGCCAGCCGCTCGAGATGCCGCCGGGCGGTGTCCGGCGCACACGAGGCGCGCTCCGCGATCGCCGACACGCCCGCCGGGTCGTACAGCTGGAGCGCGACCCGATACACCCGCTCGTCGGCGGGTTCGGACTCGAGGTCCGCGCCGAATCCCTCGGCGAGTCCGAACGCTCCGGCCGGATCGTCGGAGGTCATGGCAGTCGATAGTAGAAGTGGCTATATTATTCTTGTGTCGCCGATTCATGTAGTCTATCGCGATGGGTGATTTGTTCGATGTGGACAGCTGGATATTTCTGCCTGCTACCTCACCGTATCGAGTGTTTCTCTCAGTTGGTGTCGGTGGGGACTGACCGAGAGACACACAACCAGTCACTCTGGGCGGGGCATCGACTCGAGTTCGGCGATCTCGCCGGTCTTCTCGACGCGGGCGTACTGTCGCCGCCACGCGTCCGCCGGAAACAGGTCGTTCCGGTCGAACAGCTCCCGAGCCTCCTCGGTGAGTCGGTAGAACTTGTATGGGTAGCCACGCACGCGCTCTCCGGGCTCGACCACCAGTTCCGTGACCACACCGGCGTCCCGCAATACACCGAGGTGCCGCCGGATCGCATCCTCTCCGAGCTCCGGGTTCATGTAGTCGAGCTCCCGCACGCTCGGCGCACCCTGCGGGTGACCGACCACGTCCGCGATCAGGTTCGCACGGGGCCGGTCGGTGGCCTTTTGCAGCGCCCGCCACGTGTCGAACCCGTCGGGCGCCGACCCCGCGTTCGGCGCGTCCGTTCCGCCGGGATCCGTCGCGTCCGTCTCCGCGGTTCGAGGGTTCATACGCGCTCCTACGGACGGGGGAGAGATAAACACTTGGTCGCTGAATACAATCGATTGATCAAATAGTAACATAACCGATACTACTATTGGATCCCGAATTGGATGTCTCTGTAGGATGGACGAGGGAGACGACCACGCTCACAACGACACCCACGGTACCGCTCGAAACGACTCGAAGGGCGACCTCGTCGGGAGCGTCGAGGGGGCGGGTCTATACGACGGGGAGTCGCTGTCTCTGACGCCCGAGCAACACCAGCGACTCAAGAACGGACTACATGGACCCCGGTTCGACGATGTCCGCCGGGCCGATCGTCGGTATCTCGTGATCGGCAGCGGGTCAGGCGAGCATGGGGAGCGTCGCCGGCGGGTATGCGCTCGGTTGGACGACCGCCGGGACGCCATCGCGTTCAGGCTGGAGGAGTTCGGGTTCGACGCCGACGACCTCGATCTGTGGGCGCCAGCCTTCGAGGTGTTGTCGGCGCAGGCGACGTGGGTCATCGGCGTGATCGAGGACTTCGATGGCGGGCACGTCTGGGAGCTTGGCTATCTGTACCGCCAGCAGACGAGCGTGCGAGATGTGCTGTGGCTGCTAAAGCGCGTGTACGACGATCCGGACACACAGCGGGCGCAATACGAGAACGGGATGGCTGCCTCGCATCTGGCCGCCCTCGAGGTGGCGGTAGGTGAGCGGGTCCTGGAGTGGTCAACCACCGAGGAGCTCGACCGCACTGTGGAGGAGATCCCGTGACGGACCGTCAACACGCTCGTTTCATCTGGCTGCGATACGAGAGCGTGGTGACGTCGAAGGCATCGTCGTGACGATCGAGCGTGAGCACGTGATCGACATCCAGCTCGTCCATGTGTGTGGCGACGACGAGATCGTTAAAGCGGGATAATCCGTCCAAGAAAGTTTTATCACGTTTTGAGCCGTCTGGTGGGATATGGAGGATCCGGGTTCGGATATCCAAGCCGACACCGACGAACGGGCGCCGAACTTTGACGCGCTGACCCCGCCGGAGGAGGTTGTCCGTGGTGATCGAACACGGGACGACTTTTTCGATGCCGTGCTCGGACTCGACGACCCGGCGACAGCCAGCGAGGTTGCCGAGCGTGCGGGACACGGGGTCGACGCCGCACGTGAATACTTGGACTGGTTCGAACGGATGGGTATCGTCACCCGGGTCACGGACTCGCCGGTCACCTACGAACGGAATCAGGAGTACCTGAACTGGCGACGCGTCCAGACGCTCCGACGCGAATACGCTACCGAAGAGTTGCTTGCCCTGCTACAGTCGGAATCAGAGCGGGCGGATACACTCGCAGCTGAATTTGACGCCGAGTCCCCGACGGGCGTCTCGATCACACAGTATGCCGCAGCAAGCGACCAGTCTATCGAGGCGGTCTGGGAGCAACTCTCGTCGTGGAAAACTGCTCGTCGTCGTGTGTCTCTCCTCGAACGAGCACTCACTCCCACGTCCGGCGACGCCACGGATCTCGAATCCGCGGCATGACTGCCGGCTGCGAGGACGAGACAAGGAGTTCGATCTCCGGTGGGCCTATCGATTTCGACCGGATAGAGGTCATTCGGGAGCGTCTCGCGACGGATGATCGGTTCACCGAAGTTGATGACCAGCCTGGCTTCGCGCCCGAACGACTGGTCTGTCAGTACAATAGGCAACTCTACCCTAACCGGGTTCGGAGTGCCCGGTTAGAGATTGTCTGGTTCGAAAACGGGGACTTCTCGCTCCACTATCACGAAACCCACGAGACGGGGGCGTTCGATCACCGGTGGGATAGACATCCGTCTGGTCACAACGCTCGCGACCACGTCCATCCGGGACCAGAGGCCCCAACTCCCGGCAACGATACGACACACCCGACCGACTGGCGTGACGTTCTCTCGACGGTGCTTTCGGAGATCGAAGACCGCCAGCGTGGCTTCTGGACCCGGTAGTCCCGTCGATGGGGTTCGGTGATCGGTGTGCGGCGTCTCCCGCATGGACGCGGCCAGATAGGACGAGGCCGCCTCGATCGTCCCCTGACCGCGCCAAGCACCGCAGGAACGAGGCCATCGACACGCTCTTCTCATACCTAGCTGCGATACGGAAGCGTGGTGACGTCGAAGGCATCGTAGTGACGATCGAACGTGAGCACGTGATCGACGTCCAGTTCGTCCATGTGTGCGGCGACGACGAAATCAGTGAACGACGCGTCCAGATCCGTCCACTCGGTGAACGTCGCTTTGGCGTCGGTGAAGACGCTCTCGGAGACGGTTTCGAACCGATAGAGGGAACTCTCGTCGAGCGTTGTCAGGAACGAGACGGCGTTCGTCATCGACGCCTGTTTCTTCAGCCGGGTGGCCGCCTCATCGACGATGTGGTCGTTGACGATGAGTCGTCGATAAGGGAGATCACCGTCACGAAGGAAGGTCATGAACGCTCGCGAGACGGCGTGCATCTGGTCGCGAGGATTGAACAGCGCGTAGAGAAACTTCGGGCCGATGACGATCCGATGTCGGACGTGCCCCGGCCGGAAGTGTTCGGCTGTCACGGTACCGATAGGCGTCTCGACTGGCTCTGCCATTATCGAGACTGCCCAGGAGCGTCGGCGAGCGTGAACGATTCGTCGCTTCCGTCCCACTCGTCGATGAGATCCGTTTCAGTGCGGGCGTCGGTCTCAGCCGACTCCGGCAAGGAGTCCTCCTCGAGGGTCTCGAGAACGGTGAACGCCTGATCGTTTGGGTCCGCTCGCTGCTGTCGATCGATCCATTCGACCAGCGCCTCGCGTCCGGCCTCCTTGAGTGACAGTCCGTGTTCGTCCGCGAACGCTCGGAATCGTTCGTATTCGTCCGCGTCGAGCTCGGTTTGAACGTGCTTGGTGTCGTTACGGCTCATGAGAGTCGATCGCCGCTCTCAGATAGCGTCTCATGAGATATATAATGATCGCATGAATAGGTACATGACATCAGTCGGCGGAGTTTGAGTCGATCGAGTCGAGGCCGGGCTCGACGACGAACGATACCGACGAATCGCCGGTAGCTAGCAATGTTTTAGACCGAGGAGTTGGCTCTGATCGGTGAGATCGACGAATGGCGAGACGAACTCGTCCAGTACAGACTGGACCAGTTGACCGGTGACCCCTCGAACCCGAACGATCAACGGCGTTCGAAATATCCGTTTCGGTATGGCCACGGAGGACAGGACGGAAACAGCATCTCCGCTCGATGAGGTGATAGAGGACATCCGGCGGGAACTGGTCCGGCGGGTGGCGGCGGACGACCGAGATTCGAACCGGAACATGTACGACGCGCTCAAAAACGAGTGATAAATATCTACGACCCCTTGGATATATATTTTCCCAGAGCATAGAGGAAAATAAAAACTGCCGTTAGAATTCAGACTCGAATTCTTCCTTATCAGGCAGCATATCGAGTGCTTCCTCGGCAGAAACGGCTTCTGAGGACTCGTCACTGTCCTCGTCTCCGTTTTCGCCAACTTTGGGGGCAGACATACTATCTGTTTATCGGTGTGGCGGTGAAACCGCCTCGGTGTACGTCATGCTACAACGTGACGCTACATAAATATCCGCATCAGCGTCAGAACGTGGTCTGTAGAGGACTTGTCGGATTCACTCCCGCCGTAAACAGTAGTTGCCGAACCTTGAGTTGAGTGTCGCTGACTACCAACAGATCGTGTGGTCTCCGGTAGTTTTCCCGGAGACTAGTGGAATCATTTATATGCGCATTCATACCGGGGTAGCCATTAACATTCCTTTCAACCCGAGTAACAAGAATTAATCACAGAAGGAATTGATTCGGCAACTACTGTAAACGCCGGGATTCTCTCCTCGAAGAAAGATAGCAACGAACCCGAACGCGCCGAAGCCGATACGATTCGGGCTTTAGAACCCGATCGACCGGACAACAGTGGTACTTAACCGCCATTGTGACGAGACGGAGGTCCCGAGTTCGGTGACGCCAGCCCCCAGACTGTCGACGAAGCGCTCCCTCTGGAGTGATCGCTAGCCAGACCCATAGTGTCCTGATCGCGATAGACGCCACGATCGGCCGGATCACGGGTTTCAAGCCGCTTCTCGTCCATTTCCTGGTATGAGAATCGTGTAGGATCGCGAGCACAGTAACGGTGGGCCGACCATCGAGGAACTCGACAGCGCTGTGGAGGAAATCCCGTGACAGGCTCTTCGACTACAGTAGTCTGGACTACGAGGCAGTACGACTCCGAATTGATCGCGTAAGCGACACCACCGATCGCTCTTGTGGTTTCTTGCCGTACCTCACGGCGTCGCCACATTAACTCACAGACCAGCCAGCAGATCACACAAGAACTCACGATTTGATGCGTTTTGCGGGCTTTTATACACTACATTCAATTAGGGGGTCAATTAGTGGGACAAAACTTACGACGAACTTAGATGAGTGGTATATCGATAAAAATCGCATGACGTGAGGGAGTTAGCGGATTCAGATACGACTGATAATAGTAATAATAAGAACCAACTCACTACGGCTGTGAGCCCAGTATCGACACCTCCCGGCCCGGAGGCAAGAAAATTCACATCGGGATAGCAGTGTCGAGGACTCCTGGCGACACAGTACGCAAACCCAAGACAGAGGCACCCAAGTTCAGCCTAACAAGGTGGAGCCTCCAACCCTACAGAGCGAGTGTAGGAGCGAGGAAGATAAGGGAGTTCACTTCTCGTTTCGGCGTTGACCCACTAGCAAGCCAGAAGAATTCACCTCGGAGTCACTCCACGAACCCTCTCTGCTGCGCTGTCGAAGCGGTGGACGGACAGGACTGGCGATCCCCATGTCTGGGAAAACTGCTCGTCTACTGGAGAGATACTCTCATATTTCATATATTTTCTCGAGTCGCGTCAGCCCCCCAATTTTGACTCGGTTTCTCACCTCAGCATCGGCTGGAGGATCTCCAGATTTTGAGGCCAGAAGATATCTGTTCGGTTTCATCGAATATCCGCTCGCCGATCCAACTATCGGTGTTACTACGGCAGTGAGGAAGAAGTGAATCACAACAGAACAGAGGCTACGCGACACACAAGAACCTATTAGATAGCATATACTACAACTCCAGTTAGATATCCGATAGAGATGGATCGATTCTATCTCTGAGCGAAGAACTCGGGGTTGTTCTGGCTCCGTCCTGAGAGTGGTTCCGCTGGTCTCTGATCACCCGTTGGTTGGGGGTTATTATTACTATTATCAGTCGTCTCGGTGACCCCATCATGTCGTTCACGTCTTGCGATTAGACCCTCTCATTACCCCCTCATTCCCCTCATTTTTATTCAACCCCGCTCATCGATCCCACTCATCCACGATCTGGGCTTATTGACGACTTGATCCGACACAGAGTCAGCGGATGAGTAGCTGAAGAGATGCGATCTGTAGAGAGTCAACAATTAGACAATAATGAGCGTGCCACGAGCAAGGACCACACACGTAGGGCTATCCGAGCCTATCCCCCTGACGTCTCGAACGGGTATCGCCACGTTCGACCCGGGAGCTCATCGACATGAAGATCTGACAGGCTTCCGGGAAATTGGCTCTTCAAATTGTGCGCGAACGACCCCGATATCGGCTCTTCAGATTGGTGGCGAAGCCACGCAACAAACTCGGCTTCGACGGCCGAAACAGCGAGTGACTTCTCAGAATCTGAGACAGTATAGATAGCGAAGAAGTCGGCCGCGGCAGCCTGATCCCGGGTGGGTAACTGCGGGCAATCCCACGAGGCTTGCTGCTGATATTCTCGCAGGGCACTCGCTTCCTGAGTGAGGACCGTGACGAACTCGAGGCCGGCGGCAAGCCAGGTAGGGACGGCTGGGCGGCGAACAAACGCACACGCCTCGAAAAACGCGTCGCGGGTGGCATACGAAAGCTGGTTGTCGCCAGCAGCGGTCCGGACAAGAATCTCATCGTCCTGTTGGTATGCTCGCGGGAAGTCCGAGACAAGTGTACTGAACGATCCATCGCGAGATCGGCTCAGTACCGCGTTCCCCTTGTGGTGGTACACTACCACTCCGTCTGGAGTGAGCGTCCACTCGGTGTTGGCTGTCCGTTCTCGAACGGCCGTGGCGATGTCTTCACGAAGGGGTGTCGATCGTTCGTACAATCGCGTGCCAGCGGCGGTGATCTCGAACGGTTGTTGGAGACAGTGCCGTGCGCGAGCAGCGACTTCGGTTGCGTCTGTGAAGACCGTGAGCCGATCAGTTGTCGACGACTGATGGACGTCAGCGGCGACCGCAATCAGGTCGCCACGCACGAACTGTGGATCGGTCACAATGACACAGCGATGTGTCCGGTCTGGGTACACCGCGGTGAACTCCTCGAACGGACTGGAGTGGTCGTCGGTGATGTTCCCACCCTGTTCACGGGCCCACTCGAGAGCGGTTCGACCAAACGAGGATTCAATCTCGAGTTCCGCAGCGGTCGGAATGGGAGCCGATGGCGGCGGCGACGCTGCCGGCGGCGTTGGCTTCCGCAGGGTGTACTGAGGGGTAATCCGTGGTGGTGCGCGACCGAAAGTGTCCCACGGCGAGACGTGGTACGTTTGTTCTCGCAGCCCACAAAATGCTGGTAAGAGTTCTGTATCGAGCCGAATCCACGGAAGTACGCCATGTTGGGCGTACGTCGACGTGAGTGGGGCCGCAGGTGGGTGGTCAGAGAACAACGCCGCATACTCTGTTGGGGTCCGTGAGAGCGTGCGAGCAGACGCAATCGTCGAGATTTTTGTAGTCGCCCCGTGCTCGTGTGTCACCATCGGGGCGGGTGGCCCAGACACGCGGGGTTCTGTGTGGAGTTCCCAGCCGTGATCGAAGATGAGCTCACGGTTCGTCGTGAGATTGAATGCGTCGAAGGGGGCTGTCATATCAGGCGCGTCCTGATGATAGTGGGCGTCACCCGCAGCCGTGTGGGTGGCCACCTCAGGTGAGAAATCTGCGATGCGGAGGCTCACTTCAACACACTCACTCTCGAATCGACCGACGACGAGTTGGATCGCATGTGGGCGAATACCGGCGGCGATCTCGAGGAGTTGTTCGACTGGTGTTGGCGTCGATGTCCGGGCGCGCTCGACTGGGTGATCGCGTGTTGTGAGCAGTCGGTGGACGGGCACGGGGGTGTTGCCGAGTGGTGCTGGGTCGACCTCGACAATTGAGATGCCAACGTCGAGTGGGAGTTCATCGTTGGCAATGCTGGCGAGCCTCTCAGTGCTCTCAGTGGAGTGTGTGGTCGGTCGCGAGCGGAGCAGATACCGCTCACGATGGTGTCCAGAGACCGCGAGCAACGTGACAGTGTTGAGGTGTTCGTCGAAAAGCGCCCGATAGATCACCCGCGCGAGGAGTCGTGAGATGGGCGTCCCGTGGTATCCAGCTGGTGACTTGCTCGTGGTGACGAACTCGACAGCAGCCCACGGCGCAGCGGGATGACTCCCCGTTGTGATGTGTTTCATTCCGCCTCGTCTGTGTCGATCTCGACGTCGGCCACCGACGTCTCTGTGAGTGTTTCGGTGAGGTCGGTGAGTCCCTCTTCAACGCCCGGGCGATGGGGCGTGTCGATCTCTGGGGGGATGACCCAGTCGTATTCCGGGTAGTGCGGATTGCGGTTGTTGGTGCCGCCTTTCTTTGCGTCTTTGATCTCGTCGGGGAGCGCTTGGACGATGATCGATCCCGGTGGGGTGTCGTGTGTTGAGGAAGCTGTGTAGTAGTGTTGGGCCCACGTTTGGAGTGCTCCCGACGAGATGCGCGCGTCTTCGCGCTCACAGATGAGCTGATCAGTGAACGCTTCGAGACAGCCACGGTGTCGATTCATCTTGCCGACGCTGTCAGGCGTATCCCAGCTTGGAGGGTCGAAGTAGACGTCAATACCACCCTCTTCGGTACGGTACGCAACTGTCGCGAAATGAAGGTAGTTACCACAAATGGGAATGTGTGGGAGGCTGATCTTCGTCCACTCTGAAGTGAACGTCTCTGGGGTATTGTACTCCGCAATGACAGTGCCATCTTCTTCTTCGACGCGGTGGACGCCGTCGACCTCCTGGTAGAAGTGGGTGTCCCACGAGAACTCACCGACATCGCCGCCGGGTGCGCCGCCCGCGATACGCTCGCCGTTGACGCGAGCGACAAGCCGATCGCGACCAAACAGCTCCCAGGTGGTTGTGACACTGCCTTTCAACACCGGAATGCGGTCATCGGGACACCGCACTGGCCTTGTACGGTTGTACAGCCGAACACCGCAATCATCTCGGTCTGAGAGGTCGTCGTTGTACGGCTGACTGAGGTGGGTAAAGCCCCGTTTTGCGTTTTTTCGTGAGGTATAGACGAAGATGACGTGGCGACCCATGGCGTAGGCGCGGTCAGCGTTGACGAGTGTGGTCGACGCCTTTGTGTTGTTCTTATATTCAGCCTCAACAGAGACGTATGAATCGTCAACAGTCAGTGGGATGGTACTGATCGCACCGGTCTCTGTGTGGAGTTCGATATCCGGCAGCGACTTTGAGTTCTGGGTGATTTCGTAGATCTCATCGCCGCCTTCGGTGAAAATGTCAATAATCGACTGGACGTGTCCCTGGTGTCCAGGGCTGCCGATGTTTTGTACTGACTCATCGGGGACAGGGATGAACTCATCATCTTCGCCGTAGTTTGGCGCCGTTGAGCCGTATGTACTGAGTATCTCTTCTGTGAAGAATCTGGGCGCATCACGACCTGGAACGACCGCCCACGGGTTGGTCTTCCAGCGTGACCGAACAAGGCCCGTGAGTTGTGGCAAGAACGGTCCCGAGATTGAGAATCGGGCATAGCGGTTGAGCTCATCTTCGAGCAGTGAGTCCCACGTTGCGTTCGCAGACAACATATGCCAGTAATCGGATTTGCCAAGCACGATGTCTTTCACTTTGTTCGCTTCACGCCGTGCCCGCGCTTTTGATTTGCGCGCTGTTACCATCTCGTCAGTGTAGCTTGCGCTAGCTACGGGCTTACCATTGATTTTCTCGGTGTACTCAGTCTCCCAGTACCGGTCAGTGAGTCCCCGAAAGTTAGACGTGAAGTTGTACTTGCTGAACGTCGTCGCCAGATCAAATGGGTGGCCGCGTTCAGCGATCTCGGCGAAGCCCTCTTTGCCAGTAAAGACGAACTGGGGTGGATACGTCGCAAGTCGAACGGTGGCAGTGTACTGGCCGTGCTCTGCTGGTGTAAAGATTGTTTGATACAAGAATGCTACTGAGTGCTCACGCAGTGTCTCAAACGTCGTCGCTAGCACGTCGACACCGCTCGTGCCAACGGGATTGACCACGTGGGTGTTCTTGAGATGAAGCCGAGACGCGTTGACTGGGGTGTTACCGAGTGGAGAGAGGTCAAGGGTCCCACGTTCGACGGTACATTCTTCAGGAACGTATTTTTGGATCGCTTTGGTGATTTTGTTGACGCCCGGCAGATGGGTCCTGTCTATGAAATCGTCGATCGTACTCTGGTTGATACTTCGGCCGTCGTTTCGTTTTGGCTCGATGCTTAAGATGAGTTCCAAGCCAACCGGGCCGGGGAACTGGAGCACTTCGAACTGTTTGATTCCACCGGCGGTTTCCTTGCGGACTTCTTCGATGACTTGGGTGATACACCCGCGGATGTAGTCGGGGAGCGTTTCGAACTCGTCTTTGATGATGGGGAGTCGAATTCGAAAGGCCGAGCGTCGTTGGGGTTTGTCTTTGGATGGCTCGAATCGGGCGCGTGTGCTGGGCTCGAACTTCTCGTCTGGAAGCGTGTCTGGGGTTGCGGAGTCTTCCTGGTCATCTTCAGCGCGGTTGTCTTCGGTTTGGGGGGATTCTGGGGTTGCGGCCATTTAGCGGGAGAGCGGGAGGGCGTGGTCACTTGGGGTGGCGGTTCGGGATGTGGGGTGTGGGGTTCGTCGTGGTTGGCTCACGGTGAGTATGTGTTGGGTGGTCAGCGGGGTCGGTGCGGTTGGTGTGTTCGTGTCGAATGAAGTATGAGAATTAATTGTTGTTCTCAAAATATCGGGAGTGAGAAACAGAGTGGGATGTGGGTGATAACAATACGGATTCTGAGGGATCTATCGCTGACACCTCGAAGTTGAGCCCACAGAGAAAGCGGTCTGGTTCAGTCAGAACCACCATCGCTGATTTTGGTAGAAACATTAACTAGGTTGTAGTCGCAACCAGATTGTATGTCAACAGCGGTCAAGATGGATGAAGACGCGAAATCAAAGCTCGAAGAACTCCAGGCAGAGATCCGGCTCAAAACGGGAAAGAAAGTCACCCAACAGGAACTTCTCTCTACCCTGATCCAATCGGCGGTCAACTCCCGCGCGGAGTTCATCGATTCGTTCCGAGATGGACCAACAGCCCTGAACGAAACGGAACTCGAGGAATTCAACCAAGGGACAATCGCCTCCGGTGTCGAAACGACGGAAGACGACATCGACGATATCTTGTACGGATGAGCGTCTTCGTCGATACCGGCGTGTTCTACGCCCATCACGACACCGACGCCAGCCGACACACGGTCGGTACTGACGCGTTGAATACCGTCCTTTCGTCCGCAGAATACGGGCACGTGATGACGAGCGACTACGTCTACGACGAAACAGTCACGCTGACGCAGCGGCGGACAGGAAATGTCGACGCCGGGCTCGAAGTGGGACGGCGCATTCGCGGTGCGGGGTATCCCTCGGCCATCGAATCACTCCACTCGTCTCCCACGCTCTTCGATCGTGCCGTGTCCGTCCACCAGACGTACGCCGACCACGAGTTCAGCTTCACGGACGCGATGACCGTCGCGATGGTCGAATACCACGAGATAGACGGGGTGTTGAGTTTCGACGACGACTTCGACGGGATCGTCCCGCGACTCGTTCCGGAGACACTGGCGTTTCAGTGAACGGCGACAACGTCTTCGCGGGGAGCGTCGAGCCCGCGGTCGCGACGACGACCGGCGTGATCGAGACGGACGAGGCGGGGCGCGTGACGGGAATCGTCTTCGAGCCATTCAACTGCGGCCGCAGCAAGCACGGTGTCAGCCTTTTCGATCCGATCCTCGCTTCTGTTCGAGGACCGAGCGATGTACGACCGAACGTCGTCCATCACTCTTGACACGGTGCCGTTCGTGTAATCAGGCTCGTCGGCGACTGTGACCCAACCGGCGTCAATGGCGCTATTGATCGGAGTCTGTCCCGGCGTACTTCGCCTCGGCGCACCACCGAGCTCGTCATAGACCCGCTGCGGAATGACAAATGTGAGATCGTTCCGTTGAGCAAAGCGTTCGAGAGCCGTGTACTTGTTGTTCTGTTGGCGACCACACGCGATGAACAATCCTGTATCCGCGATCCACGTCACCGAATTCTGCAACGGGTTGAACGGCTCACTCATCGCTCTCGTAGTCAGCCTTCAATCGTCGGATTCTCATTAGCGTCCCGAATCTCGTCAAAATAGGGATCGACCGATTCCATATCGAGGACGACGTCTCGTAGTGCCTGTAACACGGCAATTGCGAACGCGTGCTGAAGGTCGAGTTCTCGTGCTGCAACTCGCTCCGACATGTTCCCGTTGGCGTACGGGATCGCATACGTCAGGGCGGCGGCGAGCTTTCCGAGACCGTCTCTCTCGATGAGTAGGTTGAGGTCTTGATCGCGAGACGATCGGCCGAATGCTTCGATGAGCGTCGGCGTGATCGTATACTCGTCTCCACCGAGATTTGTCGAGAGTGTGATCGGGACTGCTGAATACGTGTGTGTTTTCTGGTCCTCATCTCGAGTGAGGACCTCGAGTTCAACGAGCGAGCCGGCATCCGAATATGCTGTCGTCCGGGGAATCTCCAGTTCATCGACAATGTCGTCGATAGTGACCTCCTCTTGCCGGAGCACGAAGGTGTAGAGCCGCGCCAGTCGTGGCTCTTCCAGCAGCTGTGCAACTGACAGCAGGCCGTTGACGGCGCGTTCGGGGTCTCCAACTGCCTTCGACATACAATTTATAATTCATGTACTAGATAATAGTGTTTGGCATTACCGAATCGGACGTGATACTTCGGACACCCTGTGCCGAGCGATTCGTGAGTCCTCTGTACTGACCGAAACGTGTCTCTCTCTGGGCATCTCAACAGATCTGTCGCCTCATCCTGACACGACCCCAAGGTTGGTCCGTGGAAAGTACCTTCTTCTCGCAGATTCTCAACGACTAATCTTCCTCACCGACTTATCCTTCGTCTCGTAGTCCCTTCCCGTGGTTTTTGAGGTAGGTTTGGCCGTACGTTCGAGCGTGTTCATTGAGGTGATCCTCAGCCTCCCAAAGATTTGAGATGGGTACTTCGAAATCCTTGATATCTGCACCAATCTCCCGGTAGAACCGATCTAGGTGGATTTCTCCCTCATCGTGTTCAGCGTTATCCACCTTTGCCACCTCGATTCGGGACCCATCAGCCAATTCGAAAAATAGGATGGCCGCAAAAGACTCTGGATTGTTTGTGCTCGGATCGGCGCGCGCGCCGATCTGGAACACAACTCCTCCAACACGATCCGCCTCGTAGACATACTCAAAGTCTGATTGTCGAGTCATGTATGTAGTGAATCAGTCTCAGAGACGCAGACCGCCCCTACATTTATTGTATACGTATCGGATAAAGTTAAATCTATTGATTTTGACCGTTGTGGTATCAAAACTGCCCCTATTCGTCGCAATTTAGCCTTTCAGAAACATTTAACTCGTTGTGGTTCTAAAACAACGATAAGGAGACTAATACATGTCCGATACTGAATCAGAAACTACTGCCATTGATATGGAAGGGCGGGAAGATCGCAGTCACCTTCGCGGTGAGATGGCCCGCTCGCTCGCCCGAGGTGGGATGGAAGGTGTCCAAGTGATCAGCTGGGAAAGCGCAGAGATCGCTCTCACACCGAAGCGTCGTGAGATTATCGAGACACTCCGCGAGAAGGAAATCGGGTCTGTTCGAGGACTCGCCCGGGAGCTGGATCGAGACAAATCGCAGGTCAGTCAAGATCTGGCGAAGCTCGCAGAGCTAGGTATCGTTCGGTACGAAAAGAACGGCAACGCGAAGAGTCCCCGACTGACACAGGAGCACATCGTCGTCGAGCCGATCGTCTAGACAGACCTGGGAACAAGTGCTGGGGTCACACCGGAGGGCGTCCTACCCTGCCCCGGAGAGAACACTTGACATGGTGGGGTGGGGGTGGCGATGAATGCGACGGGGGCGCGATCGATCTTCAGTATAGTGGAGTCACTTCCGATCATGCTCTTCGGTTCTCCTTCTTACACGAAGACTGTTAATGACCGTTAACGTTGGTGAGAACGCTTATACACACAGATAGAGTCTCCCTGTATGAGCAGTATGGAGCACGCGGATGACCGCGGGGCGACAAAGCAACTCCGGAAGGAACACCCGAGCGGGTGGCTCTACCTCACGCAGCACGATGCGATCCCGATTCTCGTCGACGCGTTGCTTGATCTCCCGCCGAATCGTGAGTTCAACAAAACCGAACTCGCGGAACACGCCGGCGTCACGTGCCAAACTGTTGGCAACTACACCGACCTCTTGTGTGAGGTCGAACTCATCGAGGAAGTTCCGAACACGTCACCACGCCGGTATCGGGTCGCAGACAGCGATGTCGTCCGCGAGCTCTTCGAGTTGAATAGCGCGCTCAACAGCGTCGGTGAGTAGTCGCTGCCCACGAGGAGCACTCCGATACTCACGTTGGTGTTCGAAACCGTGGTTCGCAGTCTCGCCAACGGCTGCTTCCGGAGCGCGCCAGTCGATTCCCGGGGCGGAGACTCGGGACCGGCAACCCGTTCGACGAACCGCGCGAGTTTTGTGTCGGCCTTTGGAAGGGCCCGTATGCAAATTCTCGTGACGGGAGGGGCCGGGTTCATCGGCGGCCACCTCGCCGAGTCGTTCCTCGCCGACGGCCACGACGTGACGGTCCTCGACAACTTTGAACCCTTCTACGCCGAGGGCATCAAACGCCACACCCTCGATGTCCACCGCGAGGTGGCGGACGAAGGCGATTCGGAGTATCGGTTCGTCGAGGGCGACGTGCGTGATCCCGAGACAGTCCACAAAATCGTCGACGACACGGATATCGTCGTTCATCAAGCCGCGCAGGCGGGCGTCCGCGAGAGCGTGGACAACCCCCGGACGGTGACCGACATCAACGTCGACGGGACGGTGAACCTGCTCGAGGCGTCCAAGGAGGCAGACGTGAAGCGAGTGATCCTCGCGAGCTCCTCGTCGGTGTACGGCAAGCCGCACTCATTGCCCTACGAGGAGGACCACCCGACCGAGCCCGTGAGTCCCTACGGGGTGACGAAGTTGACCCAGGAGCACATGGCGCGGGTGTACACGGAGCTTCACGGCCTGCCGACGGTGTGTCTGCGGTACTTCACGGTGTACGGGCCGCGGATGCGTCCCAACATGGCGATCTCGAACTTCGTCTCGCGGTGTCTGAACGGCGAGCCGCCGGTGATCTATGGAGATGGACAGCAGACGCGTGATTTCACCTACGTGGCTGACGTGGTGGACGCGAACCGGACGCTACTGGATTCCGATGCGGCTGACGGCGACGTGGTGAACATCGGGAGCTCGGACAACATCTCGATTCAGGAGTTGGCCGAGACGGTGCGGGATCAGTTGGCGCCCGAACTGGAGATCGTGTATGAATCCGCGCGCGAGGCCGACGCCGAGCACACGCACGCGTCCGTGGAGAAGGCCGGCGAACTGATCGGGTATGAGCCCTCACGAACGATCACGGAGGGCGTCGGCGAGTTCATCGAGTGGTATCAGGCGAACCGGGAGTGGTACGAACCGTTGGTGCGGTCGTCGTAGGTGGATCCGGTTTCAGAAAGCCGAAAGGAGTGGACAGGTCACTGAACCACTCCATCGATGGATCTTTATTCGCTACCGACGGACGACTCCCTAGATGTCTCGTGCTGTCGGGTACCGCCTCGTCGCACTCGGAGTCTGTGTCGTCCTTCTCAGCGGGGCCTTTGTGCTTGCTGGCGCGGGATATCCAGCACCCACGAGTCCGGGACCTGACCTCGCGGAGCCTGACGTGACACCAGCCGATCTGGCCGGCGACCACGTCGAGACCGGTGGCGTCGTGATCGCAACTGACCCGGTGATCATCGAGGTCACCGACGGCACCACCACACAACGACTCCCTGTCGAGAATGCACCGGACGTCGCCGTTGGCCAAGACGTCATCGTCGATGGCACGCTCACGACGGACGGGACACTTGCTGCGGATCGGGACCGGACGGTCGTCCGGGAGCCGTGGGAGACGACGTACATGTACGCGGTTTCGGTGCTTGGCGCACTGTTCGTTGCACTCCGGATCGCCGATGGGTGGCGATTCGATCCGGAGACGGTCGCCTTCTCACCCCGGGACACACCACTTCACACCCGCTATCTGTCGGAGGAGGAAGCCAGTGGCTGATCTCTTCACGCATATTTTGGTCGGGTACGTCCTCGCGATCGTGCTCTCGTGGCGGTACGAGTGGATCTCCTATCCGTTCGTCACGGCGGTGATGATCGGGTCGACGCTCCCAGACCTCAATCGGATCGATCTGGTGGTCCCCGAGGAAACGATTTCAGTGCTCTTGGGACTCCCGTTCACGTGGAGTCCGCTCCACCGCGTCGGTGGCACGCTCCTGATCGTGTGTATTGGCGCACTCCTCGTCCCGAACGCGTATCGGCGTGTCGTGTTCGTTCTGTTATCCGTTGGTGCCAGCTCCCACTACGTGCTCGATTTGCTGTTGTATAAGCCGTCCGGGATCACGAGTCCGTTGTTGTGGCCGTTCGTCACACATGGGCTTGCCGTCGATGGGTTATATCTCAGTAGTGATCGGTGGCCGGTCGTCGCCGCGGCGGTGCTTGCTGGTCTCGTTTGGGTCGTCGATCAGCGTATGATGCGCACGGATCATTCAGACACGTGATATGTACGCCGATCTCTCGTTTCACTTTCGCTAATTCGGTGTATGGAGAAGGCCGGTGAGCTGATCGTGTATGAGCCCTCACGGACGATCACGGAGGGGGTAGGAGAGTTCATCGAGTGGTATCAGGCAAACCGGGAGTGGTACGAGCCGTTGGTGCGGGAGTCGTAAGGAGATCGGGTTCGAGACAGAATCGGGCTCGCTGACGGGGATCAATGGCGTGGTCGGTCTGTGACGGGATCCGAGAAGTCCGCCACGCGAGAGGGCAATTCACTCGGGTCGAGGCATCTCTTCGGGGTGACTGTGGGAGTACTCGAGTGCGCCGTACACGTCAGCGACGTCCAGATCGAGCCGGGCGGCCACCCTTCGGCCGACTTTCTCGCGCCTTCGACGAGTCCGCGGATCCGCCGTACCGTCACGCGTCGCCCCTCGATGTGCGGTTCGTCGTAGAATTCGCTCACGATCCGGACGGACGACCGTGCCAGACCCGGATCTAGCGGGTCGATCCAGATGAACGGTCGCCTCGCCGGCGCTCAGGGCGCGGAGACGAGGAAGTGACGGCCGGGCGACCGCCACGCGTCACGACGTACCGGTGACCGGCGTCGTGGGGATCCTCCGCCGTGCGTCGGGGAGCAGTCGACCTCGAAACGACACTCGACGGGCGCCGCGAGGCGGGCGTTCGGATCTCGGACGCGCCGTCCGAACGCGCGCTCGAGACGGACGCGGAGCGCAGTGTTTCCCGAGGTCGCGACGGGACGGGCGCGGTCCGGGCGAACTCGGTCGACGAACGTCCGTACACGGATCGTGAGTGGAGCGTGAGACGAGACCGACGACATTATTCGGGTCGCCATCCGAAATCGGACAACTCCCTGTATGTCATCGTCAGATCCCGAACCGGTCTCCAGACGCGAGAAACTCGACGCCCTCCGCGACGTCGCGAAGTACAACCCGACGTACACGACGGCGGTGGTTGTGCTCGGGGTCGTCGCCGCGGTGCTCGAGGGCGTCGGCCTAAGCTTCATCCTCCCGATCGTCGAACTCGTCCAGCTCGAAGACCCCGCGAGGGAGGCGGAGGGGCTGCTCGCGGTGTTCGTCACAGCCTATCAGGCGGTCGGGATCCCCTTCACGCTGGGCTACGTCGTGGTCGGCGTGTCGGCCGTGATGGTTGCACGGTACACGACCAGCTTCGCGGTCGCGTGGTTCCGGGAGGCGCTGCGGACCTACTACATCCGGGACCTCCAGACGCGGGCGTTCCGGAACGCGCTGAACGCGCGCGTGGAGTACTTCGATAAGGAGGGATCTGATGATATTTTGAACGCGATCGTGACGCAGACGAACTATGCGGGACGAGTGATCGATCAGGGGGTCAAGTTCACTCAGCAACTCTTTCTGGCCGGCGTGTACTTCGCTGTCGCACTAGTGATCGCGCCGGTGCTGACGATTATAACGGGAGTCGTTCTCGGCGGATTCTCGGTCTTCTTCCGCCGGGTTATCGATTCGGGGTACGATGTCGGAGAGAAGGTCGCCGAGGCGAACGAACTGCGACAGGAGGCCGCACAGGCTGGGACGCAAGGGATCCGCGACGTGCGGATCTTCGGGCTCGCCGAGGAACTCTTCGAGGACTTCACAGAGGCGATTAAACAGTTCACCGAGTCGCAAATCGCTCTCCGGCGCAACGAGGCCGCAATTCAGAACTTCTACAACCTCGTCGTCGCGGTTTCGGTGTTCGTGCTCATCTATCTCGCGTTGACGTTCGCGAGCCTCTCGGTCGGCGAACTCGGTGTCTTCCTCTTTGCAATGTTCCGACTTGGGCCGAAGGCGAGCCAAGTGAACACGCTGTACTATAGAGTCGAAAACAACCTCCCGCACCTCGTCCGCACTATCCAGTTCACCGATGAGCTGGCGACGTACCACGAACCGACCGGATCGAGCCGGGAGGTCCCCGAGGAGATCCGGGAGGTCGAGTTCGACGACGTTCATTTCTCGTACGATGACGAAGACGAGGTCCTCCGCGGGATCGACTTCACCGTCGAGAAGGGCGACTTCGTCGGGTTCGTCGGGCAATCGGGCGCGGGGAAATCGACGATCGTCTCGTTGCTTGCTCGGCTGTATCCGGTCGACGAAGGCGAGATCAGAGCGAACGGGATCCCGATCGACGAGATGGACATCGGGGAATGGCGCGACCGACTCTCGATGGTCAGGCAGGATCCGTTCATCTTCAACGACACGCTCCGGTACAACCTGACGCTCGGGAATCGAGCTGTATCGGATGACGACCTCGACCGAGTGTGTTCGATCGCCAAGGTCGACGAGTTCATCGACGAACTCCCGGACGGGTACGACTCGCTTCTCGGCGATGACGGGGTTCGGCTGTCGGGCGGACAACAGCAGCGTGTCGCGCTCGCGCGGGCGTTACTCGAGGACGCCGACGTGTTGATCCTCGACGAGGCGACGAGCGACCTCGACTCCAACCTGGAAAAGCAGGTCCAGCAAGCGATCGAGGAGATGGATCGGGACTACACGGTCGTCACGATCGCCCACCGGCTATCGACGGTGAAGAACGCCGACCGGATCTACACTATCGAAGAGGGACGAGTTACGGAGACGGGACAGCACGACGAACTCGTGGCAGAAGGCGGGAAGTACGCGGAGCTGTACGGGATCCAGGCGAATCGGTAGCCCTCCAACGATCGAGATTCAACAATAGAGATTGATCTCAGTATGACATGTGTCGATGACTATCCCTTCCAAAGAGTGCTTGATTAGTAGAGATGAATCGATGATCAAGTCTATATTCTTCTAAATAACAATTGGACTATGGAGATCGATGGCATCCAAATCGGTCCAGACTCTTCGCCGTTTTTCATTGCGGAGGCAGGTGTCAACCACAATGGAGAGTTGAAAAAAGCAAAAGAACTCATAGATGTTGCTGTAGAGGCGGGAGCTGATGCAGTGAAATTCCAGACGTTCACCGCAGAGCGATTGGTTACTCCCAACGCTAATAAAGCAGATTACCAGACGGAAACAACTGGTGAAGGAAGCCAGTATGAGATGCTAAAGCGGTACGAACTTGATCGGGAAGCACACAAATTATTACTGGATTACTGCTCTGAAAAAGAGATTACGTTTCTCTCAACACCATTCGACCGTGAGAGCGCAGATATGCTAAAACAGCTTGGAGTAAGCGCGATCAAACTCGGGTCAGGTGAACTCACCAATATCCCATTAATCAAGCATGTGGCTGGGTTCGATTTACCACTGATTGTGAGCACTGGAATGGGTACACTAGAGGAGGTGAAGGAAGCGTATGACACGATCCAATCAGTAGATCCGCGAGCAGATGTCGTCTTTCTCCATTGTACGTCGACATATCCCTGTTCCCCGGATGACGTGAACCTCAGAGCGATGGAGACGATCAGAAAAGAACTAGACGTATCTGTAGGATACTCAGATCATACCGTTTTGTCGGAAACACCGGCTTTCGCTGTCGCAGCTGGCGCATCCATTCTTGAAAAGCATTTCACGCTAGATTCTACACTACCCGGACCGGATCACGAAGCATCACTTGAACCAGAAGAGCTGGACCGCGCTGTCGCTTTAGTTCATACTGCGGCGCGAATTAGAGGAAATCCAAGAAAGCAACCAACTGAAAGCGAACAGGAGAATATCAGAACAATACGAAAAAGCCTTCATGCTGCCTCAGACCTCAATTCAGGAGATCTACTGGAAGAAAGCAATATTGCGCTCCTCCGACCCGAAGAAGGTATCTCACCACGAAAGTATGATTCCGTTGTTGGAAAAAAAATAATTCGAAGTATTTCTCAGGGAGAGCCAATAACGATCGCAGATATAGATGTTGAAGTGAGTAAATTATAATGGAAAAACCTGAGATAATATTTGCGGGTGACAGAAAAATAGCAGTAAACGTATTGAGATATTTATTGGATAGTGATGTTAGAGTTTCTGGATTATGCCTGCCAAATATAGGTTCTGCATCACACGATGAGCAATTAATCAAATTATGTAATCATTTGGACGATGATCGGATTTTCAGAGGAACAGAATTCAAAAGTGAAAGTAACAAAAAGAGGCTCGAGAGGATCATTCCAGATTATATGATCTCAGTACATTTCCAGCATTTCATTCCAAAAGAAATTCTTGAGATACCAATTCATGGTGTAGTCAATTTACATCCAGCATATTTGCCATATAATCGTGGATGGCACACACCGAGCTGGGCTATACTTGATCAAACACCTTACGGTGCGACACTTCATTTTATGGAAGAAGAGATAGACGCAGGAGATATAATCGCACGAAAGAGGATCGAGATCAAACCAGAAGATACGGCCAATACTCTGTATCAGAAAGCTTTGACTGCTGAGTTCGAATTATTCAAACAATCGTGGCCAGATCTTGCTGAGTTCAATTATACTACTAGTCCTCAGTCGGAGACGGAAGCAACTACCCACACAAGAGATGAATTGAAAAAAATACAAAAATTGAACTTAGAACAGTCTGTTAAAACAGAGGAATTAATTAAAAAAATACGGGCATTAACTACTAACAAAATAGAAGAAGCAGCATATTATGAAAAAGAAAACAAAAAATATTACATACAAGTAGACATCGTTCCTGAATTAGAACTAGATAGTAGCTAACAGGCTATCGGTACTTGAGATATGTTCTCTAGATTCTAGAGATACCTTCAGTATGCTAGATGCTTTCGTGTGAGTTTTTCATCAACCTCAACTTCAAACAGACGATCAGCAATCTGACGACCTGCCCCGGTATAATCATATGGGTTTTCACATAGATCAACCTGCTGTTGGAATTCGGGATCTTCAAGACACATCGCGATTGCGTCTCGAATATCCGAAGAATCATGGGCAACAGAAAGTGTATTTTCAGCTCGTTCCCGTCCCTCTTGTCGAGGTCCAACGTCCACGACCGGTAAAGAGAAAGACGGTGCTTCAATGATCCCGCTTGAAGAATTTCCGACCATCACATCCACCGTATCCATAATTCCAAGATAGTCTCGACGCGGTAGACTTCGAAACGTCCGAATCGATTGAGCATCGCTACGCGATTCGATCTCGGATATGATCGCGTCGCCGCCGGCGTCGGAGTTTGGATAAATGAGGACTACTTGTACATCGAACGATTCCACCGCATCGAGCGTCGCTGCCATCTGGTCCCTCGCTTGATCAGACTGTGTCGTTACCGGATGCTGTACGACGAGTAGCGACGGCTTGTTGGGATCTAAATCGTATTTATCAAAGATGATCTCTGGATCAGCATACTCTCCAGCAAGGATGTCATCAAGACCGGGAGCACCAGATATCGTGATGCGCCATTCCTCTTCACCCATCTTTCGGATACGTTCCGCACTCAGTTCGGAGGCCGGAAAATGAATATGGGCAAACTTCGTGATCGCGTGTCGGATACTATCGTCAATGACCGCACCGTACATCGAATCACCTCCATGAACATGGGCGACGGGAATGTTCATGTGGGCCGCTGCGAGTGCCCCAGCGAGAGCTTCATCACGATCGCCGAGTAGTAACACGATATCCGGATCCAAATCTTTGAAAGCGTCTGTAAGGCCCATCACTCCGACACCGACTGATTTGGCCATTGCCGTTCCAGAGTCTCCGTCGACTTGCATGAGTACCTCTCGATCGACCGTGAAACCGTCTTCGCGAATATCGTCGACAGTCATACCGTGCTTCGGAGAGAGATGCATTCCGGTTGCGACGACTGATAATGAAAGACCCTCGTGGTCTCGGATCTCCTCCATTGACGATTTCAACAGACCGTACTCCGCTCTCGTTCCAGTAAGAACAAGAATAGACCGCTTCTGATTATTCATATTCTTTGTTTAGATACCGATGGTAACAATCTTGTCTTACTAGAGCGATACAGAGGATCAAACCAAGCGATTTACTTGATCGTCCATCCTCCGTCTACAACGAGGTTGTGCCCTGTAACGTACGAGGCGGCGTTGCTGAGGAGGTACACAACTGCCCCAGAAATTTCAGTTGGTTTCGCCATCCGTCCAAGTGGCACTTCGCGTTCGTAGTTTTCGACAAACCGTTGGTCTTGGTCGTTGAAAACACCGCCAGGACTCACACTGTTGATCCGAATCCCATCCTGACCGAGATATGAAGCAAGATATCGAGTGAAATTCAGAATCCCTGCCTTAATGATAGAGTACTCAATCGGACTCGTCATCTCCGTCTGATCGTACATTGAGAAGTCTGGTGCCTGTATTCCATAGATCGAACTGAAATTCACGATCGATCCTTCAAGATTTTGTTCAACCATTCGGAGCGCAACTGCTTTCGTCATGGCGTAATATCCCCCAAGATGTAACGATATATTCGCCATTAGATCGTCTTTCTCGACGTATTCAAATCGCTTCCCGTAGTCATTTGTTCGAGGATACGCCATATTGACTAATCCGTCGATCTGACCGTGATTATCGAAGATTTTATTACAGATCCTGTCAATTGAATCAACATCAGTAATGTCTAAATGGTGAAATATACCACGATCTAGCTGATCAGCGACCTTGGATCCTCGGCTTTCGTCGAGATCTGCCACGACGATGTCGGCACCGTGACGATCCAATATTCGACAGACGTTCGCTCCGATTAGACCGCCACCACCAGTAACGATGATCACTTCGCCCGTGAGATCAAATAGATCGTTAGTCATCTACATCTTCACCCTGTTCAAACATGAACTCGACGAATTGTAAATCAAGTTTAGTGTCAATATCGACAGAACGCTTGGGCGGCATCACCGATATCTTAGTATAATTACTGTGAGTAGAATCGGTTTTCATCAAAAAGTCACGCTCGTAGACGTACACTGCTGCATTCATCTCGTACACCACTGGCGCGTCCTGTCGACGGACCACTTCGTCGTCGAGAGATTTCGAAAGAGAAGCATACCCATCTTCATCGAGTTCAACCATATTAAAATACGGATTCTTATCCGCTTCACAGACGGTGTAAGCATTGGTTGCTTCCTCATCAGTAACGACGGCCTCAAAACAATCCTCAATATCCGATGGCTGCCGTAGTGGAGTAGTCGCATCGATATCGACCACATAATCATACGTTTTGCCGCGCTCAGTCTCTATATACTCCACAGCGTGTTGTATCGCTGGAAGTTTCGCTGCTTCGTCACTCGCAAGTTCGGACGGGCGCATAAACGGTACCGCTGCGCCGAATTCTTCTGCAACTGAGGCGATCGTTTCGTCGTCAGTCGAAACGACTACATCAGTCTCACGTTCCCAGGAAAGCGCATCGGAAACAGCATGGCCGATTAAGGGCTTCCCACCGACTTCCCTGAGGTTCTTGTTTGGGACACCTTTCGATCCACCACGAGCACAAATGGTACAGAGAATCTCAGCCATTGTATTCCCCCTTTACGTCGAGTGCTATTTGTAACACTTCCTTTGCCTCGCTAAGATCGTTGTCACACTTCCCACCTGAGTGAACATTCTCGATGAAGTGGTGTAGTTGTGCCACAAATCGTCGATCACGTCCATAATCGAACGATTCTGTATCAGTTGTTGACGGCCATTCTATCGTCAACATCTGTTCCTGTAAGTCAGCGATGACTGTCCCGCCCTCACAGACGACTTCTAGTACCCGTTTTGGCTGACGACGACAGTAATCGAGATGAATACTTCCGATGACATCGCCTGGAACCCTCATTACAGCCTCTGCGATGGCCTCTGAATTGATTTCCAATGTGTCCGTGTGAGCGATCGCTGAGGCGACACACGAAATGTTATCGAACAACCAGTACGTGTAGTCTATCTCGTGAATTAGATCGAGTACAACCCCACCACCACGTTCAGGGTCTGCACTATAGGAATCACGATAATCCTGCTCTGGACGCCACTCCGGAAGATACGACCCCGAGGTTGCCCGGAACGAGATTACATCTCCTAGATCATTACTATTGATGATTTCGCGTGCCGCGTTCAGAGTTGGATCGAATCGTAGTTGACAGCCAACATGTGTCACCAAATCATTTTCTTTGGCAATTCCAATTAACCTCTCAACATTTTCTAGCGTATGAGAAAGCGGTTTCTCAATAAATAGATGACAGCCTGCCCTGGCACAAGCGGTGGCAGTTTCGATGTGTTTGTGTGTCGGATTCGTGATGAACGCGATATCAGGGTCTTGTGCGAGTACATCTTGTAAGTCGGTATACTCGGGTGCGCCGAAGGGATTACCGGATTGGGAAGTCCCACTACGGTAGATCAATAGTTCGACCTCCTCTAGTTCCTCATAGAGGAGGCGGGCATGTCGTCTACCTATCGATCCGAGACCAGTAAGTAGAATTCGCATCTATACTACGTGTTGAGACACATGTTGATCAATTTTCTTCACGATCTCTGCTTTAGAGAGAGTATTTTCGTCTGATGACGTGTATTCTCCATCAACCAGATCCGCCTGAGAGTAGTTCAATTCTTCGTATCCTGATACATCTATCTGCGGAAGGATCACGTACATATTCTCAAGTTCTCGGGCTTGAGCGCTTTCATCCACTGAGATGAGTTTCTCGTGAACACGTTCTCCGGGTCGCGCACCGATGACCTCGATCTCGATCTCGTCAGAAGTATACCCGAATTCAGAAGCGTACTCCTCTACCATGGCCTCAGCAAGCGTGCCGACGCGGAAAGTCGGCATCTTGAGAACGAACACCTCACCGCTGGTCATCCGATCGTGAGCCTGAAGGACGAGTTCAGCCGCCTCATTTATCGGCATAATGAACCGCGTCATCTCCGGGTCCGTAACCGTCACCGGCCCTCCCTCACGGATCTGGTTTAGGAATAGGGGGACGACGGAACCACTGGAACCCAATACGTTTCCGAACCGCACAGAACCGAATCGTGTATCACGACTTCCTTTGTACGTATTCGCAGCGATAATGAGCCGTTCAGAGAGAAGTTTCGTTGCCCCCATCACCGATGTCGGATTCGACGCCTTGTCGGTACTTACTCCGACAAACGATTCGACTTCTTCCTCAAGCGCAGCTCGAATAAGATTCTGTGTCCCATTAACGTTCGTCTGAACGGTCTCGAACGGATTGTACTCGTTCAGTGTGACATGTTTCAATGCGGCGGCATGAAACACGACATCGATATCTTCGACGGCGAGTTCAAGGCGGTCTTGGTCGCGAATGTCACCAAGGAGATAACGGACCGGCGTGTCGTCATCCAACTCTTTTTGTAGTCCAAATAGTGCCTCCTCGTTGTTGTCGAATACACGGACGACTGATGGGCCATCAGCTAGGATCTTCTTAACGAGTCGAGAGCCGATGGACCCGCATCCACCAGTGACGAGAATGTCTTTCCCTTCAAGGGATGGCATATGTTGAATGCCTAAACCCGTTAATAAACCGTTTTCGAAGTAGTCGTGTAGTTACTGGTTCACCGCTTTGATCACAGCATCAGCGATCCGGTCCGTCTCTGCCTTGGAAAGGTTCGGATACATCGGTAACGAGAGCACACGGCTCGCGATGTCCTCAGTAATGGGAAGATCGGGTGTATCGTTCTTCGTTCGCGTATAATATTCAGTCTGGTGGACGGCCGGATCCCAGTAGACTTTGGACGAGATGTTGTGATTCTCCAAGGTCTCGATCATGTGATCGCGGTTGATGTCTTCCGCAAGTTCTATGGTATATAACTGGTAGACGTGGGTTCCCGTATCCAGAGACGTATGTGGTCGTACTCCATCGGCATCTGCGAGACGATCGCTGAGTTCGTTGGCTGCCTGACGACGGCCTTGGATGAGTTCATCCATTCGATCGAACTGAGAACATCCTAGCGCAGCTGTGAGATCCGACATTCGAATGTTGGTTCCGACTTCGGCGTAGTCTCCGGATCCCGAACTCTCGAAGTAGTCGTTCGACGCGCGGCCATGTGAACGATACAGTTTCACCTGCTCCGCAAGTTCGTCGTCATCAGTAACGACTGCGCCACCCTCTCCCGTGGGGACGATCTTGTTCTGACAGAAACTCAATGCTGCGGCATCACCGAAAGAACCGAGTTTTTGACTGTCGAACTCGGCACCGAGGACTTCTGCCGCATCTTCGATAAGAGGAATATCGTGTTCAGCCGCAAGGTCAACTAGTTCATCGATCCGACAACTAGTTCCATACGGGTGAACAGGGACGATCGCAGCAGTCGATTCCGTGAGTTTCTCTTTCACAGAAGCCGGATCGAGTCCATACGTATCTGGTTCAATATCAGCGAACACAGGCTCAGCACCGACCAGTCGTACTGCGTTAGCAGTCGCGATGAACGTGAATGCGGGGACGATAACTTCGTCACCCTCATTGATCTCGAGCCCATGAAGTGCGGAGACGAGTGCGGTTGTACCCGAATTCACGACGAGAGCGTTATCTACATTTAGGAATTCTTCGAGCTTTGATTCAAACTGGTCGACGTACGGTCCTTTTGCCCAGTACCCACCTCGCTTGATCGAGTTCGTTACTGTATTGACGTCTTTATTAGTCCAAGATATTTCGAAGAGTGGTATCGGATCCAACTGTTCGTTCATATTTGTGCTTGAATTCGGATCATAATAATTCGAGGGGTATCAAGATGATCGTGTTTAGTTAAGGATGAAGAGTGAGGCGGTGTGATTTTGTGCTGGTCTATGGCAAAAATCAACCGCCTCAGCGAATGTATAAACTGGATTGATTTGGATTTTGTGGAACGACAGTGGACACCCGAACACGCGATGAAACTCGGTATTCAACTCCAGTTAGCGGGGCTGTCGCTGTCGAATACCGTCTCTATCCTCGAAGAATTGGGTGTCGAACGATCTCGTAAGGCAATCCACGATGGGTGCAAAAGGCCGATTTACAGCCTGCAGAGGGTCAAATCCCGAATCACGTTACACTTGACGAAACGGTATTCGAATCAACGATCAGCAATTCTGGCTGTACGCTGCCGCCGATCCCGACACAAACGATCTCCTACATCTCCGACTATTTTCGACGACAACAACCGCATTAACCGAGATTTTTCTACGAGAACTCCGCCAGAAACACGATGTCGAATCTGCTATGTTTCTGGTCGATGACGCTCAATACCTCCAAACTGGGCTGGCCAGAGTTGGCCTCCGATTTCAAACCGAATGAAATGGAAATCGGAACGCCATCGAACGCATTTTTCGAGAACTCAAGCGAAGGACATCCTCTTTCTCAAATTATTTCAGCCACGTTGAGCCACAATCCGCCGAAATTGGCTCCAAGCATTTGCCGCTTGGCTCAATGACCCAAACTAAACACGGCCCAAAAATTTGCCTCAAATCAATATCTTTTTACTATATGATAATAAAGAGAATTATGATTAGAATTCATTAATCGTGGTGATGAATTGTCAATCCATGGTAGATTACACTATAGATATTTTGAAATTAATACTCCCTAAAGCTAGTAACATTCAAATATTGATGAATATTCCTAATCAGGATAACACATGATGAATGATCGTACATTTTTGACCATAAAAATATATTTATTATGTATATTCATACTAATCACTATTGTCCACCGGGCACTGCCCAATGTGAGAATATTTTCACTAAGTCTATTTTCAATTCATGTATATTTTATAGCATTGGTTCTAGTATTGGTTTACTCTTTGATTGTAGTTAAAAAAATAGCTATTAACAGATATTTGGTGATTTTACTATTATTTGTGATCTTCTCTATTTTTCAATCAGTCATCTCAATCTATCCGATCAATGATACATATCTATTCACTTTCACATCAGTGTCTGTATTACTTGCTGTCTTCTTATATTCTATAACTTCCATGGATATAGTAGATAAATTAATACAAATTATTTTTGTTGTCACGTGTTTTATATTATTAATATCTGTGTTGGAATTCATAACCGGTTTTCATTTACCAGTAAGTCGATTGTCAAATGATTCCTATTATGGACAGTTTTCATCAGCGATATATTATAATAGGAATAATTTTTCATTTGTACTCTCTATGGTTACTCCTCTCGTAGTCTATTCAATAGTATCTAAAAACAATACAGAATTCTATGATCTGATAAATATGGTTATGTTACTGTATATCTTTTTTGTAATTTATCATAATGAATCACGTGCTGCGGTTGTTTCATACCTATTGAGTATTCTTATTATATTTATCATGTATTATGGTGAGAATTATGTTAAGATCTTATGGATGAGGTTCGGATTATTAATCTATTTGATCTCTACCATAACATACATTCTACTTCCTTTAGTAATAGAAAATCCATTTGATCAAGATATCAATAACAGTTTACATGTACGTTGGGAATTGATGTATAGAGGAGCAGAGTACATCTATGGTAATCCATTAATTGGTTCTGGTCTTGGGGAATTTGATAGAGCAACATCAACCGCTACGATAGGATACTTACCGACTACCCCACATAATTGGATAATCCAACTAGGTGTTGAGACCGGAATTCTAGGTTTGATTTTATTTGTACTCTTAGTAGGAACGCTAATCGATCAACTAGTTATATTATATCAAGAAGATAAGGCAGATTGGGCTCTACCCATCTCTGTCTCATTGTTACTTTTTCCTATTAGTGGGCTAGGACCAAGTGATGTGCTAGTCAACACACAAATTTTCTGGATTATTCTCAATTTAGCAATTATAATCACCATTGTTTCAAAAAATCCTAGGTGGGAATAACTTGACAAAAATTAATAAATATTCTCATTCTATTGTGACGCTTATCAGACAATATACTCTGACATTCTTCTTTAGGAGAATTCTGATACTGCTGACCTGTCGCTGTGGAGTCGAAGAGGACAAGCGTACCGCGTCAGTAGTGCCTGACACGGAATGACTCTTCTTGCCGTGTTGAACGCAAGACTGCAGCAACATCGGATTTTTGATATTCGATCTTCTACCGGTAGCGGCGCTTTAGCTGTAGATTCTCAGATCGGCCGATCCGATTCGAGCGGAATTGTGCGGCGACCAAAGCATCAGTTTCACAAGATACCAGGTAAAGCATGAGGTGGACGATGGCGATGCCTCTCCCGGATATATTCGGAGAAGAGAGCAGGCGGCGAGTTAAGCTCGCCGCCTGCTCGAGGTAATGGACGATACACTTCCGTGTGAGTTCCCGGAACTGGCCGTGCCAGCTCCGGGAGCAGATCTCGTCGCCGTCGTCTTTTAGCATCGCAAACACGGTCTCACTCATTGACCGCTGATTGTAGACATCATCGTCAATTCTGGCGTTGTGAGCTTTCTTGAGTGCGTTTTGCTCGCAGTGTTTGATCACTGGTCGCGTAGACGCGTCACGACAGGCTTGCGGAGATCACTCCACGAGTACATTTTGTCGGCCAGCAACGCCTGCAGGTCTTCGGCGTTCCGCCGAAAGACCTGCAGCCCGATATGGCCGTCATAGGCTTTCTTCGTCGTGAAATGAGCGTCCATGATAGCAAGAGAATCCGTGTCAACAAGCAGCGTTGTTTTCATCGCGTTGAACGAGTAACCGACCCGATTCCGGTAGTGTGAGCTGGCTTGATCACGCTGAAATCCGCTGGCGTCGATCAACGCGGTGCCTGAGAGCCCCGCCTGCTCCGCCGAGGCGCGGAGCAGGCGGCGCAGTTCTTTCATCGGGAATTCATCGTCCCAGACGCTGAAAGATGTGTAATCCGGAGATGCCTCAAGATCAAACACACCGAGAATTCCCGGCATTTCGTTGAGATAGTCTTCGAGCCTCCGAAGCGGCTTGTTGATCTCCTCTTTGAGCAGAAGGAGCGCGATTTTGGTGGACTTGGCGTACCCGTTGTCGCCGTCGGCGACAGCGGGTACGTCTGGTTGTTCAACATGGTTCGTGGCGAATTCGTGAAACGTCTGTGCGAGGGTCTTGAGACGTCCCATATCGCCAGACGGCGTCCAAATCCCGTGAAATCAGCGATACGATCCGCAGACGGCGTCGGCGTTCAACGGAGCATCCTCGATGAAGCGGGAGATTTGTGTCATAGGCAACCGAATCTTCCCGCTTCAACTCCTTTGATTTAGTGGCCTACCTCGCTGCTGTATGGCGATTCAACACAGCCTTTGAGACCGAATATATATTATATGAGTTCCGATCTGAAGGTGACTTTTGTAGATACCAAGTTAGCGTCTCCTTCAACAATTTTTCTGGCATATGATCATAGGGTTTCGCCCTGACTGTCAAGTGGTGACTACAATCGTACAGAGATACTGGAACAGGTTTATGACTCGATATCCAAAATGAGAGCGCTGGTCTGGTAACATCATCACCAGCGAATATGGCCGTATAATTCATACTAGCTGTGGCCTATATTTTTCGAGTACTAATCAATAGTCAGACAATAAGGTCAATTGTTGTTTGAGATATTTTTGAATACATTGACTAATAAGTCTACAGAATCAGATATATCAAACTGTTCTTCAACAGTTTCTTGCCCTTTTTTTGAAATTTGGTCTACTTTATCAGGGTTTGTTAGTAAATCTTCAATAGCTTCTGTGAGAGCATTTGTGTTTCTAGGTGGAACAAGAATTCCATTATCCTCATTAGTTATTAATTCAGGTATTCCTGAGATGGTTGTTGAAATACACGCTGTTCGTGATGCCATAGCTTCCTTCAAAACAACCGGCATCGCATCTCGATCTCCATCTTTTGCTACAACACATGGTAGAACAAAAATATTTGCCTCGTTGAATTCACTTCGTAATCTTTCATCTGAAACATTACCTAAAATGGATACGTTATCTTGAATTCCATATTCATTAATCTGATTCCTTAGCTTTTGTTTATCTTCTCCGTCACCAATGATATGATATTCTAGATCATATCCATTTGACACTAACCTCTCAATAGAATTTATTGCGTATTTATATCCTTTTTTCTCTACTAAGCGACCAACTGTCAAAATACGATTGTTTATTTTACATCCATTATATTTGAATTTATCTACCTCTGTCGTAGCCGGTATTACTGATATACTATTTTGTATTCCTACCTGATTCCTCAAATACTGTTTGTTGTATCTAGTTGGCACTATAACCTGATTCATAGCATCACATATTTCTTTAATTTGCCTATTGTCTAGCTCTTTAAATATTTCAACAGCATGTGCAGTAACCACACAGGGTTTGTCATGATACTTAGCAGCATGAATTTCACCAAGTCTTGTTTCCTTAGCAAAGTGACCATGGATAACATCGATTTCAAAATCAAGCTTTTCTATAAAATCAGAACATTTTTTCCCAAGTAGTAACGTATGAAGAACACGTTTTATAGAGAATGAAGATTTGAATACATGCCTTGGACTATTGAATGTCATATTTAGTATTTTTCTACTAGCTAATTGATGAAAGTCAGAATAGGATATTTCTCCATAATATGTTGGAATATCAATTTTTCTGTGTTTTTCATGAGTAATACTTTCGTTAGATTTGGCCAGAGCAAACACAGCTACATTATGTCCTCGTTTTTTCAATTCATGTATCTCATTTATTATGAAACTCTCAGATAACATTGGGTATGTTCCCACATAATATAGTATTCCTAGGTCTGTCATGATAAAACGGATCATCTGTATTCACAAAACTGTTGTTAAATGAATTCGAGGGTGTCATAGAACGGTTACCACACGAAAGAGCAGGGTGAACGCTGAGGTGGTATGTGTCCAGCGACCCTACAAGATGATCCTTCGGTAGAGTCGTTCTTCAATGTCGCGGAAACTGAGACGTTAGCGTTGTTTGAGCATCTCTCCTTCAAATTTCTCGAAGAGTTCGACGTGTTCACCCCGGCGAAGACGGGGCGAACACGAGAGCACGAGCCGCCAGAAATGATGCGTGGCTTCTTCCATTGCTACTACCACGATATCTACGGAATTCGTCCGTTGATCGAGAGCTTCGGAACACGGTTGTCTGGCTGAGCTGTGGGTTCGATCGACCGCCTTCCAGAGACGCGGTCGATCGCTTCCCCACTGACCTTGAACACGTCGTTGACGAAGTCTTCGACCGGCTTGTCGAGCAGGCCGCCCGGCGCGGCCTGCTCCTTGACTTTCTTCATTGATTCAACTGACGTGAGAGCTATGCCTGCCGATCAAGACGCGTCGAAGTGCTACGATCCAACCGACGACGAGTACTACTACGGCTACGGTTGTACGATCGTCTCGACCGGGCAAAAGGTCCCGATAGCGGCGGAGTTCACAGAAAGTAAGCAAGCGCCAGAAAAGACGGCGATGCGCGTCACCCGTGACGCGCTCGCCGTCAAGCAACCGATGTGGATGGTCGGTGACAGCGCCTATGACACGCTCGACTGGCACGACCACCTGCTGGCCGCAGGAGTCGTGCCAGTCGCTCCGTACAACGCACGAACACCGACAACCCGAAAGACATCGATTACAGGGTCGAAGACCGTATCGAGGAACATAGCGAGGACGTACAGCTGAAGCAATCGACGCTAGATGAGACGTACAACCGACGGACAGGAGTCAAACGAACCAACGAATCAGTGAAAGACTGTGGCCTCGGGCGTGCGTTCGCCCGAGGCCGCGCTCACGCACGAGCGCAGGTATTCCTCCGCTGTGCCTTCGCCTCGTCGTCGCTATTACCAACTACGAACGCGGAGACACTCCGGGAAGCACGATCATCACGGTGTGAGAAGAATTCTAGGACACCTTCTCACTTTCAACTACTAATCACCATACATGCGAGTGGGCGTGATCGAGTGGATTCATGATCGGTGTTTAATCAGCGATCTAATGCTGTTTTCGTGGAATTTGTCGTGGAAGGCCTTCGCGTCGTAGCAGCGATCAGCAGCGAGAATTCACAGATCGCCACGTCGTGCGGGCGACCTGCGGGCCGATCTTGGAATCGTGTTTCATGGAAGTTGTCGAGTGTATGCTGGTGAATTTCGACATCCACGAAAGCCGTGACATTCAGCGCTCGAACGCAGTAGTTAGTGCGGCTAGCGCAGTGGCGGCTAGGCTGATCACGATTAAAGCCAGTTGAATCGATAGCTGCGTGGCCGGTGCGTTTTTCGCCTGATGCGCCGAGAAACACAATCATGTTTTGGTCAAAATCCGGTCAAACCACGTGCGAAGTACCGTGTGGTGTGGAAGTCTGGTGGGCCCGATCTCTTCAAGGACGCTGGTCATTTCGCTGAGTAAATCCACCGCGACGCGGTAGTATTTGCTCAGTTCGATACGGGCGCATGTACGGTGAGCATTGCCCATTCAGCGAACCTGCCACCCCCTCAGGAGTCGGCGGGTTCGTCCGGACTAGCGACAACTGATTTAACCTTAACCATCGTAACACACGTGAAGAAACGGATTTCGGATCCCACACTAATCCGTCTCTTCGCTTTCTACCCAGATCACGGAGTCGTCGGCTTCACGTCTAGCGAAATTACAGAGCCTATGATTATAAGCAATCATAGCGGTTATATCCATCCTGATATTCATGTCGTGTATGAACACAAAACAGGCTTTCAAGAAATTTATAGATTTTGAGGCAGAATTCTCTGTATTCTCTAAATCGTATAATGATGTCTATTATTGGGACCGAATCCGTTGTCAGGTGTTTTCAGAGATAGTAGAAAAGGTAGGCATATGGTCTACGGATAAATCTTCTTTTGAGAGGCAGAGTGTAGATAGAAACCTGCTACTTGCTGGGTTTTCAAAGGCGATTCACTCGCTCCGATCGGTACGAGATAGTCCTCTGTTTACAGGTAGGCGAGATATTTTATTCGCAGCTGCAGACACGTCTCGCCGACAGTATTTCAATGAAACTTATTGGGATGTTTTAGTTGATCCACTTGCTGATCAAATTGAGTACTCATATACAAGTCTCGAAGACAAATCTAAAATCAAAAAAATGTGTGATGATAATATTTGGACACATGATACGACGGCTACTGATCAGATCCATTTCATTTCAAATATTTCGACTATATTAGGAGATACTGTAACTGTTAACGCTGACGCAGCCGACGATATTTACTTCCTTGAGAGGAAAATCCAAGATATTTTTGATGTGAATATAGATCTTATTGCGCGTATTCAGGATGAACTCACCCAACGAAAATACACGAAACCTCTATACGAGTTACTTCTGAGGCGAATCGATCCAAAAGTGGTGATCATCCGTTACAATCCATCTAAGTCAACACTCATCGAAGTTTGCCAAGAGTTTGGAATTCCTGTTATTGAATTACAACATGGAGTTGATTCGGAATATTCTCCTGAAATTTCATATGGTGATTCGATTAATGGTGAGTTCTGTTTTCCAGATGTTTACTTCTCTTGGGGAGATTACTGGTGTAACAAACCAAACTTTCCGATTGATGACATTCGTGTTGTTGGCTGGCCATTCATAGAAACGATCTCAGAAGAATATATATTCTCAAACCAGCAAAGAAAAATTCTATTTATTTCACAACCAACTTGTGGAGAGACACTTAGTCAAATTGCGGTTGAAGTAGCTGATACTATTGAACAAGAGGTCATCTATCGGCTACATCCAAACGAACGAAATGTTTGGAGATCATTATATCCTTGGTTGGAATCATCAAATGTATACATTGATTCAGGTGAAAGGTCGTTGTATGATATCATGGGAGAATGTTGTACACAAGTTGGTACCGAATCAACTGCGCTGTATGAAGGACTCATGTTTAACCAAAATACATATATTTTAGACGAATTTGATTCAGAAACTCATCCATGGTGTGAAATGGATGAGATAACTATATTTTCCGAGGCAGAAACTTTGTGTAAATATCTCAAAAAAACAAAAAACACAAATGTTGATTGTAGTAGATTCTTCAGACCGAATTCGATAAAAAACATACAACAAGAAATTTCGGACATCATTTGAATTCGCGCTTATGCCGTAAATTGTTGGTGAGTTAGAGTGCTGTTGCGAGAATGGTTTTCAGCGCTTCCACCCTGGTTTTCGGAAGACTTCACGTCGGAGTTGGAACGATCTGAGATACGGCGTAAGTCTATCTTTAGAGATGCCTCGATGCGGCGAGAGCCAGTATCGCGATTTGACATCCTCCTCCGCGTGAACGCGGAGGAATCCTGAGCATTGGAGATTTCATGCCTTGTTGCCTTGTTGAACGCAAGACAGCATCGGGGTAGGGTCGGTAACTCACGGTTTCACGGCGTTAAAGCACGGTTCTTACACTCAGAAGATGTAGTAGCTGCCGCTGGCGGTGGTCGTCAAAGGGTCAAAACTATGGTAGCTTACTCCCATGATCAGATGACGACGGCGATGCCTCTCCCAAATATGTCCGGAGAAGGGGGAGCAGGCGGCGAGTTAGGGCTCGCCGCCTGCGTTAGGTTATGGATGATGCACTTCCGCGTGAGCTCCCGGAACTGGCCGTGCCAGCTCCGGGAGCGCAGCTTCTTGCCGTCGTCTTCCTTCAACTGCGAGAAGCCCGTTTCACTCATCCAGCGCTGGTTGTAATCCTCGTTCATCCGGGCGTTGTGAGCCTTCTGTAACGGTGTTTGCTCCCTGTGCTTGATCAACGGTCGCGTTGAGTTGGAGCGACACTCCTCACGGAGGTCGCTCCAAGAGTAGTTCGCATCAGCAGACAACACGCGCAGGTCTTCCGCCGGAACGCGGAAGACCTGCATCCCAATATGACCGTCCCATGCTTTCTGCGTCGTGAAATGAACGTCCTTGATCGCTAGCGAATTCACGTCGATCAAGATCGTCGTCTTCATCGAGTGGAACGAGTAATTTGCGCGATCGCGGTAGTGGTGGCTGGTTTGATCGCGTTGAAAGCCGCTTGCGTCAATTACAGCTTCACCACTCCAGCCCGCCTGCTCCGCGCTTCGGCGGAGTTCACGCATTCGGTACTCATTTTCCCACCGACAAAACGAACTGTAGTGCGGTGCGTCGTCGAGATCAAACACGGCGAGGACGCCGGGCATCTCGTTGAGGTAGTCTTCGGTCTCACGGAGACTCTTTTCGAGTTCGACGCGATACAGGATCAACGCGATCTGTACCCACTCGGCGTACCCGTCCGCGCCGGACGGCGCGGCGGGTACGTCCGGATCATCAACATGCTGTTTGGCAAGCTCTCGACACATCCAAGCAAGCCGTCTGAGCGATGCCATATCGCCAGACGGCGTCCATTTCCGGGTTAATCTGGCGGAATTTACAGTAAGAGCGTCCGAGACCGTCGTCACTAGGCGGCAAAACAAGGCAACTCATTTTCATTCTCCACGATGGTTACTGTCTGAGACTTGTGTTAAACCGGATATAGGTGTAGACGGCAAGAAATCACTTTCTGAGTGCTACCGCCGTGTGTTCAAAGACAGTACCGGTCTGATCGTTGAAAGTGCGGTCGTAATTCTCACAGAGAAACCGCTGAAACACCTAATAGCTGCCGTACCGAATCATACATTTGTACGGCAGTGTGGGCAATAGACGCCGTTACGCCAGTGAACCTGTGCCAGCAGGTTCGCAGCTCAACGCTCCGAGACGAACGTATTGATCGGGAACATTGTTCGTCGGGTGACGCGACCGCGTCACCCTTACCCGCTGTGACTTCCAGCTACTGCTGAGAACTGACCAACAATCCTTTACCCAAGAGCGTAGATCTTAATGTTAATTCGTATGTGTGTTATAGTGTGGAATTCTGGGATATAACGATGATACCTTTGTTTCAGTATACAGGTCTATGTTTTTATCCTTAAGTACAATTTCATTTAGCTCATAAATGATTTCTTCAAGTGTTATATTGTGGACACTAGGATCATTTGTACTATGTATCTCCTGTTTATTGGAACGAGATGATTCAGGAATTGGAATATCCTTTTGTTTTAATTCATCGCGCTTGTGATCCCAGAAGTATTTATTATTCACCATATCAACACCACATAATATAATTTTTTCATACCCTAACTTACATCCTAAAATTATAAGATAACTTATCGAACCGACTTTCTTAAATAAATATTCCATACTACTATTATTACTAAAATAGCCAGTTTGATTTATGTACTGGAGCACAGATCGGAATTCTTTACGTGAATTACTGAGGACTGGTGGTAAGACAATGTCGGGAGAAAGAAGAATCGATTTTGATAACCAATCTGGGTGTTTATTCAAATTGGTATTATGAAACCTACGTATATCTTTGAGGATGATGGGTATTGAGCTATATTCGTCTCTTTTATGATTTAACAAATTCCAGAAATCAATTCTCATTTGTACTCCCAAATCTTTACTGGGGACTTCAAATACATAATATGTAGGTGTGAAATCATGTAACGGCCATCTGTTAAGTCCAATTGAATCTTGTGATCCAATATATTCCCATTGGTCCTGACTGATATCATTTATTGAAGATCCAGAACCCAAAATGAAAAGTTCATCTGAGGATTTATGTGTTTGAATATTTTTATTATATAGTGGTATTCCAAACCCCGAATTTGTTAGTCTATCAACATATCTCTTTTGTTCAATAATATTTTTATCTATATATAAATTATATAATTTAAATTTGCTGAGGGCTAAATCAAGGCTTTTACTTCCTATTTCAATCAACCCGTTCCTTTGGTAGGCATTAGTAACCTTTGACCAGAGACGTTCCATAGGTAAGTTCGTCACTACAAGTGCTTATGAACTATGGAATTCGGAATGGATTATACGCGTGGCTACTGTAGCTCACCGAGATTTTCGGTGCCGTCTTGCTTTTCGTCCCAGACTGTACGAGCAGATTACGGGGCTGCTCGTGTACGAGGATCCGGAGTCGGTAGAGTGAAACGACCACCTCACTGACGGCGTCCGCGTGATCGGCGCGGTATACGTTCTGCTCGCGCTTTTGGACCGCCGGCGTCGGAACGGATCGTGACCGACGACTGCTCCGACCGCACAATCCCTCGCACGGTCGGAAAGAACGGGTTCAGGGTGACAGCAGTCGATCTCGCGGACTGAGGTACGACCGTCGCGGTCGTCGGTCGTGACAAATCGAAGGAAGCCCCCCTCGTGGAGCAGTCCAGAGATCTCGTCGGAACGATCGCGTTCCATCAGGCTGACCACGCGTCACAATCCACCGTCAGATTCTCCGCAGCAACCGTGAAACACGAGTACGACCATCCGTCTCGACGTACTCGCCCACAACGCCGGTCCCTCTACCGAGTCACGGCCCGGGAGCCTGGATAGAATCGAGATAACGTTTGGAGTGAATGACCTGGTACCCTACCTCATGACATACGAGTTATTCGACGGATGTGAAACGAGATCTTGATGTACATATCTCGTACCTGAGTGATCCGTGGGCATCAAGCGACGATAGACAACCTAAACGAAACTAGCAAGCAGTGCCGCAGCGATGACCGGCCACTGGTCTGTGCTAACATAAAACGGCTCTGTAGTTTCGCTAGACGTGAAGCCGACGACTCCGTGATCTGGGTAGAAAGCGAAGAGACAGATCGGTGTGAGATCGGAAATCCGTCTCTTCACGCGTTGGCTAAGGCTAAATCAGTTGTCGCTAACCCGGACCCGCCTCTCCCTTCGGGGTCGGCGGGTTCGCAGAGTGGGCGATGCTCACCGTACATGTACTCCGCATCGAACAGGAAAATCCTACCGCGTCACCGTGGATTTGCTCTCAGAAATGCCCGGCGTGCTTGAAGAGATCGGATTCATCAGACTTCCACACTACACCGTGCTTCGCACGTGGTTTGAGCGGATTCCGATCAAGACGTGGCGTGCGTTTTTCGGCGCGTCAGCCGAGAAACGCACCGATCCCGCTGCTATCGATTTGACTGGCTTTGACCGTGATCAGCCCAGCCGCCACTACGCCAACCGCACGAACTACCGCGTTCGAGCGCTGAAAGTCACGTACCACCAGCGCTCCATGTCAGAAACCGTCTTCTCGTCGGTTAAGCGCACGCTCGGCTCCGCCGTGCGTGCGCGTAGCTGGTGGTTAGAGTTCCGTGAAATGCTGCTGAGAGCCACCGTCTACAACCTCCGTCGGAGAGTCCGATATCCGTGAAATCCGACGCGGTGTACCGAAACTACAGAGCACAGAAAACCATCGACGACAAGGCCCGTAACGTTCAGATAAGCTGGTTCTATGCGAAGCCGAACGCTTGTAATCAATTTTTCGGTACTCGGCTCGACGTGACTAAACGTATTTGAGAATTGGTTTGTTCGTCGTTTTACTTCACGAAAGATACGTTCGACGGCATTCCGATTCCCATGTATGACATGTTTGAATCGGAGCCCATGACGGTGGCAGGCCGCCTGCAACCACGGAGCACCGTCGACGAGAAAGACCACGCCGTCGATCAGATATTTCTCAGGCAGTTCAGAGAGAAACATCGAGGAAACCATGTTGGTTCTCGTCGGACGGAGCTGAACATGGAGCAGGCGTTTATGTCGGGATTGACGGCAGCGTACAGCCAATATCGCTCAGAATTGAGCTGAATCACGGTTTCATCAACCGCGATGTGAGTTGGATCGGTACGATCTGTCGGCTGTAGATAGGCCTTCTGTAACCACCGATGAACGGTGATTGGATGCCGATCAGCACTCAACTTCTCAAGAATCGAGACGGTAACCGAAAGTGAGAATCCTGCTAAATGGATCGGATACCGACCGACCTTCATCGCCGACTCGCCTCTCGCTCCAGAGAATTTAACTCAATACAACCGCAATCGCTGCTGAGGAGGTCGAAACTGAGCATTGACCACTCGATCTTTTGACCGCTTCATCCTTCAATCGAATCTTAATTGCGCCGAAAAATTATTTAAGTTGAAAATACTCATTCATTAAAGAATCAAATTTTTCGATATCAACGAATATGTCCCTATCCTTTTTTCTTTTAATACTAACGATCTCGTCACCCTGATATGGAATATAATCATATCCAAGGATGTATGATATAATATAAAAGGGACCTTGAATAACATCATTAAATAGTTCTATAACAGTCAAATCATTCCCCCAAATGATATTTGTTAAGCCTGCTCCATGTGGAGAAATAACTCCATCAATAGAATTGAATAATACTACTTGTTCTTCTACAGACATTTCTTCACAATAGACAATATCTATCCCATATTTTGACAAAACTTCGGAAAATTCACTATAATTACGGACTTTCCTCCCTTTCTCTGTTTTTTGTCTAGATACATATATCCAATTCTCCGCAAATTCAGAAGTCTCAATATTGTTAATGACAGATTCTTTCAGCCAGGATAATTGATTTTTTGTTGGCTCTGGATAGGAAGTTACTACAAAATTTTTCACATTTAATGGCTCTCTATTCCAATAATATCTATTCCGCTGTGGATATCCTAAAATATTCAATAATTCATCCACGTAATCTGGAATTGATTCAGGCAAGATTAAATCTACTGAATTGTTTGATATGTTTTCATAATATTTTATTCCTCTTAGTTTCAGTATTTCCTGTACTAGCCAGATGTAATAGTTACTATATTCATAATTCAATATCGCTCCGGTATCTATCCTTTTTGGATCGCTACTATTATCGGAAATATGATCCAAGCGATTATGTGTTGTAGTTATGAATTCTTGGGGGAGATCAGATAAATACTCACCCAGTCGCTTATATACTAGACCTTGAGATCCGTGAGCAAAACAGTGTACATCTTTAATGACATCACCCTCGCTAGTGAATGCGATTGGTTGTGAACCTCTAACCATCACATCATCTTCTACTGTAACAAAGGGATCTTCGAATTTAAAATTTCTACGTCTGATAGACTCACCACATAGTTTCGTTTCCATGAATTCGTCTATTTCAGCCATGTGGATATCATGGGAATTTTCTTTCAAATACCAAAATTTGTGAGAATTACGTTCAATACTACTCACACGACTAAAGGAAGTGTTTTCGCATAATATTTTCACGATCATATACGATAATTCTTTTTCTAAAAATGACGGAGATTTTTTTAATAAACTTATTATTCCTTGATTTATATATATTCTCTTACTAGATACTAATATCTTTTTCCAATTCATTATCTAGACAGATAGTTGGGATCAAAATGACTTTGTCGGTATTCTTCTTTGAACAATACATTAAATTTAATAATTAGAAACACAATATTGATTAAAATCGACCATCACTATCGACTATATCTATAATATTGTTTGATTTAACAGATCAACAGGGAGTGTCAATTCCGAAGTACTTGTTTGTACAGCACTCCACGGATACAGGCTGGAAGCAATCTTATAGGAAGACGAATGAGGAGATTAAGCATGAATCTGTGAAAAGTTATCGAGCCCATTTGTAACAACCGCTTCTGGACCGCATAATCGAGTTTCGCGTATGAAATACCCCCACGGCGGTAATAGAGATCATCGCCGGCATGGCACTTGACCAGTACGGTGGGAACGTTCTCCAACGTATACCCCTGAGACAGCATACGCATCCACAACTCGTAATCTTGCATCGACCGTAGCGACCGATAGTTTCCTGCTTCAATCACAGCACTCCGGCGGAACATCACGCTTGGATGGTTCATTGGGCATCGAAATCGACCCATAGAAGCGATGTCTTCACAGGTAGTTGGCACTTCTCGAATCTGATTTAGATCGTCCGGATCTCGATCAAATTCCCCTATGTACCCGCCGAGAACGTCTGTCTCCGGATTATCACCCAAATAATCGAGCTGCTGTTCGAACCGGTCTTCCACCGCGAGGTCGTCGGAATCCATCCGGGCGATCCACTCGTGAGAACACGTCTCGACGCCGTGGTTCAGCGCAGCTCCTAATCCCTGGTTCGTTGAAAGAGCCGTTCGACTGAACAGATCCGGATGTGCCGACTCGAAGTCGTCGAGAGTCGCTTCGAGTTCGGCAGTCAGTGGTCCGTCAGCGACCACGACGATCTCGTCGGGTCGTACCGTCTGATCGATCACGCTCTGGAGGGCTCGCGACAGGTCATCAAGATCGTCGCCCTCGTACGTCGCGATCAGAACCGAGAACTGTCGGTCAGACATGGCTAGAAGTACAGCATGAGGGTTCGTTCGGCTCGACTGGTCTTCCTTCGTCGAAATTGGAAAGCGTCACTTCGTCCACCCGCGTCGTGAGAACGGTCACGTCGTGACCCATCGCGGCCTGGTCTCTCGACATCGCGTGAACGTGGTAGCCCCCCCCCGCCCTTCGTATCGGGATAGATCCACGACGCGACCCGGAGGATTTGCATTACGCCCCCCTACCGAACGCCCGCAAACAAACGTACCGATCCGCACTGCTCGAACCCGATCCGTCGTCCGACACCGAAGACGTAATGCGAATTCTGCTCGATGACCGGACATGAACGACAAACGCGTCCTCGTGACGGGCGGCGCGGGCTTCATCGGCTCGAACCTCGCGAACTGCCTCGCGGCGGACAACGACGTGATCGCCGTCGACGACACGTACCTCGGCGACCCGGACAACCTCGACGAAGCGGTGAAATTCGTCGAGGCCTCGGTCCTCGAGGACGACTACCCCGCCGACGTCGACGTCGTCTTCCACCTCGCCGCGCTCTCCTCGCGCAACATGTACGAGGCGGACCCCCAGCGCGGCTGCCGCGTCAACGTCGAGGGCTTCATCAACACGGTTGAGCGCGCCCGCGAGCAGGGCTGTGAGACCGTCGTCTACGCCACCACCTCCTCTATCTACGGCAGTCGCACCGAGCCCTCGCCCGAAAGCATGGCCGTCGAGGCGCACACCGCCTACGAGGCCTCCAAGCTCGCCCGCGAGCGCTACGCCGAGTACTACGCCAACCACCACGACATGAACATGGCGGGACTGCGCTTCTTCTCCGTCTACCAGGGCTTCGCCGGCAACGAGGAACACAAAGGCGAGTACGCCAACACGGTCGCGCAGTTCGCGGACGCGATCGCCCGCGGCGAGGCCCCCGAGCTGTTTGGCGACGGCAGCCAGACGCGCGACTTCACCCACGTCGCGGACGTCGCCCGCGCCTGCGAGCTCGCCGCCGACGAGGAGCTCACCGGCGTCTACAACGTCGGCACCGAGGAGGCGTACTCCTTCAACGAGATGGTCGACCTCATCAACGACGCGCTCGGCACCGATATCGACCCCGTCTACATCGAGTGCCCCTTCGACGGCTACGTCCACGACACCATGGCCGACGCCTCCAAGTTCCGCGAGGCCACCGGCTGGGAGCCTGAGATCGGCTTCCGGGAGGGCGTCGAACGCGTCTGTGCGCCCTACCGCGAGGCTGACGCTCTCGAGACGAACTAGCGGGGCGCGACCGGCGGGGAAAGCGGGACGCGACTGATGCGGAAAGCGGGCCGTTTCGAGCTACTCCGTGGTCTCGGTCATGCGTCCATCCCGTGAATCGCGTTCGAAAGCGAGCGTGTGTTCGTCTTGTGACCGCCTGAGGATTCAGTAGGTCTCGACCGACACACCTAACGCTTCGAAGTCAGCCACGTTATCCGTCAGGACTGCGTCATCGAGGACGGCCGCCATCGCGGCGATGTACCCGTCGTTCGCTCCGACGCCGGTGTCCCCGCCGACACGATCGTCCGCCTTCGCGAGGAGTTCTCCGGCCGTCCGCGCGATCTCTTCGTCGACGTCGATGCGCGGATATCCAAGGAGGCGGTTTCGGACCTCCTGGGTGGTTGTATCGCTACGTACCGTGGCGACACCGTAGTACGCCTCGGCGACCACCGGCGTCGGGAGCCACTGCATCTCGCCGTTCTCGACGAGTTCAGCGCCCTTGGAGAACGCGTCCGGGTCCGCCGCCATCAGATCGAAGAGGTACGAGGAGTCGATGATCATTCGCTCGTCGTCCCGCTGTCGAAGGTGCTGCGGGCGGCATCGAGGCGGTCACGGTCACCCTCGCGGAGACGGTTGACCGCCTCCTTAGCCGCCTCGGCCTCCCGTTCGGTCAGGAGCCCGGCGACGTCGTCGGGATGTGGTCCGCGCGTCATCCGGCGCAACGTCTCCTCCATCGTCTCGTCGTCCTTCTTGTGGGCGTTCAGCCACTCGTGATACTCCTCCGAGACCCGGATGGTTTTGACCATGTCATATATTGGGATATATGGGTCTAAGAGTGTTTTGCCGCGGATAACGAATACCCAGCCGTTCCATACGATTGACATCCTCCCCTCACTCAAGCGCGAGGCTTTCTCCTTGACTTTCCTAACAGTAGTCACCGATGAGCTTTCAGACGAATACTGCTGAGTTACTCCGCGTCCTCGTCGTCGTCGTCGTCCGCGAGAGCGTCGTATAACTCGGCGTGTTCCTCGACGTCTTTCGCCATGTCTCGCTCGCTCTCCCAGTTCATCATACTCGAGGATAGGGTACGTACTCGTGAGAAGTGTTGCTGATGGACGGTCAATGCTCACATTCGACGAGGAGATCCCTAAGGTGGCGCGATCGGAGATGTGTCTCTGCCGTACACACGGAGATCGACTTCGCGGAGGGCGTCGAACGCGTCCGTGCGCCGTATCGTGAGGCCGACGCTCCCGGGACGAACGAGGCGGGACGCGACAACGTAGAAAGCGAAACAGTTTCGAACTGCTCCGTGGCCTTCGGTCTACTGCCGGTTACGGAATGAGAGAGATCAGTGACTTTTTCAGCAGTCTTCGCCCCGATTCCGTGAGTTCGCCTTTCGTATTTCCATTCATGATCGTCCCGGGGGCGATCGTGTATAGTGCCCACGCCATCAGGTACGACGTGTCGGTGAAGGAGATGCCGTCGAGATGCTCGTCTGTGAGCTCCGGTGTGGTTTGCTGGTACGCTCCGGCGCTCGTTCCGACACACATCACGGTACAATCGGTGGCACTGAACGGGTGTGTCTCGTGAGCGAGCACGACGACCGGTCTCTGGGGGTGGGCACCCGTCGGATCCCGTGCCCAGCAAACGTCTCCTGCTGAGAGCTTACTCATCCAATCCGTCCATCTCGTTCTCTAGCGCGTCCAGCTCCGCATCGAGTTCCTCATCAGTCCGACCGTCACCGATCCGTTTCTCGGGGGTCTCGGGAGTGGTCTCCTCGTCGCGGTGGTGACCGAACAGCCGATGTGTTTGGTCGAGACTGGAGACGTACCGCCGGATATCTTCACGGTCACCGAGGGCGTGGTAGTAGCCGTCATCGGTCTTCCCCAGATAGTCGTCGTCGTAGAGACGTTTGAGCGTGGTCGTGGCGGTTCCCCGAGGGATGTCGAGGGCCTCCGTGACGTCTTTGGGAGAGTATCCCCACTCGGGGTGTTGATAGAGGTATTTCACGATATCCGACTTCGTGGTCCCCGGTCGAAGGGCGAGTTCGGGGTCGTGGTCCTTGAGGAGTATTGGCATTGTGTATTCGTATGTAGTTGATTGTATTAGAAAACCGTTTCGGTCAGAGTACACACATCAAGGATCGCTGAGCCGCTCACACACCGTCTTCACGAAATCGCTTCACGGTCACGTCGACGTCGTCGAAATCGTCGTCAGCACCCGTGTAGGCTGTCGCCCCCTCCATCGCTGCTGTGGCTAGCGTGAAGGCGTCTCCGAGTGCGACGTTGTAGTCGCGTTTGTGATCGGCGGCCGATTCCCAGACGTCTTCGGCGGTAACGACATCGCACCAGTTTCGAATCCGAGTTACGTATGCCTGCGCCGTCTGCGGGTCGTCTCGTCCGCATACGTATCGCACTTCGGTACACGTCACCGTATTCACTGACCCCTTCAGCCGGCCGTCTTCTACGCGGTCGATGACTGCTTCGACGGCATCACTCCCGGGCTCGTCCCAGTAATAGGCGATCAGCGGTTCCGCATCGAACACGACGTGATCCATCAGTCGTCTCGCTCGAGGCGTTGACTTCGCTCCTCGTCGACCTCCCGCTCCTCACGAAGGATGGCCGTCCCGCGCTCTGCCGTGGTTGCTGCTCCACGGAAGTCTTGGAGGCTGGGGAGTGGTTCGACGACGATCTCTCCCTGCTCGTTTTCGTGGATGCGGACCCTGCTTCCCGGTTCGATTCCGTGCTTCTCCCGGAGTTCTTTGGGGATCGTCGCCTGACCTTTCTGACTCAGGCTCACGATTCGACCTCCGTTAGTTGTACTCATTATAGTACTACTTTTCAATATACTACCTTGAACCTTTCGTCAGTCATGGTTTGAATCTCGCCGCTCTGTCGGTTGCGCACGTCAAATCACGCTCTGTGAGCGCGAACGCCAGTTCCGGGAGGGCGTCGAGCGCGTCCGTGCGCCCTACCGCGAGGCCGACGCGCCCGGGACGAACTAATGGGACGCGACCCGAGGTGTCTCTCGTTCGGAGAACGAGTTCCATGCTCGTATTTTTATTGTCGGCACGCATACGCAGTCACATGGCAGTGACGAAGTACCGGATCGTCTCCGGCGACGAGTCGAAGATCCATGACGAGCCCCATCTCGAGGGGAGTCGAGTGACGGTTCGACAGCTCCATGCGCTCATCGAGGAGGCCGAGCTTCGGCCCCAACAGGTCGCGGATCGTCACGGACTCGACGTCGGTGAGGTGTACGAAGCGCTCGCGTACTACCACCGAAATCCCGAGGAGATGCGGCGCGTCGAGGCGCGCCACGGTCGCGCTGCCGCGGAGGCGGCACGACGTTCGTCGGTGGCCCCATAGTCTACGTTGATGAGTGGATCTGATCCACAGAAGTTCGCTTTCAAGAGCCGAGTCAAACAGAATGATATTAACCAACAACCACCTCCAAATGGATTCACTGTTGGTTAAGTTCGATCTGCCAATTTGGAATATGTCACCTATATCTTGGAAGCTACCATTCAGCGGTCAGAAACAGCGTCTTCAGTCGAATCATCATGGGCGTCCCTACCAGTTTCTTCGTCAATATACCGCCAATCTTCAGTATCTAGATGGCCTTTGAGATATGCCTCTCCATCTTCCGTAATCACATACGTTGCATCACTAATTTCTCGGAGTAAGCCCTCCTCTTTCAGTTTTTTACATCGTCTACCGATGTATGCTCGACTGAATTTGATTGGACCACCTTTCATCATTTCTGTGGGCGACGCAGCTTCGTTCTCATGGAGATATTCTAAAATCCGATCATCAACCAGGGTCATCCAATTTCCCGAGTGCCGCAACATAGTTACCACTTCTATCGCAGTGTGTGTAATCAGTTCGGATAGTATTATTCAGAACATTCTCTTCTGTTAAACACGATCCGAACTTATAAGTTACAAGCGGTATTATTGGAAACAACAGAGCCCAGTGACGAACCCTCGGCTCGTGAGAAAGTGTAGAAACCCCGGCCACGGTGTACTAGCACCCAGCCGGGACGGGTTCTGTGCCGCAACACAGAACCATGCTAATGCTGGCAACTGCGGGGCTTAAGCCCTGCGAGACGACTGACGGATCGAACGGTAACAGCTCCGGCTGTCAACTTTGTCCCAACTCAGCCGACGGCTACGACGCTGCCTTCGACAGCCAACTCTGTAGCACGTGCGCTACGACATGTAGCGTCGACGAGGACACCGTGGAGGGCCACAATGTCTAGCCCCACCGAGAGCAACGCCATCTCGCTTGCCGATCTCTCAGCCACCCACCGCGACCTGCTCTGGGTACTCTCTCAGACTGGCCCCAGCGAGACCGGCCCACTCCACCACGTACTCACCAACTACTACACCGACGGAATCGACCAAACCCGAGTCTCTGACACCATCGAGGAACTCATCGAACGCAACCTCGTCACCAAACACACCCACGACACGACCGAATACCGACTGACCGAGTCGGCCCGCCGCGCACTCTCCGCGCGGCAAGCGTGGCAAGCCGGTACTCGCACCGCTGAGGGAGGCCACAAATGACGCGGCCCACCAGCGATCCACAAACCGCAGATCTCCATCAACTTACACGCATCTCTCTCGACACCCACCATCCAGCCTGCCAAGTCTGCGGACAACCGCTCAACGAAGGCGACGATATCACGGCCTACGCCTACCGCGCGGCCGGCGAACCCGCGTACGCAATCGGCTACATCATGTGCGGAGCAGATATTCACGAACACCCGACCGTCTTCACCCGCGGTGTTCGCGAGTACGTCCTCACAGGCCACATCGGGACGTGTTCAAACACCCGAACGCAATCCACAACGTTCGTTCTCCTCGATCCAACTGCGGTCGTCACGAGTCTCACGACGACCGCCGAACCACACGTCCACCCGGACGCCTCAACACCACGAGATCCAACCCAGCCAACACAGCAGGGGCCAACGCCGCTTCTCACCGCCATACAGGAACACGTCCGTTCCGATGGTGGCTCCCCACGCGAGGAGTCGGAGTGATGCTGGCGCATGTGACCCACTCCGTCACTCTACGGTGATCGTCTATGCGAACACGCCAGCCTGCGGCCCGCAAGCGAGGGGTCCGGCTCGTCAGCCACAACACGGACATTTCCACCAGAGGAATCATCTGTCCAGCGGTCTCTCCCCGGTTGACCGAGTGGATACCAGACCTCCTCGCCGAACTCCGGCCACACACCGAACGGACCATCAGCGATCAGGCCACCACCGATCCGTGGCACACGAGCTCTCAGATCCTCGCAGAAACCCTGCCTGCGTGGCAAACCACGGAGGAACCATGGACCGACGACGTCGCTGAAGCCGTCGCATACACTCGCGCGATCACGGCCCTTGCGCTCACCTACAGAGACAGAGACAGCAGTACACTCAGTCCGTACCACCAACAGCGACACGCAGATCTAACCGACACGGTCACCACCATCGGTACGGGGCGCGGTCCAGTCAACGCCGACCTCGGCGCGCTCGCGAAAGGGCCGGTCGCACTCCATCGCGAACTCGATTCCAAACCCACCGTCCTCACACTCCTGTTGGATGGCGACGCGTGGACCAACCTCACAGACCGCCGCACGGGCGTCCGCGCACTCGCGGCGATCGCCGTGCTCGCCGACGGATTCGACGTCAGACTCGTCGCCTCCCCGACAGTCCAACGACACCTCTCGAAGCGCTATCCCAACTGGACCGAGTGTCACCTCAATCTTACTGCCAGCCGGGATCGGTCCCCCCACACCGACCACGCCACCCAGACTGTCGAGACCGCGTGGGAGGCCGTCCGTGATCTCGACACCGAACCTGGGAAACGCCGCGTCCTCGGGAATCTCAAGACAGAGTACGCCCGGACCTACCGTGATCTTACCAACGATCACACGATCGATGTCGCCGACGGTACCATTAGCAGATATGTCCTCGATCTCGAAACACGCGGACTGGCCACGATCGACCGTCGTGGCCAGCACAACACCGTCCAACTCACCGACCTGGGACAGCTGACCGTCCAGCAGTGTCTCGACGACAACAACGAGCTCGTCCACCCGGATCAGCGCCGGCTCGATGGGCGTCTTACTGGGACCCCTCAGGAATCTACAAGTACAGTGTCGCCCCGCGGGACGGGAGGAGAGACACCCACAACCGACGAGTGGGTGGCGGCAACCGGCGATCCAGAGGGAGATGCGGAGTACGTCCAGTGGCTCAATACCCCTGCGAACTCCCCATCCCACCTCCACGAGCGATTCAGCATCGTCGCCCATGACGACGCCATCACGCTCGTCGACGACCAACCACACCCGTTCGAAGACGGCCGCGTCGCGTACCTCAGCCACACCAACGATGAAACCCTCGTCGTGCTCCAGTGGGGTGGCCCCCTCGCCACCCTGGGACGTCTCGCGGGAGCCTTACTCAGTGACAAAGCCCTCTCGAAAATTCTCACCCCCTCACGGCTCGGCTGCGAGTTCGACACACTCCACGAGGAGCCCGATCACGATGCCGCCCGTATCCTGCGTCGTGGCCACCAGGTGGGCTGGTACAGCAACTCAGAAACCACCTACGGCGCGTGGCGAGAGCGAATAACAACAGTTCGAGATCGGCTCCTCGCACAAGTCGCCAAACTCTCAGGCAGCGACGACACAGCCGCCCGAAGCAATCTATTCGAAGATCTCCACGGACTGATCGCCTCGGCGAGCCAGCTGTATCACGCAGCCGGTATCGATCTCACGACCACCATCAGGCTTCCAGATACAGACGCACTCGCACGCAACACCACCCAACTCCACGACCTCTGTGAGTTCCTCGCCAAGACGGCCCCCAAACAGTCCGTCTACGGGATTCACTCAGGCTACCGCATGCTGTTCGAAGAGCGGCCCGCAAAGCTGTGCCGGCGACTCCCCTACGACATCGACCCCAACACACGGATGAGTCTCACCATGTCGTGGGTGCTTGACGGTCCGACCGTCACCGCGCTCTCCGATCAGATCACCACGGCCCTCTCGACAGAACTCGCCGAAGTGCGAAAACCGATCGCTGAGGGAACCGAACAAGCACCACCTCTCGAGATTCCCGTCATCGACGGAACGACCTACCCCGCCATCCGGCGGGTGATCGACGAGATCGCGATGACCCACGATGTCCAGTGGACACCACACGAGCGACAGCGGCTCGTGCGACTGTGTCTGCGCTCGTTCGGCCCGTCGGACACCTCATGGAGTAGTTGTCCGTACGACATCGTGGAGAGCCTCCTCTACGCGCTGAACGAGTCACAAACCCCGACGCCTGCCGAGGTTGAACGCGCAGCGGCCACCCTCCCGCCCGAGCGCTTTCGGCCCGACCTCACGCCGACAGCCACCAAACTGTACGCCACGCTTCTCAGAGTGGATCAGCCACTTGGCCGCTCCGAGCTGATCGAGAGCGCTGGCATCTCCGCGAGCAGCTATGACCGCCGCATTAGCGATGTTCGCGAGCTCAAACGAGTACAACCCGTCCAGGTGGATGGCCACCGCCGATGGACAACGGATCACGAACGCGCAGCCACGCCGCCGGCAGGCATGACAAAGACACCAACGCCGCTGTTGGCGCATCGACAGCCGAATCCATCCCACCGCATCGTGAGCAGTCATCCCGACGCGTGGACGCGACAACGCACCGCCCACGCCTATACGGACCTGTTCACACCGACTCAGACCATGCCTAAAGACACCACGCTTCCAGTGAAGACGCATCGACGATCCGACCACCACGACGCACAGCCCAACGAACCCACACCACCAGATCCACACCAGACGCCAGAACCACCGACGACACCGACGTTCCACCCGAACCGAAGGGGTGAGACGCAATGACATCTCCCACGATCGACCTCGAAACAAACGTCACACGCGATCGCCCCGTCACACAACAGGAGGGCTCCATCCAGGTGAGCCAAGACGAACTCGATGATTCCGTCATCACGCTCAGCTTCGGCGGGCCCTGGGGGACGACGTATGCGGATCTCACACCTGAAGAGGCACAATCGATCGCGACCGCCCTCGAAGACACAGCCCAAATAGCCCAACAGGAGGGCGCCACAGATGAGTGACCTCCCTGAGGACCTCCAGCAGATTCCCGGCGTAGGCGACACCGACGAGGAACCTCCCGTCGATCACGACCCCACGAACGGACGGTGGCTCGAAACAAAGTTCGCAGACGCACTCGAAGCGTGGGGATACCTCACCGCCCGCAATGAGTACATCTTCGGGCTCGAGACCGACGTCGTCGGACGACGAAATCCCCTGCGTGGCGACCCGGACGACTTCATCGTCGCCGAGTGTAAAGACTGGCATACTGCCCTTGTCGGACGCAGCGCGGTAGCATCCATCTCCCACCGGGCCGCACTCGCTCGCGCAATGCCCGTGCTCGTCGTGGCATGGGGTGTGACCACTCCAGCGTGGTATCTCGCTCAACTGCTCGATGTCCGAATCGTCACCATCGACGACCTCACCAAGGAGTCGCTCCCTCCACTGACCGAACATCGACCACCACGGGGAACGTTCCGCACCCGACGCGAGCCGTGCGTGAGCGAACTCCGGGATGCCGTTCCGCCGCTGTTGGACCGACGGAGTGATCTCGACATCGAGGCGCCGGTATTCTTCGCTAGTGGGAAGGGTCCGTGTTACGTGCCGGATCGGACGGGCAACGACGAGTACGTCGACACCTACGACAGCGAGTACGACTTCGGGTAACAATAGGCGCTAGAGGCTACAACTACCTCTCGAATTCCTTGTCTTTCATTTTTCACGTACAGAGACACTCATGGGATTGTCCAACGAGGTTGAGAATCTGAGTGTGGATATCCCCCGCAAGCGCAAGCATCGCATTCGCCCGTTCTTTTGTCGCCATCCCGTCCTGATAGTACGTATGAGCGCGATTTTCGTTCCAAAGATCTTCGAGTTCTGTCGCAACCTCTTCGGTGATGAAGCCGACATCTGCGCTTCGATTGATTGCGGTCGTGTGCGACTGTGGTGGCCGGGACGGATCGTGGTGGCCCTCTGTGATCAACCAGAACAATAGTGTGCGTTCGATCGAGGTGAACGCAGCTTCGATTGTGAGCGTATAGTATCCGTCTTCACACAATTGTTCTGCCCCAGAAAGTAGTCGACACGCTTTCCGGAGTTGGATGAGATCGGCACTGGAAACATCCAATCCCTCTTCAGAGATTTGCCCACCACGCCGGAAGGCGTCCTGTGCGTCCGACAACAGCGGTTCGATGTCGTCGTGATCGATCGGCATCTCTACGCACCCCCGGGAGACTGGATATAGATTTCTTGCCGTAGCTCCTGAAGTTGGGGAGACGTGGTGAGCACTAGCCCTTCATCAAAAAGATCTGTGAGTTCAGTGCCGTGTGAAACAGCAGTTTCTGGCGTCTCAACGAGAACCTCGAACTCGTACCGATGACTGTCGAACGATTTGTCTTCGATTTCACGTGCGAGAGAGGTACAGATTCGCCGTCCGTAGGTGAGATCTCCATCAACGATGACAAGAAGGTCAATATCACTTCGACGGTCTGCTGTTCCGCGAGCGACACTGCCGAAGAGAATGGTCCCAACGAGTTCGTCGATCTCTTCGCTTTCTTGAACACGGGTCTCAAGCTCGTCGAGATAGGCGCTGACTGGTTTACGGAACTTCGACTGTGGTATTAGAAAAACCGGATCTGGTCGCTGAAGATGATCGGTATCGATCGAAATTCGAGCAGGTCTGTGGTCACTCACAGCAATCACACCGAGTTTCTTAAGCAGTGTAAGTGAGCGCGAAACAGACGAGATATCTGCGCCCGTGATTGACGCGAGTTCCTGCTGTGTGAACTCCTCGAATGGGTTGTTCACGAGATGGTGGAGAATATCTTGCATAGCCTGATAGCGGAAGACCCGCTCCTCTGGGAATGGAAAATCGAGGAGCACGCTCGTACTTTTCATAATACGCAATTAATTGTATGATATGAAAACTCTTTGGGTAGCCGACTTGGAAGGCTACCCTGAGATAACTATTGCCCATATTTCGTGACCACTTCTGCGTGGTCTCTCGCCCAACGACTCGACGTGCGGATCGTCACCATCGACGACCTCACCAAGGAATCGCTCCCACCACTGACCGAACACCGACCGCCACGGGGAACGTTCCGCACCCGACGAGAGCCTCGTGTGAGCGAACTCCGGGATGCCGTTCCGCCGCTGTTGGACCGACGGAGTGATCTCGACATCGAGGCGCCGGTATTCTTCGCTAGTGGGAAGGGCCCGTGTTACGTGCCAGACAGAAAAGGCAACGACGAGTACGTCAACGCTCACAGTACTGACTACAACCTCGGATAGAACGCGTTCGGTCACAGAAGAACAAGGAGGGGAAGCCCATGGCTTCAACTCTAGGAAGAGTCAGATAACCACAGAAGAGAACCGTCAGTCCCAGATCGTGTTGTAACCGGCGTCGCCGATAACACCGTCAGTCGTGAGGATCGCATTAGTCTCCTGTGCCCGATGACTAGCGACAATCAGGCCGTCGTGGATGCTGAACTCACCAAGCAGTTGGGCGTATGCTGCCAGCTCCGCATCACCGACGGGCGCAACCGAGATCGGCCCGTTTCCAACCAACGCCTGACGGGCGTCCTCTGGCGTCCCCGTGAGGGAGACGCCCCTGACATCCTTATCGCGGGAAACAGAGTACAGTACTTCAGCGATCGCCGTACTCGGTGTCTCGATGACCGTTTCCCCAGCTTCAGCTTCGGCGAACACCTGGTCAGCCTCTCGCGGGAGCGCGTCAACGAGATAGACTAGTAGCGAGACGGCGTCAGCAGTGTATGCTGCCATCTCAGGCGTCCTCGTAGTTCCGATCGCGGCGATCTCGGACACGCTGGCCCAACTCTTCGGCGATCTCCTCACGCTTCGCATCCGAGGTGTCGTCAGGAACGAGCATCCCGCGTCCGCCGGTACGAGTACGCTTTTTCACCACGATCCCCTCATCGGTGTCCATCCAGACGACCTCGTCACCGGGCTTTAGGTCGTACTTCTCGCGGAGTTCGTGCGGGATCGTCGCCTGGCCCTTCTCTGTGACACGAGTAGCCTTACTCATACGTAGTAATACTTGTCGTAATACCTTAGTCTTGCGCTGGCAATTGCGTTTTGATAATGGCGAGAATGCCTCTCCTTCCACGGTCGAGTAGGGAAGAGATGAATCGCCACACAGTAGTACAAACCATTTACACAAGAACGAGGAGAAAGCCCGCGACTTCAGTCGTGGGATGAATCCGAACACACACGACACAAACCATCCTCGATAGCTGACCGAGGGTTGATAGAATCGTAACATATAATATAGATGACTTCTATCTAATCGTATGCCACGCGGGTACAGTCGAAAGCGAACGTCGGTTCATAATCTCCACTACCACTTCGTGTGGTGCCCGAAGTACCGCAAACCGGTGCTGACCGGGGAGGTTGCCGACCTCCTCGAACAACTAATCGAGGAGAAAGCCGACGAACTCGACCTCGACATTCTCCGACTGGCAGTCCAGCCCGACCACGTACACCTGTTCATCACGGGCAACCCCAAACTCGCCCCAAACAAAATCATCCAACAGGTCAAAGGCTACACCTCGCGGAACCTCCGTGAAGAGTTCGACTTCGGCCTCCCATCGCTGTGGACGCGCTCATACTTCGTCTCCAGCGCGGGCGAAGTGTCGAGTGAAACCATCGAGGAGTACATCGAAGCACAGACTGGACAATAACGATGCATCGAGATGTCACCACCACGGTACGGGTCAAACTCCACTCGCTCACCGAGCGGAAAACCCGACTCGTCGAGCGCGAATACTCCGCGTTCCAAGGTGCCGTTCACGGTGACGACGACGCGAACCTCTACTCCGCCACCAAGCAACAGGCGGGCAAAGTCCGGTCGAACAAGAACCCACGCGAGGACACCGATCAACCCGTCGTCCTTCGCAACGACTGCATCACCATCGAACACGACGAGGATACCGTTCTGTCGTCGTGGTGGTTCAAACTCCCTGTCTACAACCCAGAGAAAGAGCGCGGGGATAGCGTCTGGGTACCCGTTCAGGTGCCCAAGAAGGACACGCACCTACTCCGAGACGAGTACATCGGTGACTCGGAGCTCGTCTATCGAGACGGTGAGTGGTACGTTCACCTCGTCTACAACCGGTCTGTGGCCGTCGCAGACGAATATGATGACGTACTTGCCGTCGATATGGGAGCAAAGTGGATCGCCGTCAGCACGTTCCTCTCCGATCGCGACACGCAGTTCCACGGCGCAGAAGTCCGTTGTGTCCGCGAACACTACAAGCAACTCCGCAAGAGCATCGGGAAAGCAAAAGTTCGCTCGGGGGCGCAGGTCATCGAGCGTCTCGGTGACAAGGAATCGCGGACGGTCGAACACGAGCTACATCAAGTGGCAAACGAACTCGTCGCTCGTGCTCGGGAACGCAACGCCGTTATCGTGTTCGGTGATATGACGGGGTTGCGTTTCGATAACGACAAGGGTCGGTACGTGAACGACAAGACCCACAAGATGCCATACGCGAAGATGGCGAACATCCTCACGTATAAGTCCCATCTTGACGGTCGAGAGTGCCTCCCCGTGGAGGAGCACGATACGTCGGTGACGTGCTGGCGGTGTGGATCAGAGGACACGAATCGTGAGGTGCAAGGACGGTTAGAGTGTGAGAGCTGCGGGTTGGAAGACAACGCTGACAAGAATGGTGCGTCGAACATTGCGAAACGAGCCGTCGGTAAGAACATTCAGAGTCCGCTATCGACGGTGGGGGCTGTTGTGGCTCAGCCCGAAACGCAGGTCGTACTCAAGGGAACCAACGGTGAGATGGAACCTGCGAACTCCCCAGACGATGTGGGCTTAACCCTCGGTGAGGGAAGCCCACGACTTTAGTCGTGGGAGAAGTCACGACACTGACTACGAGTTCGGATAACGGTCTTCTTCGAAGCTTTCAGTATTTTCGTGGCTTTCACGCCGAACGCTTTTTACAGAAGATACCGTATTCCTATCCAACGATGTCGATTGATCGAGATACCTTCGAAAACACGAGCAAAGAAGAGCTTGCGGGCCTTTCGATCCCGGATCAGGTTCTCGGATTTCTCGCTACAAACGAAGATCGAGCATTCAAGGCACGCGAAATCGCCTCCCAGATCGGTGTCGACGAGGGGGCGGTCAGCACCGCACTCTCACGGTTGAAAGATCGTAGTCTGGTCGAACACAAAGCGACGTACTGGGCGGTGACTGATGACACAGAGCGCCTCGAAGGATACAGCGGGTACGAGCGGGCGACCGCCCTGTTCAACGATCAACTAGGTGTGGAGAACAAAGAGACGTGGCGCGAGCATGCACCTGATGAATCTCACCCAAGTGTCGAGGACGAACAGTGACCGACGAAAAGGCACCAATTTTCGAACGTGGCGACATCGTCTTTGGTGATGATCCGTTCAACGGTGAGGAAGACACTCGGCCCTGGCTCATTCTCTCGAACCACGAAGGCCGTCCGTTCCACGGCGACCAGTATATCACGCTATCGTTGACATCGAAATCTTGGATGGATGGACTGATCGAGATTCCAGAGACGAGTTGGGTTCGTGGTGGAACACCAGATGAAAGTCGGATCGTTCCATGGGCCGTCCAATCGATTGGTCACGAAGATATCGATTTCTGGCAGGGCCGTATTGACAGCGACCTTGTTGACCAGGCGGTAGCTGCGCTCGTGGAAAAAGTACAATAGCAAGCGGAAGCTCGCTCTTCACAGTAGTTGCCGAGCCTGACTGAGGCTCTTCACGCTGGGCTGTGTTGGTCACCAGATGGTCCAGACAGCTGAGGCGAAACAGGTCTGCCGTGCTGCGTCGACGGTGCTGTTTTCAGAGCTCGAATTCGGCGTCAAACCGTGTGGGAAGTACACGAGAGAGGATTGCCGAGAAATCCTCTCTCGGATCGCTTTTGATCAGGAGTTCGCAAATACCAGGGTGTCATAGAATGGTTGCTACACCATTATCTCACACCTCGATCGTTCAGTACAGTGGGTTCAGCGTGCAGTCGATGTAGAGGAGACAGGCAGATGGGTATGGAGTGACGGTGGATACCCACGGGTCGCCAAGAGCAGACCCGATTACCCAAAGGCTCTTGTCCGGGCCAACGTAACACGTGAGTATGTCGAATACAGATACGTCATCTGGCGAGCCAGGGAAGACAAACATCAATATTCGGTTGACGGAGACGTTTCTCGAAGACATCGATGCGACGTGGCAAGAAGAGGGATACAACAGCCGTAGCGAGTTTATTCGGGATGCCCTCCGTGATGCGGTTCGTCACCCGGACTTGACGCGCGAAAGCTGGAAAGAAATCGCTGCCGTTGAACACGCACGTCGGACGGGAGAGAGCGAGACGTTCACCCGCGAAGACATCGTTGGCGACGATGAGTGACGACGAGTGGAGTTGGCAGTTCCGCACGCCGGCAAAGCGAACCTATGACGATCTCGACGAGCACGCACAAGACCGCATCACCGACAAACTCGACGAGATTGTGACCGACCAGTGGCGTGACCCCGACGATTACCTCGAACCACTCACTGGTGCACCCTACTCGAAACTCCGAATCGGCCAGTTTCGACTCGGTGCCGAGTGTGACCACGGCGACCATGTCTTGGATATCTACACTATCGAGCACCGCAGTGGCGCGTACAAAGCTGACGACGATTGATACTAACTACGCAGATCTACTCCCAGCGTATTCAGCCAGTTCTATGGTGAAAACAACCCCTTATAGAGCACGTCCGTCGACGCCCATGACCACGACGCCGACGCCAGAATGAGCGGTGCTAGCGGTACTCAGTACGTCTGTGGTGGCTGTTCGAGAATGTCGAAGATCTCGCGAGCGCGGTACTCTTTGTTCCGGCCGTTACCGGTCACCTCTTCGAGGATGCCTTCCTCAACGAGTTGGTTGATTGCGCGGGAGGCAGTCGGTTGTTCGACATCGTAGAGGCGTTGGACCGTTTTGCTCGTGACGTACGGTTGCTCAAAAAGGTTACACGCGAGCTTGTGTTTTGTATACTGGATGCCGCCGTACTCAGCTTCATACTGGCGCCGGAGGGTGGCGAGCGAGAGGGTCCTGTCGACGGATTCGTGGGCTTGCCGAGCGATACCTTCGATGAAAAACGAGAGCCACGCTTCCCAGTTGCCGTCGTATCGGATACCTTCCATTCGCTCAACGTACGTGTCCTTGTTACGGTTGAAGTACTCACTGAGATAGAGGTTCGGGCGTTCGAGATAATCGTGGTCGTAGAGTTGGAGGGTGATGAGGAGCCGACCGAGCCGGCCGTTGCCGTCGCCATAGGGGTGAATCGTCTCGAATTGGTAGTGAAAAAGTGCGATGTCAACGAGCGGGTGGTAGCTGCCGCCGGTTCGATAGTACGTGAAGAGTGTATCCATGAGATCTTCGACGACACGTGGGACGGGTGGGAGAAAGTCACCGAGGTGGTTCGGTTGTGTCTTGTACGCGCCGATAGTGTTGGTGTCGACTCTATTATCCGGAACACCGGTGAGCAACGTCTCGTGGAACTCGTGGAGGAGGCCGACAGTCAGCGCTGATTCGTGGTCGAGCGCTTCGATACCGTCCCTGATGGCGGCTTCGTAGTTGAGGACTTCGCGCGTGTCTTTGGTCTCGTCTCCTGTAGTGCTCTCGAACTCCGCTTGTCCTGCGTCGAAGGTGCGCGTCTCAAGGCTGTAGAGTGCGTCATAGTTGATGTCTGCCCCTTCGATCTCGGCAGATTCCATCGCTTCCTTGCGGAGGAGAGACGTATAGAGAACAGGCGGAAAGTCTAATTCGAGACTGATGCCACTGAGCTTGCCGAGCCAGAACGTTGCGTCGGCGAGTGTCTCGTAGAAATCGTCGCCGAGGGCGAGTTCTCGAGATGGTGGCAGCGGATCGGGCTTGTAGTACGGTTGCCGACCGTATGGAACGAGGTCGCCGGGTGCCTTCGAATTCAATTCACTCCGCTGCATGTATGTTTGACTCAGCGTGCGCCAAGATGATGAATTTAGCGGTTGAAAATGTATATTCCAGTCCTATATACCCATATACATTCATTTGTTATAAGTAAATGAATACTATTAGGTCAGAATAGCCACCCCAATACAATAGTTGAGACTGGCCGTATACAAGGCTACCAACACAGGAAGATGAGACCAGGTTCGGTTGACATCTTCCCCACGCTGAAGCGCGAGGATTCCCGACTGCCGTTGGGATATTGTGGTTTACGGCGTGACCTGTTCTTGAGGCGCGAATACGCCAGTTTCCGTATCAAACAGATACGTCGATAGCTGTGCCAACCAACTGGTACGCCTATCTCCCCTATCTGAGGCAAGACTCGGAGGTACGTTCTGTCGAATGTTCTCCGCACCGTTCACATCAGCATTCGCTACCGTTCCGAACTCGTCACTGCCGCGCCTAGGCTGACTGGTATTCCACGTGGGAAGCCTCACAGTTCACCGCGAGGAGGATACCACGCCTGAGCAACGGAGGGTTGTGGTTTCCTCGACCCCTCACTCGTCGTCTACGTCATCACCATCGATGAACGCTAAGTCCGGCGAGTACACCTCCTCGCTGAAGACGAGCTGTCTGTCCTCGAGCCGCTTGTTGTGGGTGTCCGAGTCGTCGACCTCAAATGAGTCAGAGCAGGCGTTGACTGCCCGCCCGAACCACGTCTCGCTCGGCTCCTTGAGGTCGGTCTGGGCTCGGTACCACTCGAGAAACCGCGATCGAAGCAGCGTCATCGAGATCGAGTCGCCCGGTGATTCGACAGTCACCTGCTCGAGGAACGATTTGACAGCTGCTTCGTAGCGTCGTGCGTGGCTGTTTCGGTACTGAGTTGCCCACGAGGGAGTGAAGTCGTACTCGATGAAGTCATTCCCCGACTGGTAGTGGACCGTCGTATTCAACAAAAAGTGCCAGTGGGTCAGCGGGAAGGGCTTTCGCACTTTCGTCCGGTCGCCGATTGCGGCACGCTTCGTCGGCTGTTCGCGAATGACATCGCCGTTCGATGACTCGAGGACATACGACGACCCGTGTTTGCGGACCCGCGGGAGGTCGTACTCGTAGGTGTCGACACTCGCCGCAGCGGGCTCCGATGCAACGACCGTGCCGTCGACGAGGAGCTCGTGGATATCAGCAGGAGTGCGGCACCATCGCGCCTCATCCACGCCCTCGGGCAAGACGAGCGTTACATCCGGACCGAGGGTCACAGCTCTCGGGGACGCCGACGCGCGCGTCCGATCTCGATATCGCCGTCAAGTTCGGGGCGGACCTCTCCGAGCGAGAGCGATTCGAGAAGCGGTGTTTCCTGTCGGGCGACCTCCAAGGCGAGGATCGCCCGTTCATCGACGTGTCCGATATCGAATCGCTCCCGCTGGACGTCGCACACGACGCGGTGAACGGCGAACTCCTCTGTGGCGATGAAGGGACCTTCGAGCGGTTCAAGACGGATACCGAAGCGAAATTCGACGAGCAGCGTGAGACGCTTCGCCGTCGCCAGCGGGCGGTCATCGATCGGATAGCGGAGGACGGATTGCGTGGTTGACGAACGGGTCGTTGCGGTCAAACTCGAGTAGATCGAACGGTACCACGGCGAACTCAACACGAAACGGGAGATGCTTTCTCGCCGAGAGTTCTCCTCGAGTAGAACCGAGCAACGTGCCGTTGAACGGATGTTCGAAAACGCGATTCAACAGTAAGATCCCCAGCTTTTGTGACGGTCCAGTAGAGCGTGCCGCCGGCCTCGATAACCAAGACGCCGTTGAGTGAGACGGATACATCAGGCGTGTCCCACACGAAAGTTCGAATACCTACGAGAGATGACGCCAGATATTCGTCGGGTCGGCGTCGTTCAGTTCGGCATTGGTCTCCATCTTTCGGAGTTCTGTGACACACCGCTTGGCGACGAGCGGTAGACTTTCATCGGTCAATGGTAGAATGGTGTGAAAGGTCAAGAATCACCGTTCGGTGACCACTCAACTCCTTCCCACGTTCGAATGGGGTCGCCAACGACCGTTCGAAACTCATCAACAGAAGTGGTACGGACACTCGAGGGCATCGGACCGTAATCGTCCCACTCCGCAGTGTAGCGGACGACTCTCGATCGGAGCCGGCCGTCTCCTGTGTCCGGATCGTACGTTTCGAAGATGTGGTGGACACCGAGTACCAATACGTCTCCGAGTTCGTCGTGTCGGTAGATCGTGTTTTCAGTGAGCTTCATGTGTGTTCGACGCGCTCATTCGAGCTCCACATCCGGTCGGTCGATGCCGTCTTCGAGGTCGACGAGATCGCGTTCGAGTCGATCAATGTGCGTTTCGAGGTCTTCGACGCTCATCAGGGCGAGACGAAGGAACGCCTCATCCCGCTCCGGCATCAACGGAAGATGGCCCTCCGATGATGGTTGGTCGTCCGACTGTCGTGTGCGTTTGCGGACGAGTTCTTCGCGAGCACCGCGCAGTTCTCGACGGAGGAGTTCGTCGTCGTTCATGGGATACACACACCGGAGTACAGCCCGCTACGGCCCCGGAAGGGCGGTCGCACGGACCGTGTCACCGAATGTGTGGCTTTCCGACTAACGCTCGAATACTCATGTCAGTTCGTACCAGGGGCCACGGTAAATGCTTTCCGTGGATTACATAGGTCTCAGTATAGCGTGAACTTACCAACTTCAGCTGTGCGAGCACGTCTAATCTATTGAACAATACGACCACTCGATCCGCGAAGGCAGAATCCTTCTTTTTGATTGGAATTGAATCGTTCGGACATGAAAGCAGTCGTACTCGCGGCCGGCAAAGGTACGCGTCTCCGGACTTTCACGGACGACAAGCCCAGGGATGGTCGAAATCGAGGGGAAACGCCTCATCACCCACTGCTTCGGTCAGCTGATCGGTTTCGGCGCGGACGACTTCATCGTCGTCGTCGGCTATCTGAAAGAGGAAATTATCGACCGCTACGGCGTCTGTGACACCAACCAGTGCGGCGAGATCACGGACGTCGTCGAGTCTGACGCACAGTACGTCGACGACGAGAGCTATTCTGGATACATTCGAGAAACTCAGCGGAGTTTGTGTTAGGCTTCTCCCTAACACTTATCGGGACGCCCTCCCTCAGCACACGTGTACCGCAGCGTCCATGAACTCCATCTGGGGTCGGAAACGTTCGAGATCGACTACCCCGGACTTGCCGAGATCTTCCGCGCGTGGCGGGCGACACTGCCGGCATCGAAACGTGCCGACTGGTGACGCCTCTCGAGTACGGTGACTGACAAACGATCACGACTCCACCCCCACATCATGACCCGAACACTCCACGTCCGGATCGAGTCTCCGGATCGTAGCGACCTCGAGGAACGGCTCGAAGCGATCGACGCCGGCGAGGACGTCGAACCCGGCGAGACGACGCTGTCAATCGAGAACCTCGAGACGTTCGGCCGCGTCTTCCGGTCAACCAACCTCGAACTCTTAGAGGCCATCGTTGAACACGAGCCGGAGAGCATCCGTGAACTCGCACGCCTCGTCGATCGAAACCCGCCGGACGTCCTCGACAACGTGAACGAGCTCGCCGACTACGGCCTCATCGAACTCGAGGAAAACGGCAGTGCGAAACGCCCGGTGGTGTGGTACGACGAGATCGACGCGGACCTCCCGCTCACGACCGTATCGGGACGGAGCAAGGCGAACGCCTGAGTGCCGGGCAAAACCGGTGACGACGACATCGACCCGGAGTACATCGAGTGCCCCTTCGACGGCTCCATCCATGACACGGTGGCCGACGCCTCCAAATTCCACGAGGCCACCGGCTGGGAGCCCGAGATCGACTTCCGGGAGGGCGTCGAACGCGTCTGTGCGCCCTACCGCGAGGCGGACGCTCACGGGACGAACGAGGCGGGACGGGACAACGGGGAAAGCGTGGCCGTCCGGATCCCGAGGTGGGACGCATCGTATCGAAACGAACCGCATCGGCGGAATTCTTTTGTGACGATACGGCGTGTTCTCACGCATGGAACCGGATGCCCATCGGTCGCAGGTACGCTCCGCTCTCGAGGAGGTCGTCTGCGCCGATCCGGACATCGTCTTCGCCGTCGCCTTCGGGTCACGGCTCTCGGGGACGCCGACGTGCTCGTCCGATCTCGATATCGCCGTCAAGTTCAGGGCGGACCTCTCCGAGCGAGAGCGATTCGAGAAACGGTGTTTCCTGTCGGGCGACCTCCAAGGCGAGGATCGCCCGTTCGTCGACGTGTCCGATATCGAATCGCTCCCGCTGGACGTCGCACACGACGCGGTGAACGGCGAACTCCTCTGTGGCGATGAAGGGGTCTTCGAGCGGTTCAAGACGGACACCGAAGCGAGGTTCGACGAGCAGCGTGAGACGCTTCGCCGTCGCCAGCGAGCGGTCATCGATCGGATAGCGGAGGACGGATTGCGTGGTTGACGAACGGGTCGTCTCGGTCAAACTCGAGCAGATCGAACGGTACCACGGCGAGCTCAACGCGAAACGGGAGACGCTTTCTCGTCGGGAGTTCCTCTCGAGTACGACCGAACGACGCGCCGTCGAGCGGATGTTCGAGAACGCGATTCAAGCGTGTGCTGATCTCGCTCAACACGTCGCCTCACGCGAGTTCGGATTCGACGGAACGACGTCCAAAGGCGCGATTCGAGTCCTTGCTCGTGAGGGAGTCATCGACGAAGAGACGGCCGGGACGCTCGTCGCCGCGATCGGCTTTCGGAACGTGCTCGCACACGAGTACGGGCATGTCAACTACGACGAGGTGTATGAAACCCTCCAAACGGGCCTCTCCGTGTACGACACGTATAGCCAACAGGTCGCACAGTGGATGAAGAAGACGAGCTGAACACGCCCATCGATAGGAGATCCCACGGCGGTATAACGCGAGATTCACTGACTTCTGTCGGTCAACTCGAAGGGAACGCCAGCACGAAACGTGCGGTGGTGTGGGATGACGAGATCAACGCGAACATCCAGCTGACGACTCCATCCAGACGGGATCGCGAGGTGAACGTCTGGGCGCTGGAGAACGACTCCTTTCCGATAACGCCCCTCTGCGTACACGATAGCGACTCCACGACACGGTGGCCGACGCCTCGACGTTCCGGGAGGCCACCGGCTGGGAGCCCGAGATCGACTTCCGGGAGGGCGTCGAGCGCGTCCGTGCGTCCTCCCGCGAGGCCGACGCTCCCGGGACGAACGAGGCGGGACGCGACAACGTAGAAAACGGGGCCGTCCCGAACCACGCCGTGGTCCTCGGCCGACCGCCGACTCCGGGATCGGGCCTGGCCCATCACGACCCGATCCCTCCGTCTCGCGTGGACGTGGTGTCCACTGTAATTCAGTATAATGAACTGCTCTTCAAAATACTAATATGATTGGGGACCCGAGTACGTGTATGAGCGACTCGGGGACGACCGATCACACGGCGAAAGTGGACCGAATTCGAGAGGTCGCGATGACGGTCCGTGAACCGAGAAACGCGGGAGAGATAGCCGATACTGCCGGCGTTGCCCGAAACACGGCGGCGAAGTACCTCGAACGACTCGTCGAGGCGGACAAGCTCACGACGGTCCAGCGTGGCCGTGAAACCCGTTACTATCCGGACCCGGTCACCCAGTACTTCGATCAGATCCGTGACCTCGTCGACGAACACGAAAAGGACGAACTCACGGCCGAATTGGGTGCCATCAGGGACGACATCGACGAGTGGAAAGAGGAGTACGAGGTGGAGTCCGCCGACGAACTCCGGACGACCGTCGGTGACGACGTTCCGACATCGGAACGCCGACAGCGGCGACACGACGCAGAGGACTGGGAGTACTACGAACACCAGGCCACGCTCATCAAGCAGGCGATCCGGCTCTACGACACGATCGAGACGACCCGCGAGAGTCGCCTCGCATCCGTCAACTGACTCGGTGACCCTGAATGGGAAACTCACCGATTCCTGGAGATACCCATCTCCACCGATATGAGGTCGATAAACGAGTCGCGACCCGACTTCGACGGGAGGTTGGCGTCACGACCGTGGACGTCGAACCGAGTCCGATGCGCCCAGTCCGGCTTACGGCGACGCTCGATCGTGTGGTCTTTTTCGATCGAGATCCGGATACCGGCGAAGCGACGCTCGAGTTCGAGTGGCGTCCACGTGCCGAGCGCGATGAGTTCCGCATTCAATACAACGAACCAGGAACGGCGTGGTCGTGCGGCTGGCATCAGGACGAAACCCACGAGGATCTGGGTTCGAGTCACTTCCAAGTCGACCACGAGACGTGGACCACACCTCACCGCGAACCCGCGTCGTTCACGGATTCGAATCCGATGGCGATCCTCGAAACGTGTCTCAGCGAACTTCGAGACCGTGTCCCGGATCTCCCGGCGAGCGCCCGTCCGGATCCGTGATCTCCGTGGCCGGATTCAGCGTGAACGTCCAAGCGCTGGGAGAACGAGTTTCACCGATATCACGTCTAGTCGAGTACCCCGTCGACGGCTCCGTCCACGACACCATGGCCGACGCCTCGAAGTTCCGCGCGGCCACCGGCTGGGAGCCCGAGATCGACTTCCGGGAGGGCGTCGAACGCGTCCGTGCGTCCTCCCGCGAGGCCGACGCGCCCGAGACGAACGAGGCGGGACGCGACTGACACGGAAAGCGGAGCTGTTCGCTACACCGTAGTCTCCGTTCGATCGTCCACGCCCTGATACGTCCACTGCGAGTGTGCCGTCCGGTCGCCGATCTCGTCGTCACCTACGATCACGAATGATTCGTTTGCATACGAATATATTAGTATACGTGGGTCGAAGGGACCGCCAATGAGTCGATCTGAGCCGCCGTGGCCCGACGGGATGGACGCCGCGGCGCGCGTCCGCCACGTCGCGCTAACGCGGACGGAGCCACGCAACGCCGGGTGGATCGCCGAGGAGGCCGCCGTCTCGCGCGATACGGCCGTCAAATATCTCGAACGGATGGTCGATCGAGGGGATCTCGAAGCCGTCGAGACGGCTACCGGAACGGGCTACAAGCCCGATGGGGTCACGCAGTTTCTCCGTGAAGTCCGCCGGTTGGCGGAGGAACACACCGTCGACGAACTGACCCGAGAACTCAACGCGATCGGTGACGAGATCGACGAGTGGAAAGCGACCTACGAGGTCGACTCGCTCGCGGAGTTGCGAGGGACCGTTGGCCGTGATGACCTCACGGCTGCGGAGCGCCGTGACCGCATGGAGATCGTCGAGGAGTGGGAGTACGACATCGAAGTGCGCGAATCGATCCGGCTCGCGATCAGCCTCCAGAACTCGATGACGACGTTAGGTGGGGACCCGCGCTTCGATGACTCGACGACGCTCCCGCAGGAAGGATAATCGAAGCGATGGTACTTGGCCTCACTGGCGGGGGGTTCACCCGACGCGAAGGACTTCGTCGGCTCAAGGAACGACTGGAGACCGTTCCAGGATTCTCCGATGTCCGATACGAACCGTCTCGTCTTCGGCCCCGGACCGTTGTCGCGGACATCGATGTTGAGATGTTTCTCGGCATGTCGTTTCCACGACCGACCGCGAGCCTAGACGTACTGTGGCGGCCACGGGAGGGAACGGACGTACAGCGCGTACACTGGTCGGATGACGCGGTGAGCCTCGGCTGGCACAAGGACGACGACCATCCGGACCTCGGGACGACACACTTTCAGGTGGAAACGGAGGGAGAACCAGTCCACGAACCGGGGAACATCGAGGCCGAAGCGCCGCTGAGCTTTCTGGAGATCTGTCTCGATCGGCTACCCGAAAAGCTCCGAGAAACCGGAGATCGCTGAGGAGTGCCGAAGGTACGCCGAGCTTGATCAGTCGCTTCGGCCCAAAACACTCTCCTCTCGGAACCGGAACAAGTCGATCTCGATTCCCTTCTCGAAATCGTCGTCGGCTCCCGCGACGAGCGTCGCGCAGTGAGGTGTCCGAGGTACTCGCGTACTCTTACCGAGATCCCGAGGAGATCCGGAGCGACCGTCCGGAACCGACCTACCACGTCAATCCTTCATACGTGATCCCCTCGCGCCGCTCGATTATCCGCCGGCCGTCGACGACCACGGGCTCGGCCATCGCGTCGAACTCGGAATCCAGCGCCGCGAACTCGTCCCAGTCGGTCGCGACGACGGCGCCCGACGCGCCCGCAAGTGCGTCCTCAGCCGAGTCCGCGTACTCGATCTCGGTATCGGAGAACACCTCGCGCATGGTTTCCGTCGCGACGGGGTCGTAGCCGACGACCGTGGCTCCCCGCTCCAACAGCCCCTCGATCAGGGGGATCGCCCGGGAGTTGCGCACGTCGTCCGTGCCGGGCTTGAACGCCAGCCCGAGGACGGCCACGCGCTCGCCCGCGACGTCGACGTGCTCGTCGAGCAGCGCGAGCAGGCGCTCGGGCTGGCGGTCGTTCACTTCGACGGCCGCCTCAAGCAGGGGCGGCTCGTAGCCGACTTCTCTCGCAGAAAATATTAATGCGTTGACATCTTTGGGAAAACACGATCCCCCCCACCCCACCCCCGACCGCAGGAACTGCTCGCCGATCCGGTCGTCAAGCCCAACCGCCTCCATCACCTCGTAGGCGTCGAGCCCGAACTCCTTGCTGACGTTCCCGAGGTCGTTGGCGAGCGAAATCTTCGTCGCGAGAAAGGCGTTGTTGGCGTACTTGATCAACATCGCCGTCTCCGGGTCCGTCCGGACGATGGGGCTGTCGGTCGACTCGATCAGCGGCGCGTACAGCTCCTCCAACGTCGCGAGCGCCGACGCCGACTCCGTCCCGAAGACGATCTTGTCCGGGTTCCGGAAGTCCGAAACGGCGGTCCCCTCACGGAGGAACTCCGGGTTCGTTGCGAACTCCACCGCACCAGCGACGTCACCGAGCCCGGTCGCGAGTGCCTCCCGAACCCGATCGAGACCCGGCGGCGTGATCGTCGACTTCACGACGACGAGATGCTCACGGTCGCCACCGAGCCCGGAGAGCGCCTCGCCGACCATCTCCGCCGCCGCCGACAGCGGTCCGAGGTCGATGCTCCCGTCGGACCGCGAGGGGGTACCGATCGCTAGGAACGTGAGGTCCGCATCCGCGAGGTCGGCATACGAGGTCGTCGCCTGTAGCCGGGTACCGACGTGCTCGGCGAGCAGTTCGTCGAGACCGGGCTCGTGAAGCGGTGCCCGACCCTCGTTGATCGTCGCGACGACGGACTCGTCGATGTCGATGGCCGTGATCTCGTGGCCCATCTCCGCCAGACAGGCGGCGAGCGTCGTTCCCACGTAGCCGCTGCCGACGACGTTGACGTTCATGGACGACACGACGAGGGGCGAGGGCAAAAACCGCGGGGTCACGGTTCGGACCACTGGATCAGCACGCGGGCACCGCGCTCACGTCGAGTCGTCCGCACGGTCGAGAACGGCCGAGAAGAGGTCGTCGGAGATCCAGAATCCGGCCTCGCGGAGAGCAGTGAGCTCCGCCGCTAGGTCGACATCGCCCGCCTCGGCACCGCGGAGCAGCACACCGATCACGCCGGTGAGGGACAGGTCGTGCCTGCGGGCGACCCGTCGCCCGTCGCGTTCGTCGAGCAATACGAGGTCGACATCGCGTTCGATGGCACAACAGATCGCCGCCGTCTCGCCGAGATCCAGTTCGTGATGGATCTCGACGAACAGGTCCGTACGGTCCACCTCGACCAGCGTGAGAAATCCTTGCTCGCGCAGGTCTCAAAGCGCGTCTACGCCTTCCGTCCGATCAGTAAGTTCTCCCCAGACTTGAGTCGGAACAGTGATTTGGGCAAACTGTGATTCGAGAAGGTCGAGTCGTCCGATGAGCAAGAGATTGAGCAACGGGGAGGTGTCCGAAACGACGACCTTCCTATCGGGCATACTCGACGTCCTCGGCGAGCTCCGCTTCGGTGTAGTGGCGTGGGATCCGACGTTCGCCGAGGAGTTCGTGGAACTCCCGTTTGGACGACTCCGCCAGCGTGCGAGCCTTGCCGAACGAGAGGACACCGCGTGCGTACAGCGAGATGGCGAGCTCCCGTTTCATTTCTTGGGATCGCTTTCCCTCCGGGAGCTGTACGGCGTCGTACACCTCGTCGTCGATCTCGATGGTGGCCATGTCAGAGAGGTGGGCGGGTCCAGTATTGAGTGTTTGGCCGTTCCAAGCCGAAACGACTGGGAGATCAGCGTCTCACCACGACTGATCCCCGAAGACAGAATCCTTATACACCTATGACAGAAACCACCGGATAATGAAAGCCGTCGTACTCGCGGCCGGCAAGGGCACGCGCCTCCGGCCCCTGACCGATGACAAGCCGAAGGGAATGGTCGAGGTGGACGGGAAGCCGCTCATCACGCACTGTTTCGACCAGCTCATCGATCTCGGCGCTGACGAGCTCATCGTCGTCGTCGGCTACATGAAGGAGGTCATCATCGACCACTACGGCGACGAGTACGAGGGCGTCCCGATCACCTACACCCACCAGCGCGAGCAGAAAGGGCTCGCACACGCCCTCCTGACGGTCGAAGAGCACATCGACGACGACTTCATGCTCATCCTCGGCGACAACGTCTTCGAGGCGAACCTCAAGGACGTGGTCCGCCGCCAGCGGGAGGACCGTGCGGATGCCGCCTTCCTCGTCGAGGAGGTCCCGTGGGAGGAAGCGAGCAGGTACGGCGTCTGTGACACCAATCAGTACGGCGAGATCACGGACGTCGTCGAGAAGCCCGAGGACCCGCCGAGCAACCTCGTGATGACCGGCTTCTACACCTTCTCGCCGGCGATCTTCCACGCGTGTCACCTCGTCCAGCCCTCAAATCGCGACGAGTACGAGATCTCGGACGCGGTCGACCTTCTCATCCAGTCGGGCCGCACTATCGATGCCATCGGCCTCGACGGCTGGCGCATCGACGTGGGCTACCCCGAGGACCGCGAGGAGGCCGAACGCCGGCTCAGCGAAGACGCCGAGGCCGACCTCGACGAGTCCACGGAGGAGACGGTCGAGTCCGACGCTTAGAGTACGATCCGTCACTCGAGCTCGGCTCGAACCGACTCGATCCGTGTTTCCAGAGTTGGAAGTTCTTCCTCGATCGTCGCCCAGACGATCCCCAGTTCGACGGTTGCGTATCCGTGGATCAGTTTATCTCGCATACCGGCCATCTCCGACCAGGGCACAGTACTGTACTCGTGGCGGATATCGTCGGGAACGTTCTTCGCTGCTTCACCGATCACCTCGAAGTTTCGAAGGACAGCGTCGATCGTCTTTTCGTCTTCAATGAACGCTTCGTAGTCCATCCCGTTCGTGAATCGGCGGATCTTTTCGACGGCGTCGAGAATGTCATCGAGATAGTCCACCACCTCCCTCATACGTAGACCAAGTCGTCAGTGACGCGAGCTTCGATCCGCGGCTTCAGCGAGTCTTTCGTCACGAGATCGACCTCGACGCCGAGTTCATCCGTTAGTTCGTTCTCCAACCGAACGAGATCGAACAGAGTCACCGGCTGATCGAACGCGACGAGCACGTCGAGGTCGCTATCGGGCCGTTGTTCGCCGCGCGCATACGAGCCGAAGATCCCCAGTTCGCTGATCGGATACTCTCGCTTGAGCTGCGGCTTGAGTTGTGCGAGCCGCGCGGGGAAATCCTCGGTCGAGGGCATGATACCCACTACGACGCGCTAGCTAATTATATTACGGACGTTCGAGGAGCTCCCTGCCCTTCACGCTCGTCGATGAATAACGTCGTCAACGGCCAACGGGAGGATGCCCGAGGAGTACCGAGCTAGTCCGACTTCCGGGACCCGAACTCCCTTGTGAGCTGCGTCCGATTCCCCGCAGCATGTACGACGCGGTCGTGGTCGGTGGAGGTATCGTCGGCTCCTCGGTCGGGTACCACCTGGCCCGTTCGGGGGTCGAGACGCTGCTCGTGGACCGGCGTGACGCGGGACGGGCGACGAGCGCCGGCGCGGGCATCGTCTCGCCGGGAACGAGCAGCCGCACCGCCGACGACGACTGGTTCGCGTTCGCGACCGACGCCGTCGACTACTACCCCGAACTGGTCGATCGGCTCGAGGCGGACGGCGTCGACGACACGAGCTACAGCCGCGTGGGGCTTCTCGCCGCCGCGATCGACGACGACGAACTCGCCCCCTACGACGAGGCGATGGGCCGGGTCGAGAACCGCCGTGAACGACTTCCCGATATCGAGGCGATCGATCCCGCAACCGCGACGGAACGCGTCCCGGCGCTCGCGGAGCCGCAACGCGCGTTCGTCGCCCCCGACGCTGCGCGGGTGAACGGCCAAGTCTTCGCGGGCGCGCTTCGGGAGGCGGGGCGAACCCACGGCCTCGAAATCGCCGAACGCGACGTGACGGCGATCCGGACCGCCGAGGGCCACGAAACTCGAGACGCCCGCGTGACCGGCGTCGAGACCGCGGACGGCTCCCGGATCGACGCCGAACGGGTCGTCGTCGCCGGCGGGGCGTGGTCGCCCGCGTTCGGCGACGACCTGGGCGTCGAGATTCCCGTAGAACCGAAGCGTGGACAGATCGTCCACCTCGACCTGCCGGACGCAGATACGGGCTCGTGGCCGGTTCTGAAGGGGTTCCGGCATCACTACATCGTCCCGTGGCCGGACGGCCGCCTCGTCGCAGGCGCGACCCGCGAGGCCGGCGTCGGGTTCGATCCGCGGATCACGGCCGGCGGCCTCCGGGAGGTGCTCGACGAGGCGCTCCGGGTCGCCCCCGGACTGGCCGACGCGACCGTCATCGAACAACGAGTCGGACTCCGCCCCGTCTGCGCCGACGGGGTTCCCGTCCTCGGTAGCGTCCCCGACGTCGAGGGCGCACACCTCGCGACCGGCCACGGGGCGACCGGCCTCACCCTCGGCCCCTACAGCGGAAAGCTCGTCGCCGACCGGATCACCGACGATCGGGAGATTCCCGACCGGGTCTCGGTGAGGCGGTTCCAAGACCCGTGAAACAGTGGCGGTCCACTCGCGCCGTCGTCACCGGTCCTCGACCTTCCCGTCGCGCCGGTCGCCTTCTCTCGCCGCGGGGTCGCGTTTGGCAGGATCGCCGTGTCCGCCGCCGCCGGGCGTCCGGATCGAGACGGTCGTCCCGGCTGCGACGTCGATCGAAGCCTTCGCGGGGACCGGCTCGCCGTCGACGAGGTTCTCCCCCATTGCGCCGTCCTCGCCGCCGTCGAGTCCGGCGGGAGCCGTCCGCCGGCGCTCGGTCAGAAGCGACACGGTTGCGTCGGTCTCGACGGTGACGGTCCGCTCGAGGCCCAGTCCGCCGCGGTGGCGGCCGTCGCCGCCGCTTCCGGGGCGCAGCGCATACCGCTCGACGCGGAGCGGGTACTCGACCTCCATCGCCTCGGCGGGCGTGTTGAGCGTGTTGGTCATCCCGACCTGGACGCCGTCCATGCCATCCTTTTCGGGGCGGGCTCCGAACCCGCCGCCGATCGTCTCGTAGTAGGTGAACTCCCCGCTCCTGTTGCCGATGATGAGGTTGTTCATCGTCCCCTGGCCGCCGGCGGGGACCACCTCAGGGATCGCCGGGGCGAGGGCTGCGAGCGTGACGTCGGTGACGCGCTGGCTCGTCTCGACGTTGCCGCCGACGACCGCCGCGGGCGGGTTCGGGTCGAGAAGCGACCCGTTCGGAGCCGAGACCGATACCGGCTCGTAACAGCCGTGGTTCGGCGGGATCTCGGGGTCGGTGACCGCGCGAACGACGAAGTAGACCGCGCTCTTGGCCACCGATAGCGGCGCGTTCAGGTTGCCCGCCACCTGCTCTGCGGTCCCGGCGAAGTCGACGGCGAGTGAGGGGCCGTCGATCGTGACGGTTGCCTTGATCGACACGTCCTCGTCGGTCACGCCGTCGCCCTCGAGGACGTCTTGTGCCCGATACGTGCCGTCCGGGAGATCAGCGAGCTCGGCCTCGACGCGCTCGCGGGAGTACTCGATGACGGCGTCGAACGCATCGAGTAGGGTCGCGCCGTGCTCGTCGAGCAGCTCGCCGATCCGTTCCTCTGCGCGCGCGTTCGCGGCGCGTTGTGCGCGGAGGTCGGCCTCACGCTCGTCCGGCGTCCGGACGTTCGCCCGAATCAGGTCGTGGACCGCCTCGTTGGGCTCGCCGCCGTCGACGAGCCTGACCGCGGGCAGTCGGAGCCCTTCCTCGTAGATCTCACGGGCACCCGGCGGCATGCTCCCCGGCGCGCTACCGCCCACGTCGGCGTGGTGCGCCCGCGACACGGCGAAGCCGAGCACCTCGTCGCGGGGCGCGATCGTCGACACCAGCGTGATGTCCGGCAGGTGCGTCCCGCCCGTGAACGGGTCGTTGACGATGAAGACGTCGCCCGGCTTCGGGTCCTTCTCGAGGACCGTCTCGACCGCGTCCGGCATCGCGCCGAGGTGAACCGGGATGTGTTCGGCCTGCGCGACCATCCGCCCCGACGCGTCGAAGAGCGCGGTCGAGCAGTCCTGGCGCTCCTTGATGTTCGGCGAGTACGCCCCGCGGATGAGCACGTGGCCCATCTCGGTGGCGACGCTCTCGAGCTGGTTCCGGAGGATCTCAAGGGTCACGGGGTCCATGCCGTCGTCTCCTCCGCGCTCGTCGTTCGCTTCGTTCCCGTCGTCCCCGCCGTCCGTCATCTCTGATTCGTCGTTCATTCCTCACGCACCTCCGCTATCAGCGCGCCGTCCCCGCGAACCCGCACGTCCCAGCCCGGCGGGACGACGATCGTACTCTCGTCCCCCTCGATTATCGCCGGACCCGCCACGGCCGACGTCTCGTCCTCGATCCCGTCACCCGGCGACAGCCGGTCCCGGGCGTAGACGGTCGTCTCATGGACGCCGTCGGCGAACGCCGCCTCGCGGGACCCCTTCACCGGATCGCCGGCGGCGGCGTACTCGAGCGGCGGCGCACTCCGGGGGACGGTGGCCGTCACGCGACAGTTCACGAGCTCGACCGGCTCGTCAGCGCGGTAGCCGTAGGCGGACTCGTGGGCCGCCGCGAACCGCTCGCCGGCCGCCGCGGGGTCGAAGGGACGCTCCACGTCGATGGTGAGCTCGAAGCTCTGTCCGGCATACCTGAGGTCCGCGGCGTGACGCACGGTCGCCGCGTCGCGGTCACTCACCTCGCCCAGTAGTTCCTCCGAGAGCTCCGCGTACACCTCCTCGATCGTGTCAGGGTCGACAGCCGAGAGTTGACGCTGGCGGGTTCGGACCGCATCGCGCTTCTCATCAGCCGCGAGCAGACCGTACGCCGAGAGAACGCCGGAGGCGCGCGGGACCACGACCCGATCGATGTCGAGGCCGTCCGCGATCGCGACCGCGTGCATCGGCCCCGCGCCACCGAACGCGACGAGGCCGAACCGTCGCGGGTCGTACCCCCGCTCGACGGTCACCGAGCGGATCGCCCGGGTCATGTTCGCGTTCGCGACGCGGTGGACGCCGCGGGCGGCCGCGAGCGGGCCGTCCATGCCCGCCTCCTCGGCCAACTCGGCGAGGGCGTCGTGGGCCGCCTCTTCATCGAGTGACAGCTCGCCGCCGAGGCTGGTGCTCGCGCCGATGTAGCCCAACACGAGGTTCGCGTCCGTCACGGTCGGCTCCGTGCCGCCCGTCCCGTAACAGGCGGGACCGGGGTCGGCCCCGGCCGAGCGCGGCCCGATCCGGAGCGCGCCGCCGGCGTCGACCCAGGCGATCGACCCGCCGCCTGCGCCGACGGTCTCGACGTCGACCATCGGCGTCCGGATCGGTCGGTCGGCGATCGCTCCCTCGGTCGTCCGGGCGACCTCGCCGTTGCGGACGAGGCTCACGTCACTCGAGGTCCCGCCCATGTCGAAGGTGACGAGGCCAGCGGATCCGATACCGTCGTCTCTACCCGCCATCGCGCTCGCGCCCACGACGCCCGCAGCGGGCCCCGAGAGGACGGTCCGCACGGCGTTACGCCTGACGGTGTCGGCGTCGGTGATCCCCCCGTTCGCCTGCATGATCCGCGGCTGGGGGATCCCGCGGTCGCGTGCGCGCTCCGTGAGCCCGCCCACGTAGCGGTCGATCGCCGGTCGCACGTAGGCGTCGACGACCGTCGTCGACGTGCGCTCGTACTCGCGGAACTCGGCGAGCACCTCGTGGGAGGCCGACACCGGCACGTCGAGTTCCTCCCGAAGCACGTTCGCGACACGCTCCTCGTTCTCGGGATGCGCGTAGGCGTGTAAAAGCGAGACTGCGACGGACTCGGCATCCGTCTCGCGTATCTCCGCGGCGAGCGCGCGCACCTCCTCGTCATCGACGGCGCGTTCGATCCCGTCGACGGTCGCCCGCTCGTCCACCTCGAACCGGCGGCGTCTCGGGACGAGCGGCGTCGGCTTCTCGGCGTCGAGGTCGTACAGCGACGGGCGGTCCTGCCGGCCGATCTCCAAGACGTCTCGGAACCCCTCGGTCGTGACGAGTGCGGTTCGCGCGCCGTCCCCCTCGAGAAGTGCGTTGACGGAGACGGTCATCGCGTGAGAGAACTCCGCGAGGCTCTCGGGGTCGATCCCGGCCGCCGTACAGGCCTTCTCGATCCCGGCCATCACCCCCTCGCTCTGGTTGTCGGTGCTCGGGACCTTCGCGGTCACGAGCTCGCCGTCGAGCGACAGCGCCACGTCGGTGAACGTGCCGCCGACGTCGACGCCGATCCGTCTCTCCTCCATCTATACCACCCCGGCAGCGCGGCCGGCCGTCGCTCCCGGGCTCGCGGCGTTATATCGTGTGTGTACCATGTCGATCGCGTCGAGGTCTACCGGCACGTTCCGCCAGCGGGACAAAAACCCTGTCGAGGGCGACACCCGGCTTGACGACCGATCCCTCGGAGAACGAACGATCGGATCGTGTCCGAGACGGATGCTACCACGGAGATCGTTCGAATCAGGACTGTCACGAACCGAGACACAAAGTTAACGTGTCTCTACTCCGGATACTACTCCAGTAGATGTCAGTTTTGATCACCGGCGGCGCGGGATTCATCGGCTCGCATCTCGTCGACCACCTCCTCGCCGAGACCGACGACCGGATCGTCGTCCTCGACGACTTCTCGACCGGCAGCGCGGCGAATCTCACACACCTCGAGACCGACCGGCTCGAGACGGTCGACGGTGACGTTCGGGATGATTCCCTCGTCGCCGACCTCGTCGCCGATTCCGACGTCGTCTATCACCTCGCGGCCGCGGTCGGCGTGAAGACGATCGTCGAGCACCCGCTGGCTTCGATGCGCACGAACCTCAAGGGAACCGAAAACGTCCTCGAGGCGGCCGCGGAGGACGCCACTCCGACGTTCATCGCCTCCTCCTCGGAGGTGTACGGCAAGTCCGAGGCCGTTCCCTTCGCCGAGGACGACGACCGAGTGTACGGCCCGACGACCGCCCCCCGGTGGGGATACGCAACCGCCAAGGCCGCCGACGAGTTCCTCGCGCTGGGACATCACGCGGAACACGACCTCCCCGTCGTCGTCGGACGCTACTTCAACATCGTCGGGCCCCGACAGTCGGGCCAGTACGGAATGGTGATCCCCACGTTCGTCGAGCAGGCCCTCGCCGGAGAGGACCTCACCGTCTACGGTGACGGGACCCAGACCCGGAGTTTCACCCACGTCGCCGAGGCTGTCTCGATCACACACGAACTCCTGACGACTCCGGACGCACACGGCGAGGTGTTCAACGTCGGGGCACCGGGTCCGACTTCAATCAACGACCTCGCGACCAGAGTGATCGAACTCACGAACTCCGACTCTGGAGTCACTCACGTCCCCTTTGCGGAGGCGTACAGCGAGGACTTCGAAGAGCCCGACGAACGGGAACCGGACGTCTCGAAGCTTCGGGACGTTCTGGGGCGGACGCCAACGGTCGATCTCGACCGGATCCTGCGCGACGTGATCGACGAACGGGCGGACGAGGTGCCCGCACGATGACCGGCGTCGAAGGCCGTTTCGCGGAACGTGACGCGAGGATCGGCGTGATCGGCCTCGGATACGTCGGCCTTCCGTTGAGCCTCGCCTTCGTCGATGCGGGCTTCGAGGTTCGGGGCTTCGATATCGACGAGGAACGCGTCCAACGACTCCGGACGGCGGACAGTTACGTCGACGACGTGAGCGGTGCCGACCTCGAAGTGGGTCTCGAGGCAGGGTTCACCCCGGGGTCGGATCCCGAGACCGTCGCCGACTGTGACGCGTACGTTCTCGCGGTTCCGACCGGCGTCGTCGACGGGGAGCCCATGATGGGGGCTGTCGAAGCTGCCGCGGGAACCGTCGCGGAGCAGGCCGGCGAGCGCGAGACGCTGGTCGTCGTCTCCAGTACCGTCTACCCGGGTGCCACGAGCGAAGTTATCGATCCGGTCGTCTCGGCCGACCGTCCCGCGGGGTCGACCCTGTTCGCGATGGTCCCCGAACGACTCAATCCCGGGGGCGGTCACGAGATATCGGAGATCCCGCTCGTGGTGGGTGCGGACGATCCGACCGCACGGGACGCGGCGGCGACGCTCTTCGAGGCCATCACCGAGACGATTCCGGTGGACGCCACGGAGACGGCCGAGCTCTCGAAGACTCTCGAGAACACCTACCGGATGGTGAACATCGCGCTCGTCAATCAGCTCGTCGCGCTCGCCGAGCGGCTCGACGCCGACGTGTGGGAGGCGATCGAGGCCGCCGGCACCAAGCCGTTCGGCTTCCAGGCGTTCGAACCTGGACCGGGCGTCGGCGGCCACTGTATCCCGATCGACCCGCAGTTTCTCACCTGGCGGGCCGGCGAACTCGGGACGGAACTCCCATTCATCGAGCACGCACACGAGGTGAACGAGGAGATGCCCGATCGCGTCGTCGAGGGCGTGACCACCGCGCTCGAGGCACGCGGCGTCCCGCTCGAGGACGCCTCGGTGCTCGCGTTCGGTGCGGCGTACAAGCCCAACGTCGGTGACCCGAGACACGCACCCGCCATCGACGTGTTCGAGGACCTCCGCCGATACGCCGACGTGACCCTCGTCGATCCGCACGTCGACCCCCAGGAAGCGGAGCTTCCGATCGTGGAGTCGGTGAGCGACGACGCGCTCGAATCGGCCGACGCAGTCGTCCTCCTCGTGGACCACGACGCGTTCGATCTCGATCGGATCGGAACGAAAGCGACGTTCGTGTACGACGCGAAGAACGCGATGCCGCGAGACGCCGGTGCGACCGTGGTGACGCTCGGACAAGCGGCCACTCGTACCGACGACCCGATCGAAGCGCCAACACGCTGATCATCACCGGTGGCAACGTCGCTGACGCGACGAAATCAACGAGTGTGTCGAGATCGGAATTGGCTGGTAGTGTCAGTCCGACCGGTCGTCTCCAAGCGCCATCACGTCACGGGCGACCTGCCAGAGCTGCCGTACCACGATCTTTAGATCGAACCAGAACGACTGCTTCCGAATGTACTCGACATCGTAATCGATCTTCAACGACGGTTCTTGACTCGTCGCGTCGTGGATCTGGGCGAGCCCCGTGAGTCCGGGCTTCACAAACCACCGACGTTTCCACGTCGCCGCTTCGTCCTCGAATCCGGCCTCGAGGTCAGTTTGGGCGGGACGTGGACCGACGACGCTCATGTCGCCGACGAGGATCGACCACAGCTGCGGGATCTCATCGAGGTGGGTGGTTCGGAGGAGATCGCCCAACGGGGTTCGCCGGTCGTCGTCAAAGACAGTGCCGACCTCCCCCTCCGGCTCCGGCTTCAGCGTCCGGAACTTGTGGACCGTGAACGTGTCTCCGAACCGGTATGTCCGGCTCTGCGAGAAGAGGATCGGTCCGTGTCCCTCGAGTTTGATCGCGAGCGCGATGAGGACGATAACGGGAGCGAGGACGAGGAGTGCGGTTCCCGCAAAGGCGACATCGAACAGTCGCTTGAACAGCCGATCCTGTGCGTCCCACGGTTCGAGGTCGATGCCGACTATCGGTCCGTCGTTTCCCGTCGAATCGACGAGGAGGCTGTCAACGTGGTCGATATGCGTCTTAGTATCAATACCGTGTTCATAGCAGGTGTGTAACGCCCCGAAGAATTCGGCACGGTCGGCCTCCTCGAACGCGAGGATCGCCGAGTCGACGCTGTGTTCTTCGACCACGTCTTCGAAGCGAGAGAGTCCCCCGACGTATCCGTGCTCGAAGGCGACCGATCCGCCGTCCGCGATCGGTTCCTGCTCTGTAGGGTCATCGCCGGAGCGATACGGAGTCGGCGGGGCGACGTATCCAAGCATCGGTCCGTCGTACGCCTCCGCGATGCGCTCGATCCCGGCGGGATCGTCGCCGACGACGATCGGGCGTTCCCCACGTACCGACGAGGCGCGGGAGATGGCCATAAACAGTGCCGGGAGAGTAATCGACAGGAACACTGCCGTGAGGATCACCGTCTGTCGCGGGAGCCGATGTGACCATTCGAAATATCCGAGCGTTGCCATCGCACACACCGCGAAGACGACTCGCTTCTCGACGGAGAACACGACATCGAGAACGCGTCTCGGTTCGGGCCGGAACAGCGGAACGAACGACGCCACAACGATCGCCGTGGAGATGAAAAGCGCCCAAGAGAGACCACTTCCCTCTAAGACGACCGGATCAAGCCGGTTGACGATCGGCGTGTACGTCGTGAGTAGGAACTGAAACACGGGAAGGTTCGCGACGTACACGGAGAGGTACGCGAGCGAAGTGACGCCGAGAACACTCGCCGTCCGGTATCGCCACCCGGTAAGCATCATAAAAAACACGTCGACCAGCGTATATAAATCACGCGTCTTCGTCGTGACCGTTCGAGGAAGATCACCCACAAACTGACGGATCCCGGCCGGTTGACGCTCTCATGACCCGTCCGCATTCACCACCACGGTTCGGCCCTCACGCACGTCTGCCTCCGAGACGGTCACGGTCCGCTCGCCGACCTCGTAGGTGCCCGGGTGAGCGACGGTCACCGAGTAGGCACCGTCGGCGCCAGGTTCGGCGTATCGTGTGTAGGTGAACGACGCTCCAGGGACCGACACGTTCGTCTCGACGTCGAGACGCTCGTCGGTCGGGCCGGTCCCGTTGATCGTCGCCCCCGAAACGGGCGTGAAGACGACTCGCGACTCGTCGGATGAAACGAACTCCACGCGGTAGTGACCGGCCCCGTCGACATCACCGTTCGCGCTCCCGAAGTGCTCGAAGAGCCGGGTGTACCCCTGCTCTGGGGTCGGATCCTGATTCTCGAGGCGTTCCAACACCATGTACCCGACCCCGCTCGCGAACCGATCGTACTCGGCGTCCGGATCCGACGAGGTGAGCATCGCCTCCAAGTCGTCTTGGGAGCTCACGGAGTAGCTCTCGCCCTCGCCGAACACATGGTAGTTGTACAGCCGCTGGCGACCCCACCGGCTCAACACGAACTCGGGACGTTCCCCGTCCGTGGCGTCGGCACTCATCCATTCGATCGCCTCGACCTGGGCGTCCTCCTGGGCGACAGTGTCCATGACGGCCGGCACCATGACTAGGCTCAGGCTGCCGACAAGCAGCAGCACGCCAACGGCGTAGGCGGTCTGCTCCGTTGGCCGAAACGCGTCGAGATCCAATTTCCGTCGCCTCCGCTCGCCGAACAACGTCGGCGGCTCCGCCACGTCGATCTTCTCGAGGAGCACGAGCGTCCCGACCGCGACGAATATCGCCATGAACGGCGAGAGTTCGCCGGTGAAGCGGATCTCAAACAGCGAGAAGCCGAGCAGGGGCCAGGCAAACCCGCAGGGGACAAGCCAACGAGGCTCGTGGCTCCGCAGACAGCGCCAACTGACGTACCCCAGCGCGGGGAGCCCGATGAACAGCAGCCAGCCGAACATGTCGATGCTCCCGAAGAAGACGCCGTACTCGCCGGTTATCAGCCGGCGGCTCTCGGCGATCTCCCGTTCGGCAGCAACGATATCGCCACGTTCGAGGAACCGGCGGACGATCTCCGGGAATCGCACCCGGACGGCCGCGAGGAACGCCGTCACTCCGATAAGGACGCCGCCGAGGTAGAGTCGCGGGGAGATCCGGTCGACTCGGGCGGCTACCTCGGCGACCACCGTGACGACGAGCGTCCCGCCGAGTACGAGCCCGGGAGCGTATACTACTGCCGGCTCCTGCCAGCCGCTAGTCGTGTGGATCCAGTGGGAGAGCCCCGTCGCGAGCGCGAGTCCGAAGACGACCGGAAGGACGCTGGACAGCGGCGAGTGGCCGGCCCGGAGGTCCGAACCCGATCGGAAGAAAACGTACGCGGCGACGCCCGTCAACAACACGGGCGAGCCGTTCCAGTTGAAGACCGCGGCGACGACCGACAACCCGAACCCAGCGGCAACGATCCAGGTGAGCGGGGACATGAGATGGCCGCGGATTGGGTTGATTCCTGCTCCGTCCGCGGCTGCCCGCTCATCGAGGTCGCGCGCCAGCCAGACGAGTGTGGCCCCCATCGCGGCGACCCACACGTAATCGAGCGCGTGGTGGTCGAAGAACCCGACTCCGGAGTACAGCGCGTGGACCGGTGTGAGCGCGAGCGCCGCCACCGAGAGGACCGCGACCCGTTCGTCCTCGGTGATCGCGAGGGCGGTCCATGCGACGAGACAGCCGACGAGCAGCGCCGCGACGACCGGGATCCACGCTATCGCGACGCCCGCCTGCTCGGGCGACCCCTCGACTAGCAGCGTCGCCCAGTACCCGATCGTGTGGACGAGCGGTTCGCCGCCCGTCCGGCCGCCGAGGACCTCCCCGATCGCCGCAAGCGAGAGCGGATCGGGCGACGCCGTGAGGAGCCGGTCGACGTGATATCGGTAGAAGTACGGGTCGTTCCCAGGAAGCGTGACGATCTCTTCACGGAACACCTGCCGATACGTCACCATCCGGGCGAGAAACAGGAAGCCGAACGAGCCGAGGAGCGCGGCGAGGAAGGTGGGATTGACGGTCGGGAGAACCGATCCAAACCCTTCCCCGAAGCTACCACCCGATCTACCGGCTTCCGTCCCTGCCGGCTCGTACGCCTCTCTGTCGAGTGCGGCCCGGACCGCCTCCGGGTCCGCGACCCGGTACTCGTCGCCCTCGCGCTCGACGATCCCCCGCGAGACTAACTCGCCGAAGGTGCCGGAGTCGACATCGACCTCGTCGAACGTCCACGGGGGCGACTCATCCGCCGCGAGGACCGATTCGAGCGCCGACTCGACTGCCGGTCGCTCCTCGAGGAGCTCCCGCGTCGCCGCGTGCGGGTCCGCCATTACCCGACTCTGTGCGGGCGACCGGGTAAAATCCTCCGTTGTCTCCCCCGTCCGCAGACAGCCTCACAGTCGTCTCAGGACCGGACGTTTTAGGTCCGGTGCGTCGCCACCGGACGTACATGGCTCGGATCCGCCTGCCGTTGATCCCGCGGGGTGTCCGCTGGGCCGCGGTCGCGCTCGTCGCGCTCGTCATCCTCCTCTACTCCGTCGTGCCCGCACCGGGCAGCAGCACGTTCCGCACCGGGCCCTTCGGGCTGCTCGGCTTCTCGACGTGGCTCCACTTGCTCGCGTACGGTGGGCTCGCCGCAACATTGGCGTACACGCTTCAGGACACCCCGCGACCGGACTGGCAAGTCCTCGCGCTCGTTTTCTGTGCGGTCGCCGCCTACGGAGCCGGGATCGAGCTGCTCCAGTCGACGCTGTCGGCACGTTACGCTACCTACGACGACGTGCTTACCAACGCCTCCGGCGCGGGCCTCGCGGTCGTCGGCTGGCGGATCGTGACCCGCTACGTGCGCTTCTATCGCGCTCGCCACGTCGCGGACCTTCAGATTCCCGTAGAGTAGGCAGAGAGGAGAGAGTGAGGGTGCTGGATCCACGGAGCGATTGAGTCGATCCTTCGAGTACCGCCTACGTACCACAGAACATGCGTACGGAAACAGAGACTGACGGCGACATGGTCGAATTATATCCCGAAGCGGCTTCCAGAGGAGCTCGATAAACTGGCCGAGGAACTAGAGTACACTACTCGGTCGAAGTTCGTTCGTGAGGTACTGCGCGATACCACGGCACCGACCCTGACGTCGAGAACACAGAGAATCTCTAGGAGCTACGCGGACGTCGTGGCACGGACGACGAGATACTCCACAGTATCGAGCCTTCGAGCAAAAGGAGAGCCGAGAACTTGGAACGCATCGTGAAGTGTGGAAATCACAGCGAGATGACGAGTAGCTCCGGGCACGGCAGCGACTCGATTTGTGGGTGAGAGACTGGATTGAAATCGTGGGCTTTCTCCACGAATCTCTGTAAGACGAGTAATGTTCGGATCAATATCGGCCGGTATTCGTCGGCGTCACGCGCGTCGTGAGCCAGATCGCCCCTTGACGAGCGAGCAGCATCGTCGATGTGATCCGACACTGAGATCGACGGCAGATCGATCTTCGATACGAGTCCAAGAGTGTACCACGGAACCGATCTGGGTATGATCGATCCAACCGAGCACCGTCGCTGGTCGGTGTGGCGTCGCGATAAAGAAAGTCCCGCGAAGTGACCGGCGCGGGGCCGGTGGTTACTCGAACGAGTTAGCTGCCTTAGTCGCGACGGCGCGTCGCGAGCAGGGCAGCGGCGATGAGCGCGACGAGGGCGACGAGCGCGCCGAAGCCGGGCGTGCTGTCGTCCGTCGAGTCATCGGTACCGTTGCCGTCAGTCGAGTCGTCCGTGGAGTCGTCAGTCGAGTCGTCCGTGGAGTCGTCAGTCGAGTCGTCCGTGGAGTCGTCAGTCGAGTCGTCCGTGGAG